>JAITLO010000002.1 GCA_031277855.1 Acidovorax sp. | reverse complement strand
AGCCACAATTTATTTGGTTGTGCAATCGCATACAACCTGTACCGAATATTCCCTGATAGCTCAGTCGGTAGAGCGACGGACTGTTAATCCGCAGGTCCCTGGTTCGAGCCCAGGTCGGGGAGCCATATCCAAAGGCCTGCACCATGTGCAGGCCTTTTTCTTTGCCCCCATCCCCTCTTTACACCCTCTTTGTGCCGCCGGCGTTCAGCGCGTCTGTGTGATCTTGTGTAAATGCCGGGGTGCATCGGGCTCTCTTCCTCGGAGCCTGGCGAGCTGCTCGGCTGCGGGATAAAAACTTTGTATGACCGAGATCGGGTCCAGCAGCGCATGGCCTGTGGGGGCAATGGGCAGTACAAGCTGGGGCGTACCAGCGGGCGCAGCCAGCAGCACCCGTGCGCCACGCGCTCGCATTTCCGAAGCAAAGGCCAGCAGGCCCTGCTGCTCCGGCCCACGCGGCGCAAACACCAGCAAGGGGAAGTCCTTGTCTATGATTTCCATGGGGCCGTGGCGCACCTCGGCACTGGAAAACGCCTCGGCCTGAATCCCCGATGTTTCCTTGAGTTTGAGCGCGGCCTCCTGTGCAATGCCCAGCCCAGCTCCGCGCCCTATGACAATCATGTGCTCGGCATCCTCCAGCGCACGCCCCAGTGCCGACCAATCCTGCTCCAAAGCCTGCAGCAAGGCAGATGGCAAAGAACCCAGGACATCAAACAGCTCGGAGCGTCCCAGAAGGTGGCGCTCCAAAGAGGCCACCAACAACGCAGACATGGACAACATGGCGATATAGCTTTTGGTTGCTGCCACGCTGTGCTCCTCTCCTCCCGCCAGCGGCAAGCTATAGGCACAGGCCTGCGCCAGCGGCGAGCCTGACACATTCACCAAAGCCAGCGTGGCAGCTCCAGCGCGGCGCAAGGCCTGCATGGTTTCCACCAAATCCGGGCTGCGCCCCGACTGGGAAAACGCTACGGCAAGCTGCCCGCCCACCTTCATCACGCTGTCATGCAGCGTGACCGTGGACATGGGCAAAGAGGCTACGGGCAGACCCAGCCGGCCCATGACCAGGTTGGCGAAATAGGCGGCCGCATGGTCCGAGCTGCCACGCGCCACCGTGAGCACCACCGCCAGGCAGGGGCTGACCAGCTCGCGCACCAAAGCGGCCACCGGCTCGGCCTGGGCAAACTGCGTTGCCACCACCGCCGGCGCACTGCGCGCTTCCTCAAGCATTTTGGACACAGCATTCCCCTTCCACATAGACCGCAGTCACCGCAAGATCACGATCCAAAACCGTGACATCGGCCCAGGCTCCCACGGCCAGCAGCCCCCGGTCCGCCACCCCCAGATACTGGGCTGGATACAGCGACACCCGCCGCGACGCATCTTCCAGCGTCAGGCCGATGGCCACCAGATTGCGCAGCGCCTGGTCCATGGTCAAGGCACTGCCGGCCAGCGTACCATCGGCCAGGCGCACACCGCCCTGGGCCTTGAACACGGTTTGGTCGCCAAGGTGGTAGCTGCCGTCCGGCATGCCTGCAGCGGCTGTGGCATCGGTGACTGCGTACAGACGCGGAATCGCCCGCAGTGCCGCGCGTATGGCGCCGGGGTGCACATGCAGCAGGTCGGGAATCAGCTCTGCAAACTCGGCATGTGCCAGGGCTGCGGCCACCATGCCCGGCGCCCGGTGTTGCAGCACCGTCATGGCATTGAACAAATGCGTAAAACCGCTGGCGCCATGCGCCAAAGCCGCCACGGCATCCTCATAGCTGCCCAGCGTATGCCCCAGCTGCACACGCACACCACGCCCGGCCAACATGGCGACGATGTCCAGATGCCCAGGCAACTCGGGCGCCAGGGTGACAACGCGAATCGGGGCTGCCGCCAGATACTGCGCCACCTCTTCACGCGTGGCCACTACCGCACTATTGGCCTGGGCACCCAGCTTGCCTGGGTTGATATAGGGCCCCTCCAGGTGCACACCCAGCATGCGCGCGCCCCCTGCAGGCCGCTGACGGCCCGCCTGCGCCAGCTGCTGCAATGCAGGCAGCAAAACCGCATGTGGCGAGGTCATGGTGCTGCCCAGAAGACTGGTCGTACCAAAGCGTACATGGGTGCGCAAGATGCCCGGCACGGCCTGCTCGCCATCCATGAAGTCGGCTCCGCCACCGCCATGGTTGAGCAAATCGACAAAGCCGGGCAGCACATAGGGCGCGTGGTTGTGCCGGGGCTCTGTCGCAGTGCCCTCGATCCGGGAAATGCGCCCGCCTTCATCTGCGTAGATATACCCCAGAACCCAGCCTCGAGGCGTGAGGATGTTGCCTTGCATGCTATGAATCATGGTGTATGGGCCAGTGCTCGTTCGAAAGCGTCCATCAACTCTTTGGCAGAGTGCCCCAGCACAATGTGTGCGGTGTCATGGCTCACCCACATCAGGCCATCGGCCTCGCCCTGATGGCGCTCGCGCACCACGATGCGCAAGCGGCTGTGGGCCACTTGCTCGCAGCGCACGATGTTGGCGGCGCCGCCAAGCACCTCAATCCAGCGCCGGGCTTCACGGCTGAGGCCATCCACCACCGGTGATGGAGATGGAGCGGTCGCGAGCTGCCCGCCCACCAGCTCTCGAATCTCGCTGGCCACTTGTTCGGCATGCGGCCCGACCACCACCTGCACGGTATGTGCCGTCAGCTTGAGCACGGCCACCGCTCCCAGCGCTTTGAGCTGGTCTTCCGCTACCTGATCGGCATTGACCACACTCAGGCGCAAGCGCGTGGTGCACGCATCCACACCTTGCAGATTGGCTGCACCGCCCAAGGCCTGGAGATAGCGTTCAGCCTGGCTCAAGGTGGATGTACCTTTTTCCACCCCGGCCTCAGGCGCAGCAGCAGCAGCAGCAGCCTGCGGCTCACGCCCCAGCGTCGGAAGCTTGAAGTGGCGGATACAGAAACGGAAAACCGCGTAATAGACCACGGCATACACCGCCCCCAGAGGCAGGGCCATCCAGCCGTTGCTGGACAGGCCGTAGCCCAGCGCATAGTCGATGGCACCGGCCGAGAACGTAAAGCCCAGGTGGATGCCCAACAACTCGCAAATGGCCAGCGACAGCCCGGTGAGCACGGCATGCAGACCGTAGAGCAAGGGAGCCAAAAACATAAAGCTGAACTCAATGGGCTCGGTCACACCGGTCAGAAACGATGTCAGCGCCATGGACAGCAGCAAGCCACCGACAGCAGCGCGTCGTTCGCGCGGCGCTTCATGGTAGATGGCCAGGCAGGCGGCCGGCAGGCCAAACATCATGACGGGGAAAAAGCCGCTCATGAAAGCACCTGCAGTCTTGTCCCCCGCAAAGTAGCGATGCAGATCGCCGGTGACCACCGCTGCCGTATTCGGGTCGGTATAGGAGCCGAACACAAACCAGGCCAGGGTGTTGATCACATGGTGTAAGCCTGTCATCAGCAGCAACCGGTTGAGCGCACCAAACACAAATGCGCCAATGGGGCCGGCTGTGGTCAGCCAGGTACCTGCGGCATTGATGACCGCCTGCACCGGAGCCCAGACAAAGGCCAGCCCTATGCCCAGCACCAGACACACCAGACCCGTGACAATCGGCACAAAGCGCTTGCCGCCAAAAAAACCCAGATACGAAGGTAGCGTGATGTTTTTGTAGCGGTTGTAGAGCAAGCCTGCGATCACGCCCGTCAAAATACCAGCCAGCACCCCCATATTGAGCGATTTGTCTATGGTCTTGAGCACCGAAGTCAGCACCAGGTAGCCAATGGTGCCCGCCAGGGCAGCCGTGCCGTTGTTGTCCTTGGCAAAACCCACGGCCACGCCTATGGAAAACAACAGCGCCAGATTGGCGAACACCGCGTCGCCAGCCTGGGCCATGAGAGGGATATCGAACACATCGGGCTGACCGAGCCGCAGCAACAAGCCTGCGACAGGCAGCACCGCAATCGGCAGCATCAAGGTCGCACCAAGACGTTGCATCTTGGCAAGCAGGTTGAGGTTCAGCTTCATCATTGTCTCCTTTGCTGATGGGTGCTGGCACCCGTGGCAGATGACATCGAATCGTGCTTTCTGAGGGCGTGTTTACGATCTCCTCGCCGCGCGCCAGTGCAGAGATCGCAAGCACGCTCTTATAGTGGCCAACAATGCTGGCTATGTGCCCGCACCGCTTGGGCCGAGGGCAGCTGCAGCAAGGCCTGCATCTGCTCTCGGCATTCGTTTTGCGAGAGGCCGCGCAGCCTGGCCTTGACACTAGGCACCAGGCCTGCGTCCACCGACAGCTCCGAAACCCCCAGCCCAACGAGTACCGGCACCGCCAGCAAATCACCTGCCAGCGCGCCGCACACTCCCACCCAGCGGCCATACCGGGCCGCCCCCTCTACCGTGGTTTTTATCAAGCGCAACACGCCTGGATGCAGGCCGTCAAGCCTGTCTGCCAACTGCGGTTGGCCACGATCCATGGCCAAGGCGTACTGCGTCAGGTCATTGGTACCTATGGAAAGAAAATCGGCATGCTGGGCGAGCTGGTCGGCCAGCAGCGCTGCGGATGGCACTTCCACCATCACGCCCAGCTCCACGCGCTGGTTGCTGCGCATGCTGGTCGCCAGTTTCTGGATGTGCTCACGCAGAGCCAGCAGCTCGCTGACCTCGGTGACCATGGGCAGCAAAATCCGTAGCGGCCCTGCGGTACGCAAGGCGAGCAGCCCGCGCAACTGGTCTTCCAGCAACGCAGGTTTCCACCAGCCCAGACGGATGCCACGCAAGCCCAGAGCGGGATTGGCCTCAAATGGCAGCTCCAGATAGCCCACATGCTTGTCGGCCCCGATATCCAGCGTGCGAATGATGACGCCACGCCCCTCCATGGCGTCGACGATGGCCTGGCAGGTGCGGGTATGCTCGGCCACTGTGGGGGCCTGGTCATCGCTCATGAACAGCATTTCCGTGCGCAACAAACCTATGGCGTCCGCCCCATGGGCCACGGCCTGGCGCGCATCGGCCAGATTACCGATATTGGCCGCAACCTCTATCCGCACACCATCTCGCATGATGGCCTGATCGAACGATGCCTTGTGCTCAGCCGCATGGCGTAGCTTGCGCTGCTGCACACGCTCTTTGGCGCTGACAAGCTCAGCCTCGGACGGCGCCAGGGTCAAGCGACCATGGTCGGCATCGACAATGATGGGCGCGCCCTGCAGCGCATCTCTGAGTCCACCGCCCACGGCCACCAGACATGGCAGGCCCAGCTGGCGCGCGATGATGGCCGCGTGGGAAGTGGGGCCGCCGCCCACCATGAGCAAGGCCACGATGCGTGAGACATCCAGGCCCACGAGATCCGAGGGCGTGAATTCTTGCGCAGCCAGGACCACGCTTTCTTCTCCCTCGGGCAACACCAGCGCCCCACCCACGGCCTGCCCTGTTGCAGTGCTCAGGTTGCGCAGCACGCGCTTTTCCAGATCCCGCATATCGCTGGCGCGCTCTGCAAGCCTGCGTTCATCCAATGCGGCCAAACTCTCTGCCTGGGCACGCGTGCTCACATGCCATGCAAAGCCTGCACTTTTACCCTCGGCCATCAATCTGTCGGCCTGCGTGCGCAGCAGCGGATCCTGAAGCAAGGCCTGGTGCACGGCAAAAATCCCTGCCTCACTCTCGGCACCATGCTGCTGCGCCTTTTCTATGGCGGCGGCCAGTTGCACATGGGCCTGTTCTATGGCCCGGTCCAGTGCCTGGCGCTCCTGCTCCACACCTTGCCCCATTTCGGTCAGCTGTACCTCGGCGTCTTTCCACCACCACAGCGCGCCCACGGCAATGCCAGGCGCAGCCACCACCGGCCCCTGGCTTGCTACCGTCATGCGCACCGGGTCTGCCCCCGCATCTTCGGACAAGGCCTCCGCCTCACCTGCACCTTCACGCTGTAATTCAGCAATCACCGCATTGGCCGCAGCGGCAGCATCTACGCCGCTGGCCAGCAATTCCAGGGATGCAGACTCACCCGCTCCCAAATGGAGCAACTCCACCAAACTGCTAAGGCGGGCCTGGCGCCCCTGGTAGTGCAAAACCACCTCCGCCTTCCATGCTTTGGCTGCTGCCATGGCCCTGGCAGCAGGGCGGGCATGCAAGCCCCCCGGGCAGGCCAGCACAAAGGAGCGCCGAACAGTGGTCGCATCGCCATGCACAGCCCCTGACACCGGCCCAGGGCTTGCTGCTTTGGGACGTATGCGCCACAACCCGCGCTGTCCCGCCTGCACCACGCCTGGAGAGAGGCCACATGCCACGCTGAAATCATCACTGTTGCCAAGCACCAGCACGGTCATGAGGCTGGGCACTGCTGCTGCGATGCGGCCAATATCAAAGCGGATCAGTACATCGCCGGCATGCACTGTGTCGTTTTCCGCGATGCAGGGCGTAAAGCCCTGGCCGCGCAACTGGACCGTATCAATGCCTATATGCAGCAGGATCTGTGCACCATTGGCCGCTGTCAGCGTGAGCGCATGGCCCGTGCTCGCCAATTGGGTGACCTTGCCATCACAGGGAGCGAGCAACTCGTCCGATGTGGGGTCTATGGCCAAACCCGGCCCCAGTATGCCGGCTGAGAAAACCGGATCGGGCACCGCAGACAGTGGGGCTAACAAACCGCTTAGCGGCGCCAGCAAGATCAGCTCATTATTGAAGTCGGACATCTCTCCTCCTGCAACACGCCCATGGCTGGGGCAGCATTATGGGTGTCACAACCTCTGCATCGCCTACTTGTTTCTCCCCATTACAGTCAATACGGAAAGTTCTAAAGACCAGTACCCACTGCCATCGCTAGCTCGCAAACCATTGACTTTCTTGCCTTCAGACTCAAAAAAGGCGCTTGAGGGGGCTTTGACAGCAGCAGCCGCCTTGCGCAGTGGGGCGGTATTTCATGCATGGCGCAGGCAATAACCCTCTCGTGAGATGGCCCAAACCGGGGTGGTCTGCGGCACACTGCAAGCCATGGCTTCTTTCCACCGCGCAGCATGACGCATCAACTGCCCTGGCTCTCCGAGACCGACCACTTTCCCCCTGTCGACATGGCATGGGGCGCCCACGACCCTTTGCCCGGCCTGCTGGCTGCGGGCGGGCGACTGGATGCCCAGCACCTTCAGGCGGCGTATGCCCAGGGCATTTTTCCGTGGTTCAGCGCAGACCAGCCCATTCTGTGGTGGTCGCCTGATCCCCGCATGGTGTTGCAGGTGGCGCAATTTCGCCTGCATCCCTCGCTGCGCAAAACCCTCAAACGATTCCGACGCACGCCTGGGTGCGAGATCCGCATCGACACGGCATTCGAGCAGGTGATGCGCCACTGTGCCCAAACCCCGCGCGCCGGCCAGGATGGCACCTGGATTGTGGACAGCATCGTGGCGGCCTATACCGAGCTGCACCAACAAGGCCAGGCCCACAGCGTGGAGACCTGGATGGATGGAAGACTGGTTGGCGGGCTCTACTGTGTCGCACAAGGCCATGCGGTGTTTGGCGAATCGATGTTTGCCCATGCCAGCGATGCTTCCAAGATCGCCCTGGCTGCCTTGGTCGGACTGTGCCGCCACCACGGTGCCAGCCAGATTGACTGTCAACAGGCCACGCGCCACCTGGCATCACTTGGCGCCCACGAAATATCGCGCTACCAGTTCCTGCAAGAGGTCACCCGGCAGCGGGCATTGCCCGAGATGGATTGGCAGTTTCATTCCGTATACTGGGATGCACTCTTGCCGGCCTCCATGGATACCGCATGACGCACCCGAATGATCTGCCACTGCAAACCCTGCAGTTTTATGCCACCGCTCCCTACCCCTGCAGCTATATAGAGGGGAAAGAGGCACGCTCGCAGGTGGCCACCCCCAGCCATCTGATCCAGACCGGTATTTATTCCGAGCTGGTGGCCCAGGGCTTCCGGCGCAGCGGCATGTTCACCTATCGCCCCTATTGCCGTGGCTGCAAGGCCTGCGTACCGCTGCGGGTGTTGGCGAACGACTTTCGCCCCAACCGCAGCCAAAAACGCGCCTGGCTGCAACACCAGCAGCTGCAAGCCAGCATTCAGCGTCTGAGTTATTCAGCCGAACATTACGCGCTTTACCAACGCTACCAACATGCCCGCCACAGCGGGGGCGGCATGGACCATGACAGCGTGGACCAATACACCCAGTTTCTGCTGCAAAGCCGCGTCAATTCGCGGCTGGTGGAGTTCCGCGACCCTGACAGCAGCGATACTCCCGGCGCACTGCGTATGGTGTCCATCTTGGATGCGCTGGACGATGGGCTCTCTGCGGTCTACACCTTTTATGACCCGGAGCCATCCGCCAGCTACGGTACCTACAACGTGCTCTGGCAGCTGGAACAAGCACGCGCCATGGGTCTGCCCTATGTCTATCTGGGCTACTGGATCGCACAAAGCCCCAAGATGCGTTACAAAGCCCAGTTCCTGCCGCATGAAGTGCTGGAGGAGCAACAATGGCAACGCATAGACAAGTCACTCCGGCAACACACGCATGCCGATTGAGTTGGACGCGGCCTTCTCCTTTTTGCTGCAGTGCCGCAAACGCAGCATAGAATCCGCCCAACGCGAGCACTATCAGAGCCCATGACCAAAACCGATCACGATTCCCTTGCCAAGCCCAGTGTCCAGGTGCTGGAGCGCATGTTCATCCTGATCGATGTACTGGCCTCGCGTGAAGAAGCGGTTTCGCTGAAGGAAATCAGCGAAAAAACCGGATTGCACCCATCCACCACCCACCGCATCCTCAACGACCTGACCCTGGGCCGCTTTGTGGACCGCCCTGAGTCCGGCAGCTACCGCCTGGGCATGCGTTTTCTGGAGCTGGGCAATCTGGTCAAGGGGCGGCTGAGCGTGCGCGAAGCCGCCCTGGGCCCCATGCGCGCGTTGCACAAGCAAATCCACCAGCCGGTGAACCTGAGCGTGCGCCAGGGCGACGAGATTGTGTATGTGGAGCGCGCTTACAGCGAGCGCTCCGGCATGCAGGTGGTGCGTGCCATTGGCGGCCATGCACCGCTGCACCTGACTTCCAACGGCAAGCTCTTCCTGGCAGCCGATGATCCCCAGCGCGTGCGCGCCTACGCCATGCGTACCGGCCTGGCCGGCAATACGCACAATAGCATCACCCAACTCCACGCACTGGAGCAGGAACTGGCCAAGGCCCGGCAAAGCGGTATTGCCCGCGACAACGAAGAGCTGGAACTGGGCGTGCGCTGCATGGCCGCAGGCATTTACGATGACCAGGCCAAGCTGGTGGCCGGCCTGTCGATCTCGGCTCCAGCCGATCGCCTGGATGAGGGCTGGCTGCCCAAGCTGCAAGATGCCGCTCAGGAGATCTCTCTGGCCTTGGGCTACCCAGGCGATCGCCGCCGTCTCAATACGGCATCTGCCGTTTAATCCAGGCCGCAGCCTGCCACCAAGCATCCGTCAGCGATCGCCGACCCGAAAATCAATACGCCGGTTTTTGGCGCGGCCGTCTGCAGAGTCATTGGATGCCACAGGCTGATCAGGGCCTACGCCTGTAGCGCTGATCCTGTTGGGATCAATGCCTTTTCCGACCAGATAGCCTTTGACTGCATCAGCGCGCGCCTGGCTGAGCGTGAGATTCAGGCGCCGATCACCGCTGTTGTCCGTATGCCCCACCAATGAGAGCTTACGGTCACCCATGCCAGCCAGAACCGGCACCACGGCGTCCAGCACCTGACGGCCCTGTACCGTCAGCATGGCACTCCCAGTCTCAAACTCGATGGTGCGATTGGCGATCGCCTGGTCCACCTGCTGCTGGCTCCCCGCCGCAGGCACCTGCAGATTGTTGCGTATGGTGTAGGTTGGATTCAGGCTGGTGGCCATATCGCTCAACAGCTTTTGCCGCACTGCCTCGTTGGCAACCTCGCCGTTGACGACCAACTGTGTGCCGCTCACCTGCAACTGGCCTTTGTGGATTTGCTGCAAATCAGGCGTCAGCAGCTTGCCCACATTTACCGCCCAATTCGGAGGGGTCGCAATCGACCCCACCACCTCAATGCGGTCGACCACATTGGAGACTCCGTAGACCTTGGCCAAGGCATTCAGCACGGAGACGCGAGTGGCCTCGTCTGGGACCTGCCCCCCAACCACCACCTGTGAGCCTGCACCTGTCTGTGCATTCTGAATCTGTGCCCCGGTCTGCTGGGCGTGGGCGATGCCTAAGGCCGCCGCCACGACCACGGCCAAACTCCCACTTTTCACTCGCAGCAAAGCTGTTTTTTTCATCCGATGAACACCTCTTTGAATGCGCCAAGCACCACCTCCAACGGCAGTTGGGGTTGCTCCAGATAACTCACCAGCTTGTACAGCGCGTAGTTGCTGTGAATGCTGTCCTCCACCCATTCAGCGTTGTCTATATTGATGTTGTGCTCTACATAGACTTGAGGGTGTAGAACGCTTTGCAGGCTCTTTGCCGACAGTCCGTTAAAGCCAATCACCAAGCGGCGGCGCCCTTGCACCTCACCCATAAAAACTGCCAGCTCAAAATCAGCGCGCTGGACAAAGCGCGAAATAAAGTCCAGCCACAAGGTGGCGACCAGAGCCTCGTTTGCCTGGTCTGCTGGCAACGGCAAGGTCAAACCTTTGTCCAAACGTGAAACAGCGCTGGCCATGACAGGCTGCAGCAGCAAGCCAAGCGCCAGCACCAAGCGGCGCACTGAAACGTTCTGCTCCGAAGGCTGTCCCGATGGGTTCAGCATGCGGTCCAACTGCAGCAAATTGCGCTCGCCAATGAATTTTTCATAAGCGCCATGCTCGGCAGTTGCACGGAAGCTTGCATGGATCGGAAGCTGCAAGCTGTCGAGCTCGCGCAGCTGCACTTCCGCATCGACCTCGGCACGCGTCAAGCGACTGCATATTTGCTGGCACTTGTGCCAAAACGGCTGCAGCAGCAACGGGACTCCGGCCATGAAATCCAGCGTCTGATCCACTTCCAACGGTGTGGCAAGCACCAAGGGATAACGCCGCTGCGCCGAATCTCGGCTAGGCGTAAGAAAACCCGCAATGGCTAGCTTGCTGCGCGATCCCATGCAAACATATTGCAGCGGCTGGGCCCGGTCATAAATCGATTTCCACAGCGCGTCTTCAGCCAGCAGCTCCATAGTCTGGGACAGCCAACCATCCAGTATTTTGGAAATCTGGGGGTTGTAGCTCCCCTTGACGAAGTCACCACGGCTGGGAATTTTTCCAAAATAGGATAGCTGCCGCACTTGCAGCGCCGGCGTGCTCATAACGCACCTCCAACCGTAGCAACTGGGACTGTATTAGTTGGCAAAGATGCGCCCGTTGGTATGTCAACCGCCGTTTTAGGCAGGCTCAGATTACGCAAACGATTGCCCTGCGGCGAGTCCCCTCCCTGGGCAGAAGACTGAGGGCTTTGCACGATACGCAGCAACACGGAAACCGCGACACCATCACGGCTCCAGGTCAGCTCAAAACTACCATCAGGCCTGCGATCACGTTTCGCGGTATTGACCAAGCGCTCCAGCCCAAAATTCCCGGGTTCGTTGACCAACTCCACCGTACGGCCATCGAATGCCGTTGCAACCACCTTGGCTCCAGGCGCCCCTTGGGGATTGGGCCATGCGAAGTTCGACCATTGCGCTGGCGTATTGCGATAGCGCAGCTGCTGCCCATCGATGTCAACACTGTATTCCGTCACGCCTGGCGAAGGACGTGGCTGGATCTGGAACAGTGTCTGATGCTGCGCAGCCGCCCCAGATGCACCACCCGCCAGCGGTGCCACCCACACGCCAAAGCCCGCGATGAATTCCTGCTTCAGTCGCAAGCCCTCTTCACCCCAAACCTTGGGCGAGAGCAGGTCACCACGGCGCACCACCAGTGGCCCCAAGGCACTCGTGACGTATTTGCTGATCGCGCCTTCAGGGCCAAAGACCTGGCCAATTTCGGCCGCCGATGCCTCCACCTTGGCATTGGCATCGAAAGGATACTTGTTGGCCAGTGTGTGTTGGAACAGTTGATAGACCTGCGCATCCCAAACCTTGTTGAGTTCAGCCGATGCTGGCTTCATCACCACCGCATACGCTTGAAGCAACGGACGTACCAGCAAC
This sequence comes from Acidovorax sp., assembly GCA_031277855.1. Classification (GTDB taxonomy): domain Bacteria; phylum Pseudomonadota; class Gammaproteobacteria; order Burkholderiales; family Burkholderiaceae_C; genus Comamonas. The sequence continues at coordinate 75,014 of JAITLO010000002.1, read as the reverse complement.
GGGCGCAATGCCTGACGTTGCGCACTGTCCATGCCTGTCAGCATCTGTTCGTCTACATATTTCAGAGCCAGGGCCAATTCCGAGCCATTGCCCTCAATCGTCTGCTGCATCAATTGGCGGGCTCCAGGCCCTGGGTCACCCTCGTTTCGGATTTGATTGAATCGGGTTCGCAGCTTGGACAGCGTCTCCAAATACCCTTTGAGCAAGCTCGTCCCGTCTCGGTCCACCATGATGCGTGCGACGCCTGCAAACTCCCGCCCCACAGGGCCAACAGGCAATTGAGCGACCTGTCCATCCGCGCCGAGTGGCATCTCCACCGAGACAGGTGTCGAGCGGCTCCACAGCCCTTTCAGCCAGCCCATGAATCCTGGGCTGGCTTTCTTCAAGCCTGAGTTGAGCAAGGCCGGATTGTCCCAAGAGGTTTGCTCGTATACGGTATCAAGCAGCTTGCGAATACTGGAGTTTTGTGGATCCCCCAGGTTGTTCATGGCCGTGACCGCTTGCTCAAACCCGGACATTTCACGGATCGCAACGCCCTGCAAAAACTGCTGCCATTCCTGGCTGTATTCTTTTTTATACATTCCCACCAGCAGCTTGCGGATTTGCTCCGGACTTCCTTCCAACGTGAGGTCATCGTTGGTCGCGACATTCAGCACCCAGTCTGTGCTGCTGCTTGCCTGGGTTGCAGCGTCACGAATGGCTTTGTCCACATACTGCTCCCAGGCCTCGCGCGTGAATGCACCTGAAATTGCGTAACTGCCTGCAATCAGGCCTGCGCCTGACTCTTGCCCCAGAACACGAGACACCGTCATCGGCGCAAAACGTGTCGCAGCGCGGGCCTTGATCTCACCATAGACCCGTTCGCGCGCCGGCATGCCTCTGACCACCTTGCGCAAATTCTCTCGTGTCTGGTCTATCAACAAGAGATTGCTCGTTCGCAGCATAGGCCAGGTGTCATCACTCACCCGACTGAGATAAAAAGACAAGGTGCGCTCGGCATCGCGAATCATCTGATCACGCGGCATATCTCCACGATTGCTCTCCAGCCAGACGCGCCAGAAACGCGAAAGCTGATCTGTCAAATGTGCAGTTTCGACATGTCGCTTGTCTCCGAGCATCAAATAGGTCTTGAGCGCGTTGTACACATCCTGGCTGCTGCCCGGGGAGGCTCCCGCATAAAGCTGCCCCGTTTGAGGCGCTCGTGCTGTGGTCATGCCTCCCGCTCCCCCTTCTGCACGAGAGGGCTGAAGCAGCTCAGGCTGCGCACCCGAGGCTCGCAAAAACTCTTCAATATTGGCAGCTACCGGCGCCAACAAGACTTGCTGCAAACCAGCGTAGTACTCTGTTAAGAGCCGGTCTTCCATGTAATTGCCCTGGTACAGCCCCAAAGACAAGGAAACAGGGCGATCAGCCCGGAACTTGGCCAATTGCTCGATGCGGTCCTGCAAAATACCCAGTGCCTCAAAGCGCGCCTGCAGGCCGGGCTGTGCTTGTTGCACTTTGACGGCTTTTTCAAGGTCGGAGCGGACATTGGCCAGAAGCTGCTGATTGCCCATATATGACCAAGCCCAGCCTCCCAACAGCACCCCCAGCAGTAGTACAAAGCCAAAGAAAGCGACATAGCGCAGTCTGGCTTTGACTGGGTGTGCAAACTGCCGGACCGTCCCCTTGTCTGCAAAAATCACCTTGGAGAACAAGTCCCGCAGGAAGAAGCCGTTTTGCGACTGAATGCCACGATCCGTTTCAAGCTTGCTTTGCAGCTGGAGCCCGAAGCGGGTGGCAATGCGCTCAGTCGAGATGCTGCGCACAGTGCCTTCCTGCAAGGCACTGGTGAAATAAAAGCCGCGAAAAACTGGCTTGTACTGAAAAGGGTTGACCTCAAAAAGCGTACATAGAAAGGCTCTAAGCGAAGGCTTGGTAGCAGCGAACTCCAGAGGGAATGCCAGCACTTCTGGCGACACTTTGCCGCCACGCGACATGGACACCTTTGCCACGCTCAATTCTTTCAGCCCGTCATAGAGCTCGTCGAATCGGGCATCAAACTGCGCCATCGGATCTGCTTTTTCCAGGGGGTCATAAGGCAGGGTCGCGCCCCAAACGCGATCGCGCTCCAGCTTCTCACTGTCACCGAAAAACTGCGTAAAACCAGTAATCAGATCTGCCTTGGTGAACATGACATACACCGGGGCAAAAATCTCCAGCCGCTCTGTCAACTCCTGGACTCGCTGGCGCAAGCTTTTGGCCAGATTAATAGCCACCTCCGGACGCGCACTCATCAGCTCCGGAATGCTGGCGGTCACCACAATGCCATTGATTGGCGCCTTGGAACGGTATCGCTTGAGCAGATCCAGAAAACCGAACCACTCACTACGATCTTCCTCATGCACGGAATATCGGCCGGCCGTATCGAGCAAAATACCTTCGGTCGTGAAAAACCAATCGCAATTGCGGGTTCCGCCCACACCTTGCACGACCGCGCTGCCTTTTTCTGCAAACGGAAATTGCAGGCCCGAATGCAGCACCGCCGAACTTTTACCTGCGGCTGGGTTACCGATAACCATGTACCAGGGCAACTCATACAGAGCGCGACTCCCACTCAAATGCCCTAGCTTCGAAGTCCTGATGGTCTTAATGGCTTGAGAGAGTCGGGAACGGATCTCCTCAAGCTCCGCCTTTCTTGCAGGGTCTGTGCTGATAGGAATATCTGCGTTTGCTTGGGCCTCCAACGCTGTGTTGAGTTGCTTCTCGGCCGCCCTGGCACGTAAGCGCCGGATCAGCCATAGCAGTACAGCTATGGAGAAAACGACCATCAACACTATCCCTGCGTATAGCAGCCGAATTTCCAAAGTATGTGCACCTAGCAACAAGAAAACAGCCAATGCCACAACGCCGATCACCGACAGCGTGCGGGGATTGCTCAGGAAGCGGAGTACACGATGCATATACGTTCGTTCTTTTCTTACACGTTATCGCTTTGATGAAATTTCCTCGGCCTTGAGCGCCTGAGAAGGTCTACGCCTCTGCATTCGAAGCATTGATGCTGCCCTCTGCGCTCCACCCTGGAGGCATCAACAATGCCGCTGCATGCCAAGACATCTGCCTCACTGCGGCGGCCAACACCAAACGCTGTGCGTCAACCGCAAGCTCCGACGCCAGAACCAGACTTGCCAGCGCCCCAACACCTGCGATATAGCCGCAAGGTATGCCGACCATGGAGCAGTCCTTCTGGGCTGAAAGATGGGGAAGCTGCTGAGATAGCAACATGGCCATTTCCATCGCGGAAGCTGGGCGATGATCCGCATCAGACACGACCGCAGCAACCTCTGCGGCAGGAATCTCTCCGGCCTTCAACATGAGCGCCAATACGCCTTGCAACGATGTCGCCTCCGCCTCTGTTGCACGACAGGCCCGAGCGCTGGCAATTGTTGGGAATGGCAGCGGTCCTCTCTGCACAGGAGCTGCATGCAGCAGAGGCTGACGCAGCACTGCCAACGCTGCGGCCCCCTCCCCCACAACCCACCCCTCGCGCCGCTGAGGCCCATACAGCCTGCCGATGGCCTCCAACTGATCAACAGCGGCCTGGCTCACACCCGAATAAGTGGCGGCCAACAACCAAACGTCTTCATGCGTGCTAGCTAAGAGAGGGCCATTGGTCAATGCCGCATCGGCGGCCTCCAGCAAGGTCGAAGGCCAAGGAAAATCCAGATGTGTATCTTTGGCCTCTGTCTGGTGCACCTGCACTTCGAAATGCAAGGTCGGCGCACTGCGCTGCAGCCAGGCCAACCCCCATGACTGCAGCCGACTTTCGTGCTCCTGAGCCCAATCAGCGTGTGCACCGATCCGGACATGCACTGGAGGAAGTTGCACCTTGGGGTACAACTTCCCTCCCTCCAACTCTTCAGACGCCATGAGGCCAGAGGTGTGCTGCACGTAAATTTTCTGCAACTCACGCTCGGTATCCACAGCATTGACTTCCAATACGTCCGCCAGCAACCGTAACTCGCGAACCTTGGCAGCCGGCAGCTGCAGCAGCCATTCGCGTCCCCACGGTAGCACCTCATCCAGACCGGATTCATCCCACCACGCAAGCGCGTCAACATCGTCAAGCTCCTGCACACGTGCTGCTATTACCGGGAAGCCTTGAGAGTCACGCAACTGTGCATCCAGCCCAGGTCTTACTCCTTCGATACATGCTTGCATCAGCTCTTGTGCACCACCAACTGGCAACTTCACACAACCCGCAAGCACCGATAGCTGCGGCATTGCTGTCTGCGGAGCCATCTCCTGGGGTTTCGCTGCAGCCGAGGTCTTCGGTGGCAACACCCCAGAAGAGGCGGGCGACGCCAACATGCTCCTCAAAACGCCTTGAAGCAAAAAATAGCCGCCTATCAACAACACGGGGACAACCACCAAGCCGAGCAGCAAGTCACCATTTGACGGCTGGTACGAGCTCCAGCGCCAAACCACCCCCAGCATTGCCCAAGTCAGCAATACCACGCCTGCCCATAGGGCAACGGTTCTCAACCGATGTGCCACTCAGTCCTCCCCACCAGGCTTTGGATAGCTGAGTACCCAGCCTTGATCTGCGCCGAGATATCAGGCATTGGTGCTCTCGATTTGAGACGACAGCAAAGTAGCGCCACAAGCCGTTTTGTCACCATGCCTTGCGACCATGCGGCTATCAATCGCCATCCCGGATGACCCCGTGGCAATTACCGTTGTACCGCCATGCCCTTTGCGCGGACAACTCACGGTATCGCCCACACACGCCACTGGTTGGCCATCGATCAGCGTAATAGATGACCCAGCCAACACCACACCACCGTGGTCTGTCTTATCGCCAACTACAATTAATGGTTTATTCATACCTCATAACACCTTTTAATTTTTTCACCATATCTTTAGCTCGAAGGCAACTTGAAACCAGGTTTACGATATTCAACATGGCCATAGTCACGGAACGACCAGTTTCCACCCCAAACAAATCCGACTGACGCTGCCACTTCTCCATACAAACGATAGCCTTCCATCGCCCAGGCGTCTTTCTCTGAGATCACGATGCGCCCGTCTCTTAGGAAAGCACTGTCCGCAGCCAAGCCATATTGGTGATAGCTACGATTGGCATCAGCCTTTGTCACCTGATTGCCCAAAGCGGCAAGTCGAGCCTGGCGTTCTGGACTTCGATAGCCTTCCAGCAATGTCATCTCATATCCATGCCGTTCACGCATTATTTTGTAGACCAAAAGCAATCGCCTGCTGAACTCTTCATCGAGAGATCCCCAATTACGACTGGCTTCACGGATAAGTGGACGTGCCATTTCCACTTCTGGTGCTTCAAAGACTTCCGGAGGCAAAGGCGACGGAGGGACCAGTTGCTCTCCCTGTAACAGCAGGGCAACTCGTGCATCAGGGTCACGCTCTGGCTCATCAAAGAATGTAAGATTATGTTGCCCCAACCAAACTCCTATTAATGCAGGAAAAAAAATAAGCACTGTCCCCAGACACCAAAGCCAGCGATGCAAAACCATATATCGCCAGGTTTTTTCGAAAACCCTAGCTGCACCTTTCCTCCATGCTTTTGAGGAATCCCCGAATGCACCGAAGACCGCTTCCGCCAAACGGCAAACAAGGCGACCAAATGTACTTGACACGAGCCGCATTCGATGACGCACATCTGGTAAAAGAATGCAAGCAGCCGCTAACACAATTAGCAAAAAATAAAAAAACGTTACTATAAATAACATTGCATAGATGTAGGCAATCGAAACAATTTGAATGCCTCAGTGGAGCGAAGACTGGGTGAATAGACTGTTATTCTTAATAGATTATCAGACCCATAATCTTCATCAGCATTACGTCTGGCTGAAACTCTTGTTCCACACCAGAATTTGGAATGCTCTTTGCTCGGTCGCCCACTTCACTGCCAGATCAATCATGTCGCCTCCCACTGATGAGAAATCTTCCGGCAAACCCAGCCTGCTCGGCTCGAACCGCAGCACAAGCGGCACTCCGGAAAATCACCGTGTCTTGGCCCATCTAGAAGGGCGTAAACAGCAGCCAGCGGCATCCAGGTATATTTTTGGAAAAGGCTTGCTGATTGCTCTGCTTGTCGCCGGCAGCGGACTGTATGTATGGAACAGCCACCGCCCTAGCACTGAAGCGCCTCCTCAAAACGTGGCCATCCAGGCCCCGGCTTCCGCGCCTATGGAGCAAGTTCCAATCGAGCCTGCGCCGCAGCCAGCACGCATCCTCCAAGACAACGTGCCTCAGACCCCGGATGCCACGCCGAATCACCACTTGGGTGAACCACAGACCCTTCCACCCACTCAGCAGACATTGGTAGGTGTCGCCACAAAACCAGCGGCAATCGCACCCTCCAAGCAACAGCCCCCGCCCCCCAAAAGCCAACAAGCAAAAGTCACCACTCCTCGGGGAGATACCCACAAGCCCTCTGCCAAACGAGCCATTGCCAGTACCCAAGCCCCCTCACGTCAGGCGGAAAAATTGGATTCCGATGCGGAGCTGCTGGCGACCTTGCTTCAGCGTCGCGACCCTCAAGCTTCTGAGCAGCGCAAATAAACAGAAGTGGTCCCTGTTTTTTGAACAATTGGCGACACCAGATCGCTTCCCGTCAAAACGGCTCGGCCACCGGCAAGCCTGATTCGGCTTCCCACAGGAAGCCAATGATCTCTTCTTCCGCAAATCTCTTCCCCACGTCCAATCCCCTGTCTTCGGGATTGGACTCCAGAGCCAGACGCTACTCAAATCCGGGGGGACGTCGATCCGCCCCAGCCAGATTGCCGACTGGAAGTTGCTGCTAGAACGGGCGGCAGATATATCTAGTTCAGCACCTGCGCCTGCAGCCCCAACGGTTGACCTCAAGGAGCTGCACGCCTTTTCTACCCTACAACCGCCCCAAGGCCTTATCCACCCCCTTGTTCGCCAGCGCATCCGCGCGCTCGTTGCCGGGGTCGCCTGCGTGGCCCTTGACCCAGCGCCAGTCGATGCGGTGGCCAGCACCGCTGACCAGGGCGTCCAACTGCTGCCATTGCTCGGCATTTTTCACGGGATCCTTGCTGGCCGTGCGCCAGCCTTTGGCTTTCCAGCTGTGAATCCATTCGGTAATGCCTTTGCGCACATACTGGCTGTCTAGGTAGAGCGTCACATCGCAAGGGCGTTTGAGGGCGGTGAGTGCCTCAATCACGGCCTGCAGCTCCATGCGGTTGTTGGTGGTTTCGCGCTCACCGCCAAACAGTTCTTTCTGGGCGCTGCCGGCTTGCAGCAACACGCCCCAGCCACCGGGGCCGGGGTTGCCTTTGCAGGCACCATCGGTATAGATCACGACCTTGTTCAAAACTTCATATCCTTGTGTTGGATGAGGGGTTGCGCTGGGCCACGGGCCGCGCAGCGGCGGTGGCCGTGCAGCGCGATCGCCAAGCTGGCTCCATCAGGCGCATGCCGTACACACGCTTGACCGCCATCACCCCATAGACAGCACCGAGTATGGGCCAGGTTTTGCCTCCCACGCGGTTCATCCATTGCCAACGCTGCTGCCAGCGGGCTTGCTGCACATGCGGGGCAAAGCCGCCAAAGTCCACGGCCTCGACCTCCAGCTCCATCAGCCGCAGCCAATCGCGCAGCCGCAGATAGGTAATGCCGCGCATGGCGTCGGGCGCTCCATCTGCCGGCCGCTCCAATGCATGTTGGGCACCCCACAAACTCCAGGGGTTGAGGCCAAAAATCAACACCCTCCCCTCGGGCACCAGCACGCGCGCTACCTCGCGCAGCGTGGCATGGGGGTCGGGACTGAGCTCCAGCGTATGCGGCAGAATCAACAAATCCATGCAGGCATCGGCCAATGGCAATGCCCGTGGATCGGCGCAAAAGGCCGGTCCCCAGGGGGGGCTGCCTGGTGGGTCGCTGGCAACTGGTGGCGGGCAATGCACTGCCTGCTGGGTGCTTTCCAGGCCCAACCAGCGATGGGGCATGCGGCTCATGCGCAAGCCCTGTAGCATTGGCATACCCCACTGCAGGCCGTGGTAGCCGAAAATATCAGCCACCGCCTCATCGCAGCGTTGCTGTTCCCAGTCCAGCAGGTACTGGCCAGAGGCTGTGGCATTCCATGGGTGCATCACCCGCATTGTTTCATTCATGAACCTGTTGCCCATACCCGCGCTGGCGGACAATTACATCTGGTTGCTGCACAACGGCCGTGAGGCCTTGGTGGTGGACCCCGGTGCTGCAGAACCTGTGCTGCACGCATTACAGGCCCATGGCCTGGCACTGCAAACCATTCTAGTGACCCACCACCACGCCGATCATGTGGGTGGTGTGGCTGCCTTGCGTGAGGCCACAGGCGCTGCGGTCTATGGTCCGGCCTTTGAGGCCATTCCCGAGCCTGCCCATCGTGTGGAGGGCGGTGAGGTGCTTGAGCTGCTTGGCCTGCGCTGGCAGGTGCTGGCAATCCCCGGCCACACCAGCGGCCATGTGGCGTATTACTGCAGCGAAGCCCGCAAAGGCAATGCCACCGCACCCATTTTGTTTTGCGGCGATACGCTGTTTTCAGGCGGCTGTGGCCGTATTTTTGAAGGCACGCCCGCGCAAATGCATGCCTCGCTGCAGCAACTGGCCGCGCTGGATATGCGCACCCGCGTGTGCTGTGCGCACGAGTACACCATCTCCAACCTGCGCTTTGCTCAGGCTGTGGAACCAAACAATGCACAGCTGCTCCATCATGTGCAGCAATGCCAGCTTCTGCGTGCCCAGGGCCTGCCCACCCTGCCCTCTACACTGGAGTTGGAGCTGGCTGTCAACCCTTTTTTGCGCTGCGGCATTGTGCAGGTAGCCCAAGGGGCGAGACAATTCGCGCCACATCTCGACACACTCAACCCACTCAGCGTCTTCACCGCGCTGCGTGAATGGAAAAACGTATTCCAATGAATTTGCGGCATCTTCTCTTGCTATGCAGCGCCCTGTGGTTGGCCGGTTGTGCCACCACCACGCCTCCAGACAGCAGCGCCTCGGCCACCACGGCATCTTCAGCCCCCCGCGTGCCCCAAGGGCCGTTGACGCCTCTGAGCAGCAAGAACGCCCGCAGCGGCAAGGTGGCCTCGCTGGCCGCACCGGCCGACCTGTGGGAACGCATACGCCGTGGCTTTGCCATGCCCGACCTGGAGCAGGACTTGGTGCAAAACCACGAGCAGTGGTACAGCAGCCGGCCCGACTACATCCAGCGCATGACCGAGCGCTCCAGCAAATACCTGTTCCACGTCGTTGAAGAGCTGGAACGCCGCAACATGCCCACCGAACTGGCGCTGCTGCCCTATATCGAGAGCGCCTTCAATCCGCAGGCCGTCTCCAGCGCCAAGGCGGCCGGCATGTGGCAGTTCATGCCAGCCACCGGCACGTACTTCGACCTCAAGCAAAACGCCTTCCGTGACGACCGCCGCGACGTGCTGGCCTCCACCCGCGCCGCGCTGGACTATCTGCAAAAACTCTATGGCATGTTTGGCGACTGGCATCTGGCCCTGGCCGCCTACAACTGGGGCGAAGGCAGCGTGGGCCGCGCCATCAAGCGCAACCAGGCCCAGGGCCTGGGCACCAGCTATACCGAGCTGAACATGCCGGCCGAAACGCGCAACTATGTGCCCAAGCTGCAGGCGGTGAAGAACATCATTGCCCGCCCCGAGGCTTTCAGCGCCGAGCTGCCGTTGATTGAAAACCACCCCTATTTCCAGGCCGTGGACCTGAACCGCGACATCGACGTAGCCCTGGCCGCCAAGCTGGCCGGCGTGCGCGAGGAAGATTTCCGCGCACTCAACCCCTCGCTGCACAAGCCGGTGATTCTGGCGGCCGGCACACCGCAGATTCTGCTGCCCTGGGACAACGCCAATGTCTTTCGCCGCAATCTGGACGCCTATGACAAAGGCCAGTTCGCCAGCTGGACCGTGTGGGTGCTGCCGCGCACCATGTCCACCGCCGATGCAGCGCAGCGCGTGGGCATGAGCGAATACGACCTGCGCAACGTCAACAACATCCCGCCGCGCATGCTCATCAAGTCCGGCTCGGCGCTGATGGTGCCGCGCACCAGCGCTATGGATGCCGATGTCTCCGGCCAGGTAGCCGATACCGCCAGCATCGCCTTTGCCCCCGAGGTGGTCACGCGCCGCAGCACCGTCAAGGCCCGCAAGGGCGACACCATCATCAGCCTGGCGCGGCGCTACAGCGTCAGCTCCAGCGATGTGGTGAGCTGGAACGATTTACGCGCCAACGCCGCGCTGCGTGCTGGCCAGCAGTTGGTGGTCTATCTGCCGGTGCGCATGGGCGCAGCAGCCGCCTCCGCACCATCGAGCGGCGGTGGCAAGGCCGTGGCCCAGAGCAGCCGCAGCAGCAAGTCGGCGCCAGCCAAGGCCGCGCCACGTAACACCGGCAAGACCACGGTGGCGCAAAAGGGGGGAACCCCTTCCAAGCGCAAGCGTTAAATGACGCCCCCTGAGTCGCCTGTAGCGCCTTCCCACCAGGGTGGCATACGGGCAGCCGGCGACAGCATCGCTGCGGGGCGGCGCGGCCGGCGTAGGCCCTTGCTCGCTGTCCCTGAGCTGGGTCGCGCCGGGTTGAGTGACAGGAGGCTGATTTCGTAGTCTGGGCCAGCCATTTTTCATGGCACCACGCGCGGATTCCAACAGCCGACGTCCACTCGCCTGTTACAGAAGCAAGAGTTTTCCCTGGCCTGCTTTAGCGCCTGTCCACCAGCGCGTGGGCAATGGTGCCCAGGTCCACATATTCCAGCTCGCTGCCAATGGGCACGCCGCGCGCCAGGCGTGTGACTTCGATGTTGCGACCCTGCAGCAGCTCGCTGATGGCATGGGCCGTGGCCTCGCCCTCGGCCGTGAAGCTGGTGGCCAGAATCACCTCATGCACGGCGCCTCCCTGGGCACGCACCAACAACTCGGGCAGGCCTATGTCCTTGGGCCCCACGCCATCCATGGGCGATAGCCGCCCCATCAGCACAAAGTAATAGCCCTTGTAGGCACCGGTGCGCTCCATGGCAGCCAGATCGGCCGGGGTTTCCACCACGCACAGGCGTGCCGCATCGCGCCCGGCATCCTGGCAAATGCTGCAGATGCGCTCATGGGTGAAGGTGTTGCACTGCTCGCAGTGGCGCACCGAGTCCACCGCCGTTTGCAAGGCTCGCGCCAGCTGGCGCGCACCATCCTGGTCGCGCTGCAGCAGGTGAAAAGCCATGCGCTGCGCCGACTTGACGCCCACGCCCGGCAGGCAGCGCAGCGCCTGGATCAAGGGCTCCAGCGGTTGAAGTTGTTCAGACATGGGGCACTCCACGGATTCCATGCAAGGCGGCAGCCCATGCAGCCGACGCCCAAAGCAAAAGGGAAAGCGGCAATGCTTTCCCTCGGGTCCCGCGCTGCGGGGCAGCGCTTGTAAAAACCATAGCTACCTATGCTCTCATGCACTGGTTTTCAAAGCCTTATCAGCCTCAAACCAAGCACCCACAAGCACAAGCCGCTATGTTGTTTGATGATTCCGCTTAGAAGGGAAACTTCATGCCACCAGGCAGACCGGGCATGCCGGCGGTGAGCTTGCCCATCTTCTCGTTGCTGGTTTCTTCGGCCTTGCGCACGGCGGCATTGAAGGCGGCGGCGACCAGGTCTTCCAGCATGTCCTTGTCTTCGGCTAGCAGGCTGGGGTCGATGGTGATGCGCTTGACATCGTGCTTGCAGGTCATCACCACCTTGACCAGGCCGGCGCCGGACTCGCCTTCCACTTCGATATTGCCCAGCTCGTCCTGGGCCTTCTTCAGGTTGTCCTGCATGGCCTGGGCTTGCTTCATCAGGCCGGCGAGTTGTCCTTTGTTGAACATGGCTAAATCCTTTGCGTTGGTTTTCTGTGTGTGAATGGCGGATGTGCGCTGCTTACAAAACGGCAGCAGCGCACAGGGGTTCTGGGCTCAAGCGGGTCGAATGCTGCCGGGCACGATTTTGGCACCATGCTCGCGCATCAGGGTCAGCACCTGCGGGTCGGCCAGCACAATGGCCTCTGCCTGCTTTTGCAAACGCTGGGCCGCAGCGGTGTTGCGCTTGGCCGGGGTATCGGCTGCAGCGCCATTTTCCACCACCAACTGCTGGCAGTGGCCGGCATCGGCCAAGGCCTTGCGCAAACGCTCCTTGGCCGTGGCCTGGTTCAGCGAGGTGCGCTCCACGCGCAGCGTCCAGCTGTCACCGTCTTGGGCAACCAATTGGGACTGCAGCGCCAGCTCGCGCACCAAAGCGGTAATGGCCTCGGCCTGCACCAATTGCTTGACCACGGCATACCAGGCATCGCCCAACGGCGTGGTGGCCACCTCCTGGGGCATGGGGGCGGGCGTGAAGTCCTGCACCGGCGGCGCGGCGCGCGAAGCGGGCTCAGCCATGGGCGGGCCGTCATCGACCTCGGCATCCGGTGGCAAATCCATGGGTTCGCCCTCCATAGGGCCATCCCAGGGCGGAGGCTGGAGCGCGTCGTCATCAGCGTCTATGGGCGCTGCAGCGACATCGGCATCGCTGTCATCCTCGGCCACGGCCGGCGCATCTTCCCAAGGCGGAATCTCGGCTTTCTCAGCCGCAGGCATATCCACGGCTGGCGATGGTTGGGGCGCGGCGGGGATGGGAGCTGCAGCCTGCTGCGGCACGGCAGGTGCCACAACAGCAGGCTCAGGCACAGACGTAGATACAGGTGCTGGTGCAACCGCCACCACCGGTGCGGGCGTGGGCTCGGCCACCTGCGGCACGGCGGCAGGCTGCGCCGGGGCTTCGGGCTCAGGTGACTGCACCACCGCAGGCACGGCCGGAACGATAGGTTCCACCGGCGCGGCTTCCACCACCGGAGCCGGGGCTGGTGTCACGACCTCCGCTGCCGGCGGTGCACTGACCACGGGCGGAGGAGCAGACTGGGCCTGGGCTACAGGCTTAGCCGGCGTGGGGGCCGAGGTGACTGCTGGGGCTGTCGCTAGAGTTTTTTTTTCCGCTGCGGCGCCCTGCCCCTGGGGCTTGAAGGCCAGCAGACGCAGCAGCGCCATGGTCAGGGCCGCATATTCATCGGGCGCCAGACCCAGCTCGGTGCGGCCGTGCAGGCAGATGCTATAGAGCAGCTGGGTTTCATCGGCCGGCATCTGCTGGGCCAGGGTGGCCATCTCAGCGGCTTCGGGGTCGCTGGGGTCGGAGGCCTCTGCCATATGGGGCACGGCCTGCAGCACGGCCATGCGCTGCAGCACGGCGCACATATCCTCCAGCGTGGCCGAGGCCGAGACACCGTGGTGGCGCAGGCTGTCCACCGTCTCCACCACCGTGCGGCCATCGCCCTGAGCCAGGGCGCCAATCAGGCGAAACACATAGCTGCGGTCCACGCTGCCCAGCATCTGGCGCACCGTGGCTTCCTGCAGCTGGCCGCTGCCAAAGGCAATGGCCTGGTCGGTCAAGGACAGCGCATCGCGCATGGAGCCACGCGCGGCGCGTGCCAAGAGCTTGAGCGCCTGGGGATCAGCCGGCACGTTCTCGGTGCCCAGCACGCTGATCAGATGCTCCAGCACCGTATCGGGCGCCATGGGCCGCAGATTGAACTGCAGGCAGCGCGAGAGCACGGTCACCGGCACCTTCTGCGGGTCAGTCGTGGCCAGCACGAACTTCAGGTACTCGGGCGGCTCTTCCAGCGTCTTGAGCATGGCGTTGAACGCCGTGTTGGTGAGCATATGCACTTCGTCGATCATGAAGACCTTGAAGCGCCCCTGCACCGGCTTGTAAACAGCCTGCTCCAGCAGGCTTTGGACCTCGTCCACGCCACGGTTGGAGGCCGCGTCCAACTCGGTGTAATCGGGGAAGCGGCCGCTATCGATTTCCAGGCAAGCCGGGCACACGCCGCAAGGCGTGGCGGTGATGCCACCCTGGCCATCCGGGCCCACGCAGTTCAGCGACTTGGCCAGAATGCGGGACACCGTGGTCTTGCCCACGCCACGTGTACCCGTGAACAGATAAGCATGGTGCAAGCGTTGCTGGGTCAGCGCATTGGTGAGCGCCTGCACGACGTGTTCTTGCCCCACCATTTCAGAGAAATTGCGGGGACGGTATTTGCGAGCAAGCACTAAATAGGACATGGGCCCGATTCTACGGGCTGGCGCCTTGACCTTTGCCTTGCCCGGCATCGAGTCCGAAAGCCACCGCATTCCTCAGGTACAATTCGCCTTGACGGGCCTCCTCGCATGGGGAAGCGGCCAACCGGGTCAGGTGGGGAACCAAGCAGCCCTAACTGTGAAACCAGTGCCGAGGGTAAGGCTCGTCACCTTTCGATGGAAAGTTCTTCAACGCAAGAACCTGTCTTCCAAAGAAAGGCCCCTCTTGATGTTGCTGCGCACCGCTGTTGCGCATTTTTTGCCCACAAGAGCCCACTAGGCCATGGCCTTCTCCCTGCATCGCTTTGCTGAAATCCCCGTAATGGACTGGATGGTTTTGCTCAACCACCCGGACGTGATCCGCCACATGCCGCTGGCCGATACCCGCTGGGATGAAAACGCGGTTACCGACTGGGCCCAAGGCAAGGATGCGCAGTGGCAAGAAAATGGCTATGGGCCGCACGCCATCCGGGTCGATGGCTGCTTTGCGGGCTGGGGCGGGTTTCAACGTGAAGGCGACGAGGCCGACTTTGCCCTGGTGCTGTTACCCCAGTACTGGGGATTGGGCGCCTGCATTTTCCGCAGCCTGATGCAGGACCGATCCAGGCTGGGCATAGGCGCGGTCAGCGTGCTGCTGCCTCCAAGCCGCCGGCATATCCGTGGTCTCGCCCGGCATGGTTTCACCTTCGTGGGAACGCTGGACTATGAAGGCCAGCGTTTTTTGAAGTTCACAACTCCGGGCTAAGCGCATGCCCAAAGCCATTGCAGGCTGCCACTCAAGCCTGCAAACGCTTGCCCAGCGATAACAGCGGCAAGTCCCGGTAGCCATGGTGCTGGTAAAAATGCCGGGCAGGCACGGCCTGCCCCGTGGCCAGATGCGCATGGGTATAGCCCATCTCCGCCAGCCTGCTCTCCAGCTCTGCAAGCAACGCTGCCCCCAGGCCCTGACCTTGCAGATGGGGAGCCACACACATTTCCTTGATGTGGAAATGCCAGGTCTGCACCCAGCGCTCACCCCAGCCCAGAATCAGCGCAACCGGCACACCATCCACTTGCATGCCCAGCCCATGGAAGCGCGGGTGCCCGGCAAAAGCGTTCAGCCGCTCCACAGCAGCAGGCGCTTCCCAGCCGTCACTCCATGGCGGGGCATTAAAAACCGCCACATACAAGCCCGCAAATGCAGGAAGAGTGGATGCATCGAGCAAGATGAATTCGGTGGCCATGCAATGGTTTCCTCCAAAGACCCCGCGATCAAAGCCTTGATGCCGACAGCACTCGGCACAGGCACAAGCTGAATCTAGCGCCTTGCTACGGTATCTGCATGCAAAAAGCATTTTGAAAGACAACAAGGCCGCAGGCCTGCCCTGCTCCGCCGCCTCGGTCGCACCAATGCCTGAGCCCTGCCCGGGCACAGCTCTAGCAAGCCTCCATCCTCCAGCCTTGCTCTGTGCACACCAGGTGATGCGACAGCGATAGCTGCTGCAAAAATACATCATCGTGCGAGACCACCACCAGGCACCCTTGGTAGCCCGCCAGCATCTGCTGCAATGCTTTTTGAGAGACCAGGTCCAGGTGGTTGCTGGGCTCATCCAGCAACAGCATCTGCGCCGGCGGGTCTGCATACAGCGCACAGGCCAGTGCGGCTTTCAGGCGCTCGCCGCCGCTCAGCTTGCCTGAAGGCTGGGCCAGTTTTTGCGCGCCCAAGCCCAGTTGCGCCAGGCGCATGCGCAGCTCGGCCTCGGGTAGCGTGGCATTGGCCTCTTGCATCAACTCCAGCACCGTGCTATCGGGCGGCAACTGGTCCAGCTGCTGATCCAGATAGGCGCTGCGCGCCACCTGCTTGCAAACCCCAGTCAATGGAGGGATGCAACCGGCAAGCAGCTTCAGCAAGGTCGACTTTCCACAGCCATTGCGCCCCAGCACGCCCACACGCTGCCCGGCGCGCAGGCTCAGGGTGATGGTGTGGTGTGCATCCGGAACAAAGGGCAGGCGCACATCCTCCAGCTCAGCCACAACACGGGCGCCCACAGCCAACTGCGGCAGCGCATGCAACACAATGGCCTGCTCATCTTCCAGCAGTGCTGCGGCCTCACGCACACGCGCATCAAGTTGCTCGCGCTGGGCCTGCTGCTGCAGGGCCAGCTTGCCAGCCGATCCCTGGCTGCGTTCTTTTTGCCGGTCCAGCAAGATCTTGGCCTGGTTGGCCTCCTGCCCCTGCTGTTTGCCACGCACCTCGCGTTTTTGCTGGCGCTCCTGCTGCTCGCGCAGCGCATGCTGCTGGCGCTTGCGCTCCTGCTTGGCCTGTTGCAATTGCTCGGCCGCGTTCTCGGCTTGCTGTGCCTTGGCTTGCGCATAAAAATCGTAGTTGCCGCCCCAGTTGCTCAAGCCCAGCGATGTCAACTCCACCACGCGCTCCATGGTGTTGAGCAACTGCCTGTCATGGCTGATCACCAACAGCCCTTTGCCCGGTTCTTGGGACCACTGCTGCAGCTGCGCTATCAGCACTGCACGGCCGGGCCTATCCAGGTGGTTGCTGGGCTCATCCAAAATCAGGAAGTCCGCATCCAGCAGCATGGCGCCCATCAGAGCCACGCGCATGGCCTGGCCGCCGCTGAGCGCAGACACCGGAGTGTCTATGTCCACATGGCCCAGACCTTGTGCCTGGAGCGCGTCTTGCAGACGTTGCGGCAAATCCCAGCGCTCGCCCACGGCATCAAAGTCCGCCACATCGGTGCTGCCGGCTTCTATGCGGCGCAGCGCATCCAGCGTGGGCTGCACACCGGCCAGGGCCGCGACGGTTGCGCTTTCGGTAATGGCCTGCTGCGAGAGATAGTGCACACGCCCGACGCGCAGCACCTGCCCCATGCTGGGCAACACCAGGCCAGCCAATATCTGCGCCAGCAGGCTTTTGCCCACGCCGTTGCGACCCACCAAGCCTGTGGGGCGCCCGTCGAATTGTGCGTTGAGTTCGGAGAACAGGGTTTTGCCATGGGGCAAAACAAGAGACACGCCTTGGAGCGTGAGAAAGGTATTCGTCATATCGATGCCAAAAAGCCCATATCCCCCAACCCAGTGGTGGGGACGAAAGCTAGGCCGTTGTCAAAACGGCGGCATCAATGGCGCATGGGACGAATACCTCGTTGAATACGAAAGCGGCGGATCTTAAGCCAGCAGACCTGTTCTGCCAAGCCTCTGGCTCAAGCCCTCCAAAAAACATAGCTGCCTATGCAGACAGCATGGGCTTCTCAGAGGCTTGGGGCCGACGACTGCACCAGATACTGCTGCACGCCCTGCGCCGCCCGCACTCCGGTGGCCATGCAGGCCGTGAGCAAATAGCCACCCGTGGGCGCCTCCCAGTCCAGCATTTCTCCGGCAAAAAACAGCCCGGGTTGCTGCCGGCTCATCAGCATCTCATCCACGGCCTGCCAGCGCACACCGCCGGCGGTGCTGATGACTTCATCGATGGGGCGGGCAGCCACCACGGTCAGCGGCAAGGCCTTGATGGCCTGGGCCAAGCGGACAGGGTCGTCCATACCGGCTTTGTCCAGCACCTCGCGCAGCACGGCGGCCTTCACGCCATCCAGGCCCAGCCGACCTTTGAGGTGGCTGGACAAGCTGCGCGCACCGCGCGGATGGCGTACCGCCTCCAGCACCCGCTCCGCGCTGTAGGCCGGCAGCAAATCCAGATGCAAGGTGGCCGCACCCGTGTGTGCTATCTCATCGCGCAGCAGGCTGGAGACGGCATAGACCAGGCTGCCTTCAATACCGGTTTGCGTGGCCACAAATTCGCCGCGGCGCGCAAAGCTGCGCCCCTGGCTGTCGGTGAACTGTATGGCCACCGACTTGAAGGCCTGGCCGGCAAAGCGCTCGGCAAAAAAAGGCGTCCAGCCCTTGGCCAAAAGATCGCCCTGCAGCCCACCCACATCAAAGCCGCAGTTCGATGGTTGCAGCGGCGCGACATCCACGCCACGCCCAGCCAGCCACGGCAGCCAGGCACCGTCCGAGCCCAGGCGGGCCCAGCTGCCGCCGCCCAAGGCCAGCAAGGTGGCGCGCGGGCGCAGATGCACCTCACCGGCCTCAGATTCCAGACGCAACGCGCCGTCGGCGCTCCACCCCGTCCAACGGTGGCGCATATGAAACTGCACGCCCAGGCGGCGCAGGCGTGCCATCCACAAGCGCAGCAAGGGCGCGGCCTTCATATCAGTGGGGAACACCCGGCCGGACGAGCCCACAAAGGTTTCCAAACCCAGGCCATGCACCCAATCACACACCTGCTGCGGGCCAAAGGCCTGGAGCATAGGGTGCAGCGCCTCGCTGCTGCCGCCATAGCGGGAGACAAAGGTCTCGAACGCTTCGGAGTGCGTCAGATTCATGCCCCCTTTACCCGCCATCAAAAACTTGCGCCCCACCGAGGCCTTGGCATCCCAGACATGGACTGCAATGCCCTGGCTGGCCAGCACCTCGGCCGCCATCAACCCCGCAGGGCCGGCGCCGATGATGCAGACCCCATCCTCCACGGCAGAGACAGTGGTTTGCGCAGCGGCGGCAGAAGAAGACAGGGGAGCAGACATACCAAAAAGCTTTCCATCAAGCACAGCAAAGAGGCCGCATTGTGGCGCCAGCACGGCTGGCCTGCAGTTTGCAACCCGGGTAGCCTGGCGACTTTCCCAGGCTCTTTGCCGCCAGGCGCACATACCACTGCACGCGCGCCGGGAAAAGCTATCACGGTCATAGCAGTCCAAGCACAGCCCACATCCCAAGGCTGGAGATTGCTTTCTGCGACAATGACAGCAGTCTTGGCATGCGAGTGCCAACCCATTTTGATCACGACTTACGCAAATTCGGTTTAGACGAGTGCTTCGCCTTAGGGCACAAGCCATGCTCCATCCTGGTTTGCATAAGTCCTATTGATTTCGTTCTGCAATAAGCAACCAACAAGGATCCCCATGGCCAGCGACCTGATCAAACACATCTCTGACGCCAGTTTCGAAGCCGACGTGCTCCAGTCCAGCACCCCTGTGCTGGTCGACTACTGGGCCGAATGGTGCGGCCCCTGCAAGATGATCGCCCCCATCCTGGACGATGTGGCAGGCATCTACGAAGGCAAGCTGAGCATTGCCAAGATGAATGTGGATGAAAACCGCGACATCCCCGCCAAGTTCGGCATTCGCGGCATTCCCACGCTGATGCTGTTCAAGAACGGCGAGCTGGTGGCCACCAAGGTCGGCGCTCTGGCCAAGGCCCAGCTGACGGCCTTCATCGACCAGAATCTGGCCTGATCAGGCTTTTTCATCCCCAACGCCTGGCCGCTGACCGCGCCAGGCGTCGCTTTTTTGGCAGTTTGCTACCAAACTTGCCTGTACAGAGCCCGCCACGCTGACCACGCAAGCGGTTTTCCTGTCATAATTTGATTTGGGTTTCGTATCGCAGCATAGGCGTGCGCAAACCTTTCTCTCTCGGCAGTGCCAGCAGACCACGCATTCACGGTCTCTCCCGGCCCTACGCCCACCCCCCTGATTTCTAAAGACTCCGCCCAGGAGCGATTCCATGCACCTTAACGAACTCAAGGCACTGCACGTGTCCGAAGTGTTGAAGCAGGCCGAAGCGCTTGAGATCGAAAACGTCGGTCGTATGCGCAAGCAGGAGCTGATGTTTGCCATCATCAAAAAGCGTGCCAAGGCTGGCGAACAAGTGTTTGCCGATGGCGTGCTGGAAATCCTGCCCGATGGCTTTGGCTTTCTGCGCAGCCCCGACACCAGCTACACGGCCAGCACCGACGATATCTATATCTCGCCCAGCCAGGTGCGCCGCTTCAATCTGCACACCGGCGACATGATCGAAGGCGAAGTGCGCACGCCCAAGGATGGCGAGCGCTACTTTGCACTGACCAAGCTGGACAAGGTCAACGGCGGTCCACCCGAGCAGAACAAGCACAAGGTGATGTTCGAAAACCTGACCCCGCTGTTCCCCAAGCAGCAGATGCGCCTGGAACGCGACATCAAGGGCGAAGAAAACATCACCGGCCGCATCATCGACATCATTGCCCCCATCGGCCGCGGCCAGCGCGCTTTGATCGTGGCACCGCCCAAGAGCGGCAAGACCATGATGATGCAAAGCATTGCCCACGCCATCACGGCCAACTACCCCGATGTGCACATGATGGTGCTGCTGGTGGACGAGCGCCCTGAAGAAGTGACGGAAATGCAGCGCTCCGTGAAGGGTGAAATCATTGCCTCCACCTTTGACGAGCCCGCCACCCGCCACGTGCACGTGGCCGAAATGGTGATCGAGCGCGCCAAGCGCCTGGTCGAGTTGGGCAAGGACGTGGTCATCTTGCTGGACTCCATCACCCGTCTGGCCCGCGCCTACAACAACGTTGTGCCTTCGTCCGGCAAGGTGCTGTCCGGCGGCGTGGACTCCAATGCCCTGCAACGCCCCAAGCGCTTCTTTGGCGCGGCCCGCAAGGTGGAAGAAGGCGGTTCGCTGACCATCATCGCCACCGCCCTGGTCGACACCGGCAGCCGCATGGACGAAGTGATCTTTGAAGAATTCAAGGGCACAGGCAACAGCGAACTGCACCTGAACCGCCGCCTGTATGAAAAGCGCGTGTTCCCGGCCATTGAGCTCAACAAGAGCGGCACCCGCCGTGAAGAGCTGCTGCTGCCGCCCGAGATTCTGCAAAAGACCCGTATCCTGCGCCAGTTCATGTACAACATGGATGAGATCGAGTCCATGGAGCTGATGATCAAGAAGATGAAGGAAACCAAGAACAACGTGGAATTCTTCGAGGCCATGCGCCGCGGCGGTTAAGCGCCGACGCCAAGGGGCTTGCCCCTTTGTCGACAACCCAAGCCCTCCACGCTATAATGGGGGGCTTTTTCTATTGCGGAAAGTACGCTTGATTCATGACTGCTACAAGGGTTGTAGCAGGTCAGGCACGGCTACCGCACTTGACCCAAAGGAATGATCATGAAAGAAGGCATTCACCCCAACTACCGCGAAGTGTTGTTCGTGGACCTGTCCAACGGTTTCAAGTTTGTGACCCGTTCGTGCGTGAACACCAAGGAAACCGAAACCTTCGAAGGCAAGGAATACCCTCTGTTCAAGCTGGATACTTCCTCCGAGTCGCACCCCTTCTACACTGGCACCCAAAAGTCGGTGGACAACATGGGCGGCCGCGTGGAGCGTTTCCGCAACCGCTTCGGCAAGAAGTAAGCAAGTCTTTCTTCGCCACCCAGGCAGCCCGGGCGACCGCGCTGCCTTTTTGTTTGCCCGGGCTCCGCATCCCTCTGCGCTGCTGCCCGTTTGTGTGACGCCTTTTGCCTGATTTGCCATGAATCCGCCCAGCCCCGCCATCGTTGCCCAAAGCGCCGTGCGCGCCCTGCCCCGCTGGACGCTGTGGCTGCTGTGCGCCGCCTACATACTGTCGGGCTTCATTGGCCGCAGCCCCTGGCGTGATACCGACATGACGGCCTTTGGCTATATGCGCGCCCTGGCCGCCGGCAGCACCCCTTGGCTCCATCCGTCGATACTGGGTCAAGCCCCGTCCACCGAAGGCCTGCTGCCCTATTGGCTGGGCGCCTGGGCCTTGCAAATCTTCCCTGCCAGCTGGGACCCTGAGTGGGTGGTACGCCTACCCTTTGTGGCCCTGCTGACACTGACGCTGACCGCCATGTGGTGGACGGTGTACTACCTGGCCCGCACCCCTGGCGCCCAGCCCGTGGCCTTTGCCTTTGGTGGAGAGGCCCGCCCCCAGGACTACGCACGCGCCATGGCCGACGCAGGCCTGCTGGCCCTGCTGGCCTGCCTGGGCCTTGCCCAGCTCAGCCATGAAACCAGCAGCTATCTGGCCCAGCTGTGCACGGCCACCCTCACCTTGCTGGCTGCAGCCGCCATGCCCTACCACGCACGCTGGGCAATTGCGCTGGCCAGTGCCGGCATGCTGGGCCTGGTGCTTAGCGGCGCGCCCTCGCTGGCGGCCTTGATGGGCCTGGGCGTGGCGGTTTTCACCTGGCGCAGCCGCAGCACCGAACTGCCACACCAGTCCACCTGGGCCGCCTGGTGGCTGTGCGCAGTGGCGTTTTCCAGCTTTGTGGCCTGGAAGCTCCAAATGTGGGAATGGCGCATTGTGGTTTCCGAAGAGCCCCGGGAATGGCGCAATCTGGTGCGCCTGCTGATCTGGTTCAGCTGGCCCGCCTGGCCGTTGGCGCTGTGGACGCTGTGGCGCTGGCGCCGCCAAGTCTGGGATTTGCTGCGCCACCCTCATCTGAGCCTGCCACTGTGGTGGTGGTTGCTCACCCTGAGCTCGGCCGCACTCACCCACCCCGCCGACCGCGCCTTGCTGCTCGGCCTGCCCGCCATCTCGGCCCTGGCCGCCTTTGCCCTGCCTACGCTCAAGCGCAGCATTGGCGCCCTCATCGACTGGTTCACGCTGATTTTCTTTACCGTCTTCGCGATTGCCATCTGGGTTATCTGGACCTCCATGATGACGGGCGTACCTGCCAAGCCCGCAGCCAACGTGGCCAGGCTGGCCCCCGGCTTCACGCCCAGCTTTTCCTGGTGGCCTTTTGCCGTGGCACTGTTCGCTACCGTGAGCTGGTTGCTGCTGGTGGCCTGGCGCACCCGCCGCCACCGCGCCGCCATCTGGAAAAGCCTGGTACTGCCCGCAGGCGGCGCCACCCTGGTGTGGGTTCTGTTGATGACGCTGTGGCTGCCCGCGCTGGATTACGGCCGCAGCTACGCCCCCCATATGCGTTTGGTGGTCAACACCATCCCGGCCGATACGGCCTGTGTCAACGTGGCCGGCCTCAGCAGTGGCCAGGTAGCCGCCCTGCACTATTACGGCCCCTGGAAGCAACAGCTGTTCCGCGTGGACCATGCCCAGCAATGCGACTGGACCGTGACCGTGCCGCGCTACTGGGCCGCGCTCTCGAACACGGCCACCGCGCCCTGGCAAGCGGTGGCCACCCATGCGCGCCCCACCGAGCAAGATGATTTGCTGCTGGTGTTGCAGCGCCGCCGCTGAGCATGAGCGAGCTGCGCACGCTCGCCCGGCATGCGGGCACTGTGCTGGTAGGCCAGTTGGCCGTCATGGCCTTTGCGGTCACCGATACCGTGGTCGCCGGCCGCTACGACGCATCGGCCCTGGCGGCACTGTCTGTGGGCAGCGCCGTGTTTGTCAGCGTCTACATCTCGCTGATGGGCGTGCTGCAGGCTTTGCTGCCCATCTGGGCGGAGCAGCATGGTCAGGGTCAGCCGGTACGCATAGGCCAGAGCTTTCGCCAATCTCTCTACCTGTGCCTGCTGGCCACCACCCTGGGCATGGCAGTGTTGATGCTGCCTGGGCCCTTGCTGCAAGCAGCCAAAGTGCCTGCCGCCATGCAGCCCGAGGTGCGGGCCTATTTGCACATCGTGGCCCTGGCCCTGCCGGCGGCCCTGCTGCTGCGTCTTTTCACCACGCTCAACCAGTCGCTGGGCCATCCGCAACTGGTCACCATGCTGCAGCTGCTCTCTCTGGTGCCCAAGGTGCTGCTGTCCATCTGGTTCACCTTTGGCGGCGCCGGCATCCCCGCACTCGGCGCGGCCGGCTGTGCCTGGGCCACCTTGCTGGTGCAATACGGCATGTTGTTTTTGGCGCTGTGGTTGCTGCGCACCGCTTCGCTGTACCACCCGCTGCAGCTGTGGCGGCGCCTGGAGGCGCCTGACTGGCAGCAACTGCGGCAGTTCGCCCGCATAGGCATTCCCGCCGGCCTGTCGATTTCGGTGGAGGTGACCTCTTTCACCTTGATGGCCTTGTTCATTGCCCGCCAGGGCAGCCAGTCTTCGGCCAGCCACCAGATTGCGGCCAATCTGGCCGCGCTGTGCTATATGGTGCCGCTGTCGCTGGCCATTGCCACCAGTGCCCGCGTCAGCTACTGGCTGGGCGCGCAGCGCCCTTTGCTGGCTGCGCAGATGGCCCGCCAGGGGCTGCAACTGGCTGCAGCCCTGGGCCTGTGCCTGGCCTTGTTTGTATGGCTGGCAGGCGATGCCATTTTGGGCTTTTACACCCGCGATGCCGCCGTCACCGCGCTGGCCGCAGGCCTGCTGATCTGGGTGGCGCTTTATCACCTGGCAGACAGCGTGCAGTGCTATTGCATTTTTGTGCTGCGCTCATTTCGCATCACCCTGGCGCCTCTGCTCACCTACGGCCTGCTGCTGTGGGGCGTGGGACTGGGCGGCGGCTATCTGCTGGCCTACCAGCTGCAGTGGCCGCCGGTCTGGCATGGACAACCCACGGCCTTTTGGGCTACCAGCGCCGCAGCACTTGCACTCACAGCTATGATTTTTGCAGTCATGCTGCACCGCCAGTTGCGGCGTATTTCCGGCACCCCAGGCGCTTGATCCCCCAAGCCATGTGCGAACGATCAGCGCTACACACCACCCACAGCGCATAAAAGTGGCGCTACCCAGGTCAGAGGCACCGCGCAAGGGCCTACGCCGGCCGCGCCGCCCCACCGCGCTGGTGCCGTCACCCTCTGGCGCGTAGCGCCTAAAGAGGGGGAAGACGCGAAGCGGCTCAGGGGGTGTTATTTCACATGCCCTCTCACCCGCCCCGCCGGGAAGGTGGCAGAGAAGGTGGAGCCCTGACCCAGCACGCTGGCGATATGCAGCTGTGCACCATGGCGCTGCAGCACATGCTTGACGATGGCCAAGCCCAGCCCCGTGCCCCCGGTCTCGCGCGAGCGGCTGCGGTCAATACGGTAAAAGCGCTCCGTCAAACGCCCCACATGCTCGGGATCAATGCCACGCCCACTGTCCTGCACGGAGAACGTGGCACTGCCATCGGCATGGGGCTGCCATTGCACCGTGATGTTGCCCCCTGCAGGGGTGTAGCGGATGGCATTGCTGATGAGGTTGGAGAACGCGCTGTGCAGCTCGGCAGGCACCCCCGCCAGATCGGACTGCAGCACCGTCGCCTCGGGAAACACCAGCACATGGGGTGCGCCCGATTTGCGCGTCAGCATTTCAGACAGCGCCGTGGCCTCGTCTTCGCACTGGCCCAGCAAGGGCGCCAGCGGTATCCAGTCGTCGCGCGCCGGCAGGGGACTGCCTTCCAGGCGTGAGAGGGTGAGCAAATCCTGCACCAGGTTCTGCATGCGGGCGGCCTGCTGGGCCATCAGCGCCAGATAGCGCTTGCGCTCGTCTTCCTCCAGCGGCAGGGTCTGCAGGGTTTCGACAAAGCCCAGCAGCACCGTCAGCGGTGTGCGGATCTCGTGCGACACATTGGCCACAAAATCACGCCGCATGGCCTCGGCCTGCTCCAGGGTCGTGATGTCGCGCGACAGCAGCAGGTGGCGGCCGTCTCCATAGGCATACAGCTGCACGGACAGCCGCATGGGCCGCCCCGGCGTGCTGTCACGCCCCTGCATCAGCACCGGCTGTGTGAAGTCATGCCGCGTCCAGTACGCGCTGAATGCCGGGTCACGCACCAGGTTGCCAATGGACTGCAGCAGGTCCCGCTCGGCATCCAGGCCGAACTGCTGCTCGGCCGTCTGGTTGCACCACTCGATATGGCCGGTGGTGTCCAGCAAGATCAGGCCGTTGGGGCTGGCCTGCAGGGCAGAAAAAATATCCTCCAGGCGCTGCTCGCTTTGCTGCACCTGTTGCGCATCCAGTCGCAGCCAGCGGCGCATACGTGTGGCCAGCTCCCCCCACACACCCGACATGGCAGGAGCCTGTACCAGCTCCGTGGAGCGCAGCCACAAGAGCAGCTTGCGCGCATGCCACATATCCCAGGCCAGCCACAGCCAGGAGGCCAGCACCACGGCGGCCAACGCCCCCCATGCCTGCCCCAGCCACCACCCCAGCCCGCCCAGCGCTATCTGCAGCAGCGCCAGCGCCAATCCACGCCATGTCATGTTTGTTTCTCTTTGCTTGGATATGGACTGCCCGCACAGCAGCGCTGCGCGTGACAGTCGGATGGGCCGGTGTCAGCCCTGCGCCGGAGCGCTCAGGCGGTAGCCCACACCACGCACAGTCTGCACCATGGTGCCGGCCTCGCCCAAGGCTTCGCGCAGGCGTTTGACATGCACATCCACCGTGCGTTCTTCGATGAACACATGGTCACCCCAGACCTTGTCCAGCAACTGGGCCCGGCTGTGCACACGTTCGGGATGGTTGAGCAGATAGTTCAGCAACTTGAACTCGGTAGGCCCCAGCTTCAAGGCCTCTCCGCTGTAGGCCACGCGGTGGGTGGCAGCATCCAGCTCCAGCGCGCCCACGGCCACCTTGGCCGTCACCTGTTCGGGAGCCCGTCGGCGCAGCACGGCACGAATACGGGCCAGCAGTTCCTGGGTGGAAAACGGCTTGGTGATGTAGTCGTCCGCGCCGGCATCCAGCCCCGCCACTTTGTCGGGCTCGTCGCCGCGCGCCGTCAGCATCAAAATCGGGATGTGCTTGGTGCGGGCGTCAGCACGCCATTTGCGCGCCAGCGCCAGCCCGCTGGAGCCGGGCAGCATCCAGTCCAGCAAGATGGCATCGGGCAGCACGGCGTCCAGCTCCCGCTGGGCGCTGGCACCGTCTTCCGTCCAGATGGGCTGGAAGCCGTTGTGGCGCAGGTTGACAGCAATCAGCTCTGCAATCGCAGGCTCATCCTCCACGATCAGGATTCGAGGGTTTTTCTTCATTCCACAAATACCGTTTCTCGCTCACTTCACCGCGGACTCGATCACATCCATGGTCTGGTGGCGAATGTCCTTGCCTTCGACAAGATAGATGATCAGCTCGGCCACATTCTTGGAGTGATCTCCGATGCGTTCAATGGCCTTGGCCACGAACAGCAGATCCAGACTCGGCGAAATCTTGCGCGGGTCTTCCATCATGTAGGTGATGAGTTTGCGCACAAAGCCGTCAAACTCATCATCGATCAGATCATCATCTTTCAAGATGGCGACCGCACTTTTTGTATCCAAACGTGCCAGCGCATCCAGGGCCTTGCGCAGCATGGCAGAGGCCATTTCGGCCGCCACGCGCAACTCCCCGGCGGGCAGGGAGCGGGCAGCGCCGCTTTCGATGATGGACTGCACCATGCGAGCGATCTTGTGCGCCTCGTCACCCATGCGCTCCAGATTGGCCGTGACCTTGGAGAAAGCCATCAGCATGCGCAGATCACGCGCCGTAGGCTGGCGGCGGCCGATGATGGAGGAGAGCTCATAGTCGATCTCCACTTCCATGGCGTTCACGCGGTCTTCGTTGGCGTGGATCTGTGCGATCGACTCGGTGCTGAATTGCGTGAGTGCCTGCACCGCCTGGTGAATCTGCTGCTCCACCAGACCACCGAGCTCCATGACACGGGCGGAGACGCGGTTGAGTTCCGAATCGAACTGCGACGATAAATGCTTGTCTGTCATGTTCTTTCCCTCCTTAGCCAAAGCGGCCGGTAATGTAGTCTTCGGTCTCTTTGCGCTGGGGCTTGAAGAACATCTGCTCGGTCTCGCCAAACTCCACCAGATCACCCAGGTACATATAGGCGGTGTAGTCGCTGCAACGCGCGGCCTGCTGCATATTGTGGGTCACGATGACCACGGTGTAGTCGTTCTTCAGCTCGGCAATCAGCTCTTCCACCTTGGCGGTGGAGATGGGATCCAGCGCCGAGCAAGGCTCGTCCAGCAACAGCACTTCGGGCTTGATCGCAATGCCGCGCGCAATGCACAGACGCTGCTGCTGGCCGCCAGACAGGCCGGAGCCGGTTTGCTGCAGCTTGTCCTTGACCTCGGTCCACAGCGCGGCCTTGCGCAGCGCCCATTCCACACGGTCGTCCATGTCGGCGGCGTTCAGATCTTCGAACAGCTTCACGCCAAAGGCGATGTTGTCGTAGATGGACATGGGAAAGGGCGTGGGCTTTTGGAACACCATGCCCACCTTGGCACGGATCAGGGCCACGTCCTGTTTGCTGGTCAGCAGGTTCTCTCCATCCAGCATGATCTGGCCTTCGGCGCGCTGCTCGGGGTAGAGCTCGAACATGCGATTGAAGGTGCGCAGCAAGGTGGACTTGCCGCAACCCGAGGGGCCGATAAAGGCCGTGACCTTGTTTTCGGGAATGTCCAGATTGATGCCTTTGAGGGCGTGGAACTTGCCGTAGTAGAAGTTCAAATCGCGCACGGACAGCTTGGCGGTATTGACCGGATTCACGGTAGAAGCAGACATCTGCAGTTTTCCTTGCTATTACTTTTGACGAGTCAGCAGACGCGCCAGGATGTTCAATGCCAGTACAGCCATGGTGATCAGGAACACACCGGCCCAGGCCAGTTGTTGCCAGTTCTCGTACGGGCTCATCGCAAATTTGAAAATGGTCACCGGCAGGCTGGCCATGGGCTTGGACAGGTCGGCATTCCAGAATTGGTTGTTCAGCGCGGTGAACAGCAGCGGAGCGGTTTCACCGGCAATGCGGGCCACGGCCAACAGCACACCGGTGATGACACCGGCCTGCGCTGCACGCAGCGTGATGCGGATGATGACCTTCCACTTGGGCGTACCCAATGCATAAGCAGCTTCGCGCAGGCTGGAAGGCACCAGCACCAGCATGTTCTCGGTGGTGCGGATCACCACCGGAATCACCAGCAGCGCCAGCGCCACCACGCCGGCATAGCCGGAGAAGCTCTTGAAGCGCACCACCACCACGGCATAGACAAACAGGCCGATCACGATGGAGGGGGCAGACAGCAAGATGTCATTCACAAAGCGTGTGGTGCGCGCCAGCCAGCCGCGCGGGTCGTACTCGGCCAGATAGACGCCAGCCATCACGCCGATGGGTGTACCCACCAGGGTGGCCAGCAACACCATGGTGGCCGAGCCGAAGATGGCATTGGCCAGGCCACCGCCATCATTGGGCGGCGGTGTCATTTCCATGAACAGCGCCACATTCAGGCCGCTGACGCCCAGGCGAATCGTCTCCCACAGGATCCAGATCAGCCAGAAGACACCAAAGGCCATGGCAGCCAGTGACAGCGTCAGCGCCACCTGGTTCAGCCGCTTGCGGCGTCCGTACTTGGCCTGGCGGCGCACCGTCAGATCCGCTTCTTGCAGCATGCGTTGGCTGGTCGAGCTCATGCGCGTGCTCCTTCATTTTTCTGCAGGCGATTGAGCAGCACCTTGGACAGGGACAGCACCACAAAGGTGATGAAGAACAGCACCAGGCCCAGATAGATCAGCGATGCCTGGTGCAGGCCTTCACCCGCTTCGGCAAATTCGTTGGCCAGTGCCGAGGTGATGCTGTTGGCAGCCTCGAAAACCGACAGCGAGTTGAGCTGGTTCATATTGCCGATCACAAAGGTGACGGCCATGGTCTCCCCCAAAGCACGGCCCAGGCCCAGCATCACGCCGCCCAGCACGCCGGCCTTGGTATAGGGCAGCACCACCTTCCACACCACTTCCCAGGTCGTGGCACCCAGGCCGTAGGCCGACTCTTTGAGCAGGGCGGGAGTGACTTCAAACACATCGCGCATCACCGAGGCAATGAACGGAATAATCATGATGGCCAGGATCACACCGGCCGACAAAATACCGATGCCCACCGGAGGTCCGGACACCAGCGCACCCAGATAAGGCACGCCATCGAGCAGCCCCTGCAGCGGCTGCTGCACATAGGTGGCCAGCACCGGGCCGAACACCATCAGGCCCCACATGCCATACACGATCGAGGGCACGGCGGCCAGCAGCTCAATGGCCGTACCCAGAGGGCGCTTGAGCCAGGTGGGCGACAGCTCGGTCAGAAACAGGGCAATGCCAAAGCTCACCGGCACGGCAATCGCCAGCGCAATCACCGAGGTCATCAAGGTGCCATAGATCATCACCAGGCCACCGTACTTGTCCTGTACGGGGTCCCATTCGCTGTTGATCAGAAAGCCCAGGCCGTATTCCTTGATGGCAGGCCAGGCGCCAATCAGCAGCGACACCATGATGGCTGCCAGCAGCCCCAATGTCACCCATGCTGCAGCCTTGGCCAGGAACGCAAACAAACGATCCGCCACCACCCCTGAAATCAGAGGTGAGCGGCGGGGCGAAGGGGTGCTGGCCTTGCGCTCTGGCGCTTGCGCACCCGCCAAAGCAGTGGCCGAAGACATGTGAGACACGAGAAGCTACCTTGAGAGAAAGAACATGTCGCCGGCGCTGCAGCCACCGGCGACATCAAAACAAAACAACGAGATTACTTCACCGCGATGGTCTTGCCAGCACCATCCTGAATGTGGCTCCAGGACTTGTAGATCACTTGCTTGACGGAGTCAGGCATGGGCACATAGTCCAGACCGGAAGCGGTCTGGTCACCCGACTGGTAAGCCCACTGGAAGAACTTCAGCGCGGCTTCGGCCTGCTGGGGCTTTTCCTGCTTGGTGTGCATCAGGATGAAAGTGGCGCTGGTGATGGGCCATGCATCCTTGCCAGGCTGGTTGGTCAGGATCTGGTAGAAGCTCTTGCTCCAGTCGGCACCGGCAGCGGCAGCCTTGAAGCTGGCTTCGTTGGGGGAGACAAAGGCGCCGGTGCTGTTTTGCAGCAGGGCAAAGGTCAGCTTGTTTTGCTTGACGTAGGCGTACTCCACATAACCGATGGAGTTGTTCAGGCGACCCACGAAAGCGGCCACGCCTTCGTTACCCTTGCCACCTGCACCGGTGGGCCAGTTCACTGCCTTGCCTTCACCCACTTTTTCCTTCCACTCGGCATTGGCCTTGCTCAGGTAGTTGGTGAAGCCAAAGGTGGTGCCCGAACCATCAGCGCGGCGCACGGGGGCGATGGCAGCATCAGGCAGAGGCAGGCCGGGGTTCAACGCCACGATAGCGGGGTCGTTCCACTTGGCGATCTTGCCCAGGTAGATATCGCCCAGCACTTGGCCGCTCAGCTTGAGCTGACCGGGCTGAATGCCCTTGATGTTGACCACGGGCACAATGCCGCCGATCACGGTGGGGAACTGCACCAGACCCTTCTTTTGCAGCTCGTCGTCCTTCAAAGGCTCGTCGGAAGCGCCGAAGTCCACGGTCTTGGCTTCGATCTGCTTGATGCCGGCACTGGAGCCCACGGACTGGTAGTTGATCTTCACACCAGTGGCTTTGTTGTAATCCGCGGCCCACTTGGAGTACAGAGGAGCGGGAAAGCTGGCGCCCGCGCCCGTGGCTTCTTGCTGTGCCCACACAGCAGACACGCCGGCCACAGCGACCACGCCCGTCACCACACCACGCAATACAGACAATTTCATGAAAAACCTCTTGGTTGGGGAAAAAGCAATGAAAGCGAATGTAGAAACTGTTTATGACAGCGTCGTGACATATTTCAGGGATTCAGCGCTGCCCTGCAGCAGCAGGCTGATGGCAAACACACCCACCATGCATGCTGTCATGCAAATGTCATGAAGCTGACGTAGCGTGCTGAGCTTTGCTGGCCGCCACACCCTCTTCCCACCTGGCAACCATTGGTGCATGCAAAAGCGGAACACCAGTGGCGACCATGTGTTTTTTGGAGACCCGCGCCAGCCGACGCTGCTAAGCTGCGCACTTTCTCGTTTTGTCACTCTTGCCTTCCATGCCCCATGCCATGAATCTTGCCGCCATCGATCTGGGCTCCAACAGTTTTCGCCTGGAGATAGGCAGCTTTGAACACCTGCAAATCCAGCGCGTGGAATACATCAAGGAAACCGTGCGCCAAGGCAATGGTCTGGATGATGAACGCAATCTCACGCCTGAGGCCATGGAAAGAGGCTGGGCCTGCCTGGCCCGCTTTGGCGAGCGTCTGCGCGGCTTTGCACCCGAGTGCGTGCGCGCCGTGGCCACCCAGACCCTGCGCGAAGCCCGCAACCGCGAAGCCTTTGTGCAACGCGCCAACGAGCTGCTGGGTTTTCCCATCGATGTCATCAGCGGCGAAGAAGAAGCACGGCTGATCTACCGCGGCGTGGTCAGCCAGCTGCCCATGACCGATGAGCGCCGCCTGGTGATGGACATTGGCGGCCGCTCCACCGAGTTTGTGCTGGGCCATGGCGTGCAGGCCGAGGCCCTGGCCTCTTACCGCATTGGCAGCGTGGCCTGGTCCATGCGCTATTTTCCACAAGGTGTGCTGACTGCCGAAGCCTTTGCCAATGCCGAGCTGGCTGCCCGCGCGGTGCTGGACGAGGCCTTGGACACCTTCCGCCCTGGCAGCTGGGACCGTGCCTACGCCTCGGCCGGCACGGCCAATGCCGTGGGCGAGGTGCTGATCGCCAACGGGCGCAGCCAGGGCGTCATCGACCGCGACGGCCTGGATTGGCTGCAACAGCAGCTGCTGCGCGCCCAGCATGTAGACCGCATCCGCCTGGACGGCATGCGCGAAGACCGCCGCCCCATGCTGGCCGGCGGCATCAGCATCATGCGTGCGGCCTTTGACCTGCTGGGCATAGACCAGATGCAGATTGCCCAGGGTGCGCTGCGCCAGGGCGTGCTGCATGATCTGGCCGATGCCGACCTGCCCACGGGCGATTTGCGCACCGCCAGCATCCATGCCCTGGCCCACCGCTTTGCGGTTGATACGGCACATGCCCGCCATGTGGCAGACACGGCCTTGCACCTGGCACGCGAGCTGACCGGTACGGCCCAGCCGCAGCAGCATCTGCTGGAATGGGCGGCCCTGGTGCATGAAACCGGTCAACGCATCAACCGCAGCAACTACCACCGCCATAGCGCCTACATCCTGCAGCAGTGCGGCGCCAAGGGGTTCAGCGAGGCCGAGCTGCAACAGATGTCGCTGCTGGCCCTGGGCCACCGGGGCAAGCTGAAGAAGGTGGAAGACTTCATCGCCCAGGCCCCCGGCGCCATGGAGCTGTTGGCACTGCGCCTGGCCGTGATCTTCTGCCATGCCCGTCAGGCCCCCATGCTGCAAGGCCTGCAACTGTCACGCAGGGGCACGGACTTCACGCTGCGCCTGCCCACAGGCTGGAGCCAGCAGTTTCCGCAGTCGGCCCATTTGCTGGCCGAAGAGGTGGATGCCTGGAGCAAGACCAGCTGGAAGCTGCAACTGGTGCTGGACTGAGGCCTCTCCCTGAGCCGCTTCGCATCCTCCCCTCCTCTGGCTTCGCCGGAAGGGGATGGCAACAGCGCCACCTAAGAACGCGTTCAAAGAGGCGGCGTGGTCTGCTGCGATGACCATGCCATTTGGATGCGCTTTGGTTTTTGAATAAAAAAGCGGCTCCTGCACACCCGTGGTGCAGGAGCCGCTCTGTATGTGGGAGCGCGCCGTTTAAGACGCCGCTGCGTAGCGCTGCATCAGCGCCTGCTGGGCGCCATGGCCCTCGCAAGGCTGGGGCGGCGGCAGATAGCGGCCATCGGCCTGCAGACTCCAGGCATTGCGGTCGTCATGCAGATAGGCCACCAGGCATTCATCAATAATCTGCTGACGCAGCTGGGGGTTGTTCACCGGCCAGGCCAGCTCCACACGGCGCAGCATGTTGCGGCTCATCCAGTCGGCGCTCGACAGCAACAGCCGTTCTTCCTCGCCCCAGGCGAAATAAAACACCCGGGTGTGCTCCAGAAAACGCCCTATCACCGAGCGCACCCGAATGCGATCGGTATAGCCAGCCAGCTGCGGCGGCAAGATGCAGGCCCCGCGCACAATCAGGTCAATATCGGCCCCGGCCTGGCCTGCCTCCACCAAGCCGCGTACCAGCGCCTCATCGGTCAGCGCATTCGCTTTGACCACAATGCGTGCGCTCTGCCCGCGCCGCGCCGCCTCGGCCACCTGGGCCATATAAGCCAGCATCTGGTCATGCAAGGCAAATGGCGCCATCACCAGCTGCTGCAGCTGGGGCATGTGGTTCTGGTTGGCCAGGTGGCTGAAGACGGCATCCATATCGGCCGTCATGGCGGGATCGGCCGTCAGATGACCCAGGTCGGTATAGACACGGGCCGTCCGGGTGTTGTAGTTGCCCGTGGACAAATGCCCATAGCGGCGCAAATGCCTGCCCTCACGGCGGGTGACCAACAGCATCTTGGCATGGGTTTTGAGCCCCACCACGCCATAGACCACCTGGGCCCCCACATCTTCCAGCGCCTCGGCCCAGTTGATGTTGGCTTCCTCGTCGAAGCGGGCCTTAAGCTCCACCACCGCCATGACTTCCTTGCCACGGCGTACCGCCTCGGCCAGCAATTGCATCAGCTCGGAATCTGCGCCCGTGCGGTAGACGGTCTGCTTGATGGCCAGCACCCGGGGGTCGTTCACCGCTTCGCGCAGCAGGGCCAGCACACCATCAAAACTCTCGAATGGCTGGTGAATCAGCACATCGCGCCGACGCAGTTGGGCAAAGATCGAGCGCCCCTCAACCAAGCCTCTGGGCCAGACCGGCCGCCAGACCGGAAACAGCAGCTGCGGCTTGTCGACCAGGTCCACCAGTTGCGCGAGGCGCACCAGATTCACCGATCCTTCAACACGGAACAGCACCTGCGGTGGCAGCGAAAACTGGGTCAGCAGCAGCTGGGCCAGCGGGTCAGGGCAACCCGCCTCCACTTCCAGCCGCGCAGCCATGCCGTAATGCCGGTGGTGCAAGCCCTGGCGCAGCGCCTGGCGCAGATTGGGGACGTCTTCTTCGTCCACCGCCAGATCGGAGTGGCGGGTCACGCGAAACTGCGAGCACTCCAGCACCTTGCGCCCGGGGAACAAGTCCTGCAGATGGGCTCGCACCATGCTGGTGAGGCTGACAAACATGCGCTTGCCACCACACATTCTCGCGGGCAGCTCCAACAAACGCGGCAATGCACGGGGCACGCGCAAAATCGCCACATCGTTGTGGCGTCCAAAGGCATCACGCCCTTGCAAACGCACAATGAAGTTCAAGGTTTTGTTGGCCACCTTGGGAAAGGGGTGGGCTGGATCCAGTCCTACGGGCATCAGCAGAGGCCGTACTTCCTTGATGAAGTAGTTGCGCACCCACTCGCGCTGTGCGGCAGTGCGTTCACGGTGGGGCACCAAACGGATGCCGGCTTGCATAAAAGCCGGGATGATGGATTCGTTGTACAGCCGGTATTGCTGGGCCACCAGGGCATGGGCATGGTCAACCAGAGCCTGCAAGGCCTGCGGCAATGCCACGCCCTGCTCCTGCGCCGCGCGCATGGCCGTGACCTGCGGTGCCGCACGCACTTCGAAAAATTCATCCAGATTGGACGAAACAATGGTCAAAAAGCGCAGCCGCTCCAGCAAAGGCACATCGGTGCGCATGGCCCAATACAGCACACGTTCGTTGAAAGCCAGAATGCTCAGGTCCCGGTCCAACAAAGGCTGCAACACCGGCATCAATGCAGGAGCAGGCTCCGAATTCAGATCGGGATTTCCCTCTTCGTGGAAATCTTGTTGGTCTTGCGTTCCACCATCGCTCGCCCCCGCCACTGTCATCAGAACGTCATCCAAAGCATCACAAGGCACAGAGAAATCCAGTATCAAAATGCTGATGCCGTAAGTATTCACGATTTTGATGACTAATTAATGACAATTATGTGAAAGTAGGCGCAGCCTTGAAAAAGAGTGTGTGATTACTCCTTTTAAAAGCGAAGATGATTCCAATGGCAACAGTGGTAATCTGCGCGGCTTCATGTGAGGGCATTGTCATGAAAGAGGGAAGCGCGCTGGCCGCGATCGACATAGGATCCAACAGCGTTCTGCTGGAAACCGCGCGGGTGGAGCGCGGCCGCATCCGTCTGCAATTGCACCGCAAGGAAACCGTACGCCTGGGTGGCGCGCTCGACGCCCAGGGCCAGTTGCAGGCCGATGCCATGGAACGTGGCTGGGATTGCCTGCAACACTACGCCACGCTGATGGCCCATGTGCCTCTTGCACATCGCCGCGTGGCAGCTACACAGACGCTGCGCGAGGCTATCAACCGCAACAGCTTTCTGGAAAAAGCCTCGGCCATCGTGCAATGCCCCATCGAGGTCATCACCGGCGAACAAGAGGCACGGCTGATCTACCAGGGCGTATCACTTTTTCTGCCCGAACAGCCCGGCCCGCGGCTGGTGGTGGACATTGGCGGACGCTCCACAGAGCTGGGACTGGGCCATGGCGCACAGCTGGAGCATGCCAGCTCTTACCCATTGGGCAGTGTGGCCTGGTCACAGCGCTTTTTCCCGCAGGGCCTGCTTTCCGCCGACTGCTTTGCTGCGGCCCATGCAGCAGCATTGCAGGTGCTGGAGCCGGCCCGCACGCTGCGCACCCAGTTGCGGGCACAGCCCGAAACCGCGGTGTATGGCGCATCCGGCACGGCAGGCGCCATCAGCAAGGTTCTCAGTGCCCAGGGCCACCCCAGCGGCACCATTGAGCGCGAGGCACTGTGGCAGCTGCGCGCGCAGTTGCAGGCACTGGGCCATGTGGACCGATTGCAGCTGCAAGGTCTGAGGCCTGAGTTGCAGCCCGTCATAGGCGGCGGCATCAGCCTGATGTGCGCCGTGTTTGAGGTACTGGAGTTACAGCATATGCGCATGGCACAAGGCGCTTTACGCCATGGGCTGCTGGCCAGTCTGCTGGAGCGGACCTGAGACCCTATTGACGATCTCGACGATGGCAGCACGCAGAACTCCCAAAGCGCCATTTACTGCCAGTCACACGACATGATCTCCTACGCATTTTTCTGAACTGCGTCAAATCCCGTGGAGCCCTGCGCTACAGACAGGACACTCCGGCGCACGGCCAGCGTCAATGCATGTAACATAAATAAACATTTATAAGCTGCAGGCACCGGGCGCTGCAGTTTTTCTTTCTGCCTGCGCCTTGCACATGTCCCATCTGCTAGATGACCCTCCGCACATGCTGGAGCATGCCGACACTGCGGCCATCCTGCGCCTGCTGCGCGAACACCAGACCCTGCTTGACAGTGCCGGCATAGGCGTTGCCCTCATCCGCCAGCGCGTGCTGGAGCGTTGCAACCAGCGCTATGCCGATATTTTTGGCTACCCCACTCCCCAGGAGATGGCCGGCATCAGCAGCGTGAGCTTTCACCCTTCGCGCTCCAATTTCCGCGCCCTGGGACGCAGCGCCTACCCGTTTCTCTCTCAAGGCCAGACCTTCAAGACCGAGCGGCTGATGCAGCGCAAAAACGGTCGCCTGTTCTGGGGCTCGCTGACGGGCCGCCTGATCAATCCCCAAGACCCCAGCGAAGGCTCCATCTGGACCATAGACGACATTGACGAACACAAGCAGGCCCAATCTTTGCTTGGCAATGTCATGCGCGAAAAACAACTGCTGTTTGACCATGCAGCCATAGGCATTGCCTTCTACCGTGATGGCAAGATCACCCGCTGCAATCCGCACCTGGAGCAGATGCTGGGCTACCGCATCGGGGAGTTGCAGGACGTCGCGCCCCACTGCCTGATCTCCGACACCCAGGCCTGGAGTCTTTTGCAGCAAAAAAACCAGGGCTTCTTGCTGCACGGCCTGCGCTTTGATGCCGAAGTCAGCCTGCGCCGCAAGGACGGCACACATATAGACTGCGAAATCCGCTGCAAGCTGCTCGATGCTGCCGACCCCACCCAGGGCAGCGTGTGGATTTTGGAAGACATCACCACCCGCAAACAGGCACAGCAACAGCTGACGCAGATTCAGTCACGGCTGGAGCAGCAGGTGCGCGAGCGCACCCAGGAACTCAGCACCACCGTGGCCAATCTGCACCGCGAGGTGCAGGACCGCTTGCAAGACCAGGAACGCATCTACTGGCTGGCCCACTATGACCCGCTGACCGGGCTACCCAACCGCACCTTGCTGGCACAGCGCAGCGCAGCAGCCATCCAAACTGCTAGCGACAACAGCAGCCCCTTGGCGGTGATTTTTCTGGACCTGGACCACTTCAAACATGTCAACGACTCGCTGGGCCACAAGGTCGGTGATGCCCTGCTGGTGGAAATCGGCAAGCGCCTGCGCTCTGCCGTGCGCGAACGCGATACGGTGGCACGCTTGGGCGGCGACGAGTTTGTGCTGCTACTCCCCGGCGCCAATGCCCAGGGCGCGGCGCGTGTCGCGGAAAAACTCCAGCAAGCGGCTCTGCAGCCCTACCAGATTGAGCGCCACGAGCTGACGATTGCTCCTTCCATGGGGATTGCACTGCACCCGCGTGACGGCACAGACTTTGACACCTTGACCCAGGCGGCCGATGTGGCCATGTACCACGCCAAGCTGGACGGCCGCAACACCTTCCGCTTTTACACGCCCGAGATGCAGGCCAAGTCCCTGCGAGCCCTGCAACTGGAAAACGCCTTGCGCCGGGCCCTGGAGCGCAACCAGTTCCAGCTGCACTATCAGCCCCAGGTCTGCCTGCATACAGGCCATATTCACAGCGCCGAGGCCTTGCTGCGCTGGCAGCACCCGGAGCTGGGCTTTATCTCTCCGGCCGAATTCATTCCGGTGGCCGAGGACAGCGGCCAGATTCTGCAAATTGGCGAATGGGTGCTGCGCACGGCCGTGGAACAGCTCAAGCACTGGCGCGGCAAAGGGCTGGGAAAGATCAAGGTCGCAGTCAATCTGTCTGCCATTCAGTTCCACCAGCCACAGCTGCCGGAAATGGTGAACCGCATCCTGACAGAGTCCGGCATCTCCCCCGATTTACTGGAGCTGGAGTTGACCGAGGGCGTGGCCGTGCAAGACCCCCGCACCGCCACGGTCACCATGGACCGGCTGAATGCCCATGGCATACGCCTTTCCATGGACGACTTCGGCACCGGCTACTCATCACTCAGCCAGCTCAAACGCTTTCAGATCTACAAGCTCAAGATCGATCAGTCCTTTATCCGCGACATCGACCACGACAGCAACGACCGCGCCATCGTCAGCGCCATCATCCGCATGGCCCAGGCCCTGGGCATGCGCACCACGGCCGAAGGTGTGGAGACCCAGGAACAGCTGGACTTTCTGCGCACCCAAGGCTGTGACGAGGCCCAGGGCTACCATTTCAGCCGCCCCCTCGCCGCCTCCGATTTCGCCAGCTTTTTGCAGCAATACCGGCTGCAGCATTGATGGCAGCCGAAACCACTTCATTTCAGGCAACGGCACCCTCAAGCGCTAGGTATACCTACACGAAATGCTCCCAGAACAAGAGCATCTCTACGCTATCGTCATCGCTACTCACCAAAGCCGGAAAGCCCGGCACAGAGGCTGAACTCTCCCTGGAGCAGGTATGCAGAGCCCACGGGGATTTCGGAATGCTTACCCGAAAATGCTTGCGGCCAAAGGCATATAAAACTGGCACAGCCCAGGTCAGGGACAGCGAGCAAGGGCCGCCCCCGCAGCGAGGCTGTCGTCCCCTCGAGGGGAAGTCGCCGAAGGCGACCCAGGGGGGATCAAGTCACCCCGCCCGCACCACATCCGCCAGATGTTCGGCCAATCGGCTGGCCTGCTCTCCATCCTGGGCTTCCACCATCACCCGCAGCAAGGGCTCGGTACCGCTGGGGCGCACCAGCACACGGCCATAGCCTGCCAGCTGCTGCTCTACCGCTTTTTGTGCCGGGCCCAGCTGGGCATTGGTCTTCCAATCCTGCCCCGGCTGCAGGCGCACATTGACCATTACCTGGGGATAGAGTTTGAGCTCCTGCAGCAGCACCGCCATGGTTTTCTGGCTGCGTGCACAGGCCTGCAGTATTTGCAATGCGCTGACCAGGCCATCACCCGTGGTGTGCTTGTCCAGCGCCAGCAAATGCCCCGAGCCCTCACCACCCAGCAGCCACTGATTGCGCTGCAGCTCTTCCAGCACATAACGGTCACCCACCTTGGCGCGCACCATGGGGATGCCTTGGGCCTCCAGGGCTTTTTCCACCGCCATATTGGTCATCAAGGTCCCCACCACACCGGCGACCTGTTCGCCGCGTTGCAGGCGGTCCAGCACCATCAGATAGATCAGCTCATCGCCGTTGAAGATGCGGCCCTGGGCATCCACCATCAGCAAGCGGTCGGCATCGCCATCCAGGGCCACGCCATAGTCCGCATGGTTGGCCCGCACAGCCATGGCCAGCGCGTCCGGATGAGTCGCCCCCACGCCGTCGTTGATATTCAATCCGTCGGGTTGGCAGCCAATGGCCACCACGTCGGCGCCCAGCTCATGAA
Source organism: Acidovorax sp. (assembly GCA_031277855.1). GTDB lineage: Bacteria > Pseudomonadota > Gammaproteobacteria > Burkholderiales > Burkholderiaceae_C > Comamonas. The sequence goes on along the minus strand of JAITLO010000002.1, from coordinate 34,795 downwards.
ATACCGTGGGGGCGATCTGGTAGGCAGCCCCATGGGCGGCGTCCACCACGATCTTCAAACCACGCAGGCTGAGGTCAGATGGGAAAGTGCTTTTGCAGAACTCGATGTAGCGGCCTGCCGCATCATTGAGGCGCCTGGCCTTGCCCAGGTTGCGTGAGTCCACCCAGGCCGGCTCTGCGTCGACCAGGGCCTCGACCTCTTCTTCCCAGGCGTCTGGCAGCTTGGTGCCCTGTGCGCTGAAGAACTTGATGCCGTTGTCTTGAAAAGGATTGTGGCTGGCACTGATCACCACCCCCAGGCTGGCCCGCTGGGCACGGGTCAGATAGGCCACGCCGGGCGTGGGCAGGGGGCCCAGCAGGATCACATCCACACCCGCGGCGTTAAAGCCGGCTTCCATGGCTGCTTCCAGCATATAGCCAGAGATGCGTGTGTCCTTGCCAATCAGCACCGTAGGGCGGTCCTGGGTTTGGCGCAGCACACGCCCCACCGCATGGGCCAGGCGCAATGCAAAGTCTGGGGTGATAGGCGCCTGGCCCACCGTGCCGCGAATACCGTCTGTTCCAAAATACCGACGCGCCATCGCGTTCCTCCTTGTTGTGATTTGATCTTTCAGGCCATCAGGCCGTAACAGCGATTTGTGCCTGCATGGCGCCCCATACCTTCAGGGCAGCCACGGTCGCGGCCACATCATGCACCCGCACAATGCGCGCACCCCGCTCCACAGCCAACACGGCAGCCGTGACACTGGGCACCAGCCTGTCTTCGACAGCGCAGCCCGTGACCTTGCCCAGCGAGCCCTTGCGTGACCAGCCCGCCAACAATGGCAGCCCCAGCGCCCGCAACTCCTGCTGGCGGGCCAGCAAGGCAAAGTTTTGCTCCACGCTTTTGCCAAAGCCTATACCGTAGTCCAGCACCAGTCGCCGGCTTTCCACTCCCATGGCTTGTAGCTGTGCAAGCTGCTGCTGCAAAAAGGTCTTGACCTCGGGTACGGCATCACCTTCCATGTGCTGCAGCTGCATGGTCTGCGGCGTCTGGTGCATATGCATCAGGCACACGCCGCAGCTGCCATGGGCGGCAATGAGCTCGCGCGCACCGGGCTGTCGCAAGGCCCAGATGTCATTGATGATGTCCGCCCCCAGCTCCAGCACGGCCTGCATGACTTCGGGCTTGTAGGTGTCCACGGAAATGGGAACCTGCCAGCGCACGGCCTCCTTCACCACGGGTAGCACCCGCTGCAGCTCCTGCTCCAGCGGCACAGCCGGGCTCCCGGGCCTGGTGGACTCACCGCCAATATCCAGAATATCGGCGCCTTGGGACAGCAGCAGCTCGGCATGCTGCAGGGCAGCGCTGGCGCTGTTGTGCCGACCACCATCCGAAAACGAATCGGGCGTGGTGTTGACGATGCCCATCACCTGGGGACGTGACAAGTCGATGGTAGAACGTGACACCTGCCACTGCGTCTGCATAGCCATTGCGTGCATTCCTGAAAAAAAGCGGGGCTCCAAGAGCCCCGCTGTCGTGCATGGTGGTGATTAAACCGCAGATGGTGCCGTGGTATCGGGATCTGGGTTCACCGCCGGTGTTCCACCCGACGAGTTTCCATCGTCGGAAGAAGGTGGGTTGCGCGGCACCCAGTCCTTGGGTGGGCGCGGATCCTTGCCGGCCATGATGTCATCCAGTTGCTCTGCATCAATGGTTTCCCATTCCAGCATGGCCTTGGCCATGGCGTGCATCTTGTCCGAGTTGTCCTCGATCAGCTTGCGCGCCAGGGAGTACTGCTCATCGATGATGCGGCGCACTTCCTCGTCCACCTTCTGCAAAGTGTCTTCGCTGATGTTGCTGGACTTGCTCATGGAACGGCCCAGGAAAGGCTCGCCTTCCTGCTCGGCATACACCATGGGGCCCAGGGCATCGGTCATGCCGTAGCGGGTCACCATGTCACGGGCAATCTGCGTGGCACGCTCGAAGTCGTTGGAAGCGCCGGTGGTCATCTGGTTCATGAACACTTCTTCGGCAATGCGGCCACCGAACAGCATGGCGATCTGGTTGAGCATGTACTCCTTGTCGTAGGAGTAGCGATCCTTCTCGGGCAGGCTCATGGTCACGCCCAGGGCACGGCCACGCGGGATGATGGTGACCTTGTGCACGGGGTCGCACTTGGGCAGCAGCTTGCCGATCAGAGCGTGGCCGGCCTCGTGGTAGGCCGTGTTGCGTCGCTCTTCCTCGGGCATGACCATGGACTTGCGCTCCGGGCCCATGATGATCTTGTCCTTGGCCTTTTCAAAGTCCTGCATCTCCACGGTGCGGGCATTGCGGCGCGCGGCCATCAAGGCAGCCTCGTTGCACAGATTGGCCAGATCGGCGCCCGACATGCCGGGCGTGCCACGGGCGATGATGTTGGGGTTCACATCCTGGCCCACGGGGATCTTGCGCATGTGCACATTGAGGATTTGCTCACGGCCACGCACATCGGGCAGCGTCACATAAACCTGGCGGTCGAAACGGCCCGGGCGCAGCAGGGCGGCATCCAGAATGTCAGGGCGGTTGGTGGCGGCCACCACGATCACGCCCATATTCGTTTCGAAGCCGTCCATCTCCACCAGCATCTGGTTCAGGGTCTGTTCGCGCTCGTCATTGCCACCACCCAGACCTGCGCCACGTTGGCGGCCCACGGCGTCGATTTCATCGATGAAGATGATGCAAGGCGAATTCTTCTTGGCGTTCTCGAACATGTCGCGCACACGGGCCGCGCCCACACCGACAAACATTTCGACGAAGTCAGAGCCCGAGATCGAGAAGAAAGGCACCTTGGCCTCGCCCGCAATCGACTTGGCCAGCAAGGTCTTGCCGGTGCCGGGAGGGCCAACCAGCAGCAGACCACGGGGAATACGGCCACCCAGCTTCTGGAACTTGTTGGGGTCTTTCAGGAAGTCCACCACTTCCTTGACCTCTTCCTTGGCCTCGTCGCAGCCGGCCACATCGGCAAAGGTCACGGTGTTGTTGTTCTCGTCCAGCATGCGCGCCTTGGACTTACCAAAGCTGAAGGCGCCGCCCTTGCCGCCGCCTTGCATCTGGCGCATGAAATACACCCAGACACCGATCAAGAGCAGCATGGGGCCCCAGCTGATCAAGAGGCTCATCAACAGCGAGCCTTCTTCGCGCGGCTTGACGTCGAACTTGACGTTGTTGTTGATCAGATCACCCACCAGACCACGGTCCAGATAGGTGGCCGTGGAACGGATGCGGCGGTCGTCATTGGTGACGGCCAAGATCTCCGTGCCACCCGGGCCTTCCTGGATGGTCACGCTCTTGATGCGGTTGCTGCGCACGTCTTCCAGAAAGTCGGAATAGCCCACGTAGCCCGCACTGGCACCGCCACGCGTGTCGAACTGTTTGAACACCGTAAACAGCACCATGGCGATGACCAGCCATACGGCAACTTTAGAAAACCACTGATTGTTCAAGCGGGGCTCCAGTGAAAAAGGCGAAAAGCGAACCTGGATAGGCAATGCCATCCATATAAGGCCCATTTTAGGTGTTTCAAGCCGATAGGCCGAAACCTTATTCCTGCGAAGGTGACAGGGCACCCAGGGAATTCTCCCTTGAGGGCCTTGTTTGCAAGCTTGTGCAGGCCGTAGCAGCCGGTTTTATGACTTCAAACCCATTCCAACCAGGAATGTTTCTGCCGACTTGTCGCGCGAGGACTTGGGCTTGTAGGGCTTGACCACACGAAAGGTCTGGCGGAACAGCGCCACCAGCTCCTCATAGCCGCTGCCATGGAACAATTTGACCACCAGAGCGCCATCGGGCTGCAGGTGCTGGGTGGCAAAGTCCACGGCCAGCTCGATCAAATGCGCCACGCGGGCGCCATCGGTGACGCCATTGCCCGAGAGATTGGGCGCCATATCCGACACCACCACATCCACGGGCCGTCCCTTCACGGCCTCTTCCAGCTGCGCCAGCACCGCGTCCTCGCGGAAATCCCCTTGGATGTAGTGCACACCCTCTATGGCCTCCATGGGCAGCAGGTCCAGCGAAATGATGGTGCCTTGCAGCGCCCCCACCGCAGCCCCTTGCGGAGCCAGGCGTCGGCGCAGATACTGGCTCCATGCCCCGGGCGCACAGCCCAGATCGACCACAATCTGGCCAGGCTGGATCAGCTTGAACGCCTCGTCAATCTCCTTCAATTTGTAGGCCGCGCGAGCGCGGTAGCCGTCTTTTTGCGCGGCTTTCACATAGGGATCGTTGACATGGTTGTTGAGCCATGCCTTATCCACTTTCTTGCTTTTGGTTTTGATCTTCATGCGAAATTCTTCCTGCCTCGATAATACGGCCCATGCCCCAAATTGAATTGACTCCCGCAGAGCGCCGGGAACACCGCGCCAACGCCCACCATCTGGACCCCGTGGTCCTCATCGGTGGTGACGGCCTCACCCCCGCGGTCCAAAAAGAAGTGGACGCGGCACTCAACGCCCACGGCCTGATCAAGGTCCGCGTCTTCGGCGACGAGCGCGCCGCCCGCGAACAGATCTACCTGCAGCTGTGCGACGAGCTGAACGCTGCCCCCATCCAGCACATCGGCAAGCTGCTGGTGCTGTGGCGCCCTATCCCTGAAAAGGAAAAGGCCTTTGATGAAGACCGCATGCCCGGCCCACGCGACGTCAAGGTGCTGAAGTTCGGCAAGGCCGGCCAGCGCCCCGAGGTCAAGCAGCTGCGCGTGCTGGGCAACCAGCGCCTGACGGCGGGTGGCCAGATCAAGCGTGCCAAGCCCAAGCAAAAATCCGTCAAAAAAGGCCGCCTGGGCTGAAAGTAGCGTTTGCTGCACACCCACGACACACCTGCCATGGCTTTGAATACGACATCGGCGGCGCCTGAGCGCCATATCCTCTGCATGAAATGGGGCACCAAGTACGGCCCGGAGTACGTCAACCGTCTCTACGCCATGGTGCGCCGCCATCTCAGCGGTGATTTTCGCTTTGTCTGCCTGACCGACAACAGCGAAGGGATTCGCTCCGAAGTGGAATGCCTGCCCATTCCCTCGCTGGACCTGCCGCCCGGCATTCCCGAGCGCGGCTGGACCAAGCTGACCACCTTTGCGGCCGACCTGCACGGCCTCAAGGGCACGGCCTTGTTCCTGGATGTGGACGTGGTGATCACCGGCCCGCTGGACGAGTTCTTCACCTACCCCGGTGAATTCCTCATCATCCACGACCACAAGCGCCCCTGGCGCATCACCGGCAACTCCTCGGTGTACCGCTTCGAGCTGGGCGCCCATCCGGACGTGCTGGAATATTTCCGCGGTCACTTTGAAGAGATCCGCCAGCAGTTCCGCAACGAGCAGGCCTATCTGTCGGATGTGCTGCACAAGCAGGGCAAGCTGAAATACTGGCCCGCGGCCTGGTGCCCCAGCTTCAAATACCACGGCATTCCGAGCTGGCCCACCAACTACTGGAAGGCCCCCTTTGTGCCCGAAGGTGCGCGCATCGTCATCTTCCACGGCGAATGCAATCCGCCCGATGCCCTGGCCGGCCGGCGCAACCGCCGCTTTCGCTTCATCAAGCCCGCCCTGTGGGTGGCAGAGCATTGGCGCGAGTAAGCTGGCCTCACGGCCCAAGCCGCGCCGATGGCTTACCCTGTAGGCATAAGGCGCTATAAAAAAAGCAGTCTCTCGGACTGCTTTTTTTGTATGTTGCACGGCTTCAAGACCGAAGCTCGCCCTGCCCTGGCGCCATCAAACGCCATGCCAGGCGCAGCGCACACAGCCACTGCAGCACATACAGCAGCAGACCTACGTAGAACCAGACCTCACCCTGCTTGGCCAGCACACGCGGCAGCACGCCGTATTGACCCAGCAGCGCCAGCAACAAACCGCCCAAAACAAAAACCAGAGCATCTTGTGCCCATGGCTCCTGCTTTTGCGCATGTTTTTGCTTGGAAAACATCAGCAGCAATACACAGCATGCTATGGAAATCCAGGTCTGCGCGGCCAACAAAGCCGCCGCAGCGCCTGCGGCCGGAGTGCTTGGCCAAGTGGCAAACAAGACCTGCACCGCCACGCCCATGGCCGTCAGGCTGCCCCACCAGAGGGCAGCCAACAGTTGCGGGAGACGGGCCTGCAAACCCTGCATGGTGATTGCCTTGCCTTGTTTACAGGTACTTGACCGCCACCACTTCGTAGCGGCGCTCGCCGCCCGGGGCTTGCACCACGGCCACATCACCCTCTTCCTTGCCGATCAGGGCACGGGCAATGGGGCTGGAGATGTTGATCAGGCCCAGCTTCAGGTCGGCCTCGTCCTCACCCACGATCTGGTAGGTCACAGCAGCGCCGCTGTCCTCGTCTTCCAGCTCCACGGTGGCGCCAAACACCACGCGGCCGCCGGCATCCACGGCCGAGGGGTCGATGACCTGGGCCGAAGACAGCTTGCCTTCCACCTCGGCAATACGGCCTTCGATAAAGCCCTGGAGTTCCTTGGCGGATTCGTATTCGGCGTTTTCGCTCAAATCACCCTGGGCACGCGCCTCGGCGATAGCCTGGATCACGGCTGGGCGCTCCACGGTCTTCAGGCGCTGCAACTCTTCCTTGAGCTTCTCGGCGCCGCGCTTGGTAATGGGAATGGTGGCCATAAAAAAGTCTCCACTAAAAGCATTGCCGGGTGCTTTCGCAGCACCCAGCGCGCGGGGGCGCTGATGGTTACAGGCCATCGGCGCAACGGGGCCATGCCCCAAAAAAACAAACCGCCGCGCTAACAGCGCGGCGGTGAGTTCCTATCGATCAGGGTCGATTATGCCGTGTTTGCCACGGCATCGGTGCGGAAAATCCGTAACCGATTCAGTGCGTCAGCTGGGCGTGCAACTCTTGGACCGAGTACACATCCAGGTTGCCGCGCATGGCCTTCATGCCGTCCACGGCCGCTTCCGCGCCGAAGATGGTGGTGAAGGTGGTCACCCGTGCCAGCAAAGCGCTGGTACGGATGGCGCGCGAGTCGGCAATGGCGTTACGGCGCTCTTCCACCGTGTTGATGACCATGGCGATTTCTTCGTTCTTCACCATGTCCACGATGTGAGGGCGACCCTCGGTGACCTTGTTCACGGTCTGCACTTCCACGCCGGCTTCGGCAATGGCTGCCGCCGTGCCGCGCGTGGCGCACAGGGTGAAGCCCATGGCCGCCAACTCCTTGGCAATCACCACGGCACGCGCCTTGTCGTTGTTCTTCACGGTGAGGAAGACCTTGCCTTCGCTGGGCAGCTTGACGCCGGCACCCAGCTGGCTCTTCACAAAAGCCTCGCCGAAGGTCTTGCCCACGCCCATGACTTCACCGGTGGACTTCATCTCGGGGCCGAGGATGGTGTCCACACCGGGGAACTTCACGAAGGGGAAGACGGCCTCCTTGACGCTGAAGTAAGGCGGCGTCACCTCCTTGGTCACGCCCTGCTCGGCCAGGCTCTGGCCGACCATGCAGCGAGCAGCCACCTTGGCCAGCTGAATGCCCGTGGCCTTGGAGACGAAGGGCACGGTGCGCGAGGCGCGGGGGTTGACTTCCAGCACATAGATGATGTCCTGGCCGTCACGCTCCTGGATGGCGAACTGCACATTCATCAGGCCCACCACGCTCAGGCCTTCGGCCATGGCAGCGGTCTGGCGCTTGATCTCGGCCACGGTCTCGGGCTTCAGGTAGTAAGGCGGCAGCGAGCAGGCGGAGTCACCACTGTGCACGCCGGCTTGCTCGATGTGCTCCATCACGCCGCCGATGAACACGGCGCCGGTGCTGTCGCGCACGCAGTCCACATCGCACTCGATGGCGTTGGACAGGAAGTGGTCCAGCAGCACGGGCGAATCGTTGCTCACCTTCACTGCTTCGCGCATATAGCGCTCCAGGTCGCGCTGCTCGTGCACGATTTCCATGGCACGGCCGCCCAGCACATAGCTGGGGCGCACCACCAGCGGATAGCCCAGGCCGGCAGCCTTTTCCAGCGCTTCGGCTTCGGTACGGGCCGTGGCGTTGGGCGGCTGCAGCAGATGCAGGTCGTTGAGGAGCTTTTGGAAGCGCTCACGGTCTTCAGCCGCATCGATCATGTCGGGCGTGGTGCCGATGATGGGCACGCCTTCTTTTTCCAAGCCCAGAGCCAGCTTCAAAGGCGTCTGGCCGCCGTACTGCACGATCACGCCCACAGGCTGCTCGATGGCCACGATCTCCAGCACGTCTTCCAGCGTCAGCGGCTCGAAGTACAGGCGGTCCGAGGTGTCGTAGTCGGTGGACACGGTCTCGGGGTTGCAGTTGACCATGATGGACTCATAGCCGTCCTCGCGCATGGCCATGGCGGCGTGCACGCAGCAGTAGTCGAACTCAATACCCTGGCCGATGCGGTTGGGGCCACCACCCAGCACCATGATTTTTTTCTTGTTGGTGGGCGCGGCTTCGCATTCCTCGTCGTACGTGGAGTACATGTACGCGGTGTTGGAGGCGAACTCGGCCGCGCAGGTGTCCACGCGCTTGAACACGGGGCGCACCTTCAGGGCCTTGCGCGCTTCGCGCACTGCCTTGTCCGTGGTGTGCAGCAGCTTGGCCAGGCGGCGGTCGGAGAAGCCTTTTTGCTTCAGCGTGCGCAGCGTGGCGGCGTCCAGCAGCGACAAAGCCTTGTCGCCGTGGGCGGCGAAGTGCTTGTCCAGGTCGAGTTCGATCTTCACGATCTCTTCGATCTGCACCAGGAACCACTTGTCGATCTTGGTGATGGCATGCACCTCATCCAGCGTCCAGCCGGCGGCAAAGGCATCGCCCACGTACCAGATGCGCTCGGGACCGGGCTCGCCCAGCTCCTTTTCCAGGATTTCGCGGTCCTGGGTTTTTTCGTTCATGCCGTCCACGCCCACTTCCAGGCCGCGCAGGGCTTTCTGGAAGGACTCCTGGAAGGTACGGCCAATGGCCATGACCTCGCCCACGGACTTCATCTGCGTGGTCAGGCGGTTGTCGGCGGTGGGGAATTTCTCGAAAGCAAAACGTGGGATCTTGGTGACCACGTAGTCAATCGATGGCTCGAACGAGGCCGGGGTCTTGCCGCCGGTGATTTCGTTCTTCAGCTCGTCCAGCGTGAAGCCCACGGCCAGCTTGGCAGCGATCTTGGCAATGGGGAAACCCGTGGCCTTGGAGGCCAGTGCCGAAGAGCGCGAAACGCGGGGGTTCATCTCGATGACGATCATGCGACCGTCCTTGGGATTCACCGAGAACTGCACGTTGGAGCCACCGGTGTCCACACCAATTTCACGCAGCACGGCCAGCGAGGCATTGCGCATGATTTGGTACTCTTTGTCGGTCAGCGTCTGGGCAGGCGCCACGGTGATGGAGTCACCGGTGTGCACACCCATGGGGTCCAGGTTTTCGATGGAGCAGACGATGATGCAGTTGTCGGCGGTGTCGCGCACCACTTCCATCTCGTACTCTTTCCAACCCAGCAGCGATTCTTCGATCAGCAGCTCATTGGTGGGCGAAGCCTCCAGGCCGCGCTTGCAGATGGTCTCGAATTCTTCGGGGTTGTAGGCAATGCCGCCACCCGTGCCACCCAGCGTGAAGCTGGGGCGGATCACGGTGGGGAAGCCCATTTCCTTTTGCACGGCCCAGGCTTCGTCCATGGAATGGGCGATGCCGGAGCGCGCGGAACCCAGACCGATCTTGGTCATGGCGTCCTTGAACTTCAGGCGGTCTTCGGCCTTGTCGATGGCTTCGGGCTTGGCGCCAATCAGCTCCACCTTGTACTTGTCCAGCACGCCGTGCTTCCACAGGTCCAGGGCGCAGTTCAGCGCGGTCTGGCCACCCATGGTGGGCAAGATGGCATCGGGACGCTCCTTGGCAATGATCTTCTCGACCGTTTGCCAGGTGATGGGCTCGATGTAGGTGACGTCGGCCGTGGCCGGGTCGGTCATGATGGTGGCGGGGTTGCTGTTGATCAGAATGACCTTGTAACCCTCTTCGCGCAGCGCCTTGCAGGCCTGCACGCCGGAGTAGTCAAACTCACAGGCCTGGCCGATCACGATGGGACCGGCGCCAATAATCAGAATGCTTTTAAGGTCGGTGCGCTTAGGCATTTTTGTGTGTCTCCATCAGTGCCGTGAAGCGGTCGAACAGGTAGGCAATATCGTGCGGGCCGGGCGAGGCCTCGGGGTGACCCTGGAAGCAGAAGGCCGGCACATCGGTGCGCTCCAGGCCTTGCAGCGTGCCGTCAAACAGGCTGATGTGGGTGGCGCGCACATGGGCGGGCAGCGAGTCCAGCTCCACGGCAAAGCCGTGGTTCTGGCTGGTGATGCTGACGCGGCCAGTGCCCAGCTCCTTCACGGGGTGGTTGGCACCGTGGTGGCTGTTTTGCATCTTGAAGGTCTTGGCGCCCGAGGCCAGGGCCATGATCTGGTGACCCAGGCAAATGCCGAACAAAGGCTTTTTGGCGGCCATGATTTCCTGCGCCGCAGCAATGGCGTAGCTGCAAGGTTCTGGGTCGCCAGGGCCGTTGGACAGGAACACGCCATCGGGGTTCAGCGCCAGCACGTCCTTGGCAGGCGTCTGGGCCGGCACCACGGTCACATCGCAGCCGCGTTCGGCCAGCATGCGCAAGATGTTGGTCTTCACGCCGAAGTCATAGGCCACAACCTTGAACTTGGGCGACTCGAGCTTGCCGTAGCCTTGGCCCAGCTTCCACTCGGTCTGGCTCCAGGGGTAGGACTTGGTGGTGCTCACCACCTTGGCCAGATCCAGGCCCTTCATGCTCGGCGCTGCCTTGGCGGCAGCAATGGCTTCGTCAATCTTGGCTTGGGTGACAGTCTCGCCAGCGGCCAGGCCCACGATGGCGCCGTTTTGTGCGCCCTTGTCACGCAGCAAGCGGGTCAGCTTGCGGGTGTCGATATCGGCAATGGCGACGGTGCCGCCATCGACCAGGTATTCGGACAGGGTCTGGGTGCTGCGGAAGTTGCTGGCCAGCAGGGGCAGGTTTTTGATGATCAAACCTGCGGCATGGATCTTGTCAGCTTCGACATCCTCGGGGTTGACACCATAGTTGCCAATGTGCGGATACGTGAGGGTCACGATCTGCTGGCAATAGCTGGGGTCGGTGAGGATTTCCTGGTAGCCGGTCAGCGAGGTGTTGAAAACGACTTCGCCCACCGTGGTGCCTTGCGCACCAATCGAATTGCCAACAAAGACCGTGCCGTCTGCGAGCGCCAAGATGGCGGGGGGGAAGGCTCCCTTGAGAGACAAAAGCACTGGGTTCTCCGGTTTTTTATTACGGTTACGCCCAACGCAGCCCCTCGCAAATTCGCAGATGCGCGGGGACAGGTATGTCAGCAGGGGATGGCGAGAAAGCGTCGCTAGGCGTAGGAAGGAATGCTTGAAAGCCGCCCATTATAGGCTGGTGCGGTTACATCCCCTGGACTCGCCTCGGGATTACCCCTGACGTCGCAGCATGCTCACACTGCTGGCATGCAGGCAGATGGCCGCTGCTGCCCCCACATTGAGCGACTCCTCGCCACCCGGCTGGGCAATGCTGATGCGGTGCGCAGCCTGCTGCATCAGCGCCTCGCCCACGCCCTGCCCCTCATGACCCATGGCCCAGGCGCAAGGCCAGGGCAGATCGGCTTCGTGGATCAAGCTGCCCTGGTGGGAGCTGGTCACGATCAAGGGCAGTTGCAAGGTCTGGACATCGGCCTCGGATGCTGACTCCACCAGGTGCAGACCAAAGTGCGCCCCCATGCCGGCGCGCAGCACTTTCTGGCTCCACAGTGCGGCCGTGCCTTTGAGGGCCAGCACCTGGCCAAAGCCAAAGGCCGAGGCGCTGCGCAGTATGGAGCCCACATTGCCCGCGTCCTGTACCCGGTCCAGCACCACGGTGGAAACACCGGGGCGCACAGCTGCCGCACCGTCCCAGGCCATCACATAGCCCATGCGGGCCGGCGACTCCAGGCCGCTGATTTCGGCAAACAAGGCATCTGCCAAAACTATGACTTTGGGAGCAGCCTGTGCCCACTCCTTGGGCGCTTGCGGCCAAAAAGACTCTGCAAACACTGCCACCTGCGGCAACAGACCGCGCGCCAGCGCGGCGCGGCACAGGTGGTCGCCCTCCAGCCAGACCTGGCCCTGCTTGCGGTAGGCCGTGCTGTCCTGGGACAGGCGGCGCAAGGATTTGACGAAGGCGTTGTCACGCGACTGGATATGCATCGGCTGGGCAGCGAAAGCCATGGCAACCTCTTGATTTGGTGATGGGCAGCAAAGCCCCAAGGCCCGAAAACCGGACTCAGGAATACAGCGAAGCCTGGGCCACACTCCCCGCACGCAAGGCGGAGACGCCGCTTTCACAGGCAATGGGAGCAGGCTGCAGGCCGACACACATGACGCCCGACTGCAGCACCTTGGCCACGGGCGCAAAAGAGCTGCGGTGCTCCACCGTCGCGCCATGTTCGCGCAGCGCCGCCAGGTGCACGGCCGTACCATAGCCCTTGTGGGCGGCAAAGCCGTACTGCGGGTATTGGGCATCCAGCTGGTCGCACCAGCGGTCCCGCGTGACCTTGGCCAGGATGGAGGCAGCGGAAATGGCTTGCACCAACGCATCACCCTGGACAATGGCCTCGGCCGGCACCTCCAGCATGGGCAGCTGGTTGCCGTCCACCAACACCCGCACCGGCTTGAGCCGCAGACCCAACACGGCGCGGCGCATGGCCAGCATGGTGGCCTGCAGAATATTGAGCTGGTCAATCTCCTGCACCGAGGCCTGGGCTATGCAAAAGCACAGCGCCTTGGCACGAATCTCGTCAAACAGCTGCTCGCGTTTGCGGGCCGTGAGCTTTTTGGAATCGTTCAGGCCGGCAATGGGATTTTGATCGTCCAAGATGACGGCAGCGGCGACCACAGGGCCGGCCAGCGGGCCACGCCCGGCTTCGTCCACCCCAGCCACCAGCCCGGGCGGATGCCAGGGCAGGCAGCCTTGCTCAAGCAGCGGGGGGGGCAATGATTTTTTCGATCGCATGGGCGGCCAGTTCGGCGGTATCTCGGTGTAGTTCGTGGTGCAGTGCAGTGAAGCGCTGTTCCAGCGCATCAATGGTGGCGGGCGCATCCTGGCTGGCACGCAGCCAGCCCAATGCAGCCTGGGCCAGGGCCTCGGGCGTGGCCGCGTCCTGCAACAGCTCAGGCACGACAAAGTCGCGACACAGGATGTTGGGCAGCCCCACCCAGGGCTGGAGCTGCTTGCGCTGCATCAGCCGCCAGCTCCAGGGGTGCATGCTGTAGCTGATGACCATGGGGCGCTTGAACAGCGCAGCCTCCAGCGTGGCCGTGCCACTGGCAATCAGCGTGCAGTTGCAGGCGGCCAGCACGTCATGCGATTGGCCACGCACAATCTGCACCTGGTCTTGCATGCCGGCTTCGGCCGCGATCTGTCCCACCTCTTCCATCAGGGAAGGCACTGCGGGAACTACGATTTTAATAGCTGGCAGCGCTTTCTTTATCAGCTCTGCAGCCTTGAAAAAGCCGGAAGCGATATAGCGCACTTCCGAACGCCGGCTGCCCGGCAACAAGGCCAGCACCAACCCGTCTTCGGGCAGACCCAGACGGCGGCGCGCGGCGGCACGGTCGGGCTGCAGCGGTATCACCTGGGCCAGCGGGTGACCCACATAGGTGGCATCTATGCCGTGCTGGGCCAGCAGCTCGGGCTCGAAGGGGAAAATGCACAGCACATGATCGGCCGCGCGGCGAATTTTTTCCACGCGGTCGGCACGCCAGGCCCAGATGGAGGGGCAGACAAAGTGCACCGTCTTGACGCCCGCAGCGCGCAAATCGGTCTCCAGGCCCAGATTGAAGTCCGGGGCATCCACCCCCACGAATACCGAGGGTGGGTGGGCGATCAGACGCTGGCGCAGCTTTTTGCGAATACCCAGCAACTCGGCCACGCGCATCAACACTTCCCAGCTGTAGCCATGCACGGCCAGGCGCTCGGCTTGCCACCAGGCGTCAAAGCCCCGCTCTTGCATGGCTGCGCCGCCAATGCCCATGGATTGGGCCTGCGGCCAGCGTTGGCGCAGACCGTCGAGCAGCAGCGAAGCCAGCAGATCGCCCGAGGCCTCACCCGCCACCATGGCAATGTGTGGCGCTACGGGATCTGCAGCAGCTTGCGCTGACTGCATGGGCGTTGCAGAGCTATTCACGTCGCAAACTCACGGACAGGGTGAAGAAAAACAAAGAAGACGCCAAGGCCGCGCAAGCGGCTAGCGTGTGATCCCGTAGGCAGCAGAGGCCAAAAAGCCCTGCATCAACTCCACGTCTTGCACGGCGTCGGCTTCGGCCTTGAGCGCTTCCATGGCCTGCATGGCCGCTTCCAGCGACAGGCCTTGGCGATAGAGCAGCTTGTGCATCTCGCGCACGGCGGCAATGCGGGCATCCGAAAAACCGCGGCGCTTGAGGCCGATCAGATTCACGCTGCGCGCCGCCAGCGGATTGCCATCCACCGTCATGAACGGCGGCACATCCTTGTTCACATGGGCCTGGAAGCCCACCATGGCATAAGCACCTATGCGCATGCGCTGCAGCACACCGGTCAGGCCACCCACGGTGACCCAGTCACCCACCTGCACATGGCCGGCCAAGGTGGTGTTGTTGGCCAAGGTGGTGTTATCGCCGACGATGCAGTCATGTGCAATGTGCACATAGGCCATGATCCAGTTGTCCGAGCCTATGGTGGTCTCACCCCGGTCCTGCACGGTACCGGTGTTGAAGGTGCAGAACTCGCGCACCGTATTGCGGTCGCCCATCACCAGCCGCGTGGGCTCGCCCGCGTACTTTTTGTCCTGGGGCTCGGCACCCAACGAGGCGAACTGGAAGATCTGGTTATCGCTGCCAATGGTGGTGTGACCCTCGATGACGCAATGCGCCCCCACCGAAGTGCGGGCGCCTATGCGCACATGGGGGCCGATGACGGCGTAAGGCCCCACCGATACCGTGGGGTCCAGCTGCGCCGCCGGATCGACCACGGCGCTGGGGTGAATCAGACTCGCTGCCGCCATCAATGCTTATCCCACGTGACGCATGGTGCACATCAGCTGGGCTTCGGCCGCCACTTCGCCATCCACGCTGGCCACGGCATTGAACTTCCAGATGCCGCCGCGCACGCGGTCGATGGTGATCTCCAGCGCCAGCTGGTCCCCCGGCACCACGGGGCGCTTGAAGCGCGCCGAGTCGATGCCGACAAAGTAGTAGATGTTGTTTTCGTCCGGCACCTGGCCCATGGCGTCAAAAGCCAGCAGGCCTGCAGCCTGGGCCAGTGCTTCCAGAATCAAGACACCGGGCATCACGGGACGGCCAGGGAAATGCCCGTTGAAGAACGGTTCGTTGAACGTGACGTTCTTGATGGCCTTGATGCGTGTGTTGCGCTCAAGTTCCAGCACCCGGTCCACCAGCAAAAAAGGGTAGCGGTGGGGCAGTTGCTTGAGAATTCCTTGAATATCCATTGTCAATTTCCGTTTGGGCTGCGCTGTGCGTCCAACGCTTTTTCCAGCGCCTTAATGCGCTCGCGCAGTGCGTGCAATTGTTTGAGTGTCGCCGCATTCTTTTCCCATTGCGCATTGGTCGCCAATGGGAATATGCCAGTGTACAGGCCTGGCTGGGTCACAGAACGCATCACCACCGATGTCGGAGAAATAGCCACGCCATCGCCGATCTTCAAATGACCGAGGATGTTGGCCGCGCCTCCAATGCTGCAATGCGCACCGATCTGGGCGCTGCCGGCCACGCCGGCGTTGCCTGCAATCGCAGTGTGTTCGCCTATCTGTACGTTGTGGCCGATTTGAATCAGGTTATCCAGCTTCACGCCATCTGCAATCACGGTGTCGTCCAGGGCTCCACGGTCGATACAGGTGTTGGCGCCGATTTCCACATCGTTGCCGATACGCACCCGGCCCAGCTGTTCGATCTTGATCCACCGACCCTGCTGCTGGGCAAAACCAAAGCCGTCGGCACCGATGACCACACCGGGGTGCAGCAGGCAGCGCTCGCCCACCACACAGTATTCGCTGATAGTGACGCGCGACTTCAGCACCGTGTCGGCACCGACTTCCGCTCCACGCTCCACCACACACAGCGGCCCTATGCTGGCCGAGGGGTGTACCTTGGCCTCGGGATGAACCACGGCCGAGGGATGCACGCCCTGCGTGCCGGCTTCGGCATGCATGCGCTTCCACAGCTGCGTCAGCTGCGCAAAGTACAGATAGGGGTTGTCTGCGACGATGCAGGCACCACGCGCGACAGCTGCGTCCTGCTGCGCAGGTGCCACAACGACGCAGGCCGCCTGGGAGGCGGCCAGCTGGTGCAAATACTTGGGATTGCTGAGAAAGCTGATGGAGTCTGCTGTTGCAGACTCCAGAGGGGCAATGCGCTGGATGTTCAGCGCCCTGTCCGCTCCTTTTAGCTCTCCACCCAAGGCATCGACAATTTGTCCTAGCGTCAAACTCACGTCGATTGGCCTGGTCTGGAAATTACTTGCCAGCGTTCAGCGCCTTGATCACCTTGTCGGTGATGTCGAGCTTGGGGTTGACGTAGACAGCTTCTTGCAGGATCACGTCGTACTTTTCAGCCTCGGCCACTTGCATGACCACCTTGTTGGCGCGGTCCAGCACTTGCGACAGCTCTTCGTTCTTGCGCGCGTTCAGGTCTTCCTGAAATTCACGGCGCTTGGTCTGGAAGGTACGGTCCTGCTCGATCAGCTGACGCTGCTTGGTCGAACGCTGTGCTTCCGACATGGTGGGCGCGTCGCGCTCGAACTTTTCCGAATCGGTCTTCAGGCGATTGCCCAGGTCAACCAATTCACGCTCGCGCTTGGAGAACTCTTGCTCCAGCTTGGCCTGGGCCGCCTTGGCGGAATTGGCTTCGCGGAAGATGCGGTCGGTGTTGACGAAACCGGCCTTGAAATCCTGTGCCTGAGCCGACACAGCAGCGGCACCGCACAGCAGTGCAACAGCAATAGGTTGGTAGATTTTCATGATTAAAACGATGTTCCGATCTGGAATTGGATTTTTTGCAAACGGTCTTCAGGCTTTTTGCGAATCGGATTGGCCCATGCCAGACGCAGCGGACCCAGCGGAGAAATCCAGCTCAAACCCAAACCTGCAGAAGCGCGCAATTCGCCGGCACTGACTTTCTCGTCCTCGCCAAAGACATTACCCACGTCCACAAATGTAAACCAACGCAGGGTCTTGTCATTGCCCGCACCCGGGAAAGGTGCAATGAATTCGGCATTCAAGGTGATTTTCTTGGAGCCACCGAGGTAAGAGCCCGTGGCATCGCGCGGCCCCAAAGAGCCTTGCTCAAAGCCCCGCACCGAGCCCAGACCACCCGAGTAGAAGTTCTTGAACAACGGGAATGGGCGGCCATTCAGCCCCTTGCCCCAACCCAACTCGCCATTGAAGGCAAAGGTATAGGTTTTGGACAGCGGCACATATTGCTGGAACTGGTAATTACCGCGCACATAGCGCGCATCACCCACAGCAGACCAGTCGGCATTCAGACGCTGATAACGCCCCGAATTGGGCGCCAGCGCGCTGTCGCGGCTGTCTCGCGACCAACCCATGGTCAAAGGATAGGCAGTGCTGGAAGAGCCGAATTTATCGATGTAATCCTGATAGGCCTGTGGCATATACAGACCTTGCTTGATATTGGTCTGCTCAATACCCACGCCAAAGAACACCGTATCGATCTCGCTAAAGGGCACGCCGAACTTGATGGCAGCACCCTTGGTGACGATTTTGTACATATCGCTAGTGCTCACATTCATACCATCGTAGTAGTACGAATACGGGCGGCTGGTACGGTAGTACGCATCAATCGTGCGCGAGATACCGTCCTGTGTGAAGTACGGATCGGTGGTGCTCAGGATCAGGTTACGGTTGTATTTGCTGGTGTTGACGTCCAGCCCCAGGTAATTGCCCGAGCCAAACACGTTTTCCTGCTTGATACCAAAGCTCAGGGTCACTTTTTCTGCACTGGAGAAACCGGCACCCAGCTGGATGGAACCCGTGGGCTTTTCCTTCACATTGACCACCAGATCCACCTGGTCGGGCGAGCCCGGCACTTCCAGGGTTTCCACATCGACTTCGGTGAAGAAGCCCAGACGGTCCACGCGGTCACGCGAAAGCTTGATCTTGTCACCGTCATACCAGGACGACTCGTACTGGCGGAACTCGCGGCGCACCACTTCGTCACGCGTCTTCTCGTTGCCGCTGACATTGATGCGACGCACATAGGCACGGCGCGAAGGGTTGGAGCGGATCACAAAGTGCACGCGGTTGTTATCACGGTCCACTTCCGGCACCACTTCCACGCGGGCAAAGGCATAGCCGAAATTGCCGAAGTGGTCGGTAAAGGCCTTGGTCGTTTCGGTGACCAGGTCAGCGTTATAGGGCTCGCCGGGACGCACCTTGACCAGGGACTTGAATTCGTCGTCACGGTCCAGGTAATTGCCTTCCAGCGAGACACCGGAGACCACAAAGCGCTCGCCCTCGTGGACATTGATGGTCAGCGAAATCTTTTCCTTGTCGGGAGAGATCGCCACCTGGGTAGAGTCAATGCGGAAGTCCAGATAACCGCGCTGCAGATAGTAGGAGCGCAGGGTTTCCAGGTCAGCGTTGAGCTTGCTGCGGGCATAGCGGTCCGACTTGGTGTACCAGCTCATCCAGCCACCGGTGTCCAGGTCCAGCTGCTTTTTCAGCGTGGATTCGCTGAAGGCCTTGTTGCCGACCACATGGATTTCATTGATCTTGGCCGGCTCGCCCTCAGTGACCGAGAAGGTCAGATTGACGCGGTTGCGCTCCATGGGCGTGACCGTGGTGACCACTTCCGCGCCATACAGGCTGCGGTTGATGTACTGGCGCTTGAGCTCCTGCTCGGCGCGGTCGGCCAAGGCCTTGTCGAAAGGACGGCCTTCTGCCAGACCCACGTCACGCATGGCCTTGACCAGGGTGTCCTTATCGAACTCCTTGGTGCCCACAAAGCTCACATCGGCAATGGTGGGGCGCTCTTCCACGACCACCACCAGCACATTGCCATCGGCCTCCAGGCGCACGTCTTTGAACAGGCCCAGGGCAAACAGCGAGCGGATGGCGGCAGCGCCCTTCTCGTCGTCGTATTGATCACCCACGCGCAACGGCATGGAGGCGAAGATGGTGCCGGCTTCCACACGCTGCAGCCCCTCCACGCGAATATCTTGCACTTTGAAAGGCGAAAGCGCCCACGCAGTTTGCGCCAGGCAGAGCAAAGCCGCAGCAGCCGATGCCGTGCGCGCACCGAAGCGTTTGAAGTGTTGGTTCATGAATGGAATCGAACGCCGCCAGAATCTGGAAGGCCGTAAATTTAGCCCAATAAGCGGCTGATGTCGTTAAAAAAAGCAATGCACATCATGAGAAGCAGCACGCTGACACCAACGCGCTGCAGCCGGCCCATCCACAATTCGGAGACGGGTCGGCCTGTCATACCCTCCCAGAGATAATACATCAGGTGCCCACCATCCAGCACCGGCAGCGGCAACAGGTTAAGCACGCCCAGACTAACGCTAACCAGCGCCAGAAAAGCGATGTACTGTATCAAGCCCATGCCCGCGGACTTACCGGCGTAATCGGCAATGGTCAAAGGGCCGCTGAGATTTTTCAGCGAAGCCTGCCCCATCAGCATGCGCCCCATCATTTTCAGACTGAGTGCCGACATCTCCCAGGTCTTGGTGATACCACCCCAGAGCCCTTGCCACACGCCCTGCTGCAGCGTCACCATGGCCGTGGCTCCGCCGATGTAAGCACCTACGCGGCCGGTCTGCTCACCCTTATCCTCCACCGTCTCCGGCACCAAGGTCAGCTGCAACTGCCGCCCCTCACGATCCACAGTCCACGCACTGGACTGACCTGGATGCTGGCGAATCAACTGCCGCAGTTGCGCTCCATCCACCACCGGCACGCCAAATGCCTGGTGCACGGTGTCCCCGGCCTTCAGCCCCGCAGAAGCCGCTGCGCCACCTGGCAGCACACGCTCCACCACAGGCGGAGCCCAGGGCATTTGCACACCGATGACGGCACCCAAATCACCATCCAAGGCATCGTTTGAAAGCTGCGACAGGGGGAGCAGCGTACTGTGTTGCGTCGACGTACCCATCAACACCCAGCTGATGCGTGCATCTTGTTTTTCGAGTGCGGCCCGGGTCAGCGACCAACGCAGCTGCTCGAAGGAGTGCACAGCCACTTCATCACCCTCGCCCACTTGCACTGCGAGCACCCGCTCCGCGCCTTGCAGGCCGGCAAGCTGGGCCACAGAACCAGAGGCCGGCGCAGCCAGCACCGCCTGCGGCTCCGGCATTCCCACCCAATTGACCACCGCATACAGCAGCGCAGCCAGTATCAAATTGGCAGCGGGCCCAGCCGCCACAATGGCCGTGCGCGCACGCAGCGGTTGCTGGTTGAAAGCAAGGTGGCGCTCCGCGGCATCCACAGGTGCATCACGTTCATCCAGCATGCGCACATACCCCCCCAGAGGCAGCGCCGCCAGCACAAACTCCGTGCCGCTGCGCCCTTTCCAGCGCAGCAAGGGCTTGCCAAAGCCCACCGAAAAACGCAGCACCTTGACGCCGCAGGCCACGGCCATGCGGTAGTGCCCCCACTCATGGACGGTAATCAAGATACCCAGGGCCACGACAAACGCCAGCACGGTCAGCACAGACTCACTCCTTTTGAAATGCCAGAAGCTTGCATGCCCCGACTTGACCCAGGCGCAATGCCTCGTCGCTCAGACCTGCCAGCGCTGTATGGTGGCCGATGCAGCCACACGGGCCTGGGCATCCAGCGCCATCAGCGCCTCCACCGAATCGGGAAGCGCCTGTGGCACCACCGTCTCCAGCACCGACAAATTCACAGCATGAATGCGATCAAAGCGCAGTTGGCCTTGCAAAAACGCGGCCACTGCCACTTCGTTGGCGGCATTCAGCACCGTGGTCGTACCCTCGGGGGCCTTGAGCGCCTGCCAGGACAAATGCAGACCCGGGAAACGTTGCGCATCGGCTTCTTCGAATGTGAGTGCCGACAGCTGGGAAAAGTTCAGCGGCGTCACACCGCTGGCGATGCGCTCAGGCCAGGCCAGGCCGCAGGCAATGGGCACACGCATATCCGGCGTGCCCAGCTGCGCCAGGATGGAGGCGTCCTTGAACTGCACCATGGAGTGGATGATTTGCTGCGGATGCACTACCACCTTGATTTGGTCCGGTTGCATGCCAAACAGCCAGCGCGCTTCGATCACCTCCAGCGCCTTGTTCATCATGGTGGCCGAGTCCACGGAGATCTTGCGCCCCATGGCGAAATTGGGATGGGCGCAGGCCTGGTCCGGCGTGATCTGGGACAGCGTGGCCGGATCGCGTTGGCGAAAAGGCCCGCCGGACGCAGTGAGCAGCAAGCTGTCCACACGTGCATCCCAGGTGCTGCGGTCTTCGGGCAGACACTGAAAGATGGCGGAGTGCTCACTGTCTATGGGCAGCAGCGTGCAGCCGTGCTGCGCCACCGTTTCCATGAACAACGCACCGCCCACTACCAGAGCCTCCTTGTTGGCCAAAAGCAAGCGCTTGCCTGCACGCGCAGCCGCCAGGCAAGGCGCCAGGCCGGCCGCGCCCACAATAGCGCCCATCACCGCATCGACCGGTTCGGTAGATGCTATTTCTTCCAGAGCACCAGACGCTTGCAGTACTTGCGTTGGCAGCCCATTGGCCTTGAGTTTCTCTGCTAACTGCTGCGCATGGGGGGCGCTGGCCATCACGGCAAACCGCGGCGCAAATTCCGCACATTGGGCCAGCATCAACTCCACCTGGGTGGAGGCGCTGAGGGCGTAGATTTCGTAGGCATCGCGGTGGCGACGCACCACGTCCAGGGTATTGGTGCCAATCGAGCCCGTGGAGCCCAGCACCGTCAAACTTTGTTTCATCACTACACCAGGGAAGTCAACATCATGGCCAGCGGCAAGGTTGGCAGCAAGGCATCGATGCGATCCAGCACGCCGCCATGACCGGGCAGCAGCTTGCTGCTGTCTTTGGCCCCAGCGCTGCGCTTGATGAGCGACTCAATCAAATCACCCACCACACTCATGGCAGCCATGAACACCGCAGCCACCACCAGCAAAGGCCAACCCGCACGAGCCAGCTGTGAATAAAAGCTGGGAACCGCAGCATGGAAATGGCGGTCCAGCAGCACCCAAGCCACGGCCAGCACCAGCACGCCAGCCACGCCACCCCACACCCCTTCCCAGCTCTTGCCGGGGCTGATGGCAGGCGCCAACTTGTTGCGCGTGAATTTCAGGCCAAAACGGCGGCCTGCAAAGTAGGCAAAGATGTCAGCCACCCACACCAAGGTCATGATGGAGAGCAGAAAATTCACGCCCATGGCGCGCGCCTGGGCCACTGCCAGCCAGGCCAGCCACAGCGCCAATACACCACCTGCCCAGCGAATGGCGCGGGGAATGCGCACCCAGCCTGGCACGCCCAGGCGAATCAAGGCCACGCTGCCCAGCACCCAGGCCACGCCGGCCACCAGCCACAGCAGGCGCAAGTCACGCTCTACCCAACCTTGTTGCCAGGCCACGCCACACAGCGCCACACAGACTGCGGCTGTGGCCACACTGGCAGCCTGACAAAAACCATTGAGACGACCCCACTCCCAAGCGCCGGCCGCCATCATGACCAGCACCAGCGCGGTGAATGGCAAGGGCGAGCTGGCAAACAGCGCGGGCAATAAAATGGCCAGCAAGACCACGGCGGTAATCACACGCTGCTTGAGCATGCTGCACTCCCCTTTCAGGCGCGCACCTGGGATGCGGCCACTTGTTGGACCTGGGCAGAAGTCTGGCCAAAACGCCGCTCACGGCTGGCGTAGTCTTGCAAGGCAGCATCCAAGGCGGCCTCGTCAAAATCCGGCCACAGGCTGGGACTGAAAAAGAACTCGGCATAGGCCGATTGCCACAGCAAGAAATTGCTGATGCGATATTCACCGCCGGTGCGGATGAACAGATCGGGGTCGGGCACATGTGCCAGGGCGGTGGCCGCATGCAAGCTGGCTTCGGTAATGGGCTCACCACGCGCTGCCAGGCGGGCTGCGGCCTGGGCAATATCCCAGCGACCACCGTAGTTGAAGCACACATTCAGCACCAGGCGCTCATTGTGCGCCGTGGCCTGCTCGGCCTGGGCCAGGCCAGCCGCCACCTTGTCGCTCAAGCCCTGGCGTTCACCCACAAAGTACAGGCGCACGCCCTCGGCCGACAGACTGGGCACTTCCCGACCCAGCGCGGAAGCCAGCAGCGACATCAGACCCGAAACTTCCTCGGCCGGGCGATTCCAGTTCTCGGAGGAAAAGGCAAACACCGTGAGCACCTTCACGCCACGCTGTATGCAGGCCCGCACGCAGCGGCGCAGCGATTCCACGCCCTGCTTGTGGCCTGCCAGCCGTGGCAAAAAGCGCTTGTTGGCCCAGCGGCCATTGCCATCCATGACGATGGCAACGTGGTGGGGCACCACGGAAGAAGCGGTCATGCGTAAAGACTCGATTGCCAGCGACAACCCAGCTTATACGGCCAGGATGTCCTGCTCCTTGGCAGCCACCAGCGTGTCCACTTCGGCGATGTGCTTATCGGTCAGCTTTTGCACTTCGGCTTCGGAGCGCTTTTGATCGTCTTCCGAGGCTTCCTTGTCCTTGACCAGACGCTTCACACCTTCATTGGCATCACGGCGCAGATTGCGAATGGCCACCTTGGAAGCCTCGCCTTCGTTGCGGGCCAGCTTGGTCATTTCCTTGCGGCGTTCTTCGCTCATGGGAGGCATGGGCACGCGGATCACATCGCCCAGGGCCGCGGGATTCAAACCCAGATCGCTTTCACGGATGGCCTTTTCCACCTTGGCGGCCATGTTTTTTTCCCAGGGCTGCACACCAATGGTGCGCGAGTCCAGCAGCGACAGATTGGCCACCTGCGACAGCGGCACCATGGAGCCGTAGTAGTCCACGTGGATGGAATCCAGCAGCTGGGGATTGGCACGACCAGTGCGGATACGTGCCAGATTGTTCTTCAGTGCCTCGATGGATTGGCCCATCTTGGTCTCGGTGTTCTTCTTGATGTCAGCGATCGTCATGTGTTTACCTCGGGAAGCCAATGTCCGCCCGCGCGCCTATTGTGCGCGTTCGAGGCGGGCTTATGTTCTTCGCAATTTAAGCGGACACCAGGGTGCCTTCATCGTCACCCATCACCACGCGCAGCAGCGCGCCGGGCTTGACGATGGAGAACACGCGGATGGGCAGCTTCTGGTCACGGCACAAAGCGAAAGCCGTGGCATCCATGATGCCCAGGTTGCGCGAAATCGCCTCATCAAACGACAGCGTGGCGTAACGCGTAGCGCTGGGGTCTTTGACGGGGTCTGCAGTGTACACACCGTCCACCTTGGTGGCCTTGAGCACCACCTCAGCACCGATCTCCGCGCCACGCAATGCGGCTGCGGTATCGGTAGTGAAGAAGGGGTTACCGGTGCCGGCAGCAAAGACCACCACCTTGCCTTCTTCCAAATATTGCAGCGCCTTGGGGCGCACATAGGGCTCGACCACCTGCTCGATGCCGATGGCCGACATCACGCGGGCCGTCAGGCCTTGCTTGTCCATGGCATCTGCCAGGGCCAGTGCATTCATCACCGTGGCCAGCATGCCCATGTAATCCGCCGTGGCGCGGTCCATGCCGGCAGAGCCGCCGGCCACACCACGGAAGATGTTGCCGCCGCCAATCACAACAGCCACCTCCACCCCCACCTTGGTCACCTCGACGATCTCGGCGACCATGCGCTCGATCGTGGCGCGGTTGATGCCGAACTGGTCATCCCCCATCAAGGCCTCGCCTGACAGCTTGAGCAGGATGCGCTTGTGGGCTGGTTGGGCTTGGGACATGGGAAACTCCGTTCGATTCAAAAGGTGAGAGGGGAAAGTGGTCGTTGTATCAGCAATGCGGCTAGCAGGACTTAGGCGCCCTTGGCAGCGGCCACTTGGGCAGCCACTTCGGCGGCGAAGTCGTCGACCTTCTTCTCAATGCCTTCGCCCACCACGTACATGGTGAATGCCTTCACGTTGGTGTTGGCGGCCTTGAGCATCTGGGCCACGGTTTGCTTGCCGTCGGCAGCCTTCACAAAGACTTGGTCAGCCAGCGAGACTTCCTTCAGGAATTTCTGCACCGAACCTTCCACCATCTTGGCGGCGATGTCGGCGGGCTTGCCGGATTCGGCAGCCTTGCCTTCGGCCACGGCACGTTCCTTGGCGATCAGATCGGCAGGCACGTCGGCGCTGGTCACAGCCACGGGCTTCATGGCAGCCACGTGCATGGCCACGTCCTTGGCAGCGGTAGCGTCACCGTCGAACTCGACGACCACGCCAATGCGGGTGCCGTGCACGTAGGAAGCCAGGCCGGCGCCGCTGAAAGCCTTGAAACGGCGGAAAGACATGTTCTCGCCGATCTTGCCGATCAGGCCCTTGCGCACATCTTCCAGGGTGGGACCGAAACCGTCTTGCTCGTAGGCCAGAGCGCCCAGGGCTTCGATGTCGGCGGGATTGTGTGCAGCCACCAGCTTGGCAGCGGCGCTGGCCATGGCCAGGAAGCTGTCGTTCTTGGAGACGAAGTCGGTTTCGCTGTTGACTTCGATCATGGCACCCTTGCCACCATCGATGAAAGCAGCGATCACGCCTTCGGCCGTGACGCGCGAAGCGGCCTTGCCAGCCTTGGTACCCAGCTTGACGCGCAGCAGCTCTTCAGCCTTGGCCATGTCGCCATCGGCTTCGGTCAGTGCCTTCTTGCACTCCATCATGGGGGCGTCGGTCTTGGCGCGCAGTTCGGCGACCATGCTTGCGGTAATTGCAGCCATCTTGTTTCTCCGTCTTCAGTATTCAGTTCTTCAGGAGTCCAGCTAAAAAAAGGGGGCTACCAGAGCCCCGCTTTTTTCATCGCGACGCGGTCGCGCAGCCGGACATGCGTGCTCAGGCAGCGGATTCTTCCACTTCCACGAATTCGTCAGCGCCTTCGCCGGCAGCAGCCTTGGCCACGTCGTTCAGACGGGCTTCGCGGCCTTCCAGGATGGCATCAGCCATGCCACGGGCGTACAGCTCCACAGCCTTGGCCGAGTCGTCGTTACCGGGGATGACGTAGTCGATGCCATCGGGGTTGTGGTTGGTATCCACCACGCCGATCAGGGGGATGCCCAGCTTCTTGGCTTCGGACACAGCGATCTTGTGGTAGCCCACGTCGATCACGAAGATGGCGTCAGGCAGGGTGTTCATGTCTTGAATACCGCCGATGTCCTTTTCCAGCTTGTCCAGCTCGCGCACGAACATCAGCTGTTCCTTCTTGGACATGGATTCCAGACCGGCTTCTTGCTGAGCCTTCATTTCCTTCAGACGCTTGATGGAGGTCTTCACGGTCTTGAAGTTGGTCAGCATGCCGCCCAACCAGCGTTGGTCCACATAAGGCACGCCAGCGCGCTGGGCTTGCTCGGCCACCAGCTCACGGGCTTGGCGCTTGGTACCCACCATCAGGATGGTGCCGCCGTTGGATGCCAGTTGCTTGGCAAACTTCTGGGCGTCCTGGAACATCGGCAGCGACTTTTCCAGGTTGACGATGTGGATCTTGTTGCGGTGACCGAAGATGAACGGAGCCATCTTGGGATTCCAGAAACGGGTTTGGTGACCAAAGTGGACACCGGCTTCCAGCATTTCGCGCATGGTAACGGACATAAAAACTCCAAAGGTTGGGTCTAAAATCCAGCTCGATACTTGCACCCCTTAATTAAAGAGAGAGGTGCAACACCTTAAGAGAGCTGGTTTGCGATTTACTCTGCGCCGCCTGCCCTTCTGAAAAGCCCTTTCAGGACCTCTCAGCACCCCAAAGAAAACTCCCAAGGGTTGCAAGCCGCGCGCCGAACTATCAAAAACAATAGCCAGCACTGCGCAAAGCCCAAAGATTTTAGCACAGCCCAGAGACTGCATTGCCTTACCCCAGCGCTTTGCCATGCAGCCGCAAGCGTTTGCCCCCCTGCCACAGGCAGAACAAATTGACCATGCAGTGATGCTTTGACACAGCATGCGGCATGAGGATGTAGTCCAAGACCGCGCTTTGCAGGCAGAATCCGGGCTTCTTTCGCATTGAGACCCGCTGCCGGCGGCTACCCGCCCGGCGCCAACCCAGCCTCCCATGGACATCGCCATTGTCGGCGCCGGCATTGCCGGTATTTCGACTGCCTACGAACTCGCCCAGGATGGGCACCGCGTCACGGTTTACGAACAGCACAACGCTGTTGCCGAAGGCGCCAGCTTTGCCAATGCTGGCTGGCTGACCCCTACCTTGCTGCAACCCTGGTCTGCCCCCGGCTGGACTTTGCCATTGCATGCGCAGTTGCGCGGCAAGCATGCCCTGCTGGAAGCCCCTGGCCCCTGGCTGGGCCACAACTGGCGCTGGCTGCGGCGCTGGAAGATGGCCGAGCGCCAATGCCTAAGCCAGAAGCTGCACAGCCCTGCAGCCCAGGCGCTGGAGCAGCTCAGCAGCTTCAGCCAGGTGCTGCGCCATGACATCAGCACCGCCCATGAATTGAATACCGAAAGCCATCAAGGCCATCTGGTGCTGCTGCGCAGCGCGCGCGAGATGCAGTCCTTGCAAGCGCTGACCGAGGCCCTGGGCACACTGGATGTACCCGCCCAATTGCTGGACGCTGCAGCCACACGCGCCATAGAGCCAGGCCTCAGCCCCGAAGCCCCCTTGGCTGGCGCCCTGCATTTGCCCGAGGGAGAAACCATCAACTGCCGCCAATGGACGCAGCAGCTGCGCCAGCTAGCCATACAGCGCGGCGCACAGCTGCACACCCAGGCCACGGTGCGTGACGTACAAAGCGTGGGCCAACAGGTGCATCTGCTGCTGACCGGCGACACCGCAGCCCATTTGCATGACGCGGTCGTGGTCTGTTCTGGGGCCAGCCCTGCACTGCTCGCCAGCAGCGGCCTGCAATTACCGCTGATGCCGGTGCATGGCTACACCATCAGTGCCCCGCTGCGCGACCCCTGCTATGCACCGCAGGCCGCAGCACTGGACTGGTCGCAGCAACTGGTGATCAGCCGCATCGGCCAGCGCCTGCGCATCAGCGGCGGGGCCGAGCTGGGCACCGCACCCGAAGCGCACAACCAGGACACCCTAGCCCGCATGTACCGCACACTCAACGACTGGTATCCGGGTGCAGCCCAGCTGTCTTCACCCCAGGTTCAGATCTGGCGCGGCACACGCGGCACCCTGCCCGACGGACTGCCCCTGCTGGGACGCACCACCCAAGCCGGCATCTGGTTCAACCTGGGACATGGCGCCCACGGCGCGGCCCTGGCCAATGGCTGTGCCCGCATCCTGGCCGACCAGATTGCGGGCCGCGAGGTTCCAGCCGAAGCCGAAGTCTTGTCACCGCTGCGCTTTGCGGGCTAGCCCCACCGCAACATCGGGTCACACTTCGTCACCATTGCGGTGCTCCTCCATACCCCGCCGCAATGCTTCTAAAACAAGAGCACCCTCTGCGCTGTAGCTACAGGCGTTAGAGCATTTGCCTCGCCGCATCGCAGGTGGCGGCATCACCTCCCCTGCAGCAGCGCGTTGGACTTTTGCGACAAGCCCATCCAGTGCAATCCCCCTGGCATGCACACTTGTTGCCATGTCAGTGATTGCCCCTCCACTCTCACCCTCCCCCACACTGCCCAGCAGCTTGCCGACCCTGCTGCGGGCCGCCGGCGGCCACCCCTTGTACGGCACAGCCGCCACCCGACATATCGAAACCCAGGCCCTGGCTACCAACCCACAACCCCGGCTGATGCAACGCGCCGGCCTGGCGCTGGCCCAACTGGGCCAGGCGCTGGCGCCCCATGCCCACCAAGTATGGGTGGCCTGCGGCCCTGGCAACAACGGCGGTGACGGCCTGCAAGCTGCTGCCGCCCTGCAAGCCGCCGGCTACACCACATGCGCCCACTGGCTGGGCACTCCCGAGCACTGCAGCCCCGATACCCACGCAGCCTGGCAGGCAGCGCTGCATGCCGGCGTACAATTACTGGAGCTGGATACCGCACCACCCCAGCTAGGCCCACAGGATTTGGCCATTGATGCGCTACTGGGCATTGGCGCTGGCACCCTGCGTTGCCACGACCACAGCGACAGCCCGCTCAGCCAGCTGCTGCAAGCGCTCTACCAAAGCACCGCCCCGGTGCTGTGTGCAGACCTCCCTTCCGGCCTGGATGCCGACACGGGCTGCTATCTGCCCGGCCTGGGTTTCGAGCGCCCACCCCACAGCCCTCGCCACACCTTGAGCCTGCTGACCCTCAAGCCAGGACTGTTTACCGGCCAGGGACGTGATGCGGCCGGCAGCATCTGGTGGGCGCCGCTGGGAATTTCCCTTGACCTCCTCCACCAGCAACGCGCATGCGCCGTGCTGGGCGGCCCCTTGCCCCGCCGCGCTCGCCCCCACAACAGCCACAAAGGCCTTTTTGGCGATGTGAGCGTGATTGGTGGCGAGGGCCTGGCCCGGCGCGGCATGGGCATGGGCGGCGCTGCAGTACTGGCCGCCACCGCCGCCCTGCACCAAGGCGCAGGCCGGGTGATGCTGACCTTGCTGGACGACGGCGCCTGCAAGCTGTTGCCCGCACAACCGGAGCTCATGCTGCGCCGCCTGGACGCGCTGCGTTGGGACCAAGGGGTGGTGGTCTGCGGCTGCGGCGGTGGCCAGGCCGTGGCTGCTGCACTCCCCCAGGTGCTGGAGCAAGCCCACCGCCTGGTACTGGATGCCGATGCGCTCAATGCGATTGCAGCCGATCCCCATTTGCAGCGCCTGCTGGCCAGCCGCGCGCACATCGGGTTGCAAACCATTCTGACCCCTCACCCGCTCGAAGCCGCACGCCTGCTGGATTTGCACACAGAAGATGTGCAAAGCAACCGCCTGGAGGCCGCACATGCCCTGGCCCAACAGACCTATAGCACCGTGGTGCTCAAGGGCTCGGGCAGCATCATCCACAGCCCCCACCAACTGCCTTGCATCAACACCAGCGGCAATGCACTCCTGGCCACCGGTGGCACAGGTGATGTACTGGCCGGCATGGTGGGTGCCGCCTGGGCCACAGGCTTGCCGGCACACACTGCCGCCCAATGGGCCGTATGGCAGCACGGCCACCTGGCAGACACCTGGCCGGTCCATCTCCCCCTGACCGCCAGCGCGCTGGCGCGCAGCGCCTGACACCAGGCTGTAGCTACCAGCCTGCCCAGAATATTCATAGATATTTGCACGGCGGCATGCCCACAGCTCAGCCCAGCGCAACTCTTTGAATAAGAGCAGCCATAGCCCGCAAACAAAAGGACTCAGATCCATAAGCACCTGAGTCCTTTGTGTGGAGCGCTGCACACGCTCCTTTTTTTGCTTAGCACGCAGCCAGTGCAGGCCGCGCCTGCAAGGCTTAACGCACTGGCTTGCGCTTGCCGCTCTTCACGCTCTTGGCCGTCTTGCGCACACCCTTGGCCTGCGGGGCTGCTGCATGCCGTGCTGGCGACTCCACTGCCGGCACAACAGGCTTGCTGCCGACTGCGGGACGCTCGGGCTTACGGCCTCGGCGCTCCTCACGGCGCAGCGCTTTTTCGGCATGCCCCTTGGCCTGGCCGGCTGCAGTCCAGGCTGCGGCTTCTTCACCACGGCCACGGGGCACAAACACGCCCTCATCGCCATCGTCAGTCACCGTCTCCTCCCGACGCCCACGCTTGGCCGCACGGCTGCGGGTCGGCATGCGCTGCGCGCCCTCTTCTTCGTCATGCACGATGCGGAAGTCGATCTTGCGACCATCCAGGTCCACGCGACTGACCTGTATGCGCAGCCTGGTGCCAATGGTGTAGCGAATGCCGGTGCGCTCGCCACGCAACTCCTGGCGCTGCTCATCGAAGCGGAAGTAATCCCCCCCCAGCTCGGTGATGTGCACCAGACCTTCCACATACATGGCGTCCAGCGTGACGAAGATGCCAAAGGTGGTGACCGAGGACACCGTGCCGGCAAACTCCTCACCCAGATGGTCGCGCATGTATTTGCACTTGAGCCAGGCCTCCACATCGCGACTGGCCTCATCGGCACGGCGCTCGTTGGCACTGCAGTGCAGGCCTGCAGCCTCCCAGCCTTGCAGCTCGGCCTGGGCGGCACGACTCAGCGGCTTTTGCTGGGGCTCCACCACGCGCGAGGCCAGGCGTTTGGCCAGCTTGGCCTGGGCCTCACCCGGCGTGGGCAAGGCAGGCAGGTGATAGCGCGTGTCATTCAGCACGGACTTGATGACCCGGTGCACCAGCAGGTCCGGATAGCGGCGGATGGGGCTGGTGAAGTGGGTGTAGGCCTCGAACGCCAGGCCAAAGTGACCATTGTTCTCGGGCGTGTAGAAGGCCTGCATCATAGTGCGCAGCAGCATGGTGTGGATCTGCTGGGAATCCGGCCTGTCCTTGGTGGCATCGGCAATGGCCTGGAATTCACGCGGATGCGGCATGTCGCTGACCGACATGGGCACGCCCATGGCCTTGAGGTAGCCACGCAGGATTTCGATCTTCTCCATCGAAGGTCGGTCATGCACCCGGAACAGGCCGTTCTGCCCGCTTTGTGCAATGAAGTCGGCCGAGCACACATTAGCGGCCAGCATGGCTTCTTCGATCAGGCGGTGGGCATCGTTGCGGGTACGGGGCACGATTTTTTCGATGCGCCCGTTGTCATCACACACGATTTGCGTCTCCACCGTGTCGAAGTCCACCGCACCACGTGCATGGCGGGCCTGCAGCAAGGCCCGGTATACATCATGCAAATTGAGCAAGTCTTGCACCCGCGCCTTGCGCTGTGCGGCCTCCGGGCCACGGGTGTTGGACAGAATCGCCGCCACCTCGGTATAGGTGAAGCGGGCATGGCTGTGCATGACGGCCGGGTAGAACTGGTAGGCATGCAGCTCACCCTTGGCGGTGATCAGCATGTCGCAGACCATGCACAGGCGATCAACATCAGGATTGAGCGAGCACAGGCCGTTGCTGAGCTTTTCCGGCAGCATGGGAATCACGCGGCGCGGAAAGTACACGCTGGTGGCGCGGTCGTAGGCATCCACATCAATGGCATTGCCGTTTTGCACATAGTGGCTCACATCGGCAATCGCCACCAGCAAGCGCCAACCCTTGCCACGGCCCACCTTGGCCGGCTCGCAGTACACGGCATCGTCAAAGTCACGGGCATCTTCGCCATCGATGGTGACCAAGGCCACATCGCGCAGGTCAATGCGGTTTTTGCGATCTGCCACCCGTACCTTGTCGGGCAAGGCCTTTGCCTCGGCCAGACAGGCATCGCTGAACACATGGGGC
This sequence comes from Acidovorax sp., assembly GCA_031277855.1. Taxonomy (GTDB): domain Bacteria; phylum Pseudomonadota; class Gammaproteobacteria; order Burkholderiales; family Burkholderiaceae_C; genus Comamonas. The sequence goes on along the minus strand of JAITLO010000002.1, from coordinate 2,369 downwards.
ACACCGTATTTGCGCACGGCGATTTCAATCTCCATGCCGGCATCATCGACCTCGCCCAGCACCTCGGTCACACGGCCCACGGGCTGGCCAAAAAGGGCTGGTGCTTCCGTCAGCTCCACGACCACAACCTGGCCGGCCTTGGCAGTCCCAATGGCCGTGCCCGGCACCAGCACATCCTGGCCATAGCGCTTGTCTTCAGGGGCCACCAGCCAGACGCCGCTTTCCTGCAGCAACCGACCAATCAAGGTCTTAGTGGGACGCTCAACGATTTCGAGCACATGGCCTTCCGGACGACCGCGGCGATCCTGCCCCACGATGCGCACCCGCACCTGGTCTTTGTGCAGCACGGCGCGCATCTCGTTGGGTGGAAGAAAGATGTCGCTTTCGCCATCGTCCCGCAGAACAAAGCCATGGCCATCCCTATGCCCCTGCACTGTGCCTTCAATTTCTTTCGACAAATTGCCTGTCTTTGCGCGGAGGTTCATTTTTTTACTATACAATTTCAGTCTTTCCTGAGGCGCCCAGGTGGCGGAATTGGTAGACGCACTAGTTTCAGGTACTAGCGGGTAACTCCGTGGAGGTTCGAGTCCTCTCCTGGGCACCAAGTTTAACGACAACCAGCTATGGTTTTCGTAAAAACAAGGTTCATTGCTACCACAATGATCATGTTTTGCGTAGATGAGGATACGCTTTAGGAAAAGCATCTGCTGAAAAGAGCAGATAAGCCCAGGTGGCGGAATTGGTAGACGCACTAGTTTCAGGTACTAGCGGGTAACTCCGTGGAGGTTCGAGTCCTCTCCTGGGCACCAAATTTTGGGATGGCTGTATTTTCTGCAGCCCTCTTTAGGCAAAATTTTGTGTGCTGTTCATTCATCATTGCAAAGTTTGCCTATGCCCAGGTGGCGGAATTGGTAGACGCACTAGTTTCAGGTACTAGCGGGTAACTCCGTGGAGGTTCGAGTCCTCTCCTGGGCACCAAAAATTCAATCGCACATCTCTTCGATGTGCAGCAAGTCAAATCGCCGGCGCTACCACGCCCTTGCAAAGCGGTTTGCCTTTGCCCAGGTGGCGGAATTGGTAGACGCACTAGTTTCAGGTACTAGCGGGTAATTCCGTGGAGGTTCGAGTCCTCTCCTGGGCACCAGATATCAAAAGGCAGTTGCTTCGGCAACTGCCTTTTTTGTTTGCGCACCTGTGGCCCCTCGAAAACCACCATATACCCCACATCCATCAGGCAAAGAAAAAGCCCATTGCTTTGCATCGCAATGGGCTTGTTTGAAATGAAAAGCGGCGACCAGCGAGAGCCGTCAGCAACATCAGGCGCGCAGCAGCTCCAGATCAGCCGCCGTCAACCAACGCCACTGGCCAGGCTGCATGTCTGCAGGCAATTCCAGCCCGCCAATCTTCCAGCGGTGCAAGCCCTCCACCCGATTGCCCACGGCCGCCAGCATGCGCTTGACCTGGTGGTATTTGCCCTCGGTCAGGGTCAAATCAATGGTGTGCTCATCCACCTGCACGCAGGCAGCTGCACGCACCGGCTTGGGATCATCGTCCAGCACCACACCCGCCAGCAGACGCTCCACCATCTGCGCCGTCACCGCATGCTTGGCCGCTACCCGGTATACCTTGGGCACATGTTTTTTCGGCGAGCTCATGCGATGGATGAACTGGCCATCATCACTGAGCAGCAGCAGACCCGTCGTATCCTGATCCAGGCGCCCCACGGCCTGCAAGCCCTGGATGGCATTTTTGTTCGGACGCTGGCGCAGCGGCGCCGGCAGCAAGGTGTAAATGCTGGGGTGAGCCGAAGGCTTTTGCGAGCACTCCGTGCCAGCAGGCTTGTACAGCAGCACATAGCCTTTCTCATAGTATTCCCAGGCCACACCCTGCACGCGGAATTTCAAGCCTTCAGGCTCCAAATCCAACGCGGAGTCCGTGGTTCGCTGCATCTCGCCTTCTACACACACCTCGACCCAGCCTTGCTGCACCAGACCGGAGCACACACGGCGAATACCAAAACCCTGGGAGTACAGAATATCTTGCAACTGCATAACGATTACCTTGCACGATTGCTTTCAGCAATCCTTGATAGCACATTCAAAAGCCATAGCGCAGCCAGCGCATCCATCCAGGCTTTCCAATATTTTTCTACACCACAACCAGATGTAGTGCGCAGCAAATGCTATTGATTTCAATGCAGCACATAAGACAAAACCCCCAGCCTCTTGCGAGAGCTGGGGGTGTTGCACTTGTAAGAGCCTGACGATGACCTACTTTCACACGGGAACCCGCACTATCATCGGCGCAAATTCGTTTCACTGTCCTGTTCGGGATGGGAAGGAGTGGTACCAAATCGCTATGGTCATCAG
>JAITLO010000045.1 GCA_031277855.1 Acidovorax sp. | reverse complement strand
AGTGCCACTTCGCTGGCGACACGTCCGAGCACCTTATCGGTGGCGTCAATCACAAACCACTCGTGTTGCACCTCAGCGGGCTTTGCGCTGAATGTAGACATGAGTTTTCTCTTTCAAGAGGGTTTGGCGGCCCCTTTTCCGCGGTCGGTGCTTCTTCTTGAAAAAGCCAGAACCAGTCTGTCTTTTAAAGGAAGCCTCTTAGGCGGGGTTGCCTAGGCCTGAGCCTAAACCTTCGCCGCGGGAGCCAATAAAATCGCTGCGAAGCCCTCCATTATACGAAATAGCGTCCAATAGAGGGGAACGCCCCTACCAAATCACTCGTTTTTTGCGCAGCGGTAGCGGCCACACCACACTGGGAACGGGCAGACGCCCTAACCTCATACCATCTGCCGCTCAGCGGCCACCGCCTTCGACTGCCATGTTCAGCTACCGCCACGCCTTCCATGCCGGCAACCACGCGGATGTGCTCAAGCACACCGTGTTGATCGCCACGCTTCAGCATCTGACCCAAAAGGAGACGGCGCTGAGCGTGATCGACACCCATGCCGGCGCCGGCCTGTACCGACTGGATGGCGACTACGCCAACACCAGCGGCGAAGCGTCCGAAGGCGTGCAGCGCCTGCTGGACACACCGCTGGACCAGCTGGCGCCCGCGCTGCAGGACTATCTGCAGGTGCTGGCCAGCTTCAACCAGGGCAACAAGCTGCGTGTCTACCCCGGATCGCCCTTCATCAGCAACAGCCTGCTGCGCCCCCAGGACAAGATGCACTTGTTCGAGCTGCACCCCACGGACTCACGCACCCTGGCCGGCAATATCGCCCAGCTGGACCCGGGCAAGCGCATTCTGATTGCCCAGGAAGACGGTTTTGGCGGCGTCAAGAAACTGCTGCCCCCACCCTCGCGCCGCGGCCTGGTGCTGTGCGACCCCAGCTATGAAATCAAGAGCGATTACCTGCGCGTGAGCGATATGGTGCAGGATGCACTGGTGCGCTTTGCCACCGGCACCTATGCCGTCTGGTACCCCATCATCGCCCGCCAGGACGCACATGATCTGCCGCGCCGCCTCAAGACCCTGGCCACCAAGGCCGGCAAGAGCTGGTTGCATGCCACGCTGACGGTGAAGTCCAGCAAGATGCAGTCCGCCGCTCTGTCCGCCACCGAGGACGAGCCCAGCAAGCGCCCCGGCCTGCCGGCCAGCGGCATGTTCCTGATCAACCCGCCCTTTACCGTCAAGGACAAGCTCAAGACCGCGCTACCGCAAATGGTCAAGCTGCTGGGTCAGGACAAGCACGCGGGCTTCACACTGGAATCCGGCGGCTGATACGCCGCTGCAGTGCCTGGCGCAGGTCGGCTGCGCCGGAAGCACTCATTTTTTCTTGGATTTGGTGCGTGCTGCCGGCTTGTCCGCCGCACTTTGACGGTGTGCCTGCAGCGCAGCGCGGGCGGCCTCGCTCAAGCCCCCCATCATGGGATCATGCACCTCATCGATCTCGTCACCCGGGCATTGGTTCTCATCGTCGGCCAACGCCCATAACTCCACCGGCTTGATACCCAGGCCCATCATGCCCAACTCCTCTGCGGCAGCCCTGCTCAGGTCAATCACCCGGTTCTTCGCATACGGCCCCCGGTCATTGATGCGCACCACCACGGTCTTGCCTGTGACCGAGCTGCGCACACAGACGCGCGTGCCAAAGGCCAGCGTAGGATGGGCCGCCGTCAGCGCACCACTGTCAAAACGCTCACCATTGGCAGTGCGACGACCATGAAAACCGGGGCCATACCAGGAGGCGATACCGGTCTGATCGCTGTCCCGCGCCTCGGGGGCCAACTGCGCTGCAGGGTCCGGCTGATCGCTCAGTGCTGGTGGCTTGGGCGCTGCCTTGGCCAGTGCTTCCGTACCCGCCCGATCATGACGCCACCAGCCCCAGCGCCCGGTGCGGGCCTTGGCATCATCGGCGGCCGGGGCTGCAGCTGCCTCGCCTGCCGCAGGCGACTGGACTGCGGGAGGAGGCTCCACGTGTGAAGGTGCGGGCGGCAGCGGTGCGCAGCCGCTGATGAGCAGCGTGGCACTCCATAGGGCAACCCAGCGGTGGCGCACCGCAAGGGAAGGCAACCCAGGTTTCTGGCAAATCGTTGGCATGCGATGTCCTCTGTCCGGCACGGACGGCGGGCACCGCACAACCCTGGCAGAACGTCAGTTACAGGCCGAGGCGGCGGCACAGCTCCAAGGTCGCCGTGCTCTGGTTCATGGTGTAGAAGTGCAAACCCGGCGCGCCTTGGCTGCGCAGCTGTTCACACAGGTGCGTGACCACGTCCAGGCCAAAGGCGCGGAGAGAAGCCACGTCGTTCCCGAAGGCCTGCAGACGCAAGCGAATCCAGCGGGGAATCTCAGCGCCGGTCGCATCGGAAAAGCGCATGAGCTGGGAAGAATTGGTGATCGGCATGATACCCGGCACGACCGGAATCGTGATACCCAGCTTGCCAATTCCCTCCACAAAACGGTAGTAGGCGTCGGCATTGAAGAAATACTGGGTGATGGCGGAATCGGCTCCGGCCTTGACCTTGGCCGCAAAAGCCTGCAGGTCGGCATCGGGGCTGCGCGCCTGGGGATGGGTCTCGGGATAGGCCGCCACTTCAATGTGAAAACTGTCACCAAACTCCTGGCGAATAAAGGCCACCAGGTCGCTGGAATACTGGAACTCACCGCCCAGGCCGTATCCGCTGGGCAGGTCACCGCGCAGCGCCACGATGCGGCGCACGCCCATGGCCTTGAGCTGCGCCAGCTCTTCACGCACCTTGGCATGGGTGGCGCCCACACAGGAGAAATGCGAAGCTGCGGCCACGCCCTCATCCAATATGGAGCGCACCATGCTGAACGTGCCCTCTTGCGTGGAGCCGCCGGCCCCGTAGGTCACAGAGCAAAACTCGGGCTTGCGCGCATACAGCTGCTGGCGCACCAGCTCATGCTTAGCTGCACCCTCGGGCGTTTTGGTGGGGAAAAACTCAAAGCTGATGGGAAAGCTCATGGCTGCTCTGTCTCTGGATGGGGAGTGATGGCGGGAGTCCCTGCACAAGGCGGGTGACAGCTGCGACTCAACGCTCGTTGCGCTTTTTCTGTTTGGAACGCGCCGGACCGGGCTGGCCAAAGCTGGCCACCTCGGGGTCTTCATACAGCTCTTGCGCGCTGCGCTTGGCACGAACTTCGGCCCGCGACGGCCGCTTGGCTGCAGCCTTGGCGGCCGGCTTGACCTGGCCATCTTCTTCGTCAGCCTGCACGGGCAGGGCCTTGATCTCTGCACCTTGCTGGGCGAAGACAAAGAATTCATGGTTGCCGTCACCACCCTCGATGGGCGAATCCAGCCATGCCTTGACCGTCAGGCCCAGCTCGTCCAGGCAGGCACGAATGCGCTGTTCCACCTCGGCATACAAGGCAGTGTCGCGCACAATGCCGCCCTTGCCCACCTGGCCTGGCTGCAGCTCGAACTGGGGCTTCACCAGCATCAGCAAATGGCCATGGGGCTTGAGCAATTGCACAGCCGCAGGCAGCACCAGGGTCAGCGAGATAAAGGACACATCACCGGTGACAAAGTCGAACGCTGGCGTGATGTCGACCTGCTCGGTACCTGCCTTGCGGCGGTATTCCACGGGCTGCAGACCTTCTGCCTTGGCACGCGCCTTGGCGGCGCGCTCGGCCTTGAAGGCTTCAACCTCCTGCTCCTTGGCGTCATCGCTGTCGTCATAGTCTTCATCGACCTGGCCGCCGTTGCGCATCCAGGCATAGGGCGCCACAGGCTGGGTGTCGTTGTCCTCTTGCTCTTCGATGACTTCCGACAGCGCCAGATCGCAGGCCGCTTCCAACGATTCCGCCGTCATGGCGCGGGCATTCAGCCCTTCCACACAGACCACACGGGCATCGGCACGCAGGCGCTCGTGCAGCTGGCCATGGCCCACGTCCACGCCAACCACCTGGGCGGCACCGGCTTGCAACAGGCAATCGGTAAATCCGCCGGTGCTCTGGCCCACATCCAGGCAACGCAGACCAGCCACCTTCAAACCCGTGGCCGCCAGCGCGCCCTCGAGCTTCAAGCCACCACGCGAGATGTACTTGGCCTCGGCCGCATCCAGCAGCTGCAGCTCCGCACCCGCAGGAATTTCATCGCCATTCTTGGCCACCTTCTTCCAGGGCGCCAATGGCGACAGCCGCCACTCCACACCGCTGGCAATCAGGCGCTGCGCCTGAGAGCGTGTGGTTGCATGTCCGGCTTCTACTAAAAATACATCTGCGCGCATCGCGTCGCTCTCCAAGAATCTCTTGCTGTCTATGGCCTTAGCGCCAAAGCCGCGCCCATGAAACTGGCACAGCCCATATCAGGGCACCGCGCAAGGGCCGCCCCGCAGCGTCGGTGCCGTCCCCCTCCGGCGCGCAGCGCCAGAGAGGGGTGAAGCGGCAAAGCCGCTCAGGGGGTGCCGCTATTTAATAGCGGTACGTTTCCGGCTTGTAAGGGCCTTCCTTCTTCACACCGATGTAGTCGGCCTGGGCCTGGGTCAGTTCGGTCAGCTGGGCACCGACCTTCTTCAGGTGCAAACGGGCCACTTTTTCGTCCAGGATCTTGGGCAGCACATAGACCTTGCCCACTTCATAGGCGTCGGGGCGGGTGAACAGCTCGATCTGCGCCAGGGTCTGGTTGGCAAAGGAGTTGGACATCACAAAGCTGGGGTGGCCGGTGGCGCAGCCCAGGTTCACCAGACGGCCCTTGGCCAGCAGAATGATCTTCTTGCCATCGGGGAAGGTGATGTGGTCCACCTGGGGCTTGATCTCTTCCCACTGGTATTTTTCGATCGAAGCCACATCGATTTCATTGTCGAAGTGGCCGATGTTGCAGACGATGGCCTCGTCCTTCATGGCCACCATGTGCTCGTGGCGGATGATGTCCTTGTTGCCGGTGGTGGTCACGAAGATGTCGCACTTGTCGGCGGCGTACTCCATGGTCACGACCTTATAGCCTTCCATGGCGGCCTGCAGGGCGTTGATGGGGTCGATCTCGGTCACCCACACCTGGGCACGCAGTGCCTGCAGTGCCTGGGCGCAACCCTTGCCCACGTCACCGTAGCCGGCCACCACGGCCACCTTGCCGGCAATCATCACGTCGGTGGCGCGCTTGATGCCGTCCACCAGCGATTCGCGGCAACCATAGAGATTGTCGAACTTGGACTTGGTCACCGAGTCGTTGACGTTGATGGCGCGGAACAGCAGCGTGCCCTTGGCCGACATTTCGTTCAGGCGGTGCACGCCGGTGGTGGTTTCCTCGGTCACTCCCAGGATATGGGCGCTCTTGCGGCTGTACCAGGTGGGGTCCACGGCCAGCTTGGCCTTGATGGCGGCAAAAACGATTTTTTCTTCTTCGGAGCCGGGGTTGGCCAGCACGGAGATGTCCTTCTCGGCCTTCTTGCCCAGATGCATCAGCATGGTGGCATCGCCGCCGTCGTCCAGGATCATGTTCGGGCCTTCACCCTCGGTGTCCTTGGCGCCGAATTCGAAGATGGAGTGGGTGTAGTCCCAGTAGTCCTTCAGCGACTCGCCCTTGATGGCGAACACCGGCACGCCGGTTTCGGCGATGGCGGCGGCGGCATGGTCCTGGGTGGAGAAGATGTTGCACGAAGCCCAGCGCACTTGCGCGCCCAGTGCCGTCAGCGTCTCGATCAGCACAGCGGTCTGGATGGTCATGTGCAGCGAGCCGGTGATGCGCGCGCCCTTGAGCGGCTGGGCAGCGGCGAACTCTTCACGCACAGCCATCAGGCCGGGCATTTCGGTTTCGGCGATCAGGATTTCCTTGCGGCCCCAGGCGGCCAGGGAAATATCGGTGATCGCGGAGTCAGCAGGATTGAATCGAACAGCAGCGTTCATGGTTTTCTCCAAAAAATGAATGAAAAACCACGTTCTGCGGGGACTTTGAATGAACCTCACCGCACAGAAAGCGTGGGTGAGCGTCGTTGCGGGGTGAAATCCGAGCCTCGTACCCCGCTACGGCCCGGCTACACCGGGCCGAGGGGCACTGCAACGCTCCTCGGACAGGCCGCGATTATACGGGCAGCGCCAGCGTGGGCGCTTCAACCGACCGGCTGAGTCCCCCTCCCTGCGGGGTCAAGGGCGTTCGGCCTGGTTGCGCTGGCTGGCCATGTGCACGCGCAGGATTTGCTGGAATTTCGGGCATTCCAGATGCTGGGGCGCCGGGCATTGCGCCACATGACGCAGGCCATCGCGCAATGCCGTCATGCGGCGGATGCTGCGATCCAGCTCATCGGCCTTGCGCTGCAGCGCCTTGCGGTCGACCTCCAGACTGCCGCCATCGCCCAGCATCTGGCGCATCTCGGCCAGTGAAAAACCCGCTGTACGCCCCAGGGTGATCAGGGCCAGCTGCTGCAAGACCTGGGGCTGGTATTGGCGGCGCAGGCCGTGGCGCCCTGCAGCGGCAATCAGGCCCTGGGCTTCGTAATAGCGCAGAGTGGAGGCGGCCAGCCCCGTGCGCCGCACCACTTCGGCAATATCAATCCACATGGGCGCTTGACTTGAAGCCGGCTTGAGTTTGCATAGTGTGATTTTTCAACATCTTGTTTTCACCTGCTTGCGCGAGCCTTCCATGAACTTTACCGACCCCATTGTCATCGCTCACATTCTGGCCATCGGCATAGGCGCCACGGTTTTCACGGACTTGTGGGCTGCCGCACGCAAGCGCCTGCTGGGTGTGCCTGCGCTCAACTATGCCCTGGTCGGCCGCTGGATTGCCCATATGCCCCAGGGCCGTTTTGTCCACACCCCCATTGGCGCCGCAGCACCCAAGACTTTGGAGGCCCCGCTGGGCTGGGCCGTGCATTTTTTGACCGGCATCGCCTTTGCCGCAGGCCTGGTGCTGTGGCAAGGCCAGGCCTGGCTGACAGCACCCAGCCTGCTGCCAGCCCTGCTGTTCGGCATGGCCACGGTGGTGTTTCCGTTTTTCGTGATGCAACCCGCCCTGGGTGCGGGCTGGGCTGCCAGCCGCGCGCCCCGTCCCTGGCTGGCCCGCATGCACAGCCTGGTGATGCATGCCATGTTCGGGCTGGGCCTGTATGTCTGCGCCCTGCTGATCCGCTGATTACGTGAGGAGTCCCACCAGCCGATAGCCCACCTGCAGCTCGGTGATCAAATGCCGGGGCTGGGCAGCATCGGCCTCCACCTTTTGCCGCAGATTGGCCATGTGCACACGCAGATAGTGGGGCCGATCCAGGTATTCCGGCCCCCAGACCTGCAGCAACAGCTGGCGGTGCGTCAACACCTTGCCCTGGCCTGCGATCAGCGCGGCCAGCAGGCGAAATTCGATAGGTGTCAGGTGCACAGCTTCGCCCGCACGCGCCACATCGTGGGTGGCCAGGTCGACGGTCACCGCGCCAAACTGCACCCGGCTGCTGGGCTTGCCTGCGGCCTGCCCTTGCTGGCTGCGGCGCAGCAGCACACGCAGGCGCGCCAGCAACTCGGGCACGCCAAAGGGCTTGGTCAGATAGTCGTCGGCTCCGGCATCGAGCACGGCCACTTTCTCTTCCTCACGCTCGCGGGCCGACAACACCAGAATCGGCAGACCACTCCAGCTGCGCAGCTCGGCAATCACTGATTTGCCATCGGCATCGGGCAAGCCCAGGTCCAGCACCACGGCATCGGGCTGGCGACTGGCAGCCTCTATCAGGCCGCGCTTGGCGGTTTCGGCCTCAAACACCTGCCAACCCTCGTCCTCCAGTGCCAGGCGCACAAAGCGGCGGATGCTGGCCTCATCTTCAATCAGCAAAATACGGGGTGCGGTGGCTGTCATGCACATGATTTTGACAAAAGTCCAAGCACCCGCAGCGCAGTGGCCGCAACGGCCTTGCGCACTTCTGTACTTCGCTACATTCCACACCCATGTCTGCCCACACACCCGTCGCTCCCCCCCAGATTCAAGGCTGGTGCCCCGGTGCCTGGCAGCCCATGGCCAGCGGCGATGGGCTGGTGGTGCGCGTGCGCCCGCCGCTGGGCCGGCTCACAGCCCAACAGGCCTTGCTGCTGGCGCAACTCGCCCAGGACCATGGCTGCGGCCTGCTGGAGCTCACCAGCCGGGCCAATGTGCAGCTGCGCGGCATCGCTCCCGAACGCCATGGCGCGGTGCTGCAGGCGCTGGCGCAGCAGGGTCTGCTGGACAGCGATGCACGCACGGAGCGGCTGCGCAATCTGGTCATCGATCCGCTGTGGCAGCCGGGTGATGGCGTGCTGGAGATGGCCCAGGCCCTGCAGCATGGGCTGATGCAGGCCCAGGGCCTGGACACCCTGCCCGCCAAATTCGGTTTCTCGATTGCCAGCGGCCGCCATGCCGGCCTGGCCCAGGTGGCCGCCGATGTGCGCCTGCAACCCAGCGCCGGCACAGGCTGGCTGGTACAGGCAGAGGGCCAGGCCATGGCCTGGCAGGCCGCCTCGCCGCAGCAGGCCGTGGATGCGGCCCTGGCCCTGGCCCGTTGGTGCGCCACACAAGCCCATGCCCGGCGTGCGCAAGGCCTGCACCCGGGGCGGCTGGCCAGCCTGCTGCAGGCTGCCAACCACGCGGCCTTGTCCAATCTGCCCGGGCTGCAGCACCTGGGCCGCCATCCCGCCCCTGCCATCAACGACGATGCACCTTCGCCCGGTTGGCAGACCAACCTGGGCCTGCTGGTGGCCGCGCCACTGGGCCGTGTGACGGCATCTGCGCTGGCTCGGCTGGCCAGCACCCACGCCGGCGGCCTGCGGCTGACGCCCTGGCGCATGCTGCAGGTCGAAGGCATAGACCCCGCTGGCGCCGAGGCCGCGGGCCTGGATGATGCCCAGCACTGGATGAACAGTGCCGCCGACGCCAGGCTGCGCGTCTCGGCCTGCACCGGCGCCCCCGGCTGCCCGCAGGCACTGGCCCCCACCCAGGCTTTGGCGCTGGAGCTGGCCCCCCATGTACCGGAGGGCGCCCATTTGCATGTCACCGGTTGCGCCAAGGGCTGTGCCCGCCAACAAACCGCCACCGTCACACTGCGCGCCGAGTCGGCCCGGCACTTTGCCCTGGTGCGCCATGGCCGGGCCCGCGATGCGGCCCAAACCGTGCTGGGGGAAGACCAGCTGCGCGACAATCCCGGGCTGCTGTTTAAAGAGATAGGTCTTACGCAATAAGGAATTCCCATGCGGCAAGCGCCATGTGCTTAGCGGCTTGCCTCCACCGGATTTGCGTAAATCGCGAGAGATTGAATGGTTCACACCTACGAAACCAATGGCGCCGAGATCTATCGGCAGTCCTTTGCCACCATACGCCGCGAGGCTGATCTGGCCCGCTTCACCCCCACCGAGGAACGCGTGGTGGTGCGCATGATCCACGCAGCCGGCATGGTGGAGCTGGCGCCCCATGTACAGCTCTCGCCCGGCATGGCCGAGGCCGGTCAACGCGCGCTGCTGGCCGGTGCGCCCGTGCTCTGCGATGTGCGCATGGTCAGCGAGGGCATTACCCGCTCGCGCCTGCCGGCCCAGAATCCGGTGATCTGCACGCTGCATGAAGACGGCGTGGCCGAGCTTGCACGCACACTGAACACCACGCGCAGCGCGGCAGCGCTGGAGCTGTGGCGCCCCCACCTGGCCGGCGCCGTGGTGGCCATAGGCAATGCGCCCACAGCCCTGTTCCACCTGCTCAACATGCTGCAAGACCCCAACTGCCCGCGCCCGGCCGCCATCATCGGCTGCCCCGTGGGCTTTATCGGCGCGGCCGAGTCCAAAGAGGCGCTGATGCAAGACTTGCCCGTGCCCGCCATGATTGTGCGCGGTCGCCTGGGCGGCTCGGCCATGACGGTGGCCGCCATCAACGCCCTGGCCAGCCATGTCGAATAAACCGCAGAGCAAGGTGCAGACAACCGCGCCCGGCGTCATCTGCGTGGGCCTGGGCCCGGGCGACCCCGAACTCATGAGCGTCAAGGCTGATCGCTTGGTGCGCAGCGCGCGCCATGTGGCCTTCTTCCGCAAAAAAGGCAGGCCCGGCAAGGCGCGGCAATTGGTGGAGGGGCTGCTCCACAGCCAGGCCCACGAATACGCCATGGAGTACCCGGTGACCACCGAAATCCCGGTGGACAGCCCCGAGTACGTGGAGCTGCTCTCGCGCTTTTATGACGACTGGTGTCTGCGCCTGGCCGAGCTGGCCCAACAAGAGCAGGTGATCGTGCTGTGCGAGGGCGACCCGTTTCTCTACGGCTCCTTCATGCACCTCTACACCCGGCTGCGCGAGCGCGGCGATGTGGCGCTGCAGGTCGTGCCCGGCATTCCCGGCATGGTGGGCTGCTGGCATGCCACGGGCCAACCCATTACCTGGGGCGACGATGTGCTCAGCGTGATGACGGGCACCCTCTCCGAAGACGAGATGGTGCGGCGCATGGACACGGCCGAAGCCCTGGTGGTGATGAAGGTGGGCCGCAATCTGCCGCGCATACGCCGCGCCCTGGCACGCGCCGGCCGGCTGGAAGCGGCCTGGCTGGTGCAAAACGGCAGCACGGCCAGCGAGCAGGTGGCGCGGCTGACCGAGGTCAGCGACGAGGCCTGCCCCTATTTCGCCATCGTGCTGGTCCATGGCCAGGGCCGCAGACCGGAGGCCGCATGGTGACCCTCGACGCAACCATGGGCCGGCTGTGCATTGCCGGCCTGGGCCCGGGCGATCTGGCCCAGATCACGCCGGCCGTGCGCGAGGCCCTGCTGGCCGCCGACGATGTGGTGGGCTATTTCCCCTATGTGGCCAGGGCCCAGGCACTGCTGGCTCAAGAGATCACAACCCAGGCCGTGCAATGGCATGCCTCGGACAACCGCGTGGAGCTGGACCGTGCCCGCCAGGCGCTGGCGCTGGCGGCCCAGGGCCGGCAGGTGGTGGTGGTGTCCTCGGGCGACCCTGGCGTTTTTGCCATGGCCTCGGCCGTGTTCGAGGCCCTGGAAGCCGCCGACGCGCCCTCAGCCTGGCTGGCGCTGGGTATCGAGGTGCTGCCCGGCGTCACCGCCATGCTGGCCGCTGCGGCCCGTGCCGGTGCGCCCCTGGGCCATGATTTTTGCTGCATCAATCTGTCGGACAACCTCAAGCCCTGGGCGGTGATTGCCCGCCGCGTGCAGCTGGCGGCCGAGGCCGACTTTGCCATGGCTTTTTACAACCCGCGCTCGCGCAGCCGGCCCGAGGGCTTTGTGCGCCTGCTGGAGTTGCTGCGCGCGCATTGCGAGTCCGAGCGCCTGCTGGTCTTTGCCCGTGCCGTCTCCACACCCGACGAGGCGCTGCAGGTCTGCACGCTGGAGCAGGCCAGACCCGAGATGGCCGATATGCGCACCGTGGTGCTGGTGGGCAACAGCAGCACACGCCGCGTGGGCCGCTGGATCTATACGCCGCGCTACTACGACCCCGTAGGCGCCGCGGACGTCACATCCAACGGCAGCACGCCGTGATCCAGCCAGTGCAACACGGCGTCCACTTCTTCGGTACGCAGCCGGTCCGGCAAGGCCGGGCGCTGCACCATCACCACCGGCAAGCCCAAGCGGCGCGCGGCATCAAGCTTGCCGCGTGTGGCCTCGCCACCGGCGTTCTTGGCCACCAGCCATTGCGTGCCCTGCTGTTGCAACAGGGCCAGGTCATCCGCCTCGCTGAAAGGCCCGCGCCCAACCACAACGGTGTGCTGCGGCAGCGCAATGCTGCCGGGCTCGGGCCTGTCCACCAAACGCAGCAGATAGTGGTGCTGTGGGCGCACGCTGAAAGCATCGAGCTGCTTGCGCCCCACGGCCAGAAACACGCGTGCAGCCACCTCGGGCAGGGCCTGGGCGGCCTCGGCCATATCGGCCACCGCTATCCAGCGGTCGCCCGCCCGGGCCTGCCAGGGCGCGCGCTCCAGGGCCAACAAAGGCGTGCCAGTGGCCGCGCAGGCCGCACAGGCATTGCGGCTCATCTGGGCCGCAAAAGGGTGGGTGGCATCGACCACATGGCTGATGCCCTGGTCGCGAATGAATTGCGCCAGCCCTGCTGCACCGCCAAAGCCACCGCTGCGCGTAGGCAGGGGCTGGGCCAGCGGTGCCTGGGTCACGCCGGCATACGAGAACAAGGCCGGCACCGCCGCGCGGTGCAGGGCCTGGGCCAGTTGGCTGGCGCCGCTGGTGCCACCCAGCAGGAGAACTTGCGTCATGACTGATCCGTGGTTGAGTTTGATAGGGCTGAACGAAGACGGTCTGCATGGACTTTCCCCTGCAGCCCGCCTGGCGCTGGACAGTGCCGAGCTGGTCTTTGGCGGCCCGCGCCACCTGGCGCTGACCGAGGTGGGCGAGCGCGGTCAGCCCTGGCCCCAGCCCTTTGACCTGGCACCGGTGCTAGCCCAGCGCGGCAAGCGCGTGGCCGTGCTGGCCTCGGGCGATCCCTTCTGGTTTGGCGCCGGAGGCAGTCTGGCGGCCAAGCTGCCGCCCCAGGAGTGGCGCTGCTTTGCCCAAGCCTCGACATTCTCGCTGGTCGCGGCCCGCCTGGGCTGGAGGCTGGAAGCCACCGACTGCCTGGGCCTGCACGCCAGCCCGATGGAACAGCTGCTGCCGCGCCTGGCGCCCGGCTACCAGCTCATCGCGCTGCTGCGCGATGGCGCCGCCGTGGAGCAATTGGCCCAGTGGCTGACGCGCGAAGACTGGGGCTCCAGCCAGCTGTGGGTGATGGAGTGTGTAGGTGGTCCGCACGAGCGCTGCCGCATGCTGCGCGCCGATGCGACCGCCGAGGCCCTGGCCGCCGACCCCGCGCAGGCCCCGGTGACCGTAGGCCTGCTGGCCCAGGGCGGATCGGCCCTGCCCCAAACGCCCGGCCGGCCCGATGCCTGGTATGCCCATGACGGCCAGATCACCAAGGCCCCCGCGCGCGCGCTCACGTTGTCCGCCCTGGCCCCGCGCCGTGGCGAGCGGCTGTGGGATTTGGGCGGCGGCTCGGGCTCGGTGGCCGTGGAATGGTGTCTGGCCGGCGGCACAGCCGTCAGCGTGGAGCAGCATGCCCAGCGCGTGGTCAACATCCACGCCAATGCCGCGCGCTTTGGCCTGCAAAAAAGCCTGCAGGTGGTGCATGGCAGCTCCGCAGATGCACTGCCCCAGCTGCCCACGCCCCAGGCTGTTTTTGTGGGTGGCGGCTTTGATGCAGCACTGTTTGCCGCCCTGCGCCAGCACATGCCTGTGGGCTGCCGCCTGGTGGTGAATGCCGTGACGCTGGAAACCCAAGCCCTGCTGGTGCAGCTGCACGGCGAGCTGGGCGGCCAGCTGCTGAAACTGGAACTATCCACCGCCGCACCCTTGGGCCGCATGCGCAGCTGGCAGGCCGCACGCCCGCTGCTGCAATGGAGCTGGCAGGCATGAAAGACCACGCCTGCCTGGTATTGGGCATAGGGCTGCGCGCCCAGGCCCGGGCCAGCGATGTGCAAGCACTGTGGCTGCGGGCCCAGGCCGCCCTGCCAGCACTGCAGCGCTTTTGTGCAATGGCCGTGCTGCAAGGCAAGGAACAGCACCCTGCCCTGGGCGCATGGAGGGCGGCCCTGCCCTTTGACACCGCCCTGGTGGCCGTGCCTGCCCAGGATTTGCCTGGCCAGCCCGTGGCCACCCAATCGCCACGCCTTCTTGCGCGCTATGGCACAGGCAGCGTGGCCGAGGCCGTGGCCCTGCGCGCCGCAGGCCCTGCATCGGCTTTGCTACTGCCCCGGCTGGTGGCAGACGATGGCAGCGCCACCCTGGCCGCTGCCCTGCGCCGCAGCGGCCCCTTCAACTGTTGTCTGGCAGCCGCCCGCGCTGCCACTGAAAGCCAAGGAGTTACGGCATGACCGTGCATTTCATCGGTGCCGGCCCCGGCGCCGCCGACCTGATTACCGTGCGCGGCCGCGACCTGATGGCGCGCTGCCCCGTCTGCCTGTATGCGGGCTCGCTGATTCCGCGCGAGCTGCTGGCGCATTGCCCTCCCGGCGCCCGCATCGTCAACACCGCGGCCATGAGCCTGGATGACATCGTGGCCGAAATCGCCGCCGCCGAGGCACGTGGCGAAGACGTGGCCCGCCTGCATTCCGGCGACCTGTCGGTCTGGTCGGCCATGGGTGAGCAGCTGCGCCGCCTGCGCGCTTTAGGCATTGCCTATACCGTGACGCCGGGCGTGCCCTCGTTTGCCGCAGCCGCCGCCACGCTGGGCGCCGAGCTGACCCTGCCCGGCCTGTGCCAGTCCGTGGTGCTGACCCGCACCTCGGGCCGCGCCACGGCCATGCCCGAGGGCGAACAGCTCGCGGCCTTTGCGGCCACGGGGGCGGTGCTGGCGATTCATCTGTCCATCCATGTGGCCGAGAAAGTGCAGGCCGAGCTGCTGCCGCATTACGGCGCCGACTGCCCGGCCGCCATCGTCTGGCGCGCCAGCTGGCCCGATGAAACCGTGGTGCGCACCACGGTGGGCGCGCTGGCCCAGGCCGTAGCCACCAGCATGGAGCGCACGGCCATCATGCTGGTGGGCCGCAGCATCAGTGCCGAGGATTTTGGCGAAAGCCGGCTCTACGCCGTCGACTACGACCGCCGCTATCGCCCCCTGGGCACGCAGCCACGTTTTCCCAGCAACGGCCAGGCCGTGGACACCGCCACCGACCGCCCCTTGACCGGATCCTCCGAAGGCCAGGCATGAGCCACGCCCTGCCCCCTCTGCCTCCCGTGGCCTTGACGTTGATCGGCATCGGCACCGGCAACCCCGACCACCTCACGCGCCAGGCCATCCACGCCATGCAGGCGGCCGACCTCATCCTGCTGCCGCACAAGGGCGAGGACAAGGCCGAGCTGGCCGCCCTGCGCCAGCAGCTGTGCAACGCCGTTCTGCCCCCTGCTTCCACCACCCGCGTTGCCGGTTTTGACATGCCGCTGCGCCGCAGCCAGGGCGATGACTATCTGGAGCAGGTCAACGAATGGCATGCAGCCATTACCGAGTGCTGGCAGGCCACCATGGCCGAGGCACTGGCCGCAGGTCTGGCCCCACGCGCCGCAGATGGTGCGCTGCAAGTCGCCCTACTGGTCTGGGGCGACCCCTCTTTGTATGACAGCACGCTGCGCATTGCCGCACGCATGCGCCCAGCCCCGCAGCAGGTGACCGTGGTGGCCGGCATCACCGCCATGCAGGCCCTGACCGCCGCTCATGCCATACCCGTGAACGACATAGGCCAGCCCTTTGTGGTGACCACGGGCCGCCAGCTGCGCAACCACGGCTGGCCGGCCGGCGTGGACACCCTGGTGGTGATGCTGGACGGACAGTGCAGCTTTACCACCCTACCCCCCGAAATAGCTCACGAGGTACAGATCTGGTGGGGTGCCTATCTGGGCATGGCACAACAGCTGCTGGACCATGGCCCCCTGGCCGAGGCGGCCCAGCGCATTGTGGCCACCCGTGCGGCCGCCAGGGCTGAGCATGGGTGGATCATGGACATTTATTTGCTACGCAGAAATCAATCTAACGCGGGCTGATCCAGCACCGGCAGCGCCATCTCCAACACCGCGCCGGGGCCGGGCTGGGCGGCATGGGCCGTGAGGCTGCCACCATGGGCCTGGACAATGCGCCGGGCCAGGGCCAAACCCAGGCCTATGCCAGAGATGCTGGACTCCGCACTGCCACGGGTAAAGGGCTCAAACAGCTGCTCGGGCTCCAGATGGGCTGGCAGGCCGGGCCCGGCATCCGTCACGCTCAGCCGCAGCTGTGCTGCATCCACTCTGGCCGCAATCTGCAGCGCCGTGCCAGCCGGCGTGTACTTGCAGGCGTTGTCCAGCAGATTCACCAGCACCCGCTCCAGCATGGCGGCGTCTATCCACAGCAGCGGCAGGTCTGCAGGCAAATCGGTCTGTACGGGGTGATCGCTCAGGCGCTCGCGCATCTGCGCCAGGGCCGTACCCACCAACTCCTCCACGGGGACCCAGGCCTGCTGCAAATGCACACCGCCTTGCTGCAGCCGCGCCATGGCCAGCAGGTTGTCCACCAACTGCTGCAAGGCCTGGGCCTGGTTGCGTATCTGCAGCAGCATGTCCTGGGCAGGCCCTGGCGGCGCATGGGGCAGGGCTACCTGGGCCGCGCCCAAGATACCCGTCAGCGGCGTGCGCAAATCATGCGAGACCGCCGACAGCAAGGTGTTGCGCATGCGCTCGCCCTCCATGGCCACCTGGGTTTGCTGGGCCACTTCGGCAAAGTGCACGCGCTCCAGGGCCAGCGCAATCTGGCTGGCACAAGCGTCCAGCAGGCGGCGCTCCTCCGGCACGCGCAGGCGCTGGGGAGTGCGCAGCTGCAGCGCCAGCACGCCACGTGCCCGCACCGGCGCCATCAGCGGCACATACAGCGCAGGGGCTGCGGCCAGCGTGCCCGTGCCCCAGCCCGCTTCCTGGCCATGCTCCATGCACCAGCGCGCCACGCTGGGGTCGATCACGCCTTCGCTGCCTGGCACCAGCTGCAGGCGCTCTTCGCTGTCCGGCAGCAGCAGGCCAGCCTGGGCATCGAACACGCCAGACAGCGTGGACAGCGCAATCTGCGTGACCTGGGCCTGCGTCAACGCGCCGGACAGATCGCGTGCCAGCCGCGCCAGGGCGCCGGCCCGGCGCTCGCGCTCGGCCGCCACCCGAGCCTCGTGGCGCAGCCTGGCCATGAGCTGGCCGCACACCAGGGCCACGCCCAGCATCAGGCAAAAGGTGAACAGATACTGGGTGTCGTTGACGCTAAAGGAGCTGCGCGGCGGCACAAAGTAAAAATCAAACAGCAGCACCGACAGCAGCGCCGCCCAGGCCCCGGGCCCCCGCCCCCAGCGCAAAGAAGACAGCACCACCACCAGCAGGAACAACATGACCACATTCGCCGGGTCAAACACCTGCAGCAAAAATTCGGCCACGGCCGTGGCCGCCAGACAGGCCAGGGTGGTGCCGATATAGCCCCACCATGAAATACCGTTCTCACGCAATGTGGGAGCGCTGACAGCGCTCTCGTTTTTGGAGGAGTGCACGGACAGCAAGAGCACGTCCAGGCCCGGGTTCAAGCGGGTGATCTGCTCGGGCAGGCTGGCACCACCCCAAGACCGCCAGGGCCACCAGCGCCCCAGGCGCTGGGGCACGCGGGCCAGCACCAGGTGGCTGGCATTGCGCTCGCGCGCAAAGTCCACCAGGGCCTGGGCCACCTGGGTGCCGGGAATGGTGGCGGTCTCCGCCCCCAGGCGTGCTGCCAGGGCCAGGGTGCGCAGCACGGCCTCCTGCGCCGGCCGAGGCCGGTGCTGGCGCTCCGGCGCATCCACATAGACCACCACCCAATCCGCCTCCAGCCGCCGCGCCAGGCGGGCCACCTGGCGCACCAGGGCATCGTCGCCGGCGCGCCCGCCCACCCCCACCAGCAGGCGCTCGCGCGTGGGCCAGACATGGTCTATGGCTCGCTCGCGGCGGTAGTCGCGCATGTCCTCATCCACACGGTCGGCCGTGCGGCGCAGCGCCAGCTCGCGCAGGGCCAGCAAATTGCCCAGGCGGAAGAAATTGCGCGAGGCGCGCTCGGCCTGCTCCAGCGGATAGACCTTGCCGGCCTTGAGGCGCTTGAGCAGCTCCTCGGGCGGGATGTCGACCACCACCACCTCGCTGGCATCGTCAAAGATATGGTCGGGCACGGTCTCGTGCACCTGTATGCCCACAATGCCGCCCACCACGTCGTTCAGGCTTTCCAGGTGCTGCACATTCAGCGTGGTCCAGACGTCGATGCCGGCCTCCAGCAGCTCTTGCACGTCCTGCCAGCGCTTGGGATGGCGCGAGCCGGCCACATTGCTGTGGGCCAGCTCGTCCAACAGCAGCACATCGGGGTGGAGGGTCAGTGCCGCGTCCAGATCGAATTCGGTCAGCTTGCGGCCCTGGTAGACCAAGGTGCGCCGCGGCAGCAACTCCAGTCCATGCAGTTGCTGCTCGGTCTCGGCCCGGCCATGGGTTTCGATCAGGCCCACCAGCACGCTGCGCCCGCCTTGCCGCTCGCGCTGGGCTGCGGCCAGCATGGCATAGGTCTTGCCTACCCCGGCGTTGGAGCCAAAGTAGATGCGCAGCTTGCCACGTGCGGCCCGCTGCTGCTCGGCCTGCAGCTGGGCCACCAGGGCATCGGGATCAGGCCGGGGTGCGATGGGGGAAGCGGGGGTGGGCATATGCTCAGCCTATCACTGTCTCGGGCGCAACAAGGAGCTCAAAACGCCGCGCTCAGGCCCAGCACCCAGCCGCTGCGGCCCAGGCTGCGCAACTGACCGCTGCCATTGCCCGCGCTGTAATAGGCCGCATCGGCCGAGGTGCCCGCATAGGCCACGGATGCTGTCCACGCGCCCCAGGTCTTGGCCAGCGACAGGCGCCAGTCGGCATAGGAAGCATCGCGGTAATGGCGCACGGCGGTGTAGCCACCGTGCACACCCAGCACCACACCATCTCCCAAAGCATGCTGGTAGTTCAGGTCCAGATACTGGCTGCCACGGCTGCTGCCAGTCGGCGCCAACGCCGTGGCAAAGGCGGTGCCCGCCGTGTCGTTCTGCAGTCCGAAATAGGGACTCAGCGCCAGCGACCATTTGGCGCTGAAGCCGCCCTGCGTGGCGCCCAGATAGAACTCGGTGGTATCAAAACGGCGTGTGCTGCCGTTGTCGGTTGCCAGCCTGGCGCCCGGGTAGCGGTAATGCTGCAGGCCGGTGTCCAGCTGCCAGCCGGCGGCGATATCACCACGCCAGCCGCCGTAGATATCGTGCTCCAGCCCCTGGCCCTGGCCATAGCTGTGGGTGGACACATTGGACAGCGATGTGCCCAGATACCAGCCATGGGGCAGGGCCAGCTCCACGCCGGCCTGCACGGCAGCGCCCTGCCAGGTTTGGGAGATGCCGCGAAAGCGGTAATCGCTCAGCAAATTGACGGAGCCTGTGAGGGGAAGTTTGCTGTCTGCCGTTTTATTTGCTACGTGATCAGTAGCTGTCTGCGCAATACCATCCTGCGCTTGAGACGGATTTGCGTAGAAAAAAGCAATCAGCAACAGGGCTGCAGTGACGGCCAGAGAACGCGAGGCCAGCCAGGATTTGGAGGAAGAGGAAGTCATGGTGAAAAAACAGGAGACAAGGCTTGCCCCTGCTCTTTGCACCATAGGGTGAAAGAGCATGGACAAGACACGGGGGAATGACAGTTAAACCAGGCCCAAGGCGGTGAGCAGCAGGTCAATCAGCTTGATGCCCACAAAGGGCACGATCAGGCCGCCCAGACCGTAAATCAGCAGATTGCGGCGCAGCAGCACGGCGGCGCCCACTGCACGGTAGGACACGCCACGCAGGGCCAGCGGCACCAGGGCGATGATGATCAGCGCGTTGAAGATCACCGCACTCAGAATGGCCGAGTCGGCGCTGTGCAGCTGCATCACATTCAGCGTCGCCAGCTGCGGGTAGGTGCCCACAAAGGCGGCGGGGATGATGGCGAAATACTTGGCCACATCGTTGGCAATGCTGAAGGTGGTCAGCGCGCCCCGGGTCATCAGCATTTGCTTGCCGGTTTCCACCACCTCGATGAGCTTGGTGGGGTTGCTGTCCAGGTCGACCATGTTGCCGGCCTCTTTGGCCGCCTGGGTGCCGCTGTTCATGGCCACGGCCACATCGGCCTGTGCCAGGGCGGGTGCATCGTTGGTGCCGTCGCCCGTCATGGCCACCAGCCGGCCCGCGGCCTGGTGGTTGCGTATCAGTTGCAGCTTGTCCTCGGGGCGGGCCTCGGCCAGGTAATCGTCCACCCCGGCCTCGGCGGCAATGGCGGCGGCGGTCAGCGGGTTATCGCCCGTCACCATCACCGTCTGGATGCCCATGCGGCGCAGCTCGGCAAAACGCTCGCGCATGCCGGGTTTGACGATGTCCTTGAGCTCGATCACGCCCAGCACCTTGGCACCATCGGCCACCACCAAGGGTGTGCTGCCCTTGCGTGAGACGTTGTCCACGGACTGCTGCACCGAAGCGGGGAAGCTGCCGCCCAGGGCCTCGACATGGCGGCGCACCGCGTCGGCCGCACCCTTGCGTAAGCTGCGCAGGCCCTGGGGCGTGGCCAGGTCCACCCCGCTCATGCGGGTCTGGGCCGTAAAGGCCACGAACTCGGCCTGCAGCTCTGCGCTGCTGCGCTCGGGCAGGCCGTGGCGTTCCCGGGCCAAGGCCACCACGCTGCGGCCTTCGGGGGTTTCATCGGCCAGCGAGGACAGCTGCGCGGCCTCGGCCAGCTGGGCCGGCGTCACGCCGGGAGCGGGGAAGAATTCGCTGGCCTGGCGATTGCCCAGGGTGATGGTGCCGGTCTTGTCCAGCAGCAGCACGTCCACATCGCCCGCGGCCTCCACGGCCCGGCCCGAGGTGGCAATCACATTGGCCTGCATCATGCGGCTCATGCCCGCCACGCCAATGGCTGACAGCAGGCCGCCTATGGTGGTGGGAATCAGGCAGACCAACAGCGCGATCAGCACCGCCAGGCCCACCACAGAGCCCGAGCCGGTCTGCGCAACCGCAAAGGCCGAGAAGGGCCACAGCGTGACGATGACCAGCAGAAACACCAGCGTCAGGCCCACCAGCAAGATGGTCAGCGCCAGCTCGTTCGGCGTCTTCTGGCGCTTGGCCGATTCCACCATGGAGATCATGCGGTCCAGAAACGACTCGCCGGGGTTGACCGTGACCTCCACCACCAGCCAGTCCGACAGCACACGGGTGCCGCCGGTGACCGAGGAAAAGTCTCCACCCGCCTCGCGGATCACCGGAGCCGATTCGCCAGTAATAGCGCTCTCGTCCACCGAAGCCACGCCCTGCACCACCGTGCCGTCGAGGGCGATGACATCACCGGCCTCCACCAGCAGAAAAACGCCCTTGCGCAGCTCGCTGGCACGCACGGGAATCCAGGCCGCGCCGTGCTGCGGCTGCTCCAGCACCTTGGCCACGGTGTCGCGCTTCATGCCACGCAGGCTGGCGGCCTGGGCGCGGCTGCGGCCTTCTGCCAGCGCTTCGGCAAAGTTGGCAAACAGCACCGTGAACCACAGCCACAGCGCAATGGCCAGCGTGAAGCCGTTGTGTGCGCTGGCCGCATCCATGAGGCCTTGTACCCACAGCAAGCTGGTGAGCATGGCGCCCAGGTAAACCACAAACATCACCGGGTTGGCCCATTGGGTACGCGGCGAGAGCTTGCGCAGCGCATCCCACAGCGCGGCGCGCACCAGCTTGCCTTCCAGCAATCCACCGGCCACCTTTGTTTTGATAGCACTCATTGCTTACTCCTTGGGCACTACAGCCATTTTTTCCACTGCAGCCTGCGCCTGGTCCAGCGCCAGATTGAGCTGCAGCACGTTCACACGCGGCTCGCCCAGCAAGCCCAGCACACGCTGTTGCGTGGCCTGCTCGACCAAGGTTTGCACCTGGGCCTGGTGCAGCTGGCGCGCCTGCGCCACGCGCGGCAATTGCAGCAAGGCATTGGCCACCGAGATATGCGGGTCCAGTCCCGAGGCAGAAGCGGTAACCGCATCCACCGGCACGCCCACATCGGCGACCAGGCCGTTGTCTTGGCGGTACTGGGCCACGCGCTGGGCCACGGTCTCAGCCAGGTCTTTGTGCGTGGCACCCTGGTTGCTGGCACCAGACAGACCGGCGTTATAGGGCGCTGCGATGCTGGCGCCCTCGTTGTGCGGGTCGGGCGCCGTGGTGGCGCTGGGCCGGCCGTGGAAATACCGGGCACCCGTGAACTGCTGGCCTATCAGGGCCGAGCCCACAACCTGACCGTTGCGCTCTATCAGACTGCCATTGGCTGCCTGAGGCAGCAGTGCCTGGGCCACGCCAGTCGTCACCAAGGGGTAGGCGATGCCTGCCACCAGCATGACCGCAATGGCAGCGCGCAGGCTGCTGCCAAGCAAACGCCCCCAAGAAGCCGCAGGCGCATCCAACTGTGAAGGCAGCACGGCCACCGTGGCCGGGGTGCAAATTGTGTGAGAAGAAGATTTCATGGCTTGCTCCTTGGTGTGCCGCCGCAGAGGCGACACACCGTTGGCAAAAATTTTGTTAGGCATACAGGTGGCCGACCAGCATTTGCAGTTGCTCCACGATGGGCCCCAGGGCCAGTGCAGGCAGAAAGGTGAGCCCACCTACCACCAGCACCACAAACACCAAGAGGCCCATGAACAGCGGCGTGGCCGTGGGGAAGGTGCCGGGGCCTGCGGGCACCGTGGCCTTGGCGGCCAGGCTGCCTGCCATGGCCAACAGGGGCAGCAGGGTCAGAAAGCGGCCGGCGATCATGGCCAGGCCAATCGTGGTGTTGAAGAACGGGGTGTTGGCGTTCAGGCCGGCAAAGGCCGAGCCGTTGTTGGCCGTTCCCGAGGCATAGGCGTAGAGGATTTCCGAGAAGCCATGCGGGCCACGGTTGTTCAGGCTGGCCGCAGCATCGGGCCACAGCACAGCCAGCGCGGTAAAGCCGAGGATGGAGGCGGGATGGGCCAGCACCGAGAGCATGACCAGCTTGATCTCGCGCACCTCGATCTTCTTGCCCAAAAACTCGGGCGTGCGACCAATCATCATGCCGGCCAAAAAGACGGTGAGCACCGCGTACTGGATCAGGTTGATCAGGCCCACGCCGTCGCCGCCGAACACGCAGTTGAGCATCATCTGCGCCAGCGGCGTGATGGAGCCCAGCGGCGTCAGCGAGTCATGCATGGCATTGACCGAACCCGTGGTGGCCGCCGTGGTGGTGGTCACGAACAAGGCCGTGTCCACGATGCCGAAGCGCAGCTCCTTGCCCTCCATATTGCCGCCGGGCTGGGTGGGGCTCCATTGCTGGTCGGCGCCGGCGCGCGCCAGCAGACCGCTGCCGTTTTGCTCGGCCACGAACACCAGGCTCAAAAAGCCGACAAACATCACCATGCAAGCCGCAAACAACACCCAGCCCTGGCGACGGCGCAGCAACATGGAGCCAAAGGCATAGGTCAGGCCCGCGGGGATCAGCAGCATCGAGAAGATGTGCAGCACATTCGTCAGCGGCGTGGGGTTCTCGAACGGGTGGGCCGCATTCATGCTGAAAAAGCCGCCGCCGTTGGTGCCCAGGTGCTTGATGCTTTCAAAGCTGGCCACCGGGCCCATCAGCAGCTCCTGACGTGTACCTTCCAGCGTGGTCGCCCACGCTTCGGTATGCAGCGTCTGCGGCATGCCCTGCCAGACATAGACCAGGGCCATGACGAAGGACAGCGGCAGCAGCACACGCCAGAACACGCGCACATAGTCCACCCAGTAGTTGCCAATGTCCTGGCTGCTGGATCGCGCCAGGCCGCGCACAAAACCTGCGCCTGCTGCTACACCGGTCGTAGCACCGGCAAACATCAAAAAGGTGATGGCCGCCATCTGCGTGGCATTGCTGAGGCTGTTTTCTCCCGCATAGGCCTGCCAGTTGGTGTTGGTGATGAAGGAAGCGGCGGTGTTGAAAGCCAAATCCGGCGCCTGGGCCGCAATTGCCAGCGGGTTCAGCGGCAGTTGGGCCTGCATGCGCAGCACAAAATAGCCCAGCAGCATCATGGCGGCGTTGGACAGCACCAGGGCCGCACCGTAGCGCTGCCAGCCCATGCGCTCAGCCGGGTTCACACCCAAAGCGCGGTAGCTCAGCCGCTCCAGCCAGGTATGGCCCTCGCTCGTAAAACAACGTGCCAACCATTGCCCCATGGGAATCGTCAGCAACGTCACCACCGCCAGCACGGCGGCGTATTCCATCCAGGGTAACCACATGGCGTGCCCCTTTCAGATACGGGCTAAAGCCCGAACAAAGCCCAACAGGCCGACAAAGCAGGCCAGCGTCAGGCCCACAAACACCAGGTCTTGCAGCACTTGCATGGCAGCCCCCTCAAAACTTCTCGGGGCGCAGCAGCGCATAGCCCAAATAGGCAAAAAGTCCCAGGGCCGTGCATACGGCCAGGACATCCATCCAGTGGTTCATCATTGCGTTTCTCCCGCAGGGCATACAGCAGGCCCTTTTGCGATGGAGTCACTGTAGGAATTGCCCCGTCAAGAGCGGATTGAGATTGCGGGAGGCGATATCAAGATGGCATCAAGACGGCCCATGCCTCGGCTAGGGCGAAAGCCCACACGAGATGGGTGCCAGGCATTCGTTTGCAGCCAGGCAGTGAAGGCGGCGGGAATATCAAACGCGGGGCATTCCGCTATGGCCAGTTCTGCGCAGCAAACGACCACGCAGCCACTCCAGCGTGAGCAGCAACCCCGTGGAAAGAAATGCCAAGATGGTGGCCAGCGCGGCAATGGTGGGCGTGATGTTTTCGCGAATTCCGGTGAACATCTGCCTGGGCAAGGTCGCTTGTTCGGCCCCTGCCAGAAACAGGGTGATGACCACATCGTCAAAGCTGGTGGCAAAGGCGAACAGCGCGCCCGATACCACTCCGGGGGCAATCAAGGGCAGCATCACCCGGAAGAATGTGGTGAGAGGGCTGGCCCCCAGGCCCAGGCTGGCCCGCACCAGGTTGTAGTCAAAGCCTTGCAAAGTGGCCAGCACCGTGGTGATGACAAAGGGGGCCCCCAGTGCGGCATGCGCCAGCACCAGCCCGATATAGCTCTCGGAAAGCCCCAGAGGGGCAAAGAACAAATACATGCCCACGCCCACCACGATGACAGGCACCACCATGGGCGAAATCAACAGTGCCATGAGCAAGGCCTTGCCACGGAACTCCACGCGCGCCAGGCCCGCTGCGGCCAGTGTGCCGAGTACCGTGGCCAGGGCTGTGGCCAGGGGCGCCACCATAAAGCTGTTGCGCGCTGCCTGCATCCATTCAGGGGATGCAAACAGATTGCGGTACCAACGCAGCGAGACACCCTGCACCGGGTACGCCAGAAAGCTGCTGTCGCTGAACGACAGCGGCACGATGGCCATGACAGGCAGCACCATATAGAGCAGCACCAGCACACAGAAGGTGCGTTGCAACGGCTTCCACACCCGCTCAGGCCATGTGGCGTGGGGAGCCCATGCGGGCCGGAATTTGCGTCTGGACAGCTCTTTCATGTCTTTCCCCGCTCAACGCCTAGATACCGATGCATTCGGCCGTGCCATGCGCTGGTACAGCGCATACAAGACCAGCGTGGCCAGCAACAGCAACAGCCCCAGGGCACAGGCCATGCCCCAGTTGATCACCTGGTTGGTGAAATAGGCGATGTAGTAACTCACCATCTGATCACCCGGCCCACCCAGCAACGCCGGCGTGATGTAGTAGCCAATAGCGGTGATGAAGACCAGCAGACAGCCTGCTCCCACACCGGCATAGGTCTGCGGGACATACACGCGCCAGAACGCGGCAAACGGATGGCTGCCCAAGGAGATGGCGGCCCGCATATAGGAGGCAGGCACGCTCCGCATCACGCTGTACAGCGGCAAGATCATAAATGGCAGCATGATGTGCACCATGGAGATGTAGACCCCCGTGCGATTGAACAGCAGAGGCAGCGGCGCATGGATCAGCCCCACGGCCATCAGCCCGCTGTTGACCAGCCCCCCTTGCTGCAGCAACACCATCCAGGCCGCGATGCGCGCCAGCACCGAGGTCCAAAATGGAATCAGTACACAGATCATCACCAAATGGGCCTGGCGCTCCGGCAAGGTCGACGCCCAGTAGGCCAAGGGAAAAGCCAGCAGCAGACACAGCACGGTGGAGACGCCCCCCATCCACAGCGTGCGGCCAAAGATATCCAGATAGATGGCCGAGGCGGGGTCCGCCTTGACGATATGGCCTTGTGCGTCCTGTACATGGTCCAACGCCGCCAGCACATAAGCGGGAGTGAAGCGCCCTGTATTGCGGGCAATCGCCTGCCAGTACACAAGCTCTCCCCAGCGCGGGTCGACTGCCAGCAAGGCCTGGCGTGCTTCGCCTTGCAAAGGCAGGGCTTTTGCGCTCTTGGTGATCAGGGAGCGAAAACCACTGCGCTCGCTATTGAGTCTGCGCGCCAGATTTCCTATCCGGTCGGCAGCGCTGGTGGTCTGCAGGTCGGCAGCCAGTGCCGCAAACGCGGCTTCTTCAGGCAGGCCTTTGCCATCCCAGTCGGCCAGCACGGCCGCAGTCTGCGGCAGGAACTGGCGCACCTCGGGGTTGTCTATGGCCCTCCACATCAACATGCTGATGGGCAGGATGAAGACCAAGGTCAGAAAAATCACCATGGGCGCAATCAAGGCCCAGGCCTTCAGCTTGCGCCGCCATTCGGCCCTGCGCAGCGAGCGGCGCAGGGCCGGGTCCACGCCCTCTTTCACTGACGTCAGCCCGCCAGAAAAGGTCTGTTCCGCAGCGCTGCGCATGGACCGTGCCCCTATAGCGTCAACGCGCCGCCCAAGCCGTAAAGCGCTGCTGCAGCTCTTCGGCGTGTTCGGTCCAGAACTCACCATTCATCTTCAGTGCCTGTGCCACATGGGCAGGCGCCACAGGCATTTGCGCCAGCACCTTGGCATCCAGCTGCTTGCTGGCACGCATATTCACCGGACCGTAGGCAATCAAGTTGGCATAGGCCAGCTGGGCTGTAGGCGACACCGTAAAGTCAATGTACTTGTGGGCCAAGGCCTTGTTGGGCGAGCCTTTGGGAATAGCCCAGTAGTCCATCTCATAAATGCTGCCACTCCAGACCACTTGCAAAGGTTTGCCTTCGCGCTGTGCGGCATCGATGCGACCGCTGAATGAGGTGGACATCACCACGTCCCCCGCCACGAGAAACTGGGTTGACTGGGCCCCTGCTTCCCACCACTGGATATGGGGCTTGATTTCGTCGAGCTTGCGAAATGCCCGGTCCACACCTGCCTTGGTGGACAGCACCTGGTACACATCCTGGGCTGCCACGCCATCGGCCATCAAAGCAAACTCCAGGTTGTAGATGGCGGTCTTGCGCAGGCCGCGCTTGCCCGGGTATTTTTTCAGGTCCCAGAAGTCTTTCCAGCCCGTGGGCGCGATCTTGAGGCGGCTGGCGTCATAGCCCAGCACCGTGGACCAAACAAAAATGCCCACCCCACATTCAAGTACGGCGCCGGGCATGAGATCGGGTTTGGCCGAAATCTGCGACCAATCGATTTTTTCATACAGGCCATCCTCGCAACCCCGCGTCACGTCGCTGGTTTCAATGTCCACCACATCCCAGCTGACTTTGCGTGCCTCCACCATGGCTTTGACCTTGGCCTGTTCGCCGTTGTATTCCACACTGGTGATGCTGCGGCCCGTGGCTTTTTCAAACGGCTGTACAAAGGCAGCCTTCTGGGCATTGCCGTTGGCGCCACCAAAGTTCACCACGGTCAAGTCCCCGGCGTGCGCAAGACAGGCCAGGCCTGCTCCTATGCAAAGAAATCCTGTATGGCGCATGGATGTCCCCTTTCTGGATGGATCAAAACCTGCAAGGCACTGCCGTTCACACGGCATACACACGCAAATGCTCGTGCCGGAATTCCAGCGTCACCCACTGCCCCAGCGCCATGTCTTGCAAGGCCGGTGTTCCCTGTGGCACCTTGACAAAGCACTGGGGCTGCTGCGGCACATCGCATTGCAAGCGCACATGGTCACCAAAATAGATCAGACCTGCCACACGGGCTTGCAGTCGGTTGGAGCCGTCTGCGCCTGCCAGGTCTTCGGCCACCAGGTGCAGACGCTCCGGGCGAATGCTGGCAAGCGCGCTCTGCCCCTCACGAACTTCGCCCACGCCCAGGCCTCGCAATGAGATGCCGCCAGGCAACTGCAGTGTGCAGCCTTCCTGCCCAGGTTCGCCAATGCGGCCGTGCAGACGGTTGCTGTCACCGATAAAGGCCGCCACAAAAGGGTTGGCCGGTGCTTCATAAAGCGTGTCCACTGGCGCCAACTGCTGGATCACACCTTGGTCAAACACGGCCACGCGGTCGCTCATGGCCAACGCCTCGGCCTGATCGTGCGTGACATACACAAAGGTCACACCCAATTGCCTGTGCAGCGCCTTGAGCTCAATTTGCATATGCTCGCGCAGCTGTTTATCCAACGCACCCAGCGGTTCATCCATCAAGACCAGCCTGGGTTTGAACACCAAAGCCCGCGCCAAGGCAACGCGTTGCTGCTGCCCACCAGAAAGCTGTGCCGGATAACGTGCCCCCAGGGCCTCCATGCGCACCATGGCCAAGGTGTCCCGCACTTGCCGCTCACGCTCTGCTGCCCCCACGCCGCGCACCCGCAATGGGTAAGCCAGGTTTTCCGCCACGGTCATGTGTGGGAACAAGGCGTAGTTTTGAAAAACCATGCCTATGTCTCGCTTATGCGGGGGCAGCTGGTTAATCAGGCGCCCATCCAGATAAATCTCCCCTGCGTTGGGATATTCGAAACCTGCCAGCAGCATCAAACAGGTGGTCTTCCCCGAACCCGAAGGGCCCAGCAGCGTCAGAAACTCTCCCTGGTAAATGTCCAGATCGAGATGCTTGACCACCAGATGCTCGCCGTCATAGGTCTTTTGCACGCCACGAAAACGCACCAGCACGGAAGCATCGTGACGAGGCTGCTCATATGTCATCGCTCATTCGCCTTTCTGCATCCATGTTCATGGGGCTAAAGGGGTGGATTCCACGCCCTACTCGCCACATATGGGGGGCACCAATGGTCATTAACTCCCAAGCCATTTACGTCTAGCATCCTCTACCCCATCCCAGGTGATGCATGGCCCGGCTCACCGTGAAAGCACGGACGCTGCTTCCCGCATCTGCGGACAAGGCCTTGCAAAGTCAGAGGGATGCATCTCCGGGATCACGGCCTTCCTCTTTTTCAGGAGTGCATTCAATGAACGCGCCCACGCCACCGGTCTGCAGCCAGGTTTTCTCTGGCCACGCCCCTCCGCTCAGCAACAACCAGGCCATGGAGATTGCACGCAAGGCCTATGGCATTCATGCGACGGTGCAGTTGCTCAGCAGCGAGCGTGATCAGAATTTCAAGCTCCAAACCATAGATGGCCGCGCTTACGTGCTCAAGGCCACACATCCGGCAGAAGACCCTGCAATCACCGATTTCCAGACCCGTGCACAGCTGCACCTGCAAACAACCGAGGCACAGCAGTTCATCCCCCATCTCTATCCCTCTACCGATGGCCACCATCAGTGCACGCATTACAGCGCCACGGGCGAGCGCCGCGCAATCCGGCTGATTGATTTTTCCCCCGGCATCCCCATGAGCCAAGCACCACGCAGTGCGCGCCAGCGGCAAGCCATAGGAGTGGCGCTGGCCAGCGTTGACCTGGGACTGCAAGGGTTTGAACACCCCATGGCTGACCATGTGCTGCTCTGGGACATACAACATACCGATCGCATCGCACATTTGGTGGAGTTGATCAAAGCGCCCGAGCGCAAACGCCAGGCCCAGCGTTTTCTGGAGCACTTTCTCATGCACACCCAGCCCGCTTTGGCCGGGCTGCGCCGCCAGGTCATACACAGCGATCTGAACCCCGACAACATCATGGTCGACCGCCAAAACAGCGACCGCATCGACATGCTGCTGGACTTTGGCGATATGGTGCGCGCACCGCTGGTGCAAGACGTCAGCGTGGCCTGCGCCTACCACCTCTGCGATGCAACCAACCCCTTGCTGGAAGGTGTGGTGCCGCTGCTCACCGGCTACCACCAGCGACTGGCCCTCACCACCGAAGAAATCGCTCTGGTCCCCGAGCTGATTGCGGCACGACTGCTGATCACGGTGGCCATCACCGGCTGGCGTGCCATGCAATACCCCGAAAACCAGACCTATATCTTGCGCAACCATGAGCTGGCCTGGAGAGGGCTGGGGCTGCTCGATGCCTTGCCGGCTGCACAGGCCCAAGACAGCCTGCTGCAGGCCTGTGAACATGCAAGGAAGAGCCAACCATGAGCCGAGACCCCGCCATGCTCAACGCTTTTGATCCGCAAGGCGCCGTGGATATGCCCGACGCACAGCGCGCACTCATTCTGCGGCGCCAGCGTGTTCTCGGGCCAGGCTACCGGCTTTTTTACGACCACCCATTGCACATCGTCCGCGGAGAGGGCGTGTGGCTGTATGACGCAGACGGACAGCGCTATCTGGATGCCTATAACAACGTGGCCTCCATAGGCCACGGCCACCCGCGCGTGGTGGATGCCATTGCCCGGCAGGCAGCCACGCTCAACACCCATACACGCTATGTGCACCACGGTGTGGTCGACTACGCAGAGCAGTTGCTGGCCACCATGCCCGATGCCTTGTCGCAAATGGTTTTTACCTGCACCGGCAGCGAAGCCAACGACCTGGCCTTGCGCGTAGCACGGGCCTATACGGGAGCCAGCGGTGTGATCGTCACGCAGCTGGCCTACCACGGCGTCACCACGGCGGTAGCTGGGGTCTCGCCTTCGTTGGGCACTGCTCTGGCCCCAGACACGCGCACCGTACCAGCGCCCGACAGCTACCGGCATGAGCCCACGACCCTGGGCTCCTGGTTTGCCCAGCAGGTATGTGATGCCATCGCCGATCTGCAACGCCATGGCATACGGCCTGCGGCTTTGCTGCTGGACACTCTCTTTTCCAGCGATGGCGTCTATACCGACCCTGCCGGCTTTCTGGCCCCCGCCGTCGCAGCCATACGCCAAGCCGGCGGCCTGTTCATCGCCGATGAGGTGCAAGCCGGTTTTGCCCGCACGGGCGCGCACATGTGGGGCTTTGCCCGCCATGGTCTGGTGCCAGACATCGTCACCATGGGCAAGCCCATGGGCAATGGCCATCCCGTGGCAGCCCTGGCGGCCCGCCCCGAGGTGCTGGAGCGCTTTGGTCATGAGGCGCGCTACTTCAACACTTTTGGCGGCAACCCCGTCTCCTGCGCTGCCGCACAGGCCACGCTGGACGTCATACAGCAAGATGGTCTGCAGCAAAACGCCGCGCATATGGGAGCCTACCTGCGCCAGGGACTGCGTGAGCTGGGCCAACACCACCCTCTGATTGGTGATGTGCGTGGCGACGGCCTGTTCATCGGTGTGGAGCTGGTGCGCGACCGCCTTCAACGCCTGCCCGCCAAAGAAGAGACACACCGCCTCGTGAACCTGCTGCGCGAGCAGCATGTCCTCCTCAGCGCCACAGGGCTGCACGGGAATGTGCTCAAGCTGCGCCCTCCCTTGGTGTTCAGCAAGGAGCATGCAGACCTGTTGCTGGATACAACCGCGCAGGCACTCCAACGGCTTTGACTGTCAAGCCCTGCGCCCAGTTGCGCCCGGCCGGAGCACCCGCTTCGGACAGCCAACTTGTCGCGCATTGCAGCAGCCCATGGTGGTGGCACATGCCCCTTGCCCACCACACGCAGGCCACCAAAGTTAAAATGCCGGCCTTTCAGGCCCTCTGCCTCTCCGGCAGGCTCTCGGCCGCTTTTTTCTTTTGGCTGGCCACCCGGCCACAACAGCGCATTCCATACCGTGTCATACGCACCCGAAACCCGGCGCCGTCGTACGTTCGCCATCATTTCCCACCCGGACGCGGGTAAGACCACGCTGACCGAAAAGCTGCTGCTGTTCTCGGGCGCCATCCAGATTGCCGGTGCCGTCAAGGGCCGCAAGGCCTCGCGCCATGCCACCTCCGACTGGATGGAGATCGAAAAGCAGCGCGGCATCTCCGTGGCATCTTCGGTGATGCAGATGAGCTATCGCGACCATGTCATCAATCTGCTCGACACTCCCGGCCACAAGGACTTCTCGGAAGACACCTACCGTGTGCTGACGGCCGTGGACTCGGCGCTGATGGTGATCGACGCGGCCAACGGTGTGGAAGCCCAGACCCGCCGCCTGATCGAGGTCTGCCGCCAGCGCAACACCCCCATCATCTCCTTCATCAACAAGTTCGACCGTGAAGTGCGCGACCCGCTGGACATCATGGACGAAGTGGAGCGCGAGCTGGGCATGCCCTGCTGCCCCATCACCTGGCCCGTGGGCCAGGGCAAGAGCTTTGGCGGCATCATCAATCTGCAAACGCAAACCATGACGGTGTTTGCCGCAGGCAGCGAAAAACGCCCCGAAGACTTTGAAATCATTCCGCTGACCGAGACCGACAAGCTGCGTGCCCGCTTTGGCAAGGCCTTTGACGATGCGCTGGAGTCCATGGAGCTGGCCCAGGGCGCCTCGGCCGAATGGGACCATGAGGCCTTCTTGGCCGGCAAGCTGACGCCGGTGTTCTTTGGCTCCGGTGTGAACAACTTCGGTGTGATGGAAGTGCTGAACGCCGTGGTCGATATGTCGCCCCCGCCAGGCCCGCGCATTGCCTTCACCGAGGTCAACCGCAACCGCGAAGAAAAAACCATACACCCCGAGGACAAGGGCTTTGCCGGCGTGGTGTTCAAGGTCCAGGCGAATATGGACGCCAACCACCGCGACCGCATTGCCTTTGTGCGCGTGGCCAGCGGCAAATACACGCCCGGCATGAAGATGAAGGTGCAGCGCACCGCCAAGGAGCTGCGCCCCACCAGCGTGGTGACCTTTATGTCCCAGCGCCGCGAGGCCGTGGACGAGGCCTATGCCGGCGACATCATCGGCTTCACCATCCACGGTGGTGTGCAGCTGGGTGACTCCATCACCGATGGTCCCAATCTGCAGTTCACCGGCCTGCCCTTCTTCGCCCCCGAAATGTTCATGACCGTGGTGCTGAAAAACCCGCTGCGCACCAAGCAGCTGCAGCAAGGCCTGATGCAGCTGGGCGAGGAAGGAGCCATCCAGGTCTTCAAGCCCGATGTGGGCGGCAATATGCTACTCGGCGCTGTGGGCCAGCTGCAGTTTGAAGTGGTGCAGCACCGCCTGAAGACCGAGTACGACTGCGATGTGCGCCTGGAAGGCTGCCAGTACACCGGCGCACGCTGGATCACGGCCGACACCCCGGCCGAGCTGCGCGAGTTTGAAAGCGCCTACCCCATGCGCCTGGCACACGATGCGGCCGACACTCTGGCCTTTTTGTGCACCAGCCCCTATGACGTGCGCCTGGCCCAGGAGCGTTTCCCCAAGATCCATTTCCACCCGCTGCGCGAGCATGCTGGGCTGGCACTAGGCTCAGCGAACTGAGCCTCACCCCCTGAGGCGCTGCGCGCCTTCCCCCTCTCTGGCGCTTCGCGCCGGAGGGGGACGATATCCTCGCTGCGGGGCGGCCCTTGCTCGATGTCTCTGAGCTGGGCCGCGCCGGTTTTATGCGCGGATCAAGATTGAGAAAGTTTTGCTGTGAGTAATGCGTTTTTGCGCCCCTTGTCCGAGTTGCCGGTTCCTGCCGGCCTGTTGGGCGTGTTGACCGATATCGATGACACGCTGACCACCGAGGGCGAGGTGCCGGCCCATGTGGTGGCCGCCATGGCCCGCCTGAAAGATGCCGGCCTGAAGGTGGTGCCCATTACCGGCCGCCCCGTGGGCTGGAGCGTACCGTTTGCTGCGGCCTGGCCGGTGGATGCCATCGTGGCCGAGAACGGCGCCGTGGCGCTGAAGCGCAATGCCGCAGGCGGACTGGACAAGCTCTACCAGCAGGGCGAGGCCGAACGCACCCACAACTTTGCACGCATGCAAGAGGTTCTGGCCCAGGTCGAGGCCCAGGTGCCCGGCGCTCTGCGCGCCACCGACTCCCATGGCCGCGAATGCGATATCGCCGTGGACCACAGCGAATTTACCCAGCTGCCCCAGGCCCAGATCGATGCCTGCGTGGCCATCATGCAAGCCGCCGGCATGAATGCCACCGTCAGCTCCATCCACATCAACGGCTGGTTTGGCGGACACAACAAGCTCGAAGGTGCGCGCTGGATCGTGCGCCAGCTGTTCGACCTCGATCTCGACGCCACGCTGGACCGCTGGATTTACATCGGCGACTCCACCAATGACCAGCTGATGTTCCAGTCCGTGCCGCTGTCGGTGGGCGTGGCGAATATCGCCCGCTTTGTGCCTCAGCTGCAGCACCTGCCCCGCTACGCCACCCAGGCCGAGCGCGGCGATGGCTTTGTGCAGCTGGCCGAGCATATTCTGGCTGCACAAAAATAAGAGCAGCTAGCGCAATTGCACAGCCGGTTTCAAAGCAAAAACCATCAGAAACCAAGCGCCTAAGCGCTAAAGGCACTATCCAAATAAAAGCCCGCCCTCGCAAAGAGAACGGGCTTTTTTAGTGCGGATATGCCTGCCGGAGCGGGCCTACGCAGCGCAGCGGGCCTTGGCTATCACCCCACAACGGACAGACAGCGCTTCAGGCAAAGCGCCAGGCCCTGAGCCGATAAAACTGGCGCAAGCCCATACCAGGGCTGCCGCGCAAGGGCCGCCCCGCCGCGCTGGCAGCGTCCCCCTGCCCGCGAGCGCAGCGAGCGAAGAGCGGGGGGAAGGCGCCGCAGGCGACTCAGGGGGGTGTCAATCGATACTCACCTTCGCGGTTTCGATGATTTGGCGGTACATGGCCGTGTCCTTGTCGATCAAGGCCTGAAACTGCGCCGGCGTGCTACCAATGGCGCCAAAGCCCAGCTGCGTCAGCTTGTCCTTGACTTCGGGTGACTGCACGGCCTCGGCAATGGTCTTGGACAGCTTGTCCACAATGGGTTGGGGCGTGCCCTTGGGGGCCAGCAGGCCCACCCAGGAGTTCATCACAAAACCGGGGAAGCCCGACTCCTGCATGGTGGGCACATTTGGCTCGCCGGGCCAGCGTTTTTCCGAGGCCACGGCCAGCACCTTGATCTTGCCATTCTTGGCATGGGGCATGGGCACCAGGGCCGGGTCGAACAACAGGTCCACCTGGCCCGACATCAGGTCAGACAGGATGGGGGCGCTGCCGTTGTAGGGCACATGCTGGGCGTTCAGCCCGTTCTCCTGGGCAAAGCGCGCACCAATCATGTGGGCGCTGGCGCCGGTGCCGCTGGAGGCGTAGTTCAGCGGGTGCGTCTTGCCGTATTCGGCCAGCTCCTTGGCGTTCTTCACCGGCAGCTTGTTGGCCGCGAACAAAAACATGGGCAGATCGGCCATGTGGCTGACGGCCACAAAGTCGCCAGGCTTGTAGGCCAGCTTTTTGTACAGCGACATATTCACCGTATAGGCCGCCAGCACGCTGACAAAGTTGTAGCCATCGGCCGGCGCGCGGGCCGTCTGGGTCACGCCTATGGTGCTGTTGGCACCGGGGCGGTTTTCCACAATCACCGGCTGGCCCAGCTTTTTGCTGACAGCATCCAACACGGTACGGCTGACGATGTCGGTCGAGCCGCCCGGGGTATAGGGCACGGTCAGCTTGATGGGTTTGCTCGGCCAGTTCGCCGCCGCGTCCTGCGCTTGCGCGGCGCCCATGCTGCTCCAGCTTGCGACGGCGGCCACCATGGCCCATGCCGTTGTACGAAAAGTGAATCCCATGCTGCTCTCTGTCTCTCAGGCAAAGTTGGTGGCACCGCGGTGCGCAAATTGAAAATGTCGCCAAGAAAATAAATAAACGACATTGAGACTATAGAAGTCCAGCGCAATGCCTCCCTGGGTGCTATCCCTAGTGTCCTGCACCAAAAATTCGCTGAACCCATCTCCAACGCAGAACACAGGGCCGCGCTATCTCTGCTTAAAACGGTACGCGCAGACCCAGGGACAGGCCCTGGCTGCGGTTGCTATGGATATCGATGCTGGAATTGAGGTCTACTGACAGCTCCACCCCACTGCGCCAACGTATGCGCAGCCCCAGGCCCAAGGTCCAATTGCCGGACCGGGTACTGCTGGCCGCCAGGCTATAGGCAGGCCCCAGATCGGCCAGATCGGCATAGGCGAATTGGGCCTCGCCGGTGCGCTGCAGGCTGTGGGTGTATTCCAGCCTGAGCTTGGGCGCCAGCTTGACCGTCCCCAGCGCATAAACCCCTTCCGCACGCACACCCAGCACGCCGCTCAAGGCACTTGCCTGCTGGGGAAAATAGGTCAGCGCGGCCAGGCCTGGGGCGGATTCACTGTAGCTGTCCAGCGTGCTCCGGCTGAGCTCCAGCCGCAGATAGGGCGACCACATCCAGCCAGCTTCACGAAACTCCATACCGCCCACCAGGGCCGCAAACATCTGGCGGCCGGTGCGCGTGCCCACGGCCAGACCGCTGCCGTCCGTGATGTAGCGGGTGGAGTCAAAGCGCAAACGGCCATAGCCCAGCAAACCATCGACAAACACCTGCTTGGCCGGGCGCAGGCTGCCATACAACACCATGCTTTGGCTGTTGGCCACGTTTTTGCTGCCATTCACACCAATGAGTGCGCTGTCACGGCCCAGGCCAAAGCCCAGACCCAGCGTGAACAAATCGTTGACGCGCCAATCCCCTCCTGCGCTGATGCCGCTGCTGGTGAAGCGGTATTCCGTCTCCACGTCACGCACATATTGGCGGCCATATTCCAATGAACCGCCCACCCAGAACGCCAGCTCCTGCCTGGCAGCCGCAGCAGTCTGGCTGCTGGCGGGCAGGTCCGGCAAATTGGGCTGGCTGGCATACAGGCCATAGCCGTGCTGGCTGGGGTGCGGCGTTGCCTGGTAGCCGGCCAAGGGAAAGGCGTCGGGCATGGCTTGGCTGGATGCGGCCTGGCTCCCGGTGTTCAGGCGCAGCCCAAAATCCGAGCGCCCCCAGCCATCGGCATGCAGGCTCTCCAGCCGCGTGGCGACATTGGAGATCTGGGCGCTGGCAAAACGGCTGGCACTTTGGGTCTGGGCTGCCACCGTACCGGCCACTTCGGCGTCTTTGCTGGGGTCGCTGCGCGCCAGCACCTGGATACGGATCTGTGCCGGCGCCGAAGTGCCTGCGGTATTGCTCAAGGTATAGACCACCACGGCCGCCCCGCTGAAGCCGCGGCCGCTGGTAAAGCGCAGCAGATAGCTTGGCCCCTGGCTCGCCTGGGCAGATGGGCCGATGCGTATCGATGCTTGGCCCGCGTTGGCGGGTGTCAGGGACTGCACCGTGGCGGCGGTGAAAGGCGCCCCTGTCGCACCGGAGCTCACATCCAGCTCCACAGTGCCTTCCGGGGCCAGGGTCACGCTCAGCGATGGCGCTACGGGCAACATCTGGCCCACGGCCAGCGTGTAGCTCGCCTGACCCAGGCCCTCATACACATCTTTCACCCCTATGCTGAAGCTGAAGCGTCCCGCAGCACCCGCTGCAGGTGTCCCTGCCATCAAGCCACTGGTGGACAGCGTCAATCCCGCAGGCAAGGCCCCGCTGCTCAACGCATAGCTGTAGGGCGGCGAGCCTCCGCTGGCAGACAGACTCAGGCTATAGGCCTTGCCTTCGGTGGCCTCCGGCAAGGGTCCCGCAGCAGGGCTGATCTGGAGCACGGGTCCGGTCACCGTGATAGTCACCAGGGCCGATGAGGCACCGCTGGCATTGGATGCGGTATAGGTGAAAGAGTCCTGCCCCGAGTAGCCCGCCGTAGGCGTGTAGCTCAGCGCATTGCCGTTGACCACGGCCATGCCATGCACGGCCTGCTGCGTCACGGCCAGGCTGGCCGCAGCACCGCCCGACAGATTCAACGCCACAGGGTTGTCTTGGCTGTTGGCGGCCACCGTGGCTTTGACTGCACCTGCAATGGGCGCCTGGATGGCAATGCTCACGCTGTAACGCTGCGTTCCGATGGCGCCGTAGGCATCGGTGGCTTGCGCCGTGAAATCGAAAACATCGCTGGTGGTGGGTATGCCGCTGAGCATGCCGGCATTGGACAGACTCAGGCCTGCAGGCAGGCTGCCCGATGCCAGGGCGTACACATAGGGTTTTGTACCCAAGGTGGCGTTCAGATGCTCGCCATAGGCCGTTCCCACCATGCCCGGGGGCAATGTGCCAGGGCTGATGCGAAGCGTGGGCGGACTGACCGTGACCGTGACCGTGGCCGCTGCCGAAGTGCCGCTGCTATTGCTGGCGGTGTAGGCAAAGGCATCTGCCCCTGAATATCCTGCCGTGGGCGTGTAGCGTATGGTGGTGCCACTGGCCGTGGCCGTGCCATGGGCCGCTTGCGAGGCTACGGCCACGCTGGCGGCCTCGCCGCCTGCCAGCGGCAACGTGACCAGGTTGTCACTGCTATTGGCCTGCACCGTGATTGCGGAGGAACTGGCCTCCGGCACCGGCAAAGGCGCAATGAACAGCCCGTAACTCTGCGTGCCAGTGGCTGCATAAACATCGCGAGCCTGGATGGTGAAGTTAAAACTTCCACTGACCGTGGGCGTCCCCGTCAGTGCGCCGCCACCGGACAGGCCTATCCCCGCAGGCAAGCTGCCTGAGGCCAGGGTGTAGGTATAAGGCTCCGTCCCCAGGCTGGCGCTCAAGCTATAGCTATAGGCCGTGCCCACGGTGCCCGCTGGCAGGCTGGAGGCAATGCGCAGCACGGGAGTGAGCACGCTGACACTCACCGTCGCGGCTGCAGATGTTCCGCTGAGATTGCTGGCGGTATAGCTAAACGCATCCGCACCCGAGTAGCCGGCCGTGGGGGTGTAGCTGATGCTGGCTCCGCTGGCCATGGCCATGCCATGGCTTGCCTGGCTGGCGACAGCCACACTGGCCGCCGTGCCCGTGATGCTCAACGCCACCTGGTTGTCCTTGCTGTTGGCCAGGACGGTGAGATTCGAGGCATTGGCCACGGGCGCCGGCAGAGGTGCAATGAACAGCGCATAGCTTTGCGCTCCGGTCGCACCATAGGCATCACGTGCTTGGATGCTGAAGTCAAAATTGCCACTGACCGTGGGCGTCCCCGTGAGCACGCCATCCCCCCCCAGGCTCAGCCCCTCTGGCAGATTCCCCGATGACAGCACATAGGCATAGGGAGCGGTGCCTTGGAGGGCAGTCAGGGTTTCTTTATAGACTGCCCCCACCATGCCTGTAATCAAAGTGCTGGGGCGCAGCATCAGGGTGGGCGCCGTCACCGTCACACCCACCGTGGCGGCAGCCGAAGTCCCGCTGATATTGGTCGCGGTGTAGGTGAATGCATCCGCTCCCGAGTAGCCGGCCGTGGGCGTGTAGCTGATGCTGGCTCCACTGGCCGTGGCCATGCCATGGGCCGCCTGGCTGGCGACGGCCACGCTGTCTGTCATGCCCGTGATGCTCAACGCCACCTGGTTGTCTTTGCTGTTGGCCAGGACGGTGAAACTCGAGGCCGTGGCCACGGGCAGCGGCAAAGCTGCAATAGATACCACATAGCTTTGCGTTCCGGTCGCACCATAGGCGTCACGGGCCTGGACGGAGAAGCCGAAATTTCCGCTGGCCGTGGGCGTTCCTGCGAGCACACCATCGCTTCCCAGGCTCAGCCCCCCTGGCAAATTCCCCGATGACAGCACATAGGCATAAGGCGCCGTACCGTCGAGGGCGGACAGCGTCTCTTTATAGACCGACCCCACCATGCCTGTGATCAAAGTGCTGGGGCGCAACATCAGAATGGGTGCTGTCACCGTCACACTCACCATGGCCGCGGCCGAGGTTCCGCTGGTATTGCTGGCGGTGTAGGTGAATGCGTCCGCCCCCGAGTAACCTGCCGTGGGCGTGTAGCTGATGCTGGCTCCGCTGGCCGTGGCCATGCCATGGGTCGCCTGGCTGGCGACGGTCACGCTATCTGCCGTACCCATGATGTTCAGCGCCGCCTGGTTGTCCTTGCTATTGGCCGAGACGGTGAAACTCGAGGCTGTTGCCACGGGCACCGGCAAAGGCGTAATGAACAGCACATAGCTTTGGGTGCCCGTCGCACCATAGACATCACTGGCCAGTATGGAGAAGCTGAAATTCCCACTGGACATAGGCGTGCCAGCCAGTGTCCCGTCACCCCCCAGGCTCAGCCCCCCGGGCAGGCTGCCCGAGGCCACCACATAGTGATAAGGGGCGGTGCCCAAGCTGGCACTCAAGCTGGCGCTATAGGCAGTCCCCACCATGCCGGCATCCAGGCTGCTGGGCTTGATGGTTAGGGTGGGGGCCAGCACGCTCACGCTCACCGTGGCTGCAGCCGAGGTTCCGCTGGTATTGCTGGCGGTGTAGGTGAACGCGTCTGCCCCCGAGTAACCTGCCGTGGGCGTGTAGCTGATGCTGGTTCCGCTGGCCGCAGCCGTTCCATGGGCTGGCTGCTGCACCACAGCCACACTGTCGGCCGCACCACCCGAAAGACTCAGCGATATCTGCGTGGCATCGCTGTTGGCCATCACCGATTGGCTTGAATCAGATGCTTCCGGTAGCGGAAGCACAATGCTCAGGCTATAGCTTTGCGACCCCGTTGCACCATAAACGTCCGTGGCCTGAACGGTGAAGCTGAAGGTTCCACTTTCTGTGGGTGTTCCACTGATGCTGCCCAGCGCCATCCCGCTCGGCAAGCTGCCCGCAGTGAGGGAGTAGGTATAAGGCGCCGTGCCTAAGCTGACGTGAAACTCTTGGCTATAGACTGCGCCGACCTTGCCCGCTTCCAGGTCAGCCGGCTTGATACTCAACGTCGCAGGGGTCACCGTGATACTCACCGTGGCTGCGCTGGAGGTGCCGCTCGTATTGCTGGCCGTGTAGGTGAACGCGTCTGCTCCTGAATAACCCGCCGTGGGCATGTAGCGGATGTCCGTTCCGCTGACCACGGCCGTGCCATGGCTGGGCTGGCTCACCACTGCCACGCTGGAGGCCGGCCCACCTCTGAGGTTCAGCGCCACCGACTTGGCACTGCTGTTGGCCGCCACCGTGGCGCTGGCATCCCCCGCCACCGGGGCCTGGATGGCGATGTCCAATGTATAGCTGCGTGTACCTGTGGCCCCATAGCTGTCCGTGGCATGCACCGTAAAGCTAAAGCTGCCACTGGCCATGGGCGTTCCACTGAGCACTCCCGCCTCACTCAGGCTCAGGCCCCCGGGCAATGTCCCTGCGCTCAGGGCATAGCGATAAGGCGCTGTGCCCAGACCTGCAGCCAAGGTCTGGCTGTAAGCCGTATTGACCGTGCCAGCCTCCAGGCTCCAGGGCGTGATGGAAAGCACAGGCGCTATCACCGTCATCGTCACGGCAGCGGCTGCCGAGCTACCGCTGCCATTGCTGGCCATGTAGGTAAATGCGTCCGCTCCCGAATAGCCCGCCACAGGTGTGTAGCTGATGTCCATCCCGCTGACCGTCGCCGTACCGTGATGGGGCTTGGTGACCACAGCCACGCTGGAGGCGGCTCCACCGCTGAGGTTCAGCGTCACCGCGTTGGCGCTGCTGTTGGCCGCCACCGTGGCGCTGGTATCCCCCGCCACCGGTACCTGGATGGCAATGTCCAAGGCATAGCTGCGTGTGCCCGTAGCTCCATAGCTGTCCGTGGCCTGCACCGTAAAGCTAAAGCTGCCGCTGGCCGTGGGCGTTCCACCGAGTACCCCAGCCTCGCTCAGGCTCAAGTCTCCTGGCAGACTGCCCGCGTTCACGGCATAGGTGTAGGGTGCGGTCCCCAGACTGGCACTCAAGACTTGGCGATAGCTTGCCCCCACCATGCCTCCCGCCAGGCTTGTGGGGCTGATGCCCAAGGTCGGTGCTGTCACCGTGATGCGCACGGTGGCAGCTGCTGAGGTGCCACTGACATTGCTGGCGGTATAGGTCAACGAATCTGCCCCGGAGTAACCCACCGTAGGTGTATAGATGATGCCCATCCCGCTGACCGTGACCGCACCGTGGCCCGGCTTGGTGACCACTGCCACACTGCTGGCGGCGCCACCGCTGAGGTTCAGCGTCACCGCGTTGGCACTGCTGTTGGCCGCCACCGTAGCGCTGGCATCCCCCGCCACCGGGGCCTCGATGGCGATGTCCAATGTATAGCTGCGTATACCTGTGGCCCCATAGCTGTCCTTGGTCTGCACCGTAAAGCTAAAACTTCCGCTGGCCATGGGCGTTCCGCTGAGCAGTCCGGTGGTGTTCAGGCTCAGGCCTTGGGGCAGGCTGCCCGCGCTCAAGGTATAGCTGTAGGGAGCCGTGCCCAGGCTGGCGCTCAGGGCCTGGCTATAGACCAGGCCCACCTGGCCCCCATCCAGGCTGTCAGGGCCGATACCCAAGGTCGGCGCCGTCACCGTGATGCTCACCGTGGCTGGGCTGGAAGTACCGCTGTCATTGCTGGCCGTGTAGGTGAATGTGTCCACACCCGAATAACCCGGCGTAGGCATGTAGCTGATATCCATCCCGTTGACCGTGGCCGTGCCGTGGCTGGGTTGGGTGGCAATTGCCACGCTGGAGGCCGCGCCACCGCTGAGGTTCAACGCCACC
Source organism: Acidovorax sp. (assembly GCA_031277855.1). Lineage (GTDB taxonomy): Bacteria > Pseudomonadota > Gammaproteobacteria > Burkholderiales > Burkholderiaceae_C > Comamonas. Next base: position 44,477 of record JAITLO010000045.1, on the reverse strand, counting down.
GACTTGGCGCTGCTGTTGGCCGCCACTTTGAGGCTGACAGCCGCTGCTGCAGGTGCCGGAATATTGATGACCAGCACATAGCTTTGCGTGCCTGTGGCCCCATAGCTGTCCGTAGCCTTGACCGTAAAACCAAAGCTACCATCTGCCGTAGGCGTTCCACTGAGCAGCCCTTCCGGACTCAGGCTCAGCCCTGCGGGCAAGCTACCTGCGCTCACGGTATAGCTATAGGGTGCCGTGCCCAGGCTGGCACTCAAGTCTTGGCTATAGGCCGTACCCACCTGCCCCCCCGCCAGGCTGCTGGGGCTAAGGCTCAGCGTGGGCGCCGTCACGGTGATGCTCACCGTCGCTGCACTGGAAGTGCCGCTGGCATTGCTGGCCGTGTAGCTCAATGCATCCACACCGGAGTAACCCGCCGTAGGCGTGTAGTTGATGCTGGCGCCACTGGTCGTGACCGTGCCATGGGAAGGTTGGCTGACCATAGCCACGCTGGTGGCCACTCCGCCCTTGAGGCTCAGCGCCAGAGCATTGGCGCTGCTATTGGCCGCGACCGAGACGCTGCTGCTGCTCGCCATGGGCACCGCTGGATCCACATTGATGTAGACCGTGGCAGGTGCAGAGGTGCCCCCTGCATTGGTCGCGGTATAGGTAAAGAAATCGGTGCCCGAGTAGCCCACTTCAATCAGATAGCTGAAGCTTGTGCTTTGGGTGGTCCAGACTGTGCCGTGCGACGGATAGAGCACTCTGACCACGCTGCGAAAAACACCGGTGACGTTCGGCAAGATCGTGACAGGTAGCACGCCAGATGCATAAGCGTAAACATCATTGGCTATCGGTGGCGGCGGGTTGACCGTGATGCTGACTTTGGCAGCCAGGGAGACGCCACCAGCGTTGACGGCGGTATAGCTGAACGCATCCGCGCCGTAATAGTCCGCAGCAGGTGTGTAAGTGGCTGTGGCCCCCGTCACCACCAGCGTGCCATGTGTGGTGGTGGACAGAATATTCAGGCTGCTGGCCTCTCCACCGCTGAGTGCCAAGGCCATGACATTGGCCGTGCTGTTGGCAGCAACTGTGCTGCTGCTGTCCACCGCCACCGGAGGTGATGGGTTGACGGTGACAGTGACCATTGCCGGTGCCGAGGTTCCATCCGCATTCGACACGGTATAGGAAAACGTATCGGTGCCCACATAGTTATAGGCCGGGGTGTAATAAATCAGCTTGTCTGTTCCCACCCGCGCAGTGCCATTGACCGCCAAGCCCGCAATGTCCACGCTGGTGAAACTACCCGCGACATTGGGCGAAATTGCCGTCTCGCTGCTGTTTCTGGCCACCGCAATGCTGATCGGATTGGCCACAGGCACGGCCGCCTCACTATGCTCACACCAAAGCCAGAGTGCCAACGAAAAAACCACTGCGCACCACCTTGCCGACAGCAACCCAACCCACCGAGACCTCGCTCTGGGAGTTGGGTACAAACGCCGCGACATAGGCTGTAGTGGCCCGCACAACGCAGATGCAGTTCAATGCACCAAGCGTCTGAGGACCAGGAGGCTATGCATGTGTGGATTCATCATCGCGCGCTTTCAAAAAAGGGCGGGGAAATCGACATTCGCACGGTCACCGAAAGCCGAGCGCTGGCCTCTGAGCAGAACCATCCTGCATGCGCTGCGAAAGCTGTGCAGATGAGTGCCTTACGATCTGCGCAACCCAGACGCCATGGTCTTGTCGGCTGATCGAAACACCCGTGTCTCCATAAGGGCCAGCACATGCTCGCATGCACTGCCACATTGATCGAATTTTTCATCTGGCCTGCGATGGCCCAAGGTCTTGGCCACAGCCGGCGACCGCTGTCTGCGAAACACTGAAGCCAGGGCGAGATACTGCCTAGCGAAGCGCAAATGCACCCAGAAAAAAGGCCAGCCACGGACGGGCCCGTCAGCAATATCGGCCAGGTTCCGCCGGATTAGACGGTCTGCGGATTATTCATGGAGGCAAGCGCCACCACCTTCAAGGCCTTGAAACCATTAAGGAAATGGGGTGACCTCCACTGCCCTGGCAGCTCAATCCCGCGGCGGTTGTGCCTGCCAGTCCGCGTCGCAACCCATGCCTGCGGCAATCCAGCGCCGGGCCAACCGGGCGATCAGTGCCACGGCCCAGGGCCTTTTCCAACCCAGCACGGAACCGGGGTCCACCACCATGCCGCAGCGGTACTGCTGCGCGGAGGCATTCCACTGCAAGGCCTTGCAGGCCCCGCTGCGCCGTCGTGACACCCACATGCCCAGCGGACAGGGCTCGGCCAGGCAGCACAGACCGCAGCCATTGCAGGGCGCGCCCATGGCCGGCTTGGCCGGTGCATCGGGCTGCAGATAGATGATTTTCTCGCTGCTGCGGGCCATGGTGAGGTGGGTGGCTCAAGCCCGCCACGGCACGGGCAGTAGCTCGGCGTGGCGCAGATCGATATGGGTTTGCAGAAAATCCAGCACGGCCCGGGTGCGTGGCGGCAGGCGCTCGGGCTTGCCCAGGTAGACCGCGTGGATGGGCTCCAGATCGCCGCAGTTGAAATCCTCCAGCACCACCTGCAAACGCCCCGCCTCCAGGTCTTGCCAGGCGTGGAACAGCGACAGCCTGGCCAGGCCGGCTCCGGCCACAGCCAGGCTGCGCAGCACATCGCCGTCGTTGACGCGCAGCACCTCGCCCGTATCCACTGCCACACGCTGCCCGTCCACCAGAAAAGGCCAGTGCGGAATGGCCCGTGGGTAAGACCAGCCCATGCGCCGGTGGGTCTGGAGCTCCTGCGGGTGCAGCGGCACACCGTGGCGGGCCAAGTATTCCGGCGCACCCACAATCACCTGGCGGGTGCAACCCAGCCTGCGCGCCACCATGTCGGAGGACGGCAACTGGCCCCAGCGGATGGCGATGTCTATGCCTTCCGCCACCAGGTCGGCCACCTGGTCGGAGAACAGCAGCTCCAGCTCCAGCCCCGGATGCTGCTCCAGCAGCTGCGGCACCTTGGGCACCAGCAGTAGTTGGCCGGTGGAGGTGCTGGCCGTGATGCGCACCACACCCTGGGGCGCGCTGCGCGCAGCCACTCTGGCCTCCAGCGCATCCAGGTCGGCCAGCAGGCGTTTGCCTTGCTCCACCAGCTGTGCGCCCTCGGCCGTCAGTTGCAAGCGCCGGGTACTGCGCTGCAGCAGCTGCACGCCCAGGCGTGCCTCCAGCCGTGACACCGTCTTGCTCACCGCCGAGGGAGACAGGTCCAGCAGCCGGGCCGCAGCCGACAGGCTGCCGCGCTCTGCCACCAGCACCAGCACCTCCAACTCACCGGAGCGATTGACCTCGCTGCCATGGGGCTGCAAGAAAGAGCGATGGGGTATGTCTGCCATGTGGGCCGATGCAAATGTTGAAGAAGTGCAGCCGGAGCGGCTGCGCCCTTCCATTATTTCACCCACTCAAGCCCGGCTTCTTCACGACGGTCCTCGGCATTTCTGGTGCTAGGCAGGCGCGTGAAGCGAGGAACGGCCGCTCTGAATAGAGGAGCTAGCCATGCGCCTGTGAGCCGACACCCCATGCACTCTTTCGCGTGCGTTGGTTCAGCATGGCCAGGCGGAACAGGTCCATATAGCGCGGCGCCACGCTGGCAATGTGAAAGGCCTTGCCCGTTTCCATGGCGGCCTGGCGGTAACGCTGCTGCCGCTGTGGGTCGGCGCGCAGGCTGGCGATGGCGGCCAGCCAGGCCTGGTCGTCATCGGGCAGCAGCATGCCATTGACATCGTGCTGCACCAGCTCGGGCACAAAGCCCCAGTTGGAGCCCAGTACACAGCCACCACGTGCCAGGATTTCCATCAGCCCCCAATTGGCCACACCATGGCGCAAGGGGTAGAGAAACAGGTCGATCTCGCCCAGCAACTGGGCGAACTGTGCATAGGGGAGCTTGCCCGGAAACTCCACCACCTCAGCAGCCGGGTAGAGCTTGAGCAAATGGTCTTTGAAGCTGAGTTGCGCATCCCCGTACTGGCGCTGCACCCATTGCTGCTCATAGCCATAGGTGGGTGCCTGTGCATCGCCCAAGGCCACAAAACGCAGGCCCTCGGCCTGACCTTGGTGGACCATGCGGTCCACGAGGCGCATAAAGGTTTCAAAGCCCTTGGCGCTGGACATATCCCGGGCAGAAAACCCGATGGTGAAACGCGCATCCGCACGCGCCGTGGGCCGTGGCGCCGCCATCTCGGCTGACAGGTCAAAGCCCTCGAACTGCACCGCAATGCGGCTTTGCAACTCCGACGGGAACATGGACTTGGCATGCTGGCTGGGCGTGATGGTCAGATCGCTGCACAGCACCTGATGGTAGTGCAGCATTTCCATGTTGCGGTCTGTCATGCGCTGGGACAAATCGGGCGGGTAGCGCGCATCCCAGCCATGGGCGCGGTAGCTGGGAAATTCGATGTAGCTGACAAAGGCTGCATCCAGCTCGTCATAAAGCAAATTGGTGGAGCCCCACATGGAGTGCGAGACGATCACGTCCACCTTCTTGCCCTGCTTGGTTTCAAAGGCCTGAATGGCCTGGTAAATGCCGCGTGCAATACGGGCCGAACGCTCGGCCTTGCTGGCGTAGTAATAGCCTTGGTGGCCCATGATGTCGCCATCGGGTTGAAAGGGCAGCAGATGATCGCCATCCTGGGCGTGGCGCTGCACATGGCCCGGCATGGTCATAAACCAGCTGTCCGCCATGCCGGTCTGGCGCAAATAGCTGCACAGCAGGCTGTGCTGGCTGGGGTAGACCGCACTCACAAAAACAATGACAGGTTTTTCCATGGACTTTCTTTGTTGTGACTTCTGTACACGCCCTAGGGTCGCGGCAGCGTGCGTTCCCTCACCTCCACCTTGCCACCCTGGGCCTCGCAGATGTGGACCCAGTGGTCGCGCAGACTGGCGCTGACATTGTTGTCCAACAGGCACAGCGGCAGCTGATCGCGCAGGGCCAGCAGCCGGGCACCGGCATGGTCGCGCCAGCGCGGGTGGGTCTTGAGCGCCGTCAGCACACGCAGCGGCTGGGGGCCCAAATCCACCAGATCCACCGAATAAAACACCGTCGGCGGCCCGTCGCCCGGTGATTGCGGTGTGTAGACCTCAATCTGCTGCATCAACTCCGCCACGCTGTCAAAACAGGGCTGAGGGTCCCAATGCCCGGCGCCATGCAGGGCCTCCAGCACCGGCACGGTGGGCTGGCTCAGGTCGGCTATCAACGGGTCGCCCTCGCTGTTTTGCAACACCAGCCAATGGGGCTGCCAATCGCCGCACTCCACCATGTCATGCCAGACCAGTTGCTCCGGCGTGCTGGCCAGCTGGTCCAGCACAAAGCGGTAGCCTTCCATGGCGCGCAGCAGACTGGGGCCGTCCACCGTGCGTGGGCCGGTGAGCGGGCCCATCGCTTCCAGGTGCAAAGCCACTTCGGCCGGCAAGGCGGCGCACCAGTCCAGCCATGGCTGCAACGCTGCGGGCAGCGGCGGCAGGGAGAACTGCGCGGCCAGGCTGCGTTCCACCGCAGTGGCGCTGGGCCAGTTGCTGGGCGTTAAAGCCATGGGCCGTCCCCTTGGCTCACACCCGTGCCAGCACCGGGGCCAGCGCCTGGCCGGTGTGGGTGCCGATGCGCACCAGCTCTTCCGGCGTGCCGGCGGCCACGATCTGGCCGCCACCGGTACCACCCTCGGGGCCCAGGTCGATGATCCAGTCGGCCTCGGCGATCACATCCAGGTCGTGCTCGATGACCACCACGCTGTGGCCGGCGTTGACCAGGCGGTGCAACACGCGGATCAGCTTGTCCACGTCGGCCATGTGCAGGCCCACCGTGGGCTCGTCCAGCACATACAGCGTGTGCGGAGCCTTATTGCCGCGCTTGGTGACGTCATCGCGCACCTTGGTGAGCTCGGTCACCAGCTTGATGCGCTGGGCCTCACCGCCGGAGAGCGTGGGCGAAGGCTGGCCCAGGGTCAGATAACCCAGGCCCACGTCTTGGAGCAGCTGCAGCGGATGGGCGATGTTCTGCATGGAAGCGAAGAACGCCACGGCCTCGTCCACCTCCATCTGCAGCACCTCGCCAATGCTTTTGCCACGCCAGGTGACGGCCAAAGTTTCGGGGTTGAAGCGTGCGCCATGGCAGGTTTCACAAGGCACTTTCACATCGGGCAGAAAGCTCATTTCGATGGTGCGCATGCCCTGTCCCTCGCAGGCCGGGCAGCGGCCTTCACCGGTGTTAAAGCTAAAGCGCCCTGCACCATAGCCGCGCGCCTTGGCTTCCAGCGTGTCGGCAAACAGCTTGCGGATGGTGTCCCAAAAACCGATGTAGGTGGCTGGGCAGGAACGCGGGGTTTTGCCAATCGGCGTCTGGTCCACTTCCAGCACGCGGTCGATCACCTCATAACCGGTGACGGCCTTGGCGCCCACCAGCTTGAGCTTTTTACCAGCCTCCATCTCCTCGCGGCCGGCCTTGGTACTACGCTGTGCCACCAGGGCCGCCACATTGCTCAACAGCACGTCACGCGCCAGCGTGGACTTGCCGGAGCCGGAGACTCCCGTGACGGCCACCAGGCGCTTGAGCGGCACGCTGGCCTCCACATCTTGCAGATTGTGCAGGCGCGCGCCTTCCACCGTCAGCCAATGCAGCGGGCCGCTGTCCTGCACCGGGTTCTGTAGCTGTGCATTGGCCGCGGCGCTGTCGGCGGCCAGAGCGGCGGCCGCATCTGCCGCCAGTTGTTTTTTGGTGCGTTTCTTGGGTTTGACACTGGCTGCATCTGCGCCGACAGCTTCTGTTTGCATAGCAGCCGCCACGCCCAGCACGGGGCGGCGCGCCTGGTAGGGATGGCGCATGGCGTGCAGCAGATAGCGGCCGGTTTGCGAATCTTCTGCCGCCATGATGTCGGCCGGCGTGCCCTGGGCCACCAGGCTGCCGCCGCGCTTGCCGGCGCTGGGGCCGATGTCGATCACATGGTCGGCACGGCGTATGGTGTCCTCGTCATGCTCCACCACCACCAGGGTGTTGCCCTTGTCGCCCAGCTTGTGCAGGGCGTTGAGCAGAATATGGTTGTCACGGGCATGCAGGCCGATGGTGGGCTCGTCCAGCACATAGCACACGCCCTGCAAATTGCTGCCCAGTTGGGCCGCCAGGCGTATGCGCTGGGCCTCGCCGCCGGAGAGCGTGGGCGCGCCGCGGTCCAGCGTCAGATAACCCAGGCCCACTTCTTCCAGAAACTCCAAACGCCCCAGGATTTCCGGCAGCAGATCGCGGGCAATATCGGCCTCGCGGCCCGTGGGCTTCAGCGCCTGGAACCATTCGCGCAAATGGGTGACCGACATCTGCGCCAGCGCCGTCACGGCCAGGCCGTGGAACTGCACGGCCCGGGCCGTGGGGTTGAGGCGTGTGCCTTGGCAAGTGGGGCAGCAGGTTTCCTGCAGGTCTTCCACCTCCTGGCCATCAAAGGTCAGCTCGCGGCCACGGTTGTCTTCGGCCAGCTGGCTGTCGTCATAAACCTTGCGTTGCTCTTTGGTGAGCTTGACGCCGGTGCCCACGCAATCCGGGCACCAGCCATGCTTGCTGTTGTACGAGAACAGTGCGGGCTGCAGCTCGGCATAGCTGGTGGAGCAGACCGGGCAGGCACGCTGGGTGGAATACACCTGCACCGCGCCCACACCGGCACCGCCGCTGGCCATGGTGGCTTCCAGCTGGTCTATGCCCGAGAGCACATGGACCACGCCCTTGCCGATCTCCAGCGTCTTGGCCAATTGGCTGCGCAGCTCGGCCTCGTTGGCCGCCGTGATCTTGACGCTGGCCACGGGCAGCTCGATATGGTGTTCCTTGAAACGGTCCAGGCGTGGGAAACCCGTGGTGGGCAGGAAAGCCCCATCAACCCGCAAATGGGTGTAGCCCTTGGGCCGCGCCCAGTCGGCCAGCTCGGTATAGACGCCTTTGCGCCCCACCACCAGCGGGGCCAGCAGGCCGATATGCTGGCCCTTGAACTGGGACAGCAGCTGGGCCGCAATGCGCTCCGGCGTTTGCGGCTCCACGGCTGCGCCATCGTGCACGCAGTGCTGGGTGCCCAGCTTTACATACAGCAGGCGCAAGAAGTGCCAGACCTCGGTGGTGGTGCCCACGGTGGACTTGCGCCCGCCGCGTGACAGCCGCTGCTCGATGGCCACGGTGGGCGGAATGCCCCAGACCGCATCCACCTCGGGCCGGCCCGCGGGCTGGACGATGGAGCGGGCATAGGCATTCAGCGATTCCAGGTAGCGGCGCTGACCCTCGTTGAACAGAATGTCAAAGGCCAGCGTGGACTTGCCCGAGCCCGAGACCCCGGTCACCACATTGAACTTGCCGCGTGGAATATCCACCGACAGGTTCTTCAGGTTGTGCTCCTTGGCGTTGACGATTTCAATGGCGTTTTTGCTTGCCAACGCAGGCCTGACGCGCTTGCTGCGCTCTGTTTGAGTGAGCATGGGCGCCACCTCTTCCACACGCAGGCCGCCCACGCCCATGGCCTGGTCGTACTCGCGCAGCGCCTGCGCGGTGTGCGATGCCTTGACCTGGCGCACCTCCTCGGGCGTGCCCTGGGCCACGATCTGGCCACCGCCGTCGCCGCCCTCGGGGCCCAGGTCGATCAGCCAGTCGCTGGCGCGGATCACGTCCAGGTTGTGCTCGATGACGATCAGACTGTTGCCAGCCTCCAGCAGCTTGCGCAGCGCGCGCATCAGCTTGGCAATGTCTTCAAAGTGCAGGCCGGTGGTGGGCTCATCAAACAAGAACAAAGTGCCCTTGCGCGCCAACTGCTGCTTGCTCTTGGCTGCGGTCTTGGCAGCCTCGGCCAGAAAGCCGGCCAGCTTGAGGCGCTGGGCCTCGCCACCGCTCAAGGTAGGCACGGGCTGGCCCAGCTTCACATATTCCAGGCCCACATCCACAATGGGCTGCAACGCGCGGATCACATCGGCGTCCTGGGCGAAGAGCAGCGCAGCCTCGGCCACGGTGAGCTCCAGCACATCGGCCACGGACAATGCCCGACCGCCGCGCTCCAGGGTGATCTCCAGAATCTCTTCGCGGTAACGGCTGCCGTGGCAGTCCGGGCAGCGCAGATAGACGTCGGACAGGAACTGCATTTCCACATGCTCAAAGCCCGAGCCGCCGCAGGTGGGGCAGCGGCCATCGCCGCTGTTAAAGCTGAACTTGGAGGCCGTGTAGCCGCGCTGCGCGGCCAGCGGCGCCAGCGCAAACAGCTCGCGAATGCTGTCCCAGGCGCCCACATAGCTGACGGGATTGGAGCGCGCCGTCTTGCCAATGGGGGACTGGTCGACAAACACCACATCGGCCAGAAAGTCGGCGCCCAGCAGGCGGTCATGGGCACCGGGACTGTCCGTGGGTTTGCCAAAGTGGCGCATCAGCGCCGGCGCCAGAATGTCCTGGATCAGCGAGGACTTGCCCGAGCCCGAGACCCCCGTCACCGTGACCAGGCGCTGCAGCGGAAAGTCCACGTTCAGGTTCTGCAGATTGTGTTCGCGCGCGCCTTCCAGAATCAAGCGCGGTGTGGACTCGGTCACCATGCGCTTGATACCGAATCCCACCTGCTTGCGCCCGCCCAGATAGGCGCCGGTCAGCGTGTCGGCCTGCTTCAGTTCCTCTGGTGTGCCGTCGAAAACAATATTGCCGCCCTTGGCGCCCGGGCCTGGGCCCATGTCGATCATGCGGTCGGCAGCAAACATCACGGCCGGGTCATGCTCCACCACCACCAGGGTGTTGCCGGCATCGCGCAGCCGGTGCATGGCCTGGGTAATGCGCTCCATATCGCGGGGGTGCAGGCCAATGCTGGGCTCGTCCAGCACAAACAAGGTGTTCACCAGCGAGGTGCCCAGGGCCGTGGTCAGGTTGATGCGCTGCACCTCGCCGCCGGACAGCGTGCGGCTTTGGCGATCCAGCGTGAGGTAGCCAATGCCCACATCCACCAGGTATTTGAGGCGGGTGCCGATCTCCTCGTTCAGGAGCTTCAGCGCCTGCAGCTCGCCCTCGGCCAGACCGGTCTGGTCGGTGAGTTTGAGACTGGCAAAAAACTGGCTCAAGCGCGTGATGGGCAGGCGCATCAAGTCGTGCAGGCAAAGACCTGGCAGGGCTTGCAACTGCTGCTCGGACCAGCCCACGCCCATGGGCATGAATCGTTGATCGGCCGACAGCACGGCATCGGCCTGGGGCTTGCCGCCTATGCGCCACAGCAGGCTTTCGGTCTTGAGGCGCGCGCCCTTGCAGGCCGGGCATTCCGTGTAGCTGCGGTACTTGGACAGCAGCACGCGGATGTGCATTTTGTAGGCCTTGGTTTCCAGGTATTCAAAGAAGCGGCGTATGCCATACCAGGTCTGGTTCCACTTGCCGTTCCAGTTGGGCGAGCCGTCAATCACCCAGGCCTGCTGGGCCTTGGTGAGCTTGCTCCAGGCGATGTCGCGGGGAATGCCTTCGGCCTCGGCATGGCGCATCAAGTCGTCTTGGATTTCTTTCCAGGCCGGTGTTTGAATGGCCTTGATGGCCCCGGTGCGCAGCGTGAGCTTGTCGTTGGGAATCACCAGGCCCCAGTCCACGCCAATCACCCGGCCAAAACCGCGGCAGCTGTCGCAGGCGCCCACGGCCGAGTTGAACGAGAACAGGCTGGGCATGGGTGCGGTGTAGCTCAGATTGCTCTCGGGGCAGTGCAGGCCCAGCGAGAACTTCCATTCGTACGGCTCGCCCTCTTCCGGCATCACATACACCGTCATATGGCCTCTGCCGCGCTTGAGGGCCACCTCGATGGCCTCCATGGCCCGGGCGCGCTCCACGCGGCTGAAGCGAAAGCGGTCGGCCACCACATCCAGCAGCTTGATTCTCTCCGGTGCCGCAGCCTTGGCCTTTTTGCCCTTGGCAGGCGCTTCGGCCACCGCCGCCACACGCTCCAGCTCGCGCTCGGCCTGGACCTTGGTAAAGCCGCTGGCAGACAGCCACTGCGCCACCTCGTCGGCCGAGGTATTGGCCGGCAGCTCCACCGGGAAGGTCAGGGCAATGCGTGGGTCACCGGCTGCCTCGCAGCGCTGCTGCAAGGCCTGGTAAATGGTGTCCGCCGTGTCGTGCTGCACGGGCAGGCCGGTGGCGCTGTCGAACAAATGGGCAGCGCGGGCGAACAAGAGCTTGAGGTGGTCGTTCAGCTCCGTCATCGTGCCCACGGTGGAGCGGGAGTTGCGCACCGGATTGGTCTGGTCGATGGCAATTGCCGGCGGCACGCCCTCGACACGGTCCACGGCCGGCTTGTCCATGCGGTCCAGAAACTGGCGCGCATAGGCGCTGAAAGTCTCCACATAGCGGCGCTGGCCTTCGGCAAACAAGGTGTCGAACACCAGGCTGGACTTGCCCGAGCCGCTGGGCCCGGTGACCACGGTCAACTCGCCGGTGCGAATGTCGAGGTCGATGTTCTGCAGATTGTGCTGGCGAGCACCACGGATACGGATCTGGCCCTGGGTCATGGCTGCGTTCTTTTCTAGCGGAGGCCAATCATTCTAGACAACTGTATATATCCACATGATCGCGCATACTCTATCGATGCACAGACCATCACAGCACCAGCCTATATCGAGGACTGCGGCCGTGGTCTGGAAACGATGGACCCACAAGGTCTGAAATAAAAAAAGCCCTTGCCACCAGTGCAAGGGCTGGGCCATCCGCGCAAGACAGCGCAAAACTGGCGCGCAATTACTTGGCCTCGGCAGGTGCAGCGGGTGCCTCGGCAGCCGGAGCTTCCACCGCTGGCGCTGCAGGTGCAGGCTCGGGCACATGCACTGCATCTGCACCATGTTTTTCACCGCTCATGTCCACCTGGTCACCGGCTTTCATGATCACAAACAGGCTGATGGCGGCGAACACCACAAAGCCCACAACAATCTTCCACATGCTTTGTCTCCTCAGGGAATGGATAGCACTCACACAGAATGGTCGGGCCAAGAAAAAGGCTCCACACCGTTGCCAGTGTGGAGCCTGCACCTTGAAGCAGACCAGAGCCGATTGGACCAGCCCCGGATTGCGGGCAGCTTACGCTGCTGTGTAATTAAAAGTTGTGGCGGATGCCGACGGCGAAGGACGAGAAGTCCTGGCCAGCCTTATTGACGTTGTAGGAAGCATTTTCCTTGTTGTCCACCTTGGTATAGAAGCCATAAACCTTGGTGCGCTTGCTCAGGTTGTAGTTATAGCCCAGGGTCCACTGCAAAGCGGCGGAGTTGTCCAGCTTGCTCCAGGAATTGGCACGACCCACGTTGACGTGGAACTCCGAAGCGCCCAGCGCGTACATGCCGGAAACGCGGAAGTTGTTGCGGCTCCCCAGGGTGTACTCGTCGTTGCGCTGGTAGTAGCCACCCACGGTGAATTGGCCAAAGGTGTAGAGGGCACGCAAGCCCAGTTGCTTGGCGCCAGCGATCTGGCTGTAGCCAGCACCCAAGGCCAGAGGGCCTGTGGCGTAGTTGGCGGCCAGGTCATAAGCGTACTTATTGGGATAGCCATCAACATTTTGGCGCTCGTGCATTGCCACGGAGCCTTCCACCGTCAGACCGCCAAAGCTGGGGGTGCGATAGGCAATCTTGTTACCAGTGCCCAGGCCGCCCTTGCGATCCTGCGAGACAGCAGCACCACGGCCCATCCATGCGGGGTCAATGTAGAGGGCGTCGGCCGAAGTGCCAGTGTCGTGGTTGTGCATGCTGACATAGTCAGCCGTAGCGTAGTAGGACTCTGGGAAGAAGTTACCCAGACGGACCATACCGAAGTTGCCCGACAGATTCACTTCGCTCTGACGGCCAAAGGTCAGACCGCCATTGGCCGAAGAGCCGGCACCGGTGTCCGAAGCAAAGCCGGACTCCAGCACAAAGCCAGCCTTCAGGCCGTTGCCCAGGTCTTCCTCACCCTTGAAACCGATACGCGAAGCATTGTTCTGCATCACCGAGTTACGGTCTTCACCTGTGTACTTCTGGCTTTCGATGGTGGTGTTCACACGGCCGTAGATGGTCACGCTGCTTTGGGCCAGGGCAGCCGAAGTACCGCACAGAGCCAGAACGGCCAGCATCACACGTTGAATCTTCATTGGGTTTCCTTGTGGTGGTTTCAGTTCATTGGTCCAGCAATGCCATGCGGCAGAAAACATGTTCTGCAAAGACAGAGGCCAGGTCGTCAAATTGTAGGAGGCGTGCTGACAAATCATGTCGCCACGGGCACGTAACACAATGATTTGACGTTTTGATGCAACACAACGCCTTGAAAAAAACAGACCCTGGCAACCCAAGTTGCCAGGGTCTGCGGGACGCAGCGGGCAGCAAAAGATGCCTGCTGCCCTTCTCTACGGATTTAATCCTCGGCGTAGATGTCAACGTCCTTGGTTTCACGCAGGAACAGCGTGCCGATCACGGCGGTCACACCCGCGATGATGATGGGATACCACAGGCCGTTATACATATTGCCGGTCTGGGCCACGATGGCGAACGACATGGTGGGCAGCAGACCGCCGAACCAGCCGTTGCCGATGTGGTAGGGCAGGCTCATGGAGGTGTAGCGGATGCGGGTGGGGAACAGCTCCACCAGCATGGCGGCGATAGGGCCGTAGACCATGGTCACCAGCAGCACCAGATAGAACAGGATGACGACCATCATCGGCTTGTTCATCTTGGCCGGGTCGGCCTTCTCGGGATAGCCGTCCTTCTTCAGGGTGTCGGCCACGGCCTTGTTGAACTCGACGCTCTTGGCCTTGACCTCATCGGCGCTCAGGCCTGCCGAGGCATAGCTGGGAATGCTGTCATTGCCAATCTTGATCACGGCAGGCGTGCCGGCCGGTGCGGCTTCGTTGTCGTAGCTCACCGAGCGGTTGGCCAGGACTTGCTTGGCGATGTCGCAGGAGCTGGTGAACTTGGAAGTACCGGTGGGGTTGAACTGGAACGAGCACTCGGCAGGGTCGGCCACGATCACCACCTTGTTCTTGGCCTGTGCAGCGGCCAGATCAGGGTTGGCGGCTTCGGTCAGTGCCTTGAACACGGGGAAATAGGTCACCACCGCCAGCACACAGCCCAGCATGATGATGGGCTTGCGGCCGATCTTGTCGGACAGCGAACCAAAGACCACGAAGAAGGGCGTAGCCAGCAACAGGGCTGCGGCAATCATCAGATTGGCCGTGACGGCATCCACCTTCAGCTGCTGCGTCAGGAAGAACAGTGCGTAGAACTGGCCTGTGTACCAGACCACGGCCTGGCCGGCAGTCAAGCCGATCAGGGCCAGGATCACCACCTTCAGGTTTTTCCACTGGCCAAAGGCTTCGGACAGCGGTGCCTTGGAGACCTTGCCCTCGGCCTTCATTTTCTGGAAGGCAGGAGACTCGGACAGCTGCATGCGAATCCACACCGAAATACCCAGCAGCGCCAGCGACACCAGGAAAGGAATGCGCCAGCCCCAGTCGACAAAGGCTTCTTCACCCAAGGTGGTGCGCACGCCCAGAATCACCAGCAGCGACAGGAACAGGCCGATGGTGGCCGTGGTCTGGATCCAGGCGGTGTAGGCACCGCGCTTGCCATTGGGGGCATGCTCGGCCACATAGGTGGCGGCGCCACCGTATTCACCACCCAGCGCCAGGCCTTGCAGCATGCGCAAAATGATCAGGATCACGGGAGCTGCCACGCCAATCGAGGCGTAGTTGGGCAGCACACCCACGATGAAGGTGGAAATGCCCATGATCAGAATCGTCACCAGGAAGGTGTATTTGCGACCGATCATGTCGCCCAGGCGGCCGAACACCAGCGCGCCGAAGGGGCGCACGATGAAACCTGCCGCAAAGGCCAGCAACGCAAAGATGAAGGCGGAGCCGGAATCCAGCCCGCTGAAGAACTGCTTGGCGATGATGGCCGCCAACGATCCGTACAGATAAAAGTCATACCACTCGAACACGGTTCCGAGTGAGGACGCGAAAATCACTTTGCGTTCTTCGGGCGTCATGGGGCGGGCTGTACCCGCTCCATTTGCGCCTACGCCGTTGGCAGCGTTGATGGCCATGGTCTTGTCTCCTCTGGGGGGTTTCGTTCCGGCATTTCCGGTCAATGCATTCTTGAAGAATGCACTGACCCCCTTCTGACGCGAAACCAACGCTGACTTGCGTCAAACTGACCCAGGACTGACGACCTAAGGCCTAACCCGCAGAGACATTTTCACCATACAAAACAAGTACTTGCAAACCCTTAAGGGTCACCCACCTAACCCTGTGTTAACCCTGATGGAATCGCCGCAGCAGCCTCCCAACGCGGGGCGTCAAACCAGGGATCGCCTTGCAAAAAATTACGCAACATGGGCAGGCTGTCGGCGCCAAAAAAGCTGCGCCCTTCTACACAAAAAGTGGGCACGCCAAACACGGCATCCGCCACAGCTGCCTCGGTGTTGGCGCGCAGCAGCGCCTTGGCCCGGGCCGGCGCCTCGGCATCGCTGCGCAACTGCGCAGCCAGATGACTGTGCAGCGCGTCCAGACGCTCGGGCGCCAGGGCATCACCGCCGCCTTCCCACACATGGCGAAACAAGGCATCGGCCGTGAAGCGGTTGATACAGCCGTCATCGCTGCATGCCAGCGCCAGCCGCAGCAAAGGCAACGGGTTGAAGGGGTGCTGCTGCGGCATCTGCAGCGGCGTGCCCTGGGCATGGCCCAGCCACTCGGCATGGCGATAAGTCCAGGCACGCTTGGGTGCAATGCCCGCGGGCCCGGGGTTGCCATAGTGCTGCAGCAAAGCGCCCAACAGCACGGGGCGATAGCGCACATGGCAGCTGATGCCCTCCAGCGTCTCCGGCAGCTTGGCAAAAGCCAACCAGGCATAGGGCGACACAAAATCCAAATAGAACGTGATCTCGCGCATCAGCGGCTCCCTTAAACCTTATGGCTTGGTTAGTACATCTTTTCGGCCCCTATGCCTGCAAGAGCGGGCCTATCCATTGCAGTGTGCGCCCAAACTTCCCCCACAACGGCCAGACAGCGCTTCAGGCGCGGCGTCTCGCCCGCTGACAGTACCCGGGTACGGCAAGGGCGAGCAACAAAGCATGAAGCGCTGTATGGCCGCCTCACCACAAGGCGCCCACTGAATTTCAAAACTCAGGTGGTGAGCGCGCAGCGTTGTAGCACGGCATGCCAGATCTGGCGCTGCGTGGCGGCATCGGTCTTACCCCATAGGCGCAACTCCTCCAGCGTGCGCAAACAGCCCACGCAATGGCTGCGATCCTCATCCATGCGGCACACCGAAATACAGGGCGATGGCGGAGCCTCGGCAGCCTGGACATCCAGCAGGCCTTGCGCCAGCACCTGGCGCGCCTTGTACAGCAGGGCTTCTTGTGCGGGCGGACAGCTCATGCGCCCTCCCCGGCCGGCGCCTGCACCACATCCACCACCGGCGCACCGGTCAGCTGCTGGAGCGCGGCCATGGACAGCGGAAACACCGCATGCGGATGGCCTGCCGCAGCCCACAGCACATCGAAGCGCGCCAGGCTATCGTCAATCACCACCACCGGTGGCTGCACATGGGCTACGGGGCTGACACCGCCGATGGAAAAGCCGGTGCGCTCCTTCACATAGTCAGCGTCCGCCCGGCCCACCTTGCCCACCAGGGCCGCCAGCTTTTTCTCGTCCACACGGCGGTCACCTGCGGCCACCACCAGCACATGGGCGCCGTCTTCCTTGCGTTTGAAGATCACGCTCTTGGCCACCTGCCCCACGGCAATGCCCAACTGGTCGGCCGCCTCCTGCGAGGTACGGGCTGCGCCATCCAGCATCTGCGGCGCATGGGGATGGCCGGCATCCTGCAAAAAACGGCTGACGCGCTGCACCCCTTCGGGCAGGGCGTGAAGTTCTGATCCACACATAAAAAACTCTTTGAAGAATGAGCGCCTCGCGCCCTCCACCGCGCAGTCCTTGCGCTGCGGCTTTACTGCGCCAGTTTGAGTTTGAGCTTCACCAGCTCCAGCTGCAGGTCGCGCAAGCCCTTTTGCACATAGGCGATATGGCTGGCGCTGTTCTTGGCATCCCGCGCCTCACGCAGCTCTTTTTTCTTGGCGGCGATGCGGCGCTCAAGCTCGACTATGGCCTGCTGCATTTCATAGCGCTCGCGGACCGGTGAATAGCCTTGCAAAAAAGCGGCTTCCAGCTGTGCGGGGCAGTAACCCATCTGGAACTGGCGGCCGCTTTCGGCATAGGCCTTGCCGCTTTCGGGCGTACAAAAATCCCGGAGCCCACGCATCCAGCCCTGCTGGTAGGCGCGCACATCCATGGCCACACCGTTTTTCTTGCAAGCTCTGGCGTGGCGCCTGGCACGGGTTTCCAGGTCCAGCTTGCCCTCCATGGCATCGAGCTGCCCCAGATAGGCCCAGTCCGTGTCCCGGCATTCCTGGGCATCCATGCCCGCGCAGGCGCCCAACAGCAGGCTGCAGGACAGCACCAGGGCCAGGCGCGAGAGGCGTTGATGGGTTCGAGTTGACATGGCCGCCATCCTAGGTGCTTTTCACACCTTTCTCACGCAACGTTCCAGCCCAGGCCACAGAGATCAAGCCGCGCGTTTGGCCAAGATGGCCTTGGCCACCCGCGACTGCGTGGGCCGGCCCAGGTGTTCGCTGATGTAGGCGCCGGCATCGATCAGCTTGTCCAGATCAATGCCGGTTTCAATACCCATGCCGTGCAGCATGTAGACCACGTCTTCGGTGGCCACATTGCCCGTGGCGCCCTTGGCATAAGGGCAACCGCCCAGGCCAGCCACCGAGGTATCGAACTGCCACACACCCATGGCCAGTGCGGCCAGGGTGTTGGACAAGGCCTGCCCATAGGTGTCGTGGAAATGGCCGGAGACATCGTTGATGTTGAAATGCTGCAGCGTGGCTTCGATGGCTTTGCGCACCTTGATGGGCGTGCCCACGCCGATGGTGTCGGCTACGCCCACATGCTGCACGCCGATGCCCTTCATCAAACCGGCCAGATAGGCCACGCGCTCGGGCGCGATCTCGCCCTCATAAGGGCAGCCCACGGTGCAGCTCATGGCCCCGCGCACATAAATGCCAGCAGCACGCGCGGCCTCCACCACTGGCGCAAAGCGCTCGATGCTCTCGGCAATGGAGCAGTTGATGTTCTTTTGGCTGAAGGCCTCGCTGGCCGCACCAAACACCACGATCTCATCCGGCTTGGACAGCACGGCCGCCTCATAGCCCTTGAGATTGGGCGTGAGCACGCTGTAACGCACACCGGGCTTGCGCTGCACTGCGGCCATCACCTCGGCGTTGTCGGCCATTTGCGGCACCCACTTGGGCGACACAAAACTGGTGACCTCGATCTCGGTCAGGCCGGCGTTCTGCAGCCGGTGCACCAGCTCCACCTTGACGGCGGCGGGCACGGGTTGCTTTTCGTTTTGCAGGCCGTCGCGGGGGCCCACATCGACCAGTTTCACGCGTTGGGGATAGTTGTTCATGCTTGTCTCCTGTAATGAGGCGGCTTCTGCTCCAGGCTGCAAGGCCCGTGCCGGCGCCAGTTAAAGTTCGGCCGCAGGGTGTTGACGCTCCACATGCGCAGACCAGTCGGCGCAGCCATTGCTTTGCGCCGGCGGTGGATAGCTGCCATCTCCGGTCAGTGCAACCTGGCGGGCAGCGCCTTCTGCCGCCACTGCATTCGGATAGCCCAACAGACTGTTGATAGTTGCCGGAAACAGCAAATTGGTCTGCCGCAAATCACCGTCTTCTGCCACCGCGTGGCGAGCCACCGGCTGCAGCTGCGCCCACCATGCGGCGTGCTGGGTACGCAAAGCCGCATTGCCCCACAGCATAAAGGGCACCTCATAGGCGCTGCGCGCACTGCCGTGGGTGTAAGAGCCACCGCATTGGGGGAAATTTTGCCCATGGTCTGACACATACACCAGAGCGGTGCGCAGGCCCTTCAAGGCCTCCAGCTGCGCCATCCAATCTGCCAGCAGGCTGCTGGAGTAGGCAATGCTGTTGTCATAGGGATCATCCCAGAGCGCAAACGCTGCGGGATAGCGCTTGGCAACACGGGGGTGGCTGCCATACATGTGCAAGGTGACCAGCAAGGGCTTGCCCGCAGCAGCCTGCTCCAGGCTTTTCGCCAGCAAAGGAGACAAGGCACCGTCGTACTCACCATCTTGCAGATTGACAAACAGGTCGGAGCGCTGGCGCAACGCCGCATTGGCAAAGCTCAAATCCATGCCCGATGCACTCTGGTTGCTCAGCGTCTCCACCCTGAAGCCGGCTTTGCGCGCGGTATCCAGATAGGTCAGCATGCCTCCATCGGACAGCTGGCGCATCTTCTGCCCCGTCAGCAGCACCGGCACCGTCTTGCCCGTGTTGTTGCCGTTAGACGTGACAGGCAAGGCCAGCAACCCCTCGCTCCAGGGCTGTAGCGCTGCATTCGTTTCGTTCCCCTGGTAGCCCAGCAAAGACCAGCGCTGTGCGCTGGCACTTTCGCCAATCACCACCACCACCACATCGGCCATGGCGGCGTGGGCAGGGGCGGGTACCTCTGGGATCTGGTAGATCGCCGAAGAAGCATGGGTGTAGCGGATGTGGGACTCCCACATCGCCATCGGGTAGACCCGTTCCACGCGCCGCAACGCGGCTTCCAAGCTATAGCCCTTGGTGATGCTGGTGCCCGCAAACAAGGCCCATATTGCCAGCGACAACCATCCCAGGCCGCGCCCCATGCGCCCCTGCAGCAAGCGCGGCGCGCGCCACAGATAGGCTGCGGCGGCCACTGCGGGCAGCAGCCAGGTCAGGACAATGGCCAGGTCTTGCACCCGATAAGAAGTGGCGTATTCCCAGGCTTCGGAAGCCGAGGCCCCCAGCAGCGAATACCAGAAAAACTCATCTGGTTCCGAGCGCACCGCGTAGAAATAGCCCAAATAGCAGGCACCGATCAGCACCAGTGCGCATGCGGCCACCCGCGCCACGGGCCGCCACAGCAGGCACCCGCACAGCAGCAAGGCCGACAGCGCCGCGTTCTCCGCAGACCGTGCGATGGGCCACATCCACAGCAACGGCAAAAACAGCCACAACCACGCCCATGCAGTGGAGCCTCTCTGCAGCCAGGTTGCCGAGGCACCAGACTGTTGTGCCCTCTGCAGGCCCTCCCTGGAAACATTCATACCCTGTTTTTCCAACTTGCGCCGGTTTGAGCCGGCTTCACCAAAGGGCGTACTGTGCCCGAATCTCACTGTCCGACCGCGCCGCCCTGGTTCATTGTTGGCAATCAATAGCCGCGCTGCACATCCACCATGCCCTGCACCGCCTCGCCACGGCTCATGGCCACCACCTTGCCCACGATCTGGGCAATGCTTTCATCGCGCAGCGTGCGGGCCGAGGTGTGGGGCGTCAGCGTGATGCACGGCTCGCTCCAGAACGGGTGGCCTGCAGGCAGTGGCTCCTGGCGGAACACATCCAGCGTAGCGCCAGCAATCTGGCCCTCGGCAATCAGCGCCAGCAGGTCTTCTTCCACCAGATGGCCGCCGCGCGCGACATTGATCACATAGGCGCCGCGCTGCAGCTGGCTGAGGTTGGCACGGTTGAGAATGTTCTCGGTCTCGGGCGTCAGCGGCAGCAGATTCACCAGAATGCGGGTCTGGGCCAGAAACTCGGCAAAGCCCTGGCTGCCGTGCAGGGTAGGCACAGCTTCCACCGTCTTGGGCGAGCGGCTCCAGCCCAGCACGGGGAATTCAAACACCGTCAGCGCCTTGGCTACGCGCGCGCCCAGCACGCCCAGGCCCATCACACCCACGGTGAAATCGGCACGCGCACGCGGCTTGCGAAACGCCCAGGTACCAGCACGCATATCGGCCTCATAACCATCCAGCTCGCGGAAGTGGCGGATCACCGCCTGGCTCACGTATTCGGCCATTTGCACCGACATGCCGGCATCATCCAGACGCACCACCTGGGCCTGTGGCGGGAGCTTCAACTTCATCAGCGCATCCACACCGGCGCCGATGTTGAACAAGGCCTTCAGACCTGGTTGCTCGTCCATGAACTGCTGGGGCGGTGCCCAGACCACGGCGTAGTCCGCCTGGGGTGCGCCCGGCTGCCACACGCTGATGTCTGCATCCGGCAGTGCGGCATGTAAACCTTCTAACCAAGGCTCGGCCTTGGTGTCCTTGCAACAAAAGCTGATCTTCATAAGCGTGGAGGGTAACCGGCTTGCCAAGCAAGTGCTGTCAAAGGCAATGCAAGTGCCTCATAGAAAAAAGGAGCACCGCCTGCATATAAAGCCTAGAGTTGAAGGCTATTCAGCCTCCAAAACCAGACCATGCATGCAGAGGGTGCTCACTTTGTGATGGCTGCCATCACGTCCGATCAGGCAGCCACGGCAGTGGAGATACGGATGAGTTCGGCGCCCTCCGCCACCTGGTCACCCGGCGCATACAACAGCTCCTCCACCACGCCATCGGCCGGGGCGGCAATGGTGTGTTCCATCTTCATGGCTTCCATCACGGCCAGGGCCTGGCCCTTGGTCACGGCATCGCCGGCCTTGACGGCAAACGACACCAGCTTGCCCGGCATGGGGGCCGTGAGGCGGCCGCCTTCGGTGCCGCTGTCGCCAGCATGGGCCATCAGGTCCACGGCCGTCAGCAGCGTGCCGCCTGCGTGGGTGAACACCGCCACGGCGTCGCCCTGCACATAGACATTGGCACTGGTGCGCAGCGCGCCCAGTTGCAGGTCCAGGCGGCCGTCAGCCAAGACCTTGGATTGCAGCGGCTGGAGCTGGCCTGCGACCTGCGCACCAACTTCCGCCACGCCCAGCTGGGCTGGGGTGTCGCCCTGGGCATAGACCAGGGTGGCAGCCAGTTCCACGCCCTGGTGGGTGAATTGGAAGTAACGCTGCTGGCGGCCATACATGCTCCAGCCATCACGCTGGCTGAAGGGGTCGGCGTTTTGCAGGCCTTGCTCCCGGGCCAGGATCGCCGCCACGGCAGCGGCCACGGCCAGCTCACGGCCCACGGGGTCCTGGCCAAACAGCTCGGGGCGCTCACGCTCGATCAGCGCCGTATCCAGCTGGGCCGTGGCAAAGGCCTGGCTGCGAATCACCTTGCGCAGAAACTGCACATTGGTGGCCAGACCCACGATATGGGTCTGCGCAAGCGCCGCATCCAGCCGCGCCAGCGCCTGCTCGCGCGTCTCGCCGCGCACAATGAGCTTGGCGATCATGGAGTCGTAGAAGGGGCTGATGGCATCGCCCTCGCGCACGCCGTCGTCCACGCGCACCTCACCGATTTCAAAGCTGGTGCAGACCGGCTTGCGGTAGACATGCAGAGAGCCGGTGGCGGGCAGAAAGCCGTTGTCGGGGTTTTCGGCGCAGATGCGGGCCTCGATGGCGTGGCCTTGAATACGCAGTTCCGATTGCTGTTTTGGCAGAGGCTTGCCGGCGGCCACTTGCAGCTGCCAGGCCACCAGGTCCTCGCCGGTGATGGCCTCTGTCACAGGGTGCTCCACCTGCAGGCGGGTGTTCATCTCCATGAAGTAGAACTTCATCTGCTCGGGGGCTTCATAGCCACCGGGCTGCTCGACGATGAATTCCACCGTGCCCGCGCCCACATAGTGCACGGCCTTGGCCGCTGCCACGGCGGCCTCGCCCATTTGCTTGCGCAAGGCCTCGGTCATGCCGGGGGCCGGGGCCTCTTCCAGCACCTTCTGGTGGCGGCGCTGCACCGAGCAATCGCGCTCGAACAGGTAGACGCAGTTGCCCTGGGTGTCGCCAAACACCTGGATCTCGATATGGCGCGGGCGCAGCACATATTTCTCGATCAGCACGGCATCGTTGCCAAAGCTGTTGATGGCCTCGCGCTGGCAGCTGGCCAGGGCAGCGACAAAGTCTTCGCTTTTTTCCACCAGGCGCATGCCCTTGCCACCGCCGCCGGCGCTGGCCTTGATCAGCACCGGGTAGCCGATGCGGTCGGCCTCTTTGTGCAGCATCTCGGGGTTCTGGTCGGCACCGTGGTAGCCGGGCACCAGGGGCACGCCGGCTTTTTCCATTAGCTGCTTGGACTCGGCCTTCAAACCCATGGCGCGAATCGCCGATGCGGGCGGGCCGATAAAGACCAGGCCGGCAGCCTGGCAGGCCTGGGCAAAGTCTTCGTTCTCGGAAAGGAAGCCGTAGCCGGGGTGAATGGCCTCGGCGCCCGTGGCCTTGGCCGCTTCCAGAATGCGCTCCCAGCGCAGATAGCTGTCCTTGGGCGCGCTGCCACCGATGTGCACGGCCTCATCGCAGGCCGCCACATGTTTGGCATCGGCGTCGGCATCGGAATACACGGCCACGGTGCGCACGCCCATGCGGCGGGCGGAAGCGGCCACACGGCAGGCGATTTCACCGCGGTTGGCGATCAGGATCTTCTTGAACATACAGCGCTTTCTCGTCTCTTATTTCGGTTATTTCGTCACGAAACGCTTGTCTATCAAGCGCTTCTAGCTATCTTTTTTCTGCATTCACTCCTTCCCCCCTCTGGGGGAAGACGGGGATGGGGGCGCAACGCCGGCGCTGCAATCCCCCACCCAAACCCTCCCCCGGCGGGGGAGGGAGTCGATCACTGCAGCGGCTCAGGGGGTACCCAACCATTTCGGTTTGCGCTTGCCAAGGAACGCCTGCACGCCCTCCTTGCCTTCCGCGCTGGCGCGGATATCGGCAATCACCTCCACGGTGGCGGCAATCAGCGGGGCATCGATGTCGCGGCCGGCCACGTCCTGCACCAGTTGCTTGCAGACCTTGACCGCCTCGGGCCCCGCCACCAGCAGCGACTTGAGCAGGCCATCCACGGCAGCGTCCAGGGCCTCGGCGTCTTCCACCACCTGGTGGACAAAGCCTATGCGCAGCGCCTCAGCCGCATCAAAGCGTTCCCCGGTCAAAAAGTAGCGGTGACCAGCGCGCGCGCCCATGGCGCGCAGCACATAGGGGGCGATGGTGCCGGGCACCAGGCCGATCTTCACTTCCGACAGGCAAAAACCGGCATTGCTGGACGCCACCGCCATATCGCAGGCCGCCACCAGGCCCATGCCACCGGCATAGACATCGCCCTGGATGCGGGCAATCGTGGGCTTGGGGCAGGCGTAGATGGTGCGCAGCATCTCGGCCAGGGCGCCCGCGTCCTGCAGGTTTTCCTCGCGGCTGTAGTCAGCCATGCGGCGCATCCAGTTCAGATTGGCACCGGCACAGAACGCCGGGCCTTCGGCCGCCAGCACAATGGCGCGCACATCGGCACGCCCGCCTGCCGTGCGAAAGGCTTCGGTGATTTCGGCAATCACCTCATCGCTGAAGGCATTGCGGATTTCCGGCTGGGTCAGCGTGACCGTGGCCACGCCAGCGTTGACGGTCAGGGTCAGATAGCGGTGGGTCATAGGACTTTCTCCTGCCGGGTAGGGGCCGGCGAAAAAGGGAAAAGGTGCATGGAGTTCATGGCGTACCCAGGCTTTGCAGGTAGTACACCAGGTCCAGCTCCGGGCAGGGCTGGCCCAGCTGGGTCAGCGCCGCCGTGATCTGGCCGCGGTGGTGTGTGCCATGGTTGAAGACATGGGTCAGCGTGGCCGCAAAGGGCAGGCTGGCCGGCAGGCCACGCATGGTGGTGTAGTCCAGCGTTTGCGCCCAGCGTGCGGCGGGCACCGTGGCCAGCCAGGGTTCCCAGCGTTCGGCCAGGCCGCGCAAGCTGGCGTCCAGCGTGGCGCGATTGGGCTCCAGCTCGGCATCCAGCGCCACCTTGGGCGACACGCCTTCTGAAAAGCGCACAAACCACAAATGGTGCTCGGTCACCAAGAGGTGGTTGAGCGTGCCGTGGATGCTGCGAAAAAACAGGCCCACATCACGCCGGTACTCCGCCTCCGGCAACAGCGCCACGGCGTCCAGCAGCCGCACCATGGCCCATTGGCCGTAGCGTGCCAAGGTGGTGAAGTGGCTGATGGGGTCCATGGTGTGCTCCTTTCGGGGGGCTTACATGCGGAACACGCCGAACTTGGTGTCTTCCACCGGCGCATTGCGGCTGGCCGACAGACCAAGGGCCAGCACGCGACGGGTGTCGGCGGGGTCGATGACGCCATCGTCCCACAGGCGGGCCGTGGCGTAATAGGGGTGTCCCTGGTCTTCGTACTGCTGGCGTATGGGGGCCTTGAAGGCCTCTTCCTCTTCCGCGCTCCAGCTGCCGCCCTTGCCCTCTATGCCGTCGCGCTTGACGGTGGCCAGCACGCTGGCCGCCTGCTCGCCGCCCATGACGGAGATGCGGGCGTTGGGCCACATCCACAAAAAGCGCGGCGAGTAGGCACGGCCGCACATGCCGTAGTTGCCGGCGCCAAAGCTGCCGCCAATGATGATGGTGAACTTGGGCACGGCCGCCGTGGCCACGGCGGTGACCAATTTGGCGCCATGGCGGGCAATGCCCTCGTTTTCGTACTTGCGGCCCACCATGAAACCGGTGATGTTCTGCAGGAACACCAGCGGAATCTTGCGCTGGCAGCACAGCTCGATAAAGTGGGCGCCCTTGACGGCCGACTCGCTGAACAAAATGCCGTTGTTGGCGATGATGCCGACCTGCATGCCCTCGACCCGCGCAAAGCCGCAGACCAGGGTGGAACCAAAGCGGGCCTTGAATTCATCGAACTGGCTGCCGTCCACGATGCGGGCAATGATCTCGCGCACATCAAAGGGCTTGCGCGTGTCCACCGGGATCACGCCATACAGTTCCTTCGCTTCAAAAAGCGGAGCTTGTGGCGCAGTATCTGCGGGCGTTTGCGCCTTGTTTTTATTCAGATTGGCCACGGCCTGGCGGGCCAGGGCCAGGGCATGCAAATCGTTGTGCGCCAGGTGATCGGCCACGCCGGACAGGCGCGTGTGCACATCGCCACCGCCTAAGTCTTCGCTGCTCACCACCTCGCCGGTGGCGGCCTTCACCAAGGGCGGGCCGCCCAGGAAGATGGTGCCCTGGTTTTTGACGATGATGGACTCATCGCTCATGGCCGGCACATAGGCGCCGCCTGCGGTGCAGGAGCCCATGACCACGGCGATCTGGGCAATGCCCTCGGCGCTCATATTGGCCTGGTTGAAGAAGATGCGGCCGAAGTGCTCACGGTCGGGGAAGACATCGTCCTGGTTGGGCAGGTTGGCACCGCCGGAGTCCACCAGGTAGATGCAGGGCAGGCGGTTTTGCTGGGCAATCTCCTGGGCGCGCAGATGCTTTTTCACCGTCATGGGGTAGTAGGTGCCGCCCTTCACCGTGGCGTCGTTGCACACTACCATGCAGTCCACGCCGCTGACGCGGCCTATGCCGGCAATCATGCCGGCGCCCGGCGCGTCGTTGCCGTACATATTCAGCGCGGCCAGCGGTGCCACTTCCAGAAAAGGGGTGCCGGGGTCCAGCAGGCGCTGCACGCGCTCGCGCGGCAGCAGCTTGCCACGGGCCACATGCTTGGCGCGGGCCGCCTCGCCGCCGCCCTGTGCCACCTGCTCGCAGCGCGCGCGCAAGTCATTCACCACGGTCTGCATGGCGGCCGCATTGGCCAGAAAGTCCGCCGATCGCGGGTTCAGTTGCGTTCCCAGAATGTTCATGCTGTTCCTCGAGAAGGGTCTACCTTAGTTATTTGTGTGGTTTTTGGATCTGGCCGAAACGCGCGCGCAGGGTGCTGTCACTGAAAATACCGCCCCTATGCACACCGTTGAAACCGTTTTGCTTGTACTGATGCTGGGCGCCGTCACGGGTATTGCCGCGCGGTATATGCGCGCCATCCCCCTGCCCCTGATCCAGATCGCCCTGGGCGCCGTGATTGCCTGGCCCCAAAAAGGCCTGCACATCAGCTTTGATCCAGAACTGTTTCTGCTGCTGTTCATTCCGCCACTGCTTTTTGCCGACGGCTGGCGCATACCCAAGCGCGAATTCTTTGCCATGGCCAAGCCCATCTTGCTGCTGGCCTTTGGGCTGGTGTGCTTCACGGTGCTGGGCCTGGGCTATTTCATCCACTGGATGATTCCCTCGATTCCGCTTACCGTGGCCTTTGCCCTGGCCGCCGTGGTCTCGCCCACCGATGCCGTAGCCGTCTCGGCCATCACCCGCAACCTGGGCATGCCCAGCAAGACCATGCACATGCTGGAGGGCGAGTCGCTGCTGAACGACGCCTCCGGCCTGGTGGCCGTGAAATTCGCCGTGGCCGCCACGCTGACGGGAGTGTTCTCCTGGGACGCCGTGGCCAAGGACTTCACCTGGATGGCCGTGGGCGGCCTGGGCATTGGCGCACTGCTGGGCTGGGGTTTCAGCCGCATGCGCGACACCGTCACCCGCCGCGTGGGCGATGTGGCTGCCACGCAGATGGTGCTGCTGCTGGTGCTGCTGCCATTTGCGGCCTACATCGTGGGTGAAAAAATCGGTGTCTCGGGCATTCTGGCCGCCGTGGCCGCCGGTATTGCCACCAATTTTGCCGACCTGGACCGCAGCAACTTCATCTCGGAGCGGCTGCAGACCGAGGGCACCTGGGGCATGGTGGAATCGGCCTTCAACGGCGCCATCTTCCTGCTGCTGGGTTTGCAGCTGCCCTCCATCATGGGCGCCACGCTGCTGGATGCCGGCCATGACGGCTGGCGTTTGATCGGCTATGTGGCGGTGATCTCGTTTGCCCTGCTGCTGCTGCGCTGGATCTGGATCACGCTGGGCGTGCATGGCGCACTGCGCAAGGCCCACCGCGAAGGCCGCATGGCCGAAAAGCCCTCGGCCCTGCTGAACCTGGCCACCACCATGGCCGGCATACGCGGCGCGGTGACGCTGGCGGCGGCATTGTCGATTCCCGTCCACATGCGCGGCGGCGTGCCTTTTCCCGAGCGGGATCTGCTGATTTTCCTGGCCACCGGCGTGATCTTGTTCACCCTGGTGCTGGCCGCCATCACCCTGCCCATTATTTTGCGCCGCATGCCCCCGCATGAGGACACCGAGACCCAGCACGAAGAGCGCCATGCACGCGCCGTCGCCTGCAAGGCCGCCATTGCCAGCCTGACCCTGACCGAGGAAGAGGCCCTGCGCCACGACGAGCAGTGGCTGGCCCAGTACCAGGAGGTGGTGGGGCGCATCACCCAGGAATACCGCAACCGCATCCACCTGGTGGACGACAGCGGTGTGGCCAACTCCACCGAGGCCCAGCGCGACACGCCCGAGCTGGTGCAGGACCGCCGCCTGCGCTATTTGCGTGAGATGGAGCTGCGCCTGCGCTGCATCCAGGTGGAACGCGACACGCTGTATGGCGAGCGCCAGGCCCATCGCATCAACGACGAAACGCTGCGTGCCATGGTCAGCGAGCTGGATCTGGCCGAAGTCGCCATGCGCAAACGCCTGGTCGTGGCCCGCCGCGCGGCCGGCCTGCCCATAGACGGGCATTGAGCGCAGACGCGTTGTAGACAACGTGCAATGCGGCGGGCGACCGACCAGGTTTTTCATGCCGTGCGGTCCGCCGTCAGGTGCAGGCGCTCCACCATCTCCTCGCGGATGCGGAACTTCTGGATCTTTCCGGTCACCGTCATGGGGAAGGCGTCGACAAAACGGATATAGCGCGGCACCTTGTAGTGGGCGATCTGGCCCTTGCAGAAGGCACGCACGCCCTCTTCGTCCAGGCTTTCACCGGGTTTGGTGATGATCCAGGCGCACAGCTCCTCGCCATAGCGCTGATCGGGCAGGCCCACGACCTGCACATCCTGAACCTGCGGGTGGCGGTAGAGAAACTCTTCAATCTCGCGCGGGTAGATGTTCTCGCCGCCCCGGATCACCATGTCCTTGATGCGGCCGACGATGTTCACATAGCCCTCGGCATCCATGGTGGCCAGGTCGCCGGTGTGCATCCAGCCTTCTTCATCAATGGCTTCACGGGTTTTCTCCGCATCGCCCCAGTAGCCATGCATCACGGAATAGCCCTTGGTGCACAGCTCGCCCGATACGCCCGGAGCCACGGTGGCGCCGGTGTCGGGGTCGACAATCTTCACCTCCAGATGGGGTTGCACCTTGCCCACGGTGGCCACGCGCTTTTCCAGCGGCGTGTCGGCATCGCTCTGGCAGCTGACGGGGCTGGTTTCCGTCATGCCGTAGGCAATGGTGATTTCGCTCAAGTGCATGTCCTTGACCACGCGCTTCATCACCTCGATGGGGCAGGGCGAGCCGGCCATGATGCCGGTGCGCAGCGTGGACAGGTCGAACTCGCCAAACTGCGGGTGCTGCAGCTCGGCAATAAACATGGTGGGCACGCCATGCAGGCCGGTGCAGCGCTCGGCCTGTACGGCCTCCAGCACGGCCAGGGCATCAAAGCCGTCGTTGGGGTAGACGATGGTGCTGCCATGGGTGAAGCAGGCCAGATTGCCCAGCACCATGCCAAAGCAGTGGTACAGCGGCACGGGAATGCACAGCCGGTCTTCGGGCGTGAGCCGCATGCATTCGCCGATGAAAAAGCCGTTGTTCAGAATGTTGCGGTGGGTCAGCGTGGCGCCCTTGGGGAAGCCCGTGGTGCCGCTGGTGAACTGGATGTTGATGGGGTCGGTGTTCTGCAGCGTGGCGGCAATCGGGTCTATGCGCGCATCATCGGCATCGCCCGTGGCCATCAACGCGGAAAAACGCTGCATTCCGGGCTGCTCATCACCCTCGCCCGCCACATCGATCCACACCACGGAGCGCAGCGTGGGCAGGCGTGCAGCCTGCAACTGGCCGGCTTGGCTGTGTGCCAGCTCCGGTGCCAGCTCGCGCAGCATGCCCAGGTAGTCGCTGGTCTTGAACTGCGGCATGGCCACCAGGGCCTTGCAGCCCACCTTGTTCAGCGCGTATTCCACCTCGGCCGTGCGATAGGCCGGGTTGATGTTGACCAGGATGATGCCCACCTGGGCCGTGGCCAGCTGCATCAGCACCCATTCGGCGTTGTTGTGGCTCCAGATACCCACGCGGTCGCCGCGCGTGATGCCCTGCCCCAGCAGCGCGCTGGCCAGCTGGCGTGCCGCACGGTGCAGCTCGGCATAGCTGTAGCGCAGGCCCTGGTGGCGGCTGACCAGGGCTTCACGCCCGGGCTGGCGCGCTGCCATCTGCGCAAAAAAGTCGCCAATGGTCTGCTCGATCAGGGGCTTGTCGGTAGCGCCGCGCGCATGGCTGGTGGACAAAAGCGTGGTGTCCATGGTGCTGGTCTCCTGGTGCCGGGGGGTCTGCGTGGCCCCGCCATGTCAATCAATCTCTTCAGCATACGGGCCCATATCGCGCAGAAGCCGTCAGCAAGGTTGCAATAATTGCCACCCATGTACACGCCCAGCCTGGTCCCTTCCGCCGCTCCTGCACTCGATGCGCCGCCCGCGCTCACGCCCATGGCCTTTGTGCAGGCCGTGGTCTGGGCCTATGCCAAGCGCGAGCTGGACCCGATTGCCGCACTGCAGGCGGCACAAATCGCGCCAGAGCAGGTGGCCAAGACCCGCTCCCGCATCACCGCGCTGCAAATGGAGCTGCTGTGCGGCCATGCCATGCGCGAGCTGGACGACGAGGCCCTGGGCTGGTTTGGCCGCCGCCTGCCCTGGGGCAGCTACGGCATGCTGGCGCGCGCAAGCATCAGCAGCCCCACGCTGGGCCTGGCCATGGCGCGCTGGTGCCGCCACCACGGTCTGCTCAATGACGATGTGTCCCTGGAGCTGGTGCGCCACGGCGAGCTGGCCGAGCTGCGGCTGCAGGAGCTGCGCAACCTGGGCCCGGTGCGCGAGTTCTGCACCGTCTCGCTGCTGCGCAACATCCACGGCGTGGCCAGTTGGCTGATCGATGCCCGCCTGCCGCTGCTGGAGGCCGGCTTTCCCTTTGCCGCGCCCGCCCATGCCGATGCCTATCCGCAGATGTTCCCCGGCCCCATA
This sequence comes from Acidovorax sp., assembly GCA_031277855.1. Taxonomy (GTDB): domain Bacteria; phylum Pseudomonadota; class Gammaproteobacteria; order Burkholderiales; family Burkholderiaceae_C; genus Comamonas. The sequence continues at coordinate 13,578 of JAITLO010000045.1, read as the reverse complement.
CGCTTTGATGCGCCCTGGGCCAGTCTGCGCTTTGAGGCCAGGCTGCTGGACCTGCCCCTGGCCCGCGACGAGACCGCGCTGCAGCAGATGCTGCAACGCGCCCTGCCCATCCAGGTGCTGCCCTACCGGCGCGAAAAACAGTGGAGTGCCCGCGTGCGCCAGCTGCTGGTGGCCGACACCCAGCTGCTGCACACAGCCGACACCCTGGCCCGCGCCCTGCTGGTGTCGCCGCGCAGCCTGCACCGCCAACTGCAGGCCGAGGGCCAGACCCTGCAGGCGCTGAAAGACAGCGTGCGCCTGGACCGTGCCACCACCTTGCTGCTGCGCAGCGACCGCCCGCTCAAGCGCATCGCCCAGGCCTGCGGCTTTGCCAGCGACAAAAGCTTTCTGCGCGCCTTCAAGACCTGGACCGGCCACAGCCCGGCGGAGTACCGGGCGCTGAACCGGGTGGTGGAGTGAGGTCGCGGCAGGCCATGGCATAGCGTGATCAGCGGGAGGCAAAAACATACAAAGCTAACTTAAATTTACACGGCAGCTTCACGCACGGATAGAGCCGCCTCAGAGCGGCTTTCCATCACAGAGATTGGGAGGTTCGCCGTATGTACCACCTTGCCCGCGACATGGATCGTGTTCCGCCCGGCTGGGCGCCCGTGCGCGCAAATGCCTGCTGCTCCGATCACGCGCCCTCCGGAGCAAGGCCGGGCATGCACAGGGCAGCTCCCCAAGCGGCCGCCATGGCACTGGGCTTGTGTTTGCTGGGCCCGAAGATGGCGCTGGGAGCACCACCTGTGATCGATGTCCCGGCAGGCAGCACCCACGCCATCCCGGGCGACTACGCCTCCGGTGTGGTCGATGGAGGAAACATCGCAGCATCAGGCACGCTGAACCTGGACAGCAGCAGTCAGCTCACCAACAACGGCGTGCTGAGCAACAGTGGCACGCTGAATCTGGACCATTTCAGCACCCTCACCAACAACGGCGAGCTCGCCAACCAGGAGCAGCTGAGCACCAGCGCCAGCAGCACCCTCACCAATGCAGCCGGAGGCCAGTTCAGCAACCACGGCCAGATAGACAACGAAGGTGCACTCAGCAACCATGGTCAGCTCACCAACCGCGGCACGTTAAATAACAGCAATACCGTGGGCACCGTGGACAACTACGGCACGCTCACCAACTACGGGCAACTCAACAACTTCAGCACACTCGACAACCACGCCAACAGCACGTTGGACAACTACGGCACCCTCGTCAACGGCTGGCAGTTGAACAACTACGGCCGATTGAACAATTACCGCGGCAGCACATTGATCACCCATGCCATCACCCAGCTGTTCAACTATTTTGAGCTGTTCAACTACGGCACCCTGATCAACAAATTCGAGCTTGCCAACAGCGGCACACTCGTCAACACGGGCACCTTGCAGAACGAGGTCATCCTGAGCAATGCATCTGGCAGCCTGCTCAGCAATACGGGCACCCTGGACAACCAGGGCGCCCTGACCAATGACGGCAGCGTGATCAACGATGGCATATTGCTCAACAGCGGCACGCTGACCAACAATGGCACGCTGATCAACAACGGCCTGCTGACCAGCGCTGGCACCATCGCCAACACGGCCACCGGCGTCTTGCGAATAGGCACGGGCGGCAGCTCAGGCACGCTGGAAGGCAATGTGGACAATGCCGGCGCCATGCACTTTCAGCGCAGCGATGCCTCTCAGTATTTCGGGGTGCTGTCGGGTGCTGGCACGCTCTACAAAGAAGGTGCCGGAACGCTGACACTGCTGGGAAACAGCAGCGGCTACGCTGGAAACACCCTGGTCACCGACGGAACACTGCTGCTGGCGCCCGGCAGCCAATTGGGCGGCATGCTGAGCGTAGCCCGTGGTGCCACGCTGGCAGGTACAGGAACTGTAGGCTCCCCGGGGTTGGTCACCACCCTGCAAAACGGTGCCACCGTGGCGCCAGGCACGCCCACCATCGCTTACGGCAGCTTGCATATACAGGGAGACCTGGTGCTGGAGCCCGGCACCACCTATCAGGTCCAGGCCAACCCCGACGGCAGCCAGGCCTCCCAGCTGCATATATCCGGTACCGCCACATTGGGCGGGAACGTGCTGCATGTCGGCCCCCGCAGCAGTTTCGCGTTGGCCACCCCCTATCTCATTCTGAGCGCGGATGGGGGCATTAGCGCCGGCTCGCATTTCAGCGCAGCGCTGTCCAGCTACGCCTTTGTGCGCCCTTTCTTGCTCTATACGCCGCATACGGTGACGCTGGTGCTGCACGGCGTGGAAGACTTTGCCAGCCAGGTGGACACCCACAACCAACAAGCCGTGGTGCGCAACATCCAAGGGCTGGGCCCCGGCCATGTTCTCTATGAGCACCTGGTACCCATCGACAAACAGCAAGCCGGCGCCCTCGCCAACAGCCTCTCCGGCGACTCCCATGCCAGCGTCGCCAGCAGTCTGATCCCGCTGAACACGCATATGCCACGGGTCAGCCTGGGGCAGTTGCGCAACAGCCTCACAGCAGGCTGGTATCCCGGCGCTCCCATAGCCCAAAGCAGTCAGGCACTGCCGGCCTCTGCCTGGCCGAGCTCCAAGGCCTTGCCCGCCTGGGCAGAGCTCATGGGCCTTTGGCAAAGCTACCAAAGCGATGGCAACGCCCCACGCCTGAAGCAGCGCACCATGGGCGTTTTTGCAGGCATGGATGAAGCCGTAGGCCACAGTGGCTGGCGCCTGGGCGCGGCACTGGGCTACACCTACACCGACGGCCGCATGGCGGACCGCAGTGCCACCGCCAAGATCGACAGCTACAGCGCGGCACTCTACGGTGGCAAGCAATGGGCGCATGGCACCGCCCGTATCAGCGTCCTGGGTGGCCTTTCCTATACCTGGCATGACATCAGCTCGGAGCGCCGTGTCGCCAGTCTGGGCCAGACACTCACGGCCCATTACCAGGCCCACACTGCCCAGTTGTTTTCCGAAATCGGCTATGCGCTGCCCCCTGGAAATGCCCTGGGCTTGGAGCCATTTGTGGGTCTTGTCCTGGGTGAACAACGTACCGGCCGCTTTCGGGAGGCGGGTGGCTCTGCAGCCCTTCAGGGCAACAGCAGCACGGCCCATCTGGCAAGCACCACACTGGGTCTGCACCTGCACCAGGCTTTTCAGTGGGCAGGCAAAGATGGGCACCTGCGCGCCACCATGGGTTGGCGCCATGCCTGGGGTGACATCAACCCCAGCAAAACACTGGCGTTTGAAGCGGGCCCCAGCTTCACCGTGACCGGAGCGCCATTGGCGCGCAACACGGCGCTTCTCAAACTGGAGGCAGAAATAGCCTGGAGCCGCAATGCGGCGCTGGCCATGGGACTGCGCAGCGAAATAGGCCAAGGCCTGCGCGAGCAGGCCGCCCAAATCAAGCTGCACTGGGGGTTTTAAGAGCATGGTGACGATCTAGGCCAGGGCCGCGCCCCCATTCACCATCACGCCAAACCCAGCAACCCAGGCAGATCCGCCATATCGTCAAACACCCGGGCAGCGCCGGCCTCCAGCAGCTGCTGGGGTGTGGAATGGGCGCCATCCTTGGGGCAAAAGCCCCATACGGTGGCACCGGCGCGCACGCCTGCGGTGAGGCCGGGCACGGAGTCTTCGATCACCAGGCAGCGTGTCGGGTCGGCCTGCACGGCAGCGGCAGCGGCCAGATAGACATCGGGCCAGGGCTTGGTGCGCGGCAGATCATGGCCGCTGAAGACATGCTCGCCAAAAAAGGGCAGCAGACCCACTTTGTCCAGCTGCATGACCACCTTGGGCTTGTCTGCACCGCTGGCCACAGCCATCTTGCCGGCCAGGGCCTGGTGCAAGCGCGCCACGGCCGGCACGGCTCCCGCAATGGGTAGCAGCTCGGCACGCAGGCGCTGGTTGCGGCGTTCGTAGAACTCGGCCATCCAGGCGTCGGTCAGCGGTTTTCCGGTTTCAGCCTCGATCTGCTCCGTCTTGCTGCGCACGGTGTGACCGACAAAAATGCGCATGCATTCATCTTCGGAAAGCGCCCAACCGGACTCGTTGAGCATGCCGTGCAGCACGCGGTTGGTAATGGTTTCGCTGTCGACCAGCACACCATCACAGTCAAACAGGATTGCTTCAAATTGCATAGCTATTGATGCTGATACAGAGCGCATCAGCAGTGGTTTCATTCAAAAATAGAGCGGATTTACGGGCTAAAACTGATCACCGTCGACGTAGTACCAGCGCCCGTCTTCCCGCACAAAGCGGCTGCGTTCATGCAGGCGTATGGCGCGGCCGGCCACACGGAAACGGGCCACAAATTCCACCTCGGCCGTATCGCTGCCCGTGGCCGCAAAGTGTTTGACCTGCAGGCCTAGCCATTTGGCTGCGGACTCAAACGTCAGCTCCGGCGGGCGCTGGCTGGCATGCCAGCTTGCCTGCAGATAGGCTGCGTTCTCGCGCACAAAAGCGGTGTAGCGCGAGCGCATCAAATGTTCGGCATCCGGCGCCGGCACCGCATCCCAATGGTCGATAAAACGGCCGCAGCAGGCTGCATAGGCCAGGGACTTGCCTTGGGCCGTGCGCCCGCAAGGGCAGGCTGCGAGGTCTGAAGCGGTGGGTTGGCGATCGCGTGGCGACATGGATATGGGGGTCTTCCGGAAACACCCCGGATTGTTGCAGACCTGCTCCACGGGGTGCCGCCATGGATGGCATAGCCATGCACCGGACTGCTGCATCTTTGCCCCAAAGAAAACGGCCCTGAGGGGCCGTTGCAAAGGTGACGTGCCCCCCTGGCGCTGCGGCCCGGGATTCAGGCCACGGCGAGCTGGGCCGAGCTGGGCTCGGAAAACTCAGGGTACAGCGGATCACCCAGGTGGGCCAGGAAACGGGACATGGCTGCCTCCACCTCGGCGGGGTGGGTGAGCAAGGGCGCATGGCCTGCACCCGGAATTTGCAGCCAGTGTGCGTGGGGCAGCTCCTGCACCAACGCGCGGGCGCGTGCAGTGCTGACGCAGACATCACGCCCGCCATGGATGAGCAAGGCGGGGGGCTGCACATCGCCCAGCCGGCCGCTGAGGTCATCACGCAGCGCCAGCGCCGAGAAACAGCGGCGCAGCTGCGCCGGCGTCCAGGCGCGCCATTTGGCCTGCCACTCTGCAATGCCATGCCAGCCGGCATCGACCAGCCGGTGCGCCATGCCCCGGGCCATGGGCTCGGACAGGCCGGCGCGGGCCCATTCATCAATCAGCGAGGCCTGGCCCGGCAGCTTTTGCGGGTCTTCGGTACTGGCCTGTGCACCCATCAGCACCATGGCGCGCAGCAGTTGGCGGTGGCGCAAGGCAAAGCGCAGCGCCACCTGGCTGCCCTGGGAGACTCCCACCACCACGGCCTTGTTGATGCCCAGTTTGGTGAGCAATGCTGCCAGGTCATCGGCCACATCGTCGTAAGTGAAGGGTTCTGGCGCAGCACTGGAGCGGCCATGGCCACGCGCATCCCAGCTGATGCAGCGCCACTGCGATCGAAAACGTTGCGCCAGGCCATGGAACATGCTGCCATCCATGAGAAAGCTGTGGGCAAACACCAGCACCGGCGCGTTGCCTTGGGTGTCCTCGTAATAGAGGCTTTGTCCTTGCAGTGTGAGGCTGGGCATAAAGCGGTCTCCCTGGAGCAATGAGATTGCTGCAAAGCAACATAAATCTCATCATTTTTCATAGCATACAGCACCCGTATTTGCTGCACTGCACGCTATTTCATGTCCAAGACTTTAGCGAGGCCCTGCAGGGCAAGAAAGCCCGCTGGTGCACCACCCTGCCGCGACCTCCGTGCAGCGGATAATGCGCGCATGGCATTGCTTGCGGAAGGCATTCTGAAAACCCATTGGGACCAGTCGGTGCCCGTCAACCTGGCGCGCATTGCCAAGGCCATGCAGCTGCGTGTGCGCCTGGGCGATCCCGGCCCGGCCTGCGCGGTGCTGGAGATCACGGCCCAGCGCAAGGCCTGGGTCACCATTGGCCAGCACCACCCGCTTGCCCGGCAGCGCTATGGCGTGGCCCATGCCATTGCCCATCTGGCGCTGCACCACCTGCGCCCGGGCATGCAGCACGCCATCTGCGTCAGCGACAGCTACCACGCGGATCACCAGCAGCGCCAGAACAGCGAGGCGAATGACTTTGCCCTGCAGCTGCTGCTGCCCGAGGCCGTGCTGCGCTACACCTTGGCGGAGCAGCACGCACACAGCCTGCAGCAACTGGCCCATTTGTTTGAGGTGCCCGAGACGCTGGTCAAACAGCGCCTGGCCGATCTGGACCTGGAGCTGCCCAAGACCTTGGCCCAGCGCCTGGACCCCAGCGTGACCTGGGATTGAGCGCCAGGAAATTCGGCTATGGTGGTGTGCTCTTGGAATGCGAGGAGCACGGCATGTGGCAGATGGCAGTCCCCTGGTGGGAGTTTGTGGCGCGCGGCGTGGCCGTGTACTTTTTCTTGCTGGTGTTTTTGCGCCTGACGGGGCGGCGCCAGACCGGGCAGTACGCCCCTTTCGATCTGGTGCTGCTGCTGGTGCTGTCGAATGCGGTGCAAAACTCCATGAATGCCGGTGACAACTCGCTGGTAGGCGGCATGGTCAGCGCCGCCACCTTGCTGGCCTGCCATGTGCTGCTGGCCCATTTGAGTTATCGCTTTCCACGCCTGCGCCATCTGGTGGATGGCAAGCCCAAGGTCTTGATCCACCAGGGCGTGGTGCAGCAGCCGCTGCTGGCCCAGGAGCAAATCACCCCCGACGACCTGGCCGCCGCACTGCGTGCCAGTGGCTGCCTCAACGCCCACGAGGTGGAGCGCGCCACCATAGAAACCAATGGCCAGATCACCGTGGTGCTGCGCCGGCATGCGCCGGATGTGGGCGGGGCATAGCGCAGGGCAAAACGCTCAGGCCAGCAGCAAACGCCCCATAGCCTCGGCCTCCGGGCGTGAGGCCGCCACGCGCAGCGGCACGCCAAAGGCTTTTTCCATGGCCGGGTAGCGGGCCGCCTCTTCGGCATAGCGCTGGGGGTCAGGCTCGATGGTGATCAGCCCCTTGCAGAACGCCGCCAGTTGCTGGCGGTATTGCTTGAGCCACAGCACACGGACCTTGCGGTCCTGGTGCAACTGGGCCTGTGTGCCCTCATCCATGGCCGGAGGCTCACCAGTATGGAACGAGGGATAGAAGATCACAAAAGGCTGGCTGCGCGCCAGCAAGGCCTGCATTTCGGCCTGCCAGGGCACACCGCTGCCCGGTGCGCGCTCCAGCGCCGTGGTGCGAACAAAGGGAAAGTCGTGCACATCGTGCAGCGCGAATACAGAGCTGGTTTGGGTGCTCATCACATACTCCTTGCCAATGCAGAAAACAGCCAGAGAGTTGGCTGCATTTGTTGATAGTGATTCCCATTCTTGGATAAAGTCCGAAATCACAGTAGCGGCATACGGCCAGAAAATACCGAAATACGGCCAAAATAGCGCCATGGTGGACCTGTATGCACGTGACTACAGCGAATGGCTGGAAGGCCCGGCCCTGATTGCCGTGCGCGACGGCGATGTGCTCGCACCCTCGGATGACGCGCCCCTGGGGCTGCGGGAATACGACTGGCACCAGCATGCGCGTGGCCAGGTCTTCTGCGTGGAGCAAGGCCTGATCCATGTGAGCACTCCCCACGGCGCCTGGCTGCTGCCACCGCAGCGCGCGGGCTGGATGCCGCCCCATATGCCGCACAAGGTCAGCGTCAGCGGCCGTCTTCGCAGCTGGATGCTGCTGGCCACGCCAGACTTCTGTGCCGACCTGCCCACCCAGCCCTGCGTGATCGGCATCAGCGCCGTGCTGCGCACCCTGGCCCTGCGCGCCGTGGATTGGGACAAGCAAGCAGAGCCCACGCCCGAGCAGGCACGCATGGCAGCCGTCATCCACGACGAAATCCGCCATGCTCCCCATGAAGACCTGCACCTGCCCATGCCCCGTGACGCCAGGCTGCTGCGCATTGCCCACGCCCTGTTGCAAGAGCCCGGCAGCCCCCGCACACTGGAAGACTGGGCCGCCTACGGTGCACTGTCGCCGCGCACGCTGCGCCGCTGGATGCAGGCCGAAACCGGCATGGGCTTTGCCCAATGGCGCCAGCAGGCCCAGCTGGCCCATGGTCTGGGCTTGCTGGCACGCGGCCAGCCCGTGGCCCTGGTCTCGGATGCCTTGGGCTATGCCTCGCCCAGCAACTTCATCGCCATGTTCCGCAAGGCCCTGGGCGACTCGCCCGCGCATTACTTCGCCAGCCGGCAAAGCCTCTGAGAACGTGTTCACTCTGATCCAGCCGCATTAGCACCAGGCCGCGCCCCATGCCTGGGCCCGGGCCAATCCCCTGCAGCGATATCCACTGTGCACCCGCTCTCTGCGCACCACCGCAGTGCGTCGCACAATCAGCGCCGCATCGCTTCACCACCATGTCCGCCTCTGTCTGCTTTCTGCCAGCCCTGCCGCTGCGCGCCGCCTGCCTGCCCCTTGGGGCGCATCTGAGGAGCCCATGGTGACTCGCCAACTGTGGAGTGGCAGCCTGTTCGCCACCACGGCAGGCGTGCTGTGGGGCCTGGTGTTTGTCGTGCCCCTGCTGCTGCCCGACTACCCGCCGCTGCTGCTGACGCTGGGGCGCTACCTCTGCTTTGGCCTGGTGGCCCTGCCCCTGGCCTGGGTGGACCGTGCTGCCCTGCGCCAGCTGCGCCGCCCGGCCTGGTTGCTGGCCCTGCGCCTCACGCTGGTGGGTAATCTGGCCTTTTACCTGCTGATGACCAGCGCCATCCAGCATGCTGGCGCACCGCTGCCCACTTTGATCGCCAGCGGCGCCCTGCCGGTGGTGATTGCCATTGCATCCAATCTGCGCGCTGGTCCCCAGGCCATGGCCTGGCAGCGCCTATTCCCCTCGCTGGGCCTGATGCTGGCCGGCATGGCCCTGGTCAACCACCACGAGCTGCAGGCCCTGGGCCAGGTCAACGCCGGCACCGACCTGGCTGACTACGGCCTGGGCATTTTGATGGCGCTGTGCGCCCTGATGTGCTGGACCTGGTTTCCCATACGCAATGCCGAGTGGCTGCGCAGCCAGCCCCAGATCGCCCCCCGCACCTGGGCCACGGCCCAGGGCCTGATCACCCTGCCGATTGCCGCACTGGGCTATCTGCTGCTGTGGGCCACCGCCCCCGAAGGCCATGACAGCTTTGCCATGCCCCTGGGCCCGCAACCAGCCATGTTTGTGCTCTTGATGGTGGCCGCCGGCGTGCTGGGCTCCTGGCTGGGCGCCATGTGCTGGAACGCCGCCTGCCAACGCATGCCCACCTCGCTGAGCAGCCAGTTCATCGTCTGCGAAACCCTGACCGCCCTGGCCTATGCCTACACCCTGCGCGGCAACTGGCCGCCAGCCCCCACTTTGATGGGCATTGCCCTGCTGGTGGGTGGCGTGCTGTGGGCGCTGCGGAATGCGCAGCCAGTGGGGCAAGCAGCCCCTCACCCCAACCCTCTCCCCGGAGGGGCGAGGGAGTAAAGCAGGGGAAGCATATGGGTAGTGGCTATCTACCCAGCGTAGCGGGCGCGTGAATACGCTCCCGGGCAGACGGCCCTGAAGGCGCGGCGTCGCAGCCGCAGACAGTGCTGTCGCACGGCAAGGCTGCGCAACAAAGCATGCAGGGCCGTATGACCGGCCCCTGCACGGGCCACAGCTCCTACAAAAATCAGGCCAAGGATCTTTGAATGAGGATTTTTTGGACGTCGCTGGTGCCTTCATAGATCTGGCAGACGCGCACATCGCGGTAAATGCGCTCCACCGGGAAGTCATTCACCACCCCATAGCCGCCCAGGGTCTGGATGGCGGCGCTGCACACGCGCTCGGCCATTTCGCTGGCAAACAGCTTGGCCATGGCTGCCTCTTTCAGGCAGGGCTTGCCGGCATCGCGCAGGCTGGCGGCATGCCAGATCAGCTGCCGTGCCGCCTCGATCTGCGTGGCGCATTCCGCCAGCCTGAAACCCACGGCCTGGTGGTTGAAGATGGGTTGACCAAAGCTCTCGCGCTCCTTGCTGTATTGCAGCGCGCACTCAAAAGCGGCACGGGCCATGCCCACGCTTTGGGCGGCAATGCCTATGCGCCCGCCCTCCAGTGCCGACAGGGCGATCTTGTAGCCCTCACCCTCGGCGCCGATCAGGTTGGCGGCAGGAATGCGGCATTGCTCAAAGTTGATCTGCGCCGTGTCGCTGGAATGCTGGCCCAGCTTGTCTTCCAACCGCGCCACTTGGTAGCCGGGGTTGCGGGTGGGCACGATGAAGGCGCTCATGCCGCGTTTGCCGGCGGCCTTGTCGGTGACAGCAATGACGATGGCCACGTCACCGTTCTGGCCGCTGGTGATGAACTGCTTGACGCCGTTGATGACGTAGTCGCCGCCATCGCGCGTGGCCGTGGTGCGCAGCGCGCTGGCATCACTGCCCACATGGGGCTCGGTGAGGCAAAAAGCGCCCAGCATGGCCCCCTGCGCCAGCGGGCGCAGCCATTGCTCCTGCTGCTGGGCATTGCCGTAGCGCATCAAGATGGCGTTGACCGGGCAATTGGTCACGCTGATCACGGTGCTGGTGCCGCCGTCGCCGGCCGCAATTTCTTCCAGCACCAGGGCCAGGCTGATGTAGTCCAGGCCGGCGCCGCCCAGGGCCTCGGGCACGCAAATTCCATAGGCGCCCAAGGCCGCCAGGCCCTGGTGCACATCCTTGGGGAAATGGTGTTCCTTGTCCCAGCGCGCGGCATGGGGGGTGATTTGCTCGCGCACAAAATCGCGCACGGCATCACGGATCATCTCCTGGTCAGAACTCAGCAACATGTTTTGTCTCCCGCCGTGGTCGGCTTGTCAGTTTTGAAGAAATCCGCTGCAGCAGCCCATGTGGCCTGCTGCTACAGCTTTGTTTTTGATAGCTATCGCTACACAGTCACAGCTCAGTCAGCTTGCACGCGCGTGCCGTCGTAGCGCAGCAGCCGCCCGCCATCGGCCGGGGTCACGCCGGCCAGGGTCTGCACCATGCCCGCCACGCTTTGCGCCAAGGTCAGCGGTGCGCCGGCCCCGCCCATCTCGGTCTGTACCCAGCCGGGGTCCAGTGCCACCAGAGTGGCCCCGGGCCACTGGGCCTGGCTGCTGGCCACCACCATATTCAGCGCGGCCTTGCTCACGCGGTACAGCCAGGCATCGGGCTCGGCCGTGCCCAGGCAGGACATCTCGCTGCTCAGCAGCGCGAACACGCCACCCGCAGCGGCCACCAGCGGCGCCACCTGGGGCAGCACCTGCATGGCGCCCAGCACATTGGTGTGCATCACCTGGTCAAACTGCTGCTGCGTGGGCGGTGTGCCGGCATCCAGATCGCTCCACACACCGGCCACATACAGGGCCAGGTCAATCTCTTCACCATCCAACTGCCAGGCCAGGCCGCTGACACTGGCCGGGTTGGCCACATCCACCACCCGCGCTTCGGCCCCCAGGGCCTGCAAGCGCTGCTGGTCAGCAGCCTGGCGCACGGTGGCAATGACGCGGTGGCCTGCGTCCAGATAAGCCTGGGTCAGCCCCAGGCCAATGCCGCGGGATGCTCCGATGATCAAAACCAAGGCCATGAAAATTCCTCAAAAAATACCAGCCAAAAATGGCTGCAACGCGCTCTGCGCAAGCACCAAAAGCTCCTGATACAGGAGTTGCTCAGCCAATGCTGCCTCCGGGTTGCTCGGTGGAAATCTGCGCGCGGTAGCGCTGCTCCATCTGCTCCTGCGTCTCGGTGGGCGCGCCCATACCAATCTGGGCATGGATCATCTGGTTCATGCTGGGCAGCACCGTGCGCGCCACCTGTGCCTCGGGCTGCCAGGCACGCGAGCGCATCAGCGCCTTGGCGCAGTGCAGATACGCCTCCTGTACCTGCACCTCAATCACCAGCTTGGGGTGAAAATTCGGCCCCGCAAACAGCGCCGTGTAATGCGGCTCGTCACGCAAAAAAGCCTTGCCGTTGACGCGCAAGGTTTCGTTGACGCCGGGCACCAGGAAGAGCAGACCTATGCGTGGGTCGTGTAGCAGGTTGCAGAGGCTGTCCAGGCGGTTGTTGCCGCCCGCGTCGGGAATCAAAAGCGTGCGCGCATCGGGTGCCTTGACAAAGCCGGGCGCGCCGCCGCGGGGCGAGGCGTCCATCAGGCTGCCGGCCGCGCCACCGGTGGCAATCACGCACAGCGGTGACAGCGCAATAAAGCGCAGGCAATGCCGGTCCAGATCGACCTGCTGCTTGAGCAAGGCGCGCTCGGCCGGCATGGGGTAGAGCGCACGCAGCTGTGTTTCGGAGGTGATCATGTGGCTGCCTCGTCGCTCCGGTGGATGGCGGCATACAACCCCAGGTATTCGCGCCAGGACGGATCAAAGCGCAGCTGCAACTGGCAGGCCTGCTGCGGGGCATGTTCAGCCCCCAGGCGCCCGGCCAATTTCAAGGCGTGATCCGGGTCATCCACATAAAAAACCGCTGTCCGCGTGGTCATGCCCTCTATGCGCGTGAAGGCGGTGACGCCGCGCTGCAGGCGCAGCAACTCGGCCTCCAACGCGTCCTGGGCATCGCGTGCGCCGTCCAGCTCGGCCTGGCTGGAAAAGGGCAGCGTCCATTCCAGCAGATGGGACAGGTCTGCCCGCGTGGCCAGGGCATTGGCACTGTCGTGGAAGGTCAGCAGGTCGGGCGCGTCGTCCGGCCCCGCATCCCGGACACGGACTTCCAGCGACATCCAGCGGTCTTCCTCCTCGGAAGGGAAGGCATAGCTGCGGCCCAGCACCTGACGCTGGAAGGCATCAAAAAGCACGGGAAAAGACGGCAGCGGCAGGCCCGCACTCTCGGCCTGGGATTCGCCTTCGGCAAATTCCACAGGGCCCACTCGTACGGAGAAATCCCATTCGCCCAGCACATGGTCCAGCAAGATGAAGGCCATATGCCGCGCATGTTCTTGCATGTCGTCCGGAATGTCTTTGGCAAAGGACAGCGTGAGGCCGGTGATACCGCCGGCGTCGTAATGCGCCACACGCACATCCGCACAGGAGAGCTCGAAGTCCTGCATGCGCATGGCAAAGTTGCCGCCCAAAGTGCGGCTGCGGAATGCCTGCACGGCATAGGGCAGATCGGGCGGCGCCTGGCGCACCAGGGCTTGCACATTCTCGAACTGCTCCACATCGCCATGGGCGGTGAACACCAGCCTGGCCCCGGGCTCCCCGGGCAGGCCTTCCAGCTCCACGGAAAGCGCTGCGGCCTGCTGCTGCAGCAAGGCATTGGCCTGCTCCACAAACTCCACGCCCGGCAAGGCTTGCAGCGCCACCAGTTGCGCGGAAAACTGCTGCCAGAAAGCGCGAACCTGTGCGGCGTTCAAAGGCGCGGGGGCGGGAGGGTTGTGATCGTCGTCGTGAATATCTGCGTGCATGCGGGAAGACCTTGCAAAAAAGCCTGCATGCGCCTGTGCAGCGCATGCAGTTATTGGCCGAGAGCGTGTTCACGACCTCCTCGCGGCGCGCCAGTGTCTTTGCGGGATGG
>JAITLO010000027.1 GCA_031277855.1 Acidovorax sp. | reverse complement strand
GCCAGTGGCTTTGCGGGCGGTCTACTGTGTTGCGAATCCTCGCAATAGCACGGCTATTGCTGCGGTATCGCGCCTTGTATCCCATCCCGCAAAGACACTGGCGCGCCGCGAGGAGACATTGAACACGTTCTGAGTCCGGCCCACTGGTCGCAAAACGCCCTACCGCCGGCCGCGTGCCACGCACCGGCGTGGGGCAGAATCGCCCGCCGGCATGCGCTGTCTCGCCAAAAATGCCGGCACTTGACATGGTTTTACCAATGCAAGTTGTGTGATATCTGCAACTTTGCGTTGGGTCTTGGAGGAGATGGCTACAATCGCGCCCCTAAAGAGAACCTGGTTGGTCAACCTACGGGGTGACCACTGGAACGGTCGTACTTGAGGAGACAGGAAGTGACAGCCGAAACCAGTAAAAAGAAAGCCGCAACGAAAGTGGCAGCCCCTGCGGCCAAGAAAACCGCAGCCGTGAAGTCGTCTGCCAAGGCCTCCGCTACGAAGGCCGTAGAACAGACGACGGCGTCCTCCTCATCTTCTCCTGCTCGCAGCCCTGCGGGCAGTGCCTCAATCCCGCCGCTGTCGGCAGCCCTCACGGCTTCCGCCCAGCCCATCACTGATACCAAAGCAATGTCCTCCACTATCTCTGTACCTGCAGCACTCAAACGCGATCCCAAGTTGGCCAACAACTGGAAAAGCAAAACCGCCGAAGAGCTGAGCGATGCCGAAGTCATCGCCATGCCCGACGACGAGTACATGAACGACAAGCAGATGGCCTTCTTCCGCCACAAGCTGATGAAGCTGAAGCAGGACATGCACAACAACGCAGGCGAGACGGCCGAAAACCTGCGTGAAGACACGGTGGTGGTGCCCGACCCGGCCGACCGCGCCACCATCGAGGAAGAGCATGCCCTGGAGCTGCGCACCCGCGACCGCGAGCGCAAGCTGCTGAAGAAGATTGAGCAGTCCATCGCCCGCATCGATGCCGGCGACTATGGCTACTGCGACGAAACCGGTGAACCCATCGGCGTGGGCCGTTTGCTGGCCCGCCCCACGGCCACGCTGTCGCTGGAAGCCCAGCAGCGCCGTGAGCTGAAGCAAAAAATGTTTGGCGATTAATCTGCTGCGCTTGCGCTCTTTCTCCCGCTGCCTGCGGAGGTGAAAGAGGCGATGCGCCGTACACCGCCGCACACCGTCGGCACAGGCCCAGTTTTCGCAAGCGAGCAGGGCCTGTAGCAGCGGTGTGCGGCGGTTTCTTTTTGCCCGTGCCGACCAGGTGGGCCGGTGCAGGGCAGAAAAAAAGCCCTGCTGCTCTTGCAAGCGGGGTGCTTGGCCCCATGTGTCACCACTATGGAACAGTACCACGGCACCACCATTCTCAGCGTGCGGCGCGAAACACCGGACGGCATTCAGGTCGCTATTGGCGGCGACGGCCAGGTCACGCTGGGTCACATCGTCGTCAAGGGCACGGCGCGCAAGGTGCGCAAGCTCTACAACGGCCGCGTATTGGCCGGTTTTGCCGGCGCCACGGCCGATGCCTTCACGCTGTTCGAGCGTTTTGAAGCCAAGCTGGAAAAACACCAGGGCCATCTGACCCGCGCCGCCATCGAGCTGACCAAGGACTGGCGCACCGACCGCGTGCTGCGCCGCCTGGAGGCCATGCTGGCCGTGGCCGACCACTCGGCCTCGCTCATCATCACCGGCAACGGCGACGTGCTGGAGCCCGAGCAGGGCATCGTGGCCATTGGCTCCGGTGGGGCCTATGCGCATTCGGCCGCCAAGGCGCTGCTGAACAACACCGAGCTGTCGGCGCAGGATGTGGTCAAGAAATCGCTGGAGATTGCCGGCGAACTGTGCATCTACACCAATATGCACCACACCATCGAGACGCTGTAAGCCGTCTTGTTGCGCCTTACCTCACCCACTCACCTCACCTTTTCATAGCTGCTCAAGCATATGCATCAAGCTTGAGAGCCCTTTTTGAGCTGGAAAACCATGTCGTCCATGACCCCGCAGGAAATCGTCTCCGAGCTGGACAACCATATTGTTGGCCAGGCCGGTGCCAAGCGCGCCGTGGCCATTGCGCTGCGCAACCGCTGGCGCCGTCAGCAGGTGCATGAAGGCCTGCGCCAGGAAATCACGCCCAAGAACATCTTGATGATTGGCCCCACCGGCGTGGGCAAGACCGAGATCGCCCGCCGCCTGGCAAAGCTGGCCGACGCCCCCTTCATCAAGGTCGAAGCCACCAAGTTCACCGAAGTGGGCTATGTGGGCAAGGATGTGGACGCCATCATCCGCGACCTGGCGGAAATTGCGGTCAAGCAGACCCGCGAGGCCGAGATCAAAAAAATGCGTGTGCGCGCCGAAGATGCGGCCGAGGAGCGTGTACTGGACGTGCTGCTGCCCCAGGCACGCACCCATGACGCCGTGCCTGCCGACAGCGCCACGCGCCAGGTCTTCCGCAAAAAGCTGCGCCAGGGCGAGCTGGATGACAAGGAAATCGAGATCGACCTGGCCGAGGCCAAGCCCCAGCTGGAAATCATGGGCCCCCAGGGCATGGAGGAAATGACCGAGCAGTTGCGCGGCATGTTCAGCCAGATGGGCCAGGAGCGCCGCAAGACACGCAAGCTGTCCATCAAGGAGGCGCTCAAGCTCCTGACCGATGAAGAAGCGGCCAAGCTGGTCAACGAGGAAGACATCAAGACCCGCGCCATTGCGAATGCCGAGCAAAACGGCATCGTCTTCATCGACGAGATCGACAAGGTGGCTTCGCGCCAGAATTCCAGCGGCGCCGATGTCTCCCGCCAGGGCGTGCAGCGCGACTTGCTGCCGCTGGTGGAAGGCACCACCGTCTCCACCAAGTACGGCATGGTCAAGACCGACCATATCCTGTTCATTGCCTCGGGCGCTTTCCACCTGGCCAAACCCAGCGACCTGATTCCCGAGCTGCAGGGGCGCTTCCCCATCCGCGTGGAGCTGGGCTCGCTGTCGGTGCAGGACTTCGAATCCATACTCACCCAGACCCATGCCTCCCTGGTCAAGCAGTACCAGGCGCTGCTGGCCACCGAAGGCGTGACGCTGGAGTTCACCCCCGAAGGCATCACCCGCCTGGCCCACACGGCCTTCCAGGTCAACGAGCGCACCGAAAACATTGGTGCCCGTCGCCTGTCCACGGTGATGGAGCGCCTGCTGGACGAGGTCAGCTTTGATGCCGCCAAGCTGTCCGGCCAGACCATGACCGTCGATGCCGCCTATGTCGATGCGCGCCTGCAGCAGCTCAGTCAGGACGAAGACTTGTCGCGTTACATTCTTTGACACATTAGTTCGTGCCAGCCACCCCCCGAAGCCGCTGCGGTTTCGGGGGGTGTTTTGTTTGGTAAATGTCAATCCGAAGTGAGCTCATGCTTTGCATTTGATCTAGTGCCTAAGTGCTTGTGGTGAAAGGACTTTTATGTATCGCTCATCAAAAATTTCAAGCTAAGTCCTTGATTTCATTGCAAATGTTTGTGACGGGCGCCGTGGCAAGTGGTGGATTTGCTGATACAGTGCAAAAAAGTGCAATTAAGTGGTGAAAGTTGCCTTTGCAGCCCAGGCGCAAAGGTGAACAGGTCCAACCTACCCGGGGTCTACTGCCGTGTTTCAAGGGGCGTCTTCGCTAAGTCTGGATGCGAAGGGTCGGCTTTCCGTGCCGACCCGGCATCGTGACGCCCTCATGGCCATGGCCGAAGGCCAGGTCACCATCACCAAGCACCCGCACGGCTGTCTGATGCTCTTCCCCCGTCCCGAATGGCTGAAGTTCCGCGATCGCATCGCAGAACTTCCCATGTCTGCGCAATGGTGGAAGCGCATCTTCCTGGGCAACGCCCAGGACGTGGACATGGACGGAACCGGTCGGGTGCTGGTAGCGCCCGAGCTGCGCCAGGCCGTAGGCCTGAGCAAGGACGCGGTGCTGCTGGGCATGGGCAACCACTTTGAGTTGTGGGACCGCGCCACTTATGAAGCACAAGAGGCAGAGGCCATGCAGGCCGAGATGCCGAGCGTTTTCCAAGATTTTGCTTTTTGAAAAGGGCGAGCGTTGAACCAGCCCCTCCAACACATCACCGTCCTGCTGGACGAGGCCGTCACCGCCCTGCTGGGTGGTGAGGAGACTTCGCCTGCCGGTCAGTGGGTGGATGCGACGTTTGGCCGTGGCGGCCATTCGCGCCTGATTTTGCAGCGACTGGGGCCGGATGGCCGCCTGGTTGCTTTCGACAAAGACCCGGAAGCGATTGCCGAAGCGGCACGCATCACGGACCCGCGTTTTTCCATTCGGCACGAAGGCTTTCGCCATCTGGACGAGTTGCCAGCGGGCAGCTGCGCCGGCGTGTTGATGGACCTGGGCGTGAGTTCACCCCAGATCGACAGCCCCGAGCGGGGTTTCAGTTTCCGTTTCGAAGGGCCGCTGGACATGCGCATGGACACCACGCGTGGCCAGAGCGTGGCCGAGTGGCTGGCCGATGCGGAGGTGCACCAGATCGCGGAGGTGATACGTGACTATGGCGAAGAACGGTTTGCTGGCCCCATTGCAAAGGCGATTGTGGCGTGGCGCACAGACAAAGGCCCGCTCACAACCACTGCCGAACTGGCCAACCTCGTGGCTGGTGCGGTCCGCACACGCGAGGCGGGGCAGCATCCCGCAACGCGGACCTTTCAGGCTTTTCGGATTTTCATCAATGCTGAGCTGGAAGAGCTGCAGCAAGCGCTTGCCGGGGCGTTGAAGGTGTTGCAGCCTGGTGGGCGTCTGGCCGTGATCAGCTTTCACTCGCTGGAAGACCGCATCGTCAAGCAGTTCATTGCCCAGCACTCCAAAGAGGTCTATGACCGCCGTGCGCCCTTTGCCGCCCCCCAGCCCATGCGGCTCAAGGCGCTGGAGCGCATCAAGCCCAGCGCGGCCGAAGTGGCGGCCAATCCCCGCTCGCGCAGCGCCGTGATGCGCGTGGCCGAACGTACCGAGGTGCCTGCATGAAAGGCATGGCGCAGATTCGCTTCCCATGGCTGCCGCTGGCAGGCCAGGAGGGCCTATGCTGCGCCTGAACATTCTGCTGCTGGGCCTGGTCATGGCGAGTGCGCTGTTTCTGGTGCACACCCAGTACGAGTCGCGCCGCCTGTTCACCGAGCGTGAGCGCGCACAGCATGAGGCGCGCGAGCTGGCGACCGAATACCAGCGCCTGCAGGTAGAAAAACGCGCCCAGGCCACGCCGCTGCGCATAGAGCGCCTGGCCGTGGGCCAGGGTATGCAGAACGCCACGCCCGCCATCACCCAGTATGTGGAAGACAAGGCCCGGCCCCAGTCGGCCGCTGCCGGAGGTGCATCATGAGCGTGCACCGCAGCGTGACCTATGCCTCCAGCCCGCTGCTGGCGAGCAAGACGCCCAAGTGGCGCAGCAAATTCATCATGGGCCTGATGGTGTTGGGCTTTTCCGGCCTGGCCGTGCGCGCTGCCTATGTGCAGGTGTTTGGCAATGATTTCTTCCAGCGCCAGGGCGAGGTGCGTTATGCCCGTACCCTGGAGCTGCCGGCCAACCGCGGCCGCATTCTGGACCGCAACGGCCTGATCCTGGCCTCCAGCGTGCCGGCGGCCAGCATCTGGGCCATTCCCGAAGACGTGGAGCTCGACAGCGCCGAGGTCAAGGCCAAGCTGCCCCAGCTGGCCAAGCTGATGGACATGCCGCTGGCCACCATCAAAACCAAGCTGGACAACGACAAAAGCTTTGTCTGGCTCAAGCGCCAGCTGGACTGGGATACCGGGCAGCAGATCAAGGCCCTGGGCATCAAGGGCATCTACCAGACCAAGGAATACAAGCGCGAATACCCCGAAGGCGAGTCGGTAGCCCACGTCGTGGGCTTTACCAATGTGGAAGACCATGGCCAGGAAGGCATGGAGCTGGCCTTTGACAAAGACCTGGGCGGCAAGCCCGGCTCGCGCCGCGTCATCAAGGACCGTTTCGGCCGCGTGGTCGAAGGTCTGGGTGAAGAGATTCCGCCCATGGATGGGCGCGACATCCAGTTGTCCATCGACAGCAAGGTGCAGTTCTACGCCTACCAGAAGCTGCGCGACCAGGTGATTGCCCACAAGGCCAAGGCCGGCACCGTGGTGGTCATGGACGCCAAGACCGGCGAGCTGCTGGCCCTGGCCAACTACCCCAGCTACGACCCCGGCAACCGCAAGCGCCTGACTGGCGAGCAGCTGCGCAACCGCGCCATCACCGACGTGTTCGAGCCCGGCTCCACCGCCAAGCCCATCATCGTTGGCACGGCGCTGGAAAGCGGAAAGTTCAAGCCATCCACCATTGTGGACACCACGCCCGGCCGCATCAATGTGACCGGCTCCACCATTTCGGACACCCACAACTGGGGCGTGCTGACGGTGGAGGGCGTGATCCAGAAGTCCAGCAACGTGGGCATGACCAAGATCTCCCAGCAGCTCTCGGCCCAGGAGATGTGGGAAACCTATTCGGCCCTGGGCTTTGGCCAGAAGCCGCAAATCTCCTTCCCCGGTGCGCAAAGCGGGCGGCTGCGGCCCTACAAGAGCTGGCGGCCGGTGGAGCAGGCCACCATGTCTTACGGCTATGGCCTGTCGGCCAGTCTGCTGCAGATCAGCCGGGCCTATACCGTCTTCTCCAACGACGGCAAGGTGATTCCGGCCAGCATGCTCAAGCTCGATCGCCCCCCTGTGGGCGTTCCGATTTTTTCGGAGCGCACGGCCAGTGCCGTACGCAAGATGCTGGCCATGGCCACCGCCCCTGGCGGCACCGGCCAGCGTGCCCAGACCGTGGGCTACTCCGTGGGCGGCAAGTCCGGCACGGCGCGCAAGCAAGAGGGCAAGGGCTATGCCGCCGGCAAGTACCGCGCCTGGTTTGCCGGCATGGCTCCGATTGAAAACCCCCGCGTCATCGTCTCGGTGATGGTGGACGAACCCATGAACGGAACTTATTACGGTGGCACGGTGGCAGCACCAGTCTTCAGCGATGTGGTGCAGCAAACCTTGCGCCTGATGGGGGTGCACCCCGATATGGCCGTGCAGCCGCAGATTGTGGCCAACCCGGTGGAGGAGTCGCTGTGAGCAGTTTGCACCACCTGTACCAACTGAGCTCGGCACAAGAAGCCGTGCAATGGCTGCGCAACCGTTGCAGCGGCCAGCTGCGTACCGACAGCCGCCAGGTCCAGCCTGGCGATGCCTTTATTGCTTGGCCCGGTGGCGTCAACGATGGCCGTGCCTATGTGGCCTCGGCCCTGGAGCGTGGCGCCGTGGCCTGCCTGGTGGAGGCCGAAGGGGTCGAAGTATTCGATCTGCCTGCCGACACCGTGGCCGCTTTCCAGGGCTTGAAGGCCGCTACCGGCCAGATCGCCGATCTGTGGCTGGGTCACCCCTCGGACGCCCTGGCCGTGGTGGCTGTGACCGGCACCAACGGCAAGACCTCCACCGCCTGGTGGCTGGCCCATGCGCTTGCAGATTGGAAGCAGGGCACGCAGTCTGGCTGCGCCCTGGTGGGTACTTTGGGCATTGGTGTGCCGTCGGCGCTGGAGTCCACGGGCATGACCACGCCCGACCCGGTCTGCCTGCAGCAAGCCTTTCGCAGCTATGTGGACCAGGGCCTGGCGGCCTGCGCCATCGAAGCCTCATCCATAGGCATTGAAGAACACCGCCTGGATGGCACGCGCATTCGCTGTGCCATCTTCACCAATTTCACCCAGGACCATCTGGACTACCACGGCTCCATGGAGGCCTATTGGGAAGCCAAGCGCCGCCTGTTCGACTGGGACGGTCTGCAGGCCGCCGTGGTGAATATCGACGACGCCCATGGTCGCCTGCTGGCCCAGCAGCTGCACAGCCGCAGCGACCTGGATCTGTGGACCCTGTCCATACAGCAAAGCGCCCGCCTGTGGGCCAAAGACATAGGCCATGGCCCCGCAGGCCTGCGCTTTACCGTGGTTGAGGGCGATGCATCCGTGCCGCTGCAAACCCAGGTGGTGGGCCACTACAACATCAGCAATCTGCTGGGCGTGATCGCCACGCTGCGCAGCTTGGGCCTGCCGCTTTTGCAAGCCGTGCAGGCCTGCGCCCATCTGGAGCCCGTGCCCGGCCGCATGCAGCAAATTGCCGTTGCCGGCCAGCCTCTGGTGGCGGTGGACTATGCCCACACCCCCGATGCGCTGGAGCAGGCCTTGCAAGCCCTGCAGCCCGTGGCGCGCGAGCGCGGTGGCCGGCTGTGGTGCGTGTTTGGCTGCGGTGGCAACCGCGACGCCACCAAACGCCCCTTGATGGGCCAGGCCGCGCAGCGCCAGGCCGATCAGGTGCTGGTGACCAGCGACAACCCGCGCGGCGAAGCGCCGCAGACCATCGTCGACCAGATCGTGGCCGGCATGCAGCCCCAGGGCCTGCTGGTGCAGGTGGACCGTGCGGCCGCCATTGCCCAGGCGATTGCCCAGGCTGCTCCCCAAGACGTGGTGCTGCTGGCCGGCAAAGGCCATGAGGATTACCAGGAGGTGATGGGCGTCAAGCGCCCGTTCTCCGATATGGCCGAGGCGCATACCGCGCTGGCGGCCCGTGAAGGACAAGCAAAGTGATGATGACATTGCAACAGGCTCTGGCGTGGATCCAGCGCTCCCAGCCCGCAGCGCGGCTGGTGGGCGATGGCAGCACGCCTCTGCAGCGCGTGTGCACCGACACGCGCCAGCTGCAGGCCGGTGACCTGTTTGTGGCGCTCAAGGGCGAGCGCATGGACGCCAACGACTTTTTGCGGGAGGCCCGCGCGGCCGGGGCTGTGGCCGCCGTGGCCCACCGTGGTCTGGAGGCCGCAGGCCTGGCAGGCATTGAAGTGGCAGACAGCACGCTGGCCCTGGGTGACATCGCCGCAGGCTGGCGCGCCCAGTTTGATCTGCCGCTGGTGGCCATCACCGGCAGCAATGGCAAGACCACGGTCACGCAAATGCTGGCCAGCATCTTGCGTGCTGCGGCGGGCGATGCGGCCTTTGCCACCCAGGGCAATTTCAACAACGCCATCGGCGTGCCGCTGACGCTGCTGCGCCTGCAGGCCGCGCACCGCCTGGGCGTGGTCGAGCTGGGCATGAACCACCCCGGCGAAATTGCCGCGCTGGCGCGCATCACCCAGCCCACGGTGGCCCTGGTGAACAATGCCCAGCGCGAGCACCAGGAATTCATGCACACCGTGCAGGCCGTGGCCGAGGAAAACGGCAGCGTGTTCGCCTTTTTGCCCGCCGATGGCACGGCCGTCTTCCCCGCCGATGAGGAATTCACCCCGCTGTGGCGTGCGCTGGCAGGCAGCCGCAAACAGCTCACCTTTGGCGCAGCCAACGCCGATGTGCACGCCACCCGTGCGCAATGGCAGGGCAGCGCCTGGCAGGTCGCGCTGGCCACACCGGCCGGTGTGCTGGAATGTGCGCTGCACATTGCCGGCCGCCACAACGTGCGCAATGCCCAGGCAGCGGCCGCCTGCGCCTTGGCTGCTGGCGTCTCGCCCACGGCCATTGCCGAAGGACTGACGGCCTTCCGCCCGGTCAAGGGGCGCTCGCGTTCGGCCTTGCTGCAACTGGCAGGCCGCTGCGTGGCCCTGGTGGACGATACCTACAATGCCAACCCCGATTCGGTGCAGGCGGCGATTGCCGTGCTGGCCGAGCTGCCGGCACCGCGCGTGCTGGTGCTGGGCGATATGGGTGAAGTGGGCACGCAAGGCCCGGCATTCCATACCGAGGTGGGTGCTGCGGCCAAGGCTGCCGGCATTGACCATGTATTGGCTTATGGCCCGCTGATGCAGCATGCCGTTGCGGCTTGCGGCGACGCGGGTCGTCATTTTTCAGACAAGACCGCCCTGGTTGAGGCGGTGCTGGCATTGCGCGCCCAGATGGGCAGCGTGCTGGTCAAGGGTTCGCGAAGCATGAAGATGGAAGAAGTGGTGCAGGCACTGGAGTTGGCGCAAGAGGAGGGCTCGGCATGCTGCTGATCCTGGCCCAATGGTTGCAGGAGCTGTCTCCTGATCTGAGCTTTTTGCGCGTGGTGCAGTACATCACCTTCCGTGCCGTGATGGCCGCGCTCACCGCCCTGGTCATCGGCCTGTGGATTGGCCCCAAGGCGATCCGCATGCTCACCGCACTCAAGGTGGGCCAGCCGGTGCGTGGCTACGCCATGCAAACCCATTTGGTAAAGAACGGCACGCCCACCATGGGCGGGGTGCTGATTCTGTTTGCGATTTCTGTTTCCACCCTGCTGTGGTTTGATCTGTCCAACCGCTTTGTCTGGATTGTGCTGCTGGTCACCCTGGGTTTTGGCGCGATTGGCTGGGTGGACGACTGGCGCAAGGTGGTCAACAAAGACCCCGAAGGCATGCGCTCGGGCGAGAAGTATTTCTGGCAGTCAGTGATCGGCCTGCTGGCCGCGCTCTACCTGGTGTTCAGCATTTCCGAGAATTCCAACGGCCGCGTGCTGGAGCTGTTCATCACCTGGGTGCAGTCCGGCTTCTCGCTGGACCTGCCGCCCAAGGCCGGCCTGACCGTGCCCTTCTTCAAGGAAGTGAGCTACCCGCTGGGCGTGCTGGGCTTTGTCATCATGACCTATCTGGTCATCGTCGGCGCCAGCAATGCGGTGAACCTCACCGACGGCCTGGATGGCCTGGCCATCATGCCCGTCATCATGGTGGGTACGGCCCTGGGCATTTTTGCCTATGTCACCGGCAATGCAGGCTATGCCAAATACCTGCACTTCCCCCATATCGCCGGCACGGGTGAGCTGATGATTTTCTGTGGCGCCATGGCCGGCGCCGGCCTGGCCTTTCTGTGGTTCAACGCCCACCCGGCCCAGATCTTCATGGGCGACGTGGGTGCGCTGGCACTGGGTGGCGCCCTGGGCACCATCGCCGTCATCGTGCGCCAGGAAATCGTGCTGGCCATCATGGGCGGCATCTTCGTGGCCGAAGCCCTGTCGGTGATGCTGCAGGTCACCTATTTCAAATACACCAAGAAGCGCTATGGCGAAGGCCGGCGCTTGTTGAAGATGGCGCCGCTGCACCACCACTTTGAGAAAAGCGGTTGGAAAGAAACCCAGGTGGTGATTCGTTTCTGGATCATCACCATGCTGCTGTGCCTGATCGGCCTGTCCACGCTGAAGCTGAGGTGAATGCATGACGCATGACGAACACCTCCGACCACAGCCCACGCCGGCCACCGATCTGCCGGCGCCGCCGGAGGCTGCCGTGGCCGCTCTCGATACAGGAGCGGCCGCTGCGCATGCAGCGCCGGATATGGAGCTGAATCTGCCGGAAGTGCCCGCACCCGCTGCACAACAAGCTACGGAAGCAGAAGCGGCCGAAACTGCCGGAGCGACCGAAGAAGCCGAAGCCTCTGTGGACGCAGTGGCCGATGCTGCCCCCGCAGAGCAGGGCGAATTCGCTGCGGCAATGCCCCTGGTTGCCGAGCCTGTTCCGGCCGAACCTATTCCGGTCGAGCCCATTCCTGATATCGCCACGCTGACGGCCGCCCAGGACGCGGCCGCCTTTGTGGCCCAGATTTTTGCCGACCCCAGCATGTCGGATGCCGCCAGCACCGAGGTTACGGCCGTGGTCCAGCCCGAGCTGGAGCTGCCTGTCGAGGAGCTGCCCCCCGTTCCCGCACACTGGCCCCAGGGCCGGGCCCAGCATTTGCAGGGCCGGCGCGTGCTGGTGCTGGGCCTGGGCATCTCCGGCATTGCCATGGCCCGTTGGTGCGTGCGCGCAGGGGCCGAGGTCACCGTGGCAGATACCCGCGAAGCCCCGCCCCATCTGCCCACGCTGCAGGCCGAGTTGCCTGGCGTGCGCTTTGTGGCCGGCCCTTTTGCGGCCGAGCTGGTCGATGGCCAGAACCTGGGCGCGGTCTATCGCTCGCCCGGCCTGAGCCCGGCCACCGTGGCACCGGTGTTCGATGCGGCGCGTGCCGTTGGCCTGCCCGTGGGCGGCGAGCTGGATTTGTTCTCCATGGCCCTCAAGGGCCTGGCTGCGGCCCATGGCTATGCGCCCAAGCTGCTGGCCATCACCGGCACCAATGGCAAGACCACGGTCACCTCGCTGACCGGCCAGTTGCTGGAACATGCGGGCATGACGGTGGCTGTGGCCGGCAACATCGGCCCCACGCTGCTGGATACGCTGAGCGCCCATATCGACGCCGAGACCCTGCCCCAGGCCTGGGTGCTGGAGCTGTCCAGCTTCCAGCTGGAAGATGTGCAGGGCTTTGAGCCCACGGCCGCCACGGTGCTCAATATCTCTCAGGACCATCTGGACTGGCATGGCTCCATGGCCGCCTACGCCGGGGCCAAGGCGCGCATCTTTGGCGACAAGGCGCTGATGGTGCTCAACCGCGAAGACCGCGTGGTCATGGACATGCTGCCGCCGCCGGTGAAGGTCAAGCTGCAAAAGCCCCAGCTGCGCGCCCACATCAGCTTTGGTGCCGACATGCCGGTCAACCCCGGCGACTTTGGCATCGAAGTGGTGGGCGGTATGGCCTGGCTGGTGCGCGCCATGGAAGCCGATGAGGCCGGCCGCCGCTCCCGCGACCCGCGGGACGAGCTGCACATCCAGCGCCTGATGCCGGCCGATGCCCTGCGCATACGCGGCCGCCACAACGCCACCAATGCCCTGGCCGCGCTGGCCCTGGCCCATGCGGCCGGCTGCGCGCTGGCGCCCATGTTGTTCGGCCTGCGCGAATACCGGGGCGAGCCCCACCGCGTGCAGCCCATTGGCATGGTGCAGGACGTGGAATATTTCGACGACAGCAAGGGCACGAATGTGGGCGCCACCGTGGCCGCACTCACCGGCCTGGGTGCGGACCGCCGCATCGTGCTGATTCTGGGCGGCCTGGGCAAGGGCCAGGACTTTGCGCCGCTGGCCGCACCCGTGGCCCGCTATGTGCGCGCCGTGGTCTTGATCGGGCGCGATGCTCCGCAGATTCGCGCCGCCTTGCAAGGCGAGGGCGTGCCGCTGTCGGACGCAACCAGCATGGAAGCCGCCGTGCAGCAAGCCGCGGCCCTGGCGCGCTCCGGCGATGCGGTGCTGATGTCGCCGGCCTGTGCCAGCATGGACATGTTCCGCGACTATGCCCACCGCGCCGAAGTCTTTGTGCAGGCCGTGCGCGCCCTGGCGCATGAGGCCGGCCAGGAACTGGAAGGAGCCGAGTAATGCCCCTGTCCAGCGTGCTCCAGCGTTTTTCCAACTGGTTTGGCAACCGTGCCGACAAACCGGTGGATGTGCTGCCGGTGCGTGTGGGCGGCACGGAGTACCGTGCCACCGCGCGCCCGGTGCAGATGCTGGGCCTGGACCAGGCGCTGGTATGGGTGGTGGTTGCCTTGCTGGCCTGGGGGCTGGTGATGGTGTATTCGGCCTCCATCGCCATGCCGGACAACCCGCGCTTCGGCAAGATCGAGCCCTACCACTTTGTGCTGCGCCATGTGATTGCGCTGGGCGTGGGCTTTGTCGGCGCGCTGCTGGCCTTCCAGATCTCGATGAAGACCTGGGAGCGCATGGCGCGCAAGCTGTTCATCCTCTCCGTGCTGCTGCTGTTTGCCGTGCTGGTGCCCCATGTGGGCGTGGTGGTGAACGGGGCGCGGCGCTGGATTTCGCTGGGCATCATGAACTTCCAGCCCTCGGAGCTAGCCAAGTTCGCGGTGCTGGTTTATGCGGCCGACTACATGGTGCGGCGCATGGATGTGAAAGAGCGCTTCTTCCGCGCCGTGCTGCCCATGGCGGCGGCGGTGCTGGCCTGCGGCGTGCTGCTGCTGGCCGAGCCCGATATGGGCGCCTTCATGGTGATCGTGGTGATCTCCATGGGCATTCTGTTCCTGGGCGGCGTCAACGCCCGCATGTTCTTTTTGATGGCGGGCCTGGTGGTGGGCGCCTTCGTCATCATGATCGCCTTCTCCGACTGGCGTCGCGAGCGCATCTTTGCCTATCTGGACCCCTGGGACATGAAGCACGCGCTGGGCAAGGGCTACCAGCTCTCGCATGCGCTGATTGCCATCGGCCGGGGCGAGCTGTTCGGCGTCGGCCTGGGCCGCAGCGTGGAAAAGCTGCACTGGCTGCCCGAGGCCCATACCGACTTTTTGCTGTCGGTGATTGGCGAGGAGTTCGGCCTGGTCGGGCTGCTGCTGCTGATCGTGGCCTTTGTCTGGCTGACGCGCCGCATCATGGAAATCGGCCGCCAGGCCATTGCCCTGGACCGGGTGTTTTCCGGGCTGGTGGCCCAGGGCGTGGCCATCTGGATAGGCTTTCAGGCCTTTATCAACATGGGCGTGAACCTGGGGGCCTTGCCCACCAAGGGCCTGACGCTGCCGCTGATGAGTTTTGGCGGCTCGGCCGTGCTGATGAATTTGATCGCCATCGCCGTGGTGTTGCGCATTGATTACGAGAACAAGGTCCTCATGCCGCAGAGCAGGGGAGCAGTGAAATGACAGAGAAAGTAGCACTGGTCATGGCGGGCGGCACAGGGGGGCATATCTTCCCTGGCCTGGCCGTGGCGCAGGCATTGCGGGAGCGCGGCTGGCGCGTGCACTGGCTGGGCGCGCCCGGCAGCATGGAGGCGCGTCTGGTGCCGCCCCAGGGCTTCCCGCTGGAAACCATTGAATTCGGTGGCGTGCGTGGCAAGGGCTTGAAGACCCTGGCCCTGCTGCCGCTGCGCTTGATCAAGGCCTTCTGGCAGGCCTGGCGCGTGGTGCGCCGGGTCCAGCCCGATGTGCTGGTGGGCTTTGGCGGCTACATCACCTTCCCCGGCGGCATGATGGGCAAGCTGGCAGGCAAAAAGCTGGTGCTGCACGAGCAGAACTCCGTGGCCGGTACGGCCAACAAGGTGCTGGCCGCTGTGGCCGACGAGGTGTTCACCGCCTTCCCGAATGTGTTTGCCAAGGGCCGCTGGGTGGGCAATCCGCTGCGCGAAGCCTTTGTGCGCCAGCCCGAGCCCGAGGCACGCTTTGCCGGCCGCAGCGGCCCGCTCAAATTGCTGGTGGTGGGTGGCAGCCTGGGCGCCAAGGCGCTGAACGACATCGTGCCCCAGGCCCTGGCTCTGATCCCGGCTGCGCAGCGCCCCAGCGTGGTGCACCAAAGCGGCGCCAGCCAGATCGAGCAGCTGCGTGCCAATTACGCCGCTGCCGGTGTGCAGGCCGAGCTCACGCCTTTTATTGACGACACGGCCCAGGCCTTTGCCGATGCCGATCTCATCGTTTGCCGCGCAGGTGCCAGCACGGTGACCGAGATCGCTGCCGTGGGCGCCGCAGCCGTATTTGTGCCTTTTCCGCATGCGGTGGATGACCACCAAAACGCCAATGCCCGCTTCCTGGTGGAGCAGGGCGGTGGCTGGCTGATGCCACAAAAGCAACTGACGGCTGAAAAATTGGCCGAAATGCTACAAAATACTGAGCGTTCTGCGCTGATTGAACGGGCGAGAAACGCGAAAATGATGCAAAAGATTCAGGCTACCCACGAGATGGTGGCGACATGCGAGGAGTTGACCGCATGAAGCACGCCATTCAGAACATTCACTTCGTCGGCATCGGTGGTGCCGGCATGAGCGGCATCGCCGAGGTGCTGCACAACCTGGGCTATAGCGTCTCGGGCTCGGACCTGTCCGACTCCGCCGTGCTGCGGCGCCTGCAATCGCTGGGCATTCAGACCCATGTCGGCCATGTGGCCGAACACATAGGCCATGCCGATGTGGTGGTGACCTCCACCGCCGTGCAGGCCGACAACCCCGAGGTGCTGGCCGCACGCGCCAAGAAGATTCCCGTGGTGCCACGTGCCCTGATGCTGGCCGAGCTGATGCGCTTCAAGCAAGGCATTGCCATTGCCGGCGCCCATGGCAAGACCACCACCACCAGCCTGGTGACCAGCGTGCTGGCCGAGGCCGGGCTGGACCCGACCTTTGTCATCGGCGGCAAGCTCAACAGCGCCGACGCCAATGCCAAGCTGGGCCAGGGCGACTACATCGTGGTCGAGGCCGACGAATCCGACGCCTCCTTCCTGAACCTGCTGCCGGTGATGGCCGTGGTCACCAACATCGACGCCGACCACATGGAGACCTACGGCCATGACTTCGGCAAGCTGAAGCAGGCCTTTGTGGATTTTCTGCACCGCATGCCTTTCTATGGCCGCGCCATCGTCTGCGTGGACAGCCCGGCCGTGCGCGACATCCTGCCCCTGCTGGCCCGCCCGGTAACCACCTACGGCTTTGCCGAAGACGCCCAGGTGCGCGCCGTGAATGTGCGTGCCGAGGCCGGCCAGATGCACTTCACCGTGCGCCGCAGCAACGGCCAGCGCTACCCCGATCTGGATGTGGTGCTCAGCCTGCCGGGCGAGCACAACGTGCTCAACGCTCTGTCCGCCGTGGCCGTGGCCATGGAACTGGAGATTCCCGATGCCGCCCTGCTGCGCGCACTGGAAGGCTTCAAGGGCGTGGGCCGGCGCTTCCAGCGCTATGGCGAGCTGCCCACGGCCGATGGCGGTCACTTCACCGTCATCGATGACTATGGCCACCACCCCGTGGAAATGGCGGCCACGCTGGCTGCTGCACGCGGCGCCTTCCCAGGCCGCCGCTTGGTGCTGGCCTTCCAGCCCCACCGCTACACCCGAACCCGCGACTGCTTTGAAGACTTCATCCAGGTCATAGGCCATGCCGACAGCGTGCTGCTGGGCGAGGTCTATGCCGCAGGCGAAGCTCCCATCGTGGCCGCCGACGGCCGCGCCCTGGCGCGTGCCCTGCGCGTGGCCGGCCGCGTAGAACCCATATTTGTTGAGCAAATCGCAGATATGCCGCGGGCAATTGCGGACAATGCGCGCTCTGGCGATGTGGTGCTGTGCATGGGGGCGGGCTCCATCGGGGCCGTACCGGGAAAATTGGTTGAAATGCTATCGAAGAGTGAGCTGCCGGTGCAGGCAGGAGTTGCGCTATGAGTCAGAACACCCTGCACATTGATGTACAGGCCCTGGGCAAGGTGGCCGTGCTCATGGGCGGCAGCTCGTCGGAACGCGAGGTGTCGCTGATGTCGGGCAACGGGGTCTTGCAGGCCCTGCGTTCCCAAGGTGTCGATGCCCATGCATTTGACCCCGCAGAGCGCGACCTCGGTGACTTGAAAAAACTGGGTTTTGCCCGCTGCTTCATCGCTTTGCATGGCCGCCACGGCGAGGACGGCACGGTGCAAGGCGCGCTGGAATTGCTGGGCATTCCCTACACCGGCTCGGGTGTGATGGCCTCCAGCATCGCCATGGACAAGGTCATGACCAAGCGCATCTGGCGCTTTGAAGGCCTGCCCACGCCGGAGTGGCGCATGGTGGCGAATGCCGAGCAAACCCGTGCGGCCTTTGCAGCCCTGGGTGCACCCATGATCGTCAAGCCCGCACGCGATGGCTCCAGCATGGGTCTGACCAAGGTGGTGGATGCCGGCCAGTGCGAGGCCGCCTACGCCCTGGCCGCCAAGTACGACGACGAGGTGCTGTGCGAGCAGTTCATTGCCGGCGATGAAACCACCTGCGCCGTGCTGGGCGAAGGTGCTGCTGCGGCGGCACTGCCCGTGATCCACATCGTGGCGCCCGAGGGCAACTACGACTACCAGAACAAATACTTCACCGACGTCACGCAATACCACTGTCCCAGTGGCCTGCCTGAAGCGGAGGAGACCGAGATTCGGCGCATCGTGGAGCAGGCATTCCGCACCCTGGGCTGCCGTGGCTGGGGCCGGGCCGATGTGATGATCCGCGCCAGCGACCGCAAGCCATTCCTTCTGGAAATCAACACCTCGCCCGGCATGACCGGGCATTCGCTGGTGCCCATGGCAGCGCGCGCACAAGGCCTCTCGTATGAGGCGCTGTGCCTGCGCATTCTGTCCATGGCATCGCTGGATGGTGCGGCCCATGCCGCCGCCGAAGGAGTGGTCTGATGCGCCATGCACTGCCTCTGGACGTCCGCCTGATGAACGCGACCGCTTCGGTCCTGTTCGCGGGCTGCGCCGTCTTGCTGCTGGCAGTGTTGAGCTGGTGGGCCGTGCGCCACCCGGCATTTGCGATTGCGCGCATCGTGGTTGAGGGCGAGCTGGTGCACAACAACGCCGTCACGCTGCGTGCCAATGTGGCGCCCAGCCTGACTGGCAACTTCTTCACTGTGGACCTGGCAGGTGCGCGCCAGGCCTTCGAGCAAGTGCCCTGGGTGCGCAGTGCCGAGGTGCGGCGCGAGTTCCCCAACAGCCTGCGCGTGATCCTGAAAGAACATGTGGCCCAGGCCTATTGGGGACCGGAAAGCGGTGCCTCCATGGTGAACGACATGGGCGAGGTCTTCGAGGCCAATGTGGGCGAGGTGGAGCGTGAAGGCCTGCCGCGCCTGCAGGGGCCCGACGGCTCGGCCTCGCAGGTGCTGGCCATGTTTTATGCCCTGGAGCCGGCCTTTGCGCCGCTGCAGGTGGAAATCGATGCCCTGACGCTGCGCGATCGCGGCAGCTGGGTGGCCCGGCTGGACAACGATGCCCTGGTCGAGCTGGGCAATGGCACGCCCGAGCAGGTGCTGCAGCGTGCCCAGCGTTTTGTGCGCACGCTGAGCCAGGTGACCGGCCAGTACCAGCGCCGGGCCGATGCCCTGGAATATGCCGACCTGCGCTACCCCGACGGCTATGCCCTGCGCCTCAAGGGCGTGACCACGGTGTCGCGCGAAAGAGCACTGCAGCTGAGCCGGGCCGCGGCGCAGAAGGAAAAGAACAAACCCCGAACAACTGAGGGCAGACACTGATATGGCAAGAGAATACAAAGACGTGGTTGTGGGCCTGGACATTGGTACCGCCAAGGTCATGGCCGTCGTCGCCGAAGTCATGCCCGGCGGGGAGTTGAAGCTGGCCGGCCTGGGCGTGGCGCCCAGCAACGGGCTCAAGCGCGGCGTGGTGGTGAACATCGATGCCACGGTGCAAAGCATTCAGCAGGCGCTCAAAGAGGCCGAGCTGATGGCGGACTGCAAGATCCAGCGTGTGCACACCGGCATCACCGGCAGCCACATCCGCGGCCTGAACCAAAGCGGCATGGTGGCCATCAAGGACAAGGAAGTGACGCAGGCCGATGTGGCCCGCGTGATCGAGACCGCCAAGGCGGTGAGCATCTCCTCGGACCAACGCCTGCTGCTGGTGGAGCCCCAGGAATTCGTCATCGACGGCCAGGATGTCAAAGAGCCCATCGGCATGAGCGGCATACGCCTGGAAGCCAAGGTGCACATCGTCACCGGCGCCCAAAGCGCGGCAGAGAACATCATCAAATGCGTGCGCCGCTGCGGCCTGGAAGTGGAGCAGCTGCTGCTGAACCCGCTGGCCGCCAGCCAGGCTGTGCTCACCGATGACGAGCGCGAGCTGGGCGTGGCCCTGGTCGATATCGGCGCCGGCACCACGGACGTGGCCATCTTCACCGGTGGTGCGATTCGCCACACGGCAGTGATCCCCATCGCGGGCGATCTGATCACCAGCGACATCGCCATGGCGCTGCGCACGCCCACCAAGGATGCCGAAGACATCAAGGTCGAAAGCGGCTATGCCAAGCAAATGCTGGCCGACCCCGACAGCCAGGTGGAAGTGCCCGGCCTGGGCGACCGCAGCCCGCGCATGCTGAGCAAGCAGGCCCTGGCCGGCGTGATCGAGCCGCGCGTGGAAGAGATTTTCTCGCTGGTGCACCAGGTCATCCGCGAGTCCGGCTACGAAGAAGTCCTGTCCTCCGGCATCGTGCTTACAGGTGGTAGCGCCGTCATGCCCGGCATGGTGGAACTGGGCGAAGACATTTTTCTCAAACCCGTGCGCCGCGGTATTCCGAAGTACGCCAGCGCCTTGGCCGACATGGTGGCGCAGCCGCGCTCGGCCACGGTGATGGGATTGTTAGAGGAGGCTCGCATGGCACGTATGCGTGGATTCAAAGTGGCCCAGAAAAGCGGCTCGGTAAAAACCGCTTTCGGTCGTTTTAAAGACTTCATCGTGGGGAACTTCTAACCATGTGTTCCCGACGTTTACGCATCACAGGCCCGCCCACGGACTTTCACTACCAGCGATACCGAAGTGAAACCAGAACAACAGCAGTGACCCATTACCAAATTTCAGGAGCAGCAACATGACCATCGAAATGATCGAAGCCGAAGAGTTCAACCAGGGCACGCGCATCAAGGTGATCGGCGTGGGCGGCGGCGGCAGCAATGCCGTGGAGCACATGATCGCCTGCAATGTGCAGGGCGTGGAATTCGTGTGCGCGAACACCGACGCACAGGCGCTCATCCGCAGCAATGCACATCGCACCATTCAGCTGGGCCAAAGCGGCCTGGGCGCCGGCAGCAAGCCCGACAAGGGCCGCGAAGCTGCCGAAGCTGCTGACACCGACATCCGCGCCGCCATCGAAGGCGCGCACATGCTGTTCATCACGGCCGGCATGGGCGGCGGCACCGGCACCGGCGCTGCGCCGGTGATCGCCCGCGTGGCCAAGGAAATGGGCATTCTCACCGTGGGCGTGGTCACCAAGCCCTTCGACTGGGAAGGCAGCCGCCGCATGACCAATGCCGACGGCGGTCTGACCGAGCTGGAGGCCAATGTCGACTCGCTGATCGTGGTGCTCAACGAGAAGCTGCTGGAAGTGCTGGGCGATGACATCTCCCAGGACGAAGCCTTTGCCCATGCCAACGACGTGCTGAAGAACGCCGTGGGCGGCATTGCCGAAATCATCAACGAGTACGGCCATGTGAACGTCGACTTCGAAGACGTGCGCACCGTGATGGGCGAGCCCGGCAAGGCCATGATGGGCACGGCCCGTGCCTCCGGCCCGGATCGCGCCCGCATCGCTGCCGAGCAGGCCGTGGCCTGCCCGCTGCTGGAAGGCATTGACCTGTCCGGCGCTCGTGGCGTGCTGGTGCTGGTGACGGCCGCCAAGGGCAGCCTGAAGCTGTCCGAGTCGCGTCTGGCCATGTCCACCATCAATGCCTACGCTTCGCCCGATGCACACGTGATCTACGGCGCCGCCTATGACGACAGCCTGGGTGACGACATCCGCGTGACTGTGGTGGCTACCGGTCTGGCTCGCCAGAACGCCCGCCGCCAGCCCATGTCGGTGGTGCAGGGCGGTCTGCGCACCGGCACCGACGGCATGTACGCCATGCCCACGGCCTCCATGGGCGCGGCAGTGACTGCAGGCATGCCCACCATGGGCGGTGCCGCAGGCCAGGCCGACTACGGAGGCATGAACGTGCCCAGCGTGTGGCGTACCAACCGCACCCAGGCAGCGGCCCGTGTGGACGCGCTGTCTTCGGGCGGCATGGATGATCTGGAGATCCCGGCCTTTCTGCGGAAACAAGCGGATTGAACGGATACACCCCCTGAGCCGCTTCGCGTCTTCCCCCTCTCTATCGCTGCGCGATGGAGGGGGACGGCACCAGCGCTGCGGGGCGGCCCTTGCGCGGTGCCTCTGACCTGTGCAGCGTCAGTTGCGTAGGTCTAGGGTGATGTGCAGAGCCCTCTAAAAGAGAGCGCTTACAGCCTGATGCTTCTGGGTTTCAAGGTGAAAACTATTTGAACCGTAGAAAGAGAGCGCTATAGGTGCTCTCTTTTTCTATGAGCGGCTGCAAGGCCGCAGCC
The DNA here is from genome assembly GCA_031277855.1 of Acidovorax sp. Classification (GTDB taxonomy): domain Bacteria; phylum Pseudomonadota; class Gammaproteobacteria; order Burkholderiales; family Burkholderiaceae_C; genus Comamonas. Next base: position 133,639 of record JAITLO010000027.1, on the reverse strand, counting down.
TGTTGGAGGTAATGGCCGTGATTGGGATTTCCCATGGCCTGGGGCAGCAGGAATATTCCTCTCATCGGTAAAATCTCTCTATGCTCCAGCAACGCACCCTCAAGACCATCACCCGTGCCGTGGGCATGGGTTTGCACAGCGGCCAGCGGGTCGAGATGACTCTGCGCCCGGCCCAGCCGGATACGGGCATCGTCTTTCGGCGTGTGGATTTGCCGGAGCCTGTGGACATTCCGGTGACGGCGCAGTCGGTGTCCGACACCCGCATGGCCACCACCATTGCCACGGGCAGTGCCAAGGTGCACACCATCGAGCACCTGATGTCGGCCCTGTGCGGCCTGGGCATAGACAACCTCTATATCGACATCACCGCCGAGGAAGTGCCGATCCTGGACGGGTCCTCCTCCTCCTTTGTGTTTCTGCTGCAAAGCGCAGGGGTGGAGGTGCAGAACGCGCCGCGTCGCTTTATTCGGGTGCTCAAACCGGTGGAAGTGCGCGAGGGCGAGGGCGAAAAGCTCAAGTGGGCGCGTTTTGACCCCTACCACGGCTTCAAGCTGCGCTTTGAGATTGACTTTGCCCACCCTGCGGTGGACTCCACCGGCCAGTCCGTGGAGTTCGACCTGGGCGCCGGCAACTACCCGCGCGACATCGCCCGCGCCCGCACCTTTGGTTTCACCAAGGATGTGGAAATGCTGCGCAACAACGGCCTGGCCCTGGGCGGCGGTCTGGACAACGCCATCGTGATGGACGACTACAAAGTCCTCAACAGCGACGGCCTGCGTTATGACGACGAGTTTGCCAAGCACAAGATTCTGGATGCCATGGGCGATCTGTATGTGATCGGCAAGCCGCTGCTGGCCGGCTACAGCGCTTTTCGCTCCGGCCACGGCATGAACAACCAGCTGCTGCGCGCCCTGCTGGCCGACCCCACGGCCTGGGAAGAGGTCAGCTTTGACAGCGACCGTAAGGCGCCTGCGGGCTTTGCGCAGCTTGCCAAGGCGTGGTGATCCCCCCTGTGTCGCCTTCGGCGCCTTCCCCTACAGGGGGACGACAGCCTCGCGGCGGGGCGGCCCTTGCTCGCTGTCTCTGGCTTGGCGGGCGCCGGTTTCATGGGTCGTTGGCAGTCGCGTGTGGCATTGGGGGGCACTGACATGCTGCTGTTTCGCTGGATTGCCTCCTTGCTGTTGCTGGCTTCGGCCCTGTGCTTTGTTTTTTACCTGGGCACGGGCCGTGTGCAGTACAAGCGCTGGGGGCTGCTGGTGTTCAAGTGGACGGTGATTGCAGGCCTGGCCTTTTTTGCCGTGCTGATCTTCGGCAGGTTGGTGTAGCGCCCTCTGGATTGGCGCGGAAGCTTCATCCTCGAAAGTCTGGGCTGAGAGCGTGTTGTGCGCTGCGAAGTGAAGCTGAGCCTTGCACTTTGCAAACTCTGTATGTCCCGCGCAAAGTGTTCGTAAAACCCGCTGTACGCGCTCGCGTGGGGTAGCCATTGCCCGCATCATGGAGCCCAGACCCCATCAAGGGATGGGAAGCTTTCACCCCAGAGAGGAGCGCTCCATGAAAAAAATGTCTGCCATAGCCGCCATGCTGGCCGTGGGTTTGGGTATGACGGCCACCCTGGCCCAGGCCCGTGATGACCATGACGGCCACCGTGGTCAGGGCAAAGGCCATTACAAGCACGATGATCGACGCAAAGACCAGCGTGACTGGGCGCGTGAACAACGCCGTGACGACCGTGACCATGACCGCCGCCATGGTGCAGGGCCGGACCACCGCTGGGTCAAGGGCTACCGCGTGCCACCCCAGTACCGTGGCCCGCAGTATGTGGTGCAGGACTGGCGTGGCCACCGCCTGAGTGCGCCGCCCCGTGGCTACCACTGGGTGCAGTACGGCGGCGACTATATGCTGGTGGCCATTGCCTCCGGCGTGATTGCCCAGCTGATCCTCAACGGCTATTGATCTCGGCCGTCATTACTCTCGCAGCCATGCGCTGTGGCAAAAGGCTTTCTTCGGGAAGCCTTTTGTTTTGGGTAGTCATCGGGCGTGGTGGTGCATGCCGGGAGTTCGCTCAGGACAAGAGCCTATGGCAAAGCCTTGCCAGTGGTGGATTGCAGCGGAATGTGCAGCTGTGAAGGCACAAACTGGCCGCTGTTGTCGTCACGGCCCTGGAGCAGGTAGCGGGCCTCGGGCTTGCCGTGCTGGCGTACGGCCTCGGCAGAGAAATGGCCTATGGCCGTGCTGGGGTCGCGCAGGCGGTTGATGATCAGCACCTTCTGGGTGTCGGCAAAGTCGGCCATCATGTTCTGGTCGCCTTCGCTGTCGCCCGCGACCAGGGCCGGGCCGTAGCCATAGCGGCTGACCAGAAAGCGTTGTATGGCGCGCGTTTTGCCTGGCCCCTGGGTCTGGTCATAGCCCTGGCGGAATACGGGCTGGATACGCCCCTGGCCGTCGCGCTCCAGCTCCATGGCCAGCACCCTGTCGGAGGGCTGTTGGTAGCCAAAGCTGGGGTTGGAGGCAATCTCGCGCACCACGTCGACAAAAGACGCGGAGCAGACCCAGATATCAAAGCCAGCGTCGCGCAGGTGGGCGTACAGGTTCTGCATTTCGGGCACCAGGCGCAGCCCGTTTTTCCAGCTGACTTCAACAATGCCCGCCCGCCCTGGCAGTTGCGATGGCGTGGACCAGCGTACTTTTTCTATGGGCTGGCCCAGCTGCCACTGCACGGTCTCCCGCGTCATGCTGCGGACCTCGGCTTCCGTCAGCCCGGTGAACAGATAGGTGACCCAGGGGTAGGCCGTGTCGTGGTCAAAGCTGCCGCCAATGGCCTCGTACAGATAGCGCACCTTGGTGATAAAGGCCTGGTAGTGCGGGCTTTGGCGTACCTGCTCCAGCGACTGGGTGCCGGCCAGGCCCTGGTAGTGGCTGTAGAGCCAGCGGTAGCTGGTCAAGATATCGGGCACGATGGTGTTGATGCTCACCTCGCGCCCCGCAGCATTGCGGTATTCGGACTTGAAGGCCGTGCGCGGAATATTGCGGCGCAGTGCGACTTCCAACTGCTGCGGTGTGGCGCCGAAGCGCAGATGCTCCAGCTGGTAGACCAGCACAGCCTCTTCAATGTCCAGAAAAATACTGGTGTTGTCCCAGTCAAAGACGGCATAGGGCGGGCGCTCTGGGTTGTAAGAAGGGCTGCGCTTGCCCTGCTGCTGGATCAAGGCATCAAGCTGCTGGCGATTGAAGCGGTCCCATTGGCCGGTCGCCAGGATCTGTTGGCTTGAAGCAGGGGGGTGTGCAGGAGAGGACACGCAGCCGCCCAGCAGTGCAGCCGAGGTGATGGCCGCCAGCAAAGCGCTGACCGCGAGGCGACGATGGAAGGCTTGGGACATATTCAGGTACTCAGCGAGGGGGAATGGGTCTTCAGGTGCAGGGCCAGTTCCGCATCGCTATCGTCCTTGAGGGCCACACCACTGTGGCCCAGCCGCAATGCCTGGCGCAGCAGCCAGGCCAGCTTGAAGGCCGCATGGCGGTAGCTCAGGCCCTGGGGGCGGACGTTGGAGATGCAGTTGCGCTGGGCATCCAGGCAGCCACGGTGTGGTCCATGGGTCAAATAAATGCCCAGGCTGTCGGGCGAGCTCAGCCCCGGGCGCTCGCCTATCAGCATGGCGCAGCAGCGTGCCCGCAGCAGCTCGCCCACTTCGTCGGCCACGGCCACACGGCCTTGCTGCACCACCACGATGGGGGAGACATGAAAGTCCGCCGGGAGCAAAGGCATCAAGGCCTGAATCAGCGGTACGGCATGGCGCTGCACGGCCAGCGAGGACAGGCCATCGCTCACCACCAGGCACAGATCGGGCCTAGGCGTCTGCGGGGGCAGGGCAGCCGCGTATTGCTGCAGTCTGTGGCTGGACTCGGGGGCCAGTTGGCGACCCAGGTCGGGGCGGCGCAGATAGCTGGCACGGTCCTCGGCCTGGCTGTGCGCCTGCCAGCAGACATGGCCCGCGGCCTGCAGGGCTTGGGCCAGGGCATCCACGTCCAGCGGTGTGTGGATGGCATCGCGCGCCATGGCATGGGCCCAGCCAAAGTCCAGATTTTCACTGGTAGGCGTAGCCACGCCGGCGCGGCCCAGGGCAATGCGTGCGGCGGTGGCTGCGCGCCACTCCCCCCAGGGCATGGCGGTAACGCCGGGGGCAGCCGCCTTGGGCTTCATCGCCTGCCCGCTCATGCCGGAGCCTCCAGACTGGGCAACTGGGCCAATGCGCTTGCCAGGCGGCCAGGGGCGGCGTCGTTAAGTCTGGCCAGGCTGTTGGTGATGTGCTGGGCCTGCAGCCAGGCCTCGAACTCGGGGGCGCGTTGCAGGCCCAGGGTGTTGCGCAGAAACAGAGCGTCGTGAAACGAGGTGCTCTGGTAGTTGAGCATGATGTCATCGGCACCGGGCACACCAATCAGAAAGTTCAGCCCTGCGCTGCCCAGCAGCACCATCAGCGTGTCCATATCGTCCTGGTCGGCTTCGGCGTGGTTGGTATAACAAATGTCGCAGCCCATGGGCAGGCCCAGCAGCTTGCCGCAGCAGTGGTCTTCCAGGCCGGCGCGAATGATTTGCTTGCCGTCGTAGAGGTACTCCGGGCCGATGAATCCCACCACGGTGTTGACCAGCAGCGGCTGGTAGCGCCTGGCCAGCGCATAGGCGCGGACCTCGCAGGTCTGCTGGTCCACGCCATGGTGGGCATTGGCCGACAAGGCACTGCCCTGGCCGGTCTCAAAGTACATCAGATTGCGGCCCAGCGTGCCGCGTTGCTGGGCCTGGGCGGCATCATGGGCCTCGTCCAGAATGGACAGGGTGACGCCAAAGCTCTGGTTGGTTTGCTCGGTGCCCCCTATCGACTGGAACACCAGGTCCACGGGCACGCCGCTGTTCATCAGTGCCAGGGTGTTGGTCACATGGGTGAGCACGCAAGACTGGGTGGGGATGGCAAAGCGCGCAATGAGCTCGTCAAACATATGGCACAGCCTGGCCAAGGTGCTCATGCTGTCCGAGACGGGGTTGATGCCTATCACCGCATCGCCTGCACCCAGCATCAGCCCATCCAGCACCGATGCGGCCACGCCGCGCACATCGTCCGTGGGGTGGTTGGGCTGCAGGCGCACGGCCAGGTGGCCGGGCAAGCCTATGGTGTTGCGAAACCGGGTAACGACCTGGCATTTGCGCGCCACGGCAATCAAGTCCTGGTTGCGCATGATCTTGCTGACGGCGGCCACCATTTCCGGCGTCAGCCCGGCAGCCAAAGCCTGGAGTGCGGAGGTGGACGCCGCATCGCTGAGCAGCCAGTTGCGAAAATCGCCCACGGTGAAGTGGGCCACGGGGGCAAAGGCCGCAGCGTCATGGCTGTCCATGATCAGGCGGGTGATGCAGTCCTGCTCATAAGGGATCAGCGCCTCGCTCAAAAACACCTTGAGCGGCAGATCGGCCAGCACATGGCGGGCCGCCATGCGCTGCTGCGCCGTGGATGCGCCCAAGCCCGCCAGATAGTCGCCGGAGCGCGCCGGGCTGGCATGGGCCATGACCTGGCGCAGATCCCCAAATTCATAGCCTTGGCCGCCCAATGTGGTGTGGTAGCGCATGTTGGTGCTTCCTTGTGTCTTATCTCAGTGATTCAGGGGCTCCCCCTCACCCCAACGCTCTCCCCTTCGGGGCGAGGGCGTAAACCCATGCGCGCAGCACACAAACTGGCGCGGCACAGCTCAGAGACGCCGAGCAAGAGCCGCCTCGCGGCGAAGGCGTCGAGGGGGACGCGGCGCAGCCGCTCAGGGGGTGCCGTTTCAACCCTCCAACATGGCATCAGGCTCCATCTGGGCGCGGTGTTCTTCCGTGTGCAGGAAATACAGCCAGCTCAGGCCCATCAAGCCCAGGAAGACACAGGCCAGCACCGGGTTGAACCACAGCATGGCGCCCAGGCAGACCAGGCCCAGGATCAAGGCCAGCAAGGGGAAGAAGGGGTAGAGCGGCGCGCGGTAGCTGCGTGCCATATGGGGCTCGGTCCGGCGCAGCTGGAATAGTGCTGCCATGGAGGTGATGTACATCACGATGGCACCGAACACCGACATGGTGACGATGTTGGCCGTCAGCGTCTGGCCGCCAAAGCTGACCCATTCATCGCTGAAGATGGCGGCCACGCCGATCACGCCACCGGCCAGCAAGGCGCGGTGCGGCGTCTTGAAGCGCGGGCTGAGTGCGGCGAAATAGGCGGGCAGGTAGCCGGCGCGGGCCAGGGCAAAGATCTGGCGCGAGTAGCCCATCAAAATGCCGTGGAAAGAGGCGATCAGGCCAAACAAGCCTATCCACACCATCATGTGCAGCCAGCCGCTTTGCCCGCCCAGCACGGCCTTCATGGCCTGGGGCAGCGGGTCGTTGATATTGGCCAGCTGGCGCCAGTCACTCACGCCGCCGGCCATGATCATCACGCCAAAGGCCAGGCTCACCAGGGTCAGAATGCCGGCGATATAAGCCTTGGGAATGGTGCGCTGCGGATCGCGTGCCTCCTCGGCCGCCATGGCTGCGCCTTCAATGGCCAGAAAGAACCAGATCGCAAATGGGATGGAGGCGAAGATGCCGGACAGTGCGGCGCCGTTGAACGTGTCCGAGCCCGCCCAGCCCAGGGACGCAAACTGTGACCAGCTCCAGCCCGGGCTGACCACGCCCATGAAGACCAACAGCTCGAAAATGGCCAGCAGCGTCACCAGCAGCTCGAAGGTGGCAGCAATACCCACGCCCAGCCAGTTCAGACCTATGAACAAGGCATAGGCACCCAGGGCGATGTACTTGGGGTTGACGGACGGAAACTGCACGTTCAGATAAGCGCCAATGGCCAGGGAGATGGCGGGCGGCGCAAACACAAACTCCACCAGGGTGGCAAAGCCGGCCACAAAGCCGCCCACGGGGCCAAAGGCGCGGCGCGCATAGGCAAACGGGCCACCTGCATGGGGGATGGCCGTGGTCAGCTCGGTGAAGCTGAAGATGAAGCTGGTGTACATCAGTGCCACCAGCGTGGTGGCCACCAAAAAGCCCAGAGTCCCCGCGCTGGCCCAGCCATAGCTCCAACCAAAGTACTCGCCCGAGATCACCAGGCCTACGGCAATGCCCCAGAGCTGGAAAGTCCCCAGGACTTTTTTCAGGTGTGCGCCCTGTGTTTCGGGTGGCGCCCCGGTTGCGAGCTTGCTCATGCCTGTATCTCCTGAATGTTTGCAGGCATTGCATCAAACGCAGGTGGCTGGCACCTATCCGAAATGGGCAATCCGGATGGGAGGTGTAGATTTTTCCGATTCGGGATAGCCGTTCCCCAGCGAGAACCGGCCGATTTGTTTCTTGACGTTATGCCTCTCTCAGTAAGCAGGCCAGGGGTGGGGCGAAAAAGCTTGCTCGCATTATTTACAAGCCAATTGCAGTCAGCTGGAATGAAGTTTGCTCAGATGCAGACATGAGCTTGGAGAAGGGCAACAACCTCTCTGGTGGTGACTCGCAGACCCTGGCCTACGGTGCACGCTGCAGTGCAGATGTGGACGAGCATGCCAGCCATATTTCGGCCTGGGAGCAGGAGTACGACCAGATTTCCAGCGGCAGCTTCAGCGGCCAGGTGCGCGAGCTGCTGCTTGCTGGCGCAGGTGTTCAGCTGTTCCATGAATACACCTTGCCGGCCACCAGCCAGCGTTGCACGCCCTGGCCGGGATCGGTGTGGATGGGTTTTGCCGATATGCACAGCCACCAGCCGCTGCATTTCTGCGGTGGTGAGCAGGCGGGCAGCACAGGATCCATGCGCAGCTTGTTGTGCGCCAGCGCCAGTGCAGGCTTTACGTTGCGTACGCCCCCGCATTTCGGCATTTACGGGGTGGTCATGGACGTGCAATGGCTACAGGCGCAAAAGGAATGGCTGGGCTTAGACCCCGACCGTGTGCTGCTGGAGCCAAGCCCCTGTGTGGCCTTGCTGGAGCCGGGCCAGCATATGGCGCTGTGCCGCCTGATGGAGCAGCTGTTGGCACTGGGCCAGCGTTTGCAGGAGCAGCAGGCAGACCAGGGGGCATGGCGCCTGGTGCTCACCCAGGCCTTGCTACCCCAGTTGCTGGCCTTGCTGTGCAGTGCCAGCCCGCAGCAGCAGGCACAGGCTGCACAAAGGCGTCTGGCCCTGGTCATGGCCGCGCGCGACATGGTCTGCAGCAGCGCCTACCAGGCCCTGGGGGTGGACGCGCTGTGCCAGCAACTGCATGTCACCCGCCGCACGCTGCACAACCATTTTCAAAGCACGCTGGGGCAGTCGCCGGCCGATTTTTTGAAGGCCGTACGCCTCAACGCCTGCCGCCGCGCCCTGCGCGATGCCCAGGGCCCGCAAACCGTGCAGGACATTGCAGCGCGCTGGGGCTTTTATCACATGGGCCATTTTTCCCAGGACTACAAACGCCTGTTTGGGGCTCTGCCCTCGGAAACGCTACACACCCCCTGAGCGGCTTTGCCGCTTCACCCTCACCCCCACCCTCTCCGGCAAGCGGGCGAGGGAGCAAGACCGGGGCGCTGCACACAAAACTGGTGTACCGTATGCAGAGCCCCTTTCGCCAGAGGCAAAGAGCAAGGGCCGCCCCGCAGCGAGTTTGCCGTCCCCCTGGGGGGGAGGCGCCGAAGGCGACTCAAGGGGGGTTAGTACGTTCTTCCGCCCTTGTACAAAGCATGCTGGCGGCGCTGGAGCGAGGTTTCCTGCGCCAGGCGATCCATCACATGGCCGGCGTGGGCATGGGTGATGGCCAGGCCTAAGGCGTCGGCCGCATCCGGGCCGGGCGGGTTGGGCAGGTGCAGCATGCGCTTGACCATCTCCTGGATTTGCTCCTTGGCCGCACGGCCATGGCCGGTGATGGCTTTCTTCATCTGCAGCGCCGTGTATTCCGACACCGGCAGCCCGTGCATGACCAGGGCCGCAATGGCGGCACCGCGCGCCTGGCCCAGCAGCAGCGTGGATTGGGGATTTACGTTGACGAAGACGATTTCGATGGAGGCCGTCTCGGGCTGGTAGCGGGAGATAACCTCGCCAATGCCCTCGTACAGAATCTTCAGCCGCGCCGGCAGATCGCCCAGCTCCACACCCGGCGTGCGGGTGGTGCGTATGGTGCCGCAGGCCACATAACGCAGCTGCTGGCCCTCGCGGTCCACCACGCCAAAGCCGGTGGTTTGCAGGCCGGGGTCTATGCCAAGAATGCGCATGTGCTCTGGGTTTGATAGCTGTTGCAGCGCATGGACCATGCGCAAGACGTTGATTCTAGGTTCAATGCTGCCCGCAGAAGGCGGTTGGCCGGAGTGGGCCTGAGCTTTCCTCTGGGCGGCGGGTCATGCTCTACAACGCGTAGAACACGTTCTTAGATGATGCAGCCCGTTTTAAGGAAGCGGCGTGTTCCCCATCCTACGTTGGATGGCGCTGCTGCGCTGGTTGAGATAGGCAGAGCGGGGATTGGCTTCAAAGTGGCGTGGATTGGGCAGCATCACCGCCAGGCGTGCGGCTTCGGCCGGGCTGAGGCGGGCAGCGCTTTTGCCAAAGTAATGCTGGGCGGCGGCCTCGGCGCCAAAAATGCCGTTGCCCCATTCCACATTGTTGAGGTAAATCTCCAGAATGCGGCGCTTGGAAAGCAGCAGCTCCAGCAGTTGGGACAGCACCAGCTCCTGGCCTTTGCGCAGCATATTGCGTTCGCCCGAGAGCAGCAGATTCTTGGCCAGTTGCTGGGTGATGGTGGAGCCGCCAAACACCCTGGCCGGGCGCGTGGACTGCTTGCGGGCCGCGCGCAACTCTTCCTTGGCGTTGCGCTCCATGGCCCTCTCTATGGCATCCCAGCGCACGCCGCCGTGCTCCACAAACTGGTCGTCTTCCGAGGTCAGCACGGCACGCTTGAGGTGGTCGGAAATCTGGCCGTAATCCACCCATTGCTGTTGCCAGGGGCGCTCGGCACCGTTTTTCCATTGCTGCCACATTTCGGAGCGTTGAAAGCTGGTGGACTCCGGCGCCACCACCACCATCAGCGCAATGCGCAGCACAAAAAACAGCTGCAAGCCCACCAAGGCCAGCAGTGCCAGACCCAGCCAACGCTCGAATGCCTTCATGTGCAGACTCCGTTGGCCATGGGTTTAGTGCGGGGCCTGTGCGTGGAGCAGGGCGCGCAGCTCGGCCAGCACCTGGGCCGAAGGTGGGCGTACGCCGTGCCACAGCGCAAACGATTCGGCGGCCTGTTCCACCAGCATGCCCAGGCCATCGCGGCCGGTGGCGCCATGCTGGGCGGCCCAGTCCAGAAAAGGCTGTGCAGCTGGGCCATACATCATGTCGTAGGCCAGAGAGCCTGGGCGCAGCACGCTGGCGGCCACGGGCACGCCCGCACCCTGCAAGCTGGCAGCCGTGCCATTGATGACCACATCAAAACTGCCGCCTAAGGATTGCTGTGCTTGCGCCTGCAGCTCCACTTTATGGAGCGCGGCCAGGGCGGCATGCTGGGCCACAAGGGCTTCGGCCTTGGCCGCCGTGCGGTTGCAGACCACAATGCGGCGCGGTGCCTGCTCCAGCAGCGGGCCCAGCACGCCGGCGGCCGCACCGCCCGCGCCCATCAGGAGAATATCTTTATCCGCCAGCGCCACGCCGGCGTTGCGTGTGATGTCGGCCACCAGGCCCAGGCCGTCGGTGTTGTCGGCATACAGGCTGCCATCGGCCTGCCAGAGCAAGGTGTTGGCCGCACCGGCCAGGGCCACGCGCGGGCTGCACTGCGTGGCGGCCTGGGCGGCCTCGAGCTTGAAGGGCACGGTGATGTTGCAGCCCTTGCCACCGGCAGCAGCAAAGTCGGCCAGGGCCTGGGCAAAGCCATCCAAGGCCACCAGGCAACGCTCGTACGCCACGGCCTGGCCGGTCAACGCGGCAAAGCGGGCATGGATCCAGGGCGAGCGGCTGTGGGCCACGGGGTTGCCCATTACGCAGTAGGAATCAAGAGCTGCAGTCATATGAGAAAAGATGTGGGCAGGGCGAGGAGCTCCTCACCCCAGCCCTCTCCCGCAAGCGGGCGAGGGGGTAAGACCAGGGGCCAAGCCTCCATCCCAACCTTCCCCCGGCGGGGGAAGGAGCAATAGCCAAGGGGGCAATGGAGCAGGGCAGGGCGTAAAAAACTGGCGCGCTCCCAGGTCAGGGACACCGCGCAGCGCCTCAGGGGGTGTTCACCGCACATCCGTCTGCAAAGTCTGGTCGCGGGTGAATTTAAAGCGCGAGACCACGGCAATCTGGTCGGCCTTGGCGCGCATGGCCGGGCCAAAGTGGCCGTAGGGGCCGGCGGCGCGGGCAATGGCCTCGGCGCGGGTGTCGAGCTGGCGGTTGCCCGAGCCCTGGACCACCTCGGTCGCGAGCACCTTGCCGTCGTGGTTCACGGTCAGAATCATCACCAGCTCGCCGTAGAGTTTTTTGCCGCCCTGCTCGGGGAAGTTGGCCGTGCCCTTGTCCTCGACCTTGCGGCGCAGCGCGTCGTAATAGACGGCGTAGACCTCTTCGCGCGTGGCAGGGCTGATGTAGCGCTTCTTGGGGCGGGCGTTTTCTTCGTTGATGCGCTTTTCGATCTCGGCCAGCAGCTTGACCAGTTGCTGGCGGCGTTCCTCTTCCTGGGCCTGCTGCGGGCTGGTGGCGGCCTGGTTGGGGGCCGTCTGTGGCAGCGAGGCCAGCTGCTTGCGCAACTGGGTCAGCAGCACGGCCTGCTGGGTCTGCATGGCGTCGATCTGGCGCTGGCGGTTTTCAAAATCGTCGCCCACGGCCGTCAGCGCTGAATAGGGCAGGGGGCTGGTGGCCCGGCCCTGGGCGGCATCGCCGCCGCCGGCCAGGGTGGCCTGGGCAATGGCCTGGGCTTTTTCCGGGGACTCAACCTGGGTGGGTGTCTGGGCGTTGACCAGAATCACCTCCAGCGGCGTGTCCTGGAACACGCGGTTGAAATGCTCGGGCGCTGCAAAGCGCAGGCCCAGCAATGCGGCGTGCACGGCAATCGACACCCCCAGCGCAATGCTCAAGGGGGAGGCAGAACGGAGAAAGCTGGGCAGCCGGGTCACGGAGCGGGATTATCCGCGCTGGCGCCTTCGCTGTCGTTCATGTCCACGGCAATGGCGATGGGGCCGGCCACGTTGTCGTCTTCATCCGACACTTCGTCCACCGGGGCGTCGTCGCTGGCGTCATCCGGATCGTCCAGGCGCTCCAGCACCGTGCCGTGGATGTCCAGCGTGATTTCGTCGATCTCGCCCAGCTTGACGCGCAGGCGCGCACCGCGCGGCAGGGCCTGGGCGCCCAGCACCGAGATCACCAGCGGCAGCGTGTCGGCGCGCACCAGCATGCCGCCGGGGCCGTTGTCCTTGATGACGGCGCAGTCCAGCTCGGTGATGGCGTTTTGCTCCAGATACTTCAGCGTCCAGAAACGCTCCATGCCGGCCTGGTAGCCGTTGTAGGCGCTGTAGGCGCCGTCAAAGCTGCTGATGATGCCGAACAGTTCGGCATCCTTGGGCTTGAAGGGCGCGGCCAGTGCGGCCGTGGCGCCGTGGCGGGCGCAGGCAATGATTTGCCACTGGTTGACCAGGTCCACATAGCGGCGCAGCGGCGAGGTGGCCCAGGAATAGCTTTTCACGCCGATGCCGGCGTGGGGCAGGGCCTTGGTGGACATGCGCACCTTGACGCCCGGCGCCAGGCTGGCCTGGCTGCGGTAGATGCCGGGCACGCCGCAGTCGGCCAGCAGCTGGCCCCAGCTGCTATTGGCCACGATGGCGGCCTCGGCCACGATCAGATCCAGGGCAGCGCCGCGCTTGCGCACGGTGATGCTGACCTTTTCGCTGCCATTGGGCACCTCGTCGCCATTGCCTTCCAGGCGGAAGCTGTAGTCGGGGCGGGAGAAGTTCTCGGGCTTGCCACGCACCACTTCGCGCTGGGCCTTGAGGTGTTTGGCCAGCTTGTGCAAAAAGCAGAGCTGCTCACGCACGTCCAGCAAGCTCTGTGGCGTGTTTTCGACCTGAATGCTGCTGTCGCTCAGCCATTCCTCGGTGACGATGTGGTCCAGCTTGTCGTGGCGGAAGTTGGTCACCACCGGCACGCGCTCCAGCTTGGTCTCCTTGGCCAGAACTTCGAAGCTGGCCTCGTCATAGGTCACATACAGCGACACGGCGGGGTTGGCACGGCCTTCGTCCAGCGTGTAGATCTGCACCACCTCATCGGGCAGCATGGTGATCTTGTAGCCCGGCATATAGACGGTGGACAGGCGATTGCGGCCCAGCTTGTCCAGATCGGAGCCGGGCTGGATCGCCAGGCCAGGGGCCGCAATGTGAATGCCCAGCGTGACCTTGCCGCTGCCCAGGCCTTGCACGGACAGGGCATCGTCGATCTCGGTGGTCATGGAGTCGTCGATGGAATAGGCCTGGACTTCAGCCAGCGGCAGGTCTTGTGGCGGCTGGGGCGCGGTGATGGCGGGAAAGCCCGTGCCCTTGGGGAAGTTGTCGAACAGAAAGCGCTGCCAGTGGAACTGGTAGGCCGAGTCGATGGCACCGGCGGCCTGCAGCAAATCCAGCGGCGCTTTTTGCGCGCTGCGGCTGGCCTCGACCACGGCCTTGTACTCGGGCGCGTTCTTGTCGGGGCGGAACAGAATCTTGTAGAGCTGCTCGCGGATGGGCTGGGGGCAGTTGCCGCCAGCCAGCTCCTGGGCCCAGGTGTCGATCTGGGCCTGGATCTGCTTTTTCTTTTCAATAGCGGCCAGGGCCTGCTGCAGGATTTCGGCCGGCGCCTTTTTGAAGCGGCCCTTGCCGGCGCGGCGGAAGTAGTGCGGCGCGCCATAGAGCGCAAACAGCATGCCGGCCTGCTGGGCCAGCGGGGCGTTCTCGGAGAAATAGTCGCGCGCAATGTCGGCAAAGCCGAACTCTTCCTCGGGGGCGAATTCCCAGGCCAGGTCCAGCTCCACGGTGGCGGCAATGGACTCGGCCTCGGCCACCAGCGCTGCGGGCTCGGGCTTGTCGAACTTCAGCAGAATGGCAGCGGCCTTGACCTTGACCCGTTTGCCGGTGCCAAGCTCGATTTGGGAGGAGGCGTCGGCCTCGGACAGGATACGGCCAGCCAGGAATTTGCCGGCGTCTTCAAACAATGCGTGCATGGGCGGCATTTTCCCATGCCGCCCTTGTCCCTGGGCGACAGCAGGCGCTGTAGCGGTTCAGGCCAGTTGTAAAAAGTCGCAGATATCGGGGAGATAGGCCTCGAATCCGCTCAGGGCATGGTCGCTGCCTTCAATGAGAATGTGCTCGGCCAGCGGGTAGCGGGCCAGCATCTCGCGCCAGTCCAGCAGCTCGTCGCCCTTGGCGAAAAGCCCCAGCTCCGGGCCGGCCGGTGCCTTGCCATGCAGGCTCAGGGCTTGCAGCTCGGCAATGTATTCGGGCCTGAAGAAAAAACGCGTTTCCGGGTCATGCCAGCTGCTGTGCTCGCCGATATAGCGTTCCAGATCGCGGTCGGGGTAGGAAGCCGGGTTCAGCAGCACGCTGGGGCAGCCCTTGAGGTGGGCCACCCAGCTGGCGTAGAACCCGCCCAGCGAGGAGCCGACTACTGCCATATGTTCTGCGGGCCAGTCACGCAGGCCCTGGGCCACCATGTCCATGGCCTCCCGGGGGGAGGGCGGTAATTGCGGGCACCACCAGTGCACATCAGGATGGTGCGCCTGCACATAAGCGGCCATGGCCTGGGCCTTGGCCGATTGCGGGGAGGAGCGAAAGCCGTGCAAATACAGCAGGTGGGTGGTGGTTGCCATGCGCGCATGGTAGCGGTTGGCAGGGGCGGGGCTGGAACGCGCGCGCGGTGACCCCGTGGGGCTGTAGGGCTGCAGGCGGCCCGTGATAATGGCGGGCTATGTCCGCCGAAATCGACAAACCGACCCTGCTGCAGCGCTTTGTGCCGCTGTTTCGCAACTTTGACTACGTCTTGCTGTTGCTCATAGGGATATTGGCCAGCGTGGGCTTGTTGGCCATGTATTCGGCCGGCTATGACCACGGCTCACGCTTTGTCGACCATGGCCGCAATATGCTGCTGGCCGCCGGCATTTTGTTCCTGGTCTCCCAGGTGCCGCCGCAGCGGCTGATGCTGCTGGCCGTGCCGCTGTACAGCCTGGGCATTGCCTTGCTGGTGGCGGTGTTGCTGTTTGGCATCACCAAGAAGGGGGCACAGCGCTGGGTGAATGTGGGTGTGGTGATCCAGCCCTCGGAGCTGCTGAAGATTGCCACGCCGTTGATGCTGGCCTGGTGGTTCCAAAAGCGCGAGGGCCAGCGCAGGGCCTCGGACTTTGTCATCGCCTTCGCCCTGCTGCTGCTGCCCGTGGGCCTGATCATGAAGCAGCCCGACCTGGGCACCTCGCTGCTGGTGATGGCCGCAGGCCTGGCGGTGATCTTTTTTGCAGGCCTACCCTGGAAGCTGATCGTGCCGCCGGTGGTGCTGGGCGTGGTGGGTATTGCGCTCATCATCTGGAACGAGCCCACCTTGTGCGCCGACGGCGTGAGCTGGTATTTTCTGCATGACTACCAGCGCACCCGGGTCTGCACCCTGCTGGACCCCACGCGCGACCCGCTGGGCAAGGGCTTTCACATCATCCAGGGCATGATTGCCATTGGTTCGGGCGGCATCTGGGGCAAGGGCTTTATGGCTGGCACCCAGACCCATCTGGAATTCATTCCCGAGCGCACCACCGACTTTATCTTTGCGGCGTACTCCGAGGAATTCGGCCTGCTGGGCAATCTGGTGCTGATCACCGGCTTTTTGCTGCTGGTCTGGCGCGGCCTGGCGATTGCCATGCACGCCAACACCTTGTTTACGCGGCTGATGGCCGCCGCCGTGGCCATGATTTTCTTTACCTATGCCTTTGTGAACATGGGCATGGTCAGCGGCATCTTGCCGGTGGTGGGCGTGCCTTTGCCATTCGTGAGCTATGGCGGCACGGCCATGGTGACGCTGGGGCTGGCGCTGGGCGTGCTGATGGCGGTGGCGCGTACCCACCGCGGTGCGCCCAAGGACAGCATGCAAAGACTGTAGCCGGCAGCATGGCGGGGACATGGGCGCATGCCTACAATCTGTGAATGATCTCCCGCGAACCGACCATTGAGCGCCTGGCCACGGCCCGGCAACTGTTGCTTGAACCCTTTGGCTTGGATGAGCGCCACCTGGCCCAGGCCTTGGCCGAGATCCGGGCCCACCAGGTCGACGATGCCGACCTGTACTTCCAGTACACACGCGCCGAAGGCTGGAGCCTGGAAGAGGGCATTGTCAAAACCGGCTCCTTCTCCATCGACCAGGGCGTGGGTGTACGCGCCGTGAGTGGCGAGAAGACGGCGTTTGCCTATTCCGACGATATTTCCCTGGCCTCGCTGCTGGATGCGGCCCATGCCGTGCGTGCCATCTCCTCGGCCACGCAAAGCCGCAAGGTACGCATCCCCAAGGCCAAGATTGCGCCCAGCCGCAGCCTCTACCCAGAGCTGGACCCGATCGCCTCCATGGACAGCACGGCCAAGGTCGAGCTGCTGGGCAAGGTGGAAAAACTGGCCCGCGCCAAGGATCCGCGTGTGGTGCAGGTCATGGCCGGTCTGGCCAGTGAATACGATGTGGTCATGGTGGCCCGCGCCGATGGCACGCTGGCCGCCGATGTGCGCCCCCTGGTGCGCCTGTCGGTGACGGTGATTGCCGAGCAGGGCGGTCGCCGTGAGGTGGGCTCGTCCGGCGGTGGTGGCCGCTTTGGTCTGGCCTACTTCAGCGACGAACAAATTGCCCAGTATGTGGACGAGGCCGTGGACCAGGCCCTGGTCAACCTCGATTCGCGCCCGGCACCTGCCGGCATGATGACCGTGGTACTGGGCCCGGGCTGGCCCGGCGTATTGCTGCACGAAGCCGTGGGCCATGGCCTGGAAGGTGACTTCAACCGCAAGGGCTCCAGCGCCTTCAGCGGCCGTATCGGCCAGCGCGTGGCGGCCAAGGGCGTGACCATTCTGGACGACGGCACCCTGGCCGATCGCCGTGGCTCGCTGAATGTGGACGACGAGGGCTGCCCCTCCCAGGCCAATGTGCTGATCGAAGACGGCATTCTGAAGGGCTATATGCAGGACGCGCTCAATGCCCGTCTGATGGGCGTCAAGCCCACGGGCAATGGTCGCCGCGAAAGCTATGCCCACCTGCCCATGCCGCGCATGACCAACACCTATATGTTGGGTGGCGACAAGGACCCGCAGGAAATCATTGCCTCTATCAAAAAAGGCCTGTACGCCACCAACTTCGGCGGCGGTCAGGTGGACATCACCAGCGGCAAGTTTGTGTTCTCGGCCAGCCAGGCCTATTGGGTGGAAAACGGCAAGATCCAGTACCCCGTCAAGGGCGCCACGCTGGTGGGCAACGGCCCGGAATGCATGAAAAAGGTCAGCCTGATCGGCAACGACATGCGCCTCGATAGCGGCGTGGGTACCTGCGGCAAGGAAGGCCAGAGCGTGCCCGTGGGTGTGGGCCAGCCCACCATGCGCATCGATGGTTTGACGGTGGGTGGAACCGCTTAATTTTTCAAAATACGCAATATTTCTGCGTTAAATGTAAAAAATGCCACTGCATGCGATTGCGGTGGCGTTTTTTTATGGGAATTTTGGAATTTTCCTGCTTGGTGGTGTTGGGTCTGTGTTGCGCCGCGGCATAAGCAGTGCTACATTTGACCGCTATGCAAGTACGCAGCGCTTCCTATTTTTACTTTTGGTTCTCGGTCCCAGGCGGATGAGAGGCCAGCGCTCGCACACACGAACACACCCTCCCAAGAAAACCGCCGAAGCTGAAAAGCCCGGCGGTTTTTTTTCACCCATTCACTTCCAAAACACCCCATCAGGAACGAGGCAGATATGAACGCTCACCACCACTCCTCTGGCGACGCTTGGTATCGCGGCTCTGTGCAAGAAAAGACTGGCCAGACCGACGACGAACGCATTGAGGAAATTACCGTGTTGCCCCCACCCGAGCATTTGATCCGCTTCTTCCCCATCCAGGGCACGCCCGTGGAAGGCCTGGTGAGCAGCACCCGCCAGAGCATCCAGCGCATCATGCGCAACCAGGACGACCGCCTGCTGGTCATCGTTGGTCCCTGCTCCATCCATGACCCGGCGGCGGCCCTGGACTATGCCCGCCGTCTGGCAGCGGTGCGCGAACAGTTCAAGGACAGTCTGGAAGTGGTGATGCGCGTGTACTTCGAAAAGCCCCGCACCACCGTGGGCTGGAAGGGCTTGATCAACGACCCCTACCTGGACGGCAGCTACCGCATCGACGAAGGCCTGCGCATGGCGCGCCAGCTGCTGATCGACATCAACCGCCTGGGCGTGCCGGCGGCCAGCGAGTTCCTGGACGTGATCTCGCCCCAGTACATCGGCGACCTGATCAGCTGGGGCGCCATCGGTGCCCGCACCACCGAGAGCCAGGTGCACCGCGAACTGGCCTCGGGCATTTCGGCGCCCATAGGCTTCAAGAACGGCACGGACGGGAACATCCGCATCGCCACCGACGCCATCCAGTCCGCCAGCCGCGGCCACCATTTCCTGTCGGTGCACAAAAACGGCCAGGTGGCCATTGTGCAGACCGCGGGCAACCCGGACTGCCACGTGATTTTGCGCGGCGGCAAGACGCCCAACTACGACGCCGCCCATGTGGCTGCGGCCTGCGCCGATCTGGAAAAAGCCGGCCTGCCCGCCTCGCTGATGGTGGACTGCAGCCATGCCAACAGCGCCAAGCAGCACGAGCGCCAAAAAGATGTGGCCGCCGATATCGCCGGCCAGATGCGTGACGGCTCCACCCAGATCTTCGGCGTGATGCTGGAAAGCCATCTGGTGGCCGGTGCCCAGAAGTTCACCCCGGGCAAGGACGATGCCTGCGGCCTGGCCTACGGCCAGAGCATTACCGATGCCTGCATAGGTTGGGACGACACCGTGACCACGCTGCAAGTGCTGGCCGATGCCGTGCAGGCCCGCCGCGCGCGCGCCGGCCAGAAGGCTGAGGTGCTGGCGGCTGCTTGAATGTAATGGGGGCGACTTTTGCTCCCAAAACAAGAGCTTCACAAGCGCTGCTGTGGCTGATTTCCATCAGTGATTGCCCTGAAAACAAGGAGTTATCAACACCGATAGCTCCTTTTTTCATGGACACTGCGCTCAGGGGCAAGGCCTGGGAATGCCGGGCGCCCACACCCGATTTCTGATCACGAAAGGCGAGACATGCAGCACGAAGTCATCATCAATCTGCCCCAGGGCGTGGAATTGCGCGTGGACCTGAGCCATGCCACCCCCATGGAGCATGAGGCCGGCCGCCGCTGGCTGGATGAGCAGTTCACCACCCTGGAATGCGAGCCCCTGCGCCCCAGCGGCAAGGTGTTGCTGGCCGACAAGGTGCTGGTGGTGGCGCGCGCGGCCCAGCGTCAGCTGCAGGAAGACAGCGCCTGGCGCGAGAGCTATGCACGTGCCGCCGCCGCTGTGCTGGCGCGCCCCGTGATCCGTGTCGATGTGCCCGGCATGGCTGTAGCTTTTTAGCCCCCCTGAGTCGCCTACGGCGCCTTCCCCCCAGGGGGACGGCAGCCTCGCTGCGGGGCGGCCCTTGCTCGCTGCCCCTGGTATGGGCCGCGCCAGTTTTAAAGAACCTAGGTTGCTACTGAAAATGGCAGCTTCTTTCGGGAGGTAGCCCTTGTGCAGCGCCCTGATATGGCTTGCACCAGCTGCATAGGCTGTGCCCACAAAAAAGCCCCGGTTAAAACAACCGGGGCTTTTTTGTGGATGAAACGCTTTAAACCGTGGCTTGCGCTGCCATGTCTTGCAGAGCATTGCCCGTCATGCGATAGCGAATCCATTCGCTTTGCGGCAGGGCGCCCAGGGTGTCGTAGAAGTCGATGGCGGGCGTATTCCAGTCCAGCACGCTCCATTCGAAGCGGCCGCAGTCTTTGTCCACGGCAATCTTGGCCAGGTGCTGCAGCATGGCCTTGCCGGCGCCCACGCCACGGGCCTGGGGGGTGATGTAGAGGTCTTCCAGGTACAGGCCGTGCTGGCCTTGCCAGGTGGAGTAGTTGAAGAAGTAGACGGCAAAGCCTATGGGCGCGCCGTCGAGTTCGCAGACCAGGCCGAACACTGCGGGCTGCGGCGCAAACAGGGTGCGCTGCAGGTGCGCCGGCGTGGCCTGGGCCTCGTGCTCGGCTTTTTCATAGATGGCCAGCTCGCGGATGAAGTGCAAGATGGTGTCGGTGTCGCCCGGCGTGGCGGGGCGGATGCGCAGAGAAGACATCGGAGGCTATCAGTCAAAAATGGCTGCAGCGCATACAGGGCGCGCTGCAGAAGCTATGTAAATGAGAGTGGGCAGTGCCCAGTTTATTCTGCACGCAGCGGCAGTTCCCACCCTGCAAAGCGGGCCATGCAGCGGCGCACGATATGGAAATGGTCCTCAAAGAACTCCCCTTCCATTCCAGCCAGGGCCGACTCGGGGACCCATTCGGCGCGTGCGGCATCGTCACCACCCACCACGGCGGGCAAGGGCAAATCGGCGCCCAGGTCCAGGGCATGCACATGGGTGATGGTGCGCCCGCGCAGGCTGCGGTCCGGGTGGTCAAACACCTCCACGCCCTGCAGGCGCTCGCGCAGCTGAGCCTCGCTGAGTGGGAACTGGGTTTCCTCCTGCAGCTCGCGCAGGCAGGACTGCCACAGCGTGTCGCGTGGCTCGACAAAGCCGCCGGGCAGGGCCCACAAGCCCTTGCCGGGGCGGTGGCCGCGTTGCACCAGCAGCAAATGGCCGGCGCAGCGCACAAAGCCATCCACGGTGACGAAGACTGGCGGATAGGGCGCATGCGACCAGGCGGCCTGGTAGCTGCGAATCATCTGCCAC
The DNA here is from genome assembly GCA_031277855.1 of Acidovorax sp. Lineage (GTDB taxonomy): Bacteria > Pseudomonadota > Gammaproteobacteria > Burkholderiales > Burkholderiaceae_C > Comamonas. The sequence goes on along the minus strand of JAITLO010000027.1, from coordinate 112,730 downwards.
TCCTGCTGCATCTCGGCATATTCCGGCGTGCGTGCCCATTCCTGCAAAAAGCGCAGCACGGGTGGCGGCACCTGGGTGTCCAGCGCCGGCCACAGTGCGGACAGCTGCTCGGCAGGCGTGCCCAGGTAGGCATCGCGCACCGGCGTGGCATCAAAGTCGCCCTGGCGTTCCAGGCTGTGCAGCTCCCAGCCGGGAAAGCGTGCCAGGTAGGCGCTGCTCACATCCTTGAAATGACCCACCAGGGCCACGCGGGCACCCGCAGGCACCTGGGCCTGCACGGCCTGCTGCACGGCCGCCACCCAGCGCGGCTCATCATAAAAATCACGCAGCGGCACCAAGCGCAGCCGGGCCTGGTCGGCCGCAGGCAGCGACTCCCGCAGCAGCGCGGCGCGCTCCTGCCAGGTAAAGGGGTTCTTGGGGTTGCGTGCCTGCCAGGCGCTGCCAATCACCACCACCACCTGCTCGGCCAGTGCCAGGGCCTGTTGCACCAGGGCCAGGTGGCCACGGTGCAGCGGCTGAAAACGCCCGATCAGCACGGCGGTGTGGGGGGCGTTGGTGGTCTGTGCGGGTGGCATATGCAGTCTCCTGGTGCAGCGCCCGTGGCCGGTGGCGACGGAGCGTTGATGCAATATCAGTGTTTTCGGGCTTGCAAGCAGTCTACACAAGCATAGGCTGCTGCGAATTTGGTAGAGCGCCGGCTTGCCGTGGGCAGAGGTTTTGTTGCGGCGCATGCCGTGTTGGGCGATGCCGGAGACCCCTCACCCCCACCCTCTCCTCTTCGGTGCGAGGGAGAAATACCGGGGCCAGCCCCCATCCCCACCTTCCCCCGGCGGGGGAAGGAGTAACACCCAAGGCATGGTGCAAACGACCTCTGTCGCATGGCATGCTCCTTTCGCCAGGGCGCAGCGCATAAAACTGGCGCTGCCCACGCCGGGGCACCGCGCAAGGGCCGCCCCGCCGCGCTGGTGCCGTCCCCCTGGGGGGAAGGCGCCGTAGGCGACTCAGGGGGGAGCCTTAATCCCATGCATAACTGGCGGCGATGGGCATTTGCCGCCCGCTGCCAAAAGCGCGCGGGCGCAGGCGGATGATGGGGGGCGTCTGGTGGCGCTTGTACTCGCTGCCGTGCAGCAGGCGGCGCACCTTGTGCACCATGGCGCGGCCTTCGGGGGTGACCTGCAGCATGTTCACCGTCTCTTGTGCATCCCGGTATTCGGCGGCGGACAGGCGCTCGCCCTCGATCAGCAGCTTGAGCATGGCGTCCAGCAGCGGGTAGGGCGGCAGGCTGTCCTGGTCGGTCTGGCCCGGGGCCAGTTCGGCCGAAGGTGGTTTGTCGATGATGGGCTGGGGAATCAGCTCGCGGCCGCTGGCCTGGTTGATGTGGCGGCACAGCGCAAAAACCTCGGTCTTGTACAGATCACCCAGCAGGCCCAGGCCGCCATTGGTGTCGCCATACAGCGTGCAATAGCCCACCGACAGCTCGGACTTGTTGCCCGTGGTCAGCAGCAAATGGCCGTAGCTGTTGGAGTATTCCATCAACACCGTGCCGCGCACGCGGGCCTGCAGGTTTTCCAGCGCCAGGCCGGAAAGAGGCTGGCCAAAGCTGGTCTGGAACTGCTGGACATAGGCGTCCACCTGGGCGGCAATGGGGTGCTGAATCAGCGCAATGCCCAACTGCTGGCACAGGGCCACGGAGTCCTCCACCGAGCCGCTGCTGGAAATGCGCGAAGGCATGGTGATGGCGGTGACGTTGTCCGGGCCCAGCGTCTCGGCGGCCAGGGCCAGCGTGAGGGCGCTGTCTATGCCGCCGCTGCAGCCCACCACGGCGCGGGTAAAGCCGCAGCGCCGGGCGTAGTCGCGCAGGCCCAGCTGGATTTGCGCGTGGTAAAACGCCATGGTGGACAGGCCTTGCGCGGCCACCGGCTCGGGCACGCTGCCGTCGCCCTGGGCAAAACAGCCACGTGCCAGCTGCAGGGTGACGACCTGTTCGCTAAAGCGCTCGGCCTCGAACACCACGCCGGCCATGGGCTCCACGGCGAAGGAGGCGCCGTCAAACACGATCTGGTCCTGCCCGCCCACCTGGTTCACAAAAACGATGGGCAGGCCATGGCGCTTAGCCGCCGCGCTGAACACCTGGTGGCGCTGCTCGCGCCGGCCGGTGTTGGAGGGGCTGGCATTGATGCTGACCACCACATCGGGGGCGGCGTCGGCCATGCGCTCAAAGGGGTTGACCGCATAGTCGGCGCCGCTGTCGTTCCAGCCGTCCTCGCAGATCAGAAAGCCCACCTGGGCATTGCCCACACGCAGCACCTTGGCCACATCGCGGCCGGGCTCGAAATGGCGGTGCTCGTCAAAGATGTTGTAGGTGGGCAGCAGCTGCTTGTCGTACTGCAACCGCACCTGGCCGTTGTGCAGCACCAGCAGGCTGTTGTGCAGCCGCTTGCCCGGGCCCTGGGCCGCAGTGGGTGCGCCCACCACCCAGTACAGGGCCGGCCATTGGCGGGTGGTGGCCAGCAGCTCCTGCAGGCCGCGCTCGCAGCGCTGCAAAAAAGCGGGCTCGTCCAGCATGTCCTGGGGGTAGTAGCCGCACAGCGAGAGTTCGGAGAACACCACCATATCTGCCTGCGCCTCATGGGCCTGGCGCGCGGCGGCTTCCATCTTGCGGATATTGCCGGCAATGTCGCCCACCGTCATATTCAGTTGGGCCAGGGTGATGCGCAGCATAAAAGCCTCCTCAAAAGTGCTTGGCAATTCGACTCAAATTCGCAGCACGGTGTATGACCCGCAGCGCTTGAAACTGGCGCGGGCCCATGCCAGGGCACCGCGCAAGGGCCTATGCCGGCCGCGCCGCCCCGCAGCGCCGGTGCCGTCCCCCTCCCACGCTTTGCGTGAGAGAGGGGGAAGACGCGCAGCGTCTCAGGGGGTGTTTATTTGGAATACTTGGCGTAGGTAGGCCAAATAGGTTTCGTCTTCACACAAGGTCTTGCCCGGCGTGTCGGAAATCTTGGCCACCGGCTGGCCGTTGGCGTGGGTGAGCTTCATCACAATGTTCAGCGGCGTCAGGCCCAGGTCGTTGGTGAGGTTGGTGCCTATGCCAAAGCCCAGCTGGATATGCGGGCCAAAGTGGCGCCACAGCGCCAAGGCGCGCTCCAGGTCCAGGCCGTCGGAGAACACCAGGCGTTTGCTGTGGGTGTTGATGCGCAGCTGACGGTAATGCGCCAGGGCTTTTTCGCCCCATTCAAAAGGGTCGCCTGAGTCGTGGCGCAGGCCGTCGAAGAGCTTGGCAAAGTACAGATCGAAGTCGGCCAGAAAGGCGTTCATGCCCACGGTGTCGGTGAGCGCAATGCCCAGGTCGCCACGGTATTCCTGCACCCAGTCTTCCAGCGCGGCCTTTTGAAAGTCGCGCAGGCGCACGCCCTGGGACTGGTAGCTCTGCATGTACTCATGGGCCATGGTGCCAATGGGGGAGATGTCCAGGTCACGCGCCAGCAGCACGCTGGAGGTGCCCTTGAACCACTGCGGCACCTCGCGTGCCAGCGTGCTCACCACCTCGCGCTGCCAGGGGCCGGAAAAGCGTCGGCGCAGGCCAAAGTCCGAAACCTCGAAGGGATGGGCCAGCGTGGGGCCGTTCTTGATGGCACGCAGCTGCGCAATCTTGGCCTGCAGGCGTTGTCGGCCTTCATGGAGCGTGCCGGGCTGCTGCAGGCGGCGGAAGTACAGCTCGTTGACGATGCAGAGCACGGGAATCTCAAAGCCCATCACATGCACCTGGGGGCCGTGGGCTTCGATGGACAGGCTGCCGTCGGCCTGGCCTTTGACGGTGATGAAGTCGCGCTGGTACTGGAACAGGCGCAGAAAGTCGATGAAGTCGCTTTTGATGTAGCGCAGGCTGGCCACGTAATCCAGCTCGTCCTTGGTAAAGCGCAGGCTGCACAGCTGGTCAATCTCGGCCTGTACCTCGGCCGCCAGTTCGGCCAGCGGAAAGGCGGTGGTGTTGCGGCAGGCAAAGCGGTAGTGGGCCGAGGTTTGCGGGTTGCGGTGCAGCATGGCCTGCCACATGGTGAACTTGTAGAGGTCGGTGTCGAGCAGGCTGGTGATGATGGGCGTCATGCCGGTGTCTCTTTGCAAAAATGGGAGCTGCTGGTGCTTATCCAGAAAGCGTTTTCGGCTGTTTTCTTATAAATGGAAGTCGTCGCTGCGGGTGCAGCGTACACCCAGCTTGGCCATCTGCTGCACAAAGGCGGCATGGGCGGCCTCAAAGCCGGCCACCGGGCTCATGCAGTCGGTGAGCAACACCAGCTGCTCGGGCGCCAGGCCGCTGTGCTGCACGATGTGCTCGGTGGTGGCGCGCACGCAGTGGCTGCTGGCCTCGCCGGCGATCACCAGCTGCTCACAGCGTGCCAGCCGGGCCAGCAGGTCTTGGTTCAGCCCGGTCTCGGGGTCTTGCGGGTCGGGCACTTCGGCGCGGATGGCGCTGTAGTGCTCGGTCCAGGGGTTCATGCCCTTGAACACATGGTGGACGGCGCGGTGCTGGCTGGCCTGCCAGCCGCGGCAGGCTGCCAACACCTCGGCATGCACGCCATGGCCCCAGCTGCCGATCTCGCAGTGCAGCGGCCAGACCATCAGCTGGTAGCGACCCTCGGCCTCCAGCGCATCCAGATACTGCAGCACGCGGGGCAGGGTGCTGGCATCGCGTGGGACGAAATCGCCAGCGCGCACCTGGGCCGCGGCAATCGCGGTAAAGGGTGAAACAGCGCTCCCATCGCGCTGCTGCCAGAAAGCGGGATGGGCCACGTCATAAGCCTGGTGGGAATCCAGCGTGATGCAGATGCCATCCAACTGGGCGCCGTGGCGCTGAATCCAGGCGGCCAGGCGCTGCATATCGGCATGGGCGCCAGCCACCGGCAGGGCGGGGCCGGTGGAGCCTGTGGGCCAGCAGGCGCGAGGCAGATCGCAGAAATCGTTTTGCGGGTCGATGATCAGCAGCTGGGTTTGTGCCATGGCATTTCTCCTGTGTTGGGTGCAGTTTAATTTAGTTAATTTAATTTTGCAACTAACTGATCGACTACCCCCTGAGGCGCGTTGCGCCTTCCCCCAAGGGGGACGGCAGCCTTTGCTGCGGGGCGGCCCTTGCTGGCTGCCACTGACTTGGGTTGCGCCAGTCTCGTAGGCTGTGCTGAATATGTATGGCATGGGGCTGCAATCAAGACAGATCCATTAGTACAAGAAAATTCGCGAGATGTAGGCATACTGTGTGGCTGAGAAAGTTGACTTGGTAAAAAAATGAATCGAACTGCTGACGCTCATCCCACGGTCTTGGTCAGCGTGGACACGGTGGTGTTTACGCTGCGCGATGGCGTGCTGCAGCTCTTGCTGCTGCGCCGGGCACAGCCGCCGTTTCAAGGGGTGTGGGCCTTGCCGGGTGGTTATGTGCATGCCGATGAAGATGCCGATGCCAAGGCCAGTGCTCTGCGCGTGTTGAAGGACAAGCTGGGCATTACCGGCGCCTATCTGGAGCAACTGGCCACGTTCAGCGGCCCGGCGCGTGACCCGCGCGGCTGGTCTGTGGCCATTGCCTATTGCGCGTTGCTGCCCTGGGAGCAGGTACCGCAGCGCGCCGATGTGCAGCTGCGGCCCGTGGAGGCGCTGGGCACGCTGCCTTTTGACCACCGCGCCATCGTCGATGTTGCGCTGGATCGGGTGCGCAACAAAAGCCAGTATTCCTCGCTGCCGGTGCATTTGTGCGGCCCCAGCTTCACGCTGCCGCAGCTGCAGCAGGTGTATGAACATTTGCTGGGTGAGCCGCTGAACAAGGTCAGTTTTCGCCGCAAGATGGACGAAATGGCGCTGCTGGAGGCTGTGCCCGGTGCCTTGCACAGCGGGGGGGCGCATAGACCCGCACAGCTCTATAGGGTGCGGGCTCCTTACCGCCAGGAGCTGGCGCTGAGCGTGCGTGGGCTTTAAAGCCGGTTCACTCAGGCCGCAATCCCAGATTTTCTGGCCGTAAAAAAAGCATGCCGAGGCATGCTTTTTTCGTTAGAAGGCCGTCGCTTTAGCAGCAGCGTACCGGGCGGCCCGCGCCGCCGCCGTAGCGGGCGTTGAGGCGCTCCTTAAAGAACTCCTCATAGCGCATATAGGGCTGGCCCGGGTGGGTTTGCTCCATATGGCGCACATAGGTGCCGTAGTCGGGCATGCCCACCATCATGCGTGCGGCCTGGCCGAGGTAGCTGCCGGCTTGCTGCAGTTTTTTGAGCATGGTGTGTCCTTTCCTTGGCCTTAGACGCCCGAGCCCGAAGGCATGGGCTGGAACGGGGTTTCGCGGTCGCTGCGCTCGGTCTGTCTATGGGCTTGGCGGCCCACCTTGATGGCATAGCACAGCACGCTAAAGACCACCAGCAAGAAGATGGCCGTCAGCGTGGCATTGGTGTAGGCATTGAAGGCAATGGCCTTCATCTGCTCCATGCTCTTGGCGGGGGCCAGGATTTGGCCGGAGGCGATGGCGTCGCTGTATTTCTTGCCCAGGCTGGTAAAGCCCACGGCCGGGTTGGGATCCAGCAGCTTGATCAGGCCTGCGGCCGTGGTGCACAGCAGCAACCAGGTGGCCGGCAGCGCCGTGACCCAGGCGTAGCGGGCTCGTTTCATCTTGATCAGCACCACGGTGCCCAGCATCAGCGCAATGGCTGCCAGCATCTGGTTGGAGATGCCGAACAGCGGCCACAGCGTGTTCACGCCACCCAGGGGGTCGACCACGCCCTGGTAAAGCAGCCAGCCCCACATGGCCACGCAGCCGCCGGTGCCTACGGCGTTGGCCACCCAGGAGTCGGTCTTCTTGAGCGCCGGCACAAAGTTGCCCAGCAGATCCTGCAGCATGAAGCGGCCGGCGCGGGTGCCTGCGTCCACGGCCGTGAGGATGAACAGCGCTTCAAACAAAATTGCAAAGTGGTACCAGAAGGCCATGGTGTTCTCACCCGGCAGCACCTGGTGCAGGATGAAGGCAATGCCCACGGCCAGCGTAGGCGCGCCGCCTGCGCGGGCCAGGATGGTGTTCTCTCCCACGTCCTTGGCGACCTGGTTCAGTTGGTCGGCCGTGATGTGAAAGCCCCAGCTGCTGACGGCGGTGGCCACGCTTTGCGCATCGCTGCCCACCAAAGCGGCTGGGCTGTTCATTGCGAAGTAAACGCCGGGCTCGATCACACAGGCCGCGACCATGGCCATGATGGCCACAAAAGACTCCATCAGCATGCCGCCGTAGCCTATGTAGCGGGCGTTGACCTCGTTGTCCAGCAGCTTGGGCGTGGTGCCGGAAGAGATCAGTGCGTGAAAGCCCGAGACCGCGCCGCAGGCAATGGTGATGAACAGGAAGGGGAACATGCTGCCCTTCCACACCGGGCCTGTGCCGTCGACAAACTGGGTCAGCGCCGGCATCTTGAATTGGGGCGCGACAAACAAAATGCCCAGAGCCAGACCGATGATGGTGCCGATCTTCAGGAAGGTGGACAGGTAGTCACGCGGGGCCAGCAGCAGCCACACGGGCAGCATGGAGGCCACGGCGCCGTAGCCGATCAGCATCCAGGTGATTTGCACGCCGGTGAAGGTGAAGGCCGGGCCCCAGGCTGGGGCGGCCGCCACCTTGCCGCCGGCCCAGATGGACAGCATCAGCAGCACCAGGCCGATGACGGAGATTTCACCGATGCGGCCCGGGCGGATATAGCGCATGTACACGCCCATGAACAGGGCAATGGGGATGGTGGCCATCACCGTGAACATGCCCCAGGGGCTTTCGGCCAGCGCCTTCACCACGATCAGGGCCAGCACTGCCAGGATGATGATCATGATCATATAGGTGCCGAACAGGGCAATGGTGCCGGGCACCTGGCCCATTTCCTCGCGCACCAGCTCGCCCAGGGAGCGGCCGTTGCGGCGGGTGGAGATGAACAGCACCATGAAGTCCTGCACCGCGCCGGCCAGCACCACGCCAGCAATCAGCCACAGTGTGCCGGGCAGATAGCCCATTTGCGCCGCCAGCACCGGGCCCACCAGCGGACCGGCTCCGGCAATGGCGGCAAAGTGGTGGCCGAACAGAATGTGCTTGTTGGTGGGAACATAGTCCAGGCCGTCGTTGTTCAAAACGGCCGGCGTGGCACGGCGTGGATCCAGTCCCATCACCTTGTTGGCGATAAACAAGCTGTAGTAGCGATAGGCCACCAGATAAAGACTGACCGCCGCCGCAACCAACCAGACGGCATTGATGGCTTCCCCGCGTCGCAATGCGACGACACCCAGGCAACCGGCGCCCACGATGGCGAGAAGAATCCAGCCAACGTGGTTCAGCCAGCTTTTCCCTTGCTGCTGCATGATGAACCCTTTGATATGAAATGAATGGGTAAGGGGGTGCTTGCACCCGCGAATGCAGTGTAGGGAAGTGCCTGAGTGCCGAGAGCGATGGCGTGTTGTTTTTCCAAGGGTTAACCCTTTGTTTTGACGGCTTGTGAGGCCGTGTCGTCAGTATGAGGTCAGCTAGCTGCCGCTTTGACGCAGGCATGAAAAAAGCCACCGGGCTGGAGGCCAGGTGGCTTTGGGTAGGGGGCTGAAGAATTACTTCAGGCCGGCAGCTGCGCGCAGCGCAGCTGCCTTATCGCTTCTTTTGGTCTACGTTCACATCGCAAGCGATATGAACTTCGCCCGCGTACGGAAACTGCGCTTTCGCGCAGCGGGCTTACAGCCAGGCAGCAGCGCGTAGCACTGCTGCTTTATCCGTCTTTTGGTCTGCGTTCACATCACTGCGTGATATGAACTTCGCCCGCTCACCGATACCCTGCTGGCGCAGGGTGTCTGAAGTGAATTACTTCAGACCAGCTGCAGCACGCAGTGCTGCAGCCTTATCGGTTCTTTTGGTCTACGTTCACATCGCAAGCGATATGAACTTCGCCCGCGTACGGAAACTGCGCTTTCGCGCAGCGGGCTTACAGCCCGGCAGCAGCGCGTAGCACTGCTGCTTTATCCGTACGCTCCCAAGTGAACTCGGGTTCTTCGCGGCCGAAGTGGCCGTAGGCGGCGGTCTTGGCGTAGATGGGGCGCAGCAGGTCCAGCATCTGGATGATGCCCTTGGGGCGCAGGTCAAAGTGCGCGGCCACCAGCTTGGCGATTTCGGCATCGGGTATCACGCCCGTGCCTTCGGTGTAGACCGTGATGTTCATCGGGCGGGCCACGCCAATGGCGTAGGCCACCTGCACCTGGCACTGGCGTGCCAGGCCGGCTGCCACCACGTTCTTGGCCACGTAGCGGGCGGCGTAGGCGGCAGAGCGGTCCACCTTCGTTGGGTCCTTGCCGGAGAAAGCACCGCCGCCGTGGGGGCAGGCGCCGCCGTAGGTGTCCACAATGATCTTGCGACCGGTCAGGCCGCAGTCGCCCTGGGGGCCGCCGACCACAAAGCGGCCGGTGGGGTTGATCAAATACTTGGTGTCCTGCAGCCACTCTTTGGGCAGCACGGGCTTGATGATTTCTTCGATGATGGCTTCGGTGAACGAGGCCTTCATCTTGGTGGCGGTTTCCGACTGGTCGGGGCTGTGCTGGGTGGACAGCACCACGGTGTCGATGCTGTGGGGCTTGCCGTCCACATAGCGCATGGTCACCTGGCTCTTGGCGTCGGGGCGCAGGAAAGGCAGGCGGCCATCCTTGCGCAGCTGGGCCTGGCGCTCCACCAGGCGGTGGGCGTAGTAAATCGGCGCGGGCATCAGCTCGGGCGTTTCATCGCAGGCATAGCCAAACATCAGGCCTTGGTCGCCGGCGCCGGTGTTCAGCTCGTCGTCGCTGGCCTTGTCCACGCCTTGGGCGATGTCCTGGCTTTGCTTGTCATAGGCCACCAGCACGGCGCAGCCCTTGTAGTCAATGCCGTAGTCGGTGTTGTCGTAGCCTATGCGCTTGATGGTGTCGCGGGCCACTTGGATGTAGTCCACGTTGGCGCCGGTGGTGATTTCACCAGCCAATACCACCAGACCGGTGTTGGTCAGTGTTTCGGCAGCCACGCGGGAATGCGGGTCTTGGGTGAAAATAGCGTCCAGAATCGCGTCAGAGATCTGGTCCGCCACCTTGTCGGGGTGGCCTTCCGAAACCGATTCCGAGGTGAAGAGAAAGTCGCTGTTCGCCATAAAAAATAAACTCCTGGTTGCACGGGCAATTGCGTCACCCGAGCTGCAGGAGCTTGGCGAACGCTTTAGCAGTCTTGTTTTAACGTCGCCCTGCAAGTTGCTCTTTAACTCGGCGACAGCCCCTATTCTAATGCTTTCCCTGTTTCGCTTACTGTCCGTACTGCCTTTGGGCATGCTGCATGCCATTGGTGGTGCCATGGGGTGGATGGCCTGGTTGCTGTCACCCACTTATCGCCGGCGCTTTAGCGTCAACACGGCCCAGGCGGGCTATCGCTGGGCAGAGGTGGCCGCTGCCGTGGGCCATGCCGGGCGCATGGTGCTGGAGTCCCCTCGGCTGTGGATGCGCACCACCCAGGTCAACACCATCCATGGCGCCGAGGTGGTGGAGGCAGCCTGGGCGCGGGGCAAGGGCATTCTGTATCTGACGCCCCACCTGGGCTGCTTCGAGCTGTCGGTGCAGGCTGCGGCCCAGCAATGGTCTGGCGAACATGGCCCCATCACCATCCTCTACCGTCCGGCCAAGCAGGCCTGGCTGGCCGAGCTGATGCTGACGGCGCGCAACCGCGACGGCATCCAGGCCGTGCCCACCAATCTCTCCGGTGTGCGCCAGATGATCAAGGCGCTACGCAAGGGCGAGGCCGTGGGCCTGCTACCCGACCAGGTGCCGCCCGAGGGCCAAGGCCAATGGGCACCGTTTTTTGGCAAAGACGCCTACACCATGACGCTGGCGGCCCGGCTGGCGCTGCAGACCGGGGCCACCGTGGTGCTGGCGCGCTGCGAGCGCCTGTCCTGGGGTCGCGGGTTTGAATTGTTTTTTGAAGGCCTTCCCATGGAGCTTTCCTCCGAGCTGGACACTGCCGTGGTGCAGATCAACCAGGCCATGGAACACACCATACGCCAATGCCCGCAGCAATACCTGTGGGGCTATGGCCGCTACAAGCAGCCGCGCCAGGAATCGCCTGCGAGCGCCACCACGCCGGAGGCGGGCGCATGAGCTGGAGTCGCTGGGGGGTGGCCATGATGCATGGCCTGGCAAAGCTGCCGCTGCCGGTGCTGCGTGGCCTGGGGCGGGGTCTGGGCAATGCGCTGTTTGTGCTGGCCCGGCCGCGGCGCAAGGTGGCGCTGCGCAATTTCGAGCTGTGCTTTCCAGAGGTGCCCGAGGCGCAGCGCAAGGCCTGGGCCAGGGAAAGCTTTGTGGTCTTCTGCCAGACCTTTCTGGACCGCAGCTGGCTGTGGTTTGGCTCGGAAGCCCTGGTGCGCAGCCGCATCAAGCTGGTGGGCGCCACGCAGGAGCTGGAGGGCGACACACCCACCATCGTCTTTGCCCCGCATTTCTACAGCATGGACGCTGGTGGCCTGGCGCTGCCGCTTTCTACGGCGCGCGAGTTCACCTCCATCTTCGCGACCAACCCCGATCCGGTGCTGGATGCCTGGTTCATGACCGGTCGCCAGCGCTTTGGCAATGTGCGCATGCTCAACCGCGCCGATGGCGTCAAACCCATCATCCAGTGCCTGCGCAAGGGCGGCTTGCTGTATTTGCTGCCCGATATGGACTATGGCAAGAACGACTCGGTGTTTGTGCCGTTTTTTGCCGTGCCCGAGGTGGCCACCATCCCCTCGCTGTCGCGCTTTGCCCGCCTGGGCAAGGCCAAGGTGGTGGCGCTGTACAACCGCATGACGCCCGAAGGCTATGTGGCCGAGCTGACCCCGGCCTGGGACAACTTCCCCACCGACGACCATGTGGCCGACACGGCCCGCATGAACCGCGAGCTGGAAGCCGCGATCCGCACCATGCCGTCCCAGTACTACTGGGTGCACAAGCGCTTTAAGACCCGGCCAGATGGGCAGGCGTCGCTTTACCGCTGATTCTTTCGCTACTCTTTTTGATCTCAAGCAAAAAAAGCCTCTGACGCAACGGTGGTGCGCAGAGGCTGCTCTTTTTAGCGGAGCGTGCAGCTGCTGCCAGGCCAGTCGGCAAGCGGCTGCTAGGGTGTCAAGCCTGGTCTGTACCTGCTTGCGAAGCGTCCAGTGCGGCTTCGGCCGCAGGAGCTGCGATGGCAGAGGCGGGCTGCAGCCCCTCGGGGTGGCACCAATGCCACAGCAGCTGGGCCACGTCGGAGACGCCCTGCTTTTTCAGCGCCGAGAACAAACGTACCTCGCCGCCGCCGGCGTTGAGCTTGGTGATGGACAGAATCTTGGCCTGCTCGGCGCGGGTCAGCTTGTCGGCCTTGGTCAGCACGATCAAGAACTTCATGCCGGCAGCCACGCGCGGGCGTATGGCGTCCAGCAGGGCCTCGTCCAGCTCGGTCAGGCCCAGGCGTGGATCGCACAGCAGCACCACAGCCGAGAGGCTTTCGCGCTGCATCAAATAATTCAGCATCACACGCTGCCAGCGCTCCTTATCCGAGCGGGACACTGCGGCATAGCCGTAGCCGGGCAGGTCGGCCAGCACGGCGTCGGTCACACCCTGCTTGCCCAGGGCAAACAGATTGATGTGCTGGGTGCGGCCAGGCTTCTTGGACGCAAAAGCCAATTGCTTTTGCTGCGTCAAAGTATTGATGGCCGTGGATTTGCCGGCGTTGGAGCGTCCAACAAAGGCAATTTCCGGCACGGAGATGGGCGGCAATTGGTGAAGCTGGGCGGCGGTTGTCAAAAACCGTGCCGTGTGCATCCAGCCCATCGCCTGTTTGGGGTCAATCAACGCAGTTTCTTGACCCGCAGCAAAGGCGGGGTTGATGTTGGTCATGGGGTATAGGTAGGCAAAGAGGCCTCATTGTAGAATCCGGTGGTTTCGCGCATATAACCAGACCCTCGATTTATGAAGCTGCTTGCCTCTTTGCTGACGGCTGCCGCATTGGCAGCACCCGCTTTTTCGGCCTTTGCGGCCGGTGAAAATATCGCCAAACCAGATCTGGTCAAAGGGGAGGCAAGTTTCACCGCCGTGTGTGCGGCCTGCCATGGTGTGGATGGCAATTCGACTATTGTCGCCAATCCTAAATTGGCACACCAGCATCCAGAGTATTTGGTCAAGCAGCTGCAGGAGTTCAAGAACGACAAGCGTGCTGATCCTGTGATGAAGGGCTTCTCCAGCATGCTGTCGGATGGCGATATGCACAATATTGCCGCCTGGCTGGCCAAGCAGCCTGCCAAGGAAGGCTATGCCTCCGACAAGGAACTGGTGCTGATGGGCGAGCGCATCTACCGCGGCGGCATTGCCGATCGCAAGGTAGCTGCCTGCATGGGTTGCCACAGCCCCAATGGTGCAGGCATCCCGGCGCAGTACCCGCGCCTGTCCGGTCAGCATGCCGACTACACGGTCAAGCAGCTGCAGTCCTTCCGCGATGGCCTGCGCAAGAACAGCACGCAAATGCATGACGTGGCTGCTAAGATGAATGACCGCGAAATCAAGGCCGTGGCCGATTACATCGCCGGCCTGCGTTAATTCGCTTTCCTCGGTGTGCAAGCTGCACATGCCAGGAACTTGCCGCCCATAATTCACCCCAACAGGCGGGCCTATCACCAGCGGTGATGGCCCGCCTGTTTGCATATACGCGCTGTGTTCGTTCTCTTTCATGTCTGAAAACTCTCCTCCTGCCAGCGACAAGGCACGCGCTTTTGACGGGCGTGCCTTTTTGGAGCTGCTGGCTTCCATGCGCTTTGCGATTGCGCTGCTGACCGTGATCTGCATTGCCTCGGTCATAGGTACCGTGGTCAAGCAGCACGAGCCCACGGTGAACTATGTCAACCAGTTCGGGCCTTTCTGGGCCGAGCTGTTTCTGGCGCTCAAGCTCAATGCGGTCTATAGCGCCTGGTGGTTTTTGCTGATCCTGGCGTTTTTGGTGATCAGCACCACGCTGTGCCTGATGCGTCATGTCCCCAAATACCTGGCGGATCTGCGCAACTACAAGGAAAACATCCGTGAGAAAAGCCTGCAGGCTTTTCACCACAAGGCACAGACCAGCCTGGCAGAAGCGCCGCAGGCCGCAGCCCAGCGCATGGGCGCCATGCTGGTGGGCGGTGGCTGGAAGGTGAAGCTGCAGGAGCGCGAAACCTCCCAAGGCAAGGGCTATATGCTGGCCGCCAAGTCCGGCGCGGCCAACAAGATTGGCTATATCGCCGCGCACTCGGCGATTGTGCTGATCTGCCTGGGCGGGCTGCTGGATGGGGATTTGATCGTGCGTGCCCAGATGTGGCTGGGTGGCAAAACACCTTATGCCGGAGCTGGCCGTATTTCCGATGTGGCGGCAGAGCACAGGCTTTCTGTCAACAACCCCACCTTCCGCGGCAATCTGATGGTGGCCGAGGGCACGCAGGCGGGTACGGCCATTCTGGCCCAGTCGGATGGCGTGTTGCTGCAGGAGCTGCCGTTCTCGGTGGAGCTGAAGAAGTTCATCGTCGAGTACTACTCCACCGGCATGCCCAAGCTGTTTGCCAGCGATGTGATCATTCACGACCGTGCCACGGGCGAGCAGGTGGAAAAGCGCATCGAGGTCAACCACCCGGCCAGCTACAAAGGCATAGAGATTTACCAATCCAGCTTTGATGACGGTGGCTCCAGCGTCAAGCTGCGTGCCGTGCCGTTTGCGGCCGGTGGCAAGCCTTTCGAGGTGGAGGGCATCATTGGTGGCAGCGCCCAGCTGGAGCAGGTGGGTGCCGCGCCGGGGCAGCAAATGAACCTGGAGTTCACCGAGCTGCGCACCATCAACGTGGAGAACTTCTCCGGCCAGAAAAAGGGCGGCGCAGGTAGCGGTGTAGATGTGCGCAAGGTGGACCTGCGCTCTTCCATCGAGTCGCGCCTGGGCGCGGGCCACAAGACGGCCACCGAAAAAGAGCTGCGCAACATAGGCCCCAGCATTGGCTACAAGCTGCGCGATGCCTCGGGCCAGGCCCGTGAATACCAGAACTACATGGTGCCCGTGGACATGGAAGAAGGCGTGCCCGTGTTCCTGCTGGGCGTGCGTGAGTCGTCCAGCGAGCCCTTCCGCTATCTGCGCGTGCCTGCGGATGAGCAGGGTTCCATGGATGGCTTTATGCGCCTGCGTTCTGCGCTGCGCGACCCCGCCATGCTGGAGGAGGCCGTGCGCCGCTACGCACGCCAGGCCGTGCCCCAGGATAGGGCCGATCTGCGCGAAGCCCTGGCCCAATCCGCGCTGCGCGCCGTCTCGCTGTTTGCTGGCACGGCCTCGGCCGATGGCAAGCCCAATGGCGGCCTGCAGGCCATCTCGCAGTTCATGGAAGACAATGTGCCCGAAGCCGAGCGTGACCGTGCCAGCGAGGTGCTGATCCGCATCCTCAACGGCGTGCTGTTCGACCTGGCACAGCTTTCGCGTGAGAAAGCCGGCCTCAAGCCCCTGGAGCCGGGCGAGCAAACCCTGTCCTTTATGACCCAGGCCGTGTTTTCGCTCAGCGATGCGCAGTACTATCCGGCACCCATGGCCTTCATGATGGAAGACTTCAAGCAGGTGCAGGCCAGCGTGTTCCAGGTGGCCAGGGCTCCGGGCAAGAACGTGGTCTATCTGGGCTGTCTGTTCCTGATTCTGGGGGTGTTTGCCATGATTTATGTGCGTGACCGGCGCCTGTGGATCTGGCTCACACCGACCGAGGGCGGCAGCCAGGCCCAGATGGCCTTGTCTACCAACCGCAAGATGCTGGATACGGACCGCGAGTTCGCCCGGCTGCAAGAAAAACTATGGGCCGCTCCGGCGGCAGATGCTGCATCCCAGGAGCGAGCCGCATGAATACCGCAACTTCAACCATGGCCTTGAACGAAGGCTTTCTGGCCCGCCGCAACTGGCAGGACTGGGTGTTCGCCCTGCTGGTGCTGGCCGGTGGTGCTGTCGCACTGCAGCGCTATGGCGCTTTTATGGATGGCTACGAAAAAGCCATTTTGGTGGGTACGGTGCCCTGCGCCATCTGGCTGGGTTGGTTCTGGCGCCCGCTGCAAAAGCTGATGCTGGGCGTGGCCGCGCTGTCGCTGCTGGCCATCTGGCTCTACCAGGGACCGGACGGTGC
This sequence comes from Acidovorax sp., assembly GCA_031277855.1. Lineage (GTDB taxonomy): Bacteria > Pseudomonadota > Gammaproteobacteria > Burkholderiales > Burkholderiaceae_C > Comamonas. The sequence goes on along the minus strand of JAITLO010000027.1, from coordinate 96,573 downwards.
GCCCCATATCGACCGGGCCGATGCCGTGTTCGGCCTCAAATACTTCCTCTCCAGCCAGTCCGCCATTTTGTGGATGTGTGTGCTGTGCTTCATCACCACGGTGTTTTACTGGTTTGGCCTGTTCTCCAAGGCCGAGCGCAGCACCATGGGCCTGCTGGGCTCGCGCCTGGCCTGGGCTGCGGTCACCATGGCCCTGGTGGGCACCATGGTGCGCTGGTATGAGAGCTATCTGCTGGGCGCCGACATCGGCCACATCCCGGTGAGCAATCTGTACGAAGTGTTCGTGATGTTCATCTGGATGACCACGGTCTTCTATCTGTACTACGAAGAGCAATACAACACCCGCGCCCTGGGCGGCTTTGTGATGCTGGTGGTCAGCGCGGCCGTGGGCTTTTTGCTGTGGTACACGGTGGTGCGCGAGGCGCATGAAATCCAGCCCCTGGTGCCTGCGCTGCAAAGCTGGTGGATGAAGCTGCACGTGCCCGCCAACTTCATTGGCTACGGCACCTTTGCCATGGCGGCCATGGTGGCCTTTGCCTATCTGATCAAGCAGCAGGCAGAAGAGACCCGCTGGTACAAGCTGGCACCGCTGTGGCTGCTGGGCGTGGCCCTGTGCTTCGAGCCCCTGGCCTTCCGCCAGAGCGAGGAGAGCGGCAGCAGCTACTGGCTGGTGTATTTCGGTATTTCGGCACTGATCGTGGGCGCCATCCTGGCTACGCGCAAGGCCATTGCGGCACGCCTGCCGGCCTTCGAGGTGCTGGACGATGTGATGTACAAGTCCATCGCCGTGGGCTTTGCCTTCTTCACCATCGCCACCGTGCTGGGCGCGCTGTGGGCGGCCGAGGCCTGGGGCGGCTACTGGAGCTGGGACCCCAAGGAAACCTGGGCGCTGATCGTCTGGCTCAACTACGCGGCCTGGCTGCATATGCGTTTGATGAAGGGCCTGCGCGGCACGGTCTCGGCCTGGTGGGCACTGACCGGCCTGGCCGTCACCACCTTTGCCTTCCTGGGGGTGAACATGTTCCTGTCGGGTCTGCACAGCTACGGCGAGCTGTAAACCAGTCCTACAAAAATCAGAGCGCCTTGTGCTTTTATCCTGCGGGTTTCAGCTTTAAAACAGCTTGAAACCAAGATGGGATAGGCACAAGGCGCTCTTGTTTTGATTTCACGACTTACGCAAATTCGCTTAAGGCGAGTGCTTCGCCTTTGAACACGTTCTTAATGCACAAGCCATGCTCCATCCTGGTTTGCGTAAGTCCTAGATTGGATGGAACCTGCCCGGCCCGGGCATGATCTATTCCTGCAGTGCCGCCGCGGTGCGCGGTATCCGGAGTGTGACCATGGCCTCTCGACAGCTTTCTCGCAGCCTCCCCGGTTTCTCTACGCCACCCGCCAGCGAGATCACCTCGCCAGCCAGCTACGCCAGCCGGCGCGCCTGGCTGCAATGGGCGGCCAGCGGGGCGGCAGGCAGCGCCCTGGCCGCCGCCAGCCCGGGCAGCGGCAAGCTGCCGGCCTTGCCCGGTGCGGCATCGGTAGTGGCGGGTGCGGCCAGCATGGAAAAAATCACCCCCTACGGGGATGCCAGCAGCTACAACAACTTCTATGAATTCGGCACCGGCAAGGACGACCCGGCCCGCTATGCCGATGCCATGCCCATCACGCCCTGGAGCGTGCAGGTCGAAGGCCTGGTGCAGCGGCCCGGCACCTGGGCGCTGGAAGATTTGCTCAAGCTCAGCCCCATGGAAGAGCGCATCTACCGCCTGCGCTGTGTGGAAGGCTGGAGCATGGTGATTCCCTGGGTGGGCTACTCGCTGGCGGCGCTGATCCGCAAGGTGCAGCCCCTGGGCAGCGCCAAGTTTGTGCAGTTCGTCACCCTGGCCGATGCCCAGCATATGCGCGGCCTGCGCTCGCGCGTGCTGGACTGGCCCTACACCGAAGGCCTGCGGCTGGACGAGGCCCTGCACCCGCTGACCCTGCTGGCCTTCGGCATGTATGGCGAGGTCTTGCCCAAGCAAAACGGTGCGCCGGTGCGGCTGGTTGTGCCGTGGAAATATGGCTTCAAGAGTGCCAAAAGCATTGTCAAAATCCGCTTTGTGGAGGCCATGCCCGCCACGGCCTGGAACAAGGCTGCGCGCCATGAATATGGCTTTTATTCCAATGTGAACCCCGATGTGCCCCACCCGCGCTGGAGCCAGGCCAGCGAGCGGCGCATTGGCGAAGGTGGTCTGCTGGCCCCCAAGCGCAAGACGCTGCCCTTCAACGGCTATGCCGAGCAGGTGGCCAGCCTGTATGCCGGCATGGATTTGAGGGCGAATTTCTGATGGCTGTGCCCCGCCGCAGCACCAATAGCAGTACCCCCAGCACTAGCCCCAGCTCCAGCACCAGCGGCTGGCCTGCACCGCTGCAGCGGGCCTTGCTGTCACGCGCAGCCAAGCCCGTGGTGTGGCTGCTGTGGCTGGCGCCACTGGCCTGGCTGGTCTGGGCGGTGCTGAGCGACAACCTGGGCGCCAACCCGGCCGAGGCCTTGATACGCGGCACGGGCGACTGGGCCTTGCGTGCGTTGTGGCTGGCCCTGGCAGTGACACCGCTGCGCCAGGGCCTGCAGCTGACGGCCTTGGCCAGGCTGCGCAGGCTGCTGGGGCTTTTTGCGTTTTTCTACGCAGTTCTGCACCTGGTTTGCTATGCCTGGCTGGACCAGGGCTGGGCGTGGGCCGATATGGCCGCGGATGTGCTGCAGCGCCCATTCATCTTGGTAGGGATGCTCACTTTTTTGCTTCTGCTGACGCTGGCTGCCACGTCGCCCCACGCCGTGTTGCGCTGGCTGGGCGGAGCGCGCTGGAAGCGCCTGCACCGCACCGTCTATGCCGCAGCTTTGCTGGCCCTACTGCATTTTTACTGGATGCGCAGCGGCAAGAATGACCAGGCCGAGGTGGTGGTCTACGCTACCTTGCTGGTCTTGCTGCTGGGCGCACGCTGGTGGCGGCGGGCAGGCCGCTGAAGCACGGTTGTGGCTTAGAACGCGTTTTTAGCGCTCGGTGGACGAGGGCGCTTGTTCCGTGGCCGGTTTATCCGCCATGGGGTTGAGCGCTTCCGGCAAGGTCGCACGCTGGGAAGCTGCAGGATCTTGCGGCAGATACAGGGGGCCGCGCTGGCCGCAGCCCGCCAGGGCTGCCGCACAGGAGGCAAGGACAATGGTCCTGACTAAAATTTGGGGAGCTTTCAACATGTGCGAATTGTAATGACCGACCTTGAATACCAGGACCGTGCCGAGCAACTGCTGCTGGCCGTAGAGCAATGCGTGGACCGCATCAACGATGAAACCGATGCCGATATCGACGCCCAGCGCGTGGGTGGCATGGTGACCCTGGTGTTTGCCAACCGCAGCCAGATCATCATCAACCAGCAAAAGCCCTTGCAGGAAATCTGGATGGCGGCCAAGGCGGGTGGCTTTCACTACCGCTTTGATGGCCAGCACTGGCAAGACACCAAGGGTGCTGGCGAATTCTTTGCCAACCTGACCCAGTACGCGACAGAGCAGTCGGGCCTGCCGCTGCAGTTCGGCGCCCAGGGCTGAGCGCCATCAAAAAAACCGCATGCCAAGGCATGCGGTTTTGTGGGTGAAGGTGCCCAGCCTTAATTGCGGAATAGATCCAGGATCTTGCTGCGCTCTTCAGGGGCAGGAGGCGCCGTACCTGCATTGCCGCCGGCTGCGGGTGCATCGTCCAGCCCCAGGCTGCTGACCCCGGCGCTGCGGGCGTATTCCTCATAAGCCCAGTCACCGCCGATATTCACCACACCAGGCGGCACGGGCATTTCGGCCACCGGCACGCCCTTGAGGGCGTGCTGCATAAAGCTGATCCACACCGGCAGGCTCAAGCCGCCACCGGTTTCCCGGGCACCCAGATTGCGCGGCGTGTCGTAGCCAATCCAGGAGACGGCAGCCAGCGTGGGCTGAAAGCCGGCGAACCAGGCGTCCACCGAGTCATTGGTGGTGCCGGTCTTGCCATACAGGTCGGGACGCTTGAGCGTGGCCTGGGCGCGTGCGGCCGTGCCCACGCGGGCCACATCGTTGAGCATGGTGCTCATGATGAAGGCGTTGCGGGCATCAATGGCCTGGGGCAGCTGGTCCAGTGGCGGCGGGGTGTACTCGGACAGCACGCGGCCCTTGAAGTCGGTGATCTTGGCAATCACCCAGGGGTTGACGCGGTGGCCGCCGTTGGCAAACACCGCATAGCCCGTGGCCATCTGCATGGGGGTGACGGAGCCCGCACCCAGGGCCATGGTCAGATAGGCCGGGTGCTTGGCAGCGTCAAAACCGAAGTGAGTGACCCACTCCTGGCCGGCTTTGGGACCTATGGCCTGCAGCAGGCGGATGGAGATCATGTTCTTGGACTTGTTCAAGCCCGTGCGCATGGTCATGGGGCCGTCGTAGCGGCTGTCGTAGTTCTTGGGTTCCCAGGGCTGGCCACCGGTGACGCCGGCGCTGAAGAACAGCGGCGCGTCATTGATCATGGTGGCAGGTGTAAAGCCTTTTTCCAGCGCAGCCGAATAAATAAAGGGCTTGAAGCTGGAGCCGGGCTGGCGCCAGGCCTGGGTCACGTGGTTGAACTTGTTCTTGTCGAAGTCAAAGCCACCGACCAGGGCGCGGATGGCACCGGTCTGCGGGGTGAGGGCGACAAAAGCACCTTCCACTTCGGGCAGCTGCGTGGCTTCCCAGCTGCCCTTGGCGGTCTTGACCACGCGGATGATGGCACCCGGGCGCAGGCGGATATTGGGCGGTGACTTGTCGCTCAGGCCGGACTGCACCGGCTTGAGGCCGTCGCCGGTGATCTCCACCTTTTCGCCGTCGGGGCGCTGGGCCACGATCTTGCGTGCCGAGGCCTCCAGCACTACGGCAGCCAGCACATCGCCGTTGTCGGGATGGGCGGCCAGGGCGTCGTCGATCACGTCTTCCTGGGCCTGGGGCTCGGAAGGTAGGGCAATGAATTTCTCCGGGCCGCGATAGCGCTGGCGGCGCTCATAGTCCATCAAGCCCTGGCGCAGCGACTTGTAGGCGGCCTCTTGTTCGCCGGCATTGAGCGTGGTGTAGACGTTCAGGCCGCGGGTGTAGGCGTCGTTGCCGTACTGGGCGAACACCATCTGGCGCACCATTTCGGCCACGTACTCGGCGTGCACGCGGGTGTTGGCCGCATTGGCGCTTTTCAGCTGCAGCGGCTCGGCCCGGGCCTGTTCGGCCTGCTGGTGGGTGATGAAGCCGTTTTCCTCCATGCGCTCAATGATGTATTGCTGGCGGATATGGGCGCGCTTGGGGTTGCTGATGGGGTTGTAGGCCGATGGGGCCTTGGGCAGGCCGGCCAGCATGGCGGCTTCGGCCACCGTGATGTCCTTCAGCGGTTTACCGAAATAGGCCTCGCTGGCTGCGGCAAAACCGTAGGCGCGGTTGCCCAGGAAGATCTGGTTCATATAGATCTCCAGGATTTGCTCCTTGGAGAGCTGATGCTCCAGCTTGAAGGTCAGCAAGATCTCGTAGATCTTGCGGGTATAGGTTTTTTCGGAAGACAGATAGACATTGCGCGCCACCTGCATGGTGATGGTGGAGGCACCCTGGCTTTTGACCCGACCCAGATTGGCCAGGGCCGCACGCAGCATGCCCTTGTAGTCCACGCCGCCATGTTCGAAGAAGCGGGTGTCTTCAATGGCCAGCACGGCATCCACCATGACCTTGGGGATGTCGGCCACCGGGGTCAGGGTGCGGCGCTCCTCACCGAATTCACCCAGCAGGGCACCCTCGGTGGAATAAATGCGCAAAGGCAGCTTGGGCCGGTAGTCGGCCAGCTCGGACACATCGGGCAGGTTGGGATAGGCCATGGACAGGGCCACGGCAACGGTCAACAGAATGGCCACCGCGCCAGCAACAGCCGCACCCAAGAGCCACAGCAGCGACTTGGGAAGCCAGTGCATTTTTCGGGGGGACTTGGAGGAGGCGTTGGAGGTGGTCTTCGCGTTATCGGAAGAAGAAGTAGGCATGTCGCTCCACGCAAAAGTGGTCGGCCATTATAGGAAGGGCGGCGAAAGCGGGGCTGAAACAGGTTGTCGCATATCTGGTGTGCAGCCTAGTCGTGGGTAGGCCGTACGGTGAATTCGTACACCGCGCTGCGTTTGTGGCCTACCCTCTGGCGCCTGCTGCGGACCGGCCGGCCGTTGGCATGGAGCCGGTAGCGGGCCTAAGACCTAGCATGGTGCGCATGGCGGATGGCCGCTTTACCCAGAAGGGGAGGCGTGATGGGCTTGGGGTCTTGGTTCCGGCGATCGCCGCCACCCATGCTGGGGGTGGACATCGGCGCGTGCAGCATCCAACTGGTGGAGCTTGGCCGGCCGGCGCCGGGGCGCTGGGTATTGGAGTGCTGCGCCATGGAAGCCCTGGAAAAAGGCTGTGTGGTTGATGGCCACATCGAGCACTTCGATGTCGTGGTCGACACCTTGTGCCGCGCACTCAAGCAGTCGGGTAGCAAGGCTCGCTTGGCGGCCCTGGCCCTGCCGCCTACGGCTGTCATCACCCAGCGGCTGGTACTGCCTGCTCCATTGAACGAGAGCGCGCTGGCGCAGCAGGTGGAGTCCGAGGCCGGCCGCTACCTTCCTTTTGCTCTGGACGAGGTGTGCCTGGACTTCGGCGTGATGGGGCAGAACGCCCAAAGCCCTGATGACGTGGATGTGTTGCTGGTGGCTTCGCGCCGTGAGAGAGTGGAAGAGCGCCAGGCGCTGGCGCAGGCGGCGGGCTTGCAGGCCAGCGTGGTGGATATCGAGACGCATGCGGCCAGGTTGGCCGCCGTGCATCTGCTGGCTGCACAGCCGGAAGAGGGTCGCAATGCCTTGCTGGCCCTGGTCGAGATTGGTGGGCATGGCTGCCATCTGCAGCTGGTTCAGCACGGTGAGCTGGTGTTTGAACGCGAGCTGGCGACCGGGAGTGTGCAGCTCACACAGCTGTTTGCCCTGCACCAGCGCGTGTTGCAGAAAGCGGGCCCAGCGTCGTCCCGCAAAAGCGAAGAGGAGGGCGAAGACCGCTCAGCCCATGCCTTGTGGCACAGCCTGGCGAGCGAGGTGGTGCGCGCCCTCCAGTTTTTCTTCAGTCGCAGCGGACAGCACAACGTGCAGCAGGTGCTGGTGTTTGGTGGCTTGGCGGCCTTGCCTGGTATGGCGCAGACCCTGGCCCAGCAGCTGCAACTGCCTGTGGCGGTCGCCAACCCCTTTGAGGGCATGCAGCGGGGTGGGCAGAGGCAGCAGCACTGCAGGGCGCAGGATGCGCCGGCCTATATGACAGCCTGTGGCCTGGCCATGCGGAGGTTTGCATGGTGTTGATCAACCTCTTGCCCCATAGAGAGGCTGCGCGCCAAGCGCGACGCCAGCAGTTGCGGGCCATGTTGCTGCTGTCATTGCTGTCCGGACTGGTGCTGGCCTTGCTGCAGGGCTGGTACCTGCAGCAGCAAGTGGAGCGGCAGCAGGCGCGCAACGGCTATCTGCAATCCGAGATCGCGCTGCTGGACGCCCAGATCAAGACCGTGGCGGGCCTGGAAGGCGAAATCGCTTTCTTGCGGGCACATCTGCAGGCCATGGAGGCGTTGCAGACCGAGCGCAATTTCCCCGTGTATTGGCTGGCCGAGCTGGCCCGGCAAGTGCCGGAGGGCATGTATCTGAGCCAGTTGCGCCAGCAAGGGCGCAGCCTGGAGATCAAAGGGGTGGCCCAGTCCGGCGAGCAGGTATCGGACATGCTGCGCCATATGGCCGCCGGTACGACCGGGCTTGCGCAGCCCGAACTGCAGGAGATGGTGGCCGGTGTGCTGTTGCCATCGGCCAAGGAGCCGCGCAAGGTGGTGAACTTTCAGCTGCGTGTGCAGCTGGGGCGAGCGGCTGAAGTGCCAGAGCCTGCGGGCAGCGAGGCAGGGGCCTGATGCCAAATCACCGGCATACGCCATGGCTGCAGGGATTTTCTGCCCTGCCAATGCGGCTGGCCGGCCAGTTTCGCCATCTGAACCTACGGACGCCTGCGGAATGGCCCGCAGCCCCCAGGCTGCTGCTGTGTACGGCCATGGCCGCTTTGGGCATGGCGCTGGCGTGGTGGCTGTACCTGAGCCACTACGCGGCTGAGTTGGAAGCCATGGGTCAACAAGAGCGGCTGTGGCAAGAACGCTATCGCGAGAAGCTGGCCAAGGCTGCGCACCTGGCGGCCTTGCAGCAGCAGCGCACGCAGGCACAGGCCTATGTAGCCCAATGGGAAAAGCAATTGCCCAGCAAGACCGAGATGGCGGCCTTGCTCTCCGGCATTCACCAGGGCGGGCAAGGGCGTGGAGGGCAGTTCGAGCTGTTTCGCCCGGGAACAGTGGTGCTGAGGGACTATTACGCTGAGCAGCCCATCACCGTGCGGCTCAGCGGCAGCTACCACGATATGGGGATATTTGCGGCCGAGCTGGCACAGCTGCCCTACCTCGTCACGCTGGGCGATATCCGCATGGCACGGGTGGATGCCGTTGCTGGCTCTGCCCCCAGGCCGGCCCCCGGCCATGTGGTGATGGATGCCACGGTGCTTGTCTTTCGCGCACTCGATGGCGAGGAGGTCGCCGCGCAGAAAGCGGCGGCAAGCCATCAGAAAGGGGGCGGCTGATGCAGTGGTGGCCTATGGGCTGGCTGGCGCTGGCATTGGCCGGGTGCTCGGACGCGCCGGAGCGTGATCTGCAGGCCTGGTTGCAGGCGCAGCGTGCGGCGGTTCAGCCGCAGCGCATGGCGCTGCAGAGCCCTGGGGTATTTCATCCGCAAACCTATCCGGTTGCATCGCTGGCAGACCCTTTCGACCAGGGTCGGCTCCTGCACGGCGCAGCCTGGGGTGAGCATCAGGCCGTCTTGGCAGCACCGGAGCGTGGACGCGATCCGCAGGTGCTGGAGCAGTTTCCGCTGGATGCCATGACCATGGTCGGCAGCCTGGAGCGGCAGGGGCGGAGAACAGCGCTGCTGCGGGTTGATCAGCTGCTCTACCAGGTGCAGGTGGGCCAGTATCTGGGGCCGCACCAGGGGCGGGTCACGCAGATCTTGGAAGACCGCATCGCGCTGCGTGAGCTGATTCCGGATGAAGCCGGAGCATGGGTGGAGAGAAACACCACGCTCGACTTGCAGCAAGGAGGTCGATGATGGGCAAGCCCGCGCGGAGCAAGCTCTGGAGGTGCTGGGTGGCCCTGGCGATCGCCCTGTACTGGGGCACGGCAAGCTGGGCCGGCGGGGCCATAGAGGCCGTGACCGCATTCACCCAGGCGGGGGGCGAGGTGCTGCGCATCGACTTTTCGGAACCCTTGAGCGCCTTGCCCACGGGCTTTGCCACCCAGTCGCCGCCCCGTGTTGCGCTGGACTTTGTACAGACCACCAATGGCCTGGGGCAGACGATGTTCCCTATCGCCAAAGGCTTGCTGGGTACGGTGCAGGTGGTGGAGGCTGCCGGTCGCACCCGGGTGGTGCTCAATCTGAAAGCCGCTGCCAGCTACCGCACCGAGCTGCAAGAGAAGTCGCTGCTGGTGTGGCTGAGCCCTTTGCTTCCAGCTGCCCTGCCCAGGAGCGCTGGTCAGTCCCCGGTATTGGCGACGCCTGTGCTGGCCGGGATGGAAGTGCAGCCCTTGTCCGATGTGGACTTTCGCCGTGGCAGCGATGGCGCCGGCCGCGTGGTGGTTGGCTTGGGCCGTGATGCGGTGGGCATTGATGTGCGCGAGGAGGGGCGGGGGCTGGTGGTGGAGTTTGTACGCACCAGCCTGCCCGAAGGCCTGCGGCGCACCTTGGATGTGGTGGACTTTGGCACGCCGGTGCAAAGCATTGCCACCACCCAGCAGGGCGACCGTGTGCGCATGCGCATCGATATTGCCGGGGACTGGGAACACAGTGCCTACCAAAGCGACAAGCGCCTGGTGGTGGAGGTGCGGCAGAAAAAGGCCGACCCCAGCAAGCTGCACCAGGGACCAGGCTATAGCGGAGAGCGGCTGTCGCTGAATTTCCAGAACATCGAGGTGCGCGCGCTGCTGCAGGTGATTGCGGACTTCACCAACTTCAATATCGTGACCTCGGACACCGTGAGCGGCGCGCTGACGCTGCGCCTCAAGGATGTGCCCTGGGACCAGGCGCTGCAAATCATTCTGGATGCCAAGGGCCTGGGGGTGAAGAAAAATGGCTCGGTGCTGTGGATTGCGCCGAAAGACGAGATCGATGCCCGCACACGCAAAGACTACGAGGCCGCACAGGCATTGGAAAAACTGGAGCCCTTGCGCACCCAGGGCTTTCAGCTGAACTACATCAAGGCTGCAGATGTGCTCAAGCAGCTGGCGGCAAACCACCACGCACAGCTCGGTATGCAGGGCGCAAGCAGTGCCACTTCCACCCGCTTTCTGTCTCCCCGCGGCAGCGCCATTGCGGAAAACCGGACCAACCAGATTTTTGTCACCGACACCAGCAGCAAGCTGGCCGAGCTGGAACAGTTGCTGCTCAAGCTGGATGTGCCGGTGCGCCAGGTGATGATCGAAGCGCGCATCGTCGAGGCCCGTGACAGTTTTGGCCAGTCGCTGGGCGTGAAGTTCGGCGCCGGAACCAAGGGCAATTTCCTGGGGCACAACGCCTGGAATGTGGGCGGCAACTATGGCGATGTCACCAGTGGTGCGGCTCCCGCGGCTTCGCCCTTTGTCAATCTGCCGGCCAGTTTGTCGGGCGTGGGCAGCGTGGGTTCGGTGGCGTTTTCCATCTTCAACCGTGCCAGCACCCGCTTTCTGGCGCTGGAGCTGTCGGCCATGGAGGCAGATGGCCAGGGCAAGATCATCTCCAGCCCGCGCCTGGTGACGGCCGACCAGAGCAAGGCGCTGATCGAACAGGGCACGGAGTTTCCTTATTCCATCACGGCACCCAACGGCGCCACCACGACAGCATTCAAGAAAGCCGTGCTCAAGCTGGAGGTGACGCCGCAGATCACCCCCGAGGGCAACATCATCCTGGACCTGGATGTGAACAAGGACAGCCGTGGCGAGAAAACCGACCAGGGCATTGCCATAGACACCAAACATATCCAGACCCAGGTACTGGTGGAAAACGGTGGCACCGTGGTGATTGGCGGCATCTTCGAGATGGAAGAAACCCGGCAGGAGAGCAAGGTTCCGCTGCTGGGCGATGTGCCGGTGCTGGGGCATTTGTTCAAGCACCAGACCCGCGAGACCGCCAAGCGCGAGATGCTGGTTTTCATCACGCCGCGCATGTTGACGGAAAATGGCATCAAACGCTGAGGGCAGCGCTTGAAGGTAGGTACATGGAATCCAACAGCAAAGTGGTGGCATTGATAGGTTTGCCCGGTTCGGGTAAATCAACGGTAGGGCGGCAATTGGCCAAGCGCTGGGGCATTCCTTTTCTGGACTCTGACCATGTGATCGAGCAGCGCACCGGTGGTGCGGTGCGTGATTTTTTTGCGCTGTATGGGGAAGACGCGTTTCGCGATTTGGAGCAGAAGGTGCTTGCCGAGCTCTGTACAGACCCCGGCCCCAAGATCGTGGCCACCGGCGGCGGTGCGGTGCTACGCGCCGCCAACCGCCAGACCCTGCACCAGCATTGCCAGGTGTTTTATCTCAAGGCCTCGCCGGAAGACCTGTACCAGCGCCTGCGCCACGACAAGACCCGGCCCTTGCTGCAGGTGGCCGACCCGGCCCAACGCCTGCGCGAGCTGTTTGCCGCACGCGATGCCCTGTATGCGCAGACGGCGCATTACGTCATCGACTCGGCGCGCCTCACCTCGCACCAGCTGCTGCACCGTGTGGCCATGCAGGCCGAAATGGCAGGCATTGCGCCACGCACCACCAGCTAAGCCTGCTGTCACCGGTGAGATGAAAAAAGCCCTGGAACTTGGCTCCAGGGCTTGATGGGGCGCTGCGGGGCGCAAGGTTTAGGCTGTCGCTTCCAGCGCCGCTAGCAGCTTGGCGTGGATGCCGCCAAAGCCGCCATTGCTCATGCAGACGATGTGGTCACCCGGGCGGGCCGCCGCCGCAATGGTCTCCACCAGCGCAGCCAGTTCGCTGCTGCAAAAAGCGGCATCGCCCAGCGGCGCCAGGGCGGCGGCTGCATCCCAGTCCAGGCCGGCGGTATGGCAGAACACCAGATCGGCTTCTTTCAGCGCCCAGGGCAGTTGGGACTTCATTGCGCCCAGCTTCATGGTGTTGCTGCGCGGTTCGAACACGGCCAGGATGCGCGGGCTTTGGCCCAGGCGCTTGCGCAGGCCTTCCAGCGTGGTGCGTATGGCTGTGGGATGGTGGGCAAAATCGTCGTAGACCGTGATGTCCCGCACCGTGCCGCGCAGCTCCATGCGGCGCTTGACGTTGTGAAAGCGACCCAGGGCCTCGGCCGCCACAGCCGGTGCCACGCCCACATGCTCTGCGGCGGCGATGGCGGCCAGGGCATTGAGCTGGTTGTGATCGCCACTCAGATCCCATTCCACGCGTCCCACCTTCTGGCCGCGCTGCAGCACATCGAAAGCATGGGCCGGGCCCTGGGCGCTGAATTCGGAGACGGCGCTGCCGAAATCGCTGACCTCGCTCCAGCAGCCCTGGCCCAGCACCCGGGTCAGCGACTCTTCCAGGCCATTGACCACGATGCGGCCCGCAGCCGGCACGGTGCGCACCAGGTGGTGGAATTGGCGTTCGATGGCGGCCAGATCATCAAAGATATCGGCGTGGTCAAATTCCAGATTGTTCAGCACGGCGGTGCGTGGGCGGTAATGCACAAACTTGCTGCGTTTGTCGAAAAAGGCGGTGTCGTATTCATCGGCCTCGATCACAAACAGCGGGCGCGGCTGGCCGGCCACGGCCTGGCCCAGTCGGGCGCTGACGCCAAAGTCCAGCGGCACGCCGCCGACCAGAAAGCCGGTGGTGAGGCCGGCGCACTCCAGAATCCAGGCCAGCATGGAAGTGGTGGTGGTTTTGCCATGGGTGCCGGCCACGGCCAGCACATGGCGGCCTTGCAGCACATGCTCGCTCAGCCATTGTGGCCCGCTGGTATAGGGCAGGCCGGCATCCAGAATGGCTTCCATCAACGGGAACTTGGGGGAGCCGTCGGCCAGGCGCACGCGGCTGACCACATTGCCCACCACAAACATATCGGGTTTCAAGTCGAGCTGGCTGGCGTCATAGCCCTCGATCAGCTCGATGCCCAGGGCACGCAGCTGGTCGCTCATCGGCGGGTAGACCCCCGCATCGCAACCGGTCACTTTGTGGCCCGCCTCGCGTGCCAACGCGGCTACCCCGCCCATGAAGGTGCCGCAAATCCCCAGGATATGAATATGCATGCCGGGGATTCTACGGGGCTGCCAAGGCCTGCCACAGGCTGGCGTGGCGCCTGCCTGTGCGGTTGCTCTGTTTTTCGTAGCTTTTAGTGCTTGTATTGACTTGATTTCATGAGGGAAATGCATGGAAATGTAGACGGACAAAGCGGTAGCTGCTCCTGTTTTATCCAGGCAGGGCACCGCAGGTGACGCAGAGGGCATTCCAGTCTGCTCCACAATGGGGCTATGCATGCTTCGTCTATTGCCTACGAAATCGCCCAAACCGCTGCCCGCCTGGTGGTGGAGGAGGGGCTGGAATGGGGGCCGGCCAAGCGGCGCGCCGTGCGCCAGCTGGGGCTGCCGCAGCGCACCGCCTTGCCGGACAACGACGCGCTGGAAGCAGCCGTGCGTGAATACATCGCATTGTTTTGTGCCGACACCCAGCCCCAGGAGCTGCGTGCCCTGCGCGAGCTGGCCCTGGTGTGGATGGAGCGCATGCAGGCCTTCAGGCCCTATCTGTCTGGCGCCGTGTGGCGCGGCACGGCCACCAGGCTGTCGGACGTCTATATCCAGATGTTCTGCGATGACCCCAAATCGGCGGAAATCGCGCTGATTGACCACAACGTGCAATACGACGTGACCGAAGTCACGGGCTTTCATGGTGAAGCCGTGGATGCGCTGAGCATCAGCCACTTTTGCAAGCCCTTGAATGAGGCCATAGGCGTGCACCTGATGGTGTATGACTTTGACGATTTGCGCGGCGCCCTCAAGCCCGATGCCCAAGGCCGCACCCAGCGCGGCGATGCGGCGGCGCTTCGCGCCCTGATGGATACCGAGGAGGCCGAATGACTACACCCACCCCATCTTCCATGGCGGGCCGCCGCAAGCTGGTGACCGGAGTGGCTGCGGCTGCTGCCCTGTCCGGTGCCGGCTGGGCCTGGTGGCGCAGCCAAAAGCCCTCTCCCAATGATGTGGCGCTGCAGGCCTTTTGGGCGCTGCAGCTGCAAACCCCCGACGGCGCACCGCTGGCCCTGCAGCAGTTTGCCGGCAAGCCGCTGCTGGTGAATTTCTGGGCCACCTGGTGCCCGCCCTGTGTGCGCGAGCTGCCCATGCTCTCCGCCTTTGCCCAGCAGCAGCCCGGGCTGCAATTGCTGGGGCTGGCCGTGGACCAGGCAGCACCGGTGCAGAAGTTTCTGGCCCGCCAGCCCCTGGCTTTTCCCGTGGCCATGGCAGGGGCTGGAGGCTCTGGGTTGACCCGTTCGTTGGGCAATGTGCAGGGGGGATTACCCTTTTCCATGCTGTTGAATGCGGATGGAAATGTGAAGCAACGTAAAATGGGCGAGTTGTCCGAAGCAGATTTGCAAGCCTGGGCGCGGGCGATATAGCTGATTTGGCGCAATCCCGCTGCACAAAGTGGGTGTTCACCACACTGACGTTCTCGAAAATTGCGATCCAATGTGCGAAGAAGGGCGAAATTAGGGTAAATTCGCGCCCTACTTAGTTTTAGCCGTTGGAGCTTCCATGGATCTGCGAAAACTCAAAACCCTGATCGACCTGGTGTCCGAATCGAATGTCTCGGAACTGGAGATCACCGAAGCCGAAGGCAAAGTCCGTATCGTCAAAGGCGGTGGCGCCGTGGTGCAGCAGTTTGTGGCTGCGCCGGTGCAAGCTGCTCCAGTAGCCGCCGCACCTGCCGCTGCTGCGCCTGCCGCAGCCCCTGTGGCCGAGCTGCCCGCACCTGCCGCCGTGAGCGGCCACCAGGTGAAGTCCCCCATGGTGGGTACCTTCTACCGCTCGTCCAGCCCCGGAGCCAAGGCTTTCGTGGACGTGGGCGCCCAGGTCAAGGAAGGCGACACGCTGTGCATTATTGAGGCCATGAAGATCCTCAACGAGATCGAGGCCGACAAGTCGGGCACCGTGACCCGCATCCTGGCCGACAACGGCCAAGCCGTGGAATACGGACAACCGTTGTTCGTGATCGAGTGATCTGCCAGGGCCCGCCGGGGCTGGCATTGCGCCGCTGCCCTGCGGATTCCACGGTTCGCCCCCTGCGGGCGATGAACAACGAGGACCTCCATGTTTAAGAAAATTTTGGTTGCCAATCGGGGCGAAATTGCCCTGCGCATCCAGCGTGCTTGCCGCGAGATGGGCATCAAGGCCGTGATGGTCTACTCTGAAGCCGACCGCGACGCCAAGTACGTCAAGCTGGCCGATGAAGCCGTGTGCATTGGCCCGGGCCCATCGCCGCTGAGCTACCTCAACATGCCGGCCATCATCTCGGCAGCCGAGGTGACCGATGCGGAAGCCATCCACCCCGGCTATGGCTTCCTGGCGGAAAACGCTGACTTTGCCGAGCGTGTCGAGCAAAGCGGCTTTGCCTTCATCGGCCCCACGGCCGACTCCATCCGCGTCATGGGTGACAAGGTTTCGGCCAAGCAAGCCATGATCAAGGCCGGCGTGCCCTGCGTGCCCGGCTCCGATGGCGAGCTGCCCGAAGACCCGGCACAGATCCGCCGCATCGCCAAGGCCATTGGCTATCCGGTGATCATCAAGGCTGCTGGCGGTGGTGGTGGCCGTGGCATGCGCGTGGTGCATACCGAAGCTGCCCTGGTCAATGCCGTGCAAATGACCAAGGCCGAGGCTGGTGCTGCTTTCGGCAATCCCGCGGTGTACATGGAGAAATACCTCCAGAACCCGCGCCACGTCGAAATCCAGGTGATGTGCGACCAGCACAAGAACGCCGTGTATCTGGGCGAGCGCGACTGCTCCATGCAGCGCCGCCACCAGAAGGTGATCGAAGAGGCTCCGGCCCCTGGCATTCCCCGCCGCCTGATCGACAAGATCGGCGAGCGCTGCGTGGCTGCCTGCAAGAAGATCGGCTACCGCGGTGCGGGCACCTTTGAGTTCTTGTACGAAAACGGCGAGTTCTACTTCATCGAGATGAACACCCGCGTGCAGGTGGAGCACCCGGTGACGGAACTGGTCACGGGCGTGGACATTGTGCGCACCCAGATCATGGTGGCGGCCGGCGAAAAGCTGCCGTTCACCCAGCGTCAGATCAATACGCAAACGCGTGGCCATGCCATCGAATGCCGTATCAACGCGGAAGATCCGTACAAGTTCATCCCCTCGCCCGGCCGTGTCACCATGTGGCATATGCCCGGTGGCCCCGGTGTGCGGGTGGACTCCCATGTCTACAACAACTACTTTGTGCCGCCCAACTACGACTCCATGATCGGCAAGCTGATCGTGTATGGCGACACCCGCGAGCAGGCCCTGGCCCGCATGCGTACGGCGCTGTCCGAAGTGGTGGTGGAAGGCATCAAGACCAATGTGCCCCTGCACCAGGATCTGATGGTGGACGCCAAGTTCATGGAAGGCGGCACCAACATCCACTATCTGGAGCAATGGCTGGAACACCGCAACAAGCGCTGATCCGTCGCACCAGATGAGTACATGCTGGCCCTTGGCAACGGGGGCCAGCATTTCGTTTTTTCAAAGCCCCCAAGGAGCTGTCTCATGCATGAGCTGAGCCTGATGTGCCCGGAAGACCGGGTGGAAGATGTGAGCGATGCGCTCGACGCGCTGGATGCGCTGAGCGTGTCCGTGGAAGACATGGACGCCCAGACCGAGGCCGAGCAGGCTTTGTTTGGCGAGCCTGGCATGCCGCCGCCCAAGGAAGGCTGGAACCGCAGCCGCATCGTGGCCCTGTTCCCCTCTGAAGAGGCCGCGCAGCAGGCCCAAGCCCTGCTAATGCTGCAGGACTTCTTCGACGGCTGCCAGGTGCTGGGCGTGCAGGAAGTGGAGCAGCAGGACTGGGTGCGCCTGACGCAGTCGCAGTTCCAACCGGTGGAGATCACGCCGGAGTTCTGGATCGTGCCCACCTGGCACGAGCTGCCGGAGGCTGCCAAGGTCAGCATCCGCCTGGACCCGGGCCTGGCTTTTGGCACAGGCACCCACCCCACCACACGCATGTGCCTGCGCTGGATTGCCACCCAGCCTGCGGACAGCCTGGGCCGTAC
The DNA here is from genome assembly GCA_031277855.1 of Acidovorax sp. Lineage (GTDB taxonomy): Bacteria > Pseudomonadota > Gammaproteobacteria > Burkholderiales > Burkholderiaceae_C > Comamonas. The sequence continues at coordinate 79,236 of JAITLO010000027.1, read as the reverse complement.
GCTGGACTATGGCTGCGGCTCCGGCATCCTGGCCATTGGTGCTGCCAAATTCGGTGCTCCCGCTATTGACGCCGTGGACATTGACGCCGATGCCGTCACCTCCTGCGAGCTCAATGCCCAGGCCAACGAGGTCACGCTGAACGCAGGCCTGCCCGACAAGGCTGCGGGCGAATACCAGACCGTGCTGGCCAATATCCTGGCCACGCCGCTGAAGGTGCTGGCACCGCTGCTGTGCAGCCATGTGCAAGCCGGTGGCCATCTGGTGCTGGCAGGCATTCTGGAGCGCCAGGCCGACGAGCTCAAAGCCGCTTACGCGCCCTATGTGCGCCTGGAAGTGGCCGACAGCGAAGACGGTTGGATTCTGATGACGGCCCACAAGGCCTGAAGCTGCAGCATGGCATGACCCTCTGGGAGTCCTGCCGGCTTGCAGCCGGTGCGGCGCCTGGGCGTCCTGCTTCTACAATCAGTGCGCCATGAGCCTGATCACCACCTGCCCTTCCTGCGGTACGCGTTTTCGCGTGGTCGCAGACCAGCTGCGCATCTCCGAAGGTTGGGTGCGCTGCGGTCAGTGCCAGGATGTTTTTGACGCTGGCCAGCACCTGGACGCGGCACCTGCGCAGGCTGAGGTGCTGCCCGCACCTGTACCTGTACCCGCACCTGTACCCGCACCTGTACCCACTATCGCCGCCGTGCCACAGGCTCCGGCCGTGGAGAGGGCGCCCGCAGCCAGTCCGGGCTATGAGCTCCCCGTTCCCGAGTGGAGCGAGGACAGCGAAGTCCCCGATGCAGAGGGCCTGAGGGAGAACCAGGGTTTCGAAGAGCCGACCGTGGCCTCTGCTCCCACACCCGCATCAGTATCTGCACCTGCACCTGCAGAGCCCGAGGCTACCGAGCCGGTTTGGGATCAAAACAGTCTGCCAGGCACAGAGGGTGCGCACGAGCCGCTCTCTATCGAGGAGCAGGCCACATCGCTGGACCGCGCTGAGCCCGGCGACATGGTGTGTCAGGAACCCGCTGAGACCCCAGCGCCCAGCGAGCCGGAATGGCATGACCATGACCCAGAGCCGGCCCAGGCCTTGGCGATAGCAGATGCGCCGCCTGTCCCAGCGGTGGAGGCCCTGACCACGGCAGATGCCATCGAGTCAGCGGCCCAGAAGTTGATGCAGGCAGAGACCCGCGCCGTGGGTGCGCCGCCTGCCATACCCGCGCCGTTTGCATCGCAGGATGTGGACGCCGAGCTGGCCGACATCGATCCCGATCTGGAGCCCGGCTTTGTGCGTGCGGCTCGCCGCCAGGCCTGGTGGCAAAAACCACTGGTACGCGTGGCCATGGGGGCCGCCGTGGTGCTGCTGCCCGTGGCCCTGGTACTGCAGGTGGCCCTGCATGAGCGCAATGCCCTGGTGGCCTGGCAGCCCGGCTTGCGGCCGGCGCTGGAATTCATGTGCACGGCCTTGCAATGCAAGCTGGGGCCGCGCCAGCAGATCGCTGCCCTGGTGGTTTCGGGCTCGGCCTTTACCAAGACCGAGGGCGAGCGCAGCTATGAACTCAGCCTGAGCATACAAAACCAGGGGCGTACACCGGTAGGCATGCCTGCCGTGGAGCTGACCTTGACCGATGCCCAGGACCAGGCGATTGCACGCAAGATCATCACCGCCAAGGAGCTGGGCGCACCGCATGAGCTGCGCGCCGGTGCGCAGTGGAGCGGCGTGTTGCCCGTGACCACCCAGGGCCTGAATCTGCAGGTGGCGGGCTATCGCGTGCTGCTGTTCTACCCCTGATCTCTTTTTTTTCTGCATTCTTTTATTTCCAAGGACAGCTTCCATGCCCGCTTTGATCTGTGGCTCTTTGGCCTTTGACAACATCATGAACTTCGAGGGACGGTTTGCCGACCAGATCCTGCCCGAGCAGCTGCACATTCTGAACGTCTCGTTCCTGGTGCCCTCGCTGCGTCGTGACTTCGGTGGCTGCGCCGGCAATATCGCCTATGCGCTGCAGCAGCTCGGTGGCCAGCCCCTGCCCATGGCCATGGTGGGCAGCGATGGTGCTGACTATCTGCAGCGCATGCGCGAGCAGGGCATCGATGTGCGCCATGTGGGCCAGGTGCAGGACACGCACACCGCGCAGTGCATGATCATGACCGACCGTGACAATAACCAGATCACGGCCTTTCACCCCGGTGCCATGTCGCAAGCCCATGGCAATGTGATCACCGCGGATTGCGGAGCCAGCCTGGCCATCATCTCGCCCGATGGCCGTGACGCCATGCTGCAGCACGCCGCGCAGCTGCATGCCGCAGGCATTCCCTTTGTGTTCGACCCGGGTCAAGGCCTGCCCATGTTCAATGGGGAAGAGCTGCTGCAGTTCATCGCACAGGCCACCTGGGTGACGGTCAACGATTACGAAGCCAAGATGCTGAGCGAGCGCACAGGCCTGTCGATCGAGGCCCTCTCGCACAAGGTGCGTGGCCTGGTGGTGACCCTGGGTGCCGAGGGCTGCGAAGTCTGGGAGCAGGGCGTGCGCACGCTGGTGCCTGCAGTCACGCCTGAAGCCGTGGTCGACCCCACGGGTTGCGGTGATGCCTGGCGCGCGGCCCTGTTGTATGGCCTGGAGCACGGCTGGTCGCTGCTGCGCTGTGCAGAGCTGGGCAACCGTGTGGGCGCTATCAAGGTGGCCCACCGTGGCCCACAGAACTACCAACTGGATGCCTTGCGTGCCGAGGTGGCTGCTGCCTGATCCTGAGGCATCCATGCCGCTGAAGGCAGACCTGTTGCGGTGGCGGCAGGTCGACATAAAAAAACCCGGCAGTGCCGGGTTTTTTTATGGGCTAGCGCGAACGCTGATCAGGGCTTGCCGCCAGTGGGGAAAGGCCATGCAGCTTGGGGAGCCAGCACGGTCTGGGCCACGGGTGCAGCAGCTTCTGCGGCAGGAGCTGCCACCTTTTTGGTAGCTGCCTTTTTGGCTGCGGGCTTTGCGGCTGCCTTGGGCGCTGCGGCCTTCTTGGCTACAGGCTTTGCGGCTGCCTTGGGAGCTGCGGCCTTCTTGGCTGCGGGCTTGGCGGCTGCCTTGGGAGCTGCGGCCTTCTTGGCTGCGGGCTTGGCGGCTGCCTTGGGCGCTGCGGCCTTCTTGGCGGCTACAGGCTTTGCGGCTGCCTTGGGAGCTGCGGCCTTCTTGGCTGCGGGCTTTGCGGCTGCCTTGGGCGCTGCGGCCTTCTTGGCTGCGGGCTTTGCGGCTGCCTTGGGAGCTGCGGCCTTCTTGGCGGCTACAGGCTTTGCGGCTGCCTTGGGCGCTGCAGCCTTCTTAGCGGCTACAGGCTTTGCAGCTGCCTTGGGTGCTGCAGCCTTTTTCACAGCTGTCTTTGCTGCGGCTTTGGGGGTGGTTTCGGTTGTGGTGGTCACCGCCTTTTTGGCAGTGGTCTTCTTTGCAGTTGCCATCATTTTCTCCGTCGTTGGTTTATACAAAGCGCCTGTGCTATCGGCTTGCTGAGCAGGTTCCTGTGCGCTGTGGAGGATTCAACGCACCACAACAAAGCGCCCCATGCCACCAAACAAAGCTGCTGATGGCATGGGGCGCATTATGAATTCCCTTGTAGCACTTGGGGAGGGATTAATCCCAAGAAAGTGCACCTCCGGACTGATACTCGATGACGCGTGTCTCAAAGAAGTTACGTTCTTTCTTCAAATCGATCATTTCGCTCATCCATGGGAATGGATTTTCTTCGCCGGGAAAAAGCTCTTCCAAACCGATTTGTGTGGCGCGGCGGTTGGCGATGTAGCGCAGATAGCCCTTGAACATCGATGCATTCATGCCCAGCACGCCGCGTGGCATGGTGTCTTCTGCGTAGGCATATTCCAGGTCCACGGCCTTGCGGAAAAGGTCTTCGATTTCCTGCTTGAACGCAGCGGTCCACAGATGGGGATTTTCGAGCTTGAGCTGGTTAATCAGATCGATGCCGAAGTTGCAGTGCATGGACTCATCGCGCAGGATGTACTGGTACTGCTCGGCAGCGCCCACCATCTTGTTCTGACGACCCAGTGCCAGGATTTGCGTGAAGCCCACATAGAAGAATAGCCCCTCCATCAGGCAGGCAAAAACGATCAGGCTTTTGAGCAAGGTCTGGTCGGTTTCTGGCGTGCCGGTGTGGAAGTTGGGGTCCATGATCGCCTCGATGAAGGGGATCAGGAACTGGTCTTTTTCGCGTATGGATTTGACCTCGTTGTAGGCGTTGAAGATCTCGCCTTCATCCAGACCGATGGACTCCACGATGTACTGGTAGGCGTGGGTGTGTATGGCTTCTTCAAAGGCCTGACGCAGCAAAAACTGGCGGCATTCCGGGGCCGTGATGTGGCGGTAGGTGCCCAGCACGATGTTGTTGGCAGCCAACGAATCGGCCGTCACAAAAAAGCCCAGATTGCGTTTGACGATGCGGCGTTCCTCCTCGGTCAGACCGTTGGGGTCTTTCCACAGCGCGATGTCGCGCGTCATATTCACCTCCTGCGGCATCCAGTGGTTGGCGCAGGTGGCCAAGTATTTCTCCCAGGCCCATTTGTACTTGAAGGGCACCAGCTGGTTGACGTCGGTCTTGGCATTGATGATGCGCTTGTCCGCTGCATTCACGCGGTGCTGGCGGCCTGCAGCTGGGGCACCAGTGGCGGCAGTGCTGGGAGTGGAGAGGGTCTCGTCGTCAAAATTCAGCATGGTGTTCCTCGGGTGAAAGCAGATGCGCGCCGCATCCTGTCTTGCAATGCATGGATCGATTTGCGCTGGCTCCAAAGTTGCGAGCTACAGCTGCCCCAATCACCAGGGCCACCGCGCAAGGGCCGCCTTGCTCCCTGGTCGGCGCCGGTGGCGTCCCCCTTCCCGCGCTAGCGAGAGAGAGGGGGAAGGCGCAAAGCGCCTCAGGGGGTGAGGCCTTTTATTGGCAGGCCTCACACCCCGGATCATCTATCGCACAGAACTTGATGTCGGTGGCCGGCGCCTGTTGGGCGCGGGCAGTGGCTGCGGCCTTTTCCAATGCACTCATGGCGCTCATGGCAGCAGGAGCATTGGCCGAGACAGCGTTCAGCACACGGCTTTGCACGGTGGACTTTTCCACCTGCGTGGCGCTGATGGTGCGCAGGTAGTAAGTGGTCTTCAGACCGCGCTGCCAGGCCAGCAGATAGGTGTCGTTCAGTTTCTTGCCCGAGGCTCCGGCCATGTAGATGTTCAGGCTCTGGGCCTGGTCAATCCACTTCTGGCGGCGGCTGGCGGCTTCCACCAGCCACTGTGGTTCCACCTCGAAGGCCGTGGCATACAACTGCTTGATGTCCTGGGGCACGCGCTCTATGGGGCGCAGCGAGCCGTCGAAATGCTTGAGGTCCATGACCATGACCTCGTCCCACAGGCCCAGCCTCTTCAGATCACGCACCAGGAACTGATTGATGACGGTGAACTCGCCCGACAGATTGGACTTCACGGACAGATTGCCGAACGAGGGCTCAATCGATGCATCCACGCCCACGATGTTGGAGATGGTGGCGGTGGGGGCAATGGCCACGCAGTTGGAGTTGCGCATGCCGTCTTGCTGGATCTTGGCGCGCAGCGCATCCCAGTCCAGGTGCATGCTGCGGTCCACCTCCACATGGCCGCCGCGCTCCTTGGCCAGCAGCTCCAGCGAGTCCAGCGGCAAGATGCCTTGCGACCACAGCGAGCCCTGGTAGCTGGAATAGCTGCCACGCTCCTTGGCCAGCTCGGTCGAAGCCCAATAGGCGTAGTAGCACACGGCCTCCATGGAGGCGTCGGCAAATTCCACCGCAGCCTGGCTGGCGTAGGGCGTGCGCATTTCATACAACGCGTCCTGGAAGCCCATGATGCCCATCCCCACGGGGCGGTGGCGCATATTGGAGTCGCGGGCCTTGTCTACGGCGTAGTAGTTGATGTCGATCACGTTGTCCAGCATGCGCATGGCCGTGGTGATGGTCTTTCGCAGCTTGGTGTGGTCGATCTCCGGGCCGTGGGCGCCGTTGCGAATGTGGCGGGCCAGATTGACCGAGCCCAGGTTGCAGACTGCGGTTTCGCTCTCGCTGGTATTGAGTGTGATCTCGGTGCACAGATTGGAGGAGTGCACCACGCCCACATGCTGTTGGGGCGAGCGGATGTTGCAAGCGTCCTTGAAGGTGATCCAGGGGTGGCCGGTCTCGAACAGCATGGACAGCATCTTGCGCCACAGGTCCACGGCGGGTATGCGCTTGAACAGCTTGAGTGCGCCGCTGTGGGTTTGGGCTTCATAGGCGGTGTAGGCCTTCTCGAACGCCTTGCCGTACAGGTCATGCAGCTCGGGTACATCGGAGGGGGAGAACAACGTCCAGTCACCTTTTTCCAGCACGCGCTTCATGAACAGGTCGGGAATCCAGTTGGCCGTGTTCATGTCATGGGTGCGGCGGCGGTCATCGCCGGTGTTCTTGCGCAGCTCCAGAAACTCCTCGATGTCCAGGTGCCAGGTTTCCAGATAGGCGCAGACCGCACCCTTGCGCTTGCCGCCCTGGTTCACGGCCACGGCCGTGTCGTTGACCACTTTCAGAAAAGGCACCACGCCCTGCGACTCACCGTTGGTGCCCTTGATGCGGGCACCCAGAGCGCGCACGCGCGTCCAGTCGTTGCCCAGGCCGCCGGCAAATTTGGACAGCAGGGCATTTTCCTTGATGGCGTCGTAGATGCTGCCCAGGTCATCGGCCACGGTGGTCAGATAGCAGCTGGACAGCTGCGAGCGCAGCGTGCCGCTGTTGAACAGCGTGGGGGTGGAGGATATGAAGTCGAAGGACGACAGCAACTCGTAGAACTCGATGGCGCGGGCATTGCGATCATCTTCATTCAGCGCCAGACCCATGGCCACACGCATGAAGAAGGACTGGGGCAGCTCGATGCGTGTCTTGCGCACATGCAAAAAGTAGCGGTCATACAGCGTCTGCAGTCCCAGGTAGTCGAACTGCTGGTCGCGCTCGGCCCTCAACGCCTTGCCCAGGCGGGGCAGGTCGTAGGTCAGCAGCTCGGGGTTGAGCAACTCGTGCTCCACGCCCTTGGCGATGAAGCCGGGGAAGTAGTCGGCATAGGCCGCGTCCATGTCGGCGGGTTGCACATCACGGCCCAGCACCTCGCGCACGATGGTGTGCAGCAGCAGACGGGCGGTGACATAGGTGTAGTCGGGGTCGGTTTCGATCAGCGTGCGTGCAGCCAGGATGGCGGCCTTGTAGACCTCGGCCAGGGGTACGCCGTCATAGAGATTGCGCAGGGTCTCGGCCATGATGGGTGCGGCCGAGATATCGGGGTTCAGATTGCGGCAGGCGGATGCGAACAGGGCTTGCAGGCGTTGCTGATCCAGCGGAATGCGTTGGCCGTTGTCGCTCACATGCAGCACATGCTTGGGGGCTGCGGCGGCAGCGGCTTCTTCCTCGGCCTTTTTCTGGGCGGCCAGGCGCTCCTGGTGGCGGGCTTCACGGTAGAGCACATAGGCGCGGGCCACATCCTGGTGGCCGCCGCGCATCAGGCTGAGCTCCACATGGTCCTGAATATCTTCGATGTGAAAGGTGCCGCCGCCTGGGCGAGAGCGCACCAGGGCCCGGATAACGGTGTGCGTCAGCCCATCCACGGTTTCACGAACGCTGGCCGACGCCGCACCCTGGGCACCGCGCACGGCCAAAAAAGCCTTGGTCACGGCGGTGGTGATTTTCTGAGGCGCAAAAAGCACGACATCGCCATTGCGGCGGATGACCTGGTAGGTTTCTAGCGCCACGGTGGTCGTGGTGGGCTGGGCGTCAGACAGGGTGTTGGCTGCGTTTTGCATGGAGTCCTCTGGGATGGGAACGCAAGGCTGGATGGGGGTGCCTCGCCTCGATATGCTGTATTTGCAACAAGATGTTGCACGCTAGATGTAGTGCTTTTTGTGTATAAAAACACTAGGGGTAGTGTACATCTCGGGTTGTTTGCGCCGTCGTTGTTACCATTGTTGTGCGGCATGTACACCACGATGCATGGCAAACCCAGCGGGCATGCGGGTGGGCTGCAACCAGGCCAGCGCTGCTGCGGTCTGCACGCTGATTTGGGCCCTGCAAGCGCTTGCTTGCTGGCTTGAGGCAGGCAGTGGTGGGGCCGAAACAGGCCGATGCGAAAAATAAGGCTGCTGTCTGACTTGACGCTGCGCGCGTCAGCGCTGTAGCGCAGCCAGGGGCGTGCTAAAAATGTGAGCGGTCAGTGCAATAACAGCCTTGGATAGAGGCTGAAAGTACAAGGTTTTTAGCCCCGGAGATGCAGGGGCAGCTATGGTGTTTGCAGCGAAAAAATAGCACTGCCGGTGGCAGTGAAGGCCTCCGCAGGCGGGCCTAGCCTGCGGGAAACTCCCAGTCCGGGTGGGCCTTCAGCAGCGGGCGGCGCAGTCGCTGCCAGTCAAAACCGGGGCCGGGGTCTTGTTTGCGGCCCGGGGCAATATGTTCATGCCCGGCCACATAGCGCAGCGGGTAGTGGCTGCCAATGGCCTCGCACAGCTGTTGCAGCGACTGGTACTGGGCATCTTCAAATGTCAGGCCTTCCAGGCCTTCGAGCTCTATGCCTATGGAGTCGTCGTTGCAGTTCTCGCGGCCCCGCCAGCGGGAGGCGCCAGCATGCCAGGCGCGGGCATCGGCGCTGACGAATTGCCAGATCTGACCGCTGCGCTCGATGAAAAAGTGCGAGGAGACCTCCAGCCCGCGAATACCTTGAAAGTAGGGGTGGGCATCCCAGTCCAGCTGGTTGGTGAACAGCTGCTGCACGCAGCCGCTGCCGTATTGGCCTGGCGGCAGGCTGATGGAGTGCACCACCAGCAGGTCGATCTCTGCGCCTTCAGGGCGTGGTCCGAAATTGGGAGAGGGCAGTTGGCGCACGCCGGCCAGCCAGCCGTCATGCCACCGGGGAGCATCAAAGTCCATGGGCAAGGTGGTCCGTATCTTCGGGCACCAAAGAAATGTGGAGTCGCGCAATACGATAGCGCATCTGGCGCAGGCTGATGCCCAGGCGGGTTGCCGCAGCGGAGCGGTTATAGCCATGCAGATACAAAGCCTGCTGCAGGATGCGGCGCTCCTGCTCGTCCAGCCAGGCCGGCAGGTCTTCGGGCAAAGGCAGTCGGTGAGAAGATGGAAAAACCGGATCAGGACTGACATCTGAGCCCATGGTGCTTGCGGGCAGGCTCAGGGCCGACACCACATCATCGCCCAGGGTCAAAGCCCTTTGCAGCAGGTTCTCCAGCTCGCGCACATTGCCTTTCAATGGGTGCCGCTGCAATTGCGCCAGCAGTGCGGCTGGCAGTGGTGGCACGGGCATGTGCTGCTCGCAGGCCATGCGTTCCAGCAAGGCCTGGCACAGGGGCTGCAGGTCTTGGCGGCGCTCGCGCAGCGGTGGCAGGTGCAGCTCGATCACGTTCAAGCGGTAGTACAGATCCTGGCGAAAGCGGCCGGCCAGGGCCTCTTCGGCCAGGGGGCGCTGGGTGGCGCTGATGATGCGCACATCCACGGCCTCTTCCTGCGGGGCACCGAGCGGGCGCACGCGGCGTTCCTGGACAGCGCGTAGCAACTTGGCCTGCATGGACAGCGGCAGCTCGCCAATCTCATCCAAAAACAAAGTGCCGCCATGGGCAGCCTGAAAAAAACCGGCGCGATCGCTGGTGGCGCCGGTATAAGCGCCTTTGCGCACACCGAAGAATTCGGCCTCCAGCAATTGCTCGGGAATGGCGCCACAGTTCACGGCCACCCAGGCACCATCGGCACGGTGGCTGCAAGCATGCAGGGCGCGGGCCACCAATTCCTTGCCGGTACCCGACTCGCCCTGGATCAGGACGGAGGCCATGCTGGGGGCGATCTTCTGTATGCGCTGCCGCAGCTGCTGCATGGCCGGCGACGGGCCCGTCAGGCGCTGCAATGCCTGTTGGGCATGTGTGATGCTGGAGACGGGCTGGACGCTGGGCCGTGGCTGGGTCTGGTTGCCTGTATGGCGCACGGCCAAAGCTGTCAGGGCGCGCAGCTGTGAAAGATCAACCGGAGTGTCCAGATGGCCAAAAACACCAGGGTGCAGCGTCTGCGCCATATGGTCGGCGGAGATGAGAATGCAACGCTCGCTGCGTTGCTGTGCGTGCAGCAGCTGCAGCAATTCCAGCCCCAGTCCGTCGGGCAGCTGCATATCGGTGATGACAGCGTCGAAAAGCCAGAGCGCCAGCCGCTCCTTGGCGTCATGCACGCTGGACGCGGTTTCCACGCGATACCCCTCGCGCAGCAGAGTGAGCTCATACAGAGTGCGCAGACCGGGGTCGTCGGCAACAAGCAAAAGAGTGGCAGCGGTGGCAGGCATGCGCCGCATCACACCACGTTCGCTGTGCAGCGGGAAGCGCAGGCTGTCGGCTGGGCCCAGGCAGAAGACGGGCTGTTGGTTCAGCCGCCGTGACTGGGGCCGGAAAGGCGATGGGCTTCGCTGCAATAGGGCCGGCCCGCCGCATCCCGCAGTGCGTCTTGCGCGGGCAGATGCAGGCCGCAATGGGCGCAGGCCTGCATGGACTGCGGTGGCGCCAGGGAGGTGCCGGTCTTGGGTGGAGGGCGCAGTGGGGCGCGCTGCTTCTTCAAATACAGGTAGAAGATCACCACCACGGCGATCACGAGCAGGTATTTCATGCGAGTCGGTGCAAGACCACTTCCATCACAAAGCGCGAGCCCACATAGGCCAGCAGCAGCAGCAGGGCGCCGGCATAAATCATGCGCACGGCATGGTGGCCGCGCCAGCCAAAGCGTTTGCGGCCCAGCAGCAGCACGGCAAACACCAGCCAGCTCAGCAGGGAAAACACTTCCTTGTGGTTCCAGCGCCAGCTGCGGCCATAAAGCTGCTCGCCAAACAGCCAGCCGGCCAGCAAGGTGGCGGTGAGCAGGATGAAGCCGGCGGTGACGAAGCGAAAGGTCAGCCGTTCCAGCAGCAACAAAGGCATGCCACTGTCGGATTCTGCGCCCCGGCGCATGCGCTGCTCGGCCTGGCTCATCAAGGTGGCATGCACCACGGCCGCCGCAAAAAGCCCATAACAGGCAATGCCCAAAGCCAGGTGCAGCGGCAGCCAGGCCGAGGCCTGCACATGCATGGGCTGGCCCGGAAACACCCAGGCCAGCGCCACGCTGGCGGCGCCCAGAGCGGCCAATGCCCGGCGGGCCTGCATTTGCGGGAACAGCTGCTGCTCCACCGCGTACACGGTCAACATCAGCCAGGCCGTGATGGACAGGGCCGGCGCAAAACCGAAATGGGCCGGGCTGGTCAGCAAGGTGGCGGCCAGTGCCAGGCCGTGCAATACCCAGGCACCGCGCAAGGCCAGGCGGGCCTGGGCGGGGTCGAGGCGGCGTATACCCAGTGCGGGCACGGCGTAGGCAGCTATGGCGGCCAGGGACAGCAGCCCGCCAAGCTGAAAGAAAGGGGTCGAAACCATGCAGCGATGATAGCGGGGGCATGGGCCTGTGCGGCGACTGCAGTGCAAGGCCGCATCAACCATGCGGCTGAAAAACTGTCTGAGGAGCTGGCTCAGGCCTGCCGGCATGACCGCCGGGGCCGCGTGCCGTGGGTACATGGCCGCTGCCACGGCATGCGGAGGGTGGGCCATGTAAAATCGACCAGCTTTGCTGGCGCTGCCGGCTGGCCCGGGACACCTGCAAGCCTTGCAAGCACCTAGCCCTGGCTGGCACATGACACAGGGTGCGCCGCGCCCGCCTTTTTTGTGGGGACTGTGCCCGGCCCTTGTTGCAGGGCGTGCAGCATCCACCCACCCCATTTCCCTGGAATCGACAGATATGGCATCCGCTCTCACCGACAAACTCTCGCGACTCGTCAAGGAGATGCGTGGTCAGGCCCGCATCACCGAGTCCAACGTGCAGGACATGCTGCGCGAAGTGCGCATGGCCTTGCTGGAAGCCGACGTGGCCCTGCCCGTGGTGCGCGACTTCATTGCCCGGGTCAAGGAAAAAGCGCTGGGCCAGGAGGTGCTGGGTAGCCTCAAGCCCGGCCAGGCCCTGGTGGGCATTGTGAATGCCGAGCTCTCCGCCACCATGGGCGAGGGCGTGGCCGACATCAATCTGAATGCCCAGCCGCCCGCCATCATCTTGATGGCCGGTCTGCAGGGCGCGGGCAAGACCACCACCACGGCCAAGCTTGCCAAGCACCTGATCGAAAAGCGCAAGAAAAAAGTGCTGACGGTGTCGGGCGACGTCTACCGCCCTGCGGCCATCGAACAGCTCAAGACCGTCACCGCCCAGGCTGGTGCGGAATGGTTCCCCTCCACCCCCGATCAAAAGCCCCACGACATTGCTGTCGCAGCGCTGGACTATGCCAAGCGCCATTTCTTTGATGTGCTGCTGGTGGACACGGCCGGCCGCCTGGCCATCGACGAGCTGTTGATGGCCGAAATCAAGGACTTGCACGCCACGCTCAAGCCGGTTGAAACCCTGTTTGTGGTGGATGCCATGCAGGGCCAGGATGCGATCAATACCGCCAAGGCCTTCAAGGAAGCGCTGCCGCTGACGGGTATCGTGCTGACCAAGCTCGACGGTGACTCGCGCGGCGGTGCGGCCCTGTCGGTGCGCCAGATCACAGGTGCGCCCATCAAGTTCGCCGGTGTCTCGGAAAAAATCGACGGCCTGGAAGTGTTTGATGCCGACCGCCACGCCCAACGCGTGCTGGGCATGGGCGACATCGTGGCCTTGGTGGAGCAGGTTACCAAGGGCGTGGACATGGAAGCCGCGCAGAAGATGGCCGAGAAGCTCAAGAGCGGCGACGGCTTTGACCTCAACGACTTCCTGGCCCAGATCCAGCAGATGAAGCAAATGGGTGGCCTGTCCCAGCTGATGGACAAGCTGCCTTCCGAGCTGACAGCCAAGGCCGGCCAGGTCGATATGGACAAGGCCGAGCGTGAGATCAAACGCAAGGAAGGCATCATCTGCTCCATGACGGCCAAGGAGCGGAAAAAGCCCGAAATCATCAAGGCCACCCGCAAAAAACGCATTGCCGACGGCGCTGGCGTGCAGGTGCAAGAGGTCAACCGTCTGCTCAAGGAGTTCGAGCAGATGCAGACCATGATGAAGAAGATGAAGGGCGGCGGCCTGATGAAGATGATGAAAAAAATGGGTGGCATGAAAGCCATGAAGGGCATGATGGGCGGCGGCGGCATGCCCAAGCTGCCGTTCTGATCGGCACAGCCCCATGCAAAACGCCTCGCATTGCGAGGCGTTTTTTTATGTGGCAGCTCTAAAAAATAGGAGCTACTTGTGCAGAGGGGGTAGGTATTTCAGTATGAAAAATACTTAAAATCAAGCCCCTGTAGGCGCCAAGTGCTATGTATTTTGCGAGGCTGCTTCAACGCGCATGTTGCACATGGCGTTCCAGTGCTAGCTCAATCAAGCGGGTCAGCAGCGCCGTATAGCCCAGGCCGCTGGCCTGCCACAGCTTGGGATACATGCTGATGGAGGTAAAGCCGGGCAGGGTGTTGACCTCGTTGATCACCACCTGGCCCATGGCGGTGAGAAACACGTCCACACGTGCCAGGCCGGCGCAGCCCAGCACCTGGAAGGCCTGCAGTGCCAGTTGGCGTATGCGCATGTGCACATCGGCTGGCAGGTCGGCGGGCACGACCACGGCCGCGCCATTGGCGTTCAGGTATTTGGTGTCGTAGGCATAGAAATCGTCGTGCACCACGATCTCGCCGCAGACGCTGGCCTGCACATCGTCGTCATTGCCCAGCACGGCGCATTCGATCTCGCGCCCCGTGATGGCTTGCTCGACCAACACCTTGTGGTCATAGCGCAGTGCCAGCGCCATGGCCGCCACAAATTCCGTACGGTTGCGAACCTTGCTCACGCCCACCGAAGAGCCCTGGTTGGCCGGCTTGACGAACATGGGCAGACCCAGCTGTGCACTCAGCGCATCGAAGTCGGCCTGGCGCGCGGTGGAGCGGGTAAAGCTCACAAAAGGCGCAACCTCCAGCCCGGCGTCGCGCAGCAGGCGCTTGGTCACATCCTTGTCCATGCAGACGGCCGAGCCCAGCACATCCGATCCCACAAAGGGCAGATTGGCCAGGCGCAGCAGGCCTTGCAGCGCACCGTCCTCGCCCAGCGTGCCGTGGACGATGGGGAACACCACATCGATCTGGCCCAGCGCCGCAGCTGCAGTGCCGTGGCCTATATCCGTCAGCTGCTGCTCGGCCCGGCCGGGCACCAGGGCCAGCTCCGTGGTGTTGGGGGCCAGGGCAATCTGTGCGGGGTCGTTGCCATGCAGCAAGAAGTGATCTGCCGGCTGCACATGCCAATGGCCTTGCTTGTCTATGCCCAGCAGCACGGGCTCAAACCGTTCCTTGTCCAGGGCTTCGAGAATGTTTTGGGCGGACTGCAGCGAGACTTCATGTTCGGCGGACTGGCCGCCGCACACCAGAGCAACGCGGATTTTGGGCTTCATGCGGATGGAAAACTGACGGGTTGCGATGCACTGATTCTGAAGCAGCGCGCGGAGCCCCCGCGCATTGATGGACTATGGCCTACAAAGAAAAAAACCGCCGGGTCTTGCGACCGGGCGGTGTGAAGCGGAAAGGGTTGAGTTTTCCCAAGGGGAAACGGGTGCGGTATCAGCGCGCCGGCCATAAAAAAACCGCCGGGTCTTGCGACCAGACGGTGTGAAGCGGAAAGGGTTGAGTTTTCCAAAGGGGAACTAGTGCAGCATCAGCGCGCCGGCGCTTTTGCTCTTACCGGCGCGGGCCGGCGGTGTGCACAGACCACATTCGTAGTGGCGTGCATTTTCATAGGGTTCGGTCACAAACATGCCGGTGCACTTGGAGCATTTGGTGCGCGTCAGCATATTGGCGTCCACAAACTTCACCAGACGCCATGCGCGGGTGAAGGACAGCAGCAGGTCCAGGCCGGCCGCTTCGATTTGTTCGCTGTACAGGCGATAGGCCTTGGTCAGCTGTTCGACCGCATCCAGCTCCACGCCCTTGGCCAGGTATTCGTAGATGTTCAGGAACAGCGAGCTGTGGATGTTTTCCTGCCAGGTCAGAAACCAGTCGGTGGAAAACGGCAGCTGGCCCTTGGATGGCGACTTGCCAGCGATTTCCTTGTACAGACGGATCAGGCGTTCGTAAGACAGCGTGGTCTCCGACTCCAGCACCTGCATGCGGGCACCCATCTGGATCAGCATGGCGGCGCGCTCGATCTGCTTGGATTCGTTCAGAACGCTTTTGACGGTGGTAGCCATTGTTTTCTCCGGTGTCAGTGTGATGCGAGGTCGATCAGAGCACTTCGGAGACGCGGCTGGCCATCAGGATGTTGGCATGCAGCGTGTTGGTGGCTTCGTTGCCGATCTTGTTGCTGCTGTGGTTGGTCAGCAGGCTCCAGACCAGTTCGTCATCCACGCGGAAGCTGCACAGCAGCGTGTTGCGGGAGGCCAGCTTGAGCACTTGTGCAGCGGAAAGAGCACCCAGGGTGTCGCAGGCTTCTTCGTTGAGGCCCAGACGGAATACGGCTTCTGCCTTGTCCTTGCGGATCAGCGTTTGTGCCAGCATCAGATAGGTGAGGTTGGCTTCGCGGATCTCGGCGAGCAGTTGATCGTTGTTCATTGGGTGTTCCTTTCCTTTGGAGTCCAGTCACGGTAGTGGGCTGGCAGATCGCTGCGGTCTTGCGCTGGTGTCGATCTGTTGGAAAGGATTGTGCGAAACCCGGCCTGGGAACTGAAGTCGGGGCGCGTCGGTGCGTGCGGTCTGGTTTCCTCACCTGGCTTGTCAGATTTCTTCTGACACGATGCGAAAGCCTTGTGGAGGGCACGGAAGAGAATGTAGCTGCCCAAGGGGTCAGATGAAGCGTAGAAAAATGTGCAAAAAACCCGGTAGAAAAGCCGATGCGCAGTTTGTGAAGCATTGTTGCGGACATTGCCGCATGGTGTGAGCGCCTGCACGGCCGCTTTACCTGGTGCCTCATTGCAGGGCTCGGTACAGGCGCTGGACTTGCTCTTGCGCCACCTGCGGGGTGGGCATATTGGTGAAGCCCATCAGCAGGCCGCCCTGTGCAGGCGGGCACTGACACCAGTCCGACAGGGCTTGCACGGCCAGGCCTTGGGTCTGGGCCGCAGCGGCGCAGGCCTGGTCATCCACACCTGGCTCTAGCCGGGCCAGTAGCTGAATGCCTCCGGCCTGTGGTTGCAGGTGCAGCTGGAGTTGCTGTTGCAGGCCAGACTGCTGTGCCAGGGCATGGCTCAGATAGCTGCGCCGCTGTGCATAGAGGCTGCGCATCTTACGCAGATGGCGTGCGAAATGGCCTTGCTCCATAAAGTCGGCCACCGTGGCCTGCAGCAGCAGGGCGCCGGCACTGGGCAGGTGCTGGGCCACTTCGCGAAAGCGCGCGATCAATGTGTGGGGCACCACCAGATAGCCCAGGCGCAGGCCGGGGAACAGTACTTTGCTGAAGCTGCCGCTGTAGAGCACGCGGCCATGGCGGTCCAGGCTTTGCAAGGCGGGCAGCGGGCGGCCGTGGTAGCGGAACTCGCTGTCGTAATCGTCTTCCACGATCCAGGCCTGGCGTTGCCGGGCCCATTCCAGCAACTCCAGCCTGCGCGGCAACGATAGCGCCATGCCCATGGGGCTTTGGTGCGAGGGCGTGACCACGGCAAAGCGGGCCTGGGGCGCCTGCTGCAGACCCTGGGCCACGTGGAGGCCTTCCGCGTCCACGGGCACGGGGGCCAGCTGCATGCCGGCACGCAGCAAGAACTGCCGGGCAAAACGGTAGCCGGGCTCCTCGAACCAGCCGCAATCGCCGGGCTGCAGCAGTGTGCGGCAGACCAGCTCCAGCGCCCCGTAATAGCCTGCGGTGACAAAGACCTGCTCCGGTGCACAGACGATGCCGCGCGCAATGCCCAGATAACTGGCAATGGCCTGGCGCAGACCGGCGTGGCCCGCAGGGTCGGGGTAGACCATGCCGGCCAGGTCCATGCCGCGTGCATGGCGGGCCAGCAGTCGCGCCCAGGTCTTGCGCGGGAAGGCATCGAGCGCTGGCAGGCCCAGCTGAAAAGGCAGCACCTGGCCGGGCACGATGGGGCTGTGCATCTGGGCCTGGGGTACGGGCTGTGGCGTGGGCCGGGAGGCGGAGGCCGTCAGCGACGCCAACCTGGGGGTGACAAAAGTGCCGGCGGGCCCGCGTGGCTGCAAATAGCCCTCGCTGACCAGTAGTTGGTAGGCCAGTTCCACGGTGCCGCGTGCCAGTTGCAGCGCGCTGGCCAGGCTGCGCACCGATGGCACCCGGTCGCCGGGGCGCAGCTTGCCACTGGCAATGGCATCCCGAAAGCGGTGGTGCAGCTGCAGGTAAAGAGGGGTTTGCTGCGCACGCAAAGGGGCTAGCTGTTGCAGGTCCATGCCGATGTCCTATTCATTTTTTGGATTTTTGCACCTGTTCCATGGGCCATGTTTTTTCTACATTCAAGCCCTGGCCTGGGCGGAATGCGCACCGGGCAGGTTTTTCTTGCAATAGGAACATTGGCATGAGCATGCTTCGTCTGCCCTACAACACCCTCTCTGCCCAGGCCTATCAGGGCCTGATCGCCACCAAACAGGCGCTGGAGCGCAGCAGCCTGGGCAAGCCGCTGGTGGAGCTGGTGTATCTGCGGGTCTCGCAAATCAATGGCTGTGCTTTTTGTCTGGAGATGCATGCCAAGGCTTTGCGCGGAGACGGCATGGCCGATGCCAAGATCGACAGCCTGGCCGGTTGGCGCGTCAGCGCCCTGTTCTCCGAACGCGAGCGTGCGGCCCTGGCCTGGACGGAGTCGCTGGTGGACGTGGCACACACCCATGCCCCCGATGCCGACTTCGCTCCGTTGAAGGCGTACTTCAGCGATGTGGAAATCTCGGACCTGAGCTTTGCCGTGGCCTTGATGAGCGCCTTCAACCGGCTTGCCATTGGCATGCGGCAATAAGAACGTGTTCAAAGTCTCCTCGCGGCGCGCCAGTGTCTTTGCGGGATGGGATACAAGGCGCGATACCGCAGCAATAGCCGTGCTATTGCGAGGATTCGCAACACAGTAGACCGCCCGCAAAGCCACTGGCCCTTCGGGTTGGAGCGAAATCGGGCGATTTCTTCGCGCTGGTGCTTGCTTGCACACGAGTGCAAGCTGCGCTCCATCGTCTCGAACTCATCCCGATTGCGCTCCAACGCGCCTGCGTAGAGACTTTGAACACGTTCTAAGCCCTGCAGGCTGCCCGGGTGCTGTGCCCAAGAAAAAACCGCAGTGTCTTTGCAGGCACTGCGGTTTTTGGATTCTGGTGGTCGTAGAGGGACTTGAACCTTCGACATCAGCATTATGAATGCTGCGCTCTAACCAACTGAGCTATACGACCAAGAAGGCGCGATTCTAGAGGAAAAATGCAGACCCCTGCCAAAAGCACGGTGGTTTTTGTGGTGTGCACAAGCAAAGTTACCTCCCGCATTTCTGTGCTCCAGCGCTGCGCATGCAACTGGCGTGCACCATGCCAGAGACAGCGAGCAAGGGCCGCAGGCCCGCAGCCAGGCTGTCGTCCCCCTGCCCGCGAGCGAAGCGATGCGAAGAGCGGGGGGAAGGCGCGTAGCGCCTCAGGGGGGAAGAAGAAAACCCCGCAAGGCTTGCACCTAGCGGGGTTTTGGGATTCTGGTGGTCGTAGAGGGACTTGAACCTTCGACATCAGCATTATGAATGCTGCGCTCTAACCAACTGAGCTATACGACCGGCAGACCAAAATTATATACCAAAATTTATTGGTTCGTGAAGTTCGCGGCGCGCTTGTTCAAAAAGGCGTCCATGCCTTCTTTTTGGTCCTGGGTGGCGAACAGGGAGTGGAACAGGCGACGCTCGAACATCAGGCCGTCGGACAGCTGGCCTTCGTAGGCACGGTTCACGGCCTCCTTGGCGGCCATGACGGTGATTTGTGAGAAGCCGCTGATGGTGATGGCTGCGGCCAGGGTCTCGTCCATCAGCTTGTCCAGAGGCACCACACGGCTGACCAGGCCGCTGCGCTCGGCCTCGGTGGCGTCCATCATGCGGGCCGTCAGACACATGTCCATGGCCTTGGCCTTGCCAATGGCACGGGGCAGGCGCTGGGTGCCGCCGGCGCCGGGGATCACGCCCAGCTTGATCTCGGGCTGGCCGAACTTGGCGTTGTCGGCGGCGATGATGAAGTCGCACATCATGGCCAACTCGCAGCCACCGCCCAGGGCAAAGCCGCTGACGGCGGCAATCACGGGCTTGCGGATGGAGCGAATGGTTTCCCAGTTGCGGGTGATGAAGTCGCCGCGGTAGGCATCGGCAAAGCTGAACTTGGCCATGACGCTGATGTCGGCGCCGGCGGCAAAGGCTTTTTCGCTGCCGGTGATGACCATGCAGCCAATTTTCTCGTCCGCCTCAAAGGCCTTCAGTGCTGCACCCAGCTCGTCCATCAGCTGGTCGTTCAGGGCGTTGAGCTGCTTGGGTCGGTTCAGGGTGATGACACCGACTTTGTCGGCTTCGACGCGCACTTCAATGGTTTCGTAGGCCAAGGCTATCTCCGTAAATATGTTTCTAGGATCGGGAACCTCGGAAACTATACCCAAGCCGCCGGTCCGTACTGTCACCTACGGCCAGACCCTGGGCCTGGCCGCGTGCCTTTTGAACACGCTCTTATTGCGCGGCCAGCCAGCAGGCGGCCACGGCCACATCCTGCACCGTCAGTTTGACATTGGCAGGCGCTTCGCTTTTGGGAGCTGTCTGCACTTTGCTGGTGCGCTTTGCGGCGGTTTTTTCTACAGCAGGCAGCTGTAGCGGCAGACGCAGCAGGCGGCGGTCGCGCGCCACCAGGGCGGTCACGGTTTCGCCCGGGCGGGCGTACAGCGTCAGGTCTTGCAGCTTGCCCAGGCGCCAGCCTTCGCTGCCGGCCTGGTTGTCGCGCTCCAGTCCCAGCCACTCGTCATTGGCCATGAAGCCGGCGCGCTCGGCCGCACCACCGCGCAGTACCAGCTTGATCTGCACGCTGTGGCCGTCCTGCACCCGCAGGCCCAGTTGCTGGGCCAGGGCGGGGCGGTCGGCCTGTAGCACCACGCCGTGGGCGGCCAGCAGCTCGGCCAGGGGCAGATCTGCCGTGCCATGCACCCATTGCGTCAGCTCGTTCTGCCAGCTGCGGCCGGACAGGCTTTCCAACACGCTCAGCACATCGGCCTCGCTCATGGGGCCGCCATGGCAGTGGGCCCACAGGCCGCGCATCACATGGTCCAGCGTGGTGCGGCCCTCGCGGCGCAGCGCCAGGTCCAGGCACAGGGCCACGAGCGAGCCCTTGGTGTAGTAGCTGACGGTGGCGTTGGCGGTGTTTTCATCCTGGCGGTAGTACTTGACCCAGGCGTCCCAGCTCGACTGGGCCACGCTTTGCACCTGGCGGCCCGGCGTTTGCTGCACCTGGTTGATGGTCTTGGTCAGCAAGGCCAGGTACTGGGCGTTGTCGATCAGGCCGGCGCGGCGCAGCAGCAGGTCGTCGTAGTAGCTGGTAAAGCCTTCAAAGAACCACAGCAGTTGGGTGTAGTTCTCTGCGTCGTAGTCGTAGCGGGCGAACTCGGCAGGGCGCAGGCGCTTGACGTTCCAGGTGTGAAAGTACTCGTGGCTGATCAGGCCCAGCAGCTGGGTGTAGCCATCGGATTGTTTGTCACTGCCCTTGTCACCGCCCCAGTCGCTGCGCTGGGGCAGGTCGCGGCGGCCGCAGATCAAGGCGGTGGAGTTGCGGTGCTCTAGGCCGCCGTAGTTGTCGTCGGTGGCATTGAGCATGAAGACATAGCTGCGGTGGGGCGGTTTTTTGCCCTTGCCATGCCAGAAGCGGATTTCTTCCTCGCAAATGGTCTTGGTGTCGCGCAGCAGGCGTTCGCCGTCAAAGCTGGCAGGGGTACCGGCTACCACAAAGCGATGGGGCACGCCGCAGGCGGTGAAATGGCCGCTCCAGAAGTGGCCCATTTCCACCGGGCAGTCCACCAGTTCGTCGTAGTCGGCGGCCAGGTAATGACCAAAGCCCTGGGGGTCTACGGCGTGGGCCGCCAGGCCGGTGGCCAGCTGCCAGTCTTGCGTGGCGGGCGTGCGGGCGATTTCGAGTGCATGCGGCGCACGTTCCTGGCCGTGTACGCGCAGCAGCAGGCTGGTGCCGTTGAAAAAACCGCGCTGCGTATCCAGCCAGGCCGTGCGCACGGAGTTGTCATAGGCGCAGACTTGCCACTGCAGCTCCACCGGCTGGTCGGCCTGGCAGTCCAGCTGCCAGCGCTGTTTGTCCAGCTGTTGCACGGCAATGGGTTTGCGGCCTTGCTTGGCCGTCAGTCCTTGCAGATTTTTGGCGAACTCGCGCACCAGATAGCTGCCTGGAATCCACACCGGCAGCGACAGCTGCTGGCCGGCCTGGGGCGCGGCAATGCGCAGGCGCACGGCAAACAAATGCGCGTGCAGGTCCAGTGCTTCCACGCGGTAGTGCAGCGGGGCCGGTGGGGCGCCTGCGATGCTGGCTCCGCTTTGTGTAGCAGTCTGTGCAGCTGCAGCGGGCTTGAGGGTGGTGTGAGGCTTGGAGGTTTTGGGCATGGCAGCAGCGTACAACAAGGTCTGCGGCCCGCCACAGCGGCCAGGCCGCACAAAGAGTAGGGGCCTGCTGTTTTGGCAGGCCCCGGTGAGGTGTTAGCGCTTGGCAGCGTTCAGGTGTTTTTCCACCTCGGTGGAGGAAATGGCGCCGGGCACGCGGCTGTTGTCTTCAAAGATCAAGGTGGGGGTGCCGGTGATCTTGTGCTTTTTGCCCAGGGCCAGATTGCGCTGCAGGGCGGTGACATCGCAGCTGGCGGAGGCCGGGGCCTTGTCGCGCAGCATCATGTCATGCCAGGCCGCGGCCTTGTCCTTGGCGCACCAGATGTTGCGCGACTTCTCGGCCGAGTCCGGGCTCAGGATGGGGTAGAGGAAGAGGTAGACGGTGACGTTGTCCACCTTTTGCATGTCTTTTTCAAAGCGCTTGCAGTAGCCGCAGTTCGGGTCTTCAAACACGGCAATCTTGCGCTCGCCCTTGCCGTGGACGATGGTGATGGCATCTTGCAGCGGCAGGTCCTTGAACTGCACCTCGGTCAGCTTGGTGATGCGGTCCTCGGTCAGATTGCGGCGGGCCTTGGTGTCGATCAGCTCGCCCTGGATCAGGTAGTTGCCCTTGGCGTCGGAATAGAACAAATCGGTGCCCACGCGCACCTCGTACAGGCCGGGCATGGGGGTGGAGCGGATTTCGTCGATTTTTTCCAGCTGCGGAATGCGCTCGATCAGGGTTTTCTTCAGATTGGCATCCTGGGCATGCGCAGCAAAGCCGAAAGTGAGTGCGGCGGCGGCCAGCAGGGCGGAGGAAATCAGTTTCATGAATACAACCGTTAAAAAAGCAAAAACTGGAACTTAGGGGGCGGACGGGGGCAAAGGTTCCCGGGATCGCTACCGGGTCAGCACAGCGGGCCTACAGGCCCATGGCCTGGCGGGCCATCCAGTCCTTGAGCGGGCCGCTGCGTTCAAAGGCCAGCATGCCCCAGTTGCGCAGGGCCTGCAGCGGTGCCTCGGGGCGGCTGAACAGCTGCTGCAGCCCGTCCATGGCCAGGCCCATGGGAGCCAGGCCGGCCTTGCGCTCGCGCTCGTACTGGCGCAGCAGCTTCACATCACCGGTGCTGCGCCAGCCGCGCGTTTGCAGAATGCGGGCCAGGGCTTGCACATCGGCCAGGCCCAGGTTCAAACCCTGGCCAGCCAGGGGGTGGACATTGTGGGCAGCGTCACCTGCCAGCACCCAGTGGCCGTTCCCATCGGGGCGCTGGCCGCACCAGCGTTGGGCCACGGCTTGCTGCAACGGCCAGCTCAGGCGTGGGCCTTGCAGCGCAAGCGATCCCAGGGCGTAGTGGCTGAGTTCCTGCAGCTTGTTGGCAAAGGCCTCGGGCTCGGCCTCTTTCCATTGCTGGGCCTGTGCAGGCGCGGTGGACCAGACCACGGCCACGCTGTGGCCCTCGGGGCCTTCCAGTGGCAAAAAGGCCAGAATGCCGTCGTCGCTGAACCACTGGCGCGCCACCTGGCTGTGCGGGCGCTCGCAAGTCAGGCGGGTGGCCAGGGCATGTTGGGGGTAGGGCGTGGTGTCAAACTCCACGCCGAACTCGCTGCGTGTGCTGCTGGCACGGCCTTCACAGATGGCTGTGAGCGGGGCATCCACCGGGCTGCTCACCACTTCCACCAGGGGCTGGTAGCGCACGGCTTCGCTCAAGCGGTTTTCCAGGGCGGGCACATCGACGATCCAGCCCAGTGCATCGACGGCCTGGGCGCCGGCATCGAAGTGCACGCAGCCGCCCTCATCGCCAAAAACTTCCATATGCCGCAGGGCCGTGGCGTGCAGAGGATCGGGCCAGGCACGCAGCGATTCCAGCAGCTGCTTGGAGCCGGTGTTCAGTGCGTAGGCACGCACATCGCGCTCAGCGTCGGTGGCTTGCGGGGCTGCGACCAGGGCCACGCGCAGTCGCTCGCGGGCCAAAAGCAGAGCCAGGGTGCGGCCCACAATGCCGGCACCACGAATACATACATCAAAGGTTTGCGCCATGGGCCGCATTGTAGGAGGCGTGCCCGGGCAGCATGCGGTACGGGCCATGTTCCAATCGGTGTTGATAGCGAAACAAGCCCCCGTCATGACCCTCTCCACCGCCACCATCCACCCCGCATGGGACCGCATTGATGCCGCAGCCGCTGTGCAAGGGCGCATAGGCCAGCTCTGGATCTACCCTGTGAAATCCTGTGCCGGCGTGGCCGTGGACGCGGTGCGTCTGGACGCCACCGGCCTGGCCCATGACCGCGAATGGATGGTGGTGGACCCGCAAGGTGTTTTCTTGACCCAGCGCAGCCATCCGCGCATGGCCTTGATTCGCCCGCAACTGCAGCAGGCGCAGCTGCCCAGCGAAACGACCTTGGTGTTGACAGCGCCGAATTGCGAGCCGCTGCGGGTGCAGCCGCCAGCCCAGGCCCAGCTTTGCAGTGTGGAAGTGTGGGATGACCGGGTGAGCGCCTGGGACCAGGGCGATGCTGCAGCCCAATGGCTGAGCGCTTTGCTGGGCACGGCCTGCCGCCTGGTGCGCTTTGACCGCAGCGGCCTGCGGCCCTGCAGCCGCAAATGGACCGGCGAGGACGATGCCAGCACGTTTTTTGCCGACGGCTACCCGCTGCTGCTGACCACCGAGGCTGCGGGCGCGGAGTTGGCCGAGCGCGTTCAGGCCGCAGGCGGCCCCCATGTGGATCTGCTGCGCTTTCGCCCCAATGTGGTGCTGGCCGGGCTGGAGGCGCACGAGGAAGACTATCTGGCCCAGCTGCACATTGGCACGGCGGAGGGCGTGGCTACGCTGCGCCCGGTCAAACCCTGCACGCGCTGCCCGATTCCCGATATCGACCCGGCCACGGCCGAATCCAGCACCCATGTCAGCCAGGCACTGGCCGGCTACCGTGCCGACGCGCGCATGAAGGGGGCCATCACCTTTGGCATGAATGCCATCGTTACCCAGGGGGCAGGCTTGGTCTTGACCGTGGGCCAGCCTGTGGTGGGCGAGCTGGCGTTTGATTAAAGGCTTTGTGGCACTTCCTGCAAAGCCTCTGGCTTTGCTGCCGCCTCCAAACGATTCACCTGGCAAGCCGTGAGGCTTGCTTACTCTGCTGTGCGTCCGATCTCGGGCCAGTGATGGTGCAGATAAATCCAGGAGCACAGTCCGATCAGCATCAGCACGCCCGAGGCCAGTGCCAGGCCCATGGCAGAGTGCATCACCAACGGGGCCAGCACGCCGGCCACCAGGCCATTGGCGGTGGAGCCCACCACGGCCTGCAGCGAGGAAGCCATGCCGCGACGCTGGGGGTAGAGGTCCAGTACCAGCAAGGTGACCACGGGCACCATCAGCGACCAGCCAAAGGCGTAAATGCCCACGGGCAGCAAGGCCCAGCCGGCATGTGCGGGCAGCAGCGCATTGGCCACCACGTTGACGATGGAGACCAGGGCCATGATCAGCAGGCCATGGCGAATCTGGCGCTTGGGCGCAATGCGCCCGGCAAGGCGGCCGCTGACCCAGGCGCCTCCCATGATGCCGCCAATGGTCAGCAAAAACAGCCAGAAAAACTGGGTCGGGCCCAGGCCCAACAGATCACCCAGAAAGGCCGGTGACGACAGCACATAGAGGAAGAAACCATTGAAGGGCACACCGCTGGCCAGGGCCAGCAGCACAAAGCGCGGGTCTAGGCACAGCTGCTTGTAGCCCCGCATCAGGTCGCGCACATTCAGTGGCTGGCGCTGTGAGGTGTGCAGCGACTCGGGCAGTTGCCGCCAGTTGACGATCAGCAGCAGGGTACCAATCAAGGTCAGCGCCCAGAAGATGCTGGCCCAGCCCAGGTGCACAAACAGCCAGCCGCCCAGCATGGGGGCAATGGCGGGCGCCACGCCGAAGAAGATGGTGATCTGGCTCATCACCCGTTGGGCCTCGGTGGGCGGGAACAGGTCGCGCACAATGGCGCGCGAGACCACCACGCCCGCGCCGGTGGACAGGCCTTGCAGCGCACGGAAAAACACCAGCTGACCAATGTTTTGCGACAACGCACAGCCGGCCGAAGCCAGGGTGAACACCAGCAGACCCCACAGAATCACCGGGCGACGGCCAAAGCTGTCGGCCAGGGCACCGTGGAACAGGTTCATAAAGGCAAAGCCGAACAGATAGGCCGACAGGGTTTGCTGCATCTGCACCGGCGTGGCGTCCAGCGCCTGGGCAATGCCGGTAAAGGCCGGCAAATAGGTGTCGATGGCAAAAGGCCCCAGCATGCCCAACACGGCCAGCAGCACGGCAAGTGTCCAACGTGGGCCGCGCCACAGGGTGTCGGCATGGGGGTGCATAGGCAAGTCCTTGGTGGGTGGTGGCGCAGCGGCGCTTTGGGCAGGCAGTGTGCCAGCTTCGTTGCAATGCGCGCGCAGTAGGGGGAAACAGGGGGGTCGCCTAGAGCTCGTTCTGAGGGCG
This sequence comes from Acidovorax sp., assembly GCA_031277855.1. GTDB lineage: Bacteria > Pseudomonadota > Gammaproteobacteria > Burkholderiales > Burkholderiaceae_C > Comamonas. The sequence continues at coordinate 53,188 of JAITLO010000027.1, read as the reverse complement.
TAGCCCATGAAAAAGCCCACCATGGCGGACCAGGGTGGGCTTGAGAATGTGGTGGGCCCTGAGTGATTCGAACACTCGACCAACGGATTAAGAGTCCGCTGCTCTACCAACTGAGCTAAGAGCCCTGGCGCAGGCTGCTGCCTGTGCAGGATGCCGATCTGGCGCAGGCCAGAGGGGCGAAGAAAACTGGTGGGCCCTGAGTGATTCGAACACTCGACCAACGGATTAAGAGTCCGCTGCTCTACCAACTGAGCTAAGAGCCCTGTCGAGAGGCTAACAGCCTTTCGAAGGTGGCCGGTTTGATTATGCGATCAAGCCAGCAAAAAAGTGGTGGGCCCTGAGTGATTCGAACACTCGACCAACGGATTAAGAGTCCGCTGCTCTACCAACTGAGCTAAGAGCCCACTTTTCTCCAGCTGCGTTGCAACCGGAGCCCTCTATTATGCGCCAATTTTTTCCGGTCGTCAGATTCGTAGCCGAAAAAAAGCAAAAAACTCACTGCATGGCGTTGCGACTGGCCAGCTCCACAAACAGACCACTGTGGTCCAGACCGTCCAGGCCATGTTCCACGCCATCGGCATAGAGTTGCTCAAACAGCTGGGTGATGGGGGCGTCAAAGCCAATTTCGCTGGCCGTGGCCAGTGCATTGCGCATGTCCTTGAGCTGCACGCTCATCTTGGCGCGGGCGGCAAAATCGCGCTCCACCATGCGCTGGCCGTGCAATTGCAGAATGCGGCTGTCGGCAAAGCCGCCGGCCATGGCCTCACGCACCTTGGCCATGTCGGCCCCGCCCTTGGCACACAGCAGCAAGGCCTCGGCCACGGCGCCTATGGTGATGCCCACAATCATCTGGTTGGCGATTTTCGCCAGCTGGCCCGCCCCATGCGGCCCCACATGGGTGGCGCGGCCCAATGGCGCAAACACGGCCTGGGCAGTCGCAAAGTCTTCAGCCTTACCACCGGCCATGATGGCAAGCTGGCCGGTTTCGGCGCCCACGGTGCCGCCGGAAACCGGCGCGTCCAGATGGCGCAGCCCGCGTTCGGCCAGGCGCGAGGCATGGTCGCGGGCCTGGCGCGGCTGTATGGAGGCCATGTCCACAAACAGGCTGCCGGCATGCATGCCATGCACCGCGCTTTCGCTGCCCATGCCGAACAACACCTCGGCCACCACATCACCGTCTTGCAGCAGGCTGAGCACGATGTCGCTGTGCGCGGCCGCCGCGCAGGGCGTGTCGTGAACCGTGGCACCATGGGCCCGCAAGGCCTCGGCCTTGGCGCGGGTGCGGTTCCACACCCTGACCTGGTGGCCTGCTTCGCACAGGCGGCGCGCCACGGGCGCCCCCATCAGGCCGGTGCCCAGCACGGCGATGCGCAAAGAAGGTGAGGGGGGTGTGGTCAAGACAGGGTCTCCATAGTCGGGCAGCTCTGGTCGGCGCCATGATGCCCAGTGTGGCGCCGCAGAGCTTGCAGATGGCTTGCATCTGTGTGCATGACCAGACCTTGCTGTGGTGTAAACAACAGTCTGTCTGCTCCCAAAAAAGAAGCTGCCTGAGCGCTTTGGCCAATGATTTCACAGCGTTAAGTGCTGAGAATTCAAGGCCTGTACGCTCAGGCAGCTTCGATTTTGCTTAGGTGTAACCGTTTGCAGCCAGGGCTGCTTGCGGCCAGCGGTTTACATCAGCAGGTGTTCGCCTTGGTTGTCACCGCCCAAGATCACATAGTTGACCTTGCGGATGTCCATCAGCTTGTTGCCGCCGGCATAGCTGATGGAGGACTGCACGTCCTGCTCCATCTCGATCAAGGTGTTCTGCAGCTTGCCCTTGATGGGCTCCAGAATGCGCTTGCCTTCCACGTGCTTGTACTCGCCCTTGTTGAAGTCCGAGGCCGAGCCGTAGTATTCCTTGAACAGCTGGCCGTCCACCTCCACGGTCTGGCCGGGCGACTCTTCGTGGCCGGCAAACAGCGAGCCAATCATCACCATGGTGGCGCCAAAGCGGATGCTCTTGGCAATGTCGCCGTGGCTGCGGATACCGCCGTCGGCAATGATGGGCTTGGTGGCCACGCGGGCGCACCACTTCAGCGCCGATAGCTGCCAGCCGCCGGTGCCAAAGCCGGTCTTGAGCTTGGTGATGCACACCTTGCCCGGGCCCACGCCCACCTTGGTGGCATCGGCGCCCCAGTTTTCCAGATCGATCACGGCCTCGGGCGTGGCCACGTTGCCGGCAATCACAAAGGCCTCGGGCAGCTTGGCCTTGAGGTACTGGATCATGTTTTTCACGCTGTCGGCATGGCCGTGGGCAATGTCGATGGTGATGTATTCGGGGCAGATGTCTTCGGCCACGAAACGGTCCACTGTGGCGTAGTCCGGCTGCTTGACGCCCAGCGAGATGGAGGCAAACAGGCCTTGCGACTGCATGGTCTTGGTGAAGGCCAGGTTGTCGATGTCAAAGCGGTGCATCACGTAGAAATAGCCGTGCTGCGCCAGAAATTTGCAGATCTTCTCGTCCAACACCGTTTTCATATTCGCCGGCACCACGGGCAGGCGGAAGGTGCGGCCACCCAGCTCCACGCTGGCATTGCATTCCGAACGGCTTTCCACCACGCACTTGCGGGGCAGCAACAAGATGTTGTCGTAGTCGAAGATTTCCATTGATTCCAAGCTCCTGAAAAGGATGCGGCAGTCTCGTCCACCGCAGAGATTGTCGAGAAAGGCGCTTGGCTTGGAGGCCGGTTTTGGGCCCAGTCAAAAAACAATGGGCAAAAAAAAACCGGACCACAAGAAACTTGGGCCCGGTGATTGATTCTACCCGGCAGCCCGCAGGCTGGTGGCAATCTGGCACGCCATGGTGGGTATATGGGGAAGCATATAACGCCCCCTGAGTCGCTGCGCGCCTTCCCCCTCTCTGGCTCTATGCGCCGGAGGGGGACGACACCGGCGCTGCGGGGCGGCGCGGCCGGCGTAGGCCCTTGCTCGGTGTCCTGGTGTGGGTTGCGCTGGTTGCGTGCAGATAGAAAGGCCTGGAGTTGGGGCTTAGGCGGAGAAACGCTTCAGGAGGGCTGGGGATTTCTACAATGCCGCTATGTTTCCGCTTGATCTGCTCGACGGCGCCGAAGGCTCTTCCGCGCCCGCTCCCCGCTCCTCTCCCTTGCTGGCCAACCTCAACGAGGAGCAGCTGGCCGCCGTCACGCTGCCGGCCGGCCATGCGCTGATTCTGGCCGGTGCCGGCTCGGGCAAGACGCGGGTGCTGACCACGCGCATTGCCTGGCTGCTGCAGACCGGCCAGGTCACGCCCGGCGGCATCATGGCCGTCACCTTTACCAACAAGGCGGCCAAGGAAATGGTGGCGCGGCTGACGGCCATGCTGCCGGTGAATGTGCGCGGCATGTGGATTGGCACCTTCCACGGTCTGTGCAACCGCCTGCTGCGCGCCCACCATGCGGCGGCCGGCCTGCCCGCCACCTTCCAGATTCTGGACACGCAAGACCAGCTCTCGGCCATCAAGCGCCTGTGCAAGCAATACCAGGTGGACGAGGAGCGCTTTCCGCCCAAGCAGCTGTCCTGGTTTATCGCCGGCTGCAAGGAAGAGGGCATGCGCCCCAAGGACGTGGTGGCGGCCGACCCCGACACCAAGAAAAAGGTGGAGCTGTACCAGCTGTACGAAGACCAATGTCAGCGCGAAGGCGTGGTGGACTTTGGCGAGCTGATGCTGCGCAGCTTCGAGTTGCTGCGGGACGACGCCCATTTGCGGGCCCATTACCAGCGCCGCTTTCGCTTTATTTTGGTGGACGAGTTTCAGGACACCAACAAGCTGCAATACGCCTGGCTCAAGCAGCTGGCGGGCGAGGTGGTGGCCGGCCACATGCAGTCCACCAGCAGCGTGCTGGCCGTGGGTGATGACGACCAGAGCATCTACGCCTTCCGCGGTGCGCGCGTGGGCAATATGAGCGACTTTGTGCGCGAGTTCGATGTGCAGCACCAGATCAAGCTGGAGCAGAACTACCGCTCCTTCAGCAACATCCTGGACTGCGCCAACGAACTCATCAGCCGCAACAGCCAGCGCCTGGGCAAAAACCTGCGCACCAACCAGGGTGCGGGCGAGCCGGTGCGGGTCTACGAGGCGCCCACCGACCTGGATGAAGCCAGCTGGATGGTGGAGGAAATTCGCAATCTGGTGCGGCAAGACGATGTACCGCGCCAGGAAATCGCCGTGCTCTACCGCAGCAACGCGCAAAGCCGGGTGATCGAATCCAAGCTGTTCAACGCCGGCGTGCCCTACCGCGTGTATGGCGGCCTGCGCTTTTTCGAGCGGGCCGAAATCAAGCACGCCCTGGCCTATCTGCGCCTGCTGGAGAACCCGCACGACGACACCAGTTTTTTGCGCGTGGTGAATTTCCCCGCGCGCGGCATAGGCGCGCGCAGCGCCGAGGCACTGCAGGAAACCGCGCGCGCTGCGGGCTGCTCGCTCAGCGACGCGGTCACCGCCGTGGGCGGTGCTGCTGGAGCCAAGCTGCAGGGCTTTGTGGCCAAGATCGATGTGCTGCGTGAAGAAACCCTGGGCAAAAGCCTGCGTCAGACCATTGAGCGCATGCTGGAAGTCAGCGGCCTGATTGACCACTATTTGAATGAAAAAGAAGGCCAGGACCGCATAGAAAACTTGAAGGAGTTGGTGAACGCGGCCGAGAGCTTTGTGACCCAGGAAGGCTTTGGCAAGGATGCCGTGGCCTTGCCGATCGACGAAACTGGCAGCCCTTTGACGCAAAGCCCGGCCAGCCAGGGCCTGGACGCTTCGCGACCGCTGCTGGACCTGCCCCTGGGTGGAACGAACGCAGAAACCGGCGAAACCCTGTCGCCGCTGGCGGCCTTCCTGGTCCACGCCGCGCTGGAAGCCGGTGACAACCAGGCCCAGGCCGGCCAAGAGGCCGTGCAGCTGATGACGGTGCACGCCAGCAAGGGCCTGGAGTTTGACGTGGTCTTTATCGGTGGGCTGGAAGAGGGCCTGTTCCCGCACGAGAACGCCATGAGCGACCGCGGCGGCTTGGAGGAAGAACGCCGCCTGATGTATGTGGCCATCACCCGCGCACGCAAGCGCCTGTACCTGAGCCATTCGCAAAGCCGCATGCTGCATGGGCAGACGCGCTTCAATTTGCCCAGCCGCTTTCTGGACGAGCTGCCCGAGGGCTGCCTCAAATGGCTGACGGCCAAGGGCGGCTTTGGCAGTTTTGCTCCCAAGTCGGGAGCTGCTCCCGCATGGGGGACGGGCGCTAGAGGCTCATTCGGCTCCAAGTCCGCCGAGGTGTTTGCCAACCCCGTGGTGCCGCCACAAAAGGCCGTGCCCGGGCATGGCATCGTCAAAGGCATCACGGTGTTCCACGCCAAGTTTGGCGAGGGCAAGGTGCTGGCGGTGGAAGGCACGGGCGACGATGCCCGCGCCCAGATCAATTTCCCGCGCCACGGCACCAAGTGGCTGGCGCTGGCGATTGCCAAGCTGACCATTGTGGACTAAGAACGTGTTCAAAGTCTCCTCGCGGCGCGCCAGTGTCTTTGCGGGATGGGATACAAGGCGCGATACCGCAGCAATAGCCGCGCTATTGCGAGGATTCGCAACACAGTAGACCGCCCGCAAAGCCACTGTCCCGAAGGGTTGGAGCGAAATCGGGCGATTTCTTCGCGCTGGCGCTTGCTTGCACACGAGTGCAAGCTGCGCCCCATCGGCTCGAACTCATCCCGATTGCGCTCCAACGCGCCTGCGTAGAGACTTTGAACACGTTCTAAGGCACAGTACACGCTCTCCAAGCACAATCTCAAAACAAAAAGCGATCCCTCGGGATCGCTTTTTTGATAGCTGCTTACGCTTGCGGGTACTGGCTTGTCACGGGTTTTGGCGCGGATCGCCATAGGTGACATCGTCTGCTTCCAGCTCGTCATGCCCATCGGGGGCGGAGAAGCAGTCGCGGAAGGTGAACACCACCGAGGTGAAGAACATGGCGGCCAACACCATGGCAGCGGCCACCATCAGGCCGGCTGCCATATTGCCCAGCAGGGTGAACAGCAAGGTGGTGAGCACGGCCAGCACCAGGCCGGCAACGATGAACACGCCCACCCAGGACAGGAAGAACACTACAAAGGCGCCCAGATTGCGCCAGCAGGCGACAAAGCTGAAGAACAAGGCCTTGGTGGGCGGAATGGCATGCCAGTGCACCAGGCCGGGCGCATGCCAGAACAGCAGGGACAGCGGCAGATACAGCAGCATGGCACACCACATGGCGGTCTGGAAGGTGGGCTCCTGCGCCAGCTCGGGCGTCATGGGGATGCGGCCCAGATAAACCTGGGCGAACTGGCCGCCATCGATCAGGGCCGACAAGCCCATGATCAGCAAAAAGCCCACGGCGTAGAAAACGCCGAGCTGTGCCATGGCATGCAGGCGCTGGCGCCCGGTGTGAAATGCCACCAGCAGCAAGGCCGGTGTGGGCATGCGGCCCTGCAGGGTTTCGGCGGTCGCCACCATCATCACCAGCGAGGCCGTGGGCAACAGGGCCAGGGCCAGGGCGGGGCCAATAAAGGGAAAGAGCGTGGCCAGGGACATGGCGGCCATGCTCAGCAGAAACAGGGCGGACAGCGCCATGGGATGGCGCCAAAAAGTCTGTATGCCCTGCTTGACCCACTGGGAGCCGGTGGAGGCGGGAACGATGTTGAGTTTCATGGGCAGGCGAGAGAGGGGCTGGGCTGTGGCGGCGCCGCGGTGGCAGGCCGCGCTGCAGGGGCCTCAAGTAGCAGGACTGTACCCCAGCCGGCGGAAAGACCCCGCGCAGCAGGTCGGGTGCTGCTGCGCTGTGCGGGCGCTGGGGTCAAGCCAGAGTGGGCTCGTGCACGCTGAGGGCGGCCAGGGAAAGGGGATGGGCCACACGCTGGCGCAGCACGCGCTCGAAATGTGTGGGGTCGTGGGGCTGGAGCAGGGCGGCTTCGCGCGGCAGGTAAAAGTCCCACAGGCGCGACACCCAAAAGCGCAGCGCGCCGGCGCGCAGCATGGGGTTGAGCAGCTCGCGCTCTGCCGCTTCCAGCGGGCGCACGCCCTGGTAGGCCGCCAGCATGGCTCCGGCCTTGGCTGCATCGAGCACGCCGGTGGCATGGTCTATGCACCAGTCGTTCAGGCAGACAGCGAGGTCGAACAGCCAGCTGTCCACGCCTGCGAAGTAGAAGTCGAAGAAGCCGGTCAGTTCCTCGCCGTCAAACATCACGTTGTCGCGGAACAGGTCGGCGTGGATGGGGCCGCGCGGCAGGGCTGCATAGTTGGGGCTGGCGGAGACATGGTTTTGGAAGGCCAGCTCGCTGCGCAGCAGGTCGGCGGCTTCCTGCTCCAGATAGGGCAGAACCACGGGCACGGTCTCGTTCCACCAGGGCAGGCCGCGCAGATTGGGCTGCTCGCGGTCGTAGTCGCGCCCGGCCAGGTGCATGCGCGCCAGCATCTCGCCCACGGCGGCGCAGTGCACGACCTGGGGTTGCAGCTGGCTGGTGCCGCGCAGTTTTTGCACCACGGCGGCGGGCTTGCCCGCCACTTTGTGCAGGATGTCGCCGCTCTTGGCATCGGACTGGGGAGCGGGTACGGGGATGCCGGCCAGGGCCAGATGCTTCATCAAGTACAGGTAAAAAGGCAGCTGCTCGAAGCTCAGGCGCTCAAACAGCGTCAACACCCATTCACCCTGGTCGGTGGTCAAAAAGTAGTTGGTGTTCTCGATCCCGCCTTGAATGCCGCGCAATTCGGTCAGATTGCCCAGGGGGACTCGGCGCAGCAGCTCGCGCGCCTCTTTGTCAGAGACTTCGGTAAAAACAGCCATCGCTCAAAAAATGCAAAACGGTGGGGTGGAATGGAAAGCGCCGGCCCAGTCCCCTAGGGCTGTGCCGGCGCAAAGCCAGGAGAGGCTTTCTCGGGCTTAGAAATTCAGGTTCCAGACGCGGCGGCCATTGGTGCCATCGCTGCCGTTCTGGTTGATGCCGTCCTTGCCGGCATTGCCGGGCTTGACCTCGTAGGCAGGCATATTGCCGGCCTTGGGCTGGACATTGATGCTTTGCGTCTGCCCACCCACACGCAGCTCGTCCACCCGGCTGCCGGCGTCCTCCTCGCGGATACGCTCAATGCGCTGGTTCTGGCGCGAGGGCTTGGCGCTGTTTTCCTGCGCGGGATTGCCGCTTTCAGTCACCGTGGCGGGGGTGCTGGAAGCCGGCTCGCTGGAGGACTGGGCCCACGCAGCAGCGGAGGCCAGAACGGCAATGGAAAAGAGGATGGGTGCGCGCATGGGGAGATTGTAGTGGCGCGTGCACAATCTTGGGTATGAGCAATTCCAAGACATTGGTGCTGGTGGACGGCTCCAGCTACCTCTACCGCGCCTATCACGCCATGCCTGACCTGCGGGCCATCCCCGGCGACCCGGCCAGCCCGGCCACGGGCGCCATCCGCGGCATGGTGAACATGATGCAGGCGCTGCGCAAAGATGTGCAGGCCGACTACGCCGTCTGCGTGTTTGACGCCTCCGGCCCGACCTTCCGCGACAGCATGTACAGCGAGTACAAGGCCACACGCTCGCCCATGCCCGACGATTTGCGCGAGCAAATTGCCCCTATTCACGAAGTGGTGGGCCTGCTGGGCTGGAAGGTGGTGGCCGTGCCCGGCGTGGAGGCGGACGATGTGATCGCCACCTTGGCCCAGATGGCGGCAGCGCAGGGCATTGACGTCATTGTGTCCAGCGGCGACAAGGATTTGAGTCAGCTGGTGAACGAGCATGTCACCATCATCGACACCATGAATGGCAAGCGGCGCGATGTGGCTGGGGTGACGGCCGAGTTCGGCGTGCCGCCGGCACTGATGGTGGACTACCAGGCCCTGGTGGGCGACACCGTGGACAACGTGCCCGGCGTGAGCAAGGTGGGCCCCAAGACTGCGGCCAAATGGCTGGAGGAGCATGGAACGCTGGACAATTTGATAGCGCATGCCGCCGATATCAAAGGCGTTGCCGGCCAAAACCTGCGCGATGCCATCGCCAGCGGCCAACTGGCACTGAGCCGCCAACTGGTGACCATGAAGACCGACTGCGACCTGGCCGAATACATTGCCGGCCTGCCGCAGCTGGATGCCGTCACCCTGGGCGAGCCGGACAAGGCGGCGCTGGCGCCGTTTTATGAGAAATACGGTTTCAAGGGCTTGGTGCGGGCTCTGGGTGCTATCGCTTCAGAAGCGGCACCTGCCGCCCCCAAGGCGAAAGCGAATGCAGACCAGGGCGGCCTGTTTGACGCCGACGACGTTGCCGTCACCGAAGTGGCGGTGCAAGCCCAGCAGCGCGACGTGGTCTACGCCACCATCCTGACCGAGGCCGAGCTGGACGCCTGGCTGGCAAAGATCCAGGCCGCCGAGCTCACGGCCCTGGACACCGAAACCGATTCGCTGGACGAGATGCAGGCCCAGATCGTGGGCATTTCCTTCAGCGTTGCCGCAGGCGAGGCCGCCTATATTCCGCTGCGCCACGAGGGCATGGATGTGCCCGAGCAGCTTGATATGGACATGGTGCTTGCCAAGCTCAAGCCCTGGCTGGAAGACGCTTCCAAGAAAAAGCTGGGCCAGCATGTCAAATACGACCAGCATGTGTTTGCCAACCACGGCATTACCGTGCGCGGCTACGCCCACGACACCATGCTGCAGTCCTATGTGCTGGAGGTGCACCGCCCGCACAATCTGACCAGTCTTGCGCTGCGCCATGTGAACCGCACCGGCATCAGCTATGAAGACCTGTGCGGCAAGGGCAAAAACCAGATTCCCTTTGCCCAGGTGCCGGTGGACAAGGCCGCAGCCTATAGCTGCGAAGACTCGGACCAGACCCTGGACGTGCATGGCGTGCTGTGGCCGCAGATTCAGGCCAATGCCGGCCTGCTGCATATCTACGAGCTGGAAATCCAGACCAGCGAGGCGCTGTTTCGCATGGAGCGCAACGGCGTACGCATTGACGCCGGCGAGCTGGCGCGCCAGAGCAACGATCTGGGCGCACGCATTCTGAAGCTGGAGGAAGAGGCCTACGAAATCGCTGGCCAGCCTTTCAACCTTGCAAGCCCTAAGCAGCTGGGCGAGATCTTTTTCGACAAGCTGGGCATGCCCGTGGTGAAAAAGACCGCCACCGGCGCACGCAGCACCGACGAAGAGGTGCTGGAAAAACTGGCCGAGGACTACCCCCTGCCCGCCAAGCTGCTGGAGCACCGCAGCCTGTCCAAGCTCAAGGGCACCTACACCGACAAGCTGGCGCAGATGGCTTCTCCGCAGGATGGCCGTGTGCACACCCACTATGCCCAGGCCGTGGCCGTGACAGGGCGTTTGTCCAGCAACGACCCCAATCTGCAAAACATTCCCGTGCGCACCCCCGAGGGCCGCCGCGTGCGCGAGGCCTTTGTCGCGCCCGAGGGCAAGCTGATTGCCAGTGCCGACTACTCGCAGATCGAGCTGCGCATCATGGCCCACCTCTCGGGCGACGAGGCCTTGCTCAACGCTTTCAAAAACGGCCAGGACGTGCACCGCGCCACGGCTGCCGAGGTGTTTGGCGTGGCGCTGGACCAGGTCAGCAGCGAGCAGCGCCGCTATGCCAAGGTCATCAACTTCGGCCTGATTTACGGCATGAGCAGCTTTGGCCTGGCCAAGAACCTGGGGATTGAGACCAAGGCCGCGGCGGCCTATATCGACAAATACTTCCAGCGCTACCCCGGCGTGAAGCGCTATATGGACGAGACGGTGGAGCTGGCCCACAAGCAGGGCTATGTGGAAACCGTGTTCGGCCGGCGCCTGTACCTGCCCGAGATCAACGGCGGCAGCGGCCCGCGCAAAAAAGCCGCCGAGCGCGCTGCCATCAATGCGCCCATGCAGGGCACGGCGGCCGACCTGATCAAAAAAGCCATGGTGGCCGTGCAGGCCAGGCTGGATGCGGACAAGCCCGAGGTGCAGGTCATCATGCAGGTGCATGACGAACTGGTGTTCGAGCTGCCCGTGGCGGCCCAGGACTGGGTGCGCAGCGAAATCCCGGCGCTGATGGCGGGTGTGGCCGATCTCTCCGTGCCGCTGTTGGCCGAGATTGGTTTTGGGGCAACCTGGGAGAAGGCGCACTAAGCCTTTTCTCTGCCTTTCGCTTCAAGGCTGACGAGATTTCTGTAGGAAGGGTTTTGTTGGTTTTGTCGGAAAGCAGGCGAGTGGCATGGCGTAGATCGCTGCCGTGGGGGATCATCCGCTAGCAGTTTTTGAGCAGGAGCGAGCGGTAGATGCGGAATCCAGGGCCTGCGCCCCATCCCATGTCCCAGGTGCGCAAGACCCTGGGGCGTTGGCGAGTCTGGCTGGCCTCCGGCGGATTGGCTGTCTGCATGGGCTGCAGTCTGGCAGCGGAGCGCCCGCCGCTGCTGCTGGTCCAGCCCATGGACAGGGTCATGCCGGCGAATGCGGTGGTGCAGCACTTTGCACGCTGGTTGCCGCATTACCTGGGCGATAAAGCCGTGCTGCACCGCGACAGCAATGGCAAAGGCCTGGAGGGCATTGCCTGGGCAGGCAGCGCTGCTCCGCCGGAGCGCACGGTGCTGCTGATGTCTCAGCTGTGGCAGTCGCGGCTGGACACCTTGCCCGCCTCCACCCCCGGTGCACGCAACTGGGTGCCCGTGCAAGTCGTGCTGCTGGGCACCTGGTGTTTGATGGCCCAGGAAGATCGGCATCTGCCCGACTATGCGGCTTTGCATGCCTGGCTGCGAACCCTGGGTCGCCCGGTGCGCCTGGGTGTGCCGCATCGCTTTGGTCTGCCCGAGCTGTGGATGCAGGCCATGGCCCACAAAACGGATCTGCCCTGGGTGAGCAGAGCCTTCCCCTTGCAGCGCCAGTCCATACAGGCCTTGGAAACAGGTGCGGTGGATGTGGTGCTGGAGCGCTGCAGTGATGCATCCCACTTGCTCGATGGCAGGCTGGAGGTGCGCAAAGACCACCCCAAGGTGCAACTGCTGGCGCAACAAGGACTGCCGGCATCGGAGCATGTGCCGGGCTTTGTCCAGTGGCAGCTGCCGCCGATTGCCCCAGGCTGGATGGCCTGGTTTGTCCGTGCCGAGATGTCGGCAGACCGGCAGGAGGCTGTGGGCAGGGCGCTACATGCCATCTTGTTGCGCGATGACACCCAAGCCCTGATAGCGGCTCTGCAGCAGCAGCCGGTGCGCATGAGCCAAACAGACTCCCAGCGCTTTGTGCGCCGCACCCAGGCCCAGGGGCAGTCGCTGCAGCAGTGGCTGGAGCATGCGGCAGATCCGTTGCTGGGCGTGAGCAGCCTGGTGCCTTGATCGCGCTGCATCTGGCGTGCTGGACCGCTCGTATCATGTGCAGCTTGCCTGGCTGGCTGCTGCCCTGCCGCAATGGTCAGGCAGGCAGTTAAACAGCCGCTCCTGCAGCAGAGGGGCGCATGAGGAGCTATGGTTTTGAGATCTTCCGATGCCACTGTGGCGCCGCCAAGGCGGGTGACTTTTACACCGGCTGTGCGCATGGGGCTGTCCATCTCCGTGGCTACCGGGCTGTATGGCATTTCCTTTGGCGCATTGGCAGTCGCTGCGGGCCTGCAGCTGTGGCAGGCCATGGCCTTGAGTGCGCTGATGTTTACCGGTGGCTCGCAGTTCGCCTTCATCGGGGTGGTGGCTGGTGGCGGTACGGGTGCAGCCGCACTGGGCGCTGCCAGCCTGCTGGGCGTGCGCAACGCGGTCTACGGCATGCAGATGAACCGTATGCTGGGCCTGCGCGGCTGGCACCGCTGGCTGGGCGCCCAGCTGACGATTGATGAATCGGCCGCCACGGCTGCGGGCCAGATGGATACAACGGAGCAGCAGCGCGGCTTCTGGACGGCGGGCATCGGTGTGTTTGTGCTGTGGAATCTTTTCACCCTGCTGGGGGCCTGGCTGGGTGACGCCCTGGGCGACCCCCGCAAGTGGGGGCTGGATGGTGCGGCCGTGGCGGCTTTTCTGGGCCTGCTATGGCCCAGGTTGCAGCAACGCGAGCCTGTGGCGCTGGCCGTGTTGTGCGGTGTGGTGACGGCATTGGCCGTGCCGTTGCTGCCGCCAGGCCTGCCGATTTTGCTGGCTGCTGTGGTGGGCGCTGCCTGGGGCTGCTGGCACCCTAGCGTTGCACAGGAGTCCGTATGAGTCTGGCCGAGAGCGGGCTGTGGCCCTGGATTCTGGCCGCCTGCGCCGTGGCCTTTGCCACCAAGCTGGCGGGTTATGCCGTGCCCGCGCGCTGGCTGCAAAGCCCACGCATGGCCCGGGTTGCGGCTTGCATGACCGTGGCCTTGTTGGCGGCCTTGACGGTGATGAACACTTTTTCCAGCGGGACTGCCTTGGTGCTGGACGCCCGACTGGCATCCCTGGTCGTGGCCGCCGTGGCCCTGTGGCTGCGTGCACCGTTTTTGCTGGTGGTGGTCTTGGGGGCTGCCGCTGCAGCGTTGCTGCGGTGGGTGGCTTAAGGTTCCGAGGCCCCGGAAAACCCTGGCCAGTGGAATGCCGAGCCGCGTCACACGGACAGCCTGGAGCGGCCGGTGTAAGCTCTTGCCCCTTGTCTGGTCGGGGCTGACCGGGAGTGCCAGCAAGTCTGGTGTCCGGACTGCTGGTGCGCTTCTTCGTTGCAGCGGATCCCCACCGCCCTGTCAGATTCACCTTGTTTGAGCGCGTTTGAGTGCTTTCCTCCTGCATAAGCAGCTATGACCTTGGTAGCGATTCTCCTGGCCACATTGGCCGCCGGTATTGGCAGCGTCTGGGTGGCCGATCTGTTGTTGCGCATGGGCCTGGGGCGTGGCAGTGCCCAGCAAGGCATGCTCAGCCTGGCGGCGGGGGCCTTGCTGGCCACAGCTTTCATGCACCTGTTGCCCGAAGCTTTCGAGAGCGAGGCAGGCGCCCATGATTTGTTTATGACGCTGTTGATCGGTGTGGTGTTCTTCTTTTTGCTGACCAAGGCCGAGCTGTGGCACCACGGCCACGAACACCACCATGCGCCTGTGGAGCACCACCACCATGAGGAGCACGGGCACGCACATTCCCATTCTCACCGCAGTGGCGGAGGCTGGTCACTGCTCACGGGGGACAGCGTGCATTGCTTTGGCGACGGCATCTTGATTGCATCGGCCTTTCTGGCCGATATGCGCCTGGGCGTGATTGCCGCCGTCTCGGTGCTGGCCCATGAGGTGCCACACCATATGGGGGACTTGGTGGTGATGCGCCAGACCAGCCACCGCAGCGCGGCCGTGCTCAAGGTGTCGCTGGCCGGCGCGGTCACGGCCCTGGGAGGGGTGGCGGGGTATTTTCTGGTCGGCCAGCTGCAAGCCTGGTTGCCGTTCTTTCTGACCATTGCCTCCAGCAGCTTTATTTATGTGGCGCTGTCCGACCTCATTCCCCAGCTGCAAAAACAGCTCTCGGCCCGGGAAACCGTGGCCCAGGTGGGGTGGTTGGCGATAGGCATTGTGTTGGTCACAGTGGTCAGCGGGCTGGCCCATGGAGGTGGGCACTGAGCAAACCTGGTGAGGTGCAGCGCTTGAGCGCTTCCAGACCGTGCCATAAAAAAACGCCGGTCACCTGGACCAGCGTCGGAGAAGCGCAGAGCGTTGAGGTTTCTTAGGCCGGCTCGGTCTGGGTTTGCAGCAAGGGCTGGCTCATCACAGCACGCACGGCAGACAGTTGACGGCGTGAAACCATCAACAGTTCGGGCACGGCATGCATGCGCAAGGCCCAGCCTTCGCCGTCGTCTTCGGTGTAGTGCTTCTCCAGGCTGCGCATTTGCTCGCGGGTGACCAGGGCATTGCGGTGGATGCGCACAAACTGCTGGGGATAGCGGCCTTCCAGCTCGGTCAGCGAGTTGTCCAGAATATAGCTGCGGGTGGCGGTGCGCACCGTGACGTATTTCTGCTCAGCCTTGAGGTAGATCACCTGGTGCAGCGGCACACGCTCGGTGCGGCCGCGGTCACGAATCAGCAGGGCTGCAGCACTGCCCATGGGCATGGAGCTGGGGGACTTCATCTCCATGGTGTAGAGCCGGCGTACCTTGGCCACGGCCTGCTGCAATCTGTCCAGGCGCACGGGCTTGGTCAGATAGTCGACGGCCTCCACCTCGAAGGCATTCGCCGAGTACATGGCGTGGGCCGTCACAAACACCACGGCGGGTGGGCGGGGCAGGGAACGCAGGGTCTGGGCAAAACGCAGGCCATCCTGGCCCGGCATTTGTACATCCAGGAAGATCAAATCCACCGGGTGGTGGTCTTTGGTGCGCTGAAGCACATCCAAAGCCTGTGCTGCGGTGGCAGCCTCGGATACCAGAAAGGGCGCACTGGGATCTTCGCAGTCGCTGAGCAAAACGCGCAGACGGTTGCGGGCCAAGAGTTCGTTGTCAACGATGAGTACGTGCATAGCTCCAACTCCCTTCATCTCTGTGTGGGTCATGCCCTGGGTCTGAACAGCATGGCAAGGCGCAGATGTTTTCTTGCTTGGAAAACTTGGGCCTTCAACACATGCTGCAGCCTTCAAGGCGGTTGCACATTTGCGACAGTTTTTCCTTGACTTTTCGCAATCTCTCGCCTTTTGGCGGGAGTGAAACAAAGTGTATGGGTGACTCTAAAGAAGCATTCGTGACCGATGAGTTTTGTTGTGACTGTGACGTTTTGGCTGCACTTACAGGCTTTTCGGCCTTTTCTCCTGGTGTTTTCCCTGGGGCTTGCGGGGTATTGACATCGTTGAAAACAGAAAGATAGATGGCGGTTCATGTCCCGCACATCGGGCGCGCAAGGTCCGACGCAACCGACGTACCCGATGCAGGGTTTGGTGTAGCGGTGCGGTACTAGGGGGAAGAACGGCAGGCACAGGCTGGGATCGATAAAATTTCCCTTTTCGCCTTGCTGCATCCGGTGTTTCGGATGCCCGAATTTCCGGAAAACCCTGACCCTGCTTATGTCCTCCAACACCACCGCTCAGCCTTCCCACAACCAGCTCGATACCAAGGCGCAAGCGTGGTCGGCCCTGTTCTCTGAACCCATGAGCGATCTGGTCAAGCGCTATACCTCCAGCGTGTTTTTTGACCAGCGCATGTGGAAGGCTGACATCACCGGCAGCCTGGCCCATGCCGAAATGCTGGCCGCCCAGGGTGTGATTGGCCAGGACGACTACGCCGCCATCCAAAAAGGCATGGCGCAAATCAAGTCGGAAATCGAAGCCGGCCAGTTCGAATGGAAGCTGGATCTGGAAGACGTGCACCTGAACATCGAGGCGCGCCTGACTGTCCTGGTGGGCGATGCCGGCAAGCGCCTGCACACCGGCCGCAGCCGCAACGACCAGGTGGCCACCGATGTGCGTCTGTGGTTGCGCGACGAGATCGACCTGATCGCCGGCCTGCTCAAGGAATTGCAGCTGTCCCTGGTGGACGTGGCGGGCAAGAATGTGGATGTGATCCTGCCCGGCTTCACCCATTTGCAAGTGGCCCAGCCGGTGAGCTTTGGCCACCACATGCTGGCCTATGTGGAAATGTTCAAGCGCGACGCCGAGCGCATGCTGGATGTGCGCAAGCGCGTCAACGTGCTGCCCCTGGGCTCGGCGGCCCTGGCCGGCACCACCTACCCGCTGGACCGCGAGCGCGTGGCCAAGACCCTGGGCATGGATGGCGTGTGCCAAAACAGCCTGGATGGCGTGAGCGACCGTGACTTCGCCATCGAATTCACCGCCGCCGCCAGCCTGTGCATGGTGCATGTCTCGCGCCTGTCCGAAGAGCTCATCATCTGGATGAGCCAGAACTTTGGTTTCATCAAGATTGCGGACCGCTTCACCACCGGCTCGTCCATCATGCCGCAGAAGAAAAACCCCGACGTGCCCGAACTGGCCCGGGGCAAGACCGGCCGCGTGGTGGGCCATCTGATGGGGCTGATCACCTTGATGAAGGGCCAGCCCCTGGCCTATAACAAGGACAACCAGGAAGACAAGGAGCCGCTGTTCGACACCGTGGACACCTTGAAGGACACGCTGCGCATTTTTGCCGAGATGATCGGCGGCCAGGTGAACCCCGCCACCGGCGCCAAGGAAGGCGGCATCACCGTGAACGCCGAAGCCATGCGTGCTGCGGCACTCAAGGGCTATGCCACGGCCACCGACCTGGCCGACTACCTGGTCAAAAAAGGCCTGCCCTTCCGCGATGCCCACGAGACCGTGGCCCATGCCGTGAAGCTGGCCACCCTGAAGGGCGTGGATTTGACCGAGCTACCCCTGGTCGAGCTGCAGGCCTTCAACCCCCATATCGAGGCCGATGTGTTCGAGGCCCTGAGCCTGGAGGGCTCGCTTAATGCCCGCAACACTCTGGGCGGCACGGCGCCAGCCCAGGTGCGGGCACAGCTGGCCAAGCACCAGGCTCGCCTGGCCTGATCCCTGCTTGCAGGCTTTGGGCTGAGGCAGCAAGAGCGCATCAGCCCCGCAGCGCAGCGTCCGGTGGGCCCTGCGCTTTTTCTTGGCACTTTGTTTCAGCGAACCACCATGCTCTCTACCCGACGTGACTTTCTTTCCCGCGCTGCGCAGGCCGGCACCGCCTTGGTTGCAGCCTCTATAGCAGGCGAGGCATGGGCCCGGGGGGAGCGGCCGCTGCGCATCCTGGTGGGCTTTCCACCCGGGGGCGGCAGCGATGTCATCGCCCGGCTACTGCAGGAGCCGCTGTCCGAGCTGTTGGGCGTGCCGGTGATGGTGGAAAACCGCCCCGGCGCTGGTGGCCAGATTGCGGCCCAGCAGCTCAAGGCGGCCCAGCCCGATGGCAGCACGGTGTTTTTGACGCACGACCACACCATCTCCATCCTGCCGCAGGTGGTGCGCCATCCTGGCTTTGATCCTGCCAAGGACTTTGTCCCCGCTGGCGGTTTTGCCTCGTTTGTGAACTGCCTGGCCGTGCCTGGCAGCCACCCCGCCAAGACCTTTGCCGAGTATGTGCAGTGGGTGCGCACGGCAGGCAAGGGGCGCAGCGCCATCGGCATTCCCGCGCCAGCATCGACGCCGGAGTTTCTGGTGCAGCAGCTGGCACGGCATTTCCAGCTGGATCTGGTGGCCGCACCCTACAAGGGCAGCGCGCCCATGATTGGCGATTTGCTGGGGCTGCAGATCGAGGCCTGCATTGGCTCGGTGCAGGACTTCATCGAATACCAGAGAACCGGCAAGCTGCGTGTGCTGGCCGTGCTGGGTGGCCAGCGGCAAGCGGCCTTCCCCGACGCGCCCACCTTTGGCGAGCTGGGCTTGATGGGGCTGGAAGACATGCCGTTCTACGGTTTTTATGCCCCGCATGGCACGCATGCGGCCTGGATACAGCGCTTTTCCCTGGCCCTGGCAGAGGCCGTGGCCCGGCCGGCCATACGCACGCAGCTGGAGCAGATGGGCCTGACCGTGGGCGCCATGACCCCCGAGCAGCTCAAGCAGCGCGAGCAGGCCTATACCGCAGCCTGGAAACGCATCATTCGCCAAAGCGGATTCCATCCGCAGTAAGCGCTTGCGCGGAAGTTTTTCTAGGCACAGTCAACCCGAGCTCGGCACGCAAAAGATGCGCTGTCAGCTTGCAATGCTTTGCTTTCCTACGCCATGGAGTCGCAAGGCTTTGGTACGCTCGTCGCTTCGCAAGAGGAGAGCGCATGAAGCACTTGCTGGGATGGGCAGCAGCAGCCACCGTCGCGTGGACAGGGCAGGCCCAGGCATTGGATATACAGAACGTCACCCC
Organism: Acidovorax sp.; assembly: GCA_031277855.1. Classification (GTDB taxonomy): domain Bacteria; phylum Pseudomonadota; class Gammaproteobacteria; order Burkholderiales; family Burkholderiaceae_C; genus Comamonas. The sequence goes on along the minus strand of JAITLO010000027.1, from coordinate 34,437 downwards.
GCAAGGGCAGGTGGCGGAGATTCGGCAACTGGTGGTCCGGCTGGATGCCGATGCCGTGGCACTGGGTTCGGCCGAGGGGCCGGCACCAGTCGAGCTGGCCTGTACCCCTGACGGCGGTTTGCCTGGTGGCAGCGGCCGCTGGAACAACGCTCGCGAGTGGGTCTGGCAATGGAACAGCCCCTTGCCTCCGGGCACGCGCTGCGCGGTCACATCGAAAAAAGCATTCAAATCAGTCTCTGGCGCAACGCTGACCAGCAGCAAGCGCTATCAATTCGAGACGGCCGGCCCCTTTGTGCGCCAGATCTGGCCGCGTGGCTGGCAGTCCATTGATGAAGAGCAGTACTTTGCGCTGCAACTCAGCGGTGCGGCTACGCGCCAAAGCCTGGTACAGAACGTCTACTGCCAGGCCGAGGATGTGGGCGAGCGCATTCCCGTGCGCTGGATCGAGGGCAAGGAGCGCGATGCTGTGCTGCAGTCCCAGGTCTGGGACAAGGAGCTGCTGAAAAAGTCGCCCGATCAATTTGCCGTGCTGACCTGCAACCGCCGCTTGACCGCGGGCAGCAGCATGCAGCTGATCTATGGCAAGGGCGTGGCCGGCCCCCAAGGCGTGGTCAACCGCGAGGAAAAGCGCTTTGACTATGCCGTGCGCGAGGCCTTCAGCGCCGAGATGCGCTGCGAGCGTGAAAACGCCCAGGCAGGTTGCCTGCCCGTGCGCCCGGTGTCGCTGTATTTCAGCGCCGCAGTGTCGCGCGCCCAGGCACAGAACGTTCGCCTGGTGGGCGGTGGCGACACCCTCAAGCCGGCGCTGGAAAGCGAGGGCGGCGATGTGCGCAGCCTGCGCTTTGAAGGCGGGCTCAAGCCGCTGACCAGCTACAAGCTGGAGCTGCCCAAGGACTTGCACGACGACGCGGGCCGCCCGCTGCGCAATGCCTCCATGTTCCCCCTGGCCATCAAGACCGGGGATACGCCGCTGCTGGCCAAGTTTGCCGCCGCGCCCTTTGGCATTGTGGAGCGCTTTGCCGAAGGCCCGGACGGCCCGGCCCTGCTGCCCGTCACGCTGCGCAAGGTGGAGTCGCAGCTCGATGTGTCGGCCTCGCAGGTGGGATCGATGAAGGTGCAAAGCGACGCCGACATCATCCGCTGGCTGGACAAGGTGAACCGCTACCACGAGGGCTCGGTCTCCCGCAAACAGGCGGGCAGCGAACTCAAGAGCCCGCTGCCACCGGTGATTGACTCCGATGAGCGCCACTATGTCGCTACGCGCCAGCTTTCGCTGCTGCAGGGCCAGAGCGGGGTGGAGCGTTTGCAGCTGCCCAAGGGCAGCAAGGACGACCCCCGTCCCTTCGAAGTGGTGGGCATTCCGCTGAGCGCGGGTTTCCATGTGGTCGAGATTGCCTCGCCCCGCCTGGGCGAATCCCTGCTGGATGAGCGCTATGGCAGCGGCCGCACCATGTATGTGCGCACCGCCACCCTGGTCACCAACCTGGCCGTGCACTTCAAACTGGGGCGCGAAGGCTCCATGGTCTGGGTGACCTCGCTGGACAAGGGCAAGTCCGTGGCCGATGCCCAGGTGCAGGTCTCGACCTGCAGCGGCAAGGCCGTGGCCCAGGGCCGTACCGACGCCCAAGGCATGCTGCGTTTGCCGCAGCTGCCTGATGAAGCCCCGCGCTGCGACGGCCACCATGGCAGCGGCGCCTACTTTGTCAGCGCCCGTGCCACCCAGGCCGGTGTGGCCGATATGGCCTTCACCTGGAGCGACTGGCAAAAAGGCATAGAGCCCTGGCGCTTCAACGTGCCCGTTTCCTGGTCGGGCGAGCGCCAGCTGGTGGCCCACACGGTGATGGACCGCACCCTGGTGCGTGCCGGCGAAACCGTGTCCATGAAGCACTTCTTGCGCACCCAGTCCCTGGCGGGCCTGGACCTGCCCAAGCAATGGCCGCAGGAGCTGGTCATCACCCACACCGGCAGCGGCCAGCAGTTCAAGCAGGCCCTGCAGTGGCGCGCCACCAGCAGCGGCGGCAAGAACGCCGAATCCAGCTTTGCCGTGCCGCGCGCGGCCAAGCTGGGCGAGTACGAGGTCGAGCTGCGCCTGGCGGACGGCAGCTCCATGGGCTCGGGCAGCTTCCGTGTGGAAGCCTTCCGCCTGCCCGTGCTGCAAGGCCAGGTGGCGCCGGTGGCCAAGGGCCCGCTGGTGCGCCCGAGCAAGCTGGAAGTGGGCGTGCGCCTGGACTATGTCAACGGCGGTGCCGCTGCCGGCCTGCCGGTGCAGGTCACGGCCATGGTGCGCCCGCACTACGCCAGCCTGCCTGGCTGGGACGACTACAGCTTTGGCACGCCCCAGTCCCAGCGCGGTGGCAATGGCGATGGTGGTGAGGACGGCGAAGCCACCGAGCACAACCGCATCGTGCTGGACCGTGCGGCCCTGAAGCTGGACAAGCAAGGCCAGGGTCAGGTGGTGATCGACAAGCTGCCCGCCTCCGAGCAGCCGCAAGACCTGGTGCTGGAAGCCACTTATGCCGACCCGAACGGCGAAATCCAGACCCTGCGCAGCACGCACACGCTGTGGCCATCGGCCGTGGTGGCGGCTGTGCGCGCCGAAGGCTGGGTGGCTGCGGGCCAGCAACTGCGCTTCCAGGCCCTGGCCCTGGGGCTGGATGGCAAGCCCAAGGCCGGCGTGTCGCTGGCGGTCAAGGCCGTGCTGCACACCACCTCTTCGTCGCGCAAGCGCATGGTGGGGGGCTTTTACACCTACGACAACCACGAAAGCAGCAAAGACCTGGGTGAAATCTGCAGCGGCAGCAGCGACAGCCGTGGCCTGCTGCTGTGCAATACCAAGCTGGAGCAATCCGGTGAGGTGGAGCTGATTGCCATTGCCAAGGACGACAAGGGCAACGCCGTGCAGGCCGCCACCAGCGTGTGGATCACACGCCAGGGCGAGCTGTGGTTTGGCGGCCAGGACCATGACCGCATGGACCTGCTGCCCGAAAAGCGCAGCTACGAGGCCGGAGAGACCGCGCGCCTGCAGGTGCGCATGCCCTTCCGCCAGGCCACCGCCCTGGTGACAGTGGAGCGCGAAGGCATTCTGGATGCCCGCGTGGTCGAGCTGAGCGGCGACAACCCGACGGTGGACGTGCCCATCCAAAAGGAATGGGGCCCCAATGTCTACGTCAGCGTGATGGCGCTGCGCGGCCGCCTGGTCGAAGTGCCCTGGTACAGCTTCTTCACTTGGGGCTACAAAACCCCCCGTGCCTGGTGGCAGGCCTTCTGGCATGAGGGCAAGCAGTATGTGGCACCCACGGCCCTGGTGGATCTGTCCAAGCCGGCTTACCGCCTGGGCATGACCGAGCTGCAAGTGGGCCAGAAGGGCCAGACCTTGCAGGTCAGCGTCACCCCGGAGAAAAACAGCTACCGCATCCGCGAGACCGCCCGCGTGACCATCGAGGTCAAGCGGCCGGATGGCAAGCCCGCAGCCGGCGCCGAAGTGGCCCTGGCCGCAGTGGACCAGGCCCTGCTGGAGCTGATGCCCAACACCAGCTGGCAGCTGCGCGACGCCATGTGGCAGCGCCGTAGCTGGGGCGTGCAAACCGCCACGGCGCAGATGGAAATCATCGGCCGCCGTCACTACGGCAAAAAAGCCGTGCCCGCCGGTGGTGGCGGTGGCCGTGCGCCCACGCGCGAGCTGCTGGATACCTTGCTGCTGTGGAACCCGCACGTAGTGCTGGACGCCCATGGCAAGGCCACGGTGAATGTGCCGCTGAACGATGCCCTCACCGCCTTCCGCATCGCGGCCGTGGCCGACGATGGCGTGCAGTGGTTTGGCACCGGAGAGGCCTCCATCCGCACCACGCAAGACCTGCAAATCGTCAGCGGCCTGCCGCCGCTGGTGCGCGAGGGCGACCAGTTCCGTGCCCAGCTCACGCTGCGCAACACCACGGCAGCCGCCATGCAGGTGGAGCTGAGCCCGCGTGCCACCTGGCTGGACCTCAAGGCCCAGACCGTGGACATTCCCGCCGGTGAGTCGCGCGAGGTGGTGTGGGAGGTGACCGTGCCCGCCGCCCTGGGCCAAAGCCGCAGCCAGCAACTGCTGTGGGAGGTGCAGGCCAAGGACAAGAAGAGCGGTGCCAGCGATACGCTGAAGATCAGCCAGCGCGTGGATGCGGCCGTGCCGCTGTCGGTGCAGCAATCGGTGCTGCAGCAGTTGGATGGGCCTTGGAACCAGCAGGTCAATCTGCCGGCCAATGCCCTGCCGGGCCGCGGCGGCCTGCGCCTGAACTTCAGCCCCCAGCTGGCCGGTGGGCCGGATGGCCTGCCCGGCGTGCGCGCCTGGTGGGAACGCTATCCCTACACCTGCCTGGAGCAGACCACCAGCCGCGCCATCGGCCTGAAGAATGCCGACCTGTGGCGCCGCAGCATGGAGAACCTGCCCACCTACCTGGACAGCGACGGCCTGGCCCTGTACTTCCCGGTGTCGGACGGCCAGCGCGCCCTGGGCAGTGACAGCCTCACCGCCCACCTGCTGAACGTGGCCCATGCGGCTGCCCAGCTGGATACGGCGTTTGCCATTCCCAGCGCCCAGCGCGCCCAGATGGAGTCCGGTCTGATCGCCTTTATCGAAGGGCGGCTGCAGCGCAAGTTCTGGAGCCCGCGCCAGGACTTGCAGGAGCGCAAGCTGGCCGCCATTGCCGCCCTGGCATTGAGCGGCAAGGCCCAGGCCCGCATGCTGGGCAGCATCGACATCACGCCGGTGCAATGGCCCACGCACACGCTGATCGACTGGATCACCGTGCTGCAAAAGGTGCAGGACGTGCCCCAGCGTGCCGAGCGCCTGGCCGAGGCCCAGCAACAGCTGCGCAGCCGATTGAGCTACCACGGCAGCCAGCTGGCCTTCAGCACCGATGCCCAGGACCGCTGGTGGTGGCTGATGCATGACACCGACAGCAATGCCGCACGCCTGCTGTTGCTGGCCATGGCCGACACCTCCTGGCACGAGGAAGTGCCGCGCATGGTGACCGGTTTGCTGGCCCGCCAGCAAGGCGGTGCCTGGAGCACGACCACGGCCAACGTCTGGGGTGGGCTGGCGCTGCGCCAGTTCTCGCGCCAGTTCGAGTCCACGCCCGTCAATGGCACCACCACCACGGTGCTGGGCGCCCAGTCCGTGAATGTGGACTGGAAGAACGTGCCGGCCCAGGCCCCGGTGGCCGATTCGGCCCAGGATGGCGCGGCGCTGGATGCGCTGACCTCCGTCCTAGCCGGTGGCGTGCAGCAAGACCCGACCCAGCCGCAGCGCATCTACATGCCCTGGGGCGAGCGTCGCCAGGGCGAGCTGCGCATCACCCACCACGGTGCAGGCAAGCCCTGGGTCACGCTGCAGTCGCTGGCCGCCGTGCCGCGCAAGCAGGCCTTTAACGCCGGCTATGCCGTGCGCAAGACCATCACCGCGGTGCAGCAGGGCGAGGGCGCCAGCGCCGGCAGCTACCAGCGCGGCGATGTGCTGCGCGTGCGGCTGGAGGTGGAGGCCGGTGCCGACATGACCTGGGCCGTGATCAACGACCCCATACCGGCCGGCGCCACCATCCTGGGCAGCGGCCTGGGCCGGGACTCCGAAGTCGCCGTGGTCGGTCAAAAGTCGGCCGAAGGCGCCTGGCCTGCCTTTGAAGAGCGGGCGCAGGACGGCTTCAGGGCCTACTACGCCTACCTGCCCAAGGGCAAGTCGGCGGTGGAATACACCATGCGCCTGAACAATGCCGGCACGTTTGCGTTGCCCCCCACCCGGGTGGAGGCGCTGTACGCCCCGGAAATGTTTGGTGAAGCGCCCAATGCCACCATGCAGGTCAAACAAGCCACCCAGGGCAAGCCCTGAGGCTTGACCGCCCCGCTGCGGTAGAACGCAGTGGGGCGTTCCACAAGCAGCGCCGCAGCGGTTTTCCGTTGCGGCGCTTTTTTTGTCTCTACGACCGGTGCAGCGATATTTCGTAAATCCTCTTGTTGGCGCCGCAGCGCCCAGGCACGATCTGCCGCATCGCGTTCTTGGAGGTATTGCCATGCACCATCTGCTGACCTACCACTACACCGCCGACTACCTGGAGCGCCGTGGCGCCTACCGCAATGCCCATATCGCCAAGGCCTGGCAGGCCCAGGCACAGGGCCTGCTGGTGCTGGCCGGTGCGGCAGGTGAACCGCCAGACCGCGCTGTCTATGTGTTTGATGCGCCCAGCGCGGCGCCCATAGAGGCTTTTGTCAAGGACGACCCCTACTACCTCAACGGCCTGGTGGCGCGCTACGAGATCCAGCCCTGGACCACGGTGGTGGGCAAGGACGCCAAGACGCCCATACACCCGACTTGAGAGAGCCAAGGCGCGCTGCGTCGGATCGACGCTCCCACAGACAAGTACCGCCTGCCGTCTGTTTTATGCCCCAGGACTGGGGCATGTTTTATTTCTATGTCAATTTATTCGTATGCGAGATATATATTCTGGCTTGATGAAAAATAATTAAAGATTTGTGATTTTCATTGTTTGAGGTGGGACTTGAAGTATTGTTTTCAAGGTTTTTATAAATCTCAGCAATGCAATCCAATGCAAAGCAAAAAATTCTGGCTGTGCGCCATGATTTTGGTGACCATCATCTGGGGCTGGTCTTTTAGCGCTATTCATAACGCTATGAATCATATGAGCGCTTCCATGTTCAATAGTTTGAGATTTTTACTGGCTTCGGCTTTTCTCTTTGCTTTGATCGCTATCAAGAAAAACATACGCCATATCCAAGCGCATATCAAAGGGGGCGTCGTGCCGGGAATCATGCTGTTCGCAGCCTTTGCTTTTCAAACCGAAGGTATTGCGCATACGACAGCATCCAATGCGGCATTTATCACGGGGACGGCGGTTGTATTCACACCGGTGCTGAATGTTTTGATCAACCGAAAGCGGATAACATATCAGCAATGGTTTTTTGTCATGGCAACCGTCTTTGGCCTGGGCTTGCTGACGATCAATGATTTTCAAATATCGATAGGCGATCTCCTGGTTTTGGGCTGCGCGATATTTACAGCTTTGCATATCATCTATCTGTCAAGATATAGCAAAATTCTGGAGGCAGACAAGCTGGCATGGGTTCAGGTATCCATTGTCGGTGCCTTGTCAATGGCTTATGCATTGATTTTTGAAGCGCCTAAAATTTCTTGGCAGCAGGAAGATATGGCCACCATTGTGCTTGTGGGTATATGGGGGACTGCTTTTGGTTTTTATGCCCAAACCAAAGCACAAATTTATTATCCCGAGCAAGTCATCGCCATGATCCTGGTCTTGGAGCCGGTATTTGGAGGGCTGTTTGGCTATTTCTTATTGAACGAGCGCTTGACTTTGGTAAATATATCTGGAGCGGTGATCATCATCTTTTCCATATTGCTCATGGAAATGCTTCAAACAGAAAAAATCACGCATGCTTGATATGTAGATTATTTTGATCGTCTGCCAAGCCGGCCTGGATGGCGTTCCCGCCGGCTTATTTGTGATTTGGGGAGTGGGAAAATGGATGCAAGATCTTTGTGCGTTTTCGATGTGAGGGCTGTCCTGAATGCACTGCCGCTGGCTGATCTCACTGAGACCGCTCTGCCCGAGCAAGACGTGGATGCCTTCCCCATGCAGGTCACTTTCGGAAGCGGGGGGGCTTTACATCGGCAGCTTTGTGGGACTGACCCCTTGGGAAAACCATCCCCACACGGACGAGCTGCTGTGTGCCGTGGAGGGTGAGGTGGAGGTCACGCTGTTGACGGAAGCCGGGCCGCAGACCGAGCTGCTGCGGCAAGGCGGCGTCTGCATCGTGCCCCAAGACCTGTGGCACCGGCAGCTGGCGCGCCAGCCCGTGAAGCTGTTGACGATCTCGGGGGATGCACAAATCTCCTGGGCCGATGACCCACGTGTGCCCTGATTTTTATAAAAAATGGCTGTAAAGCTTACACCTGTTTCGCTTGTTGCTCTGTTTTTGTGAGCTTGTGCTTGTGGCAAAGCGCAACAGCTGTGCATGCGTGTTGCCTGTCATGGCCCTGTCACACGCATGACCGACAACAGGGAGTTACCCGTCATGACCTTGACACATGGCTTGCCTAGACTGGCCGCATGTCGACGATTGAATTGGAAGCCATTGCCAAGTCCTGGGGCAACACCACGGCACTGAGGGCGATGGACCTGCAGATTCCTGCAGGCTCTTTTTGTGTGTTGTTAGGCCCTTCGGGCTGTGGCAAATCCACCACCTTGCGCATCATTGCCGGCCTGGAATCGGCCAGCTCCGGCCGCGTGCGCATCGGCGGCAAAGATGTGACCCATCTGCCGCCGGCAGAGCGCGGCATTGCCATGGTGTTTCAGAACTACGCGCTGTTTCCCCATCTCTCCGTGGCCGAGAACATAGGCTTTGGCCTGTCCGTGCGCAAAGTGCCCAAGGCCGAGGCCGGCCGGCGCCTGCAGGAGGCGGCCGAGCTGCTGGGCCTGACCCATTTGCTGGACCGCAAACCCGGCCAGCTTTCCGGCGGCCAGCAGCAGCGCGTGGCCCTGGGCCGGGCGCTGGTGGCCCAGGCCCATGTGTGTTTGATGGACGAGCCACTGTCCAATCTGGACGCCCAGCTGCGCCAGGAAATGCGTGTCGAGCTGCGCGAGCTGCAGCAGCGCCTGGGCCTCACCGTGGTCTATGTGACCCACGACCAGGCCGAGGCCATGAGCATGGCCGACCAGGTGGTGCTGCTACACCAGGGCAAGGTGGAGCAATGCGCCGCACCGCGCGCCATGTATGCACAGCCTGCTACCACTTTTGCTGCAAAGTTTATTGGCACGCCGGCCATGAATCTGCTGCAGCTGCAGGGCGACACCATTGCCGGCAGCGAGATACGCCTGCCCGCGCCCGCCGGTGCCGCCTGGCTGGGCCTGCGGCCCGAGGCCGTGCGCTGGGTGGATGCCGGCCATGATGCGGTGGCCGCCACCGTGGTGGGCCAGGAATACCTGGGCGCAGATGTGGTGCTGCGCTGCCAGATCGGCAGCGAGCAACTCACCGTGCGTGCGCCCGGCCAGCAGCAGGCCGGGCAAGGGGCTGCCGCATCGCTGGCCTGGCTGCCGCAGGACATGCATTTTTTTGACGCGCAAGGCTGCCGCATGGCCTGAGGCCGCTGCGCGCTGCTCTCGTTTTCCCTCTGGTTTCTTTCCCCTCTCGCCTGGAGTTCCCATGCAACGCAATACCTTTTTGAAGTCCATGCTCGCCACCACGGCCGCCATGCTAGGCCTGAGTGCCACCGTGGCCCAGGCGGCCAATCCGCTGGAAGTGCCGTTTTATTACCCCGTGGCCGTGGGCGGCCCCATCACCAAGGTGATTGATGGCTATGCCGCCGAATTCAACCAGGCCCATCCGCAGTACAAGATCACACCGATTTACGCCGGCACCTACCAGGAAACCATCGTCAAGGCGCTGACGGCTAACAAGTCCGGCAAGGCGCCTGCCACCTCGGTGCTGCTGTCCACCGATATGTTCACGCTGATCGATGAGGACGCCATCGCTCCCATCGACGACTTTGTGAAGACCGATGCCGACAAGGCCTGGCTCAAGGGCTTTTACCCCGCCTTCATGGCCAACAGCCAGACCGGGGGCAAGACCTGGGGCGTGCCCTTCCAGCGCTCCACCGTGGTCATGTACTACAACAAGGAGGCCTTCAAGGAAGCCGGCCTGGACCCAAACAAGGCCCCCGCCACCTGGAAGGAGTTGAGCGAGGCCGCCCAGAAGCTGACCAAGAAGGACGCCAGCGGCAATGTCACGCAGTACGGCATCCAGATTCCCTCCACCGGCTTTGCCTACTGGATGCTGCAGACCCTGACCACGCCCAATGGCGTGCTGCTGGCCAACGAGGCCGGTACCAAGGTCACGTTTGACAACCCCAAGGTGGTGGAGGCGCTGGACTTCTGGGTCAATCTGACCAAGCAGGGCGTGCACCCCAAGGGCGTAGTGGAGTGGGGCACCACGCCCAAGGACTTCATGGAGAAAAAGGCCGCCATCATCGTCACCACCACCGGCAATCTGACCAATCTCAAGGCCAATGCCAAGTTTGACTTTGGCGTGGCCCAAATTGCGGGCAATGTGCGCAAGGGCTCGCCCACCGGTGGTGGCAATTTCTACATCTTCAAAAAGGCGGCCAAGGAGCAGCAGCAAGCTGCCTTCGAGTTCGCCAAATGGGTGACCCAGCCCGAGCGTGCCGCGCAGTGGAGCATGGACAGCGGCTATGTGGCCGTCTCGCCCGCCGCCTATGACACGCCGGCGCTGAAAAAATACGGCCAGGACTTCCCGCAAGCCCTGGTGGCACGCGACCAACTGCCGGTGTCGGTGGCCGAGTTCTCCACCCACGACAACCAGCGCGTGACCAAGGTGCTGAACGACGCCATCCAGGCGGCCCTGAATGGCAGCAAGAGCGCGGCCCAGGCGATGAAGGATGCGCAGCGAGAGGCGGATCGCATCCTCCGCAGCTACAAGTAATGGTGTGGGGCGCCCATACAAGCCCTGATACGTCGTTGCGTTGTCTTGCCGTAGCGCTGCTACTGTCTGCGACAACGACGCCTCGTCTCAGAACTTGTCTGTGCGCCCTGGTGTGAGATGGGCTTTGCTCCGTAAAAAAGACAACGTGGAATGAGTGCTTCTTCTTCCTCCATCGCCGGCTCGGGCCAGCGCAGCATCCACGCCTGGTTGCTGCTGCTGCCTGCGCTGGCGCTGCTGGTGACCTTTACCCACTGGCCGGCCGTGGCCACCTTGATCGACAGTTTTTACTCCACTCCCAAGGGCGTGCGCGCAGCGGTGTGGGTGGGGCTGGAGAACTACGAGCTCATGGTGGATGACCCGGTGTTCTGGCAGGCCGTGCGCAACAACCTGTGGTTTGCGGCGGCCACGATTCCGGCCTCCATTGGCCTGGCGCTGCTGATGGCGCTGTGGGTGAACGAGCGCATCGCCGGGCGCATGTGGGTGCGCATGGCGTATTTCACGCCCACGGTGCTGCCCATGATTGCCGTGGCCAATATCTGGCTGTTTTTCTACACGCCGCAATACGGCCTGCTGGAGCAGGTGACCGGCGCTTTAGGCCTACCCTCGCACAACTGGCTGGGTGACCCGCGCACGGCCCTGGCCTGCGTGACCCTGGTGGCGGTGTGGAAGGAGGCAGGCTTCTTCATGATTTTCTACCTGGCCGCGCTGCAGACGCTCAACCCCAGCCTGAAAGAGGCTGCGGCCATCGAAGGCGCATCGCGCTGGTATTTCTTCCGCCGCGTGCAGTGGCCGCTGCTCATGCCCACCACGCTTTTTGTGCTGGTGAATGCCGTGGTCAACGCCTTCCGCCTGGTGGACCATGTGTTCATCTTGACCCGCGGCGGGCCGGATAACGCCACCAGCCTGCTGCTCTACCACCTGTACGAGGTGGGCTTCAAATTCTGGGACACGGCCTATGCCGCAGCCATCACCGTGGTGCTGGTGGTGGTGCTGGCCAGTGTGGCGCTGTTTCAGTTCTTCGTTCTTGACAAAAAGGTGCACTACAAATGAATGCAGCACCTGCCGTGATTTACCGCCACAGCTGGCTGGACACCCTGTCCGCCTGGGTGCTGGCACTGCTGTGGATACTGCCGCTGGCCTATGCGGTGTGGACGGCTTTTCACCCCAGCGACTACGCCATCCGCTTTGATCTGAGCGCGCCGTGGACGCTGCAGAACTTCCGCAATGCCTGGGAAGCCGCACCTTTTGCGCGCTACTTTCTGAACACCACGCTGCTGGTGGCCATCATCCTGGTGGCGCAGATGATTCTCTCCACCCTGGCCGCCTTTGCCTTTGCGCGCTATGACTTCCGTGGCAAGCACATTGCCTTTGCCCTGGTGCTGGTGCAGCTGATGATCATGCCGGACATCTTGCTGGTGGAAAACTACAAGACCATGGCCCATCTCGGCCTGGTGGACAGCTTGTTCGCCATAGGCCTGCCGTATTTCGCCTCGGCCTTTGCCATCTTTTTGCTGCGCCAGACATTCATGGGCATACCCAAGGAGCTGGACGAAGCGGCCCGCGTCGAAGGCGCCAGCACGCTGCAGATTCTGTGGCGCGTTTATGTGCCGCTGGCCAAGCCGGTCTACACGGCCTTTGCCCTGGTCTCGGTCAGCTTTCACTGGAACAATTTTCTCTGGCCGCTGATCATCACCAACAGCGTGGAGTCGCGCCCGCTGACTGTGGGTTTGCAGGTTTTTTCCAGCGTGGAGCAGGGAGTGGACTGGTCCACCATCACGGCCGCCACCTTGATGACCTCGGCGCCGCTGCTGCTGGCCTTTATCCTGTTCCAACGCCAGTTCGTCCAAAGCTTTATGCGGGCGGGGATTAAATAGCCATTTTTGGGTGGTTGCTTCTGTTGGAGGCGGCCATACCGCGCTTCATGCGTTGTTGCTCGCCCTTGCCGTACAGGCTACTGTCTGCGGGCGAGGCGCCTAGCCTGAAGCGCGGTCTGGCCGTTGTGGGAGGGGATTGGGGGCCCGCTACGCTGCCTGAGCACGCTTCTGCCGATACGGTGGATTCTTGCTCTTGTATCGGGAGCGTGGGTAGCTTGCTCCAGCTGCGTGAGAAGTCGATTTGATTCAAAAATATCCAACAAGGTCGCTGCAGCGTACAGCGCAAAAATAATGCAATTGCTGAGCTGGAATGTGCAATGGTGCTGCGGGCTGGACGGCGTGGTCAGCCCCGAACGCATAGTGGCCCATGCGCTGGCCATGGGGGCAGAGGGCGGTGGCCTGGATGTGCTGTGTCTGCAGGAAGTGGCCGTAGGCCATGGCGGTCTGCAAGGCGGGCCGGGCGGCCAGGTGGCGCAGCTGCGTGCGCTGCTGCCGGGCTGGCAGGTGTTTTTTGCGGCCACCATCGAAGGTTTTGATGCCCAGGGCCGCCACCGTGCGTTTGGCAATGTCGTGGCCACGCGTTTACCCGTGGCTGAAGTGGCCCAACACCGCCTGCCCTGGCGGGCCGAGGTTGGCGTGGTCAGTATGCCGCGCGGTTGCCTGGTGGTGACGGTGCGTGACCCCGGATTGGGTCTGGTGCGGGTGATGACCACGCATCTGGAATACCACAGCGCGGCCCAGCGCCAAGACCAGGTCCAGGCCTTGCGCGCCCTGCATGCCGAGGCGTTAGCGCAGTGCGTCGCACTGCCGGGCGCTGCCGCTGCGGCCACGCCCTATGCCACGCCGGTGCATACGCCCCATGCCGTGCTGTGCGGTGACTTCAATCTCGAGCCGCACGAGGCCGAGTACGCCCAATTGGTGGCTCCAGCGACCCAGGGGGAAGCCGTATTCCACGACTGCTGGCCGTTGCTGCACCCGGGTGAAAAACAGCCGGACACCTTCCGCCTGTTCGACCGCACCTGGGGCCCCGAGCCCGGCGCCTGCGATTTCGTGCTGGTCAGCGACAGCCTGCAGGGCCAGGTACGCAGCTGGCATACGGACAGTGCCACGCAGCTGTCCGACCACCAGCCCGTGTGCGTGGCCCTGGGCTAGAAAAAATCAGTGCCCTGCTTTTGTGGTTTGCAGGAGCGAGCCCGCGCAGTACAGCGGGCCCTCATGTACAGCCCAACGCCCAGACAGCGCTTCAGGCGCGGCGCGTGCCCGCAGACAGTATCGGGATACGGCAAGGGCGCGCAACAAAGCATGAGGCGCTGTATGGGCGCCTCCAAACGGGGCACAGCCCCATCAAAAAATCATCAGCAAGGCCATTGACCGAGTCGATAGGCACTGTCCCAGAACATCCATTCAAGTCGTGCTGCATCGGTATAGGCCTGGTGCATCTCTTCCAAGGTGCGCGCATCGGCCTGGGCCGCCAGCGCATCGATGGTGGTGCGTACGCGGCGCACCAGGGCGTGGAATTCCTCGCCGGCATAGGTGTCCACCCAGCTTTGGTAGGGGTTGTTCGGCTGCGCCTCGGCCAGGATGGCACGGCCCACTTCGGCATAAATCCAGAAGCAGGGCAGTAGCGCGGCCAGGGCCACGGGGTAGCTGCGGCTCCAGCCCATGGACTGCAGGTAATGCACATAGTGGTGGCAGACGGGGGACAGCGGAGTGGCTTCAAACTGCGCTGCACTCACCGCGTATTCGCGCATGAATCCATCGTGCAGGGCACGCTCCACCACCACGGCCTCTTCGGCGGCCTTGGCAAACTGCACCACGCCCTCGGCGTCATGGGCCTTGGCGGCGGCCACTGCCAGGCTGCGGCCAAAGGCGACCAGGTAGTGCGCGTCCTGGATCATGTAGTGCTGAAAGCGCTCGCGCGACAGCGTGCCGGCGGCCAGCTCACGGTTGAAGGGCAAGGCCAGTGTGGCATTGAACAGGGGCAGGTTGCGCTGCCAGGCAGCATCGGTAAAGCAAGGCGTGCTCATGTTTTTTTCTCCGGTCGGCAGATGCACACCCGGTACGGGTGCGCAGGCAAACGATCATCATCGCCCATCTGGCATGAAAAAAAGCCATAGACGCCCGTGGGTTGCGGGCTTTGCGCAGGCCATGCATGGAGCAAAGTCGCTGCGGCTCTGCTACAAAGCCTGCTTGGAATTTTTGCGGGTGCTGTCTGTGGTGGCTGTTGTGCGTGGATCTTTGTCGTCGTTTCGTGGGTGCTTGTTGCGCTGCTCTCTGGGCCTGGGTCTGGCTGCGGGGCTGCTGCCCGCAGCCTGGGCCTTGCCCAGCTACCAGGAGGTGCGCAGCGACTTCCGTCCCTCGGAAACCTGGCTGCTCTCGCGCGAGGGCGAGCCCTTGCAGCGCCTGCGTACCGACGCCACGGTGCGCCGCGGCAGCTGGACGCCGCTGACCGACATCTCGCCCGCGCTGCGCATGGCCCTGGTGCTGAGTGAAGACCAGCGTTTTTATGCCCACAGCGGTGTGGACTGGGCGGCAGTCACGGCTGCGGCCTGGGGCAATCTGTGGAACACCCGCACGCGCGGCGCCAGCACCATCACCATGCAGCTGGCCGGCTTGCTGGACGAGGACTGGCGCCAAAGCGGCA
Source organism: Acidovorax sp. (assembly GCA_031277855.1). Taxonomy (GTDB): domain Bacteria; phylum Pseudomonadota; class Gammaproteobacteria; order Burkholderiales; family Burkholderiaceae_C; genus Comamonas. Next base: position 19,416 of record JAITLO010000027.1, on the reverse strand, counting down.
GCGGCCGCAGCGTGACGCAAAAGCTGGGCCAGGCCGTGGCGGCGCAGCGGCTGGAGCGCAGCTGGCGCAAGGACCAAATTCTGGAGGCCTATCTGAACCTGGTGCCGTTTCGCGGCGAGATTGTGGGCATAGACGCACTGGCGCGCAGCCTGTTCGGCAAGGCACCGCATGGGCTGGATTTGCAAGAGGCCGCCATTGCCGCAGCCCTGGTACGTGCGCCCAATGCCAATGCCCAACGCGTGGCCCAGCGCGCCTGCGGTGTGTGGCGCGACATGCTGCGTGCCCAGGCACCGAAGAACAGCAAAAATGAGAGCGCAGAAGCAAACTGTGATGGGCTGGAATGGCAGTTGAGCCAGTTGCTGCAGCAACGCCGCTGGCCGGCCAGCGAGGGCGAGGCTCCGCACTTTGCACGCCAGTGGCTGCAGCGCGTGCCCGATCCCCACAAACCCGCCGAGCAGCGCACCAGCTTGCGTGTCGATGTGCAGCGCCTGGCTCTGCGCAGCCTGCAGCAGCATTTGCGCGAGTTGTCGGGCCGCAATGTGGAAGACGGCGCCGTGGTGGTGCTGGACAACGCCAGCGGCGAGGTGCTGGCCTGGGTGGGCTCGTCCGGCAGCCTGAGCCAGGCGGCCGAGGTCGATGGCGTGCTGGCGCGGCGTCAGCCGGGCTCCACGCTCAAGCCTTTTCTCTATGCCCAGGCGATTGCCGAAAAGCGCTTGACGGCGGCCTCGCTGATCGAGGACTCCTCGGCCCAGATTCGCACGGCCAACGGCCTCTATATTCCGCAAAACTACGACCGCAGCTTCAAGGGCTGGGTCTCGGCGCGCACGGCACTGGGCGCTTCGCTGAACGTGCCGGCGGTGCGCACCCTGGTCATGGTCACGCCCGATGCATTTTTTGAGCAGCTGCAGGCCCTGGGCCTGCGCCTGCCCGAAAGTGGTGGCTACTACGGCTACAGCCTGGCACTGGGCAGCAGCGAGGTCACGCTGCTGGATTTGACGAATGCCTACCGCGCACTGGCCAACCAGGGGCGCTGGCAGCCCGTGCGTTGGGGAGCAGCCACCTTGCCTGCCGCGCAGCAGGTGGTGGATGCGGGGGCGGCCTTTATCGTGGGCGATATGTTGGCCGACCGCAATGCCCGCGCCATGACCTTTGGCCTGGACAGCATGCTGGCCACGCGCTTTTGGACGGCCGTGAAAACCGGCACCAGCAAGGACATGCGCGACAACTGGGTGGTGGGTTGGTCGGCGCGCTACACCGTGGGCGTGTGGGTGGGCAATGCCAGCGGCGCGGCCATGCACAGCGTCAGCGGCGCCAGCGGGGCGGCGCCGGTGTGGGCAGAAGTCATGGACTTTTTGCATGCCAACCAGGCCAGCCGTGCACCGCAGCCACCGACCGGTCTGGTACAGCAGAGCGTGCGCTATGGCAGCGATCCGCAGACCGGCATGCCGCTGGAAAGCGCGCGCCAGGAATGGTTTCTGCCCGGCACGGCACAGGCGGAATTCCGTATGGAACGCAGCAGCCCGGACAGCGCCGCAGTGGGTGCGGGGCGCATTCTCCAGCCCGTCAGCGGCAGTGTGCTGGCGCTGGACCCCGATATTCCCCCCAGCCGCCAGCGGGTGCAGCTGCGTGCCCGTGCCGGCACACAGCGTGAATCCGGCCAGTGGCGCTGGCGGGTGGCGGGGGACACCGTACCGGCCGCACGCCGCGAGCTGGGCCGGGGCCCCGAGGCGCAGTGGATGCCCTGGCCGGGCCGTCACCGTATCGAGCTACTAGGGGCCGACGGCAAGGTGCTGGACAGCGTGGAGCTGGAGGTGCGCGGTGCCGGCGTGCGCTAGCACAGCGCCTCCATGCAACGTGGACTGCGACAGATCAAGGGTCGCCGCGTGGCGATATTGCCTCGTGACACAAAAGGGGGACAGATCCTAGAATGCCTTTTTCATTGGGGCCAGGGTGTATGACTTTTCCTTTGCGGTGGCAACAGATTGCCAGGATGCGCTTGCTGATCGCAGGCGTGCTGCTGGCGCTGTGCAGCGCAGGAGCGGGAGCCCAAACGCATGCTGCCCAGGGCGCGCCGGTGGCATCGCTGACCCAGACGGTGTGGGGCGTTTTGGGCTATGCACGCTGGCCCGGTCAGCCCGAAACCTTGCAGCTGTGTCTGGTGGGCGAGACGCCTTATGCAGCCGCGCTGCAGGCCGGCACCAGCCTGCCTGATGGGCGCACGGTGCAGGTGCGGCGCATTGCACTGGAAGGCAGCACGCCCTTGCATGGATGCCATGCCGTGTATGCGGGGCGCTTGCACGGTGGGCAGTGGCAGCAACTGATGACTGCCTGGCCCAAATCCCAACCCCTGCTGACGCTGAGTGAAGATCCTGGCGCCTGCCAGCAGGGAGGCATGTTCTGCCTGGATGTTTCCAAGGCGCCCGTGAGTTTTGAGCTCAGCCTGGATTCCGTGGCGCGCAGCGGAGTGCGCGTCAGCCCCAAGGTGCTCAGCCTGGCGCGCAACAGGGAGGGTGGTTGATGCAGCTGAGCCAGATTCTGCGCCGCACCCATACACGGATTGCCGTCACTGCGGTGGCGGTGGCCTGCGCGTTGCTGCTGATTGCAGGTCTGGTGGCGCAGCGCGCCATCACCCAGAACAATCTGGATTTGATGGCACGCTCGCTGCTCTACAACGTGGAGGCAGCCCTGATCTTTGGTGACAAAGGCGATGCCGCCGAATCCCTGCGGCGCATGGTGCAGGATGAAGACGTGGCCGAGGCCACGGTGTGGGATGCCCAAGGCCATGTGTTTGCACGCTGGGAGGCACCGGATGCTTTGCCTTGCCGCTGCGGCATGCAGCTGGGCAAGGTGCTGGGGTTGAAGGTGGCCGAGCAGGATGTGCTCAGCCATGGTCATGTGATTGGGCGCATTGGCGTGACCAGCAGCGGCCTGGGCCTGCTGAGTTTTGTGCTGTGGGCCACGCTGGCCTTGCTGCTGTGTGTTGGGGCCAGCATCGTGGTGGCACGGATCGTGTCGCGCCGCATGCATCGCCACATTGTTCAGCCCCTGCAGGAGCTGGGCCGCGTGGCCAGGGCCGTGCACTGTGACCGGGCCATGGGGCTGCGCGTGCGCAGCGCTGATATTGCGGAGCTGCGCGAGCTGGGGCAGCACTTCAACGCCTTGCTCGATGAGTTGGAGGCGCGCCAGCAGCATCTGCAGCAGGAAAACATGGCGCTGGAGCACCAGGCCAGCCACGATGGCCTGACCGGCGTGTTCAATCGCGCGTATTTCGAGCTGCGGCTGATGTCGGCCCTGCGCCATGCGGCGCAAACCCAGGGGCGACTGGCCGTGCTGTTCATGGACTTGAACCGTTTCAAGGAAGTCAACGACACCTACGGCCATGGCATGGGCGATGTGCTGCTGATCGCCGTGGCCCAGCGCATTCAGGCACAGGTACGGGATGCCGACCTGGTGGCACGCCTGGGAGGCGATGAGTTTGTGGTGCTGCTGCTGGAGCCACGCTCCGAAAGCGCGGTGCAGCATGTGATGCAAAAAATCGAGGCGGCAGTCAGCAAGCCGCTGCCTTGTGATGGGGGGCTGGTGCTCCAGCCCTCGGCCAGCATCGGCATGGCCATGTACCCGGAGCATGGTCAGAGCATGGAGGCCTTGATGGAGGCCGCAGATGCCGCCATGTATGTGGTCAAGCAAAAGGCCAACCCGGGGGGCAAGAGATTTCAGTCAACGTCAATCAGAGGGGGAGTGGAATGCGACGCAGATTCGTCAAATACATGATGGTGGCAGGCATGGCGCTGGCTATGGCTGCGTGCCAGAGTCCACCGGTGAAGCCAGCCGGCCTGACGGCCGAGCAACTGCAAGTGCTGAACAGCTATGGTTTTGAAGACTTGGACGGCGATTGGGCGCTGCAAATGCCTTCCAAGCTGCTGTTTGCCGTGGATACCGATCAGCTGGATGTCCGCCAGGCTGAGTATGTGAGCGAGCTGGCCCAGGCTCTGCTGAAGGTCAATATCCGCACGGTGCGTGTGGAGGGGCATACCGACGACACCGGCACTGCGGCGTACAACCAAAAGCTGTCCGAGCGCCGTGCCAGGCGGGTGGCCGAAGAGCTGATCAAGGCGGGCATGGATGCTGGTCTGGTCAGCACCCGTGGCTGGGGCAATACCAAGCCCTTGCCCATGGCATCGGGCCAGAACGCCCGCAAAGAAAACCGGCGCGTGGCCATCATCATCCCCGCAGTGGGTGGGTAAGCCCCTTTCTTTGCAGCGCATGCTCAACGGCCCGGAATCTGCTCAGGTTCCGGGCCGTTGTCATGGGTGGGTATGGGTTAACCCTGTGTCTGCCGGGTCCTCTCAAAATATTCACATACAGCACAAATACATTCACAGCGTGATCGGGGTGCGGGCACTACCATGGGCGCCGTTGCATAGCGAGGGATGTCCTGTGTCCGCCGACCTTTCCAAAATTACCTGCATTGAAGACCTGCGCGTGATCGCCAAGCGCCGCGTGCCGCGCATGTTCTATGACTACGCCGACTCTGGCTCCTACACCCAGGGCACCTACCGTGCCAACGAGGAGCAGTTTCAGCACATCAAGCTGCGCCAGCGCGTGGCGGTGAACATGGAGGGGCGCAGCACGCGCACCACCATGGTGGGCCACGAGGTGGCCATGCCGGTGGCGATTGCCCCCACCGGGCTGACCGGCATGCAGCATGCCGATGGAGAAATCCTGGCGGCCAAGGCGGCCAAGGACTTTGGCATTCCGTTCACGCTGTCGACCATGAGCATTTGCTCGTTGGAAGACATTGCCGAGCACACCGGCCGCCACCCCTTCTGGTTCCAGCTCTACATGATGCGTGACCGGGGATTCATGGAGCGCCTCATCGACCGCGCCAAGGCCGCCAACTGCTCGGCGCTGCAGCTGACGCTGGATTTGCAAATCCTGGGCCAGCGCCACAAGGACATCAAAAACGGCCTGTCCACCCCGCCCAAACCCACGCTGGCCAACCTCATCAATCTGGCCACCAAGCCGCGCTGGTGCCTGGGCATGCTGGGAACCAAGCGCCGCAGCTTTGGCAACATCGTCGGCCATGTGAGCGGCGTGGGCGATATGAGCTCCTTGTCCTCGTGGACGGCCGACCAGTTCGACCCCTCGCTGAGCTGGGCCGATGTGGAGTGGGTCAAAAAGCGCTGGGGTGGCAAGCTGATTCTCAAGGGCATCATGGACGAGGCCGATGCGCGCCTGGCCGTGGACAGCGGGGCCGATGCCCTGGTGGTCAGCAACCACGGTGGCCGCCAGCTCGATGGTGCGCCCTCGTCCATCGAGGCCCTGCCCAGCATTGCCGAGGCCGTGGGCAAAGACATCGAGGTGTGGATGGATGGCGGCATACGCAGCGGCCAGGACGTGCTCAAGGCCCGTGCCCTGGGTGCCCATGGCACCTTGATCGGTCGCAGCTTTCTGTATGGCCTGGGCGCCTTTGGCCAGGCGGGGGTGAGCCGCGCGCTGCAAATCATCCAGAAGGAGCTGGACATCACCATGGCGTTTTGCGGTCACACCCAGATCGACCAGGTGGGCAAGGAGATCTTGTTGCCTGGCACCTATCCTGGGGTGTTTAAAAGCACCCCCTGAGTCGCCTTCGGCGCCTTCCCCCGCTCTCGCATCGCAAGCGATGCGGGCAGGGGACGCTGCCAGCGCGGCGGGGCGGCCCTTGCGCGGCAGCCTTGACATGGGCCGCGCCAGTTTGATGTAGCGAGGGCGCCGCTAAAAAAGAGAGCGTTAAGTGCTTGATGGGTCTATGTCTCCAATACAAAAGCATTGGGAACTGTTGATTCATAGGCGCTGCATGCTCTCTTTTTGATTTTGCTTTGCCTGGGACTTTTCGCCTGGGCAGCAGCGTCTTCGCCACTGGCGATTGCATCGCTGCCATGTGGGGCGCTCCTCGCCAATGGCTGGGGCGCGGTCGGCTTTGGGCTGGCTATGCTGCAGCCCTGTTTGCCGGAACCTCCATGTTTGACTCTCTCCAACACCTTGCCTGGCTGTGGGTGCCCATCACCCTGTTCGCCGCCCTGGCCCAGACCGTGCGCAATACGGCCCAGCGCAGCCTGACCCAGGAGCTGGGCACGCTGGCGGCTACGCTGGTGCGCTTTCTTTATGGTCTGCCGTTTGCTGCGCTGTGGCTGGCGCTGCTGTATTTTTTGCCGGCGCAGCTGCCCGTTGTTCCTGCGTTCAGCTGGGCCTATTTGGGCTGGATTGCGCTGGGCGCCTTGTTTCAGGTGGGGGCCACGGTGGCCCTGTTGATGGCCATGAAGGAGCGCAATTTCGCCGTGGCCGTGACCCTGTCCAAGACCGAGGTGCTGCAGGTGGCGCTGTTTGCCACGGTGTTTTTGAACGAGCTGCCCACAGCGCTGGCTTTGCTCGCCATGGTGGTGGCCACGGTCGGTGTGCTGATGCTGTCACTGCCGCCGCGCGGCCAGTTGCTGTCGCTGCAGGCCTGGATGAGCAAGAGCGCCTTGTATGGCCTCATTTGCGGCGCCTGTTTTGCGATTGCCACCGTGGGCTTTCGCGGCGGGGCACTGGTACTGGGGGCCGAATCTCCCTGGCTGTCCGGGGCCTGGGGCGTGCTGCTGGCCCAAACCCTGCAAACCCTGGGCCTGGGCTTGTGGATTCAGCTGCGTACCCCGCAGGGGCTGATGCCGCTGTTCAGGGCCTGGCGCATCTCGCTGCTGGCCGGCAGCATGGGGGCTGCGGCCTCGCTGGCCTGGTTCACGGCCTATGCCATGCAGGGGGCAGGGCCGGTGCGTACCCTGGGCATGATCGAGGTGGTGTTCAGCTATCTGGTCTCGCGCCGGCTGCTGAGCGAGTCGCTGAGCCGGCCCGAAAAAATAGGCATGGGCTTGATGCTGTTCGGTCTGGTGCTGATCTGTCTGCAAGCCGTGTAGCGTCGTGATGGCGTCAGCCTGCAAGTCCAGGCACCGGGCGCCACAATAGCGGGGTGAGCGACACCGCCTTGCCCCGCCGCATTGCCCATCTGGACATGGATGCATTTTTTGCCTCCGTGGAGCTGCTGCGCTATCCCCAGCTGCAGGGCATGCCGGTGGTGATTGGCGGGGGGCGGCATACGCCCGAGTACGAAGCGGAGCTGGTAGCACGCTGGGGCGGGCTGGACCAAGTGCCGCTGGAGAGCTTTCCCCGCCTGGGCCGCTATGTGGGCCGGGGCGTGATCACCACCGCCACCTATGCAGCCCGGCAGTTTGGCGTGGGCTCGGCCATGGGCATGATGAAGGCGGCACGCCTGTGCCCCCAGGCCATTTTGCTGCCCATAGACTTTGCGCGTTACCGTGCCTATTCCCGCCAGTTCAAGGAGGTGATTGTTTCCATGGCGCCGCTGATGGAGGACCGGGGCGTGGACGAGGTCTATATCGACTTCACCCAGGTGGCAGGTGGGCAGGAAGAGGGGGGCCGCCTGCTGGCATCACACATACAGCAGGCCATTCATGCGGCCACGGGCCTGAGCTGCTCGGTGGGTGTGGCGCCCAACAAGCTGCTGGCCAAGATGGCCAGCGAGTTCCAGAAACCGCGCGGCATCTCCATTGTTCAGCCTGAAGATTTGCAGCGGCTCATCTGGCCGCTGCCCTGCCGCAAGATCAATGGCATAGGCCCCAAGGCCGACGCCAAGCTCCAGGCCTTGGGCATCACCACCATTGGCGAGCTGGCAGCCTGCTCGCTGCCGCTGCTGGTGCAGCACTTTGGGCGTTCCTACGGAGCCTGGCTGCATACAGCGGCCCATGGCCAGGACGACAGGCCCGTGGTCACCGAAAGCGAGCCCGTGAGCATGAGTCGCGAAACCACCTTCGAGCGCGACCTGCATGCCGTGCAGGACAAGGCCGAGTTGGGGGCCATCTTCACCCGCTTGTGCGAGCGTGTGGCCGAAGACCTGCAGCGCAAGGGCTATGCCGGACGCACCATTGGCATCAAGCTGCGCTATGCCAATTTCCGCAGCGTGACGCGCGACATTTCCATAGACTTTTTTACGCAAGATGCTGTAACTATTCGTAGGTTTGCGGGACTGTGTCTGAAGCGTGTGGATTTAAAACAACAAATCCGTCTTTTGGGTGTGCGTGTGGGCAGTTTGGTGGCCTGGGCGGATGGGCAGGTGTGTGAGTCCAAACCTTGGCAGCAAACGGCCAAATCGCGTCTGTCAGACCCGTTCACTTCTTCGCTGTTCTGACGAGTCAAGGTCCTCAGAATGTGACAAGCGGTGAATATTGCTTTCATTTGAAAGCGTATACCGCTATGGAGTACGAGTGACCACCTAAGCCCGTAATGAAAGCACCGGATCATGCGCACCAATCTCCCCATCACGGAAAACGAGTACGACTTCTCCAGTGAAGAGCTGCTGATGTCCATGACAGACAGCAAGGGCTTGATTACCCACTGCAATGCGGCTTTTGTCCGTGTCAGCGGCTTCACCATAGAAGAGCTGATGGGCCAGCCACACAATCTGGTGCGCCATCCTGATATGCCCAGCGAAGCCTTCAAGGACATGTGGAGCACCATAGGCCATGGACGCAACTGGAGCGGCATGGTCAAAAACCGCCGCAAGAATGGCGACTTCTACTGGGTGCGTGCCCATGTGACGCCCATCGTGGTCGACGGCAAGCCTCGGGGTTATATGTCGGTGCGCACCAAGCCCACGCGTGAGGAGGTGCAGGTGGCCGAGGCCTTGTACGGCAAGCTGCACCAAGAGCGCACAGCCGGCAGGCACAGTGTCAGGCTGCATGCCGGCCATGTGCGCCAGACCGGTTGGCGCGATGCCATCGCCAGCCTGCGACGTGCCAGCTTCACCCAGCGCCTGGCAGCCTGGCTGTTACCCATTCTGGTGGTGGCCATGCTGCCAGGCTATATGGACTGGAACCAGCCCTGGCAGCAGGGCGTGCAACTGATTGCCGTGGGGCTGTTGTCGCTGCTCATGCTCTACCGTTTTCATTGTCGCATTGAAGGTGGTTTGCAAGAGGCCAATGATTTGGCGCGCGATCTGGCGGGCTGCAATCTGTCTCAGGAACTTCCCGCACTCAGCGAGCACCACCCTCTGGGCCTGCTGATGGAGCGCCTGCACCAGATCCACATCAATTTGCAGGTAGTGGTGGGGGATGCGCGGCGTGAGATCCAGGGCTTTGGCAGGTTGGCGCTTTCCATTGCCCACAGTGCCCACCAGCAGGCAGGACGCAGCGAGCACCAGGCCAGCAGCCTGGAGGAAACCGCAGCGGCTATGGAACAGCTCTCCGGCACGGTGCGTCAGACGGCGGAGACCACCCAGAAAGTGATGGAAGAAAGCGCACAAAGCGCATCGCTGGCGCGCCAGGGGGGTGATGCGGTGCACAAGGTGACCGAGGCGGTACAGCGCATCGAACATTCTTCGCAGCAGATGGGGCACATCATCACCACCATCGAAAGCATTGCGTTTCAGACCAATATCCTGGCGCTCAATGCCGCAGTGGAAGCGGCCCGCGCTGGAGAGCAGGGACGGGGATTTGCCGTGGTGGCCACCGAAGTGCGGGCGTTGGCCCAGCGCAGTGCGGCGGCAGCTGGGGAGATACGCAGCCTGATCAGTGAATCCAAAACGCAGATTAGCATGGGGGCCGAGCAAATGGTGCAAGCCAGCCACACCATCGAAAAGGTGGTGAATTCGGTGACCCATGTGAACGGCCTGATGGGCCAGATCGGCAATGCCACGCGCGAACAGGCCACAGGTATTGCGCAGGTGAACGATGTGGTCACGGACCTGGACCGCTCTACGCAGGACAATGCACGCCTGGTCACCGAGGCGGCGGCCTCTGCCAACGATATGAGCCAGAACGCGGGCGTGCTGGGGCGGACCCTGGATGTGTTTCGATTGCCGGGCGATGCTTCGCTGCACCAGCACCAGGCACATACCCAGGCTGCAGTCAACACCATGGTCCCCAGTCTGGCAGGTGTCAAAAAAGTAGTCGCCATGGCCGTGGCATAGGCGCGGCACGCGAGGGTGGTAGTGCCGTAAACAGCATGGATTTTCCCTGTCGGCAGCGCTCTATGCCCTGACGTCATGTGCGATGATCCAGAGATCGTTGAGGGCCGCTGCGAAACTCACACTGTTTCGCAGCGGTCTTTTGTCATGTGCCTGCCCAGGTTCAGGCACCGTTGAGGAACCATCTGCACATGCGCATCAATCTGCCAGTTACCCAGAACAATTACGATTTTCCTGGGAATGAATTACTGGTCTCGATTACCAATCCCAAGGGCGAGATTACCCATTGCAATGCGGCATTCACCAGTGTGAGTGGTTACACGTATGAAGAGCTCATAGGCCAGCCCCACAACCTGATCCGCCACCCCGATATGCCGGCAGCTGCGTTCAAGGACCTGTGGCGCACGATTGCCCATGGCTATCCCTGGACGGCCCTGGTCAAGAACCGGCGCAAAAACGGGGACCACTACTGGGTGCGGGCCAATGTCACGCCCATCATGGAAGGGGGCAAGCCCAAGGGTTATCTGTCGGTGCGCACCAAACCTGCTGCCGCTGAGATTCAGGCGGCCGAGGCCCTTTATGCGCGCATGCGCACCGAGGCCGAAACCGGCCAGGAAAGCTTCCGCCTGCGCTCCGGTGAGATACGCCACAAGGGCCTGCGCGGCTGGTGGGACAGCCGCAAGGATGTGGGCATGGTGGTGCGCATGGAGCTGATGCTGGCGGTGCTGGCCTTGTTGCTGATGCTGCCCGACATGCTGGGCTGGCAAGGTGCGCCGGCCTGGGGTACGCGCCTGGCCGTGCTGCTGGCCGGAGGTGCCTGGATCACCTGGCGCTTTTATGACCGCTGCGTGCGTGGCCTGGAGCAGGCCAGCCGCTTTGCCGCCGATATTGCCAGCTGCAATCTGTCTACCGACTGCCAGCACACCTACGGCGGAGACATGGGGGCGTTGATGCAGCGTTTGCTGCAGATCCAGATCAATTTGCGCGCCGTGGTGGGCGATGTGCGCAGCGAGGTCAAGGGCTTTGCCGTCACCGCCCAGGAAATCGCCCATGGCAGCCAGGATCTGGCGGCCCGTACCGAGTCCCAGTCCAGCAATCTGCAGGAGACCGCAGCCTCGATGGAGGAAATCTCCGGCACCGTGGCCCAGACGGCCGACATGGCCCAGGTGATGGAGCGCGAGAGCGAGGCCAGCAAAGATGTGGCGCGCCACAGCGGCTCTGCCATCGAGGAGGTGGGTTCGGCCATGGAGCATATCCGTGGTTCTTCCACCCGCATGCGGGAAATCATTGGCGTTATCGAAAGCATTGCTTTCCAGACCAATCTGCTGGCGCTGAACGCCGCCGTGGAGGCCGCCCGCGCCGGCGAGCAAGGCCGTGGCTTTGCCGTGGTGGCTGGCGAGGTGCGGGCCCTGGCCCAGCGCAGCGCCGAGGCGGCCAAGGAAATCAGCGTGCTGATCAACCGCACCGTGGATGGCATCAATGACGGCAATGCCCGCATGGATGCCGCAGGCCAGACCATCAGCGGCATGGTGGATGCCGTGGAGCGGGTCAGCGAGATGGTGCACCAGATCAGCATTGCCACGCGCGAGCAGTCTCTGGGCATTGCCCAGGTCAACGAAGCCGTGGCCCATCTGGACTCGGTCACCCAGCAAAACGCGGCCCTGGTGGAAGAGTCCACCAGCGCGGCCCATTCGCTGCGCCACAGCGCCCAGACGCTGGAGCGCTCGGTGGACGTGTTCACCATGCGCTGAAATGCCCGGTGCCACTGCGGCCCCGGCGCAACACCCTGTGGTGCCAAACGTGCAAAAAGGCGGTCCAAGGGCCGCCTTTTTGCATGGGAGTGCACCGAAGCTTCAATAAGCATGCCCCAGCCGGTCTGGCTTGGGTAGCATCCACATTTATGAAATCCCTTATGAGTCTGTTGGGTTGGCTGCTGCTGGCAGTGTTGGGCGTCTGGCTGCTGTGGTGGAGCCGGCGCGCCTTTGGTTTGCTGAAGATCCGCAGACCTGAGGCCGAGCAGGCCGCATCATCGGCCGCGCCTGCGGCAGCGGCCAAGCGTCCTGCATCGCTGCAGCACCACCTGGCCGCAGCGGCTCCCGACGCTTCCCCCAAGGATGTGGAGTTTCGTGCCCAGGGCGAGCGAGGCATGGGCGGACCGGTCTATGGCGATCTGCTGTGCGCCGACGGCATTTACCTGCCCCATGTCTGGGAAGACCATTTCCACACCTCCTTCGATGGGCGCTGGATGCGTACCAGCGGCCATGCCGGTCAGGTGGCCCGCCTGGTGGACCGCAAGACGCGCCGTTGCTGGTTGCTGAACCATGAGGAGGCCACGGCCGTGACGGCCGTATACGGCCACCTGCCGCGCTGGAATCTGGCCCAGGGGGCAGCGGCCGAAGAGGGGCAGAACGCCTGGAGCGATGAGGAATGCGACACCTGGCTGGCTGAGCATGTATCGCGCAGCGCCCAGGAGCTGGTGGCTGCTCTGGATTTGTGGATTCCACTGGACTGCATGCCGGATGCCAGCCAGATGGTGCCGCCCACCTTGCCCAAGCCGCCCAGGGATGCGGCGGTCAAGCTGTCGCTGCAGCGCCATCTGCCGGCTTCGCTGCGCGTGCTGCGCAACCCCATGCAGGCGCTGGAGCAGCCGGTGTGGCAGCTGTACTTTGACGATGCACCCCAGCCATGGGGTGTTCCCGGCCATCCTTGCCTGCAATGGCGTGGTGATGGCCAGGCTCTGGCCCTGTTGGGAGTCTTGCTTTCCGAAGGCGAAGACCGGCAGGAGCAGATGGCGGTGTGGAGCAAGAGCTATGGCTGGCAGCACTGGTCCGGCCATATGCCGGAAGACCGCAAGCCCTGGACGCTGACCGTGGACATTCCCCCTCCGCAAGACCCCGATGCCCCGGCCGCTCCGTCTGCGCTGGAATGGGATGGCGAGGTGCTGGTGCAGCGCATGCTGATCGACACCCCGGAGCTGGAACGCCTGCACGATGGCCGCAGCCTCAGCTGCACGCTCAGCGACACCGAGAATGCCGCAGCCCATACGCGTGACGGCCGGGTGCTGGTGCGCCCGCAACCGCGCACATCGCTGGCCTGGCTGCGGGACTTGCAGCACCCCGAACGCTGGAGGGCACGCAGCCAGCCGGTGGCAGGCGCGGTACTGGAGTGGACATTGACCGAAGCCGCAGCCGATGTGCATGGCGCCACGGCAGGCTATCAGCTGCAATGGGGTGGGCAGAAGTTCCCCAACACCTGGGAGCTGGAGCATGTGGTGGTGCGTGGCCGTTGGGCCGTGCTGCTGCCTTCCGGAGCAGTGCCGCGTCATGGTGGTGTGCGCTATGTGCAGATATGGGATGGTGAGCAACTGCAGCGTGTGGACCTTCCAGGTGCCGTCGTACGTTTACGGCCTGCACCTTCGGGCGCCCGCCAGGGGGCTCGGGTTCAGGCCCTGGTGCTGGTGGGCTGCGTGGCCGACAAGCAGGTCGAGGCCGGTGTGGGCACCTGGCGCTGGCCGGTGCAAGAACCATCACCGGGCCCGCTGGGGCAGATCGACAATTCCGCAGTCTATGAGTGGCGTGACATTGCCCAGGATGTGCATGGCTTCTGGCGCCTGCAGCCACGCTGGCGTGAGGCCCACCAGGTGCAGCACCCCTGTGCTGATGGCGACTATGTCTGGCGCTTTGCGCCAGGAGGCGATGAGCTGTGGTGGTGGGGCGGTATCCACCAGGGGGCGGACAACAGCTGGTCACCCGAGCAGCCGCGCATTCAGGGGGTGAGCGTCACCAGCGGCGGTGCCGTGTTGTGTGGCACCGGCCCCTGTGCGCTGCCACAGCCTGAAGGCAAGGGCTGGGCCGTGCTGGAGCTGGCTGCGCAATCCAATGACCAGGCCCACCATTGGTTGCTGCACTGGCTGCGCCCCGACGCCCGGGAAGTGCGCACGCTGGAGCTGCGTGCCGGCCTGCCGCTGCTGCTGGGCTGGGACGCCAGTGGCCTGCACTGGCGCGATGGCACGCCAGCGAAAACGCAGACGGCAGAAGGTGAGGCGACCAAGGCGCCGCGCCAGACCGTGGCCGGCAGCGCTTGGGACCAGGCCAAGGTGGAGCGTTTGACCGAGGGTGCGCGTGGGTTGTGGTTGCGCAAGCAGGATCATCGCTATACCCAAGTGCTGCTCCAACGCGACGACTGGCCCTGGGACCAAGGCCGTTAAACCCAACGGCACTTTCAAAGTGTGTTGGCTTGCCAAGCCTTTCGGCTTGGCTGGTGCCTGGAGTTGAGGCAGCCATACAGCGCTTCATGCTTTGTTGCTCGCCCTGGTCGTATAGAGATACTGCCTGCGGGCGAGACGCCGCGCCTGAAGCGCTGTCTGGCCGTTGTGGAGGGCAGACCGGCGCCCGCTGGATATCCAAGGCCCGCTCCGGCTGAGCAAGCAGCCGTGTGCTCTTTACTGCCTTGCGGTGCGCTGTGGGGCGGGCATGGCTTGCGGATGGCTGGTGCGCAAGGGGCTAATGTCCAGGCCGCCGCGGCGGGTGTAGCGGGCGTAGACGCTGAGTTTGAGTGGCTGGCATTGGCGCCAGATGTCAGTGAAGATGCGTTCCACGCATTGCTCGTGGAACTCGTTGTGGTTGCGAAAGCTGACGATGTATTTCAGCAGCCCTTCTTGGTCTATGGCCGGGCCGGTGTAGCTGATTTGCACGCTGCCCCAGTCGGGCTGGCCGGTGACCAGACAGTTGCTCTTGAGCAAATGGCTGACCAGGGTTTCGCTCACCGGAGGGTTGTCGCTGTCGGCGCGCAGCAGATCCGGGCGGGGCTGGTAGTCGCTGCATTCCACATCCAGGCGGTCCAGCTCCAGGCCTTGCAGCTCCTGCACTTTTTGCGTGGCAAAGGCCTCGGGCAGCACCAGGCGCACGCCCACGGTGGCGGCCTGCGGGGCGCCGCGCCACACGGCTTCGCTGACATCGGCGCGCAGCTTGGCCTGCACCTCGTCGGCGCTGGCAAAGCGGCTGTTGTTAAAGCTGTTCAGATAGAGCTTGAAGGACTTGCTCTCGACAATATTCGGCGTCTCGCAGGGGATGTGGAAATGCACCAGGGCCACCTGGGGCTTGCCGCGCAGGTTCAGCCAGGACAGCTCATAGCCGGTCCACAGATCGGCACCAAAAAAAGGCAGCTGGCCGTGGATGCCGATTTCCTCGCGCTTGGCCGCACGGGGCAGGGGAAAGAGCAGGCCAGGGTCGTACTGGTCGGCATAGGCCGAAGTCTTGCCCAGTTGGGATTGTTCAAGGGTGTTCATCGAAAAGTGAGCTGTCAACGCTTGTCGTATCAGCGTTAGAGCCGGTTTTGACTGGAGAAGTAAAGGGTGGCGGCAGGGGCCAGGTGTTCAGTGGAACTCACCTTCGCGCAGCCACTTGGTGGCAATCCATTTTTCGCCGCGCAGCACAGGGTCGCCGCCATGCAGCGTCAGTGTATGGGCTTGGGGCTGGGCATAGCGGAAGAACACGGCATTGCCCCTGCGCGGCTGGATGCGCAGTCCGGTCTCGGGGAAATAGGTGCCGCCACCTTCTTCGGGCTCGTTCAGATAGATGACCACCGTGCCAACGCGCTGGCCACCACGGCGAAGAATGGTGGGCGTGCCGGGCTCGGCCGGGTCGAAGTAATCGTGGTGGGGTTTGTATTCGGCGCCTGGGCCGTAGCGCAGCACCTGCAGGCCTTCGCCGTTCTCCAGTGGCCAACGCAGCAGCCTGGCCAGCCTGGCTTCCAGGCGCTGCACCTCGGGGGTCTGGCCGCGCTGGAAAAACATGCCTTCGCTGGTGCGGTCGGCGTTGATCTCTTCTCCACCGGTGCGTATGGCCACGGTGCGCGAGCGTGCCATCTGCGGCTGGGCAGCGGCAATGATGGCATCGCACTCTGCAGGGCTGAGCAGTGCGCCCAGTAGCACGATATGGGGCTGCTCCATGCTCATCAGCACCTGGACCTGACAGTCGCCTGCATCCAGCAGGCAGGGGCGCTGCGAGAGATCGGCACCCGGCAGCGGTGCTGCGCTGTCGTCAAACTGCGCAGGCCCTGCAAGCCATTGCTCCAGGGCCTGCAGAGCCTGGTGGGCTACGCTGTCGGTCCAGCCTGTATCACGCAGAGACTGCCGCAAACTGGCGCTGGGCTGGCCGGCTTGTAGTTGCAGGTGCAGCCACTGCATCAACTCGGGCGTGGAGCCGGGGACCGCCGCAGACAGCTGTTCCGGGGAAAAGATGGCGGTATCGCGCTCAGGCATAGACAGGTCTCCATGACAGTGGGCATGGCCCCGGGCAAAGGCCGTCAGCGCACGCTCAAGGCGCAGTACGGCGGAACACCCAACGATCAGGGCTCGAGGCTTGCTGTGCATAAGCATAGCCTTCGGCCTCAAAACCCTGAAGCTGTGCCGGATGGGTGATGCGCTGCTCAATGGCATAGCGTGCCATCAAGCCGCGCGCGCGCTTGGCATGGAAGCTGATGATTTTGTACTTGCCGCCCTTGAAGTCCTCGAACACGCATTCGATGACGCGGGCCTTGAGGTGTTGCAGGTCGACTGACTTGAAGTATTCCTGAGAGGCCAGGTTGATGACCACGGGGGTCTTGCTGCTCTGCTGGCGCTGGTTCAGGTGCTCGGCAATGCGCGTGCCCCAGTACTGGTAGAGATTGCTGCCATGGTCCGTGACCAGCCGGGTGCCCATTTCCAGGCGATAGGGTTGCATCCAGTCCAGCGGACGCAGCACCCCGTACAGGCCGCTCAGAATGCATACATGCTCCTGCGCCCATTGCAGGTCCGGCACGGACAGCGTCTGCGCCTGCAGGCCGGTGTAGACATCGCCATTGAAGGCCAGCAAGGCCTGGCGGGCATTGCCGGCATTGAAATCCGGGCTCCAGGCTGCGTAGCGGCCCACATTCAGCGCGGCCAGTTTGTCGCTGATGGACATCAGGCTGGCCACGTCTTGCGGGGCCAAGGTCCGCAGCACTTCGATCAGGGCCTGGGATTGGGGGATGAACTGGGGCAATGTATGGGGCAGGCCCTTAGGCAAGGGGCTGTCGTAGTCCAGAGATTTGGCCGGGGAAAGCAGAAACAACATGGCAAACGATGAAACGAAAGACCCAGAAAACGGGTGGTGGAGGGAAGGTCAGAGGAGTGTCGCAGCTGGAGTGGACTTTGTTGGAGGACGCCCATACAGCGCTTGATGCTTTGTTGCGGGCCCTTGCCGTGCACATGCACTGTCTGCGGGCCCGCGCCGCGCCTGAAGCGCTGTCTGGTCGTTGTGGGGTGGGATTGCATGCCCGCTGTATTGGGAAGGCCCACTCCGGCAGTCTCCACCCCTCCGTATTCTGTGCAGGCGTAAAAAAACAGGGGCCGCGAGGGCCCCTGTTATCTGCTGCAGCGCTTAGACAGCGCTGCTGTTTTCGCGCTCGAAGGGCAGCGTCATGGCGGCCAGATCCTTGCGGGTTTCGACCAGTACCAGAGGGCCTTGGTCGATCACCACCACCGGTGGGCGTTCACGTGGAATGCGCACGGGCTTGGGCTCGGCGGCAATTGCGGCCTGGACGGCGGCGATTTTGTCGGCGTCGGAGTTGATCCACTCCAGGCCAGAGGCCGTGGCAATCTGCTGCAAGCTTTCCAGCGGCAGCTGGTACTGGCCGATGCGGGGCATGCGGCTGGTGGGGGCTGCAGGGGCTGGCGCAGGTGCAGGAGCGGCTGCGACTGCAACAACCGGCGCCGTCACTTCGGGTGCGGCTTCCACGGGCGCTGCGTAGGCAGGCTCTGCGGCTGCGGTCACAGGGGTAGCTGCTTCCACATCGGTAGCGGCAGACACAGTGGCTGCGGGCACTGCAGCGCGTTCGAAGTAGCTGCGGCGGGCCGGTGCTGCTTCGTCGGTGGCAGATTCCACGACGTTGTCAGCGGCAACGGTCTGCGCCACGGCTTCGGCGTGCTCGGCTGCGGCCACGGGCAGGCTGGATTCGCCGCTTTCGCTGGCTTCACCTTCGACACCATCTTGCTCGCGGCTGCCACGGCGGCGGTCGCGGCCATAGCGGTCACGCGAGCGGCGCTGGCGCGGTGCACCGTCTTCACCGCCAGGTGCTGCAACGGCTTCGCCTTCTTGCGGCAGGGCGGTGGCGTCCAGCTGCTCGGTGGCCTGTGGGGCTTCGGCAGCGGGCTGGCTGCGCTCGCGGCGGCCTTGGCCTTCGCCACGCTCACCACGTTCGCGACGGCCTTGGCCTTCTCCGCGTTCGGTGCGCTCGCCACGTTCACCACGTTCACCACGCTCGCGGCGCGGTGCGCGTTCGCTGCGGGGCTGTTCGCTGCCAGCGTCCAGGCTCACGCCTTCGACTTGCTGGGCCACGCCTTCCTGGGGGGACAGGCGTTGCTCGGCATCGCGGCGCTCGCCACGCTCGGGGCGGTCACCACGTTCGCGGCGTGGTGCGCGTTCGGTGCGTTCGCCGTCTTGCGGACGGTTGTTGCGGGCTTCGTTGTTGGCATTGCGCTCGCCGCGGCGGCCATTGCTGCTGCGCTCGCGGCCTTCGCTGCCCTCGGTGCGTTCGCCACGGCTGCCGCCGCGCTCGTTGCGGCGGCCACGGCCTTCGCCGTTGCGGCTATCACGGCGCGCATCGCGCTGGCCTTCGGGCTTGGCGGCAGGTGTTGGCTCGGGCGTGGGCTGTGCGGCCGGGGCACCAAAGCCGAACAGGCTCTTGAGCCAGGAGAAGAAGCCTTGCTCGCGCACTTCGGTGCGTGCAGGTTTGGCGGCCGGTGCTGCAGCAGCGGCATTGCCGCGCTGTGGGGCGGGGCGTGCGGCAGGCTGGGGGCGTGGCTCGGCCACGGGGGCCGGCACATCGGGCAGCACACCCTTGATGATGGGGGTCTGCTTGTTGGTGGGCTCCTGCGAGCGGCGGGTGACCTTGGTCTGGTCGTCGGCCACATCGGCCAGCTTGTAGCTGGCGTCCAGGTTTTCCAGGCGTGGGTCGTCGTGCTTGAGGCGCTCGAGCTTGTAGTGCGGGGTGTCCAGCGACTTGTTGGGCACCAGCATCACGGACACGCGCTGCTTGAGTTCGATCTTGGTGATCTCGGTGCGCTTTTCGTTCAGCAGGAAGCTGGCCACTTCCACCGGCACCTGGCAGTGCACAGCGGCCGTGTTGTCCTTCATGGACTCTTCCTGGATGATGCGCAGGATTTGCAGGGCCGAGGACTCGGTGTCGCGGATATGGCCGGAGCCGCCGCAACGTGGGCAGTTGATGTGGGCGCCTTCGGAGAGCGCAGGCTTGAGGCGCTGGCGGCTCATTTCCATCAGACCGAACTTGCTGATGGTGCCGAACTGCACGCGGGCGCGGTCCTGGCGCAGCGCGTCGCGCAGGCGGTTTTCCACTTCGCGGCGGTTCTTCGACTCTTCCATGTCGATGAAGTCGATCAC
>JAITLO010000022.1 GCA_031277855.1 Acidovorax sp. | reverse complement strand
TTCGGGTGGCTACCACAAGGTGGGCTTCGAAGGCGGTCAAATGCCTCTGCAGCGTCGCCTGCCCAAGCGTGGCTTCAAGTCGCATCTGCTGAAGTTCAATGCAGAAGTGACCCTGTCCGCTCTGGAACAGCTGGGCCTGGCCGAAGTCGACCTCGCCGCTCTGAAGCAAGCTGGCCTCGTGCCCGCTATTGCCCAGGTGGTGAAGGTGATCAAGAGTGGCGAAATCAGCAAGGCTGTCAAGCTGAGCGGTATTGGTGCCACTGTTGGCGCCAAGGCCGCCATCGAAGCAGCTGGTGGCAGCATCGCCGCCTGATCAAGAACTGAAAGAAGACATCCGTGGCTACTAGCGCAGCGCAAATTGCAAAAACTGGCAAGTTCGGTGACTTGCGTCGCCGACTGGTTTTTCTGCTGCTCGCGCTGGTCGTGTACCGCATCGGGACGCATATCCCGGTGCCGGGCATCGACCCTGCGCAACTGCAGCAGCTGTTCAATGGCCAACAGGGCGGTATCCTCAATCTGTTCAACATGTTCTCCGGGGGCGCCCTGTCGCGCTTCTCGGTGTTTGCACTGGGGATCATGCCGTACATCTCGGCATCGATCATCATGCAGTTGATGACCTACGTCATCCCGACATTCGAACAGATGAAGAAGGAAGGTGAAGCGGGGCGTCGCAAGATTACCCAATACACCCGCTACGGCACTGTGGCCTTGGCGCTCTTTCAATCATTGGGTATCGCAGTCGCTCTGGAAAGCCAGGCGGGTCTGGTGTACGCCCCAGGGTTCGGCTTCCGCCTCACAGCGGTGGTGACTCTGACGGCAGGTACGCTGTTCCTGATGTGGTTGGGTGAGCAGATCACGGAACGTGGTCTGGGCAACGGCATCTCCATTCTGATTTTTGCTGGTATTGCCGCAGGCCTGCCCAGCTCTATCGGTGGACTGCTGGAGCTGGTGCGCACCGGTGCCATGAGCATCCTGGCAGCGATCATCATTGTTCTCGTGGTGGCAGCCGTGACGTATTTCGTCGTGTTTGTCGAGCGAGGCCAACGGAAGATCCTGGTGAATTACGCACGCCGTCAAGTCGGCAACAAGGTGTATGGTGGTCAGTCTTCGCACTTGCCACTGAAGCTGAACATGGCAGGTGTGATTCCTCCCATCTTCGCTTCGTCCATCATCTTGCTGCCCGCAACGGTGGTGAACTGGTTCAGTGCTGGAGAGTCGATGCGCTGGCTGAAGGACATCGCAGGTGCTCTGACCCCCGGTCAGCCCATCTACGTGTTGCTGTACGCCACTGCCATCATCTTCTTCTGCTTCTTCTACACGGCCCTGGTGTTCAACAGCCGGGAAACTGCCGACAACCTGAAGAAGAGCGGTGCCTTCATCCCCGGGATTCGTCCTGGTGACCAGACGGCTCGCTACATTGACAAGATCCTGGTGCGTTTGACACTGGCCGGCGCGATCTACATCACCTTTGTGTGCTTGCTGCCCGAATTCCTGATCCTGAAGTACAACGTTCCGTTCTACTTCGGTGGTACATCACTGCTGATTATTGTGGTGGTGACCATGGACTTCATGGCACAGGTGCAGAACTACATGATGTCGCAGCAGTACGAGTCACTGCTGAAGAAGGCTAACTTCAAGACATCTGGCAATTAAGCAAGAAATGGTCTATCCTTGCGGGTTCGCCCGTAAGGTGCCCCCAACCACAGTGAAGAGCCCTGCGCATTTTTGTCGGTCACAGGCAGTGTCCAGGACAAAAAAGAGCTCGGATGAAGAGTTTTAGGAGAATGAAATGAGAGTTTCGGCTTCGGTCAAGAAAATCTGCCGCAACTGCAAGATCATCCGCCGCAAGGGTGTGGTGCGCGTGATCTGTACCGACCAGCGCCACAAGCAGCGCCAGGGTTGATTGAAAGTATTAGAGGTTTACTAATATGGCACGTATCGCCGGCATTAACATCCCGCCGCACAAGCATGCTGAAATCGGCCTGACCGCCATCTACGGCATCGGTCGTACCACTGCACGCAAGATCTGCGAAGCATGCGGCATCGAATACTCCAAGAAGGTCAAGGACCTGACGGACGCTGATCTGGAAAAGATCCGCGACCTGCTCAACCCCATGACCCTGGAAGGTGACCTGCGTCGCGAGACCACGATGAACATCAAGCGTTTGATGGACATCGGTTGCTACCGTGGTTTCCGTCATCGTCGTGGCCTGCCCATGCGTGGTCAACGTACCCGCACCAACGCCCGCACCCGCAAGGGTCCGCGCAAGGGCGCAGCGGCACTGAAGAAGTAAGGATTGAGAGATCACTATGGCAAAGGCACAAAACAACGCTGCTGCACGCGTGCGTAAGAAAGTTCGTAAGAACATTTCCGACGGTATCGCTCACGTTCACGCTTCGTTCAACAACACGATCATCACCATCACCGACCGCCAAGGCAACGCTCTGTCGTGGGCCTCGTCGGGTGGCCAGGGCTTCAAGGGTTCGCGCAAGTCGACTCCCTTCGCTGCTCAGGTTGCTTCGGAAGTGGCTGGCCGTGCTGCCATCGAACAGGGCATCAAGAACCTGGACGTGGAAATCAAGGGTCCCGGCCCCGGCCGTGAATCCTCGGTGCGCGCCCTGGGCGCTCTGGGCATCCGTATCACTTCCATCTCGGACGTGACCCCGGTGCCCCACAACGGCTGCCGCCCTCAAAAGCGTCGTCGTATCTAATCTTTTTGAAGACCACCGCCGCCAGGGGTTTTTCACTCCTGGCGGCTCCCGTGCGTTTTACGCACGGCAGATGACATAAAGGAAGCTCAAGTGGCACGTTATCTCGGCCCCAAGGCCAAACTCTCCCGCCGTGAAGGCACCGACCTGTTCCTGAAGAGCGCACGTCGCTCCATCGCGGACAAGGCCAAGTTCGACACCAAGCCCGGTCAGCACGGCCGCACTTCGGGTCAGCGCACCTCCGACTTCGGTCTGCAGCTGCGTGAAAAGCAGAAGGTCAAGCGCATGTACGGCGTGCTGGAAAAGCAATTCCGCCGTTACTTCGCTGAAGCCGACCGTCGCCGTGGCAACACCGGCGCCATGCTGCTGACCCTGCTGGAAAGCCGTCTGGACAACGTGGTGTACCGCATGGGCTACGCCTCGACCCGCGCTGAAGCGCGTCAGCTGGTGTCCCACAAGGCCATCACCGTGAACGGCAAGTCCGTGAACATCCCTTCCTACTCCGTGAAGGAAGGTGACCTGATCGCCGTGCGCGAAAAGTCCAAGAAGCAAGCTCGTGTGGTGGAAGCACTGCAACTGGCTGCTCAAGTGGGCTTCCCAGCATGGGTGGAAGTGAGCCAGGACAAGGCTGAAGGTACCTTCAAGAAGGCACCGGACCGTGACGAATTCGGCGCCGACATCAACGAATCCCTGATCGTTGAACTGTACTCGCGTTAATTCTCCCGGCTATTAGCAACCCGTCCCCACGGCACGAGGCATCGTGCCGTGGGTGCTTCGCCAGCCTTACCGGTGTAACGAGCCGGGGGTATTGAGAGGAAGTCTGCATGCAAACAAATCTGCTGAAACCCAAGACGATCAATGTGGAGCAACTGGGCCACAACCGTGCCAAGGTGACTCTGGAGCCTTTCGAGCGCGGCTACGGCCACACGCTGGGCAATGCTCTGCGTCGCGTGCTGCTGTCGTCCATGGTGGGTTATGCAGCGACGGAAGTCACGATTGCTGGCGTGCTGCACGAGTACTCGTCCATCGACGGTGTGCAAGAAGATGTGGTGAGCATCCTCCTGAACCTCAAGGGCGTGGTGTTCAAGCTGCACAATCGCGACGAAGTCACGCTGAGCCTGCGCAAGGACGGTGAAGGCGTTGTGACCGCCGCTGACATCCAGACACCCCACGACGTGGAAATCATCAACCCTGATCATGTCATCGCCAACCTGTCGCAAGGCGGCAAGCTGGACATGCAGATCAAGGTGGAAAAAGGCCGTGGCTATGTGCCTGGCAACGTGCGCCGCTATGGTGACGAGTCGACCAAGTCGATCGGCCGTATCGTGCTGGACGCATCGTTCTCGCCCGTGCGCCGCGTGAGCTACACCGTGGAATCTGCCCGCGTGGAGCAGCGTACCGACCTGGACAAGCTGGTCGTCGAAATCGAAACCAATGGCGCCATCAATGCGGAAGACGCAGTGCGCGCATCCGCCAAGATCCTGGTGGAACAGCTGGCCGTGTTCGCCCAGCTGGAAGGTGAGTTCGGCGAAGGCGGCATCCTGCAGGCCGGCAACCAGCGTTCCAACGCTACGTTCGATCCGATCCTGCTGCGTCCTGTGGACGAGCTGGAACTGACCGTGCGTTCCGCCAACTGCCTGAAGGCAGAAAACATCTACTACATCGGTGATCTGATTCAGCGCACCGAGAACGAGCTGCTCAAGACCCCCAACCTGGGTCGCAAGTCGCTCAACGAAATCAAGGAAGTCCTCGCTTCGCGCGGCCTGACCTTGGGCATGAAGCTGGAAAACTGGCCCCCGGTGGGCCTGGAAAAGCGCTAAGCATTAGCGCCTTTTCAAGCGTCACGCTATAATCTGCGGCTCCCTGCCTTTTAGGTTGGGAGCCGCAATATTTACACGGTGCCTACACAGTAGGACACCGTGAATATTTAAGTGCCCCGGGCAGTACCTGATACGGCTTGCTCGAAAACATCAACACCGCTTACGTCAATGGCTTGCTCGCAGGCTGTTGGGCCTAAGCCTTAATGAACGAAGAAGGAAAGCACCATGCGCCACGGCAACGGTCTCCGTAAACTGAACCGCACTTCTGCACACCGCAAGGCAATGCTGCAGAACATGATGAATTCGCTGATTGAGCACGAGGCTATCAAGACCACCGTGCCCAAGGCCAAGGAACTGCGCCGCGTGATCGAGCCCATGATCACCCTGGCCAAGGTCGACTCCGTCGCCAACCGCCGCCTGGCTTTCGACCGCCTGCGCGACCGTGACAGCGTGACCAAGCTGTTCAACGTGCTGGGTCCCCGCAACGCCAAGCGTCCTGGCGGCTACACCCGTATCCTGAAGATGGGCTTCCGCGTGGGCGACAACGCTCCCATGGCCTATGTGGAACTGGTTGAGCAAGAAGAAGTCGCTCAAACCCAAGCTGCAGAATAATTCTGTGCTATAATTTGGACATATCGCGAGGTGGAGCAGTCTGGTAGCTCGTTGGGCTCATAACCCAAAGGTCGTTGGTTCAAATCCAGCCCTCGCAACCAAGTTCAAAACGCCTGCTGAGTTTTCAGCAGGCGTTTTTGTTTGTGCATTTTTTATGTGCCAGTTGGCCGCAGCATCGTTTTGCTGAGCATGCACAGCACTGTTAGCGTACAACAGCGGCTGCTGGAATGCGCAAAAGTGCGGTCTGCTTGCGCAGGCAGCTCTCTTTTTCATATTGCTGTGGCCTGTAGCGGCCCTCTGTCATCACCGGAATTTCCTATGCAAGCACTGGCTGGCACCACCCTGGGCATCGACTTTGGCACTTCCAACTCCGCCATGGCCCTGCGCCAGGGCAGCGGTGCTGCGCAGCTGGTGCCACTGGAAGGCGGCGCCACCGGCATGCCCACGGCGCTGTTTTTCAACACCGAGACCCACGGTACCCACTTTGGCCGTGACGCCATGCGCCAGTACCTGGCGGGCGAAGACGGCCGCTTGATGCGCTCGCTCAAAAGCCTGCTGGGCAGCAGCCTGTTGCAGGACAAGACGCTGGTGCATGGTCAACTGGTCAGCTACCAGGACATCATTGCCCTGTTTCTGAAGCAATTCGCCCACCGCGCCCAGGCACAGCTCGGCGGCCTGCCCGAGCGCGTGGTGCTGGGGCGTCCCGTGCATTTTGTCGATGCCCACCCCGAGCGTGACCGCCAGGCCCAGGACGCACTGGAACAGGCGGCCCATGCGGCCGGCTTTGCCCAGGTGCAGTTCCAGCTGGAACCGATTGCTGCTGCGTTGGATTACGAGCAACGCCTGGCGCGCGAGGCCATGGTGCTGGTAGTGGACATCGGCGGCGGCACCTCGGACTTCACCGTGGTGCGCCTGGGCCCGCAGCATGCGGCCAAGCTTGACCGCCAGGCCGACATCCTGGCCACCAGCGGCGTACACATCGGTGGTACCGACTTTGACCACCGCCTGAGCGTGGACACGGTGATGCCACTCTTGGGCCTGCGCCACATCGGCCCGCATGGCCGTGAAGTGCCCAGCCGCGTCTTCTACGACCTGGCCACCTGGCACTTGATTCAATGGCAATACACAGCCAAGGCGCTGCGCGAGGCACAGGCCCTGCGCAGCGACTACCGTGACCCACAGCTGCACCAGCGCCTGATGGCGGTGCTGGAGGCGCGCGCCGGCCACCGCTTGGCCGATGCGGTGGAGCAAGGCAAGATCCAGGCCTCTTCCAGCGGCGGTGATGCCGCGCTGGACCTGGGCTGGCTGGAAGCAGGTCTACAGCCCGCCATCACCCAGACCCAGCTGGAACAATCGCTGCAGGCCCCGCTGGTGCAGGTGGTGGACTGTGCCCTGCAGTGCTTGCAGCAGGCAGGCCTGCAAGCTGCGCAGCTGGATGCCATCTACCTCACCGGGGGCTCTTCGGCCTTGCGCACGCTGCGCCATGTCCTGGGCCAGGCCCTGCCCGGGGTGGAGCAGGTCGAAGGCGATTTGTTTGGCGGCGTGGCCACGGGCCTGGCCTACGCTTGAACCAGCTCCTGAATCAGGAGCTGTTGCTGTAGATCAGGTCTGCGTTAGTGCCATAAAAGACTGCGTTTCAGTTTGCGTCCGCTTCCCGCTTGATTTCCAAGGCCAGCTCATAGAGCTGGTTGCGGTTCCCGCCGGTGATATCGGCCGCCAGCTTCACCGCGCTCTTGGTCGGCAGCTCGGCCAGCAGCAGGCGCAGCACGCGCTCGGCATCGCCGTTGTCCTGCTGCACGGCTACCGGGTGCAGCACCACCACAAACTCGCCCTTGGAGCGGGAGGCTTCGCTGGCCAGCCACTCCGGCAGGTCTTGGGCCGCATGGGTGCTGATCTGCTCAAACTGCTTGGTGATCTCACGCGCCAGCGTCACCGGGCGCTCGCCCAGCACGGCCAGGGCCTTGGCCAGCTCATGGATGCGGTGGGGCGCCTCCAGCAGTACGGTGCAGCGCGGCTCGCCCGCCAACTGCTGGACCGCAGCCTGGCGCTCGGCATTCTTGGTCGGCAGAAAACCGGCAAACACAAAGCCGCCATCGGTTTGGCCTGGCGGCACGCAGCCGGCCACGCTGATGGCGCTGGTGATGCTGCTGGCACCCGGCAGCGGCATGCAGCGCAGGCCAGCAGCCTGCACGGCCGCACACAGGCGCGCCCCAGGGTCGCTGACGCCGGGGGTACCGGCATCGCTGACATAGGCAATGCGCTGGCCCTGCTGCAGCCGGGCGATGATGCCGGCCGCAGCCTCGGCCTCGTTGTGCTGGTGCACGGCCAGCAACTGGCTGCCGGGGCGCTCCAGGCCGTAGGAGCGCAACATGCCCTGGGTGTGGCGGGTGTCTTCGCAGGCCACGGCGTCCACCAGCTGCAGCACATGCAGGGCGCGCAGCGAGATATCGGCCAGATTGCCGATGGGCGTGGCCATCACGTACAGCGTGGCCTGGGGATAATTCTGGGCAGCCGCTGCCTCGCGGGCAGCGCTCAGGGCCGGAGCGAAAGAGGCACTCAATGGGTTTCCTTGGAAAAAAGCCGCAGCCAACGACCTTGGCCGCCGCGCAGCGCACGCCGGGCCAGCTGGCCGAGGATGCGGCCTTGCAGCATGCACAGGCGCGGGGCTGGCGGCTGATAGAGCGCAATTATCGGACGCCAGGCCGCGGCGGTGGCGAGATAGACCTGATTCTGCGCACCGGCGACGGTGTGGTGGTGTTTGTGGAAGTACGCAGCCGCAGCCAGCAGGCCCATGGCGGCGCAGCTGGCAGCATTGATGCTGTCAAGCGCCGGCGTATCGTGCTGGCGGCCAGGCATTGGCTGGCCCGCCAGCCCAGTCTGCCGCGCTGCCGCTTTGATGCGGTGCTGGTCCAGGGCGCGCAGCTGCAATGGCTGGAGGCCGCGTTTGATGCGGAGTGAAGCCATGCTGCGCAAGTCGTGCGGCATGGTTACCGTGTAAACGTTCGGCTACAAAAGGTGTAACTGCACACAGGTATCATCGCAGTCCCATGCTTGAGCTACGTATCCAACAGCACTTCATCGACAGTGCCGACCTGAAATACCAGGCCGCCCAGACGCTGAGTCAACCCATTGCGGCCGCCGTGCAGGCTATCTTGGCCAGCGTCACCAGCGGCGGCAAGGTGCTGGCCTGCGGCAGCGGAGTCTCGGCCCAGCAGGCCCAGACCTTTGCCGCCCTGTGCATCACCGGTTTTGAACGCGAACGCCCCGAGCTGGCAGCCCTGGCGCTGAGCAGCGATGGCGGGCTGCTGGGCGGCTCGGCCGGCACGGCACCCGGCTCGCAATACCTGGCACGCCAGGTACGGGCTCTGGGCCAGGCCGGCGATGTGCTGCTGGTGATCTCGGTGTCCGGCAATGAGCAAAGCCTGCTCGAGGCTGTGGAAGCAGCCCATGAGCGCGAAATGATGGTGGTCGTTCTGAGCGGCCACACGGGTGGCGCATTGGCCGCCCGGGTGCGTGAGACCGATGTGTTGGTCTGCGTGCCCCACGAGCGGGCCGCCCGCGTGCGCGAGGCCCATGAGTTGGTGATCCACTGCCTGTGCGATGGCTTGGACACCCAGTTGCTAGGTGATCAGGAGGTATTATGAAGCGTGCGGGTTCCTCCCGTTGGGTCTGTATGGCCTTGGCAACCGCCGGCATGGTGGGGGCATTGTCGGGCTGCGTGCCCTTGGTGGTGGGCGGTGGCATGGCCACGGCCGCCCTGTCGGCGGCAGACCGCCGTACCACGGGTGCCCAGGTCGAGGACCAGGGCATTGAGCTGCGGGCCTCGGACCGCATTCGCCAGGCCGGACTGGGTGACGGCGTGCGCGTCAACACCACCAGCTACAACCGCAAGGTGCTGCTCAGCGGCGAAGCCCGTACCGAAAAAGACAAGCAGGAAGTGGAGCGCCTGGTGCGCGATGTGAACAACGTCGAAGGCGTGTTCAACGAGATCGAGGTCGTGCCCTTTATCTCCTCGCTGACGCAGCGCGGCAAGGACTCCATCATCACCACCCAGGTCAAGGCCAGCCTGCTGGACGCCAAAGACCTGCAGGCCTCGGCCATCAAGGTGGTTACCGAAAACAAGGTGGTTTATCTGATGGGCATCGTCACCGAGCGCGAATCCAAGCGCGCGGCCGAAATTGCGCGCGGCATCAACGATGTGCGCAAGGTGGTGCGCTTGTTTGAGCTGACCACCGACGAGGCACTGGCCAACTACATGCCGGGCGACGGCTCTCCCACGCGCGCTGCGGAGTCCGGCACTCCCTGAGTTGCTTCGCGTGCGGCCCCTTGCGCACAGCTTATGGGGGACACACGATCCGGGGAATTCCCCCGGCGTTTCGCACCCCCAAAAGAAAACGGCAGCACAGGCTGCCGTTTTTTGTTGAAAGCTGCTGGATCAGCGCAAGCGGCGGATCAGGCTGGAGGTGTCATTGCGGCCGCCACCCATGGCCTGCACATCGGCATAGAACTGGTCCACCAGGGCCGTCAGCGGCAAGCGGGCACCGTTGCGCTTGGCCTCGTCCAGTACCAGGCCCAGGTCTTTGCGCATCCAGTCCACGGCAAAGCCGAAGTCGAACTTGCCCTCCACCATGGTCTTGCCACGGTTTTCCATCTGCCAGCTCTGGGCCGCGCCCTTGCTCACCACATCCAGCGCCTTGTGCACATCCAGGCCGGCTTTTTCGCCAAAGGCCACGGCCTCGGACAGGCCTTGGACCACGCCGGCAATGCAGATCTGGTTGATCATCTTGGTCAGCTGGCCGGCGCCGCTTTCGCCCATCAGCGTGAAGGCGCGGGCAAAGCATTGGGCCACGGGGGCCACAGCGTCGAACTGGGGCTGATCGCCGCCACACATCACGGTGAGCTGGCCGTTTTGTGCGCCGGCCTGGCCGCCAGAGACGGGCGCATCGATGAAGTACAGGCCCTGGGCCTGGGCCGCGGCATACAGCTCGCGCGCCACCTCGGCCGAGGCCGTGGTGTGGTCCACAAAAATTGCACCGGCTTGCATACCGGCCAGGGCACCATCGGCGCCCAGCACTACGGAGCGCAGATCGTCGTCATTGCCCACGCAGCAAAACACCATTTCGGCGCCTTGCACGGCCTCGCGCGGGGTCGCTGCTGCGGCACCACCAAACTCAACCGCCCAGGCCTGGCGCTTGGCCGGACTGCGGTTGTACACGGTGACCTGGTGGCCGGCCTTGGCCAAGTGGCCGGCCATAGGAAAGCCCATGACGCCCAGGCCCAGAAAGGCGACTTTGCGTGAAGGAGTGGCAGCGTATTCGCGAGGGATGATGCTCGACATGTGATGGACCTCAAAAGCAAGAAAGCAGTGCTCGGGCACTGCGGCGAGGCCGACATGGTGACACAGTGCCGCCCGCCTGGGGTGCTACAGATGACACCTTGGTTTGGCAGCACACAGCCCGTGGTGTGCCAGTGAAGGCGCTCAGCCCGGAAAGTGCTCCGGCGCTCTGGCCTTGCTGCGGGCCTCGGCCGCGCTGATGCGCTGGCGGCGCAGCAGATCGGCCAGGCCCTGGTCCAGCGTCTGCATACCCAGGCTCTGGCTGGTCTGGATGGTGGAGTACATCTGCGCTACCTTGGCCTCGCGAATCAGGTGGCGTATGGCGCTGCTGCCCAGCATGATCTCGTGCGCCGCCACGCGACCCGCGCCGTCCACGGTCTTGCACAGCGTTTGCGAGATCACGGCCTGCAGCGACTCGGACAGCATGCTGCGCACCATGTCTTTTTCGGCAGCGGGGAAGACATCGATGATGCGGTCTATGGTCTTGGCTGCGCTGGCCGTGTGCAGCGTGGCAAACACCAGGTGGCCGGTTTCGGCCGCCGTCAGGGCCAGGCGTATGGTTTCCAGATCGCGCATTTCGCCCACCAAAATGGCGTCCGGGTCTTCGCGCAGGGCCGAGCGCAGGGCGGCGGAAAACGACTGGGTCATGGTCCCCACCTCGCGCTGGTTGACCAGGCAGCGCTTGGATGTGTGCACGAATTCGATGGGGTCTTCCACCGTCAGGATATGGCCGTGCATGGTGTTATTGAGGTGGTCGAGCATGGCCGCCAGCGTGGTGGACTTGCCCGAGCCCGTGGGGCCGGTGACCAGCACCAGGCCACGGGGCTTGAGGGCCAGCTCGGCAAAGATGGCAGGGGTGCCCAACTGCTCCAGCGTGGGCACATGGCTGGGGATGTGGCGAAACACAGCGGCAGCTCCCTGGCGCTGCTGGAAAGCATTCACCCGAAAGCGCGACAGACCCGGGATTTCGAAGGCGAAATCCACCTCCAGCGTTGTTGCATAAGCCTTGCGCTGCGCTTCGCCCATGACTGCGTGAATCATGTCGAGCACGGTGTGATGCGCCAGTGGGTCGGCATGGATGCGGCGCATATCGCCATGCACGCGGACCATGGGAGGATGGCCGGCCGACAGATGCAGGTCCGAGGCCTGGTGCTGCACGCCAAAGGCCAGCAAGCGGTTGATGTCCACCGTCTCCACCTTCCTCTAGGGGTTTGGTACGCTTCTCGCATGACGACCATAGCCGAGAACCTTCAGCAGATACACCGCCGCATGGCGCAAGCCTGTGCTGGCGCACAACGACCTTCGGACAGCGTGGCGCTGCTGGCGGTCTCCAAAACCTTTCCTGCCGATGCCGTGCGCGAGGCCGCGCTGGCGGGCCAGCGCGCCTTTGGCGAGAACTACATCCAGGAAGGCGTGGACAAGATTGCCCAGTTGCGCGCCATGGCCGATGTGGCCCAGCCCGTATGGCATTGCATAGGCCCGATACAAAGCAATAAGACGCGGCTGGTGGCCACGCATTTCGACTGGGTGCACACCGTGGACCGCCTGAAGATTGCCCAGCGCCTGTCCGAGCAGCGCCCGGCCGCTCTGGCACCGCTGCAGGTGTGCATACAGGTGAATGTGGATGGCGGCGGCACCAAGTCCGGTTGCAGCCCCGAGGAGGCCCTGGCCCTGGCCCAGGCCATCACCGCCTTGCCGCAGCTGCAATTGCGTGGGGTGATGAGCATTCCCGATCCGCAGCCCACACCCGAGGCCATGCTGGCCGTGCACCGCAAGGTGGCCGCCGTGTTTGCGCAGATTCAAGGCAGCGGCCTGCCGGGGCTGGAGGCCTTTGACACCCTGAGCCTGGGCATGACCGATGACCTGGAGCTGGCCGTTGCGGCCGGCAGCACCATGGTGCGCGTGGGCAGCGGGGTGTTTGGCAGAAGAAGCTATCCCACAGCCTGAGGGTTAGCGCGCTGCTCGCTTGCTGGCCTTGGCGCGGCTGCGGGCCGGCGTGGGTGGCTGGGCGGGCAGGGCTTGTAGACCCAGAACACGGGTGGCGAGTTCGGTCAGCTCGGCCACCATCTCCGCAGCTCCCAGGCGCCCGCCGGGGCGGTACCAGTGGTAGAGAAAACCGGGCAGGCTGCAGGCTGCCTGGGCCGTGATGCGGGTTTCTTTGAAGTCGAAATGGCCGCTGGCGCGACCCTCTTCCAGCAACGCGCAGAGCTGGGTGTAAAAACGCTGGGCCACGGCGCGCGAGGCCTTGTTGTAGGCCGGGCTGAAGGCCTGGGGCTCGCGGTAGGGGAAAAAGGCTGCCGGGTAATGGGCAATGGTGGCTGCAATCAGGCGCTGCAGCCCGTCCACGGCTTTTTCATGCGCCGGGCGCGCATCGTCGGCCGTGAAATCCAGCACCGTGAAACAGGCCTCGGTGGGGGCCCAGCACAGGGTCTCGAAGATCTCCTGCTTGCTGCGAAAGTAGTAATACACAAAGGGCTTGGTCACGCCCAGGGCCTGCACGATCTGCTCGATGGTGGTGTTGGCATAGCCGTTGCGGTCGAACAAAGCCTCCGCCGCCTTGAGTATGCGCAAACGCTTTTCGTCCGAGCCCGCCGTGGGCAGGCGCTGCCGGCCGCGCGGGGATACCGGGGTTTTTCGGGAAGTGCTGGCCATGCGCTGGCTCCGTGTCATCTAGGTTATACCAGTGGGTAGTTTTATTCTACCGCTGGGTATATATTAAAAAACAAGCGAGGCGGGACAAGGCAGACGCCGTCCCTGGCAGCATGGAACATACCGTGCCAGACCTCGCGTGGTCCCAATACACCCAGGAGACAAGCATGGCAGATTCACAGCCCCAGATGCACTTGCCCCAGGCTCTACACCAGGCCCTGCGTCGCAACGCGCGCCAGCAGCCCGAGGCCACGGCCTATATCTGGTATGGCACGCACATCAGCTGGCGGCAGCTGGACGATGCCAGCGACGCCGTGGCGGCGCATTTGCAAACCCTGGGCGTGCAACAAGGCGAGCCCGTGGCGCTGTTCATGAACAACTGCCCCCAGTACATCGTGGCCCACTACGGTGTGCAAAAGGCGGGCGCCATCGTCTGCCCCTGCGGCCCGCTGAACAAGGAACATGAGCTGGCCTACCAGCTGGGGGATCTGCAGGCGCGCACCATCATCGCCGCCGATGTGCTGCAGCCCATCGTGGAGCAGGTGCGCAGCAGCACGGCGTTGCAGCATGTGCTGGCCGTGCGCTATGCGGACTGGTTGCCCGAGGTGCCCACGCTGCCGCTGCCGGCCGAATTGCAAGCGCCGGTGCAGCCCCTGCCGCAGGGCGTGGAATCCTTCTGGGAGGTGATGCACAGCGGCGCCAGGCCTGCGCCTGTTGAAGTTGGCATGGACGATGTGGCGCTGATGACCTACACCTCCGGCACCACCGGCCTTCCCAAGGGCGCCATGCTGAGCTTTGCCAACGCCGCCAGCAAGACGGCAGCAGCCTGCCAGGCCAGCCAGGTGGGCGCGCAGGACATGCTGCTGGCCGTGGCGCCGCTCTATCACATTGCCGGCATGTCCATGGGGGTGAACATGCCGGTGCAGGCCGGCGCGGCCTGCGTGCTGCTCTACCGCTTTGATCCGCTGGCCGTGGCCCAGGCCATAGAGCGCTACCGCGTGAGCTGGTGGTACAGCATTGCGCCCATGAACGTGGCCGTGATGCAGCTGCCCGGTGTGCAGAGCATGGATTTAAGCTCGCTGCGCCGCAACACCGTCACCAGCTTTGGCATTGCCTATACCGAGGCGCTGGCCCAGCAGTGGCGCCAGCTCGCGCCCGATTGCATTTCCTGCGAGGCGGCCTATGGCTTGTCAGAGACCCACACCATGGACACCACCATGCCCATGGACGCCATACGCTGGGGCACGCATGGCAAGCCGGTGGCGGGCAATGAGATTCGCATCATTGACTCCCTGAGCGGTGAGCCGCTACCCGCCGGCGAGGTGGGCGAAATCATCGTGCGCGGCCCGGGCAACTTCAAAGGCTATTGGAACAAGCCTGAGGCCACGGCCCAGACCCTGAAAGACGGCTGGGTGCATACCGGTGACATGGGCAAGATGGACGCCGATGGCTACCTCACCTTCATCGGCCGCTTCAAGGAAATGATCAAGGTCTCGGGCTATAGCGTGTTCCCCGAAGAGGTGGAAACCATTCTGGTCAAGCACCCGGCTGTGGCCCAGGCCGCCGTCATCGGCGTGCCCGATGCCGAAAAGGGCGAAACCGTGCGCGCCTTCATCGTCACCAAACCGGGCCAGCATGTGGAGGCCGAGGCGCTGCTGCAATGGGCCAAGCAGAGCATGGCCAGCTACAAGGCGCCGCGCGAGCTGCGTTTTATCGATGCGCTGCCGGCCACCGGTGCAGGCAAAGTTCTACGGCGTTTGCTGCGCGATATCCCCTGAGCCCTGGCTGGCTCCCTTCCCTGAAGGGGGCGTTGAATGCTGCTGGCAAGCGTGGGTGCCATGCGCCGCTGAATAGGAAATCGAATGTTTGAAAAAGTACTCATCGCCAACCGTGGCGAAATCGCGCTGCGCATTGTGCGGGCCTTGAACGAGCTGGGCATTGCCAGCCTGGCCGTGTATGCGGACGACGACGCCCAGGCCCCCCATGTGCGGGCGGCCGATGCGGCCCAGGCCCTGGGCGCCAGCGGCCCCGCAGCCTATCTGGATGGCGAGAACCTGCTGCGCATTGCGCGCGCGAGCGGCTGCGATGCCATCCACCCCGGCTACGGTTTTTTGAGCGAACACGCGGGCTTTGCCCAGGCCTGTGCGGATGCGGGCCTGCGCTTTATCGGCCCCACACCGCAGCAGCTGGCCCTGCTGGGCGACAAGGCCAGGGCGCGTGCGCTGGCGCTGGAATGCGGCGTGCCGGTGATGCCCGGCAGTAGCGAGGCCGTGAGCCTGGAGCAGGCCCAGGCCTTTTTCGCGGCCCAGCAGGCCGCAGGTGCGCCCGGCATCATGGTCAAGGCCATTGGCGGCGGCGGTGGGCGTGGCATGCGCGCCGTGTTGCAGGCCCAAGACCTGCCTGCAGCCTACGCGCGCTGCCGCAGCGAGGCGCGCGCCGCCTTTGGGGTGGATGGCGTTTATGTGGAACGCTTGATGACGGGGGCGCGCCATATCGAGATTCAGCTGCTGGGCGACGGCAGCGAATGGCCCGTGGCACTGGGCGAGCGCGAATGCACGCTGCAGCGGCGTTTTCAAAAGCTGGTGGAGATCGCGCCCAGCCCCAGCCTGAGCGAGGCGCTGCGCCAGCGCATCACCCGCGACGCGCAGGCGCTGGCATCACACATCCGCTATGAAAGCCTGGGCACCTTTGAGTTTCTGGTCGACATGGCCTCGCAAGACCTGCCCTATGTGTTCATCGAGGCCAATCCGCGTCTGCAGGTGGAGCACACCATCACCGAAGAGGTGTTTGGCGTGGACCTGGTCCAGGCCCAGATCCGCATTGCGGCCGGCGAGCATCTGGGTGAATTGGGCCTGGGTACGGCCCCGGCGCCGCGCGGCTATGCCATGCAGTGGCGCATCAATGCTGAAACCCTGGATGCCCAGGGCGCGGCCACGGCGGGCAGCGGGCGCGTCAGCCAGCTGGACTGGCCCGCCGGCCCCGGCATGCGCATAGACAGCCATGCGCGTGTGGGCGTGGCGCCCTCGCCGCATTACGACACGCTGTTGGCCAAGCTCATCGTCCACAGCCATTCGCCGCGCTTTGCCGATGTGCTGGCGCGTTCGCGCCGTGCGCTGGCCGAGTGCCGCATTGCAGGCCTGCCCACCAATTTGCCGCTGCTGCAGGCCCTGGCCCAGCGGCCGGAGATGGACAGCCAGAACGTGCACACGCGCTGGTTGGAAGAGGTCTTGCCCGCGCTGGTGGCTGCCGCAGAGCAAGCCGAAAAGAGAGCTGCCAGTGCGCGTGCTGAAACGGATGTTGATAGAAATCTCTCTGCATCGCCCGCAGATACTGCACAGCCAGCTCCTGAAAACGCAGTGCTGGCCCCCATGCCGGCGCGCGTGCTGCAGTGGAGCGTGGCCGTGGGTGATGTGGTGGCCCAGGGCGCCGAGCTGGGCGTGCTCGAAGCCATGAAGATGGAACATGTGCTGTGCGCCCCGCATGCAGGGCGCATTGCAGACCTGCTGGCCGATGCTGGTGCCTATGTGGCGCAAGACCAGGCCCTGCTGCTGCTCGATGCCGTGGAGGGCGGGGCGGGCACTGCCCAGGCCGCGCAGCAGGCGCAAGACCCGGGCCATATCCGCGCCGATCTGCAGCGCGTGATCGACCGCCACGCCTTCACACTGGATGCGGCCCGGCCCGAGGCCATGGCCAAGCGCCATGCCCAGGGGGGGCGCAGCGCGCGCGAGAACATTGCCGAGCTGTGCGACGCGGGCAGCTTTATCGAATACGGCGCGCTGGCGATTGCCGCGCAAACGCGCCGGCGCAGCATGGAGGACCTGGTGGCCAACACCCCGGCAGACGGCATGGTCACCGGCATAGGCAGCATCAACAGCGCGCAGTGCGGTGAGGACAAAGCGCGCACCGTGGTCATGGCCTATGACGCCACCGTGCTGGCCGGCACGCAAGGCATGCGCAACCACGCCAAGACCGACCGCATGCTGGGGGTGGCCCTGCAGCAGCGCCTGCCCGTGGTGCTTTTTGCTGAAGGCGGCGGTGGCCGCCCTGGTGATACCGATATGCCGGTGGTAGCCGGCCTGCATGTGCACACTTTTGCGGCCTATGCGGCACTGTCCGGCCAGGTGCCCGTGGTGGGCATTGCGCATGGGCGCTGCTTTGCCGGCAATGCGGCGCTCTTGGGGTGCAGCGACGTCATCATCGCCACACGCGCCAGCACCATAGGCATGGGCGGGCCGGCCATGATCGAGGGCGGTGGCCTGGGTGTCTTCAAGCCCGAGCACATTGGCCCCAGCGGCGTGCAGCATGCCAATGGCGTGATTGATATCCTGGTGGAAGACGAAGTCCAGGCCGTGGCCGCGGCCAAGCATTACCTCTCCTTCTTCCAGGGGCGGGCCCGTGACTGGCGCGCGCCCGATGCGCGCGCCCTGCGCCATGTGGTGCCCGAGAATCGCCTGCGCGCCTATGACACGCGCCAGGCCATGCAGCATGTGGTGGATGAGGGCAGCCTGCTGCCGCTGCGCACCGGCTTTGGCGTGGGCATCCACACCGCGCTGGGGCGCATAGAGGGCCGGCCCGTGGGGCTGCTGGCCAACA
This sequence comes from Acidovorax sp., assembly GCA_031277855.1. Classification (GTDB taxonomy): domain Bacteria; phylum Pseudomonadota; class Gammaproteobacteria; order Burkholderiales; family Burkholderiaceae_C; genus Comamonas. Next base: position 100,185 of record JAITLO010000022.1, on the reverse strand, counting down.
ACCCCTCACATCTGGGCGGGGCCATAGACGCCGATGCCGCCGACAAGGCCGCGCGCTTTATGCAGCTGTGCAACGCGCATGGCATTGCCATGGTCAGCCTGGTGGACACCCCTGGCTTTATGGTGGGGCCAGAGATCGAAAAAACGGCCCAGGTGCGCCATGTCAGCCGCCTGTTTGTCACCGCCGCCAAGCTGCGCGTGCCGTATTTCAGCGTGGTGCTGCGCAAAGGCTATGGCCTGGGTGCCATGGGCATGACGGCGGGTGGCTTTCATGCGCCGGTTTTCAACGTGGCCTGGCCCACGGGCGAATTCGGCGCCATGGGGCTGGAAGGCGCGGTGCGCCTGGGGTATCGCAAGGAGCTGGAGGCCCTGGCCGAAGGCCCCGAGCGCGAGGCCCTGTTCCAAAAGCTGCTGGCCCAGCAATACGCCCATGGCGAGGCACTGCACATGGCCAGCACCCTGGAGATCGACGCCGTCATCGACCCGGCCGACACCCGCGCCTGGCTGGTGCGCGGGCTGGCGGGGGCCGCATTGCGCAGCGAGTCCGGTCGCTTTGTGGACACCTGGTAGCCGCAGCGGCAGGCGCCGTCCGCTGGTGCAGGCTGCGGGCACCGCGTCCCATGCTAAGCTGAAAATCTCAATGCAATATTTGGCCGCACCGGATGCGGCAGTGGCCGACGTGCCGGACAACGGCGCGCGGCCCATGTGACTGGAGATAAAGCCTATGCCCGGACTTTTGCCCGATATCGACCCCGATGGTCTGCTGGAATTCTCGGTGGTCTACACCGACCGTGCGCTCAACCACATGTCCAAACGCTTTACCGGCGTGATGCAGGACATCCTGGGCATGCTCAAAGAGGTCTACAAGGCCCACACCGCCGTGCTGGTGCCCGGTAGCGGCACCTTCGGCATGGAAGCCGTGGCGCGCCAGTTTGCCAACAACCAGAAGGTGCTGATCGTGCGCAACGGCTGGTTCAGCTACCGCTGGACGCAGATCTTCGAGGCCGGCAACTTCGGCCTGGGTGGCGGCGCCGTGGTCTGCAAGGCACGCAAGCAGGGCACCGGCAGCCAGGACCCCTGGACCCCATGCCCGGCCCAGGATGTGGCCGATGCCATTCGCACCCACCGCCCCAAAGTGGTGTTTGCCCCGCATGTGGAAACCGCCAGCGGCATCATGCTGCCCGACGAGTACATCCGCACCATTGCCGAGGCCGCCCATGAAGTGGGCGCGCTGATGGTGCTGGACTGCGTGGCCTCCGGCGCCATGTGGGTGGACATGGAAAAAACCGGCGTCGACGTGCTGATCAGCGCACCGCAAAAAGGCTGGAGCAGCTCGCCCTGCTGCGCCATGGTGATGCTGTCGCAGCGTGCGCGCGAGGCCATAGAGTCCACGCAAAGCTCCAGCTTCTCTTGCGATCTGAAGAAGTGGATGCTGATTGCCGAAGGCTACGAAAAAGGCCAGCACGCCTACCACACCACGCTGCCTACCGACGCCCTGGTGCGCCTGCGCGATGTGATGCTGGAAACCCGTGCCTACGGCTTTGAGAAGGTGCGTGAAGAGCAGATTGCCCTGGGCGACAAGGTGCGCAAGCTGCTGGAGTCGCACGGCTTTCCCAGCGTGGCTGGCGGTGGCTTCAAGGCCCCTGGCGTGGTGGTGAGCTACACCACCAACCCCGAGATTCAAAACGGCAAGGCCTTTTTGGCCGTAGGTCTGCAAACAGCATCGGGCGTGCCACTGATGTGTGACGAAGGCCCGGACTTCCAGACCTTCCGCATCGGCCTGTTCGGTCTGGAAAAATGGCACAACGTGGATCGCACGGTGGGGCATTTGCGGGATGCGTTGGAAAAGATAAACACCCCCTGAGACGCTGCGCGTCTTCCCCCTCTCTATCGCTACGCGATGGAGGGGGACGGCACCAGCGCTGCGGGGCGGCCCTTGCGCGGTGCCCTGGCGAAAGGGGCTCGGCATGCGGCAGAGGGGTGTTGCTAATTTTTGATAGCTGCTCAAGCGCTTACCGATTGCTTGGGCATCAGATTGGAGAAAAAACCATGTTCACACGCATTGCAGGCGCTGCCTGCTTGATGGGCGCTTTGCTGGCTGGCCATGCGCTGGCCCAGCCCTTGCCCCAGCCCGTCACCACGGCCAGCGGCCTGGTCTTTGAAAGCCTGAAGGAGGGCACAGGCCCCAGCCCCAAGGCCAGCGACAAGGTCAAGGTGCATTACCGCGGCTACTTTCCCGATACCGGCAAGGACTTTGACAGCTCCATCGCCCGGGGCGAGCCCATCGAGTTCCCCCTGAATGGCGTGATTCCCTGCTGGACCGAGGGCGTGCAGAAGATGAAGGTGGGCGGCAAGGCCCGCCTGACCTGCCCGCCCGGCATTGCCTATGGCAGCCGTGGGGCAGGCCGGGTGATTCCACCGAACGCCACGCTGATGTTCGAGGTGGAGTTGCTGGGCATCAATGGCAAGTAAGCCAAGACGGTAAAACGCAAAAAGGGAGGCATGGCCTCCCTTTTTTTACATCGCGTCCGCGTTTAGAACTCGTAGTTGGCCGAAATCCACAGACGTCGGCCCTCCAATGGGTTGCGATAGCGGTTGCCGTAAGCGGAGACGGGGCCCTTCTTGTCCGCATACTGATATGCGCCGTAGTCCACAAAGTCCTTGTTGAACAGGTTGTAGACGGCAGCATTGATGGTGAACTTGGGCGTGACGCGGTAGCTGCCACCCAGGTGGAACTGGGTGTAGGCCTTGTAGTCTCCCAACACTTGGGCTGCAGCAATGGTGCTGGCAGAAGTTCCGGGGTCGCGGTAGCGCTCGCTGCGATATTCCGCGCGCAGCCAGGCACTCCATTGCGCCGAGGGCTTCCAGTCCAGGCGTGCATTCAGTGCATGCTTGGGGGTGTCAGTCAAAGGCTTGCCCTGGTTGAGCCCGCTTTGCTGCTTGCTCTTGGTGTAGGTGTAATTGGCGCTGGTGCTCCACTGGGGATTGAAGGTGTAGCGCGTGCCAAGCTCCAGGCCGCGTGTATTGGCTTTGTCTACGTTGACCTGCTGGCCAAACATGTCTACCTCTTTATCCCAGATGGGGTGGCTGCCAACATCCAAGCAGCCAGGCCTGTTCGGGCTTCCTTGCCAGTTGCAATTTGGAATGCCCGGGCCGCTGGTGATTTTGTCCTTGAAGTCGTTGTTGAACAGCATGGCGTTAAAGCCAAAGCCTTGGGTATTGTCGAAATAGATGCCCAGTTCGGTGCTGCGGCTGGTTTCTGGCTTCAGATTGGGGCTGCCCACCAGTGGGGTCTTGCCCTGGTTGCCAAAGCCATTGATACCTGGAGCCAGTTGCTCCACACGCGGTGTTTTGTAGCCATGGCTGACGCCGCCCTTGACGGTCCACTGTGGCGCTGCCTGCCACACACCGTAGGCGCGTGGGCTGACCTTGCCGCCAAAAATGCTGTGCCGGTCATAGCGTGCACCCAAGGTGAGCTTGAAGGCCTCGGCCAGGCTCCATTCGTCTTCAGCAAAAATGGCTTTTTGCGTGAACTTGAATTGTCCGGGGGCCACACCGTCTTTCATTTCTGCTTCCCACCATTGCCCGCCGAGGGTGGTCAGGTGGGTGCTCCAGGGCATGACCAGTTTGGTGTCCAGCACTTTGCTTTCCACTTCCAGGGTGCGCGGGGCGCCTGCCACTGCACCAGGGGTGCCGCCGGGGATAGTACGGCCCATGGTCTCGGTCTGGTTGACCATAAAGCTGGTGTCCCAGATACCAAAGCCATAGCGCCCGGTATGGGCCAGACTCCACTGGTCCCGGTTGTATTTTTGCTCTGGGGCATAGCCGCCAGTGAGCGAGCCCAGTTGCCCGCGCCGGTTGTCATAGGTCTGGCGCCCGGTTTCGATATCCAAAATGATGTCGTGGTGGCGATTGGGCGTGAGGGACAGACGTGCGCCTACAGTGTTGACGGTGGACTTCACGGGGTTGCCGCCCATGCTGGGGATGACGCTTTGCCCGTTGTTGTCCACATAGCTGATGTCTGCGGCATCCCGGTGGAAGCGGCTGCCACGAATGGCCAGGCCGAGCAGATCCTCCTTGATGGGGCCGCTCAGATAGAACTTGCCCGAATGCGTATCGCCAAAGGACGACTCCTGCTGCAGGGTGTAGTCCATGTTGAGGGAGCCGCCCCAGGTCTTGCCCACCTTGCGCGTGATGATGTTGATCACGCCTCCCATGGCGTCAGAGCCATACAGCGTGGACATGGGGCCCCGGATGACTTCGATGCGTTCGATGGCCGACATGGGCGGCAGAAAGCTGGTTTGTGTGCCGCCGAAATCGTTGGGAGTGACATTGCCAGCCGAGTTCTGGCGGCGTCCATCGATGAGCACCAATGTGTACTCGGGCGGCATGCCCCGGATGCTGATATTGGGGCCGCCGGTCTTGTCTGTACCTGCGCCCACATCGACGCCCTCCACGTCTTCCAGCGCTTGGGCCAGATTGGAAAAACGCTTTTGCTCCAAATCCTTGCGGGAGATGACAGAGATGGAAGCGGGAGCCTCCTTGATGTCTTGCTCAAAGCCGGAAGCGGAGACCACTACTTCCGAAAGGGTTTGGGTGGAAGCAGCGTCTTGCTGGGCAGACGCAGAAGCACAGGCCGTTGCTGCAGCCAAGGCCAGCAAGGTGGGCGAGAGAAAACGGTTGGGAGCGTGAATGGAAGACATAGCTACGCTTCACCAGGCATGGCTGGTGGAGGTCAGGAAAGGGGGAAAACGCGTGAGCTGGGCGCAGTGGCCAGCATGTGCGGATGACTTACCGTTCCTGTGCTATGGATCTTTTATGGAGAGCGGTGGCGTGGATTATGCGTGAAGATGTTGATAATTGTTATCAATCGCATGATCGTTTGATGTTTCCGTGGCGAAAGGCCGACAGCATGGCGTCAAGGGCAGAAACAACAACGCCTGTGGCAAGGCAGTCACCACAGGCGCTCAAAGTATGGACGTGGCTTATTTGTAAAACACCTCAACCTGTCCCTTGAGCTTGATCAGCAGCGGGTAGCCGCGGCGGTCCACGGTCTTGCCGGCGGGCACTTTCACCCAGCCTTCGCTGATGCAGTACTCCTCCACGTCAAAGCGTTCCTTGCCGTTGAAGCGGATGCCGATGTCGTGCTCAAAAATCGCGGCCACGTAGTGGGGGCTGCGTGGGTCTATGGACAGGTGATCGGGCAGGGCGGGGCGGTTGTCGCTCATGGTGTGCTGCGGGGAAAAGTTGCGAATGCCGGGATTGTCCGGGATTTGCCTTGGCCCTGGTCCCCGGTATGGCGTGGTCGTGTTGTGGCCCGGCCGTGCTAGGCTGGCCGGCATGTCGTCCACCGCGTCCGCTCTGACCCGTTCCAAGCGCCTGGCGCTGGGCCTGTTGCTGCTGGTGACGGTGGCTTTTGTGGCCAGCCACTTTCTGGCGCAAACCCTGGCGGTGCAATGTCTGCGCGCTGTGGCCGAGGCAGCCATGGTGGGGGCGCTGGCCGACTGGTTTGCGGTGTCGGCGCTGTTTCGCCGCATTCCCATTCCCTGGGTACAGCGGCATACGGCCATCATCCCTCGCAACAAGGACCGCATAGGCGACAACCTGGCGGTGTTTGTGCGCGACCGCTTTCTGGACCCCGTTTCCTTGGTGGCATTGCTGCGGCGCCACGATGCGGCCCAGGCTTTGGCGGACTGGCTGGGGGCACCGGGCAACAGTCAATTGCTGGGGCGGCAGCTGGCGCGCCTGGCACTGGCCGGGCTGGAGCTGGTGCAGGACCGCCAGGTGGAGCGTTTGCTGGCCCAGGCGCTGCGTGCGGTGCTGGCGCAGGTGGATTTCTCGCGCGCTCTGGCCACGGGCTTGCAGGCGCTGACCCAGGATGGCCGCCACCAGGCGGTGCTGGATGATGTGCTGCGCCGCATCAGCGCCGTGCTGCAGCAGACCGATACCCAGCATTTGGTGGCGGAGGCCATTGTCCAGTGGCTCAAGCGTGAGCACCCGCTGAAGGAAAAGCTGTTGCCCACAGACTGGCTGGGTGACAAGGGCGCGGAGTTGGCGGCCCAGGCGCTGGAGAGCCTGTTGCATGACATTGCCCACAACCCGCAGCACCGCATGCGTGAGGCTTTTGATGGTGCGCTCCAGCGTTTGATTGTGCGGCTGCAGCAGGACCCGGACTATGCCCGGCGGGGCGAGCAGTTTCGCCACTATGTGCTGCATGACGAAAAGCTGGCGACCTATCTGCGGGATGTGTGGCGCCGCATGCGTCAGCGGCTGGAGGCCGACCTGGCCGATCCCCACTCCCATATCGCGCGCAAGCTGGCAGGCATGGGGCGGGGCTTGAGCCAGGCGCTGGCCCAGGATGCGGCCCTGAGGGCCTCCATGAACACGCGGCTGGAAGCCTGGGCCCAGGCTCTGGCGCCCGAGGTGTCGGAGTTCATTGCCCGCCATATCCGCGAGACCGTACAGCGCTGGGATGCCCAGGAGCTGTCGGCCTTGGTGGAGCAGCACATGGGCAAGGACCTGCAGTTCATCCGCATCAATGGCACCTTGGTGGGCGGCACCATCGGCTTGCTGCTGTTTGGTCTGGGGCAACTGGCGCAGTGGTGGAGTGCGGGCTGAGTGGTATTGGGGCGTCGCGCTGCTGCTTCCCTGGGTATTGAGAAGTCAGGTCGCGGCAGACATGGCGGGTGCGGTGGCGCTGTCCGGCGGCAGGGGCGGGAACTCCAGTCGCACCTCCAGCCCGCAGGACTGACCAGGGGCTGGCGACAGCAGGCTCAGCTGTGCGCCGTGCTTGTCGGCAATGCTGCGCACAATCGACATGCCCAGGCCATAGCCTATGTGCTGGGTGTTGGCACGCACATGGCGTTGGAGGATATGGGTTTGCTGCGAGGTGTTCAGACCCGGTCCCTGATCGCGCACGACCAGGGCTGGCGGCTGCGCGGTGACCGTGAGCGTGACTTCGCCTTCGGAATAGGTCAGGGCGTTGTCTACCAGATTGCGCAGGGCAATGGCCAGGGTGTCCATATCGCCTTGCACCCAGACCGTGCTGGCTGCTGCGGGCGTTTCCCAGTCCAGGCGGCGCTGGGCCCGGGGCTGTTGCCAGAACTCCTGCGCCATGGTGCTGCTGAGTTGAACCAGATCGATGCGGTGCTGGCGCGCTGCGCTGTCGGACTCGGCGCGCGACAGTTGCAGCAGCCGTTCGGTGCGGTGGCTGAGGGTCTCCAGCGCGGAAAGCGCGGCTTGTGCTTCGGCCAGTGCAATGTGGTCGCGGCCTTGCTGCTGCGCCTGGTCCAGTGCCGTGTGCAGCCGAAGGCGCACGGAGGCCAGGGGCGTGCGCAGCTCATGGGCCGCATTGGCGGCCAGGGCACGTTCCACATCCAGAGCCTCGTGCAAGCGGTGCATGAGCTGGTTCACATCCTCGCCGACCTGGTGTAACTCGCGCGGCAGACCTTGCAGTGACAGCGGCTGTAGATTGTTTCCACTGCGATCGGTGATTTGCTGCTGCAGCCATTGCACGCTGCGCAGCTCGTTGCGGGCAATATAGTGAATCAGCCAGCCCAGCACGGGCAGCATCAGCACCAGCACCAGCACCAGACCGGTCAAGGTGCGGCGGCTGGCCTCGGAGCGTTCGGCCAGCGGGTCGGCCAGCTGCAGCCACACCTGTTCCTGCTCGGTGTAGAGGGTGTAGATGCGGTGCTCTATGGAGTTGTGAAAGCCTTCACGCAAAGGCGCATCAAACGCGGCCTTGGGTGCACCGCGCGAGCGCAGCAGCACATGGCCTTGCCGGTCGCGCAGCTGCAGCAGCAAAGGTTCGGGGTGGCCGTCGCCCGGCACCTCGCCCATGGTGATGGTGTGCAGCTCGGGCTGCTTGCCGTGGCGGCGGGCGCGGTCTACATCCAGCAGGGCTGGGTAGAGCTGGCGGTAGGCGCTCTCCACCAGCTCGGTGTCGAAGTTGTGCTGGATTTGGCTATCCACATACCAGACCACGATGGCTGTGCTCAGGGCCCAGACGGTAACCACGGCCAGCATCAGTGGCTGGGCCAGGCGACGCGCAAGGCTGTGGGGAGGGGTCTGGGCCGTCATGCTGCCGCGAGTCGATACCCGGTGCCGCGCACGGTCTGGATCAGCTCGCTGCCCAGCTTGCGGCGCAGCCGGCTGATAAAGACCTCCAGCGTGTTGCTGTCCGAGGTCTGGTCCCACTGGTAGAGGGCTTCTTGCAGGCGCTCGCGGGTAAAGGTTTGCTCGGGGCGGCTGGCCAGCACGCGCAGCAAGGCCCATTCTTTGGGTGTCAGCACCACGGGCAGTTGCTCCACCTTCACGGTCTCGCGCGCCAAGTCAATGCTGACCGTGCCGCGCACCAGCACGGGGCTGGCCTGGGCGCTGCGGCGGCGTTCGATGGCGCGCAGCCGTGCCAGCAATTCTTCGGGGTCATAGGGCTTGACCAGGTAGTCATCCGCGCCCGAATCCAGGCCGCGGATGCGGTCGCTGACCTGGTCGCGCGCCGTCACCACCACGATGGTGGGCGGATCCTTGCGAACGGGGATATGGCCCAGCAGCTCCAGTCCCTCGCCATCTGGCAAGTTCAGGTCCAGCAAGATCGTGGCGTAGTGGGTCACGGCGACCAGGGAGCGGGCCGTGCGCAGATCAGGCGCCAGATCGACCTGGAATTGCTTGCTTTGCAGATAGTCCAGCACCGCATGGGCCAGAACCGGATCGTCTTCCACCAACAAAATGCGCATGGGGCAATCAAGAGCTCAGAAACCGCCAGTGTAGGCAGTTAGACGGACTGCCGTGCAAGCAGCAGAAGCTGAACGTTGGATGAACATCAAGTTCACCTGGGGTTCAGTTGTGTTTTTTACGCTGCTGCGCTATGAAATTTGAGACATCCAGCCCCCGCAGCGCCGCTGCTTCTCGGGGCCGGACGGTATTTTCCCCTGTGCTTCAAGCCTGGGCCACGCTGACAGCATGGCACTGGCCTCGCATGGTCATGGCTCCCAGACATGTCGCCTGGTGGCTGTCGCTGTGGTGCGCGCTGCTGCTGAATCTGGCGCTGTGGGGGAATTTGTCGAGCCTGCCCGATCTTGTGGATCCCGCGCTGCTGCTGCGTCTTGGCATGGCGCTGCTGGTGACCTGCGCCACCTACCCCTGGTTCATGCTGTGGTCCTGGCCCCGCCTGCGTCGTCTGGCGTGGAGCGTGACCCTGGTGCTGGCGGCAGCGGTGCAGTACTACATGCTGCATTACGGCATGGTCATGGACAGCAGCATGGCGCGCAATGTGCTGCAGACCAATTTCACCGAAGGAATGGCACTGTTCAGCACCGGTCTGTTAGGCCATGTGTTGCTGTTTGCAGGGCCTCCTGTGCTGTGGCTGTATGCCGTGGTGCAGTGGAAGGTACAGGCCAGGCCCGCAGCCTGGCTGTGGTCGCTCTTGTCCGTGTTGCTGGCGCTGGCAGCCATGGGTGGGTTGGGTGTGGGCATGTACCGGCAGCTGGCGCCGTTGATGCGCAATCACACGGAAATCCGCTACCAGATCAACCCGCTGGCCACGGTGGTGGCCTTTGCCGATGTCACGCTCAAGCCCTGGTTCAGGCCGCACAGGCCGTTTCGCTCCATCAGCGAGGGTGCGGCACTGGGCAGCAGCTATGGTCCCACTGCTGGCGCCACGGCCTCCAAACCACCTTTGCTTGTGCTGGTGGTGGGCGAGACGGCGCGGGCCGATCACTTTGGGCTGAATGGTTATCCGCGGGACACCACCCCCGAGCTGGAGGAGCGGCTGGTGATCAGCTGGCGCCATGTGCAGTCCTGCGGCACCAACACGCTGGCGTCGGTGCCTTGCATGTTCTCGCACCAGAACAAGGCCGGCTACGACGGGCGCAAGTTCGAATATGGCAATTTGCTGGATGTGCTGCAGGCCGCAGGACTGGGCGTGGATTGGCTGGACAACCAGGCCGGCTGCAAAGGGGTGTGCGAACGCATTCCCCATGCACAGGCCTACCAGGTGGCTGCAGGCGATGCCATCCAGAAATGGTGCCGGGATGGTGAATGCCTGGATGAGTTGATGGTGGGCCTTTTGGACCAGCGCCTGCAGTTGCTGCCGGAGTCGGCCCGGCAGCGCGGCGCCGTGCTGGTGCTGCACCAGATGGGCAGCCATGGGCCGGCCTACTACCGCCGTTCCAGCGCTGCGCACAAGGCGTTCCAGCCGGAATGCACCACCCATGTGACCTCGGACTGCAGCCATGCCGAGCTGGTCAATGTTTATGACAACAGTCTGCGCGAGACCGATGCCTTTGTGGCCCATGTGATCGACTGGCTCAAGACCCAGCAGCAGACCTACCAGACCGCCATGCTGTATGTCTCTGACCATGGCGAATCGCTGGGTGAGGGCGGCCTGTATCTGCATGGCATGCCCTATGCCATTGCGCCCGATGCGCAAAAACATGTGCCCTGGGTGCTGTGGCCCGGCAGCCTGTTTGTGCGCACCGGTGTGGATGCGGGTTGCATGCGTGCCAGCAGCAATAGCGCCTATACCCATGATTACTACTACCACACGGTGCTGGGCATGCTGGATGTACGCACACCAACCTACCAACCGGCGCTGGACATGCTGATGCCATGCCGGCAGAAAACCGCGTCGGCGGTCAGCGCAGTTCTGGTTTCTCCCCTAGGACTTTGATGACACCGTTCTACGCTGAATGGTCGTTGCAAAAAGTATCCAGGGCCGCTTTTCTCTTCGTTGATTCACCATGTCTGTAGCGTCTTCTTCCTTGGACGTGGCCCCTGTGGCCGCTGCTGCACCCTTGTCTTTGCCCCGCCGAGCCTGGTGGCCCATGAGCCTGCCGCCACGTGTGGTGGCAGCAGTGCTGGCGCTGTGGTGCGCAGGCCCGCTGAACCAGACCCTGTGGCGCAGCCTGGGGTTGCTGACTGACTTCAACGACCCCTGGGGATTGCTGCGCCTGGGCTGCGGTGTGCTGATCGCATCGGCCACCTATTTGTGGCTGATGCTGTGGTCCTGGTCTTATGTGCGCCTTGTGGTCTGGAGCCTGAGCCTGTTGGTGGGGGCGCTGGCGCAGTACTACATGCTGCACTACGGCGTGGTCATGGATGACAGCATGGTGCGCAATGTGCTGGCCACCAACCCCAGCGAAGGCCTGGCTTTGTTAACCCCTACGCTGGCTTGGCAGTTGCTGCTGTATGCCGGACTTCCCATGCTGTGGTTGTGGTGCGGCGTGCGCATGCCGGCTGCACCGTGGCGCAGCAACTGGTGGCGCTCCGCCTTGGCGGTGCTGGCAGCCTTGGCAGTGTTGGTCGGCAGCGTGATGGTGCAATACCGTGAGCTGGCCCCGTTGATGCGCAGCCACAAGGCGCTGCGCTATATGGTCAACCCGCTGGCCAGCGTGGTGTCCACGCTGACCGTGGCGCTGGATCCCGCGATCAACAAAAAGCGTGCCTTTGTCTCCCTGACCGCAGGTGCCAGTCTGGGTCCGACCTATGCGGCCATCGGCGCAGCGGCAGCCAAGCCACCGCTGCTGATCATGGTGGTGGGAGAAACCGCTCGCGCCGACCGCTTCAGCCTCAACGGCTATGCACGGCCCACCAACCCCGAGCTGCAGCAACGCGGCGTCATCAGCTGGCGCCAGGTGCATTCCTGTGGCACCAACACCCTGGCTTCGGTGCCCTGCATGTTCTCTTCCCTGGGCAAGCAAGGCTATGAAAGCCGGGATGCCGACTACAGCAATCTGCTCGATGTGCTGCAGGCCTCGGGCCTGGCCGTGCAGTGGCTGGAGAACCAGTCCGGCTGCAAGGACGTTTGCAACCGCGTGCCCAGCGCAGAGGTCTCCAGCATCGCCACGGCCGAAGCGCGCAGCACCTGGTGTGCGGCGGATGGGGAATGCCTGGACCAGCTGGTGCTGGGCACGCTGGATGGGCGCATGGCAGCCTTGTCCGAAGCCGAGCGAAACAAGGGCGTGGTGCTGGTGGTGCACCAGATGGGCAGCCACGGTCCGGCCTATTACAAGCGCTCCAGCACGGCCACCAAGCGCTTCATGCCAGAGTGCACCACCCATGTGACCTCGAACTGCGCCCAGAACGCCCTAGACAATGTCTACGACAACAGCATTGCCGAGACCGATTTGTTTCTCGCCCAGCTGATCGATTGGCTGAAGACCCAGCAGGCGCATTACGCCACCTCCATGCTCTACGTCTCCGACCATGGCGAGTCCCTGGGCGAGAAGGGCTTGTACCTGCATGGCATGCCCTATGCCATTGCACCCGATGTGCAAAAACACGTGCCCTGGGTGCTGTGGCCGGGCACTTTGCAGGCCCGCACCGGCATGGACGAGGGCTGTGCACGCGCCAGCACAGACAAGCCCTACACCCACGACAACTACTACCACACGGTGCTGGGCATGCTGGATGTGCACAGCCCGACCTACAAGCCGGCATTGGACATGCTGGCGCCTTGCCGCAGGGGAGGGTGATGGGGTGTGCTGTGCTGAAAAAATAGTGCAGCGGATGAGCAGCCCGACGCAAAAAAGCCCGAAGCATGGCTTCGGGCTTGTGTGCCACTCGCAGCGAGTGGTGCGGGGTAGCAGATGAGGGTCAGAAGCGGCCCGTCAGAGATACATAGTAGGCGCGGCCCAGTTCGTTGTAGGTCGCAGCACCCGCGCCCGAGCTGTTAGATTCGCGGTATAGGCGCTTGTTGGCTAGGTTGGTGATGCCAAAGTTCAGCGAATAGTCCTTGGCCAGCTGGTACTGCGCACCAATGCCGAACAAGGCATACGAGCTCAGTGGCTGCAGCTGGTTTCCGGTGGAGGCAGCACCACCGGACTGGATGGTGCGAGGCTCCTGGCGGCCATAGAAGGTGGCATTCAGCTGGGCCGAGAGCACAGTGTTGACCTTCCAGTCCAGGGTGGAGTTCACGGTGTACTTGGGAATCACGGACAGCGGCTGGTCATTGCTCTTGTTGTGGTTCTTCAGCATGTAGGTGAAGTTGTTCACCAGTTTCAGGGTACGGCCATCCTTGCCATCCAGCGGCAAGGTTAGATTACCTTCGAAGCCCTTGACGATGGCCTTGCTGGCGTTCATCCACTGGAAGACCTTGGACTGTCCCACGATGATGGGTGTCCCATCACTCATCTCTGCATAGATCTTGTTTTTGTAGTCGTTCTGGAAGTAGCTCAGGCTGGCATCCAGACCGTTGTGGTTGGTATAGGCCACACCCAGCTCTTTGTTAATGCTGGTTTCTGCCTTCAGATCGGGGTTGCCCATGATGTAGCAGCCAGCTCCGATGCTGGGCGAGTTCACTGGGCAGCCATTGCCACGTGTGTAGTACAGGTAGTTGATATTAGTCTGGTAGAGGTTTGGCGCCTTGAAGGCTCGTGCAATGCCGCCCTTCAGCTGCCAGTTGTCATTCACGTGGTAGGTGGTGTTCAGGCTGGGGCTCCAGTTGTTGCCCGATTGGCTGTGGTGGTCGAAGCGCATGCCCGGCGTCACGATTAGATTGCGCACCAGCTCGAAGTTGTCTTCCACGAAGAGGGCAAAAGTCTGTGCATCGGACTTGCCGCTGCGCACGCCAGACCCACCAGTCAGGCCGCCGATGTTGTTGCCGCCGGAACCCGTTCCCTGACCCATGGCAGCTGCGTCATCGAGCTTCTCGTTACGGTATTCAAAGCCGCTGGTGAGCATGTGCGAGGTGCTTCCCAGCTTGAACGGGGTGTTGACTTCACCTGTTAAAAAGTAGTTGCCCAGCTTGGAAGTTACTTTTTCTGTAGCACTGCTGGGAGCTTGTTCCACGGACCCAGCCAAGCCCACCGGGTTTTGCCATCGGCGCGTGTTTTCATATTGGAACAGCAGGCGCGACGTACCCCAGTCCCAGGTGCCGCGGTGGTTCAGGCCCACTGTATTGCGGTTGGTACGGTTGGTCTCTTGTCCTAACAGAGAATCACGTACGGGGGTGTTCGCGTCGATGCTGACAGGGGATTCCCCTGTATAGATATTGCCTTGGCGACTGGCTCCCAGCTCCAGCTCCAGCACTTGGCGTGGCGTCAAGTCCCAGCGCAGCATGGCGTTGATGTCCTTGTTTCGCACACCTTCGCGCCCGGAAGGCGCGAATTGCGAAGAGGTGCTGGGAGTGCGGTTCAGGTCCGGGCTGTCGGCATCGGTCTTGGCGACATTGCCAAACAGGCGGAAAGAGAAGTTTTCTGCCAGCGGGCCAGACAGGTTGAAGCTGCTGCGCTTCGTATCGCCCTCGTTACTGTCTTCCTGGAACTTGCCATAGACGGTGACCGAGCCCTGCAGCTTGCCGGAGGGCTTTTTGGTGATGATGTTCACTACACCACCTGCTGCGCCCGAGCCGTAGCGCGCTGCCGCTGGGCCACGAATGACTTCGATGCGTTCGATGGCTTCCACCGGCACCCAGTTGGAGTCACCGCGGGTGTCTCGTTCACCACTACGGCCCATCTTGGCACCATTGCGCGATTGCACAGGTTTGCCATCGATCAGGATCAGCGTGTTTTCCGGGCCCATGCCGCGCAGGTCGATCTGGCGGTTGTTGCCATATTGACCCGAGGCGGAGTTACCGGTCAGGTTGACGCCTGGCATGGTACGCACCAGCTCGGAAATATCGTTGGCCGGTGCGCGCTCGGTCAGTTCTTCCTGGGTAATGACAGACACCCCCAGCGCTTGTTTGAGCTCTTCCTCCGCAGTGGCGCGGACGGTGGTCTCGCTCAGCACTTGATCTGTGCTGGTTTGGGCTGTTGCGGTGGCGTGGGCCGCCAAGGCGATGGCAGAAAGGGCAAAGAGGCGAAAAGTTGGAGAGCTGGACATCAACGGACAATCTATAAATTGCTAACAGGAATCATTCTTATTTAATTTTAGCAACATGATGTAGCATTGATAGTTATTCTTGTTCTCATTTCGTTGTTATTTCATCGAAAAATAAAGTTTGATGGCTTCAGATGAGGGCAAGAAGTTGTTTATTGTCAACTTTATGGAAAACGGATGCCCTCTATCTCACTCTTCTCATCGCGTCGCCATTGGTTGGCTTGTGCTGTGGCCAGCATGTGCACGCTGGCTCCTGCAACCTGGGCTGGTACATCACAGACCGTTGCTGTTGCGCATGCCAGCGGCGTGACCCAAGTCCCCGCCAAGCCGCTACGCGTTGTGGTTTATGACCTGGGGGCTTTGGACGCCATGCACACCCTGGGTTTGCCGGTGGCTGGCGTGCCCAAGGCACAGCTGCCTGACTACTTGAGCAGCTATGCCGCACCGCGCTACACGGTGGCGGGCAGTTTGTTTGAGCCTGACTACGACGCACTCAGTCGCCTGCGTCCGGATCTGATCATCGTGGGCGGTCGTTCCAGCGCCAAGTACGAGCTGCTGAGCAAGCTGGCGCCCACGGTGGACTTCAGCGTGCGCGGCAGCCATATGCTGGAGGATATGGACCGCACTGTGACGGCGCTGGCCGGCCTGTATGGCAAGCAGGCCCAGGGCCGGGCGCTGATGGACCAGGTGCGCAGCGAAGTGGCCAGCCTGCGCCCGCTGGCCAGCCAGGCCGCGCCCGGTGTGCTGCTGATGGCCATCAACGACAAAATCATGCCCCAGGCACCGGGCGCGCGCTTTGGCTTTTTGTTTGATGTGCTGGGCGCCCAGTCGCTGTTGACGGCCAAGGATGTGCCTGCGCGCGGTGGCCCCGCCTTTGGTTTTGACGACCTGGCCAAGCTGCAGCCGCAGTGGATTTATGTGATCGACCGCAACACCGCCACCGGCTCGGCCCCAGGCGGCGGCGCCATTGTTCCGTCCACCCAGGTGTTTGACAACGCCCAGGTCCGCAGCACGCCGGCCGGGCAGAAAAACCAGGTGGTGTTTCTGGACCCCAAGGGCTGGTATTTGATGGGCAGCAGCGGCCCCACGGCCATGCTGCGCAACGTGACACAGCTCAAGCAGGTTTACCAGGCAGCAGGCCAAGGCCAGTGATAGCGCAGTCTAAAACCATAGCTGTCGCTACCGATGCAGCCTAGGTTTTGACGCGGTAAAACAATAAGAGCAGCCCTGCATATGCAGCGGCTGCTCTTGTTTTCGTAGGTGGTGTGGGCGGGCTCAGTCGCCATCACCTACATCGCTGGCGGCCTTATCTTGCAGCAGATGCTCGCCAATGCGCCGCCAAGCCTTGGAGGCATCTTCCTCGCCGGCAAAGTGGTGGCAGCTGGCGGCGGTCATGGCAATGCGGCCGTTTTCGCTGTCCAGGTCAAAGGCCAGCTCACACTGGGCGGCGGCATTGCTCCACATCAGCAGGGCATTGGGTGAGCCCTCTTTTTGCAGGGCATAGGCCTCGGCCATCCAGGCCTGGGCCAGTCGAAAAGCGGCCTCGGGCTGGTTGCGGTCGGCCTGGTGGGCGCGGTAGAAATGCTGGCCCGCCCGCTGCCACAGTGCGCGGGCCTGGGCAAAGTCGGTGGTGGCCAGGGTCTGGGCCTGTTGCACCAGGGCATTGCCGGCGGCCAGTTCGGTAGAGAAGGAGTCTGCAGACATGGGCACGATTGTCGCAGCGCGTGGCATGGAGCAAGGCCATTTTTTGCGCCAGCGCAGAAGCGTTCTGTAACAGCTGCGGCCATAATCCCCGCCCATGTTGGAGCAGATCCGTCGCAACCGCCGCCTGGGCTACTGGGTGCTTGCCCTGTGCGCCATGCTGTGGCTGGTGGCCATGCTGGCGGGCGTGCGCGTGCGTGCCATGCCCTGGCCGGATGCTGCTACTCCGGGAGCATCGGAGACATCGGCTGCGGCCATGGAGCAGGCCGTGCTGCACGACATCTGCACCGTGGTGGACGATGCGGCTCCAGACCCGAACGCCAGCATCAGCCCGGCTCCGGATGGACATGCGGCAGGGCATGGCCCGTCCTCCGACGCTTCCCACAGCCACCAGGATCCGGACTGTTTGCTGTGTATCGCCCTCAGCCCGCCAGCCACGGTGGCGCTGCAGGTCTACCAGCCGCCCCGGCCCGTGCATGGCCCGGTCTGGTTGGCGCCTGCCCATTTCCCGCCCGCCCTGCAGGCGGCGGCCCCGCTACCGCCGCGTGGCCCTCCTGCGCGCTTCCACGCCTGACAGTGCCCAGCCTCAACGGCTGCGCGCTTCACCCATCACTTTTTGATTAGCTCCTCGCCCATGTCCATGGGGGCGGGCCGCTTGCGGCCCTGCCTGTCGGTGGCCATGGGCTGGAGCCGTGGAACTTTTGCATGTCTTACTCCTTTCTCGCCTTGGCGCGCATCGGCTCTGCCTCTGTGCCCAATCTGCCTTTTTCTGTTTCTCCCACCGCGCTGGCCTGCGTCGCCAGCCTGATGCTGCCGGTCGTAGCGCAAGCGGCCGGCATGGCCAGCATGACCGATACCGCCGCCGCCGCCGCCGGCAGCCTGCAAGAGGTGGTGGTCACCGCTGTCCATGACCACTCGCCCGTGCAGGTGGTGACCGACCCCAAGCAGCCACGCCAGCCGATTCCGGCCAGCGATGCGGCCGACTACCTCAAGACCATTCCCGGTTTCTCGGCCATTCGCAGCGGTGGCTCCAACAGCGACCCGGTGTTCCGTGGCCAGTTCGGCTCTCGCCTGCCCCTGCTCACCAATGGCACGCAGTTGCAGGGCGCCTGTCCCGGGCGCATGGATTCGCCCAGCTCCTATATCTCGCCCGAAACCTTTGACCAGCTCACCGTGGTCAAAGGCCCGCAGACCGTGGTCTGGGGCCCGGGCGCCTCGGCCGGCGTGGTGCGCTTTGACCGGCTGCCGCCCGAATTCACCGAGCCCGGTGCCAAGCTGGAAGCCAGCCTGCTGGGCGGTGGCCATGGCCGTAACGACCAGACCGCCACGCTGGAGGTGGGCAACAACCAGGTCTATCTGCGAGCCACGGCCAACCATTCCCACAGCCAGGACTACCGCGACGGCCGTGGCCGGAGCGTGCCCTCGGCCTATGACAAATGGAATACCGATGTGGCCCTGGGCTGGACGCCCGATGCAGACACCTTGCTGGAGCTGAGCGCCGGCGCCGGCGATGGCTGGGCCCGCTATGGCGGCCGCGGCATGGACGGCACGCAGTTTCGCCGCGACAGCTGGGGCCTGCGTGCAGAGAAAAAACACCTCACCCCTTGGCTGACCAAGCTGGAGGCCCAGGTCTACAGCAACAAGGCAGACCATGTGATGGACAACTTCACGCTGCGCACCCCGCCCACCACCGGCATGATGGCTGGCGGTATGGCCAGCAGTGTGCGCCGCATCACCACTGGCGCGCGCGTGGCCGCCACGCTGCAGCCGGCCGCAGGCTGGGAGCTGGTCACTGGCTTTGACGGTCAGAACAGCCCGCACGACATGCGCAAGGGCACGCCTGCGAACTCGTACGTGGCCAAGCCCTGGGAGCGCAATGCCAAGTTTGCCAACTGGGGCTGGTTTGGCGAGCTGAGCTGGCAAGCCAGTACGCAAACGCGCTGGGTGGGTGGCCTGCGCCTGGACAAGGCAGAAGCCTGGCGCTATGCCACCAGCTACGGCGGCGTCAGCCCCATTGCCGCCGACAACGAGCGCAGCAAAAACGCCATGCCCAGCGGCTTTGTGCGTTGGGAGCAGCAACTGTCCCCAGGCACCACGGTCTACGCCGGCCTGGGCCATGTGCAGCGCTTTCCTGATTATTGGGAGCTGATCTCGCCCGGCAACAGCGCCGCCAACAAGGGCAATGCATTTGCCTCGCTGCAACCCGAAAAAACCACCCAGCTGGACGTGGGTGCACAGTGGAAGGGCCAGGGCTGGCAGGCCTGGGCCTCTGGCTATCTGGGCTATGTGCGTGACTACATGTTGTTTGACTACAGCGGCATGACTTCCGCCGTGCGCAATGTGAATGCACGCACCGCAGGTTTCGAATTGGGCGGCAACTACCAGCTCACACCGGCATGGACGGCCCAGGCCACGCTGGCCACCACCTGGGGGGATAACCGAACCGACAGCCGCCCCTTGCCCCAAACCCCGCCGGCCGAACTGCGCCTGGGCCTGGACTATGCCCAGGGCCCCTGGACCGCAGGTGCGCTGTGGCGTCTGGTGGCGCCCCAGCACCGCTATGCGCTGAACCAGGGCAATGTGGTGGGCAAGGACATGGGCGCAAGCAGCGGATTTGGCGTGCTCTCGCTCAACGCCAGCTACCGCGTGAATACCCAGTGGAAGCTGCTGATGGGCGTGGACAATCTGTTCGACAAGGCCTATGCCGAGCACCTGAACCTGGCGGGCAATGCCGGCTTCGGCTTCCCCGGCGGCACGCGCATCAACGAGCCGGGGCGTACCTGGTGGGTACGGGCGGATATGAAGTTTTAAACTTCACTGACAATAAAAAATGGCCGCGACTGCGGCCATTTTTTGTGAAGTTGGAAGGAGGCGACCTGCTTGGATGCCATCATTGCGTTGTGATTGGCCTGTGCCTGACGCTGGCAGCAATTTTTTGGGCCAACTCAAGAAAATCTTCTTTGTTCATCGGTTCTATGCCTTTTGATTTTGCATTTTTAGAATCTTGAATGACATATAACTCCAAATTAGGGGTGTCCTCTTTAGCGTCAGGATCACCATTAGCGACTGCGTAGTAGCCAAAGTCAGTTTCCCCTCCCCGGCGTGTCATTTTTACGGCGGCAGCCTTGCCCCAAACATTGGCTAGTTTGATAGGGCGCATAAAACTCCATAGGTATTCTGCTTCGATGGTATTTTGGTATCTCTGGCGCCAGAAAAAATCAATTTTTGCTGCCGGAGTAATTTTTGAGCGATTCACATAACTGGGGATGGGCTCGGCCTTTTCATCCTTGAGCATGATGGTGATGTCGGGATGTTCTTTAAGGCGGTATGTCATGGCAATCCACCGAGGCTCGTTGCCCGAGTCAGCCTTAAAAAAATAAGGCATGCAAATCCCTGAATCAGTTGGTATTTCACCGGTATCTCTATACTTTATATTATTGATATCGTTTTCGAATTCTTTTTCAACGGATTCCCATTCTTTATTTTTATCCCCTCCAATTTTTTTTATTAAATGTCCATTCATTAATAAAACTAAAACATATCCATTTTTATATCTGTAGGCAATTCCTGTTTTTTGACCGGTCTGTAAGATTTCGAAGTTATTTGGATTTTCCTTTTCTTTTGACACAAGATTTCTGGTGCTCTCTACTCTTTTCTTTACCATGTCAAAAATATTCTGAATCTGATTTTGAATTAACTTATGTGTAATATCGGTGCCTTTAGAGTACCCGGCTATTTGTCCATCTATGAATTCAAATTGCGATTGTTCGGCTACTTCTCCAAAATACTTTCCAAAGGATTGGGCAGACTTTGCGGCCACTTCAAAAGTTCCCGGCATACTGATTTGCATGCGACCTACGCATTCATTATTCCATCCATTTGGCAATTCAAAATCACGTGCGAAGCAGGTGGTTGCAATCGAAGCAACGGAAATAGTAAAAACTGTCTTTAAAAAATACCTAAAAATCATGCCGAACCTTCTTTCGTTCTGCCGGCAGGATTGGCTAATTGTGCAGCCTTCGAGACATCGTCGTTTGATGTCTTCGCGAGCGCTATAGCCTCACTTTCCAATGGAGGTGTTTGAGTGTTTTTCGCAACAAGATCGGTTGGGTAGCTAAAATGGATATTTTCACTTTTCGTCCACTCGATAGGTAAGGCTGTAATGAAGCCTTTGATATTTTCAAGGTCGACAACGCCTTTCGAGTTGTGACGCGGTTTATCCCAGAATTCTTTTTGAAATGGCATGGAGGATGCCAGTCCTCCTCCTGTTTCATTTAAAGAGTTATCCCAAGTGGGAATTATTTTGGCTATCTGAGGGGCCTTTTTGGAATCAATGATTTTATTTCTCGGTATCCATGGAAACGCAGCCTCATATAATTGAGTATTGGCTTCGGCTTGTTTCTGGATTGCCCGCCAGCTTGAGGGAATCCCTGGCTGCTCAATGGCTTGTTGCAACTCGGTTGCCGGCCGCACACCACCAGTGATCCCGAAGATCTTTTTCCACACATTTCTGCGTAAATCGTGGGCGAAAAGGCGAACTTCTCTTTGACTGCCTGCTCCATTGATGTCTGCCCGCTGGGTCGCGGTATCTGCGACCAGAATGGCCAGCTCACTGTCGCCCCGATTGCCCAGCATGCTGCGATCGTTGACATTGGCGCTACCGATGATGGCGTAGAGGTCGTCCACAATCATCAACTTGCTGTGAATGTAGATTTGCTCGGTCTCATAGCGGTTGCCAAGTTGAATCCAGTTGCGAAGATTCAGCAGTGTCACATATTCAAAACATTTTTCGATAGGAATGCTTTCATATGTGTTGTTCTCTTCGGATAGTACTGAATAATGGTCTCGACATTGAGTGAGTCCATTGGCTAAATCCAAGTCCATTAGCTCACGAATTTTGAGATAGCGACGTATGCCATTGAGAAGGCTTTGGCTACCAAAGACCAGCGTCTGCATGGTCCAATAAACCTGTGTAACGATGGAGGCTGTGCTCAAGGTTCCTTCGGGATGGACTGGCAATGTGATGTACACATGAAAACTTGGCTGGGCCGTATCGATGATGGATCTACCAATGCGCTCGATTAGTGCTGCACAGATTCTGTTGGTGGGAGGCTTTGAGGTTGTGGAACTATCGCTCAATGTTTTCATTCTTCGACCTCTGTTGTCATCATTAAACACCGAAGCAACTTTAGCTCCTGTCATTTGATTTTGACCATCATAGGTATTGATAAATTGAGCAGCAGGAGAAAGGTCCAATGTTTCAGTAGAAGCTGTCTGTCCACATGCACTTGTGAAAAATTGGTTTTCGATATAAATGAAACGCCGTGCCTTGTCTATCAGTTGCAGCATGGCTCGGTGAATATCATCTTGGGTTCCCACCTTTTTCCATTTTTGATCAGCAGGGGCGAATTTATTTTCTTGTGTCAAATGATTTGACGAGGCACTGCGCAGTACCTGCACCTGCATGCCTCCAGCATTTGGAAACTGGGCAAGTGGCCCAACGTCGGGCAGTCTTGTGCTTTTTCCGGCCTGAACATTCCAGCGCAATACAAAGTTGCGTAACAGATCGCGAACAGCAGGTCCCTCTACGCGTGCATGCACATCCTGCCATGGCATGCGTGGTTGGCGTTTGGGGTCCAGGGTGGTGGGATCTTCTTTATTGGCTGATAGGGAGTTTTTGTTGGTGAGAGTGCCAGGTCCCCCAGCCATCTCATATTTGACTTGCCAGACCTGCCCTTGTTCAAGCTTGGCTCGCTCATTACTTGCAGTCATGGTGACTCGGTCCAGAGCACCTTTGAATAGATCTGGGTCTATCCATTGGTCACGGTCCATGGCTTGAACTTGCGCGATACAACCGTTATAGCGGTTGAGGGCCTCGCGGCCTTGGGCATCGGCTTGCAGGTCGTATGTTTCATCGTCATAGCGACCGTAGGAAAGGTCAATACCACCGATAAAGCCGATTTTCCTATCCACAACCACCTGTTTTTGGTGGTGGCTGAAAAAACTTTTATTAATATCTGAGTATCCAGGCGAGAGGGTAACAAAAATTTGATTGGTTTTAAACCTAGCGTTGATAGACTCCAGCACAGTTTTTGTTTGATCGTCGTAAGTTTGAATGGGCTCTGTGTCATCCCATGGCATTACATAAATTTTCAGAGACTTATTAGCTTGCACTACTTCACATAACAAACTGTATAGTGTGACGCCAGGCGCTAGCAAGGCATCCCAGCTGACCTGCCATCCAGCAATGCAGATTTCATTCTTTGCGGCTTTAAATTCGGTAATCAAATCTGCAAAATATGTTTTCCCGGTGGTATAAGCTGCAACTTTATTTCCTGCAGAAGGATGTGAAAATATTGTTTCACCGCCAACCCACGTGTTGCTCGTAACGGTTGTTACATAAGGCTTTCCTGTTTGATCGACGATTTGATGAGCCGTTCGTTTGCTGGGGGAGTTCATATGCGAATTCATTCTTTAATTTTTTTGAGTAGCTCTGAACCGGAGGAAAATCCCCAATCTTTTTGGGAAAGTGTGCGATGAAAAATATCGGTACTTTGTTTTTCGACAAGGCCGATATCGTCGCTATACCCCATGGCATCATGGGCATACAGACGTTTTTGCTCGTCAGTCCATTTTTCGTTTCCGCGAGTGAGGACAAGGCTGTGTACTTGCCCTTCAGAAACTATCCATAACTGTTCTGGGCTTTGGTTCCACTCCTCGTGAAGCTGTTTTTGTTCAGCATCATTCAACAGCATCTGACCTGTGTCGTCGCTGCGACCTTCAAGCAGTTTCTCGGTGCTGTACAGCGCTTGAGATGCATTGAAGGCTCGGACTATTCGCCAATCCGTATTGGGGTGTTCAACCCCATTGGGGCCGGGCATGTCTTTGATAAAAAGCTTGAAGCCAGCAATTCCTGTGAGCGCGGAGTGCGGAAACTGCGGCAGCGCATACCCGCCCCGTACCGGACCCTGCAGCGTGCGCATAGAGCTTTTGTAGGTGATGCTGCCTGGAGCCAAAAAGGTGATGTTTCCACCCTCCAGCTCTATGGCTGCGCCCTGGGCGGTGGCGATGCGCAGCTTGCGAGAGGCTGCGATTTCGACGGCGGCGTTGGCGCTTTGCAGCGTGAGCTGTTCTTTGGACTGAATCTTCAGCGTGCTGCTTTGTGCTTGCACATCGATGGCGTCGTGGGCGGCGATGATGCTCAGGCCCGTGCCGTCATGGTCTGCCTTGGCGGCTGCAGCCACCAGCCCAATGGCCTGGCCTGTGTGCAGTCTGGCCTGGGCATTCAAGGCCAGGTTGATGGCGCCACCTGCGGCCAGGCTGATGTCTTCACCCGCCACCAGTTGCATGTGCTGGCCGGCAATGGCCAGCAAGCCGTCTTGGGCGGCTGCGGCGATCACGGCGTCGCCGGTGTGGGGGATGCGCTTGTCCCCCGTGCTGGGGTCTTTCTCGCTGGCTTGGCTGAGTGCTTGCTCGGTGGCATCGGCATCGACCAGGGTGCTCGCCGTGCGCAGCATGGCGGCATGCGGGGCATGGTCGCTGTCCATGGCGCTGGCTGCGGTCTTGTGGCTGCCGGCATGGCCGGGCAGGCGCACGGTTTGGTGGGTGGCGGCGGCGCCGTCCAGTCCTTCTGAGAGGGTGCTGAGCTGCTTGAGCATGGCCATGCCGGGTGCAAAGTCGGCCGTGGGTTCGAGCTTGTTACCGGTAGGACCATGGTAGGTGGTGAGCAGCACGCCAGCGCCACCCCGGATGGCGGCATAGCCATCGGTGCGCAGCTCAAACCCCTGACCGCGCAGGCCACCGCGGTAATTGTCTTGCTGGTGGATCACATGGCCCAGATTGAGCTGGGAATGTTGGGCGCTGCTGGCCAGTTGCACACGCAGCTGTTGGTCGCTGTCGTCAAACACCAGTTGGTTGTGACCGTTGCCGCCCAACTCTTTGGATTTGAAACCCCACAGCGCCGAGGCATTGCGGTGGCCTTCGGCATCGGGTGAGGCTGCATGCCATGCGGGGGCGTGGCCGCCCCCCAGGCCTGCGGCCAGATTGTGCTGGGCGCTGTGCATGCTGTCATGGGCCTGGGCAAACACGCCGCTGTCGCTGTCCGCAGCGGCTTGGCCGCCCGGTGTGGGTGTAGTACCACCCGCCCCTTGCCCGTTGTAGAGGGTGGAGATGACGATGGGCTGGTCTGGATCGCCATCGGTGAACTTGACCAAGACTTCCTGGCCTATGCGTGGCAGCCATTGCCAGCCCAGGCCGGGGCCGGCCTGGCGCTGTGCGACGCGCACCCAGCGGGTGCTGCGGTTGTCCGGGCGGGGGTTGCCATCTTGCTGTTGCACCTGTTCGCTCTGCCAATGAAAGCGCAGGCGTACATCGCCCCGGGCATTGGTGTAGATCTCGTCGGCACCGTTGGCTTGGGGGCCGCCATCCGGGCCGACCACGATGGCGCTGTGTACCCCAAAAACCTGGGAGCGGTTAGCCATAAAGCTGCTGGGCGCGCTGGGCTGTGGCTGGGGCAGTGGCGGACGCCAGGGCAGGGTGGCCAGGCTGGCACGAAAGCGATTGGCATAGCCATGGGCACGGGCGGCAGCAAGCAGCGTGGGCTCGGGCCTGGGCGTGGGGCCGCCTTGGGTGGTGGTGAAGGAGAAGGTCAGCACATCGGATAAATCCGGCGCCAGAGGTGTTTGATCGCCTTCCCAGAAACCTGCATCCCATGAACCGTTGGCGGCCACCAATGCCCTCGGAGCAGGGGCGAGATCGCTGACGCCCAGAGTGGCGGGCAGGGCGCTGGGGGCCGCAGGTGCGGTGTCAAACCAAAGATGGTCTTCGGGCCGGCCCAGGCTGGCCTCTATGGCCTGGACGCTGCCCGTGGGCAGATCGTTGAAGCCGACCTGCTCCAGGGCATCGAGCAGCAGGGCTGCTTCGGCATTGCCGGATTCAGAAGACAGGCCCAGTGCAGGGGCCTCTTGCACCGTCAGCTTGCTGCCGTAGTGGGCGCTGCGCAGGCTGGATCGGCCTAACAACATATCGCTGTGGGCTTCTATGCCTTCGATCAAGCGTTGGGCGCTGCGCTCTACTGCGCGGCTGCCTTCCAGGCCTTTGCTGTGGTCGTCCTGGCCGAGCAAATGGTCGTACTCCAGGCGCGGTGCATGGGCCGCCGGTGCGCGCACCTGGGTGCTGGCCTCGTGCAGGCTGCGGGCATCGGGGTTCCAGATGGCGACGCTGACGCTGGATGCCCCCAGCCGTGTGCGACGCGCCAGGGCTTGGACGGCATCTTCGCTCTCTTGTGCGGCTTGGCGGTGAAAGCGTGCGGGCGAGGCCTGGCTTGGCGGTGCAGCGCTGTCCTGGCTGCTGTCGGCAAAGATGACGACCTCGTGGCCCCAGGCCGCTTCAGTTTGGGGTTGAACGCGCCAGCCCAGGCCTTCTTCGGCCAGCAGGCGGGACAGGAATGCATAGTCGCTCTCACGCCATTGGGTGCAGTAGCTGCGGACAGGGATTTGCTGCAGCAGGGCGCTGGCATCGCTGCTGAAACGCCAGGTTGCGCCCTGGGCAGCGTAGGGTGTGAGGAGTTGTTCGATGATGTCGGCCAGCGACCGATCCTGAAAGATTTGGCTGCGCCCTTGCTGGGTGGCCAGCCATAGCCAGGGGACGAGTGTGAAGCGGTAGCGTGCCAGGCCGCCTTGTGCATCCAGGCGCTCGGCCAGGCGCACCAGGCCGCTGCGGGTGTAGAGGCTGCCGTCCGCGCAGACCGTGTGCAGCAACAGGCCTTGGCCCAGCAGGTCGTCCAGCACCAAATCGGCTTGCAAGCTCAGGCACAGCAGACGCATCTCACCGATCTCGCTCAGCGCTTCGCGTGCAATCCAGGCTTCGGGCTGCAGGGCTTGCACCATGGTTTGGGCGGCAGCAGAGCCTGCATGGCCGGGTGCAAGTTCTAGGCGGTACAGGCGGGCATCGGCGCTGAGGGTGGCCGGAGTGAGCAGGCTGGCAAGGTCAGTGGGAAAAGCAGTAGGCATAGGCAGCGATGAAACCGTAGATGCGCGCAAGATGGCGTACCGCTTGGCGGCAAGCCCGGCATGGTTCTATGGATGGGCTGCTGAATGTGATTCCGCGTTTAAAACACGTAACCGGGGGTGATGTCGGTCAGGGTTTCAAGCGGCAGTTGTGGCGAGGTGTTGGAGCGGATTTGCTGCCAGGGGCGTTGCTCACACTCTGAATCACCTCCTGGACCGGTGTTTTGCTAGTGGTGGCGAGAAAGACGATTTCTTTATAAGCAAGTCGAAAATTATTCGTTTTCAGAAGAATGACGACTTCCTAGACTGGCTTCCAAGCGCATACGAGCGCCAGAAAAAAGGAAGTCCGCTATGTCTGCCGTTCTCGCCACTTACGATTCTTCTCGCCATCTGCAATCTTGGCCGCCGCGATTCGCACGGGGCACCGTGCCGAAGGCGCAGGATTTTGAAATTCAGCCCGTGGCCGATGCGGCCGGGAATCTGGGGGCTGAAGTGCTGGGGCTGGACCTGTCCCGGCCGCTGTCCGATGCTGATTTCGATCGCCTGCAGCAAGCCCATTGGCAGCACCATGTGCTGGTGTTTCGTGACCAGCGCATCACCCCGGCGCAGCAGGTGGCCTTCAGCCGCCGCTGGGGGCCGCTGCAAATCCATGTGCTGCGCCAGTTTCAGCATCCGGGGCATCCGGAAATCCTGCAGGTCTCGAATGTGCGCAATGCCCAGGGCCAGCCCGAGGGACTGGGCGATGCGGGCCAGCTGTGGCACTCCGATCTCTCGTACAAGGAAAAGCCTTCCCTGGGCAGCTTGCTCCATGCCCAGGAGCTGCCCAGCGAGGGCGGCGACACCTTGTTTGCCGACCAGCATGCGGCTTACGAGGCTCTGCCCGAAGCGCTGAAACAGCGGCTGGCGGGCCTGCAGGCCGAGCACAGCTATCTGCTGCATTACGAGGCACTGCGCGTCAAAAGTCCCTGGCGGCCGGCGCTGACCCCGGCGCAAATTGCCGAGGTGCAGCCCGCTGTGCACCCCGTGGTCACCACCCACCCGGGCAATGGGCGCAAGGCGCTGTTTGTCAGCGAGCATTTCACCAGCCGCATCCTGGGCCTGGCCGAAGACGAAAGCCGTGACCTGCTGCAGCAGCTGTTTGCCCACAGCGTGCAGCCGCAATTCGTCTACCGCCATCGCTGGCAGCCGCACGACATGGTGTTCTGGGACAACCGCTCGGTGCTGCACCTGGCCGCCGGCACGCCGGCGCATCTGCGCCGCAAGCTCTACCGCACCACGGTCGAAGGCGATACGCCCAGGGCCTGATTCGGACCACTCAGCGCTTCGTCTTCAACCCTTTGTATTTGATAGCTGTCAACGCGCTTGCAGAGCGCGTCAGGGGCTGTTTTGCCTGAAATTTTGGCAGCAGCCCACCACCGGAATTGGAATCGCCCATGCCACTCGAGACTTTTCACCCCAGCACCTTGGCCTTGACGCCAGCTTCCCGACTACGCAGCCGTTTTCGCCGCTGCCTGACCGGCGCGCTGGCCGCAACGGCCATGCTGGCAGTGGGCCTGGCGCCGTTGGCTGCCCAGGCCAAGGAGGGCCAGCTGCGCATTGCCCAGCAGTTCGGCATCGTCTATTTGCTGCTCAACGTGGCCCAGGAACAAAAGCTGATCGAGAAGCACGGCAAGAGCCGTGGCGTGGACATCCAGGTGGAGTTTCTGCAGTTCTCCGGTGGCCCTGCCATCAACGATGCGCTGCTCTCTGGCAAGGTGGACATTGCCGGCGCCGGTGTGGGGCCGTTGTTCACCATTTGGGACCGCACCAAGGGCAGGCAAAACGTCAAAGGCGTGGCCTCGCTGGGCAACTATCCCTACTACCTGGTGAGCAACAACCCGGCGGTGAAGACCATTGCCGACTTCACGGACAAGGACCGCATTGCCCTGCCCGCCGTGAGCGTCTCGGTGCAGTCGCGCATTTTGCAGTTTGCCTCGGCCAAGCTGTGGGGGGATGCCCAGTTCAACAAGCTGGACAAGCTGCAGGTCGCCATTCCCCACCCCGAGGCGGCAGCCGCCATCATCAAGGGTGGCACCGAGATCACCGCCCACTTCGGCAACCCGCCGTTTCAGGAACAGGAGCTGGCCGCCAACCCCCGGGCCCATGTGGTGCTGAACTCCTATGACGTGCAGGGCGGGCCGGCTTCGTCCACCGTGCTCTATGCCACAGAAAAGTTCAAGAACGACAGCCCCAAAACCTACCGCGCGTTTCTGGATGCGCTGCACGAGGCCGCGCAATTCGTGCAGCAAAACCCCGAACAGGCGGCCGACATCTACCTCAAGGTCAGCGGCGGCAAACAAGACCGCAAGCTGGTGCTGGATGTGATCCGTAATCCCCAGGTGCAGTTCACCGTGCAGCCGCAGCGCACGCTGGCACTGGGCCAGTTTCTGCAGCGCGTGGGGGCCATCAAGACCACGCCTACACAACTCTCGGACTACTTTTTTGACGACCCACGTGTAGCCGGCGGGAATTGATCCCCACGCGCAAGAAAGGAGCTTCTGATGCCTCGCTTTGCCCCCGTTGCCGCCGGTATTCGCCAGCGTTTTTTCCAACAATTGGCGGCCGAATGGGAAGGGCCGGATGCGTTGCACGCCTTCGAGGTCACGCCCCTGGCGCCACAGCGCATCGAACTGCTGCCAAAACAGCCTGTAAGGCAGAGGGCGAAAGCACCCGGCGCTCCCATACCAGGAGCAATAAGCGTCAATGACGCCGCGCCAAGCACCGCCACAGCGCCGCTGCTGCAGGTGCAGAACGTCAGCCTGGTCTATGCCACGGCCCGCCAGCAGGTGCGGGCCACGCACCGGGTCAGCCTGGATGTTTTCGAGGGCGACCGCTTTGTGCTGCTGGGTGCATCGGGTTGCGGCAAGAGCAGCCTGCTCAAGGCCCTGGGCGGATTTTTGCAGCCCACCGAGGGGCAGATTTTGCTGGACGGCCAGCCCGTGCACGGCCCGGGGCCGGACCGGGTGGTGGTGTTTCAGGAATTCGACCAGCTGCCGCCGTGGAAGACGGTGCGCGAGAACGTGATGTTTCCGCTGCTGGCATCGGGCCAGCTGGGCCGTGCTGCGGCCGGCGAGCGCGCCGATGCCATGCTAGCCAAGGTGGGGCTGGCGCAGTTTGCGCAGGCGCATCCGCACCAGCTTTCCGGCGGCATGAAGCAGCGCGTGGCCATTGCCCGTGCCCTGGCCATGCAGCCGCGCGTGCTGTTGATGGACGAGCCCTTCGCGGCCCTGGATGCGCTCACCCGCCGCCGCATGCAGGAAGAGCTGCTGGCGCTGTGGGAGGAGCTGCGCTTCACCCTGGTGTTTGTCACCCATTCCATCGAAGAGGCCCTGGTGGTGGGTAACCGCATTGCCATTCTCTCGCCCCACCCAGGCCGGGTGCGGGCCGAGCTCAACAGCCATGACTTCGACCTGGCCAGCCAGGGTAGCGCCGACTTTCAGGCCGCGACACAGCGCATTCACCGCCTGCTGTTTGAGACGCCTGCCAGCGAGGCACCGACCACGGCCGAAGCGCCTGAATCACAAAGCCCGGCGCAGCGTGAGTTGGCGGCTTCTGCGCCGCCGCCCTGGGCCAGCGTGCCTGTCAATCTGTGAGCCTGACCATGATGCCCTCTACCATTGCTTCTGCGCTGGCTGCCGCCAAGCGCACTGCGGCCCCTGTGGCCGCCGTAGAGGTTGTAGCTACTGCGCTGCGACCTCCGGTGCGCCCAGAGTATGAACATCCACTGCCGCCGTTGGGGGTCCTGGTGCTCAGCCAGCCACTGCCATGGCTGCAGCGCGTCTGGGGTGTGGCGGCCGTGCGCCGGGTCTTGATTCTGGCCGTGCTGGCCGCTGCCTGGCAGGCCCTGGCGCTGTGGCAGGACAACGATTTGCTGCTGCCCAGCTTCACCGACACCGTGCAGTCCCTGGTGGACGATACGCGCAGCGGCGAGCTGCTGGCCAAGGCCGGTATCTCACTGGCCGTGCTGGTGCAAGGCTATCTGCTGGGCATTGCCGGCGCGTTGCTGCTGACCACGCTGGCCGTGTCCACCCAGCTGGGCCGTGATCTTTTGAGCACGCTGACCAGCATGCTCAACCCGTTGCCGGCGATTGCGCTGCTGCCGCTGGCCCTGCTGTGGTTTGGCCTGGGCCAGGGCAGCCTGCTGTTTGTGCTGGTGCATTCGGTGCTGTGGCCGCTGGCGCTGAACACCTATGCCGGCTTTCAGGCCGTGCCCGAAACCCTGCGCATGGCCGGGCGCAACTACGGCCTGCATGGCGTGCGCTATGTGCTGCAGATTCTGATTCCTGCCGCCCTGCCGTCGATTCTCTCGGGGCTGAAGATCGCCTGGGCCTTTGCATGGCGCACGCTGATCGCGGCCGAGCTGGTGTTTGGAGCCTCATCCGGTAAGGGCGGCCTGGGCTGGTACATCTTCCAGAACCGCAACGAGCTCTATACCGACAAGGTGTTTGCCGGCCTGCTCACTGTGATCGCCATCGGCCTGGCGGTGGAGACGCTGGGGTTTCACACGCTGGAGCGTTTCACTGTGCGCAAATGGGGCGTACAGCGCTGAATGCTCTCCCTGAGCCGCTGCGCGTCTTCCCCCTCTCTATCGCTGCGCGATGGAGGGGGACGGCTCCAGCGCCTTGCAGGGATACAAGACGGCCCTTGCTCGGTGCCCCTGGCCTGGGCCGCGCCAGTCTCGGCGCTCTGTGGGCATTCCAGAGAGGTAGAGCAGGCTCAGGCCATGCGGCTGATGGTTTTGCGAAAGCGGGCCAGCGACAGCGCAAATAACGTGCTGCCAATGGCGGCTAAGGCCAGGAAAGGCTTCCACACCACGTCCAGGCCGGCGCCGCGGTAGAGAATCGCCTGGCCTAGCTCCACAAAGTGGGTGGTGGGGGCCAGCTGCATGATGTCCTGCACCAGCTGGGGCATGGATTCGCGCGGCGTCATGCCGCCGGACAGCAGTTGCAGCGGCAGCAGGGTCAACACCATCAGCAGGCCAAACTGCGGCATGGAGCGCGCCACCGTGGCCATGAAGATGCCCATGGATGTCGTGGCAAACAGACACAGGGCCGCGCCGGCCATGAACAGCAGCAGGCTGCCTTCGATGGGCACTTGCAGCAGGCCGCGCACCACCAGGTTCAGCGACACGCCCACGGCCAGCAGCACCACGGCGCCCATGGACCAGACCTTGGCCAGCATGATCTCGGTGGGCGTGACCGGCATCACCAGCAAATGCTCTATGGTGCCGTGCTCGCGCTCGCGGATCAGGGCCGCGCCGGTGAGGATGATGGACAGCATGGTCACGTTGTTGATGATCTGCATCAGCCCGCCAAACCAGATCTTGTTCAGCGAAGGGTTGAAGCGCGCGCGCAGCTCCAGGTTCACCGGCGAGCTGGCAGCAGCGCGGTGGCGCTGGGTGAATTCATTCACCTCGGCCAGCACGATTTGCTGGATATAGCCGCTGCCCGAAAAAGCCTGGCTCATGCGCGTGGCGTCCACATTCAGCTGCAGCTCGGCCTTTTTGCCGGCCAGCACATCGCGCTGAAAACCGGGCGGAATGTTCAGCGCAAAGGTGAAGGCGCCGGCATCCATGCCGGGGTCCACCTGCTGCCAGTCCATCATTTGCGGCGGCATGAATTGCGGCGGATAAAACGCCGAGGCAATGCGTGCCGACAGCGGCGACTGGTCCTGGTCGACGATGGCGATTGGCGCGTGGTGCAGCGTCTCCGGCATGGCCGTGGCGGCGGTGTAGACCGAGAGCGTGAAGGTGTAGACGATGAGCAGCAGCATCACCGGGTCGCGCCACAGGCTCCACAGCTCCTTCACGCCCAAGCGCCAAATGTTTTTCAAACTATGCAGCATGGCACTTCCCAAGACTTGGTGGGGTGAATCGTTTGGGGGCACCCATACAGCGCTTCATGCTTTGTTGTGCGCCCTTGCCGTACCAAAGTACTGTCTGCGGACGCACGCCGCGCCTGAAGCGCTGTCTGGGCGTTGGGGTGGTGGCGCGGAGCCCCGCTGTGCTGCGCACGCTCGCTCCGGCAGACATTCCACACACCAGAGGCATTGCGCAGAAGCTGCAGCCGTGTAGTGCAGGCACACCGCATACGGAGGCCCCATTCGCCAGGGACACCGCGCAAGGGCCGCCCCGCCGCGCTGGTGTCGTCCCCCTCCGGCGAAGCCAGAGAGGGGGAAGGCGCGTAGCGACTCAGGGGGAGATATATCATTTCTCTTGTTTGGGGAGTGCCCAGATAGCGATGCCCATGATGACTGGAATCAACATCAACAAGGGCCAGAAGGCCGCGCTCAGGTCGGCCAGGCCCAGGGATTTGCTGAACACGCCGCGGCTGATGGCGAACATATAGGTGGCGGGGTAGACCTCGCCAATCCAGCGGCCCACGCCCTCCAGAGCGGACACCGGGTCCAGCAGGCCGGAGAACTGCACGGCCGGAATCAAGGTGCCCAAAATGGCAAAGAACATGGCAGCAATCTGGCTGCGCGTGACGGCCGAGGCCAGCAGGCCCATGCCGGTGGCGATGATGGCAAACAGCACGGCGGCCAGCGTCAGCGCCACAAAGCTGCCGGTCATGGGCACGCCAAAGGCAAACACCGCCATGGCGCACATCAGCAGATAGTTCAGCAGGGCCAGGGCCACATAGGGCAGTTGTTTGCCCAGCAGGAACTCGGTGCGCGTCACCGGCGTCACATACAGGTTGACGATGGAGCCCAGCTCTTTTTCGCGCACCACGGCTAGGGCGGTGAGCATGGCGGGGAACATCAGCAGCAGCAGCGGGATCACCGCCGGCACGATGGCGGGTAGGCTTTTCACGTCGGGGTTGTAGCGAAAGCGGGTTTCCACATTCACGCCGCTGGAAAGCTGGATGCCCGTGCGCTCGCGCACCTGCTGCACCAGCCAGGTCTGGTGCATGCCTTGCACATAGCCCTTGATGGTTTCGGCGCGCTGGGGCATGGCGCCGTCAAACCAGGCGGCCACGGCGGCCGGGCGGCCGCGCAGCACATCGCGGCCAAAGCCGGGCGGGATTTCGATGGCCAGCGCAATCTGGCCGGCGCGCATGCGCTGGTCCAGGTCTTCGTAGGAGGTCAGCGGCGGCTGCTCCAGAAAATAGCGCGAGCCCGACAGGCTTTGCGTATAGCTCTGGCTCAGCGTGCTTTGGTCGCGGTCCAGCACGGCGAACCTCAGGTCCTCCACGTCCATGCTGATGCCAAAGCCGATCACCACCATCAGCACCAGCGAACCCACCAGGGCCAGCGTGGCGCGCACCGGGTCGCGCTGCAGCTCCAGCGACTCGCGCCACAGATAGCTCCACAGCCGCTGCAGGCTGAAGCGGGGCGGGGCATCGGAAACAGGAGCAGCTTGCACGCTTGCAGCCTGAGTTTCCAAAGGATTGGAGGCTGAATCGCTGGCGGTAAGCGCTGAGAGTGCTTCTTTTTTTGCATCCAGCTGGGGCGCGGCCTCGCCCGAGGCCTCGACCAGATAGCCGATGAAAGCCTCCTCCAGCGTGGTGGCGCCGCGCTTGGCCACCAGGGCGGCGGGCGTGTCGCTGTCCAGCACCTTGCCGGCGTGCATCATGGACATGCGGTCGCAGCGCGCGGCCTCGTTCATGAAGTGGGTGGAGATGAAGATGGTCACCCGGTCGCGGCGCGACAGCTCCACCAGCAAGCGCCAGAACTGGTCGCGCGCCACAGGGTCCACGCCCGAGGTGGGCTCGTCCAAGATCAGCAGCTCGGGCCTGTGCACCATGGCCACGGCCAGCGACAGGCGCTGGCGCAGGCCCAGCGGCAGTTTTTCGGGCAGGGCATGGCGGTCCTGGGTCAGGCCAAAGCGCTCCAGCATTTCCTGCACGCGCGCCGCCACCTCGCCCTCGGGTACGTGGAACAGCTGGGCGTGCAGCACCAGGTTTTGCTCCACCGTCAGCTCGCCATACAGCGAGAAGGCCTGGGACATATAGCCCACGCGTTTGCGGGTGGCAATGTCGCTGGAGTCCACGGTCTGGCCGAACAATTTGGCCTGGCCTTCGCTGGCCGGCAGCAGGCCGGTCAGCATCTTCATGGTGGTGGACTTGCCACAGCCGTTGGAGCCGAGAAAGCCAAAAATCTCACCCCGGCGTATGCGAAAGCTCACATGGTCCACGGCGACAAAATCGCCAAAGCGCATGGTCAGGTTCTGGGCCTCGATGGCGATGTCGGCCGCATCCCCGGTGCCTTGGGGCAGCGGCGGTATCACCACCTCGGCGTGGTCGCGCTTCTTGGCCTCGGGCAGCAGGGCGATAAAGGCCGCTTCCAGCGACTGCGTATGGGTCTGGCCCAGCAGCTGCTCGGGCGTGCCCGTGGCCAGCACCTGGCCGTCGTCCATGGCCACCAGCCAGTCAAAGCGCTGGGCCTCGTCCATATAGGCCGTGGCCACCAGCACGCTCATCTGCGAGCGGGTGACGCGGATGCGCGCAATCAAGTCCCAGAACTGGGCGCGGGCCAGCGGGTCCACGCCGGTGGTGGGCTCATCCAGGATCAGCAGGTCGGGGTCGTGGATCAGCGCGCAGCACAGGCCCAGCTTTTGCTTCATGCCGCCCGAGAGCTTGCCCGCCGGGCGCTGCAAAAACTTGTACAGGCCGGTGGCCTGGGTCAGATCGTCAATGCGGGCGCGGCGCTCGGCCGCATCGTGGCCGAAGAGTCGGCCAAAGAACTGCAGATTCTCTTCCACCGACAGCGTGGGGTAGAGGTTTTTGCCCAGGCCCTGGGGCATATAGGCAATGCGCGGGCAGACCCGGTTGCGGTGGGCGCGGCTGGCCATATCGCCGCCCAGGGCCAGCACCTGGCCCTGCTGCACGGCGCGGGCGCCAGCCAGCAGCGACAGCAGGCTGGATTTGCCCACGCCGTCGGGGCCTATCAGGCCCACCATGCCGCCGGCGGGAATGTCCAGCGTGATGCCGCGCAGCGCCTCGGTAGCGCCGTAGCGCAGCCGCACATCACGCAGGCTGGCCACGCAATGCGGGGGCATAGCGGAAGAAGTGGACGAAGAATGTGCCTGGGCCATGCCGGCTTACTCCGGCAGCTTGACCTGCAGATGGGCCGGCCATTGCGCGCCGGGCTCGGTCAGCACCCAGGCCTGGCCGGGCAGGCCGGTCTTGACCTGCTGCAAATGCTTTTGCAGCAGCTGCGGATCAATCTGTGCTTTGACCCGGAACATCAGCTTCTGGCGCTCGCTGGCGGTTTCCACCGTCTTGGGCGTGAACTGGGCGGTGCTGGCCACAAAAGTCACCTTGGCGGGGATGACCCACTGTGGCGCAGCGTCCAGCACGATGTGCACCTCGGAGCCCAGGGCCACGCGGCCGGCCACGGTTTCGGGCAGGAAAAAGCCCATGTAAACATCGGACAGATCGACCAGGTTCAGCACCTTGCCGCCAGCGCCCAGTACCTCGCCGGGCTGGGCTAGGCGGAACTGCACACGGCCATCGCGCGGGGCGACCAGGGTGCTGTCGTCCAGCTCGGCATCAATGCGCTGCACCGTGGCAGCGGCGGCGGTGACGGCCGAATCCGAACCTGTGACATTGGCCTGGGCGGCGGCAATGGCAGCCTTGGCTGCTGCGGCCTGGGCCTGGGTGGCCTTGAGCGCGGCCTCGGCGCTGCGCACGCGGGCGCGGTCGTCGTCCAGCTCCTGCACGGCGCTGGCGCCTTCCTTGGTCAGAGTTTCGGAGCGGGCCAGGCGGCGGCGGGCTGCATCCAGCTCGGCCTCGCGCTGGCTGATCATGGCCTGGGCGGCGGCATGGTCGCTTTCGCGCAGCGCCACCTGGGCCTTGGCGGCGGCCACGGCGTGTACGGCGCGGTCCTTGCCGGCCACGGCCTCGGCATGCTGGGCCTGCAAGGTGTGGATTTGCATGCGGGCCAGCGGCTCGCCGGCCTTCACAAACGCACCTTCGGTGACCAGGATCTCATCGACCCGGCCACCCAGCTTGGTGGCCACATCGACCTCGGTGGCCTCAATGCGGCCATTGCCGCCGGCCAGACCTTCGGTGGCATGGCTGGCCTGCCATTGTTTCCAGGCATAGCCACCGGCCAGCACCAGGGCGGCGGCCACGGCCACCAGGGTCAGCGTCTTCTTGTTCGAGGGGGACAGGGACATGGCAGAGGTCTCAGTGGGTGGCGTTGGCCGTGACGGGGGCGGTGGAGGAGGGGGCAGCGGCGGCATCTGCCGCGGTTTGCGGAGCCCCTCCCAGGGCGGTGTAGAGGCTGACCTGGGCGGTCTGCAGGGCGTAATGCACCTGCACCGCCTGCTGGGCTGCGGTCAGCAGGTCGCGCTGGGCATCCAGCACATCCAGATAGGGTGAGGCGCCGTTGTCATAGCGCAGCTGGGCTAGGCGGGCGCGTTCCTGCAAGGCCTTGAGGTTGTCCTGCTGCACCTGGGTTTGCTGGGCCAGGCTGTGGCGGGCGGCCAGGGCATCGGCCACTTCGCGGAAGGCGGTTTGCACGCGCTGCTCGTAAGCCACCACGGCGCTGTGCTGGCGGGCGCTGGCCAGGTCCAGATTGGCGCTGCGGCGGCCGCCGTCAAAAATCGGCAGCGAGATGCTGGGCGCAAAACTCCAGGCCTTGCTGCCGGACTCGAACAGGCCGTCGAGTTGGGCGCTGGCCGTGCCCCAGCTGCCGGTCAGGGCAATGCGGGGGAAGAAGGCGGCGCGCGCGGCGGCCACCTGGGCGTGGGCGGCCTGCAACTGGTGCTCGGCGGCGACGATATCGGGCCGGGCCTGCAGCAGGGTCGAGGGCAGGCCGGCGGGCACCTCGCCAAAGATCCGCGCGGCGCGCGGGGCAGGAGGCAGCTGGGCCATGTCCTGGCCTGTCATTTGTGCCAGCGCATGGGCAATGGGGGCGCGGGCCTGTTCCAGCGACACGGCCAGCGACAAGGCCTGGTGGTGCAGGCTTTGCACCTGGGTCAGCGCATATTTGGAGGTGCTCCCGACTTCATAGCGGCGGGTGAAGATGCGCAGCGTTTCCGCACGGGTTTCCACCGTGCTGCGGGCGAGCTGCAGGCGCTCGTCGATTTCGCGCAGCGCCAGATAGCTGCGTGCCACCTGGCCCAGCAGGCTCAGCCGCGTGGCACGGGCCCCGGCCTCGGTGGCC
This sequence comes from Acidovorax sp., assembly GCA_031277855.1. Classification (GTDB taxonomy): domain Bacteria; phylum Pseudomonadota; class Gammaproteobacteria; order Burkholderiales; family Burkholderiaceae_C; genus Comamonas. The sequence continues at coordinate 62,507 of JAITLO010000022.1, read as the reverse complement.
AGAAACTGCTGCAAGGCCGCCTGGTCCAGGCTGCGCACGCGGCCCCAGAGGTCCAGCTCCCAGCTGCTCAGGCCGACAAAGACCTCATGGTCGCTGCCAATCACCGGGCGGCCGCTGACATTCAGATCGCCCGGAACCCGGGCGCGGCCATGGCTGCTGCCCACACCCAGGGTGGGAAAACGGTCGGCCCGCTGAATGCCATGGGCGGCGCGGGCCTCTTCCACGCGCAGCAGGGCCAGGCGCAGATCATGGTTGTGGGCCAGGGCCTGCTGCTGCAGCCGGGTCAAGCTGGGGTCCAGCACCAGCGCCGACCAGTCGGGCAGGGCGGCGCTGCCATACCCCACGGGGCTGTCGGCCGGCCACTGGCTGGGCAGGGCAGCCGCATCCGGCTGGGCCAGGCTGCGAGCGCCAGGGGCGCAGCCGGCCAGCAAGGCAGCACACAGTCCCATGGCCGCCCAGGCAACAGGGCGGAACAGGGGCGAGGTGGCAAATGTATTCATCGCAATGCATCCCAAACGGCCTGCCCCAGGCAAGCCATGGGACATGGCTGTGGGCAGCTTGCAGACAGTGTGCAGATGCGAGGGATGAACGGTCTTGAGCTAGGTCAAGATTGTTACTGACCGGTTGGTTTTTAACGGGTCAGCCACCGGGCGCAGCCATGCAGCGGCGCCACCGCATGCATGCGGTAGGAGGTGGGCAAGGTGAAGAGAGGGTGCGCCTGCGCTGGCGCACGCTGCGAAAAGGCGTTTAAAACCGCGGCAGATCGGGGTGGCTGATCTGGCCGCCGCGCACCAGCATCTTGCCGTACTCGGCGCAGCGGTTGTGGGTGGGAATCACCTTGCCGGGGTTGAGCAGGCCGGCCGGGTCAAACGCCGCCTTGAGGGCAAACATCTGCAGGTTTTCCTCGGTGGTGAACTGGGTGCACATGCTGTTGAGCTTTTCCACGCCCACGCCGTGTTCGCCCGTTACCGTGCCGCCCATGGCTACGCTGGTTTCCAGAATGTCGGCGCCGAACAGCTCGCAGCGGTGCAGCTCGTCGGCATCGTTGGCATCAAACAGAATCAAGGGATGGAGATTGCCGTCGCCGGCATGGAACACATTGGCGCAGCGCAGCTGGTATTTCTTCTCCATCTCCTGAATGGCCAGCAGGATGTCGGCCAGGCGCTTGCGGGGGATGGTGGAGTCCATGCACATATAGTCCGGGCTGATGCGGCCGCTGGCGGGGAAGGCGTTTTTGCGCCCGCTCCAAAAGCGCATGCGCTCTTCCTCGCTGTTGCTCACCGTGATGGCGGTGGCGCCGGCGGCGGTCAGCACGGCGCTCATGCGGCCGATTTCCTCTTCCACCTCTTCGGGCGTGCCGTCGGATTCGCACAGCAAAATGGCCTCGGCCGTGAGGTCGTAGCCGGCGCGCACAAAGTCTTCCACGGCGGCGGTCATGGGCTTGTCCATCATCTCCAGCCCGGCCGGAATGATGCCTGCCGCAATCACTGCGGCCACGGCATCGCCGGCTTTGCGCACATCGTCAAAGCTGGCCATGATGCAGCGCGCCAGCTGGGGCTTGGGGATGAGCTTGACGGTGACCTCGGTGGCCACGGCCAGCATGCCTTCGCTGCCAATCATGGCGGCCAGCAGGTCGTAGCCGGGTGCGTCCAGCGCGTCGGAGCCGAATTCCACCGCATCGCCTTCGATAGTGAAGCCCTTCACCTTGAGCACGTTGTGCACGGTGAGACCGTATTTGAGGCAGTGCACGCCGCCGGAGTTCTCGGCCACATTGCCGCCTATGGTGCAGGCAATCTGGCTGCTGGGGTCGGGGGCGTAGTACAGGCCATGGGGCGCGGCGGCCTCGCTGATGGCCAGATTGCGCACACCGCACTGCACCAGGGCCGTGCGGCTGTAGGCATCGACTTTCAGAATCTTGTTGAACTTGGCCAGCGACAACGTCACCCCCATGGCATGGGGCATGGCGCCGCCAGACAGCCCCGTGCCTGCACCGCGCGCCACCACGGGCACCTGCAGCGCATGGCAGGCCTTGAGCACGGCCTGCACCTGCTCATAGGTTTCCGGCAGGCAGACCACCAGCGGGCGCTGGCGGTAGGCCGTGAGGCCATCGCACTCGTAGGGTGTGGTGTCCTCACTCTGGTAGAGCAGGGCATGGGCGGGTACATGGACGCCTAGGGCGGCAACCACTTGGGCTTGGCGGGCAGCGCGTTCTGGGGCGCTGGGAGTGGGGCTGGCGGAGCTCATAGCCCGCCACTGTAGAGGAAGGGCGTGGGGCTGTGCGTGAGTTTTCTTGAAGTGGTTTGTGAAATCACCCCCTGAGTCGCCTGCGGCGCCTTCCCCCTCTCTGGCGCTATGCGCCGTAGGGACGACACCAGCGCGGCGGGGCGGCCCTTGCGCGGTGTCTCTGATTTGGGCTGCGCCAGTTTTTTGCGTTGTGGGTATGGCGCAGCCCATGCAAGGCAGGTATCCGGCCCCCTGTCTTCCCCCTTCTATACACGCCTGCGGCGCGCAGCACACAAGGCCGCATGGCTGCCGCAGGACAGCCATGCTTCGTCAACTGACTTGCCGCGGTTGTTCGAGCGGAGCGCTGAAAGCGCGCAGAGAGTTCTGCGGCAGGCCCTGTGTGTTGGGTGACGCAGGTTGCCCCGGCGCGATAGCGCAGGGGTCGGGGATAGCAGGGGCGCATTTTTGGCCTACCTTGTTGTGCGAGCAACAAGGTAGGTCGCCTGCCGGGGCGAGTCCCGGCCTCGGAATGCAAACTCTGCGCTGCAGCCGAATCTGGCGCGAAAACGCATGCGAGCCAATGCGCAAGGCAAAGAGCGCTACACCGGCCCCGGGCTGACCGGCCGCTGTTCCCCCTCCAGCAGCCACAGCCGTTTGCTGGCCCGGGTCATGGCCACATACAGCATATTGCGCTCGCGGTAGGCGTCTTGGCGGGCCACGCTGCGGGGAAAGCGTCCGCGTTCCACCAGGGGCACGGCCACGTTCTCGTATTCATGGCCTTTGCAGCGTTCCACGGTGAGCAGTTGCAGGCTGGGGATTTCGCGCTGCTGGTGCTGCTGGATGCTGGCCTGGACCATCAGCGTGAGTCGGCCCAGGAATTCGTCCACAGCCAGGCCGGTGCAGATGCGGGCCAGGGCCTGCAGGCTGTCCAGGCAGCTGCGCAGCGCCTGCGGGCTGATGGGGGCTTGTTCAAAGAACTGCAGCAACAGCGGGTGTTGGCACAGTGCGCCGGCATCGGCACAGGCCTCGGGGGGCAGGGCCAACAGCTGGGCTATCAGGGGCGAGGCCACGGGGGCATGGGGTGCCGGGCTGGCGTGGACCAGAAAATGGCGCAGCTTGTCGGGCCGGCCCAGCAGCTGTGCGGCCACGGCCTTGCTGTCGAACCCGATCTCATCGTTGCCCAGGGCCTGCATGTCGAACAGTCCATTGGCCAGTTGATCGCCATCGGGGGCCTGGCCGCGGCGCACATAGCGTTGCAGCCCTGTGATGGCGCGGCTGATGATGCCCTGGCTCAGCAAGTCGCTGCTGCGGCAGCCGGGCATGGCGGCCATCAGTGCGAGCACCAGGGCCAGCTCGGGACGTTGGTAGAAGAGTGGCATGCCCTTGCAGGCGTAGTGCACGCCTTCGTGGGCAAACACCCATTCCAGCAGCACCGAATCCTCGGGCGCGCGCAGCACCACATGTAGCACCGGTGGCTGGCCATGGCTGTCCGGCTCCAGCTGCAGCACGCGCTGGTGCAGGGCCAGCAGCTGGCGGGCGCAGTCGGCCTCGTCGCGGTAGCGCAGTGCCTCGAACCAGGCCGGCTTGCGTGGATAGTGGGACGAAAAATCCACCGCAAACAAGGGGTTCAGTGCCTGGCAGATGCGGCTGCCAAAGCGGTAGGTGGTGGTGAGCGACAGCACCTGGGTATCGGCCGGCAATGCCTGGCGTATGCGGGCCTGGCCGTCACCAAACACCGAAAAAGCGCCGGCCAGAATATGCTGGTTGAAGTCGCCGGCACCCACAAACCGCCCGTTGCCGCCGCGCACCAGCTGGTGCAGCACCAGCAGGGCGGCCTCGTCCAGATCCTGCAGCTCGTCGAACAGCACAGCATCGAAGCGGCCCTGCAGCGGAGCGAAGCCCTGGTCAAAGTCCAGCTCGCACAGCTGGCGTGCAATCTCGTAGGTGCAGTCGCCCGGGGTGTAGAACAGGGGCTCGTCATTGGGCCCCAGGCGCAGGCGCTCGTACCTGGTCAGCAGCAGGTACAGGCCATAGTCCAGCGCATGCTCGCGGCAGTAGTGCAGGGCGCTCATGGCTGCGTCTTCGATATTGCGCAGCAGCAGCTGTTGCTTGGCCAGGGCTTCGAAGCGCAAAAAGGCCTGCACATCCAGCTCGCGCGCCAGAAAATCGTCCAGCTCGGGTGTGGCGTCCAGGGCGCGGTCCTGGCGCAGGGCGGTGTGGGCCTGGCGTATCAGCAGCTGGCGCTGCAGCGGCGCGGTGATGCACAGCAGCGGGTCGCCCTGCTCCTGCAGCAACTGGGCGCACAGCTGCTCCACCGTCAGAATCTGCAGCGCCGGTGCGGCCTGCGGCGCAAACTGCTGCAGACGCTGGGCCATGGCAGCCAGGCCGGCATCGGAATAGGCCAGCATCAACACGCGGCTGGCACCGCGGTGGCGGATCAGATCGGCCGCCTTGATGGCCAGGGTGGTGGTCTTGCCCGTGCCGGCCAGGGCGTTGATCAGCACCGAGCTGGCCGTGGCGTTGAGGACCTCGTTTTGCTCCAGCGTGGGGTAGCGTTTTTTGAAGGCGAGGTCTTGCGGCACGGTCATGGTGTTGCTTCAAAAAAGAGAGCTATCTACGCATGTGTGTGCTGCGTGAGTGCTTGTTTTTGCCAAAGAATCGGGCTCAGATGGCCTTGCTGATCCACTCGGCAAAGGCCGCGCATTCCCAGCGGTCCATGGTGCCGGTCTTCCAGCACAGATAGTGGGCGTGGGGGCTGGGTACATCCACATCGAACAGGCGCACCAGCAGGCCGTTGTCCAGCCAGGGGGCGCCCAGCTTGAGGCGCACCGGCGCCACGCCCATGCCGGCGGAGGCGGCGTCGCACATCAGGCCGATGTCGTTGAACTGCGAGCCCTCGGAGGGTTCGGGCCAGTCCAGGCCCACGGCGTCCAGCCAGGTGCGCCAGGGTTCCAGCGGGCTGCGCAGCAGGGGCACGCCCTCCAGATCGGCAGGGCTGTCGAAAGGGCCGTACTCGCGCACAAAAGCGGGCGAGGCCAGCGGAGTGAGCACGTCGCGGACGATTTCCAGGTGCTCCACATCGGCATAGTGGCCGGGGCCGTAGCGCACCATCAGGTCGGCGTCCTCGGCCACCACATCCAGTAGTGGAATGGCGACCTGCAGCGTCAGATCGATTTCAGGGTAGGCCGTGGTGAACTGGCTCAGCCGGGGAATCAGCACGCAGCGCGCAAACGTGGGCGTGACGGCCAGTTTCAGCCGGCGCCTGCCCGTGGGCATGCTGGCGCCGGGAAAGCGCTGCAACGCGCCCAGGCCTTCACGCACCTGGGCCAGGTAGGCGCTGCCATCGGTGGTGAGCGAAAAATCCGCCCGCCCGAACAAGCGTGTGCCCAGGGCTTGCTCCAGCTGCTTGACGCGGTGGCTGACGGCGCTGGGTGTGACGCACAGCTCCTCGGCCGTCAGCGTCACGCTGCGCAGTCGCGCCAGTGCCTCGAAAGTGAGCAGGCACTGGATTGGCGGAATACGCCGCGCCGCACTGCTGTTGAAGTACGCCTGAGGCGGTGTGGTGACCGCCAAGGACGAGGATTTCGGGGCTGGCGTGAACATGCTGGCAGTGTCAGCGGAAAACGACGGTCTTGCTGCCGTTCAAGATTACGCGGTGCTCGCTGTGCCACTTCACGGCGCGGGCCAGCACCTGGCTTTCGGTGTCGCGGCCGCGTGCAGTGAGGTCTTCCACGGTGTCTGTGTGGTCGGCGCGGGCCACGTCCTGCTCGATGATGGGGCCTTCATCCAGGTCTGCTGTCACGTAGTGGGCAGTTGCACCTATCAGCTTCACACCACGGTCATGGGCCTGGTAGTAGGGCTTGGCACCCTTGAAGCTGGGCAAAAAGCTGTGGTGAATATTGATAGCACGGCCAGACAGTTTTTGACACATATTGTCCGACAGGACTTGCATATATCGTGCAAGTACCACCAGCTCGGCTCCTTCCGCCTCGATAATCTCCAGCTGGCGTGCTTCGGCCTGGGCCTTGGTGGCAGCCGTCACCGGGATGTAGTGGAAGGGAATGTTGTAGCTGGCAGCGAGTTGATAGAACTCGCGGTGGTTGCTGATGATGGCGCGGATGTCCACGGGCAAGAGACCGGACTTCCAGCGGAACAGCAAGTCGTTGAGGCAGTGGCCTTCCTTGCTGACCAGGATCACGGTCTTCATGGCTTCTGAATTGGCGTGCAGGCTCCACTGCATCTGATAGGGCTCTGCCATTTGCGCAGTGGCTGCCTTCAGCGAGGACAGATCCTGGCTGTCGCAGGCGAATTGCACGCGCATGAAGAACAGACCGGTGATGTTGTCGTTGTACTGGGCCGCCTCTTCAATATTGGCGCCCTGTTCCAGCAAGAAGCCGGATACAGCATGCACCAGGCCACGGCGGTCAGGGCACGAGAGAGTAAGAATGTAGGCTTGGGTCATAGCCCCGCGATTGTCGCAGCAAGCTGGGGTGGGCCACGGGATTGAGGACATACATGCAGCACGAGGGCTCAGTCCCCCATATGGCGCCCTGGCGCGCCATGGTTTTTTATCTGGTCTTTGGCCTGTTGTGGTTTGGTGTGGCCGACACATTGCTGCCCCACTGGACCGCAGGGAAGATCAACCCCACGGCCTTGCATCGCTGGTCGATCTATCTTTTCGTCTTCATCACCGGTTTGCTGGCCGCATGGCAGATGCATCGCATGATGCGCGCCGAAGCCCAGCGTGCCGCCACCATGCAGGAGTTTTTCCACATCGTGCGCCATGCCCCCGCGGGCATTGCCCGGGTGGACCCCGTGTCCGGCCATGTGCTGTGGGCCAATGGCCGGCTGTGCCGCATGCTGGGCCTGTCGCTGTCGGAGCTGGTGCTGCGGGACTTTCGCGTGCTGGCACCTTCGGCCGACCCGCAGGACGCCCAGGGCCAGGTAGAGCGCCTGCTCTCGAACGAGCTCGATCACTTCCAGGACCAGCGCAGCCTGCGCCATGCCAGTACCGGCCAGGTCTTCACCGTGCTGTGCACCGTGGCCGTGGTGCGCGACCAGCATGGTGAACCCGTGCTGGTGTATGTGCTGCAGGACGTCAGCGAAATCGAGGCGGCGCGGCGGGCACTGGCCTTCAACGCCCACCAGTTGCGCCTGGCTCTGGATGGCAGCGGCAGCGGTATGTGGGACTGGGACATGGAGCGTCGCTGCTACACCTTCTCCGACGGGGTGGCCGCCATGGTGCGCTACACCGGCGATGACCTGGGGCGTGATCTGCGTTTCAAACATGTGGTGCACCCGGAGGACCGTGAGCTGGTGCGCCGGGCCGTGGAGCGTTCCATGCAGACCGGGGTGTTGTTTGAAGTCACTGCCCGTGTGCATTGCTTTGATGGTGTCTACCGCTGGTTCCAGGCCAGGGGCACGCGCCATCTGGATGCACAGGGCAGGGTGGTGCGTTTCTCCGGCATCATCACCGACCAGACGGCCCAGCGCCTGGAGCAAGACCGGCTGCGTCTGGCCGCCAGCGTGGTGGACAACACCATGGAGGGTGTGGTGGTGACCGATGCGCGCAGCCGCATCCTGTCGGTGAATGCCGCCTTCACCCGCCTGCTGGGCTACACCGAGCAGGAGATGCTGGGCAAGACGCCGCGCATGTTCAAGTCGGGCCGCCATGGCCCGAACTTCTATGCCGAGATGTGGGCATCGCTGGAGCAGACTGGCCACTGGCGCGGCGAGATCTGGAACCGGCGCAAAAACGGTGAAGTCTTCCCCGAGCGCATGTCGCTGAGCTCGGTGCGCGACGGCCAGGGCGCCGTGACCCACTATGTCTGCATGTTCACCGACATCTCGGAAGAGAAGGCGCAGCAGCAGCGCCTGGAGTTCCTGGCCCACCGCGATCCCCTGACCGGCCTGTCCAACCGCACCTGGTTTGGCCAGGAGATGGAGCGCACGGTGCAGCAGGCCCGCGACAGCGGTGAAACCATGGCCGTGCTGCTGCTGAACCTGGACCGTTTCAAGGACGTCAACGACAGCTATGGCCATATGGTGGGAGACGAGGTGCTCAAGCACATCGCCCGCCAGGTGCAGACCGCGCTGCGCCCCGGCGACATGATTGGCCGCATGGCCGGCGATGAAATCATCGTCGTGGCCCGCCATCTGCAAAGCCGGGCCGATGCACAGGAGATTGCAGACCGTCTGATCCGCGCCGCAGCCCAGCCCTGGCATTCGCCGGATGGTTTTGCCGTGGTGGTCAGCGTCAGCGCCGGCATTTGCATGTTTCCGGAGCATGCCTCGACCACGGCCGCCCTGTTGCAGGGCGCGCATGCGGCCGTGTATGGCGCCAAAAGCGGCCGGGGCGAGAGCAGTGCCTGGTGCTTTTTTGACGAAGACATGACGGCTTCTGCCCGAGAGCGGATTGCGCTCGAAGCCAAGCTGCGCTTGGCCGTTGACCAGGAGCAGCTGGAGCTGTATTACCAGCCGCAGGTGGACATTGCCAGCGGCCGCATTGTGGGCGCCGAGGCGCTGCTGCGCTGGAACGACCCGCAAGAGGGCTTTATCTCCCCTGTGCGCTTCATCCCCGTGGCAGAAAGTACCGGGCTGATTGGGCCGCTGGGCGAGTGGGTGATTCACGAGGCCTGTCGCCAGGCACAGCGCTGGCGCAACCAGGGTCTGCCGGCTATTACCGTGGCCGTGAATGTCTCGCCCCACCAGTTTTTGCTGACGGATATTGCCAGTTGCACAGCGCTGGCGCTGGAGCGCTCGGGTTATGCGGCCGAGGGGCTGGAGCTGGAGATCACCGAAAGCGCATTGGCCGAGCGGCCTGACGAGGCCCTGGTGGTCTTGCGCCATCTGCGCGAGCTGGGCGTGCGCCTGGCCATTGACGACTTTGGCACCGGCTATTCCTCGCTGGCCCACCTCAAGCGCTTTCCCATCGATGTGCTCAAGATCGACCAGGGCTTTATCCGCGACATCCCGCACAGCAGCGACGATATGGCCATCAGCCGCGCCATCATTGCCATGGGGCGCAGCCTGGAGCTCAAGGTGCTGGCCGAGGGTGTGGAAACGGCCGCACAACTGGAGTTTCTGCGCCGCAACGGCTGCGACTACTACCAGGGCTATCTGTGCAGCAAGCCCGTGCCTGCGGCAGAGTTTGCCCAACTGCTGAGCCGCAACGCAGACACAGTCTCGTAAACCAACAGGCTGCCGGGCTGCGAAGGCCGCAGTCCGGCGCCTATTACCAGAAAACAATGTCCAACCGGGCGCTGCGCAGGATGTGCGCATCGCCCATGTGCACATGCGTGCGGGCCCGGGGCAGGGGTTCGCGATCGCGGCACAATACATGCCTCACCCCAGGCGCTTTCACTCTGGCAAATCGTGATCAGAGAGGCGCTTTCCTCGTTCATTTCCCCACGTTTGGATGCCGGACCTGTTCATGCAAGACCAGGTTGCGCTGCCGCATGGCGTAGACGCACCAAGCCCTAGGGACCGTGTGGACAGCCCGATCACCGAAGCTGTGCTCTGGCGCAAGAAAGTCGGGGATTTTGGGGTGGACGTGATGGTGCAAAAGGCGGAATATCCCAGGGCCAAAAGCTGGGGTTGCCTACTCAAAGGTTGAAGCAAATTATGAAGCGCGAAGATATGGACCTGACGGCCCGCAATGGTCTGGCTGAACAGCCCATCAGCCTGGATGTGCTGAAGGAAAAGTACCTGAAGACCGGCGAATCCGGCATGGAAGATCTGTTTTGCCGTGTGGCCCGCTCGCTGGCCTCGGTGGAGACCGAAGACCAGCGCCCGGTGCAGCAAGCCCGTTTCCTGCAGAACCTGCGCGCCGGCGGCATAGGCGCCGGTCGCATCATGAGTGCGGCGGGCACCAACATCCAGGCCACGCTGATCAACTGCTTTGTGCAGCCCGTGGGCGACTGTATCCAGGGCGTGGACGACGAAGGTTTCCCGGGCATCTATGAAGCCCTGCGCGAGGCAGCCGAAACCATGCGCCGCGGCGGCGGCGTGGGCTATGACTTCTCGCGCATCCGCCCGCGCGGTGCCGAGGTCAAGGGCACGGCCTCCATGGCCTCCGGCCCCTGCAGCTATATCAATGTGTTCGACCAGAGCTGCGCCACCGTGGAATCAGCCGGCGCACGCCGTGGTGCGCAAATGGGTGTGCTGCGCATAGACCACCCCGATGTGCAGGAGTTCATCACCGCCAAGCGCACGCCTGGTCGTTGGAACAACTTCAATGTGTCCGTGGGCGTCACCGGCGGCTTTATGCAGGCCGTGGAGCAGGATGCAGACTGGGCCCTGGTGCATGGTGCCAAGCCCGGTGCAGGCTTGATGGCCAAGGGTGCCCACCAGCGTGCCGACGGCCAATGGGTGTACCAAACCATCAAGGCCCGTGTGCTGTGGGACAGCATCATGCAGTCGGCCTATGACTTTGCCGAGCCCGGCATTCTGTTCATAGACAACATAAATACCGACAACAACCTGTCGTATTGCGAAACTATCAACGCCACCAATCCCTGTGGCGAGCAACCGCTGCCGTCTTACGGCTGCTGCGATCTGGGCCCCATCATCCTGACGCGCTTTGTGCGCAACCCCTTTGGCATGGCGGGCCCGGCCGCGTTCGACTTTGCCGCCTTCGAGGCCGTGGTGGCCACCGAGGTGCGCATGCTGGACAACGTGCTGGACGCGACCTTCTGGCCCCTGCCCCAGCAGCGCGAAGAAGCGCAGGCCAAGCGCCGTATCGGCGTGGGCTTTACTGGCATGGGCAACACGCTGTGCATGCTGCAGTTGCGCTATGACGCGCAAGAAGGCCGCGACATGGCCGCGCGCATCACCGAGAGCATGCGCAACGCGGCCTATGCCGCCTCGGTGGAGCTGGCCAAGGAAAAAGGCGCGTTTCCCAAGTTCGACGCCAAGGGCTATCTCAAGGCCGGTACCTTTGCCAGCCGCTTGCCCAAGGCGCTGCAAGAGGCCATCCAAAAGCACGGCATCCGCAACAGCCATCTGCTGTCCATCGCGCCCACGGGCACGGTGTCGCTGGCCTTTGCCGACAATGCCTCCAATGGCATCGAGCCACCGTTCTCCTGGACCTATACCCGCCGCAAGCGCGAGGCCGATGGCTCCACCAGCGAGTACCAGGTGGAAGACCATGCCTGGCGCCTGTACCGCCATATGGGCGGCGATGTGAACCAGCTGCCCGACTACTTCGTCTCGGCGCTGACGATGAGCGCGGCCGACCACATCGCCATGATGCAGGTGGTCCAGCCCTTTATCGACACCTCGATTTCCAAGACCGTGAACATCCCCGAGGACTACCCCTTCGAGGACTTCAAAAACCTCTATATGGGCGCCTGGAAGGCCGGCCTCAAGGGCTGTGCCACCTACCGCCCCAACTCCATCCTGGGTGCGGTGCTGGAGACCACCAAGCCCAAGGAGGAAGCCAAGCCCGCAGCTCCGCAAGAGCCCGCACACGCCGTGGTTGACCCCATGCGCACGGTGATCGAAAGCCGCCCCAAGGGCGCGCTCTCGGCCGTGACCGACAAGATCGAGTACTGGACCCAGGAAGGCCAGAAGCGCCTGTACCTGATCGTCTCCTTCCTGCCCGTGGAGCGCCCCGAGGGCGGCACTGTGGACCGCGCCATCGAGTTCTTCATGCCCGTGGGCCAACACGGCGAATCGCAGCAGTGGATCACTTCCAGCATGCGCCTGCTGTCGCTGGCCGCACGCGGCGGTTTTCTGGAGCGCGCACTGGAAGACATGCGCAAGGTGGTGTGGGACCGTGGCCCTGTGCGCCTGGGCAGCTTTGAGCGCCCTGATGGCGCCCGCGTGCCCATGTGGCATGACTCGGAAGTGGCCGCCATTGCCTACGCCATCCAGCAAATCCTGGCCGAGCGCGCCCGCGCGCCCGAGCAGATGCAGCTGGCGCTGACCGATGCCGCCGAAGCCGTGGCCCCCTCGGTGCATGAGCAACATGCCGACAAGGCCGGTACCCAGCTGATGGCAGGCAAGAAATGCCCGGAATGCGGTGCCCACGCCATGATCCGCAAGGATGGCTGTGAGTACTGCACATCCTGCGGCCACCTCGGCAGCTGCGGTTGATGCGGGCCTGACAGGCCTGCGACTGATATGACCAGCCGCGTTGCCATGCCCGGCCTGCGCACGCCCAGCGCCGGTTTTGACCAGCCTTTCGAGATGCTGGCCGCCTGCCATGAGCGCGTTATGCGCACGCTGGATTTGCTGCAGCGCCTGCAGGCCTATGTGGCGGACCAAGGCGTGGACGACAGTGCCCGCCAGGCCGCGCGCGATGTGCTGCGCTACTTTGACCGGGCCGCGCCGCTGCACCACCAGGACGAGGAGCTGCATGTCTTTCCACCGCTGCTGCGGCCCGCAAGCGATGCCACCACCCAGGCCGTGGTGCGCCAGCTGCAGCAAGACCATGTGGACATGGCCGCCTGCTGGGCATTGGCCAGACAGCCGCTGCAAGCCTTGGCAGAGGGGCTGCAAGCGGTGTTTTCTGCAGCGGATAGTGCTGTGCTGCAGCGCTTTGCAGCTCTGTACGATCAGCATCTGCAGCACGAAGATCGGCTGATCTACCCTGCTGCCAGAGCGGTGCTGGATGCGCCAAGTCAGCAGTCCATGGGTCGTGAAATGGCTGTGCGCCGCGGAGCTGAAAAATCGTAGCGATCTCTGTTTTTGATAGCTGCTGATGCTTGTACGGTAAGCGTTAGCGACCTGTTTGGTAGAGAAGCGCAGCAAGTGGGTAAACCGAGGATACTTGCGCTTTGCTTTTGACTGCGGTGGGCTTGCCTGAGCGGCCTGCACCGGTTTGCCCCATGCTGTCCCGAATCCCTTTTCCTTTGCGCGTACTGCTCAGCCTGTTGTTGGCCTGGGGCGCGGCCTTGTTGTGCGTGGCCTTGCACACGCCCCTGCCCTGGATGATTGGGCCGCTGCTGGTCATGGCCTTGTGCTCCATGGCAGGTGCGCCCACGGCCAGCTGGACCCCGCTGCGCAATCTGGGTCAATGGACCATGGGGGCCGCGCTGGGCCTGTATTTCAGCCCCGAAGTGGCGCGCATGGTGGGTAGCTTGTGGTGGGCGATTGCCCTCAGTGTGGTCTGGGCGCTGCTGCTGGGGGAGCTGTTCAGCAGCTGGCTCTATCGCCGCACCGCCACGCGCATGCCCGGCATCCCCGCGCGGCAACTGCGTGCCACCACCTATTTCGCGGGGGCAATAGGGGCGGCCTCCGAGATGACGCTGCTGGCCGAGCGCGAGCATGCGCGCACCGACCTGGTGGCCGCTAGCCACAGCCTGCGGGTGCTGGTGGTGACCTTGTCCATTCCCTTTGCGCTGCAATGGATGGGCGTGCAGCCCCTGCCCGATCTGATGCCGCCTGCCATCCGCACGGTGGACTACGCCGGCCTGGCATGGCTGGCCGCGCTGACGTTGTGCGGCGTGGGCCTGATGCTGCGCACCGGCCGGCCCAATCCCTGGTTTCTCGGGGCGTTGGGTGTGTCCGTGGGCTTGACGGTGGCCGATGTGCAGCTGTCGGCCCTGCCGGTCAGCTGGGTGAACGCGGCCCAACTGGTGATTGGCGTCAGCCTGGGCGTGCGCTTTCGGCGCGAGTTCCTGCGGGCAGCGCCGCAGTGGCTGGGCTCGGTGGCCGTGGGCACCGTGGTCTTGATGCTGGTGTGCGCCGGTTTTGCCTGGCTGCTGCACTGGGCCACGGGCCTGCCCTGGGTCACCCAGGTGCTGGGCACATCCCCCGGCGGCATTGCCGAAATGGCCATCACTGCCAAGGTGCTGCAGCTGGGCGTGCCGGTGGTGACGGCCTTTCAGGTCTGCCGCCTGATTGCCGTGCTGCTGGTAGTGGCGCCCTTGTACCGCTGGCGCTATGGTGCAGCGGATTGAGGGCGCAGCATGAAAAAGCCCTGGCTGCTTTGCACCATCACCAGCCTGGTGGTGGGGGAGCTGTGCGCAGCTTTGCTGATGTGGGTGGCCTGGCGGGAGAACACGCAATGCGAGATCCACTGCCCCGAGCGGGGCGTGGACTGGGGCTACTGGCTGACACTGGGCGCTGCAGGGGGCGTGATGGGCTTTGTGGTGAGCATGGCGCTGGGAGTGCTGTGCATCTGGTGGTTGGGGGCGCTCAGGAAATGAGAGTGACCCATGCTTTGCACGCCTGCTCCGTAGCCAGAAAATGGGGGTGACCGCTTCTCGACCTCAGGTTCATTTTTTGCATTGTGTATGTAAAGTTAACATTACTTATTGACGTGTTTTTATGACTTCTATAAAGTCAGGTTTGCTTTACATAAAGGATAGACCATGACTACAGAGAATGCATATGCACCCGCTGCTTCGCAGGGGCGCACCTATCTGGTTCGCACCGGCCTTTGCATGGGGGTGTACATGCTGATCAACCTCGCAGCCATCCTCGGTGTTTTCGACGGCATGCTGGGGCGGACCTCGGGGTGGCTGGTGGCAGCAGCTGTGGCCTTGCCCGTGGCCGGCCATATCTGGGCCACGCTGCGCTTGATGGCCGGGAGCGACGAATATGTCCGTGCCATCGTCGGCAAATGCTTTGTGCTGGCGGCCGGCCTCACCATGGCGCTGTGGACCGCCTGGGGCTTTGGCGAGACCTATGCGGCCGCGGTCCATATGCCGGGCTGGCTGATCTACCCCTTCTTTCTGGCCATGTATGCCCTGGCAACCGCTTTTGTACGGACGAGCCGCTGAATGAAAAACCGAATCCGCATATTGCGTGCCGAGGCCGGCTGGACGCAGGCCGATCTGGCGGAGCGACTGGGCGTTTCTCGCCAGGCCGTGAACGCCATCGAAACCGAAAAGCACAGCCCATCTCTGGAGCTGGCGTTCCGCATCAGCGCGCTGTTCCAGCAGTCTGTCGAAGCCATCTTCGAGAACCCGCATCAAGGCCCCAGGGCGTAAACAGGGGCCGCATCAAACGGATCCAGGCGCGATAGGGTGCGGGTGAGCGTTCTTTGCTGCCCCCAGCGCATCCTGCCAACTTGGATACGCTGTTCAGCAGCAACGGGGCGTGCGCCATTCACCCATTCGCCAAGGCAAACAGGCTGCGCGCAACGCTGCGGATGTGGGAGGTCTGGTGGGAGAGCGTGCAATGCGAGGCTCAGGGCCCCGAGCTGGGTATGGATTGGGGCCAGCGATAGGCCAGCACGCTGGAGGCAGGATAAGCGTGCCCGCGCACTTCTCCTTGCTGGTTGCCACCGAGCAGAAAAATGCGATCACCCTCCACCTTCTGGAAAAAGCCGACATGGCCTTTCCAGCTCTCGGGGTCATCACGCCATAAAACGGTGATGCAGCCCACAACAGGTGCATCCAGGCCTTGGCCCCACTCCAGCCAGGAACGGGCCAATGCAGAGGCGGTGCCGGGTATGCCAAGCTGTGCCAGCGTCCAATGCACAAATGACGAACACCAGGAGACTTTGTCGTCATAGCCCTCGATATTGGTTCCCGCGTGGTAGGCGGTGATGCGGGGATTGCTTTCGCCAGCTCCCAAGGCGCGAACACCTTGCTCTGCATGGGCGACGGCCATCCATGGTGGTGGGTGCATATAGAGGTTCCAGGTGAAGCTTGCGAGAAATCCTGCCATCAGGCCTTGCACATGCCTGTTCCAAATCTTTGCGCAGCGCCCATGACCCTGGGGCATAAAAAAAGCCGCAGGGCGGTGAAGCCACTGCGGCGAGGGAGCCCATGCAGGCATGGGCGGAGCTATCGCTAAGGTTTAGTAGCGTGCATCAGCAGGCTTCTTGCCATTCGGCCAGTCCTTGTGCTTGTTGGCAAAGTCCGGGCGTGGCTGGTGGCTGAAGTATTCGGCCACGTCCACGGCTTCCTGGTCGGTGAGGCCACCTTGTCCCAGCGGGAACTTGTTGTGCATGGCAATCGGCATATTGCGCTTGACGAAGGCCGCAGCCGTGTAGGTACGGGCCAGGCCGGCGCCCAGGTTGAAGGACTCATCGCCCCACAGCGGTGGGTAGACCCACTGGCCCTTGGCATTCTTGATGCCTTCGCCGTCGCTGCCGTGGCAGATGGCGCATTGGGCGGTGTAGATCTTCTTGCCGTTTTCGGGGTTGGGGATGATGTCCTGGCTGATCTTGCCCACGCCACGGCCCTCGACCTTGTCTTCGGGCTTGGTTTCGTTGCGCATCCAGTCGAACAGCGCGACCATGGACTTCATCTCTTCCGAATCCAGCGGCAGCGGCTTGCCGTTCATGGAGCGCAGGAAGCAGCCGTTGATGCGGTCTTCCAGCGTGATGGTGCGGCCGGCGCGCGGTGCGTAGCTGGGGAAGAATGCCGAGACGCCGATATAGGGCGAGCCATCGGCCACGGTGCCTGCGTTCAAGTGGCAGCTGGCGCAGTTCAGCGCATTGCCCACGTTCTTGGGCAGCAGGTCACGGGTTTCGATGTTCAGACGTGCACCGTAGACCAGTTGTTCGGCATTCTTTTCCTTGAGCATATCGGCCAGGCGAGGTGTCTCGAAGGGGCGCGAGTTGTCGGGCAGGGTATTGAGCTGCTTGCGCTGGCTGGCAATGTCTTTGGCCTTGATCTCGGCGGCCTCCTTGCTGCCCCAGTTGCGGCGCGCAAAGTTCAGGATGTCGGCAATCTCCTGGTCACCCAATTGGGCGAAGGAGGGCATGGTCAGCGGATGCGAGTGGGTCTGGGTCACGGGTGTGGTCCAGCCGGTCAGCATGATGTGCACCAGGGTGCTGGGGTCACCGCCGCGCAGCGAGCGATTGCCTTGCAGGGGCGGGAACACGTCCTTCACGCCGCCGCCATCTGCACGGTGGCAGTCGGCGCAGAACTGCAGATAGCCCAGGCCGCCACGGGTGGTGTAGAGGTCGGCAGGCACGTTGTAATGCGCGGCATTGGCGGCCACCAGGGCCTCGGTGCTGCCCACGGCGCGTGCCGGAATGGCGATTTGCGGTGCAGGGCCTTGGGCCACTTGCATGGGCAGGTCGGCCTTGCCGGCCGGCAGGGCCTTGAGGTAGGTGCCAATGGCCAGCAGGTCGCCGTCGCTCATGTACTGGGTGCTGTGCTGCACCACGTCCACCATATTGCCGGAGACGGTGCCGTGGCGGTTGCGCCCGGTTTTCAGCAGCTCGGCGGTTTCCTCGGGGGTCCACAGATTGCGCAGGCTCAGGGCGCGCCAGCCTTCGACGATTTCGCCGGCCAGGAAGTGCACACCATCCTTGCCTTCGCCGGTCATGGTCTTTTCCTGGAAAGCCACGCCACGCGGGGTGTGGCAGGCGCCACAGTGGCCCAGGCCTTGCACCAGGTAGGCGCCGCGGTTCCATTCAGCGCTTTGGCTGGCCTGGGGCTGGAAGGGGGTGCTGTCCAGGAACATCCAGTTCCACAGCGACAAGCCCCAGCGCTGGTTGAAGGGGAAGCCCATTTCCGAGGGCTTGTTGGCCACCTGTGCCGGGGCCACGCCCTGCATCAGATAGGCGTACAGCGCCTGCATATCGTCCTCGGTCATCTTGGCGTAGGACGGGTAGGGCATGGCCGGGTAGAGGTTGCGGCCGTCTGCGGCCACGCCCTTGCGCATGGCGCGGTCGAACTGCTCGAAGCTGTAACCACCCATGCCGGCGCCCTTGTCGGGCGTGATGTTGGTGGAGTAGAGCTTGCCGAAAGGCGTCTCCAGCGCCAGGCCGCCGGCCATGGGCTGGCTCTTGGTGCCGGTGTGGCAGGCCACGCAGTCGCCC
This sequence comes from Acidovorax sp., assembly GCA_031277855.1. Classification (GTDB taxonomy): domain Bacteria; phylum Pseudomonadota; class Gammaproteobacteria; order Burkholderiales; family Burkholderiaceae_C; genus Comamonas. The sequence continues at coordinate 44,551 of JAITLO010000022.1, read as the reverse complement.
AGACGGGCCACATAGCGGCCGCGCTCGATCAGGGCGCGCTGATCTGCTGGCAGATCGGCGGCGTAGTTGGCGGGCAGGTCGTCAATGACCTGGGGGGCGGCTGCAGGGGCTTCGGTGTGCTCCTGCACGGCGGCCGTGGACAGCTGCCAACACAGGCCCAGCACGGCGGCCAGGGGAATCAGGCCATATTTGTATGAGGTTCTCATGCCATTTTCTCCACATGGGGATAGAGGGGTGGTGTGATATTGCACCCGCTGCATGTCATACGTATCCACGCCTGCGATGCAGCGTTGATTTGCATCAGCAAATAATGCGGTGATTCAAAACCCAGTGAAAATCATTCGCGCAGGAGATAACCCGCCGTTCCAAGTGATGCAAGGCTGCGACGAGCGATGTATGTGCGTGCTTCTGGGAGTGGATTCCGCTGTATGTGCAGATTCATAGCGCTGAAGGTGCTATGAAAGTAGGTGCGGCTCTTGGGGAGATTATCGGCAGGCAATATGGTGTTGCTCGGATTATCTTAGCGATATTCTCTAGCAAGCGTTTCTCTTAATGTGCATTTAATATTGTATTGATAGCGATTATTTTTCTGGCCGACATACCAAAGATAATGCACTGAAATATATGCGCCCTGGCATTCAAGAGGGGCTGGCTGCGGTATGTGGCCACACCATTCGCATGTGCATAAAAAAGGCCGCACAAGGCGGCCTGGGGAAGAGACGGAAATCGGTCAATGAACTAGCACGGGGTTTTGCGCCAGCCCGGTATAGCGCTCCAGCGTGTCTTCCACCTCTTCCTGGGTGGGCGATTCACGCTGCCAGGCCAGAATGGTTTGCTGGAACAGCTCGGCCCAGGAGCCGTCGAGGTAGACCTCCTTGCCCGAACGCTTGTCCACGATCTCAAAGCCGTGGCGCGGCATGGGCGGTGCCGGGGTCTTGCCGTCTGACAAGGTGATGGTGGAGGCAGTCTCCGGCTCGGGCTGCATGTGCAGCACCACAAAAGAATCCGAGTCGTAAAGCATTTGCATGGTGCACCTCCTGTTGCCTGTTCTAAGACCATAGATGGACGCCGTGGTGGCGGTTTCAAGGGGTCAAGCCCTTGCAGGACGCCACGACCCCAGTATTCCATGGAAATGCGGGGTGTGCAGAAACTTGCGGCGCGCAGGTCTGTGGGGCAGGATCAGGGCGCGCTGTGGGACTGCAGCTGCATATCGGCAAAGTCGCCGTTGTCCTCGCTCAGGTGGATGCGCACCGGCAGATAGCCCAGGGCCGGCGACAGCCACAGCTCGGCCTTCTGGTCGCCGCTGTGGCGGGCCAGCCGTTCCAGCCGCAGCGTGGGCAGGCTGCCCACGGGCAGCTCCAGATCGGCGCTGTCCTGGACCTGGAAGGTCCAGGGCTCCACGGCCTTGGTGCTGGCTGTGGGCAAGGTGATCTTGCTGCCTTGGGGGTAGCGCTGGGGGGCGGCGGCTAGCATGCCAGCCAGTTGCAGAAACACGCTGAGCCTGTCTTGCGTACCGGGGGCGATGCGGGCCAGCGGCGATTCGGGCTCAAACCGGGCCAGGCCGCTGACCCAATCCAGATTGGCGGCGCGCAGCTTGCTGCGGGCACGGTCTTCAAAGCGATCGGGCTGCAGGCCCTCCGCCGTGATCTGGCCGCGGCTGCTCTGGCTGCGCGAGCCCATCAAGAAGGCGCTGATCTCCTGGCTGGCCTGGTAGTGCTGAAGCTGGGGGCGCCACGAAAGCTGCGCGCTGGCGCTGTAGTGAAAGCCCTTGACCTGGCCCTTGACCTGAAAACGCAGCAACTGGGCAGGCGGCGCCTGGTAGGGCATATCGGTCTGGGTCGGCTGGCCTGCGGCCGTGCGCACGCTGATGCGTTGGGGGGGCGCAGCAGCGGCTGTGGCTGGGGCGGCTTCTGTAGCGGGCGGCGCGCTGGCATCGGCCTGGGCCGCCGCTGCGGCCTCCTCGGTCATGGCGGGCGCGCCATCGGCCTCGGTGGGGGAAGGCACTGCCGGCTCGGACTCCACGGCGGGTGTGCTCTCCATCTCGGGCTCCGGCCTTGCGGGCTCCGCCTGTTCGATGGGGGGCGCAGCTTCGGGCTCGGGCTCAGGAGCTGGCGGTGGAGGTGCAGGCTTGGGCCGAGGGGCTGGCTTGGGTTTGGGGGGCGGTGGAGCCGGGGGCGCGGGTGGGGCTGGCGGCGGTGGCGGCGTCACGGTGCGGGTGGCAAACACCGGTGCGGGGCTGCTGTCGTGTGCGGCATGGCCGTTCTCGCGGCCCCAGGGCAGCTCGGTCAGCAGCCAGGCATGCAGGGCCAGCACCAGCGCGGTCAATGCCAAGAGGGCAAGCAGGCGGCGCATGTTTACCCTCAGGCTCGGGCCGCCGGGGCATGGCCCAGGTCGTGGGAAAGCTGCCGGGCCCAGGCCGAGAGCGGGGCATGTACGGCGCCCTGCCAGCGGGCATCAAAGCGGGCACTGGGGCCCAGGCACAGCACGCCCAGGGCCAGCTGGCCGCTGGCATCGAACACCGGGGCGCAGAAAGCGGCCGTGCCGGGCAGCAGGCTGCCGTCCACGCGGGCCGCACCCTGGGCACGCACCTCGGCCCACAGCGACTGCAGCGCGGCGGGGCTGGGCGGCGGGTCTTGGCGCGCAGGGGCTTGCTGCAGCTCGGCCTTCAGCATGGGGGCGGTGGTGGCGGTGGGCAGCCAGGCCGCAAAACAGCGGCCGGTGGCCGAGTCCAGCAAGGGCATGACATCGCCCAGGCGCAAATGGGCCACCACGGCCTGGGGGCCAGGCATCCAGTGCACCAGGGTCGGTCCTTGGTTGCCCCATACGGCCAGGGCCAGCGTGTGCTGCACCTGGTCCATCAGTGCGGGCAGGCGTTCGCGGGCCAGTTGCACCGCGTCCTGGCGCGCCAATGCGGCCAGGCCCAGGTGCAGGGCGGCAGGGCCCAGGTCGTAGCGGCCGCTGCGGCCGTCTTGCACCACCAGGCCCAGGCGCTGAAAACTCACCAGATAGCGGTGGGCCTTGGCCGCGCCCATACCGGCCGCGGCAGCCAGGTCTTTGAGCATCAGCGCGCCGGGCGCACGGCCCAGGGCCTGCAGCAGCGTGAAGCCCACTTCCACCGATTGAATGCCCGCGCGTTCCTTGTCCATTGGCCTAGAATTTCAGGTTTTTGTTCGACTCAATCCCTTGAGCCGAGTGTCATTTTCGCAGACCACAGTGGTCGTATTTTGGGGAAGCGCTCCATGAAACTCGCCACCTACAAGGACGGCTCTCGCGACGGCCAACTGGTCGTCGTCTCGCGTGATTTGCGTCTGGCCCATTATGCGACCGGCATTGCCAGCCGCCTGCAGCAGGTGCTCGATGACTGGGCCTTTATGGCCCCGCAGCTGCAAGACCTCTACCACCAGCTCAACCACGGCAAGGCGCCCCACGCCTTTGCCTTTGACCCCCAGCAGTGCATGGCGCCGCTGCCGCGCGCCTACCAGTGGGCCGATGGCTCGGCCTATATCAACCATGTGGAGCTGGTGCGCAAGGCGCGCGGCGCCGAGGTGCCGGCCAATTTCTACACCGATCCTCTGATGTACCAGGGCGGCAGCGATGACTTCATAGGCCCCTGTGACGACATCGTCGTGCCCAGCGAGGCCATGGGCATTGACTTTGAGGCAGAGATCGCCGTCATCACCACCGATGTGCCCATGGGCAGCACGCCGGCCCAGGCACTGGACGGCATACGCCTGGTGATGCTGGCCAACGATGTCAGCCTGCGCAACCTCATCCCCAATGAGCTGGCCAAGGGCTTTGGCTTTTTCCAGGCCAAGCCGGCCACGGCCTTCAGCCCCGTGGCCGTGACCTTGGACGAGCTGGGCGACAGCTGGAAAAACGGTCGCCTGTACCTGACGCTGCAAAGCACCTGGAACGGCCGCAAGGTGGGCATGTGCGATGCCGGCGAGGACATGACCTTCCACTTCGGCCAGCTGATCGCCCATATCTGCAAAACCCGCAATGTGCGCGCCGGCTCCATCGTGGGCAGCGGCACGGTGAGCAACCCCGGCGTGGAAAGCGGCAGGGGCAAGGCCAGGCGCATGGAATGGCCCAAGGGCTATAGCTGCATCGCCGAAAAGCGGTGCATAGAAACCATTCAGGACGGCGCGCCGCAGACCGCCTTCATGCAGTTTGGCGACACCATACGCATCGAGATGAAGGGCAAGGACGGCCACAGCATTTTTGGCGCCATCGACCAGAACGTGGCCTCGCCCGAGGCTGCGGACAGTGCGGACTGAGATGGAGAATGGCTTCTCCCGCAGGCTGCATATGCACAGACTGCTATCGATAGGCAAGCGCCTGCTGGCAGCGACGCTGCTGTGCTGCGGCCTGGCCCAGGCGCAAACTGCGCAGACTGCACCCACCTGCCCGCCCGAGTTGCCACCGCCCACAGGGGCCGAGCTGGCCCGGCTGCAGCAGCAGGCGCGCGACCGTGGCGTGCTGTGGCGCCTGGACTACCAGGGGCGCACCAGCTGGCTGTACGGCACCATCCACGTCAACCAGAGAGACTGGTTTGTACCCGGGCCCGGCATTGTGCAGGCGCTGCGGGGGGTGGACAGCCTGGCGCTGGAGCTGAATCTGCTGGACCCCGCGGTGCAGCAGGAGCTGGCCCAGGGCATGCGCCTGCAGGCCGGCGCCGCACCACTGCCACCTGCGCTGCGCAGCCACCTGGACCGCTTGCTGCGCGCCGCATGCGCGCCGGCATCGGTGGCGGCATTGCGGCCGGAGGCCCAGGTCATCACCTTGCTGACGCTGGTGGGCCGCAGCCAGGGGCTGGAGCCACAGCTGGGCGTGGACCTGGCACTGGCCGGGATTGCACTGGCCCTGGGCAAGCCCATGGTGGGCCTGGAGACCCCGGCCACCCAGTTGCGCGAGCTGATGTTTGACCAGCCTGCCGAGGTGGAGCAAAGCGTGGCCAGCGGCCTTGCGCAGCTGGAGCGCGGCGATGCTGCCGAGCAGCTGCTGCGCCTGACCCAGGCCTGGGCCGCAGGGGATGTGCATATGCTGGAAACCTATCCCCAGTGGTGCAACTGCCTGGGCACCGAGGCTGAGCGCCAGCTCTATGCCCGCGTGGTGGATGGGCGCAACCCCGGCATGGCAGAGGCCATTGCCCAGCAACTGCGCCAGGGCCACAGCCTGTTTGTGGCCGTGGGGGCGCTGCACCTGGTGGGGCCGCAAGGCCTGCCTGCGCTGCTGGCGGCACAGGGCTTTCAGGTGCAGCCCGTGGCCTTGGGCGTTGCCGCTGCTGAATCAAAAACACCTGAAATGCAATAGCGACAAGCGCGGGCTGCTATCAAAACAAAGTTGCTGCACCATGGCTGCCATGGGCGGATACCGCATCCGCAGGAGCACGATATGGATCGCAGACAGTGGCTGGCCCGCACCGCAGCGGCGGCAGCAGCAACGGGTGGAATTTTTTCTCACACCGCATGGGCGCAGGCTGCAGGGGGCAGCAGCGCCTGGCCGCGCCAAAGCCTGCGCTGGCTGGTGCCTTACCCACCGGGTGGCGGCACCGATGTGCTGGCCCGCACCGTGGCCGAGGCCATGCGCCCGGCCCTGGGCCAGGCCGTGGTGATTGAAAACAAACCCGGCGCCGCCACCAATATTGCAGCCCAGCAGGTGGCTGCGGCCAAGGCCGATGGCTACACCATCATGTCCGCCGACAACGCCGTGCTGGCCTTCAACGAGCATTTGTTCCGCAAGCTGCCGTTTCAACCGGCCAAGGACTTCAGCTATATCGGCGGCATCAGCCGTTTCCCGCTGGTGCTGGTGGTGAACCCGGCTTTCCCGGTACAGACCCTGGCCCAGCTGCTGCAACGGGCCCGGGCCCAGCCGGGGCAGATCAACTACGCCTCTCCTGGCAATGGCTCGCCCCACCACCTGGCCATGGAGCTGTTCCAGCAGCGCGCGGGCGTGCGCCTCACCCATGTGCCCTACAAGGGCGCGGCCCCAGCCGTGGCGGATGTGATGGGGGGCCAGTTGCCCTGCATGTTTCTGGACCTGGCGGCCGGCCTGCCGCTGATGCAAACCGGCAAGCTGCGTGCCCTGGCCGTGGGTTCTGCCCAGCGCCTGGCGGCCCTGCCCGATGTGCCCACGCTGGCCGAGGCCGGCGTCAGCGGTGCCGAGGTCTATGCCTTCCAGGGCGTGTTGGGCCCGGCAGGCATGCCCGATGCCGTGGTGCAGCGCTTGAACACCTTGCTCAACCAGGCGCTGGCCAGCCCCGCCGTGCAACTGCGCATGCAGGAGCTGGGCATGGAGTCACTGGCCGGCACGCCGACCCAGTTCTACACCCTGGCCCGTGAAGAAGCGCGGCGCTGGGGCGCCATCATTGCCCAGGCCGGCGTGCGGCTGGATTGAAACCCTGTACCCTGGCGCTCACGCTGCAGGCAGGGCCGGGGTAGGGGTGTGGGCCTCGTAGACCTCGACCCGGTTGCGCCCGCCATGCTTGGCGGCATAGAGCATGTCGTCGGCATAGCGAAAAACCGAGGGAATATCGTCGGAGTTTTCGGGCCAACTGGCCACGCCCAGCGAGATGGTGATGTGGCCCACGGTGGGCAGCTCGGTGGCCTCTACCTGGCGGCGCAGTCGCTCGGCCACCTGGGCCGCAATCTGGCTGTTGGCCTGGGGCAGCAGCAGCACAAACTCTTCCCCGCCAATGCGGCAGGGCAGATCATGGGCGCGTGAGATTTCACGCATTTGCTGGGCCAGTTGCTTGAGCACGTTGTCGCCCACGCCATGGCCAAAGCTGTCGTTGACGCGCTTGAAATGGTCGATGTCCACGGCCACCACTGCAAAAGGCGTTTGATTGGCTTCCAGATTGGCCAGGGCCGCATCCAGGTGGCGGCGGTTGCCCAGGCCGGTCAAGGGGTCGGTGTGCACATCCTGGCGCAGCTTGGAGATGTTCTGGTGGAGCAGGCCTATGCCCACCAGCAGGGCTTTTTTCAGCTCCTGTGCCTCGTAATACCAGGAGGAGACGGCCTGGATGTTCTGCGCGGTTTCCGGGCGGTCCATGGTCCGGGCGCCATTGGCCAGCTGGCGCAGCGGGCTGGCAATGCGGTGGGCACTCCACCAGATCACCAGCAGCATGAGCACGGCCATGGGCAGGGTTTGCTGCCACATATGGCGCACCAGGCTGTCCAGCGGGGCCAGCGTGGCCGCCTGCGGACGCTGCGAGACTATGCCCCAGCCCGTGCTGGGCACCACGGCAAAGCCGGCCAGCATGGCCGTGCCCCGGCTGTTGGTGCTGGCGGTCTGGCCCGACTGGCCTTGCACCACCTGCTCAATCGCGGGGTTGCCATCCACAACCTGGCCGATGCGGTCGCTGTCAGGGTGGTAGATGATGCGCTTGGATTTGTCGACCACGTAGAGGTAGGAGCCGTCCTTGTAGAAATGTGTGCCCAGCAGGCGGTCGAGCATGTTCTCCTGCTTCAGGTAAATGCTGCCTGCCACGGCACCCAGATACTGGCCCTGGGGGCTGAACACCGGGTGGGTCAGCAAGACGATGAAGTTGCCGGTGGCCGCCATATAGGGCTCGCTGATCACCGGCTTGTGTGTGGCGATCGACTCCCGCACCACATCGCTGTAGAGCGTGCGGCCCTTGAGCCTCAGAGTCTCGGGCGAGGTGGCCAGTACCAGCCCAGCGCCGTCGTGGATGGTGATGGAGTTGAAGCTCTTGGTTTGCAGGCGCAGGCGTGTGGCTTCGCTGGACAGCTGCTCGGGGCTGTCCATGTGCGTGGACAGCAGCTGGGCCGTATAGGCCAGCTGCTGCAGGGCGGACTGCAGAAAGTCATCCGTGCTCTTGGCCAGCTTGGTGGCGTAGGCGTAGTTGGCTTCCAGGGTGTTGTCTATCAGTTGCTGGCGCTGCGCTGCGTAGCCGGCATAAAACGTATTGGCAAAGGGAACAATGGCGCTGCACAACGTCAGCACCAGAATCAGGCGGCGTAAATCCATGGCGGCAAGGCGGGACGCGGGCGTCCGGCCAATCAAACAGGCAAAAAGCGTGGTGGCCGGGGCAGGTGGCAGCCCTGTTGGCGGTGGAGGGGGAGTAGTCCCACGCGGTGGGGGCGATTATCGGCCGAACGTGTAACGCCATGTGTCGGTTGTTCGCCACGCCCATGTCTCCACAAGCCCGCACACCCGGGCTGCCGCCGGGTGTGACATTGGCGCGCTGCCCGTCAGAGCATCAGAGCGTCAGGCAGATCTTGCCAAAGTGCTGGCCCGACTGCTGGTGGGCAAAGGCCTGGGCGGTCTGCTCCAGCGGGTAGCTGCTGTCGATGACGGGGCGCCACTGCCAGCGCTCCAGCGCCCGCACCATGTCTTGCTGCATTTCGCGGCTGCCCACGATCAATCCCTTCAGGGTCTGCTGCTTGCGCATCAGCTCGGTGGTGGGCACCTCGCCGGCAAAGCCGGTGAGCACGCCAATCAAGGCGATATGGCCGCCGGCCGCACAGGCGCGTATGGACTGGGGCAAGGTGGCCGGGCCGCCCACTTCCACCACGATGTCGGCGCCGCGGCCATCGGTGGCGGCCAGCACGGCGTCGCCCCAGTCGGGTTGTTCGCGGTAGTTGATGACCATATCGGCACCCAGGGCCCGCAGGCGTTCTGCCTTGGCGGCGCTGGAGGTGGTGGCAATTACGCGGGCGCCCATGTGTTTGGCCAGTTGCAGCGCAAAAATGGAAACGCCCCCCGTGCCCAGCACCAGCACGGTGTCGCCGGCCTGGATGCGGCCATCCACCACCAGGGCGCGCCAGGCCGTGAGTCCGGCCGTGGTCAGCGTGGCGGCTTCAGCATGGGTCCAACCCTTGGGGGCGTGGGTGAAGGCCGTGGCCGGCAGGGTCACGCTTTCGCGGGCAAAGCCATGCACGCCGTCGCCAGGCACTTGCAGGAAATCGGTAGGCATATGGCGGCCAGCCAGCCATTGCGGGAAAAAGGTGGAGACCACATGGTCGCCCACGGCGAATTCCTGCACACCAGCGCCCACGGCCGTGACCACACCGGCCCCATCGGCCATGGGGACGCGGCCATCGGCTGCGGCGTTGGGCAGGGTGACGACCAGCAGGTCGTGGTAGTTGAGCGAGCTGGCATGCACACGCACCTGGATTTCACCGGGGCCAGGCGCCGGGGCCATGGGCAGGTCCACCAGTTGGAGTTGATCGAGTCCGCCGGGGGCGGCAAGTCGCAGGGCTTTCATGGCAGGTCTTTGTGTCAGAAAAAGAGAGGACTGCATGGTGCCTAGCTACATTCCATAACGCCAGAACAAACATATTTGTGGCGTAGTATTAAAAATGTAAGTAATGCATGAATAAAGGGATGGCGCTAGGATCGGCAGCCCCGAACAAGGCCAACGCCATGAAAAAACTGAACCGCAAAAGCGGCTGCGCCGTGGAGGTCACGCTGTCCGTGATGGGGGGCACCTGGAAGCCCGTCATCCTGTTTCACTTGATGCAGGGCAGCAAGCGCTTCAGCGAGCTGGGCCGCGCCATTGGCGGCATCACCCAGCGCATGCTGACCTTGCAGCTGCGCGAGCTGGAAGAAGCCGGCATTGTGCGGCGCACCGTGTATGCCGAGGTGCCGCCGCGTGTGGACTATGCGCTGACCACGCTGGGTCAGTCGCTGCAGCCCGTGCTGCTGGCCATGCGCGATTGGGGCGTGGCCTATGCCGAAGAACAGCTGCATGAAGACGAGGTGCAGCAGGCCTGTGCGGTGTCCGTCCGTGCTGCTGTGGATGCCTGAGCGCGTCAACACACTCTGAAGACTGCTCGCTTTGCCATATCTCAGTCATACGGCGCAGCGAGCAGGTGGCTGTGGGCTTATTTGGCGGCTGTCAGCGTGCTGTAGCTGTTCATCAGATTGCGGTAGTCGGGGATGTGGTTGCTGAACAAGGTGCCCAGACCATGCACATCGTTGCGCCAGTCGCGGTGCAGCTCGCAGGCCGCGCCAAACCAGGTCATCAGCTGGGCGCCGGCTTGCTCCATGCGGCTCCAGGCGGCTTGCTGGGTCATGGAGTTAAAGGTGCCCGAGGCGTCGGCAATCACAAACACATCAAAGCCTTCTTCCAGAGTCGAAAGCACAGGGAAGGCCACGCAGACTTCGGTCACCACGCCGGCCACGATGAGCTGTTTTTTGCCCGTGGCTTTCACCGCCTTGACGAAGTCTTCGTTGTCCCAGGCATTGATCTGGCCGGGGCGGGCGATATAGGGCGCGGTGGGGAATTTTTCCTTCAGCTCGGGCACCAGCGGGCCGTTGGGGCCGTCTTCAAAGCTGGTGGTCAAGATGGTGGGCAGCTTGAAGTACTCGGCCATATCGGCCAGAGCCAGCACATTGTTTTTGAACTTGTCGGGATCGATGTCGCGCACCAGGGACAAAAGTCCGGTCTGGTGGTCCACCAGCAGCACGGCGGCATTGTCTTTATCGAGGCGTACATAGGGCTTGTTGCGCATGGTTTTTCCTTTGCGAAGGGTGGAGGGAAGGTCAAAAAAGGCTGTGCGCGGCCAACACCTGCGGGATGCAGGCGTTGGCGGCAGTGAGGGATGCCGTCAGTGCGACGCTGCGCTGCGGTCCACCGGCGGGATCTGCCCGAATTGGCCGCTGCGGAAGTCCGCCATGGCTTGCGCAATCTCGTCCTCGGTGTTCATCACGAACGGGCCATAGCCCACCACCGGTTCCTCGATAGGCTCGCCCGACAGCCACAGCAGCGTGACGTCGTTGTTGGCCTCCAGCTGCACCACATCACCGGCGCGGTCCAGGTGCACCAGTTGCCCGGCACGGGCCACTTCCTGGCCATTGATCAGCACCGTGCCGTGCAGCACCACCAGGGCCAGCGTGTGGCCGGGCTGGGCATGCAGCTCGGTGCTGGCGCCGGCCGCAAGCCGCACATCCCACACATTGATGGGCGTGAAGGTACGGGCAGGGCCTTGTGCCTTGGCGTGGGCCGCGCTGTAGTCACCGGCAATCACCCGCAGGCTGCCGGCCCCATCGGGCAGGGGCACGGTGGGAATGTCGGCATTCAGCAGCGTCTGGTAGCCGGGGGCGCTCAGCTTGTCCTTGGCAGGCAGGTTGACCCACAGCTGCACCATCTCGAAATTGCCACCGGTTTGGGCATAGGCGTCGGAGTGGTACTCCTCGTGCAAGATGCCCGAGGCTGCCGTCATCCACTGCACATCGCCGGGGCCTATGGTGCCGCCCGCGCCGGTGGAGTCGCGGTGGGCGACTTCACCTTCGTAGACGATGGTCACGGTCTCGAATCCCCGGTGCGGGTGGGTACCTACGCCGCGGCGGCTGGTGGTGGGGGTGAACTGGTGCGGGCCTGCATGGTCCAGCAACAAAAAGGGGCTCAAAGCCTTGCCGTGGTCGCCATAGCTGAACAGCGAACGCACGGGAAAGCCATTGCCCACCCAGTGGGGAAGAGGGGCTTCGTAAACGCCCAGAACGCGCTTGAGCATGGCATTTCTCCTTGGTGGGGACGGGTGCTGGTGGATCCGCACGCCTTCCGTTGAACATGGGAGAAAGTATGAATTCGGGACAAAGATCTGAGTAGTCCACAATATTCACCTTCAGCGTTCTATTTTTAAAACAATGAGCCTGCCCGATCTCAACGATCTTTCCTACTACGCCCTGGTGGTGGAGCACGGCGGTTTTGCGGCAGCCGGGCGCGCCCTGGGCATTCCCAAATCCAAACTCAGCCGCCGTGTGGCCCAGTTGGAAGAGCGCCTGGGCGCCCAACTGCTGCGGCGCTCCACGCGCAGCTTTTCCGTCACCGACATGGGCCAGCGTTACTACGAGCATTGCCGTGCCATGCTGACCGAGGCCGAGGCGGCCGAGGCCTCGGTGGTCATGGCCCACAGCATGCCCTGCGGTGTGGTGCGGCTGAGCTGCCCCGTGGCCCTGCTGACCGCCCGGGTAGGGGCCATGCTGGCCAGCTTTATGGCGCGCTATCCCGAGGTGACGCTGCAGGTGGACGAAACCAACCGCCGTGTGGATGTGGTGGGCGAGGGGCTGGACCTGGCCATACGCGTGCGCCCGCCACCACTGGAAGACAGCGACCTGGTGCTACGCCGGCTGGCAGAGCGCCGGCAATGTCTGCTGGCCAGCCCCGCCCTGGTGGAGCGCATGGGCCAGGCCGGTGGGCCCATGGATGTGGCGGCCTGGCCCAGTCTGGACATGGGCCAGTTGCAGGAAACCCACCGCTGGCTGCTACTGGGCCCCAAGGGTGAGCGCGCCGAGGTGCGCCACCAGCCGCGCCTGGTGACACAGTCCATGGTGACACTGCGTGATGCGGCCCTTCAGGGTGTGGGCGTGGTGCAACTGCCCATGATGTTTGTGCAAGAGGCTCTGCGCAGCGGCGCGCTGGTGCAGGTGCTGCCGGGCTGGGAGCCACGCGCCGAAATCGTGCACGCCGTCTTTGCCTCACGCCGAGGCCAGCTGCCGGCGGTGCGGGCGCTGCTGGACCATCTGGTCCAGCAGTTCGGCGACATGGATGAGGATTGAGGACACCCCCCTGAGGCACTGCGTGCCTTCCCCCCGCTCTTCGCTTCGCTGCGCTCGCGGGCAGGGGGACGACAGCCTCGCTGCGGGGCGGCCCTTGCTCGCTGTCCCTGATCTGGGCCGCGCCAGTTTTAAGCTCTGCGTCCTGGCCTTAGCCCTCGCCCGCATGTGGGAGAGAGGGTAAGCCCAGAGAACGCTGCGCAAGAGTGCCCTTGGTGCATGCCTCGCCCCATTCGCTAGGGGGCCGCCTTGTATCCCTGCTAGGCGCCGGTGTCGTCCCCCTCCCTCGCGCAGCGAGAGAGAGGGGGAAGGCGCGTTAGCGCCTCAGGGGGTGTTTAATTTTTCCACCTCCACCGCACAGTCATAAAAACACGGGCCACGGCCGATGTCGGTGAGCTGTTGGTGGGTGAGTTCGTTCACATTCGTGCCGTTGTCGCCCTGCTTGCGCCACCAGATGCCCAGCCCCACCACCAAGCCGGCGCGGGCGCGGCCGTTGATGGCGGCGTGGCAGACATGCTCGCCCCGGGCGTTGAATACGCGCAGACGGTCGCCATCGGCAATGCCGCGTGCGGCGGCGTCGTCGGGGTGCAACTCCAGCAGCGGGCGCTGCTCCATGCGGTTCAGGCTGGCCACGTTCGCAAACGTGCTGTTGAGAAAATTGCGTGCCGGCGGCGAGATCATGGCCAGCGGAAATGCGGCCGTGGGCGGCTCGTAGTTCGGCACATAGTCCGGCAAGGTGTTGATGCCCAGCGCTGCCAGCCTGGGGTTGTCGAACTCGCATTTGCCCGAGGGCGTGGCGAACCCGCCTTCGGCAAACGGTGCCTCCGCCACGGGAATGTGGGCAAAGCCGTGCTGCAGCAGATCTTCAAAATCTATAGCTGTACCTGCTACTGCTGTGCGGCACAGCGCCTCATCGGAGTCTTGAAAATGTGGCGCGGCAAAGGCAGCATCCAGGCTGGCCATTTGCGCGGCCAGGTCGCGGAAGATTTGCGCATTGCTGCGGGCCTGCCCTTGGGGGGCAATGGCCGGGCGGTTCAGCAGCACATCGGTGTGGCCGTAGCTGCCGTGAATGTCCCAATGCTCCAGCTGCGTGGTGGCGGGCAGCACATAGTCGGCGTGGTCGGCGGTGTCGGTCATGAAATGCTCCAGCACCACGGTGAACAGGTCTTCCCGCGCAAAGCCGGCCGCCACCTTGGCCGATTCGGGCGCCACGGCCACGGGGTTGCTGTTGTAGACCACCACGGTCTCGACCTGGGGGCCAAACTTGGCATCACCGGGGTGCAGCAGCACATCGCCAATCTGGCTCATGTTCAGCGTGCGTGGTCGGCGCGTGCCCAGCAGGTCGGGGCGCTGCAGCGCGGCCTTTTGAAAAGGCGCCACGCCCGAGCTGGACAGCAGCAGGCCGCCGGCACGGTGGCGCCAGGCACCCACCAGGGCCGGCAAGCAAGCTACGGCGCGCACCGCATTGCCGCCGCCGCGCACGCGCTGCATGCCGTAGTTCAGGCGGATGGCGGCGGGGCGTGTGGTGCCGTAGTCGCGCGCCAGCTGGCGGATCTGCTCCACGGGCAGGCCGCAGACCTGGGCCGCACGCTCGGGCGGCCACTGCAGGGCGCGCTCCTTGAGTGCTTCCCAGCCCAGGGTGTGGCGGGCAATGTAGTCGTGGTCCAGCCAGTCATTGCGAATCAGCTCGTGCATCAGCGCCAGGGCCAGCGCGGCGTCGGTGCCGGGCAGCAGCTGCAGATGCTCGTGGCATTTGTCGGCCGTCTCGCTGTGGCGCGGGTCTATGCACACCAGCTTGGCGCCGTTGCGTTTGGCTTCCTGGGCATAGCGCCAGAAATGCAGATTGCTGGCAATGGAGTTGCTGCCCCAGATGAGGATCAGCTGGCTCTCGGCAAAAAATTCCACCCGCATGCCCAGCTTGCCGCCATAGGTGTGGGCCAGCGCCTCGCCACCGGCGCTGGAGCAGATGGTGCGGTCCAGCAGGCTGGCGCCCAGTTGGTGGAAAAAGCGGCGGTCCATGCTCTCGCCCTGGACCTGGCCCATGGTGCCGGCATAGCTATAGGGCAGCACGGCCTCGGGCGCGCGCTGGGCAATGGCGTGCAGGCGCTGGGCGATATCGCGGAGGGCCTCATCCCAGCCCACGGGAATGAACTGGCCGCTCCCGGATGCACCTTTGGGGCCCACACGCTTCAAAGGCTGTAGCACGCGCTGCGCGTGGTAGCTGCGCTCCGTGTATTTGCTGACCTTGGCGCACAGCACGCCGCCGGTGTGGGCGTGTTCGGTATTGCCTTGCACCCGGGTGGCCACGCCATCGACCACGGTGGTGCGCAGCGAGCAGGTATCGGGGCAGTCATGCGGGCAGGCGCCGATGACGGTGGTGGCGGAATCAGGGCTTGCGGACATGGCGGTGGCTGTGTGCGTGGGGGAGGTAGTGACCACATTTCACCACGGCTGGTATGTGTTGCAGGCATATGCATAGACCGCTTCGGCACATTGTTGTGCAGATGCCGCCGCAGCCGAGATCCGCCATGGCGGTGGTCTAATGCCGGGCATTGCGAACTGCTTTTTGAGAGGGTCCATGGCAAACCACATTGCTCCATCGCCCCGGGCGGGTGGCTGGCGCTCGCCGCATGGCTTGCTGCGGTTGTCGGTGGTGGTGGCGCTGATCACCATTGTGTTGAAGATGCTGGCCTGGTGGCTGACGGGCTCGGTAGGGCTGTTGTCGGATGCGCTGGAGTCCTTCGTCAACCTGGCGGGCGCCATGTTTGCGCTGGCCATGGTCACCATTGCCCAGCGCCCGGCGGATGATGACCACCCCTATGGCCACCACAAGGCCGAGTATTTTTCGGCGGGCTTTGAAGGCCTGCTGGTGGTGGGGGCCAGCCTGGCCATCATCTGGGTGGGAGTGGACCGCTGGATCAACCCGCAACCGCTGGAGCGCCTGGACTGGGGCCTGGGCCTGTCGCTGCTGAGCACGGCCTTGAATGGCTGGCTGGCCTGGGTGATGCTGCGCTCGGCGCGTCTGTATCGCTCCATGGCGCTGGAGGGCGATGCCCGCCATCTGCTCACCGATGTCTGGACCTCGGTGGGCGTGGTGGCCGGCCTGGCATTGGCCCATATCACCGGCTGGTTGTGGCTGGACGCTGCCGTGGCCGTGGCCGTGGGCCTGAATATCCTGGTACAGGGTGGTCAACTGGTGTGGGAGTCCTCGCAAGGCCTGATGGACAGTGCCCTCGATGCCGAGGCTCGCAGCACCATAGATCGTTGCCTGGAGCAATGCGCCGAGCAGGTGCGCAGCGAAGAGGGCGTCGATGTGGCCTTTGACAGCATCACCACCCGCCGTGCGGGCGAGCGCAGCTTTGTGGACCTGCACATGCATGCGCCAGGCCAGTGGACGCTGGCCCACACCGCACAATGGCGCACCCGGGTGGAACAGGCGCTGATGCAGGCCTTGCCGGGCCTGCAGGCCCGCATCGAAGTGCTGCCCGATGGCATGGCTACCGCCTATGAGCAGGCCATGGCGCAGCAGCCTCCATCGACAAACTAAGACGAGAGAAACAAGCCATGTTGAGTGTGGTGCAGCGCGTGAAAAGCGCGCGCGTGGAAGTGGATGGCCAGATCACCGGCCAGATTGAACAAGGTCTGTTGGCCCTGGTGTGTGCCGAGCAGGGCGACAGCGAGGCCGAGGCCGACAAGCTGCTGGCCAAGCTGCTCAAGCTGCGCATTTTTCAAGATGACGCCGGCAAGATGAACCGCAGCCTGCAAGACGTGGGCGGTGGCCTGCTGGTGGTCAGCCAGTTCACGCTGGCGGCCGACACCAAGGGCGGCAACCGCCCCAGTTTCACCGGCGCCGCCGCACCGGCCGAAGGCCAGCGCCTGTATGACTACTTTGTGGCCCAGGCCCGGGCGGGCCATCCCGTGGTGCAGACCGGCATTTTTGCGGCCGACATGCAGGTGCACCTGGTGAACGACGGGCCGGTGACGATTCCTGTGCGGATTGCGCCCCAGGCCGCCGCCGCGTAAGCCGGGCCTGGGCCGGCCGGCTTTACTGCATCACATTCATCACCGCCAAGGTCATGGTGGTGATGCCGGTCTGGAACGTGGGCTCGGGCACCGGCGCATAAAAAGGCGAGTGGTTGAAGGGCAGGGGCTTGCCGCCCGCTTGCTTGGATTCCGCCACGCGCTGGGGGTCAGAGATGCCCAGGACGTAGAACAGCGACGGCACGCCCTGGTTGACGAAGGCCGAGAAGTCTTCGCTGGCCGATGAAGGCGAGAGCGCCACCACGTTTTGCTCGCCCAGCACAGTTTTGAACAGCTGCACCGTGCGCTGGGTGAGGGCTGGGTCGTTGATCACCGCATCTCCACCCGGGGTGAGCTTGATCTCTGGGGCGGGTGCGCCCGCCATGGCTGCCGTGGCCCTGGCCGTGCGCTCCACCCCTTCTTTCAGCTTGCTGCGCACATCGTCCTGGTAGCTGCGGATGGTACCCAGCACGCGGGCCTGGTCGGGGATGATGTTGCCCGCGCTGCCGGCATTGAAAGCACCCACGGTGACCACGCCAAACTCTGCAGGTTCCTTCTCGCGGCTGACCACGGATTGCACGTCCACCACAAAGCGCGCGGCCATCAGCACCGGGTCAATGCTTTGTGCCGGCATGGAACCGTGGCCGCCCCGGCCGTGGAAGGTAATGTTCAGCCCGTCGGAGTTGGAGGTCGCGGCACCTGCCACATAGCCCACCGTACCGTAGGCCATGGAGCCGGTGTGCAGCGCAAATGCATAGTGGGGTTTGCCAAATTTCTCAAACAGCCCATCGGCCAGCATGGCCTTGGCACCGCCAGAGCTCTCCTCGGCCGGTTGGGCCACAAACATCAGCGTGCCCTTCCACTGCTCTTTCAGGCCCAGCAGGGCCTGTGCCGTGCCCAGCCAGCTGGTCATGTGCATATCGTGGCCGCAGCTGTGGGCCACAAAGCTGTCCTTGCCGTTGAACAAGGCCTTGGCCTTGCTGGCATAGGGCAGGCCGGTTTTTTCTTCCATGGGCAAGGCGTCCATCTCGGTGCGCACCATCACCGTGGGGCCTGTGCCGTTGCGGTACAGCGCCACCAGACCGGTCTTGCCAACGCCCTCGGTGACCTCAAAGCCCAGCTTGCGCATGGCCGTGGCCAGTGCGGCGGCGGTGCGGGTTTCCTGAAACCCCAGTTCGGGGTGGGCATGCAGGTCTTGGTAGACGCTGCGCAGCTGGGGTGTCATTTGCTCCACCAGGCGCTGGAGTGGAGGCTGTATGGGGCGAGGGTCCAGGTCGGCGCACCAGGCCGGGCTGGTGAGCTGGGTGCAGGCGAGTGTGGCAAGAAGGCCAAGGCGTAGGGCAAAGACAGAGGGCATGCGCAATAGCTCGTGGAAGAAAAGAACACAGGGCCATGGCAGGCCATGCACGTAAGCCTGAGAGCCTGGCAATGGTCTTGTTCAGCATCTGCGGGAGTCAAGGGCTGCATTGCCATGGAGCAGGCATGCATGGCTGATGCAGAAAGCATGCCAGCAGTGACTCAGGCACCGGTATAAACGCAGGGTGAACACCGCACGGCATTGCTTGACGTCATTGAAATTTATGAAGCCTTTCTCCCCCTCCCTGCTGGCGCTGGCCGTCAGCGCTGCCCTGGCCTGTGGTCTGCCGGCCCAGGCCCAAACGCTGAAAAAACCCGCGCTGGATGCGCTGCTGGCACAGCCCGCGCCAGCCAGCTTTGCCGCCTTTGCGCAGCAGGCTGCACAGGCCCAGCCCTCGGTGGCGGCTGCTGTGCAGCGCTATACCCGTGGGGAGGCGCTGTCTGGAGACGAGCTGGCCGATATCGCCCGCCTGCTGGGGGCTTACACCCGCCTCACGCAAGAAGCCGCTGTGTTGGGCACGCTGGAACGCATGGTGGCCCTGCCCACGGTGCGTGATACCAAGGTGGCGCCGCATGAGAGCCCCGCCATTATCGATTTCGGCAAGCTGGTCGAGACCATGGCGCGTGACTTCGGCCTGCGCTTTCGCAATGTGGACAACCGGATTTTTGAGGTCACGTTGCCGGCGAACTTGTCAGGAAAGGGCGCCGATGAATTCGGCATCCTCACCCACGCCGATGTGGTGCCCGTGGTGGCTGCCGAATGGGTGCTGGAGGGCCAGCAGATCAATCCCTTCCAGCTCACCCGCGTGGGCGACAGGCTCTATGGCCGCGGCACCATTGATGACAAGGGCTCGATTGCCACCGTGCTGTACGCCATGAAGGCCGTCAAGGACAGCGGCCTGCCGCTGTCGCGCAGCATCCGCCTGATGATTGAGACCACCGAAGAAACCGGTGGCGATGCGATGAAGTACTACCAGGGCCGGACGCAGCTGCCGGCCTACAACATCGTGCTCGACAGCAAATACCCGACCGTGGTGGCCGAAAAAGGCAGCGGTGCACTCAAGGCCGTGTTTGCTGAAACCCCGGTGGATGCGGCGCAGCCCGCCATCACTGCCATGGCGGGCGCAGCCTCGGCGAATGCGATTGCGCAAACCGCCACGGCCACCATTTCGGGCGGCAGCGCACAGGCCCTGGCGGCAATTGCCCAGCAGTTGAATACCGCCAAAGATGGGTTTGTGGCCCAGCACCAGGGGCAGGGCGGTGTATTCGCCATTGCAGTACAGCAGGGCGATGGCGCGGTCAGCGTCAAGCTCACCGGCAGCTCGGCCCATGGCTCGCGCCCTGAAGAGGGGGTGAACCCCGTGCCGCGCCTGGCGCTGCTGCTGCAAAGCGTGCTGCTGCCCGCACAAGGCCAGGCCCTGGTTCAGCCCAATGCCTACAGCCAGGCCGTGCGCTATATCAACGGCGTGTTCGGTCTGGACTATTTTGGCAAGCAGCTGGGCGTGGCCTATGCCGACGACTTCATGGGCCCGCTGACGCTGTCGCCCAATCTGATCAAGGCTGTTGATGACAAGCTGGAAGTCACCACCAATGTGCGCATGCCGCGCGGCAAAACGCCCGAGCAACTGCGCGCCGAGGTGGAGCAGGGCATTGCCCGCTGGAGCGCCAGCGCCCAGGTGCCGGTGACCGTGCACTACACCCAGGGCAACTGGATGGCACGCGACCCCAAGGGCGCCTGGCTGTCCACGCTGCTCAACATCTTTGGCGACACCACAGGCCTGCCTGCCAAGCCCGTGCCCACGGCCGGCAGCACTACGGCCAAGTTCTTGCCCAATGCCATCAACTTTGGCCCGGCCATGCCCGGGAAAAAGTACACGGCCCACAACGCGCTGGAATACCAGGAGCTGGCCGATCTGCGCACCGATATGCAGATGTTCACCGAGATGCTGGTGCGCATAGGCAATCTGCAGCAAATGCAGTAAGCCCTGCTTTCAGCGCTGCAGGCGGGCGCTGGACGCCCGCCCAAGGTTTTGTGGGCGGTGTGCACTGCGTGGGGCGCAGTCCCCGGATAATTCGCACATGACTACCTCTGCCTCTGCCCCCGCCGCTGCTTCCACTGCCTCTACCGCGTTCTCGGCCCTTCCCCTGTCGCCCGAGATGCTGGCCAATCTGCAGCAGCTGGGCTATGCGCAGATGACGCCCATCCAGGCGGCCAGCCTGCCCTTGACCTTGCAGGGCAAGGACTTGATCGCCCAGGCTAGCACCGGCAGCGGCAAGACCGCTGCTTTTGGTCTGCCCATGGTGGACCGGCTTAACCCGCGCTGGTTTGCCGTGCAGGCCCTGGTGCTGTGCCCCACGCGTGAGCTGGCCGACCAGGTGGCCACCGAAATCCGCCGCCTGGCCCGGGCCCAGGACAATATCAAGGTAGTCACCGTGTATGGTGGCGTGCCTTCACGCAACCAGATCGCTTCGCTGGAAAACGGTGCCCACATCGTGGTGGGTACGCCCGGCCGCGTGATGGATTTGATGGAGCGCGGCAAGCTCGATATCGCCAACCTCAAGACCCTGGTGCTGGACGAGGCCGATCGCATGCTGGACATGGGCTTTCTGGCCGACATCGAAACCGTGGTGCGCCAATGCCCGCCCGAGCGCCAGACCCTGCTGTTCTCCGCCACCTACCCCGATGGCATTGCCAGCCTGGCCCAGCGCTTTATGCGCGATCCGCAGACCGTGAAGGTGGCCACCCAGCACAGCGCAAACAAAATCCAGCAGCGCTGGTATGAGGTCGGCGAGCACGACAAGATCTACACCGTGGCCAAGGCCCTGGCGCATTTCCGCCCCGAGTCCACGATTGCCTTTTGCAATACCAAGCAGCAATGCCGCGATGTGGTGGCCGAGTTGCAGGCCCAGGGCTTTAGTGCCCTGGCCTTGTTTGGCGAGCTGGAGCAGCGCGAGCGCGACGAGGTGCTGGTGCAGTTTGCCAACAAGAGCTGCAGCGTGCTGGTGGCCACCGACGTGGCCGCGCGCGGTCTGGACATTGCCGACCTGTCCGCCGTGATCAATGTGGATGTGACGCCCGACCCCGAGGTCCACATTCACCGCATAGGCCGCACCGGCCGGGGTGATGCCGAAGGCCTGGCCTTGAATTTGGTGTCCATGGACGAGATGGGCAGCGTGGGCAAGATCGAGCAGTTGCAGGGCCGCAGCTCCGAATTCTTCCCGGAAGCCGAACTCACGCCCGCGGCCGGCGGCGAGCTGCTGCCTCCGATGATGACCATCCAGATCATTGGCGGGCGCAAGGAAAAAATCCGCGCCGGCGACGTGATGGGCGCCATGTGCGCCGACTTTGGCTACAGCCGCGAGCAGATCGGCAAGATCAGCGTCAACGACTTCTCCACCTATGTGGCCGTGGACCGCAAGATTGCCGCAGCGGCATGCGCCAAGCTGAATGCGGGCAAGGTCAAGGGCAAGACGGTGAAGGCTCGCCTGCTGTGAGAACTGCGTAATCCGCAGGGATTAACCCTTCATAAAGAACAGCCCCGCCATCACCAGCCCTGTCACCACAATCCCCCAGCGCAGCGCGGGCGCCGGAATTTTGCGGGCCACGCGGGCGCCGCCGTAGCCGCCTGCGGTGGCGGCGACCATCATCAGCAAGGCCTGGGGCCAGGCCACGATGCCGCCCACGGCGTAAATCACCACAGCGATGGCGGTGAGCAGGGCGGAGACCAGGTTCTTCATGCCATTCATGGCGTTGAGCTGGGTTTGGCCCAGCAGGCCGAACAGGGCCAGCAGCAAAATGCCCAGGCCGCCGTTGAAGTAGCCGCCGTAGACGGCCACGGCCAGCATGCCCAGGGCGGCCTTGGTGGCACTGGGCATGTGGTGGTCTGCATTCTTGCCGGCGGCCCAGGCGCGCAGCTGGGGGCCGAAGGCGAAGAGAGCGGTGGCGGCCAGCAGCAACCAGGGCACGACCTTGCGGAAGACGGCATCGGGCGTGAACAGCAGCAGGGCCGCGCCGGCCGTGCCGCCGACCAGGGACAGCAGCACGCTTTGCCGCATGGAAAGGCCGGGAGGCGAGGTCATGTCTTCCCTGAAGCCCCAGGCGCCGGCCGCATAGCCTGGCAGCAGAGCCACGGTGCCGGTGGCATTGGCCACCACGGGGGGCACGCCGGTAAAGACCAGGGCCGGCAGCGTTAAGAAACTGCCCCCGCCGGCCACGGCGTTCAAGGCGCCGGCCACAAAGGCGGCGGCCAGCAAGAGTGCGATATGGCTGGCGGGGCCCAGTCCCAGAATGTCCATGCGATGTCTCCCTGAATCTTGTTTGTCTTGTGGTGGCCGGTATGGGCCGGCCTTGCCTATCTTAGGCGGCGCAGGCTGCAGACCGTCATGGGCTGTGGCAAAGCAGTTGTGCGCTGCATGCAGGTACTGGCCTTGGCCCACGTTTTGCAGGCATAAGAAAATTCAAAAACAATCGTTGGAGAAATCAGCGTGGCTCTGCAGAATCCGGCTCCTTTGCTGGAGTTCCGTCATGTATCTGCCCCGCCTTTTTTCTCGCACCACCTGGGCCTTGCTGGCCGCCGTTTGCGTGCAAGGCCAGGCCATGGCGCAGCAGCCGGATTTCCCGGCCCGGCCGGTGAAGCTGATCGTGGCCAATGGCGCGGGCAGCGCGCCTGACCTGCTGGCGCGGCAGGTGGGGCAGCTCGTCTCCAAGGACTGGAAGCAGCCCGTGGTGGTGGACAACCGTGGCGCGGCAGGCGGTGTCTCGGCCGTGGATGCCGTGGCCAAGGCCCAGCCCGATGGCTATACCTTGCTGGTGGCAGGCGACAGTGCCATCACCATCATGCCCAATGTGCAGCGCCACCTGCCCTATGACATCAAGCAGGATCTGGTGCCGGTAACGCAGCTGGGCCAGTCCGACTTTGTGCTGGTGGCCAACCCCAACCGGGGCTTTCAGAATCTGCAGGACTTTGTGGGCTATGCCAAGGCGCATCCGGGGTCCATCAACTATGCATCCTCCGGCACGGGCGGTGCCCAGCATCTGGCCATGGAGCTGTTCAAGCAAAAGGCCGGCTTTTTTGCCACCCATATTCCCTATCGCGGCGGCCCCCAGGGCCTGCAGGATGTGCTGGGCGGCCAGGTGGATGTGATGCTGATTGCCGTGGCGCCGGCGCTGGCGCAAATCCAGGCCGGCAAGCTGACGGCCTTGGCCGTGTCCGGCCGAAAGCGCCTCCCGCTGCTGCCCCAGGTGCCCACCGTGGCAGAAAGCTACAAGGGCTTTGAGGCCGGCGCCTGGTTTGGCCTGTTTGCCCCCAAGGGCACGCCGGCCGCACTGGCGCAGGCCATTGCCAGGGACGCTGACCGCGCCTTGCAAAACTCCGAGCTGCGCCGCAGCCTGCTGCAGCAAGGCATTACCCCCGTGGGGGAGGGCCAGCAGCGCTTTGCCCGCCAGATTCGAAGCGACGATGTGCGCATGGCCCAGCTGGTGCAGGCCATTGGGCTGAGCGTGGAATAGGGGGCAGCGCCGCTGTTCGCTGCGGGCCCCCATCCCCGCCTTCCCCCGGTGGGGGAAGGAGTGATTCAAAAAGCAGAGCTGACTGTGTAGTAGGTAACTGATTTTGGCGGCGTTTAAGCCGTTAAAGCGTTGCAGTATCCGCGCGAGCAGCTCCTGTTTTTACTTGGCTTTATTTGGCGTAGGGGTCGGCATAGCCCAGCTCGGCCATGATGTCGGTCTCATAGGCCTCCATCTCGTCGGCGTCCTGCTCGCTGGTTTCATGGTCCCAGCCCTGGGCATGCAGGGTGCCGTGCACCAGCAAATGGGCGTAGTGCTCTTCCAGCGTTTTGTTTTGCTCCTGGGCCTCGCGCTCCACCACCGGGGCGCAGATCACCAGGTCGGCCATCACCGTGGGTTCTTGCTGGTAGTCAAAGGTCAGCACATTGGTGGCGTAGTCTTTTTTGCGGTACTCGCGGTTGAGCTGCTGGCCTTCTTCGGTGCCCACAATGCGCACTGCCATCTCGGCATCCACCGCCAGGGCATGGCGAATCCATTTGCTGACCAGGGCGCGCGTCAGCAGGGCGCGGTGCTCGGCCACGCCATCAAATTTGCCGAATTGCAAAGAGAGTTCGAGTTGGTTCAAGGCCATATCAGGCTCCGGTGCCTGTGGGGATTGCACAGACAGCTATGAATAAAGAAGCGACGTGATGCTCTGTAGCAGGCTCTCTACTCCCTCCCCCACCGGGGGAGGGTTGGGGTGGGGGCTGCGTCGGGTGCGCCCGGCCCCCATCCCCGCCTTCCCCCGGTGGGGGAAGGAGTCATGCAGCGCAGTCAGCGCGGGCTGCGGCCTGTTCCATTGGCGTCATAAGCATCCACAATGCGCGCCACCAGCGGGTGGCGCACCACGTCGGCGCTGGTGAAACGGTTGATCGATATGCCTTTAACGCGCTTGAGCACGCGCTCGGCGTCGATCAGGCCGCTCAATGCGCCCTTGGGCAGGTCGATCTGGCTCACGTCACCGGTGACCACGGCTTTGGCGCCAAAGCCTATGCGGGTGAGGAACATCTTCATCTGCTCGGGCGTGGTGTTCTGGGCCTCGTCCAGGATCACAAAGGCGTTGTTCAGCGTGCGCCCGCGCATAAAGGCCAGCGGGGCGATCTCCAGCACATTGCGCTCAAAGGCTTTTTGCACCTTGTCATAGCCCATCAGGTCGTACAGGGCGTCGTACAGCGGGCGCAGATAGGGGTCGACTTTTTGCGTCAAATCGCCGGGCAGAAAGCCCAGGCGCTCGCCGGCCTCCACGGCGGGGCGGGTCAGCACAATGCGTTGCACGGCGCTGCGCTCCAGCGCGTCGACTGCGCAGGCCACGGCCAGATAGGTCTTGCCGGTGCCGGCTGGGCCTATGCCAAAGGTGATGTCGTGCTTGGCAATGTTCTCCAGGTAGATGGCCTGGTTGGGCGTGCGTGCGCGCAGGTCGGCGCGGCGCGTGGTCAGCTGCACGGCGGTGGAGTCCGGCTCCAGCATCTCGGCGTCGCCGGCCAGCATCAGCTGTAGCGTGTCGTCCGAGATGGGGGTGTCGGCCATTTCATACAGGGCCTGCAGCAGCTCCAGCGCCTGCTGGGCCTTGGCCTTGGGGCCATCGACCTTGAACTGCTCGTGGCGGTGGGCAATCTTGACCTGCAGCCCCACTTCGATGGTGCGCAGATGGGCGTCGGCCGGGCCGCAGAGATTGGCCAGGCGCAGGTTGTTATGGGGTGTGAAGGTGTGGCGGAGGATCACGCGGATAATTCCATCCAAAGCGCTGCCCACCTTGGGCAGCAAAGGAAAGCAATGATAGGCAAACTGACGGGCAAGCTGCTCGAGAAGAACCCTCCCGAAGTCCTGCTGGACGTGCACGGTGTGGGCTATGAGGTGCAGGTGCCCATGAGCACCTTCTACAACCTGCCAAGTCTGGGCGAGCAGGTAAGCCTGCTGACGCACTTTATCGTGCGCGAGGATGCGCAGCTGCTGTATGGGTTTGCCACCCCGCAAGAGCGTCAGACATTCCGCGAGCTGATCAAGGTCAGCGGCGTGGGCCCGCGCACCGCGCTGTCAGTGCTTTCGGGCATGGGTGCGGACGATCTGGCCCAGGCCGTGGCGCTGCAAGAAGCGGGGCGTTTGGTCAAAGTGCCCGGCATCGGCAAGAAGACGGCCGAGCGCCTGCTGCTGGAGCTCAAGGGCAAGCTGGGCGATGCCGTGGTGGGTGGAGCGGCCACGCAGGTCAAAAGCGATGCGCAGGGCGACATCCTGCAGGCGCTGCTGGCGTTGGGCTATTCGGACAAGGAGGCGACGGCCAGCCTCAAGCTATTGCCGGCGGATGTGGGTGTCTCCGAAGGCATCAAGCTGGCCTTAAAAGGTTTGAACAAGTAGCTCCCCCTGAGCCGCTGCGCGTCTTCCCCCTCTCTCACGCTACGCGTGGGAGGGGGACGGCACCAGCGCGGCGGGGCGGCCCTTGCGCGGTGCCCTGGCGAAAGGGGCGATGCCAAGCCGCCGTTCTCTGGGGCTGTGCTCTGTGCCTTACTCCCTCGCCCCTTTGGGGAGAGGGTGGGGGTGAGGGGGCATTGCAAGGCATTGCGCTGTTTGCAGCCCCATGAGTGCGGTTTACTGTTTGGCAGCTTGCAGCTGCTTCACCGCCGCCTCGGTTTTTTGCACATGGGCCTCGGGGTCTGAACCGATGTGGGTGAACTTGATCTTGCCGTCCTGGCCGATCACGTAAGAGATGCGGTCGGCGCGTTCCGGGTTGGCGGCGGCTGCGGCGTCGTAGGCCTTGATGGTCTGGGCCTTGGGGTCGGAGGCCACGGCAAACTGGTCGCGGCAGGCTTCGGTGGAGAAGCGCTGCAGCGTGGCGATGTCGTCGTGCGACATGCCCACCACCGTGGCGCCCATGGCCGCAAAGCGGGGCGTGGCCTCGGCAAAGGCGTGGGCCTCCATGGTGCAGCCCTGGGTAAAGGCCTTGGGGAAGAAGTACAGCACCACCGGCCCTTTTTTCAGGGCAGCGGTCAGGTCGAAGTCAAAGGCCTTGCCGGCCACGGCGGCCTGGGTCTGGAAGACCGGGGCAGCAGCGCCCACGGGCAGGGCGGCCTGGGCCGTGGCGGCGCACAGCAAGGCCAGCGCGGCCAGGGCTTGGGGCAGAGGGTGCATGGGTTTTTCCTTGGAAACAGGGCAACACAGCGCAGCATGCCACGGACGAGTCAGGACGCGGCACAATCCCTGCCATGACCATTGTTGTTGAAGATCTGGGCCCGGCATCGGAGCCCGCGCCGCGCATGGTGTCGGCGGGTGCTGTTTCCAAGAGCGAGGAACAGCTGGAGCGCGCGCTGCGGCCCAAGCTGCTGGAGGAGTATGTGGGCCAGGCCAAGGCCCGCGAGCAGCTGGAAATCTTCATCGGTGCGGCCAAAAAGCGCGGTGAGGCGCTGGACCATGTGCTGCTGTTTGGCCCGCCCGGCCTGGGCAAGACCACGCTGTCCCACATCATCGCCGCCGAGCTGGGGGTGAACCTGCGCCAAACCAGCGGGCCGGTGCTGGAAAAGCCCAAGGACTTGGCGGCGCTGCTGACCAATCTGGAGGCCAACGATGTGCTCTTCATCGACGAAATCCACCGCCTCAGCCCCGTGGTGGAGGAAATCCTCTACCCCGCGCTGGAGGACTACCAGATCGACATCATGATTGGCGAGGGGCCTGCGGCGCGCTCCATCAAGCTCGATCTCCAGCCCTTCACCCTGGTGGGTGCCACCACCCGCGCCGGCATGCTCACCAATCCGCTGCGCGACCGCTTTGGCATCGTGGCCCGGCTGGAGTTTTATTCACCCGAGGAGCTGGCGCGCATCGTGAAGCGCAGCGCCGGTTTGCTGGGGGCGCCTATTGATGCGGAGGGCGCACAGGAGATTGCCAACCGCTCGCGCGGCACGCCGCGTATTGCCAACCGCCTGCTGCGCCGTGTGCGCGACTATGCCGAGGTCAAGGGCGATGGCCGCATCACCCAGGCCATGGCGCACAAGGCGCTGTCCATGCTGGATGTGGACCCGCGCGGCTTTGACGTGATGGACCGCAAGCTGCTCGAAGCCGTGGTCCACCGCTTTGATGGCGGCCCCGTGGGCGTGGACAACATTGCCGCCAGCATTGGCGAAGATGCCGGCACGATTGAAGACGTGATCGAGCCCTACCTCATTCAGCAAGGCTATTTGCAGCGCACGCCGCGTGGGCGCATTGCCACGCAGGCGGCCTACCGTCACCTGGGGCTGGTGGCGCCGCAGGCACCGGGCGGGCTGTTCGCCGAATAGGCCTGCCCATCTATTGCGGCCTTGCCGGCTGCCTGCCGCAGCCCGTTGATGCAACCCTGCACCATCAATGCCTGGGCCACAAAATAGGTGCACAGCACACCCGCCGTCGCCCAGGGCAGCTGCTGCACAAAGCGGTCGGTGGCCAGCAGCGTGTCGCTGGCCATGAAAAAGCTGCTGCCCAGGGCCACCAGCCAGGCGGGCTGACCGCCCTGCACGGCAAAGCGCCCCCAGGCCTGGGCGGCCATAAGGGCAATCACCGCCACATAGGCCAGCACGGGCAGGCGCAGCGCTGCCGGCAGCCCGCCCAGGCACAAAAAGGTGTAGACCACGCAGGCCAGCAGGCTGATGCCTAGCAGCGCACCGCGGTGTGCAAGCCAGGGCGCGTCGCAGCGAAAGCAGGCTATGTAGCAGAGGTGGGCCAGTAAAAAGCAGACCAGGCCGGGAATGAACAGGCCATCCAGCATCAGGCTGATGTCGCCCAGCAGAGAGAAAAACAGAGCGCCCAAAAGCCATGTCTTCTGTTTTTTGCCATGTTCCGAGCCTGAAACCAAAGCCTGGTTGGCATAGGTGGCTACATAAACCAGAGCGATGGCCAGCGTCAGCGGCTTGAACAGCCAATGCCATTCGCGCAGGCCCAAGGCTGCAGTGGCCGTGGCCAGGGCGGCGGACTGCAGCAGCAGCGCCATCCACAGGCTGATGCGCCCCTGCATGGCGGCGCCCAGCGTCCACTGGCCTGCCAGCAGCACGCCAAACCACAGCAGATTCTGGGTCAGCGGTGCCTGGTCTGCATGCCAGAGAAAAGCCGCAGCCCCGGCTGCCAGTGCGACAAACTGCAACCAGGCAAAGCCCGCCATGGTGCGGGACAGCGGGGGATCAAAAAGTTGGCGGTGGGCCTCCAGATCAAACGCTGGCTTGGGAAAGCGCTGCGCCACATCGGCAGGGCGCCAGCCCGGGGGCTTGAGCCAGACGCGCAGCTTGTCGCTCAGGCGCTGGGCATGCCAGCTGTCATGCAGCAGTTGGCGGTAGATGGTGGCGTTGGCCCACAGCGGGTCCCAGCTGTTCAGCAGGCCGCGTGTGCCGTAGACACAGGGCTCATGCGTTTCTTCGGGCTGGAAGCTGCCAAACAGCCGGTCCCACACCATCAAGATGCCGCCGTAGTTTCTGTCCACATAGCGGTCGTTGATGGCGTGGTGCACACGGTGGTTGCTGGGCGCGCAAAACCAGCGGTCAAACCAGCCCAGTCGTCCCACCTGCTCGGTGTGCACCCAGAACTGGTAGAGCAGGTCGATCAACCCCACCACGACAAACACCAGCGGCGGCACGCCGGCCAAGGCCATGGGCAGATAAAAAATCCAGGCCAGCAGTACGCCCGAGCTGGTTTGGCGCAAGGCGGTGGACAGGTTGTAGTCCTGGCTTTGGTGGTGCACCGCGTGCGCCGCCCACAGCACGGCCACCTCATGGCCCATGCGGTGCAGCCAGTAGTAGCAAAAATCGTAGAACAGCAGGGCCAGCAGCCAGCCCGGCAGGCTGAGCCAGAAGGCGTCATTGCGCACCAGGGCCAGGTGCTCCACCGCCACGGTGTAAATACCCACCGCGAGCAGCTTGGCAAAGACAGCGCTGGTCTGGCTGAGCATGCCCAGGTTGAGCGAGCTGATGGCATCACCCTGCCGATAGGCCCGCCGCCCCCTGCGCCGCGCCACAGCCCATTCCAGGGCCATGAGGGCAAAAAAGACCGGTGTCACCAGGACAATGACTTGGCTGGGAGAGTACATGACTCAACATTGTTGCAACTGCTTGCAACCGTGCCGCCCCGCATCTTCCCTAGGCTGGTGCGGTGCGTGAGCGATCTTGGGAGGCTAAGTGCACCAACAACAGAGGTGATGCCGTATACGCTGCTGCCCCCATCCCCACCTTCCCCCGGCGGGGGAAGGGGCCATACCGGAAAGCGCGCATGCTGAGAATTGGAATGCCCGCCTTGGCTCAAACTGGAGTTGCCCACGCAAGGGTCTACACCGGTCGTGTTCTGTCTGAGAGGGGCCACGCAGACCCCATGGGGGAGAGCAGACCGATTTCGTATAGCCCACACCAGGGCTGCCGCGCAAGGGCCGCCCCGCCGCGCTGGCAGCGTCCCCCTCCCTCGCGTAGCGAGAGAGAGGGGGAAGACGCGAAGCGTCTCAGGGGGAGCTGATCCTGTACACACAGCGCAACCCAGCCGATTCACCCTCGCCCAGCAGATGCTGCTCGCGCCGCACCTGGGCCTGGGGGCCGGCAATGGCCTGAAAGATTTGCAGCTCGGAACGGCAAAAGCCCTGGCAGCTTTGGGCCGCAGCGCAGATGGGGCAGTGGTCTTCAATCAGCAGCCAGTCGGTGCCGTCGGCCTCCAGGCGCGCCATATAACCTTCCTCGGCGCGCAACGCGGCCAGTTGCTGCAAACGTTCGCCCAGGGGCTGGGCGTTGCAGCGCTGGCGGTACAGGGCCAGAGTTTCGGCCTCGCGCTGGGCGATCAATTGGTCCAGGCCTTGTTCGCCAAACACCTGGCGCACCTGCTGGATCAGCTGCACGCTGAGCTGGGCATGGGCGTCGGGAAAGCGGCGGTGGCCGGCCGCTGTCAGAAACCAGCGCTGGCGTGGCCGGCCCACGCCGGCCTGGGCCTGCAGCTCGCCGGCCAGCCAGCCCTGGGCCACCAGTTTTTGCACCTGCTGGCGCGCGGCCTCTCCCGTCAGGCCCAGGGCTTGGGCCATGTCTGCCGTGGAGCAGGGGCCCCGGGTCTTGAGCAGCTGCAACAGACGGTCGGCCGTGGTGGCTTCGTGGTTTTCCAAGATCAACCTTGTGTAATTAAGGGTTCTTGCCTAATATCCAAGGCATTGCTTGCATATTAGATGACCTCAGCGGGGTTGTCGACCCATACCGATGACGTCTTCCTCTTCTTCCACTGTCTCCCATGCCCCGGCATCCTGGGGGCAGTTGTTCTGCGGCCGCAACGGTTGGCTGGCCCTGGCCTTGACCGGAGGCGTGGCCTTGCACGCCATCAATGTGCATATCGTGACCACGGTGTTGCCCTCGGTGGTGGCCGATATCGGCGGGCTGGACTGGTACGCCTGGAGCACCACGCTGTTTGTGGTGGCCTCCATCATTGGCGCCGCACTGTCCGTGCGCTTTCTGGCGGCCCTGGGCCCGCGTGGTGCCTATCTGCTGGCCCTGGCCTTGTTTGTGGTGGGCTCGGTGGCCTGTGCCGGCGCGCCCTCCATGGCCTGGATGCTGGCGGGGCGCAGCGTGCAGGGCCTGGGCGGCGGCATGCTGGCCGCGCTCAGCTATGCGCTGATTCGGGTGGTGTTCGAGCCCCTGCTGTGGCCGCGCGCCGTGGCCCTGGTGTCCGGCATGTGGGGCGTGGCCACGCTGTGCGGGCCGGCTGTGGGCGGCCTGTTTGCCCAGGCAGGGCACTGGCGCTGGGCCTTCTGGGCGCTGCTGCCGGTGGCGGCCTGGCAGGCGTTTTTGGTGAGCTGGCAGCTGGGCCGCAACAAGGCGCAGAAGCAGGAGGCGCCCAAGGTGGCATCGCTGCAGATCGGTTTGCTGGCGGCATCGGTGCTGGCCGTGGCCGGGGGGAGTCTGTCCACACAGCTGCTGTGGCAGGGCTTGGGTGTGGTGCTGGGCCTGGGGCTGGGCACCGCAGCGATTGCGGTGGACCGGCACAACCAGGGCGGGCGCGGCGTGAGCCTGCTGCCCGATGGTGCCACCTATACCGGCACCGCACTGGGCGGTATTTACGCCTGCGTGGCCTTGCTGCTGCTGGGCACCACCACCGAGATTTTTGTGCCGTATTTTCTGCAGACCTTGCATGGGCTTTCGCCGCTGGCCGCAGGCTATCTGACGGCGGCCATGGCTGCAGGCTGGAGCGCGGGCTCGCTGCTGTCTTCAGGGCGCAGCGGTGCCATGGCGGTGGCGTTGCAGCGCGTGGGGCCCATGCTGTGCACAGTCAGCCTGCTGGCCCTGGGCCTGCTGATTCCGCTGGATGCCGCAGCCTGGCCGGCGGCCCTGTTGCTCAGCCTGTTTGCGCTGGCGCTGGCCGGTGTGGGCGCCGGGGTGGGCATGGGCTGGCCGCATCTGTTGACCCGTGTGCTCACGGTGGCACCCAAGGGGCAGGAAGACATGGCCTCGGCCGCCATCACCACGGTGCAGCTTTATGGCATGGCCATTGGTGCGGCCCTGGCCGGTTTGGTGGCGAATATGGCCGGGCTGACCCAGCCCGGCGGCGTGGCCGGCGCGCAAAGTGCAGCGGCCTGGCTGTTTGTGCTGTTTGCGCTGGCCCCAGCCTATGCGGCCTGGCTGTTGCACCGGCAGCTGAAATAGATCCCCCTGAGTCGCCTTCGGCGCCTTCCCCCCAGGGGGGACGACACCGGCGGGGCGGCGCGGCTGGCGTAGGCCCTTGCGCGGTGTCCTTGTATGGGTTGCGCCAGTTTTATGCGGCAGGGACTGGACTTTAGAACAGACAGATGCCACTTAGGGCGGGGGCTAACTGTCACTTCCTTTGGCTTCTATGGCGCGGTTGATGCCCAAGGCGGCCAGGGTGCTGATGGCGCCCGACAGCAGATACAGGCCTACGGCCACGGGGCCAAAGCGTGACGACAGGCCCAGGGCCACCAGCGGTGCAAAGGCTGCGCCCAGCAGCCAGGCCAGGTCGGACGAATAGGCTGCGCCCACATAGCGCAGGCGGCGCGAGAAGTTGGCCGTCACCGTGCCCGAGGACTGGCCGTAGGACAGGCCCAGCAGCACAAAGCCCAGCAAGATAAAGGTGTTCTGCCCGGCGCTGCCGCCATCGAGCAGGAACGGAGTCGCCAGGCTGAACAGGCCAATCAGCACGGCCATAGTGCCCAGGGTGTTGCGGCGGCCAAAGCGATCGGCCAGCTTGCCCGAAAGCACGATGGCTGCCGCCGCCAGCAGGGCGCCCAGCATCTGGGTCCGCAAAATGCTGGTGACGCTGTCCTCGCCGAACATGGTCATCCATGACAGCGGGAACACCGTGACCAGGTGGAACAGCGCAAAGCTGGCCAATGCGGCCAGCGCGCCCAGCAGCACATTGCGGCCTTCGCCGCTGCGCGTCAGCGCCAGAGCGGGGGCGGGTTCCAGCTCCAGTGCCTCCAGCATGCGTTCATAGTCCTGGCTTGCCACCAGGCGCAGCCGGGCAAACAGCGCCACGACATTGATGGCAAAGGCCACGCAGAAGGGGAAGCGCCAGCCCCATTCCACAAACTCCGCATGGCTGAGAGCGCCGTACAGATAGGCAAAAAGGGCTGCCGCCACCACAAAGCCCAGCGGGGCACCAAGCTGTCCCAGCATGGAATACCAGCCGCGCTTTTCTGGCGGGGCGCTCAAGGCCAGCAGAGAGGGCAGGCCATCCCAGGAGCCGCCCAGGGCCAGGCCTTGCAGCACGCGCAGCAGCACCAGCAGCCAGATGGCGGAATGCCCCAGCTCCCCATAGCCGGGCAGCAAGGCCATGCCCACGGTGGCGGTGCCCAGCAGCAGCAGCGCCAGTGTGAGCTTGGTGGCGCGCCCCCAGCGGCGTTGTATGGCCATGGCAATGGCCGTGCCTATGGGACGGGCGATAAAGGCCAGGGCGAACACGGAGAACGCCGCCAGCATGCCGTTGAGCAGCGTCAGGTGCGGGAAGAACACATAGGGAAACACCAGCACGCAGGCGATGCCGAAGACGAAAAAGTCAAAGTACTCCGATGAGCGCCCGATGATCACGCCAGCGGCAATCTCGCCAGGGGTGGCCGCCTCATGGAGGTCGGCGTCGGCCGGAGGCTGCATGCCATGCAATCCGCCAGCTCCGGTGTGTGAATAAGCGATGCCACTCATACCGCGCACTCCTTTTTGACTCAGGTGTGCGCCTGTTCTACGCCCATGTGCCCATGGCTGCAATCGGGGAAGTGGCCGTGAAGTGGTTTTGTACGGGAAGTTCCCGATCTTGATGCCCATCAAGACCGGCGTGGCGCGAAAAAATGGCCATCAAGACCCAGCGGTGCCAAGGGTTAGTCCGCACTTCGCCACGCCAGGCTCATGGGCGTTACACATGTCTTGCACCCATAGGGTTATGAGGTGTCTGCTGAAAAGTCACGGGAAAACAATGGCTTACGGATCTTTTGGTTTGCCGTTTGATTGCCTAGCGGATATGCGTCAAGCTTGCAATGACTTGGCGCAGGGGCGTGGTGGACAAAATGTCCCATCGCGACAAAGCTTGATCGAAGTAAATTCGCAACCTCTTGTAATCCGTGCAGGCATCCGTCTGCGCGTGTCTTTTCGCGTCTATAGCATGTTTCAATCCAAGGAAATCCGCGGGCCCGCGTGGCTCGCAGCGGCCGCCTTGATTGCCAGCCTTACGGGCTGCAGCAAGGCTGTCGTTCTCAATCCCGCAGGTGACATCGCAGCCCAGCAGGGCCAGCTGGTGGTGACTGCCACCCTGCTGATGTTGATCATCATCGTGCCGGTGATTCTGTTGACGCTGTTGTTCGCCTGGAAATATCGCCAGTCGAACACCGAGGCTGAATACGATCCCGAGTGGCACCACTCCACAGCCCTGGAGCTGGTGATCTGGAGCGTGCCCCTGATCATCATCATCGCCCTGGGCGCACTGACCTGGATCAGCACCCACAAGCTCGACCCCTATCGCCCGCTGGACCGTGTCTCTGAAACTAAGGCCTTGTCGCCCGAAATCAAGCCCCTGGAAGTGCAGGTCGTGGCCATGGATTGGAAATGGCTGTTCTTCCTGCCCGAACAAGGCATTGCCACGGTGAACGAGCTGGCCGCGCCGGTGGACCGCCCCATCCACTTCAAGCTGACTGCCACCTCCACCATGAACGCGTTCTACGTGCCTGACCTGGCCGGCATGATCTATGCCATGCCCGGCATGCAGACCGAGCTGAACGCCGTCATCAACAAGGAAGGCGTCTTCAAGGGCATGTCCTCGCACTACAGCGGCCAGGGCTTCTCCGGCATGACCTTCAAGTTCCATGGTCTGAGCAACGAAGGCTTTGACGCCTGGGTGGCCAAGGCCAAGAGCGAAGGCCAGGCGCTGACCCGCGAGGCCTACCAGGCACTGGCACAGCCCAGCGAGCGCAACCCCGTGGCGCGCTTTGCCTCCGTGGAAGAAGGTCTGTATGACAAGGTGCTGAACCGTTGCGTGGAAGACGGACAGATGTGCATGCACCACATGATGGCCATCGACGCCGCTGGCGGCGCTGCCTATCTGAAGGCTGCGGGCCTGAATCTGCCGGACGACGTGTGCACGGTGCAAAACGCCGACAGCGTGGTGGCCTTCCTGGAACAGCGTGCCCAGCCGGGCGCTGTGACGCAGCAGTAAGCATTGACGGCGCAGGCTCCGCGCCAAGCGGGGCCGCTGCCACTTAGCAAGAGACTCGATATGTCTGGAAATACAACCTTGCCCAACGATCCGCTCATCGGGCGGATCAGCTGGGACGCCGTACCGATGGCGCATGAGCCCATCGTGCTGTGGACCTTTATTGCTGTGGTGCTGGGCGGCCTGGTCGTTCTGGCCGCACTCACCAAGTTCCGCCTGTGGGGCCCGCTGTGGCGTGACTGGATCTGCTCGATCGACCACAAGAAGATCGGCATCATGTACATGATCCTCGGCGTGGTCATGCTGCTGCGCGGCTTTGCCGACGCGGTGATGATGCGCCTGCAGCAGGCCATGGCTTTTGGGGACAACCTGGGCTATCTGCCCCCCCACCACTACGACCAGATCTTCACCGCCCACGGCGTGATCATGATCTTCTTCGTGGCCATGCCCTTCGTGACCGGTTTGATGAACTACGTGGTGCCGCTGCAAATCGGTGCGCGCGACGTGTCCTTCCCGTTCCTGAACAACTTCAGCTTCTGGATGACCACCGCCGGCGCCGTGCTGGTGATGATCTCCCTGTTCCTGGGTGAGTTCTCCACCTCGGGCTGGCTGGCGCTGTCCAATCTGGGCAACCAAAGCGGCAGCACGGGTCTGGATTACTACATCTGGGCGCTGCAGATCGCGGGTGTGGGCACGACGCTGTCGGGTATCAACCTGATCGTCACCATCATCAAGATGCGTGCCCCCGGCATGAACATGATGAAGATGCCC
Organism: Acidovorax sp.; assembly: GCA_031277855.1. Taxonomy (GTDB): domain Bacteria; phylum Pseudomonadota; class Gammaproteobacteria; order Burkholderiales; family Burkholderiaceae_C; genus Comamonas. The sequence continues at coordinate 8,721 of JAITLO010000022.1, read as the reverse complement.
GTCTTCACCTGGACTGCCCTGTGCACCAACGCCCTGATCGTGGCCTCTTTCCCCATGCTGACCGCAGCCCTGGTGCTGATGACGCTGGACCGCTACCTGGGTACGCACTTCTTCTCGAACGACTTCGGCGGCAACGCCATGTTGTACGTGAACCTGATCTGGATCTGGGGCCACCCTGAGGTCTACATCCTGATCCTGCCTTGCTTTGGCGTGTTCTCGGAAATCGTGTCCACGTTCTCGCGCAAGCGTTTGTTCGGCTACACCTCCATGGTGTATGCGACGGTGTGTATCACCGTGCTGTCCTACCTGGTGTGGCTGCACCACTTCTTCACCATGGGCTCGGGCGCCAGCGTGAATACCTTCTTCGGTATCACCACGATGATTATTTCGATCCCCACGGGCGCGAAGATCTTCAACTGGCTGTTCACCATGTACAAGGGCCGCATCCGCTTCACCGTGCCCATGATGTGGACGGTGGGCTTTATGGTCACCTTCGCCATCGGTGGCATGACCGGTGTGCTGCTGGCCGTGCCGCCTGCTGACTTTGTGCTGCACAACTCGCTGTTCCTGATTGCTCACTTCCACAACGTGATCATCGGCGGCGTGGTGTTTGGCGTGTTTGCAGCCATCAACTACTGGTACCCCAAGGCTTTCGGCTACAAGTTGGACGAGTTCTGGGGCAAGTGCTCCTTCTGGTTCTGGCTGGTGGGCTTCTGGGTGGCGTTCACCCCGCTGTACATCCTGGGCCTGATGGGTGTGACGCGCCGTGCCAACCACTTTGAAGATCCTTCCCTGCAGATCTGGTTCATCATCGCTGCCTGCGGTGCTGCACTGATCGCTGCCGGTATTGGCTGTTTCATCCTGCAACTGGTGGTCAGCTACTTCAAGCGCGACCAGCTGCGTGACGAAACCGGCGACCCATGGGAAGGCCGTACGCTGGAGTGGGCCACTTCCTCGCCTCCTCCCCAGTACAACTTCGCCTTCACCCCCGTGGTGCACGAGATCGATGCCTGGTGGGACATGAAGAAGCACGGCTACAAGCGTCCGCTGACCGGCTTCCAGCCCATCCACATGCCCGCCAACACCGGCGCTGGCGTGGTCATCTCCGGCCTGTCTCTGGTGTTGGGTTTTGCGCTGATCTGGCACATCTGGTGGCTGGCTGGCGTGTCGTTCGCGGCCGTTGTTCTGGCTTCGATCATCCACACCTTCAACTACAAGCGTGACTACTACATCCCGGCGGCCGAAGTGGCCACCACGGAAGATGCACGCACCAAGCAACTTGCAGCAGCCCATGTCTAATACGCATACCAACGCTGGCGGCGCTGCCGCCCTGGCTACGCGCGAGTACCACCCCGCGCACGAGCCACATCCGGAGAACGGCACCTCGCTGGGCTTCTGGCTCTATCTGATGAGCGACTGCCTGATCTTTGCCGGGCTGTTCGCCACCTATGGCGTGCTGGGCCGCAACTACGCGGCAGGCCCCACGGGCAAGGAGCTGTTCGACCTGTCGCTGGTGGCCATCAACACGGCTTTCCTGTTGATGTCCTCCATCACCTTCGGCTTTGCCATGCTGCAAAAGCAGAAGAAGAACGTCAACGGCACCCTGCTGTGGCTGGCCATCACCGGCCTGCTGGGCGCGGCCTTTCTGGCGGTGGAGCTCTATGAGTTCCAGCACCTGATCCATGAAGGCGCCACGCCCCAGCGCAGCGCCTTCCTGTCGGCCTTCTTCACCCTGGTGGGCACCCACGGTCTGCACGTGACCTTTGGTTTGATCTGGCTGATCACGCTGATGATTCAGATCAAGAAGCACGGCCTGATCGAAGCCAATGTGCGCCGCATCAACTGCCTGTCCATGTTCTGGCACTTCTTGGACGTGGTCTGGGTGGGCGTGTTCACCTTTGTGTATCTGATGGGGGTGCTGTAAATGAGCGCACACGACATTCACGCCGATCACGGCGATCACCACGCACATGACGATCTGCATGTGTCCATGGGCGACTACGTCAAGGGCTTCATCCTGGCGGTGATCCTGACGGTGATTCCCTTCTACCTGGTCATGAACAACGTCATCGAAGACCGGGCCACTGCGGCCATGGTGCTGGGCCTGTTCGCCGTGGTGCAGATCGTGGTTCACATGGTCTACTTCCTGCACATGAACGGCAAGATCCAGGGCGGCTGGACGCTGCTGTCCACCATCTTCACCATCATCTTCGTGGCGATTGGCATTGCCGGCACCTTGTGGGTCATGTTCCACATGAACGCCAACATGATGCCCGAGCACGTGATGCCTGCAGTCCAGTCGGCTGCAGAGGCTGCCGTGGCGCGCTAATGCGTTCCATGCAGCAAAAGGGGGCGCCCCGGCGCCCTTTTTCCTTTTTTGCGAGGGCGATGCTTGCGGTGGTAGGCATCGCCCTTTTTCTTGGCTTCATCAGCCTGGGCACCTGGCAGGTACAGCGCCGCGCCTGGAAGCTGGACTTGATGGAGCGCGTGGACCAGCGCGTGCATGCCCAGCCCGTGGCCTTGCCGCTAGAGGCGCAGTGGCCCCAGGTGGATGCCGCCGGCTACGAATACCTGCCGGTGCAGACCCAGGGCCGCTGGCTGCATGACAAGACGCTGCTGGCCCAGGCCCTGACCGAAGACGGCGGCGGCTTTTGGGTGATGACCCCGCTGCGGACCGAAGAGGGCTTTACCGTCTGGGTCAACCGCGGCTTTATCCCCAACGAGCAGCGTCGCCTGTGGCTGCCCACGGGGCTGGAATTCCAGCGTGAGCTGGCCAGCAGCAACACCACGGCTCTGCCCCAGACCGTGACCGGTCTGCTGCGCCTGAGCGAGCCGGGCGGTGGCTTTCTGCGCCAGAACGCGCCGGAAGAAGGGCGCTGGCATGCCCGCGACGTGGCCGCCATGACGGCTGCGGCAGGCCTGGGGCAGACCGCGCCGTTCTTTGTCGATGCCGGCCTGCCCGGGCAGGCGCGCTCCGCTGCCGTGGGCGAGCCCAAGGACGGTATGACGGTGATCCAGTTCCACAACAGCCATCTGGTCTATGCCGTCACCTGGTATGGCCTGGCCGCCATGGTGTTGCTGGGGGCGTGGATAGTCACGAGGCACACCCCCCTGAGGCGCTGAGCGCCTTCCCCCCGCTCTTCGCGAGCTGCGCTCGCGGGCAGGGGGACGACAGCCTCGCTGCGGGGCGGCCCTTGCTCGCTGTCTCTGGCGAAAGGGGCGCAGCATGCGGCTGGGGTGTGCGTGCTGCACGTTGGTTTTTCTCCCTCACCCCTTGGGGAGAGGGTAGGGGTGAGGGGCCGCAGCCTGCAAAACCTCATGATCTTGTGGGCAGACCGTACCGGGGCAGAATCACCGCGTGTTGTTGACCGCCACCCCCCAAACCCATCGCGTTGAGCGCAATACCGAGCGCAAGAACATGCGCTTGCTCATCCAGTTGCGCTGGCTGGCGGTGCTGGGTCAGGTTATCACCATCTCGCTGGTGCATTCGGGCATGGACATTGCGCTGCCCATGCTGCCGATGATGGCGGTGGCCCTGGCGCTGGCCTTGACCAATCTGGGCTATGGCTGGTGGCTGCAATGGCGCCCGGCCACGGTGACGCCGAAGGTGTTGTTTGTGGCCCTGCTGATCGATGTGGCGGCCCTCACGCTGCAGCTGTACTGGAGTGGTGGCGCCCACAATCCCTTTATCTATCTGTTCTTGCTGCAGGTCATTCTGGGCACGGTGCTGCTGCGCCCGCAGTATGCCTGGGCCATGGTGGCCATCACGGCGGTGAGCGTGGTGGGGCTGAGCTTTTATTACCGGCCGCTGCCGGTGGTGCTGGGCAGCGGCCTGCCCAATCTCTACACCCTGGGCCTGTTGATCTGCTTTGCGCTGACCACGGTGTTGATGGTGGTGTTCATCACCCAGGTGGTCTCGAATCTGCGCCAGCGCGACAGCCGCCTGGCCGATATGCGCCAGCGCGCCAGCGAGGAAGAGCACATCGTGCGCATGGGCCTGCTGGCCACGGGGGCCGCCCATGAACTGGGGACGCCGTTGGCCACCATGTCGGTGATCCTGGGCGACTGGCAGCGCATGCCCCAGGTGCGGGGCGATGCAGACCTGATGGCCGACCTGGCCGAGATGCAGGCCCAGCTGCTGCGCTGCAAGGCCATCGTCAACGGCGTGCTGCTGTCGGCCGGCGAAACCCGCGCTGCGGGGCTGGAATCCACCACCTTGCTGCGTTTTCTGGAGCAGCTGGTGGAGCGCTGGCGCCAACACCATGAGCCGCAGAAATTCTTCTTCACTCACCAGCTGGCGCGCGACCTGCCCATTCTTTCGGATACCGCACTGGAGCAGGTGATTTGCAATGTGCTGGACAATGCCTACGAGGCCTCGCCCCAGGAAGTGCATCTGCACCTGGAGTGCGCGGGCGACATGCTGGAGCTGGTGGTGCGCGACCGCGGACCTGGCTTTGACCAGGCCATTTTGGCCAAGCTGGGCAAGCCCTATCAGTCCACCAAACAAGGCCGCCCCGGCCGTGGCGTGGGCCTGTTCCTGGTGGTGAACGTGGTGCGCTCGCTGGGAGGCAGTGTGCAGGCGGGCAACCGCGTGCATGGCGGCGCCGAGGTCAGCATACGTTTGCCGCTGGCCGCCATCACCTTGGAGAATCATCATGGACACCCCACGCCAACTGCTGCTGGTTGAGGACGACGCCGCCTTTGCCCGGACGCTGGCGCGCTCTTTCGAGCGGCGCGGCTACCAGGTGCTCCAGGCCGCCAGCGCTGAAGAGGTGGCTACGCTGCTGAGCCAGCATACGCCGCAGTATGCGGTCATGGACCTCAAGCTGGCCGGCAATGCCTCCGGCCTGAGCTGCGTGCAGATGCTGCACCAGCACAACCCCGAGGCGCTGATCGTGGTGCTGACGGGCTATGCCAGCATTGCCACGGCGGTGGAAGCCGTGAAGCTGGGCGCCTGCCACTACCTGGCCAAACCCTCGAACACCGACGACATCGAGGCCGCTTTCGGCCGCCTGGAGGGCGACACCGAAGTCGAGCTGACGGCGCGCGCCACCTCCATCAAGACGCTGGAGTGGGAACATATCCACGAGACGCTGGCAGAGGTGGATTTCAATATCTCCGAAGCCGCACGCCGGCTGGGTATGCACCGCCGCACCCTCGCCCGCAAACTCGAAAAACGCAGGGTGAGTTAGACACCCCCCTGAGGCACTGCGTGCCTTCCCCCCGCTCTCGCTTCGCTACGCTGCGCGGGCAGGGGGACGACAGCCTCGCTGCGGGGCGGCGCGGCCGGCGTAGGCCCTTGCTCGCTGTCCCTGACCTTGGGGCCGCGCCAGTTTTTCGCGCTGCGCCCACTGGCTTTACTCCCTCTCCCGCTTGCGGGAGAGGGCAGGGGTGAGGGGGCTTCCCCCGCAGGGGGAATGTGGGGGCGGTGGCGCTCCCCGGTTTGCCTGGGCCACCATCAAAAAACCCGCTGCAGGCACAGCGGGTTTTTTGCATCCAATCTGCCTGTAACGCTTTCTGCAAGCGCACAGGCAGCTATCAACTGAGAAGCATCAATACACCGTGCCGACCAGGTAGTGGTCGATCAGCAGGGCGGCAAACACGCCGCTGAGGTGGATCAGCGAGAAGCGGAAGGTCTTGCGTGCCAGGGCGTCGGAATAGTTCATCCACAGGCGCAGCGCATACCAGCTGAAGCCCAGGCACAGCACGCTGGCGACGGCCAGGTAGAGCCAGCCGCTCATGCCAAAGATCACGGGCAGCAGGCAGCCTGCAAACAGCACCAGGGTGTAGAGCAGGATTTGCAGCTGGGTGTAGCGTGGGCCGTGGGTCACGGGCAGCATGGGCAGGCCAGACTTTTTATAGTCTTCCACGCGGTACAGGGCCAGGGCCCAGAAGTGGGGCGGTGTCCACAAAAAGATGATGAGGAACAGCACCAGGGCCTCGGGGCCCACATCGCCCGTCATGGCGGCCCAACCCAGCACCGGGGGCATGGCGCCGGAGGCGCCGCCGATGACGATGTTCTGCGGCGTGGCCGGCTTGAGCACCACGGTGTAGATCACGGCATAGCCAATAAAGGTGGCCAGCGTCAGCCACATGGTCAGCGCATTGGTGAAGCTCACCAAAATGGCCGCACCGGCCATGCACAAGATGGCCGAGAACGCCAGGGCCTGCTGGGGCGAGAGTTCGCCCTTGGCCGTGGGGCGCCAGCTGGTGCGCTTCATGCGCGCATCGATATGGCGTTCCACCAGGCAGTTGAAGGCCGCTGCCGCACCGGCCACCAGCCAGATGCCGATGCAGGCCACGGCCATATGCACCCACTGCGCTGCCGTGGGCAGACCGGGTACGGCCAGCACCATGCCGATAAAGGCACAAAACACAATCAGCTGGACCACGCGGGGCTTGGTCAGTGCGTAGAACTGGGTCCAACGCGACGGGGAGGTAAGGGCTTCGGCATTCATGCGCGAACTCTCCGGGCGCCTTCGGGCGCATGCAAAACAGAAACAAGGGGAACAGTGCGTGTGGCCACCAGCGACCAGGTCAGCACCAGCACCAGGGCGGCAGCGCCACCGGTGTGCAGCACGGCGGCCACCAGCGGCCAGTCCAGCACCACATTCGACAGGCCGGTGGCCACTTGCAAGGCCAGCAGGCCCTGCAGCCATTGGCGCTGCACTTTGAGCGCGGCCTGGCCGCGCAGCTTCCAGGCCAGGGCCAGCAAGGCTGCCACCACGGCATAGGCCATCAGGCGGTGGGCGTAGTGGATGGCGGTGAGCGCCTCGAAATGAATCGCTGCCCCATTGCCTTGCAGGCCCAGCGGGCGCCACAGCTCAAAGCCCTGGGCAAAGTCCATGGCCGGCCACCAGCTGTCCTGGCATTGGGGGAAGCTGGAGCAGGCCAGCACAGCGTAATTGGTGCTCACCCAGCCACCCAGCGCAGCCTGCAGCAGCACCAGGCCCAGGCAGGCGGCCAGCGCCAGGCGCAGCGGTGCAGCCAGGCCCGCAGCGGGTTGCTGGCTGCTGAACTGCTGGTGGGCCACGGCCTGCACGCACAGCAGCATCAGCAGCACCGTGCCCCCCAGCAGGTGCAGGGTGACGATGGCGGGGAAGAGCTTCATGGTCACCGTCAGCGCGCCAAAAGCGCCCTGCAGGCAGACCCAGAACAGGGTGAACGTGGCCCAGGCAGGGTGCATGGCGTCACGCAGACGCTGGCCGTGGGGTTGGCGCAGGTACTGGCGCCAGGCCAGCACGGTGAGGGCAATGATGAGCACGCCCACGCTGGTGGCCAGATAGCGGTGCACCATCTCCACCCAGGCCTTGCCATGGGTAACGGGGCCGGTGGGCATGGCAGTCTGGGCGGCTGTGATTTCGGCATGGGCGCCCAGAGGGCTGGCATTGCCATAGCAGCCAGGCCAGTCGGGGCAGCCCAGTCCGGAATCGGTCAGCCGCGTGAAGGCGCCGAACAGCACCAGGTCAAAGGTGAGAAACAGCGTCAGCACGGCCAGGGCCTGCCAGCGGCGCTGGGGGCCGGCATGGCGGTTGCGGCGCCACACCCACAGCAGCGGCACCAGGGCGATGAGGGCGCCCAGCAGCATCAACTCCAGCACGGGGGCCAGGTCGTACAGCGACTGCTCGGTCATCAATGCTCCTTGCCCTGTGGCACAAGCCGCAGGCCTGGCCTGCAGCGTTCAAATCTTTCTATCGGCTCTCAGACTGGAGGGTCTGCCAGGGCCGCTTCGTGGGGTGGTGGGGTGTGTCGGTGACAAAGTGGACATAAGCCCATCATGGCGCGGGCTTGCGCCACGGTGTGTTGGGGGCAACCCCGTCACGGCCGGTCTTCGCGAGGAAGACGCTGTGCCCCGGACACGGCATCAGCCGCACCGCAGGCGGTACGGCGCAGCGGATGAAACTGCATATTGTTTGATGTTTCGCAATTTTACTGGCCTGCTTTGGTGCTTGGTGCGCGCGTGGACAATCTGTCCAGGGGGAGATGGGTAAAAACAGGAGCATGAAAAGCACATGTTGTCGGTGCGAGCTGGGAAATGATTCGATTAGGTAGATGTCTCAGATGTTGCGATGCGCTTGTATTCCGAAGCCGGGACTCGCCCCGGCGGGCGACCTACCTTGTTGCTCGCACAACAAGGTAGGCCAAAAATGCGCCCCTGCTATCCCCGACCCCGGCGTTGTACGCCGGGGCAACCTGCGTCATCCAACACACAGGGCCTGCCGCGAAACTCTCTGCGCGCTTGCAGCGCTCCGCTCGAACAGCCGCGGCAAGTCAGTCTACAAAGCATGGCTGTCCTTCGGCAGCCATGCGGCCCTGCGTGCTGTGCGCCGCAGGCGTGTATAGAAGGGGAATAACCGCAGCGCCAGCGGTGTGACGAAGCATCAGGTGTTGATGGCTTGGAGATAAAGTTCGTCAACGGCGTGGCCCACGCAAAGCAGGTATTCGGTTCCCGTATCCGCTTTCACCCCTTCTGCCCATGGCTCGGCGCGCAGAGCCCGGGGCGGGCAGCTGTGCCGCAGGACACAGCTGCTTCGAAATCTGATTCGCCGCGGCTGTTCGAGTGAAGCGGCCATGCCGCGCAACGAGTTCTGCGGCGCCGCCCTGGGATCGAGCACCGAGCTTGCCCGAAGCGCAGCGCAGGGACATGGGCAGTAGGGTCGCCTTTCTTTTGGGTACTTTGCTTTGGCGAAGCAAAGAAAAGTACCTCGCCTGCCGGGGCGA
>JAITLO010000007.1 GCA_031277855.1 Acidovorax sp. | reverse complement strand
TGCGTGCATGCGGGAAGACCTTGCAAAAAAGCCTGCATGCGCCTGTGCAGCGCATGCAGTTATTGGCCGAGAGCGTGTTCACGACCTCCTCGCGGCGCGCCAGTGTCTTTGCGGGATGGAATACAAGGGGGCGGCCCCCCGCGCGCGATACCGCAGCAATAGCCGTGCTATTGCGAGGATTCGCAACACAGTAGACCGCCCGCAAAGCCGCTGGCCCGAAGGGTTGGAGCGAAATCGGGCGATTTCTTCGCGCTGGAGCTTGCTTGCACACGAGTGCAAGCAGCGCCCCATCGTCTCGAACTCATCCCGATTGCGCTCCAACGCGCCTGCGTAGAGATCGTGAACACGCTCTTGGGCCCCGACGTCGAGCGCGTGCTGGCCGCAGGGGCTGACATGATTCACTTCGATGTGATGGACAACTGCTTTGTGCCCAATCTGAGCTTTGGCGTGCCCGTGCTGGCGGCCCTGCGCAAGCACGGCATCCAGGCGCCCATGGATGTGCATTTGATGGTGGCCCAGCCCGAGCGCTTGATGAGGAGTTTGCCGAGGCCGGGGCGAACGCCATCACCATCCATTACGAGTCCACACCCCATGTGGACCGTTGCCTGCAAAGGATTCAGGACCTGGGCTGCCAAAGCGGTCTGGCGCTGAATATCTCCACGCCGCTGGCGGTGCTGGAGCATCTGCACGACAAGCTCGACATGGTCTTGATCATGACCATCAACCCCGGATTTGGTGGGCAGTCGTTTTTGCCGCTGGCCTATCCCCGCATCCAGGCCGCGCGGGCGCTGCTGGACCGCCTTGCGCCAGGGATTCGCATCCAGGTGGATGGTGGGGTCAAGCGCTCCAATATCGCTGCCGTGGTGGCAGCGGGGGCCGACACCATCGTGGCCGGTACCGAAATTTTTGGCTCGGACGATTACCAGCAGACGATTGCCCAACTGCGTGCCCATGCCGCGCAGGCGCAGCAAGGCATGGCGGGGCAAGTGACATAAGCCGCCAGGGCTGAGGCTTCAGTCCCCGTTGTCCGGCAGCAGCGGTCCCCAGACCTGGGTCTGGGCATCGGCCGGACCGGTGCCGCTGTAGGCAGGCTCGACCTTGATAGGCCCCCAGTCGCTTTCACAGCGCGTGACGGCCCATTGGCTGGGGCGAAAGCGGGCATCAGGTCCATCGGGGCCAGGCTTGCCGAATTCCGCCTGGATGTCGTAGGGAATCAGGGGCGCCTCAAACCAGGCGTGCTCGCCCTGCTTGCAGGCCAGGTGGCGGCGCTTGGGGTCTTGGACCCAGGCGCCATAGCCGTCGTTGGCCTGGCGGTCGAAGTGAAACACCGGGCTGATTTGCTGGTCGCGCGCCAGCTCCAGCCGGGCAGGGCTGGTTTCCATGGCCGTGGCCCAGACGCCGGCCACCTGCACCGGCTGGGCAAAACGCACCGAGCGCAGCCCGCGCAGGCCCAGCGGGCGCTGGGGCTCGCCGTTGTCAAAAGCGTCGTATTTGTTGATCAGGCTGCCTTGGGGAATCACCAGTTCGCCATATTGAAAATCCTGGGGCAGCACAAACTGCTCGCGGCTTTGGCGGTAATGGGCGCGCAGCTCGACCTGGTGGCTGATCTGCTGCATCTTCCACAAAAGCACCAGACCCCAGATGCCTCCTGCCAGCACCAGCAGGGCGAGTACGGTGGTGCTGAGGCGCCAAAAGCGCGGGCGCTGCGCGGCAGCCAGGTGCCGGTGGCGCAGCCACCACAGCAGGCCGTGCAGCAGCAGTCCGGCGCCGAGTGCCATGGCCAGAAAAGGCGACAGCAGCAGCAAAAGCTGGGGGATGGAAAACAGCGGGGCAGGAATCATGGGCAGGGAGAGATGCAGGGCCGGGACAAGTCCTGACTGTAACGATGGCTGCCGCTTGCAGCCGTGTTGCGCAGGGGCTGGCTTGCGTATAGTCGGCGCCAGCGCACTGCGGATTTTTTTCAAAAAGGCCTGTAGTGCTTGTTGTATATGCACGCAATGCTCTGATTTTTGTATGGAACACCGCCACGCAGGCGCCCACCGCGTCGATCTGGTCGTCTACCCCGGCTTCAAGGCCCTGGAGGCCATAGGCCCGATGTCGGTGTTTGATTACGCCAATGTGCATCTGCGCCAGCAGGGCCTGCCCGACGGCTATGTGGTGCGCGTGGTGGCCGCGCAAACCGGCCTGGTGCCATCAGACACTTTGATGGGCTTGCAGGCCACGCATTCACTGGCCGAGGTGGAGGCCGATGGCACGGGCTGCACCGTGCTGCTGGTGGGCTCGCGCCATATCGAGCAGGTGCTGGCCGCATCGCCCGGGCTGATGGACTGGGTGGGGCGCGTGGCACCCCGGGTGGGCCGCATGATTGCCCTGTGCAGCGGCAGCTTTTTTCTGGCGGCGGCTGGTCTGCTCAACGGCCGGCGCGCGGCCACGCACTGGAGTGTGGCGGGCCTGCTGGCCCAGCGCTATCCGCATATAGCCGTGGATGCCGACGCCATTTATGTGCGCGACGGCAGCTACTGGACCTCGGCCGGGGTGACTGCGGGCATCGACCTGGCGCTGGCCGTGGTGGAGCAGGACTTTGGCCACGCGCTGGCCCTGGATGTGGCGCGCGATCTGGTCATGTACCTCAAGCGCCCGGGCGGGCAGTCGCAGTTCAGCGTTTCGTTGGCGGCGCAGGCCACGCAGCACAGCGGTGTGCAGGCCGCCCAGCAATGGGTGCTGGCCCATCTGGACCAGCCCATGCCGCTGGCCCTGCTGGCGGACAAGGCGGCCATGAGTGAGCGCAACTTCCGCCGCGTGTTCCAGCAGGAAACGGGTTGCAGCCCCAGCGCCTTTGTGGAAAACGCCAGGCTGGAGCGGGCCAAGCAACTGCTGGAAAACCTGGGCACGCTGCCCCTCAAAACCGTGGCCGCCAAGGTGGGCCTGGGCTCGGAACAGGCGCTGCGCCATTTGTTTGTGCGGCGTTTGGGTATTACGCCTGTGGTCTACCGCGAGCGTTTCGGAGGCTGAGCGATTTTCTGACTGCTTCCTTTGCGGGGAGGCTCACATCGACAGAACGCAAGCTGCAGGCGCATGGCGTGCTATGGTTCTGGCGCACTGAAAACAATCACGACTTACGCAAATTCGGTGAAGGCGAGTGCTTCGCCTTAGCAAACACGTTCTGAGGGCACAAGCCATGCTCCATCCTGGTTTGCGTAAGTCCTAGCAATTTATCTACAGGAGATCGGCATGGGCTTTCCCATTGAAGAGCGCCAGGCGCTGTTGGGCGTCAAAGGCGTGGGGCCCACGGTGGTGGCGCGCTTGGAGCAGCTGGGCTTTGCCTCGCTGCGCCAGCTGTCCCAGGCCAGCATGCTGGATGTGGTGGAGCGCGCTGCGGCGCTGGTGGGTACGAGCTGCTGGAAGAACAGCCCCCAGGCCCGCGCGGCGATTGCGGGTGCAATTGCTCTGGCCTGCGAGCGCCAGGCAGCCGCTGCCGCAGAGGACTGAGCGCCGGCCATGAAAATCGTCATCGCCCCCGACTCCTACAAGGAAAGCCTGTCGGCGCTGGAAGTGGCCACGCAGATCGAGCTGGGCTTTCGCCAGATTTTTCCCCAGGCCGAGTATGTGAAGCTGCCCATGGCCGATGGCGGCGAAGGCACGGTGCAGGCCATGGTGGAAGCCACCCAGGGCCGGCTGGTGCAAGTACAGGTGAGCGGCCCTCTGGGCCAGCCCGTCACCGGTTTTTACGGCCTCACGGGTGACGGTCGCACGGCCGTGATCGAGATGGCCGCCGCCAGCGGCCTGGCCCTGGTGCCGGCTGCGCAGCGCAATCCCGAGATCACCACCAGCTATGGCATGGGCGAGCTGATTGCTGCGGCCCTGGATGCCGGCGCCCGCCAGCTGATTCTGGGCCTGGGCGGCAGCGCCACCAATGACGGCGGCGCCGGCATGTTGCAGGCCCTGGGCGTGCGCCTGCTGGATGGCTCCGGCCATGAGCTGGAGCGCGGCGGCGCGGCGCTGGCGCAGCTGGCGCGCATCGATGCCTCGGGCCTGGATGCGCGTTTGCGTGCATGCCGCATCGATGTGGCCTGTGATGTGGACAACCCTTTGACCGGCGCGCGCGGGGCCTCGGCCATCTTCGGCCCGCAAAAAGGCGCGACCCCCGCCATGGTGGAGCGCCTGGATGCGGCCCTGGCGCATTACGCCGCCATCATAGTCCGCGATCTGGGCGTAGCCGTGGATGCGGTGGCCGGCGCCGGTGCGGCAGGTGGCATGGGCGCGGCCATGCTGGCGTTTTTGCAGGGCCAGCTGCGGCCGGGCTGCGACATCATCGCCCAGGCCCTGGGCCTGGACGCAGCCGTGCAGGAGGCAGACCTGGTGATCACTGGCGAGGGGCGCATAGACCAGCAAACCATTTTTGGCAAAACCCCGTTTGGCGTGGCCACCGTGGCCAAGCGCCATGGCAAGCCGGTGATTGGCATTGCCGGCAGCCTGGGTCAGAACGCTGAGGTGGTGCATGGCCATGGCATTGACGCCACGTTCAGCGTGCTCAGCCGCATCTGCACGCTGCCCGAGGCGCTGACCGAGGCTGAACACAATCTGCGCAGCACGGCCCGCAATATCGCCGCCGTGCTGGCCATGGGCATGGGAATGCGCCATTGAAAACAGTGGACTGACAGCGTTTGGGTAACTTCCCCCAGCTGAGCTGGCGTGGTTGATCGTCTTTTGCAAAGCCTTGCGGCTTTGTCGGCGCCTCGTTGTGGGGGCTTGTGGGAGGCATTGCTCAATGCCAAAGCCCACTCCTGCATACCTGCCGTCCCCCAGCGTGGCGCGTCATCGTCCTTGGGGCGCGGGTCGGTACAGCGGCAGGCGTATCTCCACGCGCAAACCGCTGTGCCGTGCCGGGTCGCTGAAATCCAGCTGCATATCGGCGCCCATGCGCTGGGCAATGGTTTGCACAATGGACAGGCCCAGGCCCGAGCCGGTTTGATCGTTGCCCAGCAGGCGGTAAAAAGGCTGCAGCACCTTGTCCCGCTCCGCCAGTGGAATGCCGGGGCCGTTGTCCTGAATGCGTAATGTGGCCTGGTTCTGGTGGCTGTGTACCGACAGATCGACCCGGCCCCCTGGCGGTGTGTAGCGAATGGCGTTGTCCACCAGATTGCTGAGCAGGGTGAAGAGGTCCAGCTCGCAGGCCCAGAGCACAGCGTCTTGTTCACCCTCCACCCCCAGATCGATGTGCCTGGTTTCGGCCAGCGGCATCAGCGTTTCCAGAACCTGGCGGTACAGGGTCTGGGCGGACAGCGGGGCGGGCACCAGTTCGGTGGGGGACTGGGCCCTGGCCAGGCTTAGCAACTGGTTGAGTAATTGGCGGCCACGCTCTAGGCCCAGGCGCAGCTGGGCCAGCCGCTCCTGGGCCTGGGCCGACATTTCTGCCTCGGCCAGTCGCTCGGCCTGCAGCGACAGCGCCGTCAGCGGCGAGCGCAGCGCATGGGCTGCATCCGCCACAAAGCGGCGCTGGGATTGCAGAGACTGTTCCACCTTTGAGAGCATGCGGTTGATGGCGGTGGCGAAAGGCTGTACTTCGGCTGGAAGCTGTTGCTCCGCAACGGGGTGCAGCTCATGCTCGGCGCGCTGCTCGATTTCTCGGGCCAGCGCGGCCATGGGCTGGAACATGGTGCGCACCAGCGCGGCCACGATCAGCAGCAGTACCGGCACCAACAGCAAGAGCGGCATGACGGTGCGCAGCGCGCTGTCACGGGCAATCTCGTCGCGAAAGGCCGAGGGTTGGGCCACGGCCAGGCGTGCACCATCTGCCGTGGTGCTGAGCAGCAGCCGGTACGATTGGCCGCCCACCTCCAGCGTTTGCAGCCCATCGGCCAAGCCGGCTGGCAATGCGAGCGGGCCTGGTCTGACAGGGCCGCTGCCCAGACGCTGGACGATGACGCGGGCCTCTGCATCCACGCCCTGCAGCGGGGCTGCAGCACCAGGCAGTGACTGGCCCTGCGCCACCTGCGCCAGTTGGGCCACCTGGCGCAGCACATCGTCTTGCAGCTCATTGGCCTCGTCCATGGCGGACAGAAAAGAGAAAACCCCGGCCACCAGGGCCACCAGCACAATGACCAGTGACAGGCTGAGGGACAGCCTGCGCTGCAGCGAGGCATTTACGCGTTTTTGGCCACCATCCATCCCAAGCCCCTGACGTTTTTGATCTGCGCGCTGCCCAGTTTGCGCCGCAGGCCGTGGATCAAAAACTCCACGGCATTGCTCTCCACTTCTTCGCCCCAGCCGTAGATATGCGCTTCCAACTGGCTGCGCGACAAAATGGTGCCGGGCCGCAGCAGCAAGGCCTGCAGCAGGGCGAACTCACGCGCGGACAGCTGCTGCGCTGGGCCGCCTTGCACGCAGGCGGTTTTGCTGGCCGGGTCCAGTGTCAGCACGCCGTTGCCCAACTGGGGCGTGGCTTGGCCGCCTTTGCGCCGCAGCACTGCGCGCATGCGGGCCAGCAGCTCCGCCATCTGAAAAGGCTTGGTGACATAGTCGTCGGCCCCGCCATCCAGGCCCAGCAAGCGGTCTTCCAGACCATCGCGCGCGGTGATGATGAGCAAGGGCACGGCGTTGTGCTGGGCGCGCAGGCTGGAGAGCACCTCCTGCCCGCTTTTGCCGGGCAGGCCCAGGTCCAGCAACACCAGGTCGTAAGCCTGGGCCGCCAAGGTGGAGAGGGCAGTCTGCCCGTTGTGCACCCAGTCCACGGCATAGGACGCATCTTTCAATGCGGCCTGCATCGCAGCGCCAATCATGGGATCGTCTTCCACCAGCAATACCCGCATGCAGCCTCCATGGCAATGCGCACAGCCTACACGCCTGTGGCTCAGATGGGGCCCTGGAGTGCGTCAAAGGTTTTCAGCAGGGCAGTCATGGCAGCTTTACAGGCCGTGGGCTTGGGCGTGTCGGCGCGCAAGGCCGACAGGGACTGGTCAATGGCTTTGTCGAGCAGATGCCAGTCGTTGGCGGCCCGGGGCTTGAGGCCGGCCTCGGCGCTATCCCAGTCCCGCTCCAAATCCTTGATGCGCTCCTTGGCGGCGGGCAGCTTGCCGCTGTCCACCAGGGTGTTGACATCGATGGCAATGCTGCGGAATGTCGACAGATCACCCAGCTTGGAGTGGGTCATGGCGGCCTGGGGGGCGCCGCTGGCGGCTGCGGAACCTGCGCTGCCAGGCGTTGTGGCGGGGGCCGGTGCGGGAGTGGGCGAGGGGGAGCAGCCGGCCGCCAGGGCCACAAGCAAGGTGGCGGACAAGGCGGCTGCAGAGCGGCGGAGGTGCTTGGACATGAATATGGAGGTGGACATGGTGGCTCCTTGGGATGAAACGAGTTATTTGGCGATCACCGCGCTGGGGCGGGCAGCAGACTGGCTGTACTGGGCCATGCCCACCAGCAAGACGATGACGGTGAGGAACAAGGCGCTGGTGGTCATGGCGCCCATGCCCAGGCCACCATAGGTTTTGGCTTGGGTCAGCAGATCGCCCAGCGCAGCACCGAAGGGGCGCGTCAATATGTAGGCCAGCCAGAAGGTGAGCACGGCAGGGCCGCCCAGACGCCAGGCCGCGTAGGTAGCGCCAATCAGTGCACCAAAGGCCAGTGCGCCCCAGGTGAACCCAAGCCCCAGGGCCTCGGTGGCCAGGTCGCCGGCCGCGGTGCCCAGCGCAAAAGTGCAGAGGATGGCAGACCAGTAAAACAGCTCGCGCCGGCGTGTCACGATGCTGTGGATGGACAGGCTGTGCTCCACCCGGTGCCAGACACAGAAGATGGCGGCCAGGGCCACGGCAAACAAGGCGGTGCTGAGGTAGAGGCTGATGCCCAGGCCGTCGGTGAGCCAGTCGGTGATCTGGGTGCCGACCACGCTGACCAGCACCACGGTCAGCCAGTACATCCACGGTGTGTAGCGCCGGCTGCGCAGCTGCAGGCACAAGGCAGCTGCCAGCAGGGCCGCCATGACGGTGCGGGTCAGGCCCTGGCCCCAGCCGGCGTTCACCGCCAGAAAGTCGGCCCCGGTCTCGCCCACGGTGGTGGACATGATTTTGATGACCCAGAACGACAGCGTGATTTCTGGAACCTTGTTGAGCCAGCGGACGCTGCGGTCGGTAGATAGAGAGTGCATGGCGTGCTCCTTGGGTGGTGACGGAATTGCCATGCAGTCTGGGCAGCAAGACTTAGCCCAGACATAGGGGAGCCGCCACAGGAGAAAACCAGGCAGCCAAAGCGCGGCGCTCTGACGCTTGCGCCCGGCGGGGTGGGCGCCCCTGGTTTGCTAAAACCCCGGGCTTTTGAAAGCGTCCAGCGCGGCCTTGGCGGCGGCAAATTGCAGGGCCACCTGGGCTTGCTGCTCGGCCGTGAGCGGGGTCTGCGCGGCAGTGCCGCCGCTGTGTTGGGTGGTTTTTATGCCTGTAAGGCTTGCGGCATCGGCAGTCCTAGCTATGGGACTGGGAGCGGGCTGGGCCACGGAGTCTGCTTCGGCGCTCGCAGCGCTATCTGCGGAGGGCAGTAAAACCGTGAGGTCCAGCGCCGGGTGGATCAGCGTCAGACAGGCCACATAAGTGGCCATGGATACTGCAGGGTCGCCACGCTCCAGCCGGGCCATGGTGGGCTGGGAAATGCCCAGTTGCTCGGCCCATTGCACCTGGGTGGCGCAGCGGCGCTTGCGCTCGGCGGTGATGCGCTGCGCCAGCTGGGTAATTTGCCGGCGTATGGCGGCAGGAAAGTCGGAAGGGCTGGTGTTTTGGCGGGGCATGCCGGGTGGTGTTGGGGGCTGCGGCGCAGCGAAGCTCGGTGCGGTTCAGTGCAATGCAGTGCGGCTCAATTCAATGGGAATCGTCCTGGGATTGTGCGCCTGCAGCAGCGGCTGCGGCCGCGCGCAGCTTGTCTTTTTTGCTCATGCGCTTGCCCTTGATGCCACCGTTGCTGCCGTCTTCATGGGGGGCGGGAGCCGGGGCCTTTTCGGTGACCGGATAGGCATCCAGGGTTTCCAGTGACAGCGTCAGGGCATTGCGCTTGGCAATCAGCTGCCAGTGGGCCTGGGTGGCGGGGCTGACCATGCTGATGGCCAGGCCGCTGCTGCCTGCACGGCCGGTGCGGCCTATGCGGTGGGTGTAGTCGGTGGGCGAGCGCGGCAGGTCGTAGTTGATGACCTGGGGCAGCTCGGCGATGTGGATGCCGCGCGCGGCCAGGTCGGTGGTGACCAGCACCTGCAGCGCACCACTTTTAAAGTCTTGCAGCGCAGCCTGGCGCGCACCCTGGCTCAGTTCGCCGTGGAAGGCGCGGGCCGCAATGCCGTGGGCCTTGAGCTTGAAGGCCACATGCTCGGCGCTGTAGCGGCTGGCCACAAATACCAGGGTGCGTGGGGCGGCGCTGGTCTGCACCAGCTCGCGCAGCAAGGCGGTGCGGCGGCTGCTGTCCAGCAGCACGGCGCGTTGCACGATGGTGGCGTCCTGCTGGTGGGTGTCTTCCACTTCGACCTTGGCATGGTCGGCACGCAGCAGGCGGGGGATCACGGCCTGCACGGCCGGCGGGAAGGTGGCCGACAGCAGCAGGCTTTGGCGCTGCGTGGTGGCAGGCAGCAGGGCCAGCACGCGCTCCAGCTCCTCGGCAAAGCCCAGGTCCATCAGGCGGTCGGCCTCATCCAGTACCAGGTTGTGGATGCAGTTCAGCTGCAGGCGGCTGTGTTTCACCACGTCCAGCAGGCGGCCGGGCGTGGCAATCACCCAGTCCACGCCGCCGCGCAGGGCCAGCAGCTGCGGGTTGATGGAGACGCCGCCCACCAGCACCGCCACCTTGGGGCGCTGCCCCAGGCTTTGGCCCAGGTGGTAGAGCAGCTCGGCCACCTGGCTGGCCAGCTCGCGCGTGGGCACCAGCACCAGGGTGTGGGTGTTGCGGGGGCCGGGTGCGGTGTCGGCCAGCATCCACTGCTGCAGCAGGGGCAGCACATAGGCTGCGGTCTTGCCCGAGCCCGTAGGCGCACAGGCCAGCAGGTCCTGGCCTTGCAGCACGGCAGGCAGGGCCGCGCTTTGCACGGCGGTGGGCGCGATCAGGCCCTGGCATTGGGCGGCATGGGCCAGAGAAGGGGCAAGGCCCAGGGCGGCAAAAGACATGGCAGGGGCGCGCGGCCGGTAAGCAGTGAATGGGCAGGGCTGTCATTGTCGCCGCTCACCCGGTGCGCTGCAGGCGCGGGCGCAAGCAGCCCCTGACCGCAGTCGGTATGGCTGGGCCTGGAGCGTGAATACGCTCTTTGAACACGTTCTTAGTGCTGGGCCATACGGCTGCCGCCGGCCATGCGCGCATCCTGCAGGTTTTGGTCGGCGCGGTTGAGCAGGTCCAGGCGCGATTCCATGGGCCAGGCCTGGACCACGCCGGCGCTGAATTGCAGGCTGATTTTTTCGTCCTCGCACAGCAGGGGGCGCTGGTTCAGCTCTTGCTGCAGCCGTTCCAGGGCCAGGCGTGCGTCTTCGACCGTGGTGGATGGCAGCAGCAAAAAGAAGTGGTTGGGCTGGTCGCGTGCCAGCTGGTCTTGTGGGCGCAGCACGGAGCGGGCCACCACGGCCAGATGGCGCTGGGCTTGCTCCACGGCGCCCATGCTTTGCTCCACCGCCAGTGCCTGCAGACCCTCCAGGGCGATGGAGGCCAGGCTGAGCGGCCCATGGTGGCGCTGGGTGCGGGCCAACTCGCGCTCCAGGGCTTCTTCCAGGCCTTTGGCGTTCAGGGCCTGGGTCAAGGGGTCGTGGCGTGCCAGCTCTTCGGCGCTGTCCAGGGCTTTTTGCAGCGCCTCGATGGAGCGCTGCTCTTCTTCGGAGCGCTCGCGCAGGTCTTGCAGGGCGGCATGGGCAATGCGGTTTTCGGAGGCCATGGCGCGGGCGGAACCGACCAGCTCTTCCAGCACCGAGGCCATGCCGGCCAGGCCCTGGGCCTGCTCCAGTTTGCTGGCGCATTGCTCGATGTGGCTGCTGTGGCTGCTGCTGTTTTCGGACAGGGCCGCCAGACGCTGCAGGGTTTCGCTCAGCAAGGCCTTGATGTGCTCCTGCACTTCCAGCGCCTTGTCGTGTAGGTCCAGCTCGCGCAGCAGCAGGGTTTGCAACTGCTGCTGCAACTGGTCCAGGTGGCGCAGCGTCCAGGGTTTTTGCATGGCGGCCAGCAATTGCCGGCTTTGGGTCTGGATGGTGGCGTCTTGCTGGTTGAGCTCGGCCGTGTGGGTGACGGCGGTTTGCAGCATGCCCTGTATGGCCATGCGGCGCTGGGCCTGGTCTTCGGTGGCAAAGGAGAGCCGGTAGGCGTAGTTCTGCAGCATGTGCAGCAGGTCTTGCAGCGGTGGTGGCGAGACACGCAGAAAATTGACCAGCTGATCGGTCAGGTCGTGCATGCGCTGGTCTGCCTCTTCGGCCAGCATGGGCAGGATATGGTCCAGCACCCGGGCCAGTTGCTCGGCCAGCTCGGGCGGCAGCACATCCAGCATTTGCGGCATGGCGGGCGTTTGGGCTTCTCCGGCAGGCTGCAGCGCGTTTTTCACCTCGTCCATATGGGCGTAGGCGAGTATGGCCTGCTGTATGCCATGCCAGTTCTGGTCGTTGATGGCCTGGTTGAAATGCAGGGCAATGCGCTTTTGGACGGCGGACTGGGTGGGCAGCACGCCAAAGATCTGTCGCAAGGCCTTGTGCGGAAACGGGGCCTTGGGCAGGTGGCCTGCGACTTCTTCGTAGACCAGCTGGTAGTTTTCGGGCGTGGGGGGCAGGCGGCGGCTGGCCAGCAGTTTGAGGGTTTCTCGCGCGATATCGGGAACGGAGCGCTCAGCCACGGATGGTCCTTTGCAATGGGGAAAGCTGCGGTGGGGTCGAAGTGTGGCAGAACGTATCACTTTTGACACAGATCCGGTAGCTCCGTAAAGAGGGCCAAAGCATGCGAAGCCCGGAGGCTGCCCCTACAATCCGGGCAACCTTTTGCACAGCATGAAGATTCTTATTTCCAACGATGACGGCTACCAGGCGCCGGGCATCGTCGCTCTGTACTCCGCTCTCAAGACCATTGCCGATGTGGAAGTTGTTGCGCCGGAGCACAACAACAGTGCCAAGTCGAATGCGCTGACCCTGCACTCGCCGCTGTCCGTGCGCGAGGCCGCCAATGGCTTTCGCTACGTCAATGGCACGCCGGCCGATTGCGTGCACATTGCCCTCACCGGTTTGCTGGGCTACAAGCCCGATCTGGTGGTGTCGGGTATCAACAACGGCGCCAATATGGGCGACGACACCGTGTACTCCGGTACCGTGGGCGCGGCCATGGAGGGCTATCTGTTCGGTGTGCCCTCGATTGCGTTCTCCCAGGTGGAGCGCGACTGGGGGGAGCTGGATGCGGCCGCCGCCAAGGCCCGCGACATGGTGGCCCAGCTGGAGCAGCAAAAGCTGCTGGGCTCATCCCCCTGGCTGCTGAATGTGAATATTCCCAATCTGCCGCTGTCCCGATTGGGGGCCATGAAAGTGTGCAGGCTGGGCCGGCGCCACTCGGCCGAGCCGGTGATCACCCAGGTCAGCCCGCGTGGCGAGACCATGTACTGGATTGGCAGTGCAGGCGCCGCCAAGGATGAATCCGAGGGCACGGACTTCCATGCCACGGCCCAGGGCCATGTGGCCGTGACCCCACTGAAGGTGGATCTGACCGACCACGACCATCTGGTGTATTGGGCGCAGACTGCGGCGCGCCTGCAGGCCGTGGCTGCCCACAAGGAGGATGCATGAACCAACCCAAGCGCCCGAGCTTTCCTGCACGCCTGGGGCCGCTGACCAGTGCCCCCGCTGCAGGGCGCCCTGTGCGCACCGGCATGCAGGCCAAGCCTGCTGCGGCCGCCATGTATGCCCCCAGCGGGGTCGGGCTGGACTCGGCTGCAGTGCGCACACGCATGGTGCAGCGCCTGGCAGCATCGGGCATCACATCGGCCGCCGTGCTGCAGGCCATGGGCGCGGTGGAGCGGCATATGTTTGTCGACACCGCCCTGGTCAATCAGGCCTATGAAGACACCAGCTTGCCCATCGGGCTGGCGCAGACCATCTCCAAGCCCAGTGTGGTGGCGCGGATGACCGAGCTGCTGCTGGGGGCCGAAGGTGCACGTGCTGGCCTGGGGCGGGTGTTGGAGATCGGCACCGGCTGCGGCTACCAGGCGGCAGTGCTGGGGCGGGTGGCCAAGGAGGTCTACTCCATAGAGCGCCTGCGCGGCTTGCATGAAAAAGCGCGGAACAATTTGCGGCCTTTGCGACTCACCAATGTGCACCTGTTGTTTGGAGACGGGATGTTGGGCTACGCGCAAGGTGCGCCCTATGCCGGCATTATTGCGGCTGCGGGCGGCGATGCCGTGCCCGCTGCATGGTGCGAGCAATTGGCTGTAGGCGGGCGCCTCGTGGCGCCGATGGCCCGCAGCAACGGCCAGCAGATTTTGCTGGTGATAGACAAAACTCCTTACGGTTTCCAAGAGTCCGTATTGGAAGCGGTCAATTTTGTCCCTCTAAAATCGGGGATTGCCTGAAAGGGAATTACTTATGTTGTTTACGCGAAGCCTTAGCACTTGGGGAACGTTGGTCGTTGCAGGAGGGATCCTGGCGGGCTGCGCACAAGTGAACAAGGCTCCCGTGGAAGACCGTGGTGCACGGTCCACGAACTCTTCGTCCTCCAAGCCTGCGGTGGATCCTTCCACGCTGCCGGGCTATGAAAATGCCGGCAAGCCGGGCTACTACACGGTCAAGCCGGGTGACACGCTGATTCGCATCGGTCTGGAACATGGTCAAAGCTGGAAAGACATTGCCCGCTGGAGCAATCTGGAAAATGCCAACCTGATCGAAGTGGGTCAGGTCGTGCGCGTGGTGCCGCCCACCAGCAGCACCGCGTCGAGCGGTTCTGGCTCGGGTGGCCGTGCCGTGGCGCCCGTGGTGGCCAGCAGCGGCGGTACTGCCGAGGCGGCAGAGCCCGCGCCCAAGCCCGCCACACCGGCGCCCGCCGCAGACAACAGCATGGGCTTTATCTGGCCCGCATCTGGCCCGGTGCTGGGTGGCTTTGACGAGTCGCGCAACAAGGGTGTGGACATCGGCGGCAAGGCCGGTGACCCGGTGGCGGCTGCAGCAGATGGCCGCGTGGTCTATGCCGGCGCCGGCCTGCGTGGCTATGGCAATCTGATCATCCTCAAGCACAACGACACCTATCTGACGGCCTATGCCCACAACCAGAAGCTGTTGGTCAAGGAAGACCAGAATGTGAAGAAGGGTCAAAAAATTGCCGAAATGGGCAGCACCGACGCCGACCGCGTGAAGCTGCACTTCGAGGTGCGTCGCCAGGGCAAGCCGGTTGATCCCTCGCGCTATCTGCCTTCGCGTTGATACGGCGCTGCTGACGGTCAGCATCCAACAGCCAGTGCCTGCGGGCACTGGCTTTTTTGTCCTTGCATGAAGAGGGAATGTCTGTGACGGAGCCAGTCGAGTCCGAGGAAAGCACAAGCAGCGTGGAGAGCGACGAGTGGAGTCTGTCCACCGAGCAGGCCGAGCTGCGCACGGTCGAAGTGCCGGCCAGCCTGCATGGCCTGCGCCTGGACAAGGTCTTGGCCGAGCTGGTGCCCGAGTTCTCGCGCAGCTATCTGCAGCAACTGCTGGCCCAGGGTGCGGTGCAGGTGCAAGGCGTGGTAGCTGGCAAGCCCTCGGCCAAGGTGCGCCTGGGCGATAGGCTGCAGGTGGAGATGCGGCCCACGGCGCAAAGCCAGTCGTTTCGCGCCGAGGCCATGGACCTGGATGTGGTCTATGAGGACGCCCACCTGCTGGTGGTCAACAAGCCTGCCGGTCTGGTGGTGCACCCGGCGCCGGGCAACTGGGGTGGCACCTTGCTCAACGGCCTGTTGGCCCACCATGCGGCAGCGGCCCAGGTGCCGCGTGCCGGCATTGTGCACCGCCTGGACAAGGACACCAGCGGCCTGATGGTGGTGGCCAAAAGCCGGCAGGTGATGGATGCGCTGGTGGCCATGATTGCGCGGCGCGATGTCTCACGCCAATACCTGGCTCTGGGCCAGGGTGCCTGGCGTGGTGGTCTGCGCGAGGTGCGCCAGCCCATTGGCCGCGACCCGCGCAATCGTCTGCGCATGGCCGTGGTGGACCTGGCCAGCCAGGCCGGCAAGCCGGCGCAAACCGATATCCAGCTGGTGGATGGCGTGGACACGGCCTGCCTGGTGCACTGCAAGCTGCACACAGGGCGCACCCACCAGATCCGTGTGCACATGGCCTGGCTGGGGCATCCGCTGCTGGCCGACGCCTTGTACGCGGGCACCCCCATGGCGGGCATGCAGCGCCAGGCCTTGCACGCCTACCGCCTGGGCTTTGCCCATCCGGTGACGGGGGAGGCCCTGCTGCTGCGCAGCCAGCCGCCCCAGGATTTCATGGCGGCAGTCGAGTTTTTGGGCCTGCGCTACAATCCGCCCGATTAGTACAGAGCTCTGGTATGCCCCGATTTCTTTCGGGGAATGGCAGAGCCGCTGTGTGGCACGCCTGTGAAGGCGCACTCTCATAGAACGACAACCCGTTCTTTTCCCCCGAAAATCTCCGCTTATGAATACGGTAGATGCGAAACGGGTGCTCGAAACCGCCTTGATCTGTGCGCACCAGCCGGTGCCGCTGAAAGAGTTGCGTGCGCTGTTTGACGGTGCGCTGGGCACCGACACGCTGAAGGACTTGCTGCTTTCCCTGCAACGCGACTGGACCCAACGGGGTGTGGAGCTGGTGCAGGTGGCCACGGGCTGGCGCTTTCAAAGCCGGCCCGATATGCGCGTCTACCTGGACCGCCTGCATCCGGAAAAACCGCCGAAGTACTCCCGCGCTACGCTGGAGACCCTGGCCATCATTGCCTATCGCCAGCCGGTGACGCGGGGTGATATCGAGGACATCCGTGGTGTGACGGTCAACAGCCTGATCATCAAGCAGCTGGAAGATCGCGGCTGGATCGAGGAAATCGGCCACCGCGAAACCGTGGGCCGGCCGGCCTTGTTTGCCACCACCCGCCAGTTTCTGGATGACCTGGGCCTGCAGTCGCTGGACCAGTTGCCCATGCTGGAGTCGTCCGAGGTGCAAGCCAATTTGTTTGCGCAACTGGAAGAGCAGGGCGTCTTGCCCGAGGGCGCACAGATGGAGGATGCTGCTGGTGAGCAGCCAGAGCAGCCAGAGCAGCCAGAGCAGCCAGAGCAGCCAGAGCAGCCAGAGCAGCCAGAGCAGCCAGAGCAGCCAGAGCAGCCAGAGCAGCCAGAGCAGCCAGAGCAGCCAG
>JAITLO010000025.1 GCA_031277855.1 Acidovorax sp. | reverse complement strand
AAGTTAGCCAACGTCTGCTATGACATCCGCGGGCCGATCATGGACGCGGCGAAGAAGATGGAGGAAGACGGCCAGAAGATCATCAAGCTCAACATCGGCAATCTGGCCGTGTTCGGCTTTGACGCCCCCGAGGAAGTGCAGCAGGACATGATCCGCAACCTGCCCAACTCGGCCGGTTACTCGGACAGCAAGGGTATTTTTGCTGCCCGCAAGGCCGTGATGCACGAGACGCAAAAACAGGGCATCAAGGGTGTGACCCTGGACGACATCTACCTGGGCAATGGCGCCTCCGAGCTGATCGCCCTGGCCACCAATGCCTTGCTGGACAACGGCGACGAAATGCTGCTGCCGGCCCCCGATTACCCGCTGTGGACGGCCGTGACCAGCCTGTCCGGCGGCACACCCGTGCATTACATGTGCGATGAGTCCAATGGCTGGATGCCCAATCTCGATGACATCCGCGCCAAGATCACGCCGCGCACCAAGGCCATCGTGGTCATCAACCCCAACAACCCTACGGGCGCGCTGTACTCCAAGGAGCTGCTGCTGGCGATTGTGCAGATCGCCCGCGAGCATGGTCTGGTGATTTTTGCGGACGAGGTGTATGACAAGGTCTTGTACGACGACGCCCGCCACACCCCGCTGGGCAGCCTGTCCACCGATGTGCTGACCATCACCTTCAACTCCCTGTCCAAGGCCTACCGTTCTTGCGGCTACCGTGCGGGCTGGATGGTGATCTCGGGCGACAAAAAGCCCGCCAAGGATTACATCGAGGGCCTGAACATGCTCTCGAATATGCGCCTGTGCGCCAACGTGCCCGGCCAGTGGGCCGTGCAGACGGCGTTGGGTGGCCACCAGAGCATTGACGAACTGGTCCAGGCTGGTGGCCGCCTGCGTGTGCAGCGCGATCTGGCCTGGGAAATGATCAACGCCATTCCGGGTGTGAGCTGCGTCAAGCCCCAGGCAGCGCTCTATATGTTTCCGCGCCTGGACCCCGTGGTCTACCCCATCCAGGACGACCAGGAGTTCTTTCTCGAGGTGCTGCAGGAAACCAAGGTCATGCTGGTGCAGGGCACGGGCTTTAACTGGCCCGAGCCGGACCACTTCCGCATCGTCTTCCTGCCGCATGAAACCGATTTGCGTGAGGCCATCAACCGCCTGGCCGCTTTCCTGGCCAAGTACCGTCAGCGCCATGGCACGGACAAGCTGAGCCTGCTCAAGCCCGCCAAGGCCAAGGCCGACAAGGCAGTGGCCTGAACCTGTAACGACTTAGGCCCGCACAAGCGGGTCTAAGTCTTGTTATTTTGATAGCTGCATGTGTTGATCCAGCAAGCGCTGCAGTTCTTTTTTGCTGGTAATTTTTAAACCTTATGAAACCGATCCAAGTAGGCCTGTTGGGCATTGGCACCGTGGGCAGCGGCACCTTTAGCGTGCTGCAGCGCAACCAAGAAGAGATCCGCCGCCGTGCGGGTCGTGGCATTGAGATTGCCATGGTGGCCGACTTGGACATGACACGCGCCAAGCAGGTGGTGGGCGATGCGGCCAAGGTGGTGGGTGATGCACGTGAAATCATTGCCAACCCCGACATCGATGTGGTGGTGGAGCTGATTGGTGGCTACGGCATTGCCAAGGCCCTGGTGCTGGAAGCCATTGCCGCCGGCAAGCATGTGGTCACGGCCAACAAGGCCTTGCTGGCCGTGCATGGCACAGAGATCTTCAAGGCTGCTGCCGAGAAGGGCGTGATCGTGGCCTATGAAGCGGCCGTGGCCGGTGGCATTCCCATCATCAAGGCACTGCGCGAAGGCCTGACGGCCAACTCCATCCAGTGGGTGGCCGGCATCATCAACGGCACGACCAACTTCATCCTGTCCGAGATGCGTGACAAGGGTCTGGACTTCGACGTGGTGCTGAAAGAAGCGCAGGCCCTGGGCTATGCCGAGGCCGACCCCACCTTCGACATCGAAGGCGTGGACGCCGCCCACAAGGCCACGCTGATGAGCGCCATTGCCTTTGGCATCCCCGTGCAGTTCGACAAGGCCTATGTGGAAGGCATCACCAAGCTGTCCGGTGCCGACATCCGCTATGCCGAGCAACTGGGCTACCGCATCAAGCTGCTGGGCATTACCAAGCGCGCCGACAAGGGCATCGAGCTGCGCGTGCACCCCAGCCTGGTGCCGGCCAAGCGCCTGATTGCCAATGTGGAAGGTGCCATGAACGCCGTGGTGGTGCATGGCGACGCCGTGGGCACCACGCTGTACTACGGCAAGGGTGCGGGCTCCGAGCCCACCGCCTCGGCCGTGATCGCCGACCTGGTGGACATTGCCCGCCTGCATGGCGCCGACCTGGCCCACAGCGTGCCGCCGCTGGCCTTCCAGAGCAACACCCTGGGCGCTGCCGGCAAGGAGCTGCCCGTGCTGCCCATGGCCGAGGTGGTCACCAGCTACTACCTGCGCATCCGCGTGGCCGACGAGGCCGGCGTGCTGGCCAAGATCACCGGCATCCTGGCCAACGCCGGCATCAGCATCGACGCCGTGCTGCAGCGCGAAGCCGATGAAGTGGGTGGCGAGGGCTCGACCCAGACCGACCTCATCATCCTCACCCACGACACGCGCGAAGGCGATATGGACCAGGCCCTGGCCGAGATCCAAGCCCTGCCCACGGTGCTGGCGCCCATCACCCGCATCCGCAAGGAAGAGCTGAACTAAGAAGGCAGAGCATGCGCCATCGCACTCAACCCGGAGAACTCCCTGTTCAGTGCGACCGACGCACCGGCTTCTTTTGCAAAGGCTGGCGCCAGGTGGCGCTGGCCTTTTCTTTTTCAGTGGTAGCCGCAGGTGTGGCTTTGGCAGCGCCTGTGGATGTGTATCGCGGCAGCCTGGGCGGCTCCGAGGTGGTGATGGAGCTGGGCAAGCCCCAGGCCGACGGTTCGCGCCAAGGCCGCTATTTCTATCGCCGCTACGGCGTGGACATTCCACTCAAGGGGGAGCTGCATGCCCTGGCTGAGGCCCAGCTGCTGCGGCCGGAGCTGACGGAGGCGCTGGGCCATCAGGGGCCGCTGTTCACCGATGCCAGCGGGCACGCGGTGCTCTGGCGTCTGCAGCAGCAAGGCGACAGCCTGAGCGGTGAATGGGTGGATGGCATCCATGACAAAAAGCTGCCGCTTTACCTCCAGCGCATTGCGCATTACGACCCCGAGGTGCTGGAGCCCAGGGGCGTGGAAGCGGTGACCAAGGCGATTGTCTGGGGCGCTGGCGGCGGTCTTTCCCAAGGCGTGGCCATCAGCGAGCAAGTCACGCCTTATGACTATCTGCGTCTGGCCCAGCAGCGGCTGGAGTTGGGCAAGGAAGTGCTGGTAGCCCCGGGCCTGGCCTGGCGACCCGTGCGTGATGCACGCACCAAGTTCTGGTATCCGCGCCTCACCCGCCACCCCGATGCCAAGATCCTGGCCCAGACCAATGCCATCCTGGAGCAGCGCCACTGGAGCATGAGTCTGCAGGCGCTGGGCTGCCGTGCTTCCATTTATTTGAATGACGGGCCTGCTGCGGGATCGCTGGGAAACTATGAAGCCGAGGAAATCAAGGTCAGCTATCTCAGCAAAACCTTGATGAGTGTGGTGGAGTCCGGCTCCACCGATTGCGGTGGTGCCCACCCCCACAACCATTACGACCCGTTTGTGCTGGATTTGCTGAGCGGGGGGTATATGGACTTCACCCGGCTGTTCAAGGGCGCGAAATATGGTGAGTACAAGCTGGAGCTCAGCCCCCGGATGCAGGAGTTCATCCGCAGCAGCATTGCGGCGCAGCCAGAGCCCCGAGACGAACAAGAATGCACCGACCTGTTGCCCGATGCGTATATGGCGCTGATGTTCAACGCGCCGGGCAAGATGGGCTTTGTGGTCTCCGGCATAGGCCATGCCCTGGGTGTGTGTCTGGGCAGTGGCATTCAGATTCCATTCCAGAAACTGAAGCCCTATACCAAGCCCGGTGCAGAGCGCTATTTCCAGCCTTGAGCCACGGCTGACCGATAATGGCAGGCTTGGCGGCACAGATGCTGCCCGTTCTGCAGACTGTTTTTTTGACGAGTCCCTGATGCTGTATCTGTCCACCCGCGGTCACGCCGACCGCAAGCGTTTTTGTGACATCCTGCTCGAAGGCCTGGCCCCCGATGGCGGCCTCTACCTGCCCGAGCGCTATCCCCAGATTGACGACGCCAAGCTGAGCCAGCTGCGCAGCACGCTGGCCACACAGGGCTATGCCGGCCTGGCCTTCACGATTTTGTCGCTGTACATCGACGATATTCCCGCAGCGGATTTGAAGGCCTTGTGCGCCAAGACCTATACCAAAGAGGTCTTTGGCACCGAGGCCATCGTTCCCGTGCGCCAGCTCGATGGCATGCTGCACATCGAAGCCCTGTCCAACGGCCCCACGCTGGCCTTCAAGGACATGGCCATGCAGCTGCTGGGCAATCTGTTCGAATATGAGCTGGGCCGCCGCAATGCCGAGCTGAACATTCTGGGCGCCACCAGCGGCGACACCGGCAGCGCGGCCGAATACGCCATGCGCGGCAAAAAAGGCGTGCGTGTCTTCATGACCAGCCCACATGGCCGCATGAGCCCCTTCCAACAGGCACAGATGTTCAGCCTGCAGGACGCCAACATCCACAACCTCGCCATCGAAGGCGTGTTCGACGACTGCCAGGACATCGTCAAGGCCGTCAGCAACGACCACGCCTTCAAGGCCAAGTACAAGATCGGCACCGTCAACTCCATCAACTGGGCCCGTCTGCTGGCCCAGGTGGTGTACTACTTCGCGGGCTATCTGCAGGCCACGAAGTCGAATGCCGAGAAGGTGAGCTTCACCGTGCCCAGCGGTAACTTCGGCAATATCTGCGCCGGCCATGTGGCGCGCCAAATGGGCCTGCCGATTGCCAAGCTGGTGGTGGCCACCAATGAAAACGATGTGCTGGACGAGTTCTTCCGCACCGGCGTCTACCAGGTGCGTGGCGCGGCCAACACCTATGAGACCTCCAGCCCCTCCATGGACATCAGCAAGGCCAGCAATTTCGAGCGCTTTGTGTTCGACCTGGTGGGCCGCGACGGTGCCCGTACCAAGGCGCTGTTTGTCGATGGCGTGGCCAAGGCCGGCAAGTTCGATCTGAGCGCCGACCCTGTGTTCAAGGACGCTGCTGCCAAATATGGTTTTGTCAGCGGCAAGAGCACCCATGCCGATCGCCTGGTCACCATCAAGGACACGTTCCAGCGCTTTGGCCAGATGATAGACACCCACACCGCCGACGGTGTGAAGGTGGCGCGCGAGCATCTGGGCGCTGAGCCTATGCTGGTGCTGGAAACGGCGCTGCCCATCAAGTTTGCAGCCACCATCGAAGAGGCCCTGGGCCGCTCGCCCGATCGCCCGGCCAAGTTCGATGGCATAGAAGCCTTGCCCAAGCGCGTCACCGTGATGGCTGCAGACGTGGAGCAAGTCAAGGCATTCATTGCCCAGCATTGCGATTGATACGGTTCTTCTGTTGAGGTCAAAATGCATGCCGGCGCTTGGCTACCAAGCGCCGGTTGCTATTTGGAAGAGAGCAAACGCATATGAAGGCCATGGGCTTTGCTGCCTACTCCGGCGCGGGCAAGACCACGCTGCTGGAACAGATCATTGCCGAGCTGCGTGCGCGGGGGCAGACCGTGTCCACCGTCAAGCATGCCCACCACGATGTGGACATCGACATCCCCGGCAAGGACAGCTGGCGCCATCGCCAAGCCGGCGCGCAAGAGGTGCTGCTGGTCTGCGACCGCCGCATGGCCCTGGTGCGTGAGTTTGGCGAGGAGCGCGATCTGGACGTGCACGCCATGCTGGCCGAGCTGAATCCTGCGGTGGACTGGGTGCTGGTGGAGGGTTTCAAGCAGGGCGGGCTGCCCAAGCTGGAGCTGTGGCGCCAGCCCGCGCCCGGTGCCAAGCCGCGCGCCCTGCGCTTTCCCGAAGACCCCCAGGTGTTGGCCCTGGCCACCGATGACCCCGCCAGCCTGCCCCAGCAGCCGCCCGCCACGGTGGCGCTGCTGGATTTGAACCAGCCCGTTGCCATTGTGGACTGGATGCTGGCCCATGCCAGCCGTTTTGAATACCGTGGCCACCAAGGAGTAATGGCGTGAAGCCTTCGAATCTGATCTCGCTGGACCAGGCCCTGGCCAGCGTGCTGGACCAGGCACAGCGCCTGGATGCCCCCGAATCCGTGGACCTGTTCCTGGCCGATGGCCGCGTGCTGTGGGCCGATTGCATCTCGCCGCTGCAGGTGCCGCCGCTGGACAACTCGGCCATGGATGGCTATGCGCTGCGCCTGGCCGATGTGACGGCCCCCGGCACTGTATTGCCGGTGAGCCAGCGCATTCCCGCGGGTCAGGTGGGGACGGCGCTTTTGCCCGGCACGGCGGCACGCATTTTTACCGGTGCACCCGTGCCCCCCGGTGCCGATGTGGTGCTGATGCAGGAGGACTGCGAGGCCCTGGAAAGCGGTGAAAGCGGTGAGGGCAGCGGTGGCGATGGCGTTTACGGCAGTGTGCGCATCAACGTGCTGCCCAAGCCGGGCCAGCATATCCGCCGTGCGGGTGAAGACATTGCCCTGGGCAGCCGCGTACTGGCTGCCGGCACACGCTTGACGCCTGCCGCCCTGGGCCTGGCCGCCAGCATAGGCCTGGCCGAGCTGCCCGTGTCACGCAAGCCGCGTGTGGCGCTGTTTTCCACCGGCGACGAGCTGGTGTTGCCCGGCACCGTGGCACCGCAGGACATGCGGCCCGGTGCCATCTACAACAGCAACCGCTATTTTCTGCGTGCCCTGCTGCTACGCCTGGGCTGCGAGGTGGTGGATGGCGGCATCCTGCCCGACCACCGTGCGCAGACCGTGCAGGCCTTGCGTGCAGCGGCCCAGGACTGCGATCTGATCCTGACCAGCGCCGGCGTGTCCGTGGGCGAGGAAGACCATGTCAAACCCGCTGTGGAACAGCTGGGCGAGCTGGGCCTGTGGAAGATTGCCATGAAGCCCGGCAAGCCTTTTGCCTATGGCAAGCTGCGCAAAGAAGGCGGCGGTTTTGCCCATTTCATGGGCCTGCCGGGTAACCCCGTCTCCAGCTTCATGACCTTTTTGGTGCTGGTGCGGCCCTTTGTGCTGCGCCTGCAAGGCGTGCAGGATGTGGCACCCCGTACCGTGGAGGCCGTGGCCCACTTTGACCTGCCCAAGGCCGATGCGCGCCGCGAATTTCTGCGTGTGCGCCACAACGCGCAAGGCGGGCTGGAGATCTTCACCAACCAGAGCTCGGGCGTGCTGACCTCGGCCGTTTGGGGCGATGGTGTGGTGGACAACCCGGCCCAGACCCCGATTGCACGTGGCGACCGCGTGCGCTTTATTCCGTTTTCAGAACTGCTGTGAGGAGGGCTGGCATGCAGATCACCGTGCGTTACTTTGCATCGCTGCGTGAGGCTATGGGCACGGGCAGCGAGGCCCTGCAGACCCAGGCCGCAACCGTGGGCGCGCTGCGCGAGGAACTGCGCGCGCGCCATGCCACGGCGCAGCAGGCGCTGGCACCAGAAAAGCCGGTGCGCATGGCGCTGAACCAGGACATGTGCAGCGCCGACGCACCACTGAAAGCGGGCGACGAAGTGGCTTTTTTCCCGCCCGTGACCGGGGGGTAAGTGGGGGGTAAGTACGCGCCAAGCCCTGCCGTGCAGGGTTTGATTCGCATCAACCGTGTGACTACCTACTAGGGAAATCCCTTTGGGGTTTTCCTTAATCTTCTCCTCGTTCGTGCAGAGAATGCAGCGCTTCTTGACATAAGAAGCATTGAACTCATGACAACTCACGTCCATATCGAGGAGACCCGCTCTGCGCGCTTTGCCATGCGCTGCGCCAGCTGGGCGGAAAAGTGGTTCCCGGATTCCTGGGTCTTCGCCGTGGTCGGCATCTTCCTGGTGGTGCTGGCGGCCTTTGCCATCGGCGTGCCGGCCCAGGAGACCAGCAAGGCCTTTGGCAAGGGCTTCTGGAGCCTGATCCCCTTCACCATGCAAATGGCCTTTGTGGTCATCGGTGGCTATGTGGTGGCCAGCTCCAAGCCGGCTTCCAAGCTGATCGAGGCCCTGGCCCGCGTGCCCAAGAACGGCCGCAGCGCCGTGGCCTGGGTGGCCATGGTGTCCATGACGGCCTCGCTGCTGAACTGGGGCCTGAGCCTGGTGTTTGGCGGTCTGCTGGTCAAGGCCCTGGCCCGTCGCACCGACCTGAAGCTGGACTACCGCGCCGCCGGTGCCGCAGCCTATCTGGGCCTGGGCGCAGTCTGGGCTCTGGGCATTTCGTCCTCGGCCGCGCAGATCCAGGCCAACCCGGCCAGCTTGCCTGCCGGCATTTTGAACATCACTGGCGTGATCCCGTTCACCGAGACCATTTTTCTGTGGCAGTCCGGCGTCATGCTGGCCGTGCTGATGGTGGCCTCCGTCGTTGTGGCCTACATCACCGCGCCCGGCGACAAGACCGCGCGCGACGCTGCCAACTGCCAGGTGGACACCACGGTGGAAGTGCATGCCGTGGCCAAGCCCACCCGCCCCGGTGAGTGGCTGGAATACAGCCCGTTGCTGATCATCTTTTTGGTGCTGCTGTCTGCTGGCTGGATGGTGGAGGAATTCCGCAGCAAGCCTTTCATTCAGGCCATCTCGGGTCTGAACACCTACAACCTGATCTTCTTGATGGTGGGTGCGCTGCTGCACTGGCGCCCGCGCAGCTTTCTGGATGCCGTGGCCCGTGCCGTGCCCACCACCACCGGTGTGCTGATCCAGTTCCCGCTGTATGGCGCGATTGCCGCCATCATGACCGAGGTCAAGGGTGTGGATGGGGCCACGATTGCCCACCATATCTCCACCTTCTTCACGCAGATTGCCACGCACGACACCTATGCGTTGCTGATGGGCGTGTACTCGGCCGTGCTGGGCTTCTTCCTGCCCTCGGGTGGCGGCAAGTGGATCATCGAAGCCCCTTATGTGATGCAAGTCGCCAACGACCTGCAATACCACCTGGGCTGGGCCGTGCAGATCTATAACGCCGCCGAGGCCTTGCCGAACTTGATCAACCCCTTCTACATGCTGCCGCTCTTGGGTGTGCTGGGCCTGAAGGCGCGCGACCTGGTGGGCTTCACCTTTGTGCAACTGCTGGTGCATATCCCGCTGGTGTTGTTCCTGCTGTGGTTCCTGGGACAATCGCTGGCCTACATCCCACCCGTCATGCCATGAGTTCCAAGACCTCTGCCACCCCAGTTGTTGATGCTGCCATCAGCGCCCGCACCCGCCAGGCCCTGTCCGAGGCCAAAGCCCGCGGCGTGCAACTGGGCAAGGCGGGGGCCCAGAACATCCGTGCCACCGTGGAAAAGCGCAAAAGCGCGGCCGACGCCTTTGCGCGCCAGCACGCTGCGCTGTTTGCCGAGTTCACGGCCCAGGGCCTGACCCACCGCAAAATGGCCGAGCTGCTGAACGCGCGTGGCATAGCGGCCGCCAAGGGCGGGCCCTGGACCCATGGCCAGGTGCAGCGCATTTTGAACCGCTATGCGGACTGGGCGGCAGCGGATGCAGCCGACCCTGCGGAGTAGGGCGAGACAGCGTCCGTTTTGAGGTGCTGGACTATGGCTTGAAAGCCAAAAAGAAAAAAAGCCAAAAAGCCGTGGTGCGATGTGCGCCACGGCTTTTTCTTTGGGCTTTGAATTTCAGAGCAGCCAGTGCATATACAGCAAGCGTTTGCGGCTTGTTTGATGTGTAATTTGGCTTTGCTGCCTGCCTTGGCCCTATGCGGCGAGGTGTGCAACCAGGTGAGCAAGCAGGCGCTTAACGGCCGGCTGCCGGCGCAGTCAACGCAATCACCTGGTCACCTTCCAGGGCCTGGCAGTTATCGGGCAGCTCGTCCCAGCCGTGGTGGACGACCACATGCTCGCTGCTGTAGCAGATCTCGATACGCTGGGCTTCGGGCCAGAGTTTGCGGGCAAACCGCTCCAGGTCACGGGGCATGCTGAACAGCATAGCGCCTTGGGACAGCAGGGCTTGGGGGTGGTCGTCAAAGTTGAGCCAGGAGGACAGGCGCCCGAAGACCCACAACGGTGGCAAGAACCGCAACTCGGTGGGCTGGTAGCCCTGGGCCTGCAGCCAGGCCTGGGCCTCTTGCCGGTCTGGAGGGGCGGGCGCATCGCGCCAGGCCGCAGCCAACAGCTCGGCAGTCCATTGGTTGCAGTTCTGGTATTGCGTGGAATAGGGATAGGCATTGGCGCTGTAATTCCTGCCCAGCAGCGCCAGCGCGGTTGCGTTGTCGAGCAGGGCCGCCTCCAGCTTTTGCGTGGCTTGGGTGGGCAGCGTCACCAGGGACACATAGCCAAGCGCAGCGGCGTTGCCGCCCACCACAAAGCCGCTCATGCCCTGGTCAAAAATGCGGGGTGTTTTCTCGTCACAGGCGTAGTAGAGCTGGCGTACCGACCAGGGTCCGTTGGCATTGGCGCGGCTGCTCACACCCGAATGCGAATAGCGCAGCCCCAGCCAGCCCAGCGACAGGCCCGAGCGCGACACCAGCGCAGCCTGTTGGCCGCTGGCTTCGAGTTCGCGTTTGACGATGGCGGCCACGCGGAGCATGCGGTCCTGCGCATCGGCATTCGGCAGTTGCCCGGGATCGCAGTAATTCAGCGAAGCGGC
This sequence comes from Acidovorax sp., assembly GCA_031277855.1. GTDB lineage: Bacteria > Pseudomonadota > Gammaproteobacteria > Burkholderiales > Burkholderiaceae_C > Comamonas. Next base: position 136,009 of record JAITLO010000025.1, on the reverse strand, counting down.
CCGGGCGGGAAGGCCCATCAGGCAGAGAAAAGCCAGCACGATGCTGGCTGTTTTCAGGCGCATGGTGTGACTCAAAGCGTTACAAGGCGGTTGTCGAGCTCCTTGTGCCACTCGTCTTCAAGTACCAGAAAAAAGGTGCGGGTGCCGCCCGCCGTGTCGCGCAGGGCAAAGGCCAGGCCGTACTCGCGTGCAGTGGCTTCGATCACGCTGCGCACGGCAATCTGGTTTTGCTCGGCGATTTGGCGTGGCAGGGTCAGCTCGAAGTCCTCGGCGTCGGCTTGCAAGGCATGCAGGGTGAGGCGCAGCGCGTCGGGATTGTCTGTGGCCACGGCCACGGCCGTGACTTCATAAGGGCCTTGGGCGACTTTTTGGGTGGAGCTTTTGGAGCTGTTGGAGCTTTCTTCCGAACTTTTGCTGATCGCACTGCTGCTGCCGGACGAGCCAAGCGCCAGCACCCCGCTGGACTCTGCCTGGGCGTTCAGACTCCCGAAGAGCAAGGGGTACAGCAGCAGCAAAGAGGCGAGGGTGCGGGGCATGGACATAGAGGACATGGTGAAAGTGAAGTACGCAAGCCCTTTGAAGGCCGGAAGCTGAGCATAGCGAACACAGCCCGAATACTGTTTCCCATTGATAATTTTTTCATCCATGGAGTGCGGGGCGGCAGGGGGCAGCGGCTGCAGCCTTTTTCATGTGCCCCTACAATGCAAGCCTCAGGTGCCAAGGGGGCGCCTGCCCGCACAAGAGGCTCTCACCCCTGTTTTACAAATCACACATGTTCTTGACAGACCATGGTTGCCGTACGGGCCCAGCGCGGGGGGCTGTGCACGCAACCCGGAGCACTGTCATGACAAGTTCTCTTTTGCTTTCCCAACAGGCGCGGCGCGCCTTGGTGCGGGACTACAAGCAATCCTTCCCCCCTTTGGGTATTTACGCTGTGCGCTGCGAGGCCGCAGGTTTGCTGCGCCTGGGTGCCAGCCGCAATGTGGATGGCATGCTCAACCGCATACGGTTTGAGCTCAGCACCGGCCTGCCGCGCGATGCGGAGTTGCGCCAGGCCTGGGTTCGCCACGGCGAGGCCGCCTTTCGCTTTGAGGTGCTGGACCGCGTCAAGGAGCGCGCCGACCCTGACTTCGACTACGAGGCCGAGCTGCAGACCTTGCTGGCGCTATGGCAGTCAGAGTTGCAAGCCGAGCTGCAGCCCGTGCCCGCTGCCACAGGAGGCCAGCCATGAGCACCGACACCGTGGTCCATGCCCTGCACTTTGGCGCCAGCTTGCAGCGCGCCCAGGCCGTGCTGCAGCAGCGCCTGGATGAGCGCCTGGGCGACTGGCATGGGCTGAACCTGGCCGACTACCAGCTGTTGCAGGCCTTGGCGCAGGAGGCAGAGGGCCTGTCCCTGCCCGCCCTGGCCAGGGTGCTGCTGCAAAAGCCCGCAGCCCTGCTGCGCCAGCTGTTGCCCATGGAAAAAACCGGTCTGTTGGAGCGCTCCTATGGCCTGGTGCGGCTGCGCCCGGTGGGCCGCCAGCTGCAGGCCGAGGCGCAGCGCACCACGCAGGCTGTCTACGAGCAGGCGGTGCGGGCGCTGGGTGCGGATGCATCCGCACTGGCTGCTTGCCAGCAACTGCTGGAGCGGCTGGCTACGCCGGTGGGAGGCAGGCTATGAATACCATGGCTGTACCCAGAGCGATGCCGCACCAGGCCTTGGTCGACGAGCTCAAGGTGCGTGCCCGCGTGCGCTTGAACCGGGCCCGGCGAGAAGGCCAGGCCGGTGCAACCCGTCTGCGCGATGCCCTGCATGCAGTGGCCCGTGAGGCCGGCTTTGCCGACTGGGAGCATGCACGCCATGTGCTGTCCGGTCAGGCTGCATTGGGCGAGGATATGGGCGGCTTCTGGCATGCGGCAGGCACAGGCATCTTGCTGCACATCTGGTTCAGCAACCATGCCGAGGCACAGGCCGCGCTGCGGCAAGAGGGCGGTTTTCTGCTGCCCTACCGGCGCCAATGTTTTATGGTGCAGGCACCATTCATTGAGGCCCTGGGGCTGGACCCGCAGGATGCTGCCTGGGCCTCCATAGACCATGATCTGGTGGCCGGCTATGGCACAGAAGCTTGGCGGGTATTGAGCTGGCAGCGGCTGCGTGCGCTGCAGACAGCTGCTTGAGCTGGACCTCTTTGAGCGGGGCCTCTTGGGGGCAAGGGGAAGCTGGACGGGTGCCGCGATCAGCTGGCTTGCTCGCCTTGTGGCAGCTGCGGCGCACGCCATTCCAGCAGCTCGGCCAGGCGTTGAATCACCCAGCCGGCTTCCGCAGTACTGACCACCGAGCCCTCGTCAGCCAGCCCGGCATAAAAGCCCAGCAGCACGCCTTCTTCGCTGGAGTTGCCGCTGTAGTAAAGGGTTTGCGCCTGTTCCACCAGGTGGCAGGCCAGGTCTTCGCACAGCTCGTAGCGCTGCACCACCTCGGCCAGCGGCGTGCGTATGCGGCCGGCGCGGTCGCGGAACAGTTCGACAAAACTGGGAGGGGGCTGGATCTGGCTGGTGTCGTCCATGGGCGTCTTTGCTGCAGCCGGCTCAATCGGCCTCGAACAGGCGCTCAAAGCGCGCCAGGTCTTCGGCCAGCTCGCAGGTCACCAACTGACCCTGCTTGCCATCGCTTTTGCGCTGGGCAGAAAACAGCGTGGCCTTGCCGCGAAAGCCGTAGTCGGGCAGGTGGATCAGGGTGTACATATGGGGCACAAAGCTCTGGTGCTCAAAGATCACGCGGTGCTCGTTGCGTGGCGAGGGGTAGAGCATGTACTCCAGGGTGTGTATGGTTTCGGTGGCCATGCAAATCAAAATGCGGGCGGGGCTGCAGCCCCGGGGCGGCAATGCTACCGCGAGCTGCAGTGGCATGGGCAAGGGCGGGTTTTGCCCGGGCCGGCTGCTGCCACAATGCAGTGCATGTCGATTACAGCCACTTCTCCCGCCACCGCACGCGTGGTCATACAGACCCAGGACTTTGACCTGAGCGCCGAAATTGCGGCCCTGCGCGCCGGCGATGCCGGAGTGGGCGCGGTCTGCAGCTTTGTGGGGACGGTACGCAATCGCAACGAGGGCGATGCGGTTTCCGCCATGGAGCTGGAGCACTACCCCGGCATGACGGAAAAAAGCATAGAGGCCATCATCGACCGCGCCGTGGCCCGCTTTGGCATCCATGGCGCCCGCGTCATCCACCGCGTAGGGCCCTTGCAGCCCATGGACCAGATTGTGCTGGTGGCCGTGACCTCGGCCCACCGCGGTAGCAGCTTTGAGGCCTGCGAATTCATCATGGACTATCTGAAGTCCGAAGCCCCGTTCTGGAAAAAAGAGCAGACCGCCCAGGGCGCACGTTGGGTGGATGCGCGCGTCAGCGATGAGCAGGCCCTGGCACGTTGGAGAACACCCGCAGCATAAAAACTGCTGTAGCCGCAGATAAGTAAAGCATGGGTAGCTATGCTTTTTGAGCTTGCTGATGTTGCAGCCAACGCGGTGGCCTGAAGACCAGCACATTGCCGGCCAGCGTCAGCAGCAGGCCCAGTACGGCCAGCGGGGTCCAGACATAGCCTTCCCAGATGGCCGAGATATTCAGCGCCACAATGGGGAACAGTACCGTGGCATAGGCCGCTTTTTCCGGGCCCATCCGGCCCACCAGGGTCAGGTAGGCGGTAAAGGCAATCACCGAGCCGGGAATGGCCAGGTACAGCAGGCCCATCGCATATTCCGGGCGGGTGTCGAAGGTCCAGGGCAGGCCGGCGATCAAGGCATAGGCCGTCAGCAGCAGCGTGCCGGCCAGCATGCCCCAGGCATTGGTGTGCAGCGGTTTGTAGCCCAGCTTCTGCAAGGAGGCCGACAGCATATTCCCGCAGGAAAAGCACAGCGTACCGGCCAAGGCCCACAGCAGCCCGCTCCAGCTGGCATGGGCGCCATGCTGCAGCTCGGGCCAGAACAGCAGCACCAGGCCGCCCAGGCCCAGCAGGCTGCCGGTCAGCACATGGGGTGCCAGGCGGCGGCCGTAGACCAGGCGCGCCAGCAGCGCATTCCAGATGCTGGCGGTGGAGAACACCACGGCCGCCAGGCCGCTGGCCAGGGTTTCGCTGGCATACATAAAGCAGACAAAGTTCAGGCTGAACAGGCACAGGCCTTGGCTCAGCACACGGGGGATGGCGGGGCCGCGCGGCACACGCCACTGGCGCGAGAGCAGCAGCCAGGCAAACATCAGCAGCGCTGCCAGCGCAAAGCGGTAGGCAATCGAAATTTCCACCGGCACCGCCCCAAGCTGCAGCTTCAAGGCCAGCCAGGTGGAGCCCCAGATCAGTACGACCAGGGCATATAAGAGCGTGTTCATGATCTCTACGCAGGCGCGTTGGAGCGCAATCGGGATGAGTTCGAGTCGATGGGGCGTAGCTTGCACCAGTGTGCAAGCAAGAGACAGCGCGAAGAAATCGCCCGATTTCGCTCCAACCCTTCGGGCCAGGGCCTTTGCGGGCGGTCTACGGCGTTGCGAATCCTCGCAATAGCACGGCTATTGCTGCGGTATCGCGCCTTGTATCCCATCCCGCAAAGACGCTGGCGCGCCGCGAGGAGATCGTGAACACGCTCTAAGAACATCGTCATCATTTAGATCCGACAAGAAGGCGGCCAGGGCCGCGAAAAACGCCGCCGATGATGCGCGCGAAAAGCCACCTGGCATGGCAGATTCCTGCGGTTTTGTGCCCGCCCCTGTCAGGGCCGTGGTGCGCGGCGCGAAAATAGCGCCATGACCAGCCCGCAGCCGCCCGCTTGCCATCTCAGCCAGGTGCTGGGCCGCTCCAAGGCCCAGCTGCAGCGCCGTGCCAGCCTGGGCGATGGGCTGGAGCTGGCGGTCTGGAGCAACCAGAACGATGAGGTGCGCTATGCCCAGCAAGGCCACCACACGCTGTCGGTCTATCTGGCGGGTGGCCATGGTTCGCGCCTCAAGCTGCAACCCCAGGCCCTGGGGGCGCCGGGGCGCAGCTGTGTGCTGCCTGTGGCCCATGAGTCCCACTGGGTGGTGGGGGAGGCAGTGCAGTTTCTGCACCTTTATGTCTCGGATCTGGCCTGGGCCGACCGCGTGGTGCGCTTGCTGGATGCCGAGCCGCGCGCCCGCACGCTGGTGCCGCAAATCTATACGCAGGAGCCGCTGTACCAGCAATGGGCCCAGCAGCTGCAATTGCTGGACTGGAGCCAGCCTGGCGACGCTCTGTGGGCCGATGCGCTGAGCCAGCAGGTGCTGGACCAGCTGGTGTTGCGCTCGGCCACGCCGCAGCAGAGCCAGGCTGCGCAGCGCCCATTGGGCGGCCTTTCTCCCCAGGCACGGCGCAGGGTGCTGGAGCATGTGGAGGCGCATCTGCCGCACAGCCAAGCACTCAGCCTGTCCGCGCTTGCTGGCGTGGCCTGTTTGTCGGAATACCACTTTGCCCGCATGTTTCGCCACAGCATGGGCTGTACACCCCATGCCTGGGTGCTGCAGCGGCGCTTGGTTCGGGCAAGAAAAGTGCTGACGGCAAAGGGCCAAGCCCCTACGTTGCAGGCCTTGGCCATGGATTGCGGCTTTTCCAGCGCCAGCCATTTGCTGCGCTGTTTCAAGGCCCATTGGGGGGTGACGCCGGTGCAGTTTGTGCGGTGGCAGGAGGCCCGCACCCCCTGAGCAGCTGCGCCGCTTCCCCCTCTCTCGCGCTGCGCGCGAGAGAGGGGACGGCAGCAGCGCGGCGGGGCGGCGCGGCCGGCGTAGGCCCTTGCGCGGCAGCCCTGGTATGGAGCGAGCCTGTTTGCGTGTAGCACCCTGATAGGACCGTGGTATGGGGTGGATATGCCCTGTTGCGCCTCCGCGCTTCTTTCTCTGGGGTACAGCATTGCGAGCACAAGGCGTGCTCTCCTACGCGAGACTTGATGCAGATCAGGTGCACAAGGGCGGCTGCATGGGGCAATATCTTGAAGGTGGCCGAGATGTCCCCACCTGTCTAGCAGTTCCATTTTTGCTGTTGAGAGAGCCCTTCATCATGCGTATCGACAAGCTGACGACCAAATTCCAAGAAGCCCTGGCCGAGGCCCAAACCCTGGCACTGGGCAATGACCACAACCGTATCGACCCCCTGCACCTGCTGGCTGCCATGCTGCGCCAGCAGGATGGCCCCAAGGCGCTGCTGGAGCGCTCGGGCGCCAAGGTGGCTGCCATGCAGACCGCCGTGGAAAACGCTATCAAGGCCTTGCCCACGGGCGACAGCGGCGCCGAGGTGCAGCCCAACTCCGACCTGATTCGCCTGCTGCAGGCCACCGAAAAAGAAGCCATCAAGCGCGGTGACCAGTTCATCGCCAGCGAGTTGCTGCTGCTGGCGCTGGCCGACAGCGATACCCAGGCTGCAAAAATTGCCAAGGACAACGGCCTGACGCGCAAGCGCATGGAGGCCGCCATCGAGGCCGTGCGCGGTGGCCAGAAGGTGGACAGCCCCGAGGCCGAAGGCCAGCGCGAGGCGTTGAAGAAGTACACCCTGGACCTGACCGAGCGCGCCCGTGCCGGCAAGCTGGACCCTGTGATTGGCCGTGACGATGAAATCCGCCGTGCCATCCAGGTGCTGCAGCGCCGCAGCAAGAACAACCCGGTGCTGGCCGGCGAGCCCGGCGTGGGCAAGACCGCCATCGTCGAAGGTCTGGCCCAGCGCATTGTCGAGGGCGAGGTGCCCGAGACGCTGAAGGACAAGCGCGTGCTGGTGCTGGACATGGCCGGTCTGCTGGCCGGTGCCAAATACCGCGGCGAGTTTGAAGAGCGCCTCAAATCCGTGCTCAACGAGGTGGCCAAGGAAGAGGGCCGTGTGATTCTCTTCATCGACGAGATCCACACCATGGTGGGCGCCGGCAAGGCCGATGGTGCCATGGACGCCGGCAATATGCTCAAGCCCGCGCTGGCGCGCGGTGAGCTGCACTGCATAGGCGCCACCACGCTGGACGAATACCGTAAATACATCGAGAAAGACGCGGCGCTGGAGCGGCGTTTCCAGAAGGTGCTGGTCAAAGAGCCCAGCGTGGAAGACACGATTGCCATTTTGCGCGGCCTGCAGGTGCGCTACGAGGCTCACCACGGCGTGGACATTACCGACCCCGCCATCGTGGCGGCGGCCGAGCTGTCCAACCGCTACATCACCGACCGTTTCTTGCCCGACAAGGCTATCGATCTGATCGACGAGGCTGCGGCCAAGATCAAGATCGAGATCGACTCCAAGCCCGAGGAAATGGACAAGCTCGAGCGCCGCATGATCCAGCTCAAGATCGAGCGCGAGGCCATGAAGAAGGAAAAGGACGAGGCCTCGCAAAAGCGCTTGCAGCTGATCGAGGAAGAGCTCGAAAACCTGGAGCGCGAATACGCCGACCTGGAAGAGGTATGGAAGGCCGAGAAAGCCAGCGCCCAGGGCTCGGAGCAACTGCGCAAGGAGGTGGACCAGATCCGCGTGCAGATCGAGGACTTGAAGCGCAAGGGCGACTTCAACAAGGTGGCCGAGCTGCAGTACGGCAAATTGCCCGAGCTGGAGAAAAAGCTCAAGGCGGCCCAGGCCAGCGAGGCCGATGGCCAGGCGCCCCAGCACCGGCTGCTGCGCACCCAGGTGGGAGCGGAGGAGATTGCCGAGGTGGTCAGCCGTGCCACCGGCATTCCCGTGGCCAAGATGATGCAGGGCGAAAAAGACAAGCTGCTGCAAATGGAGGCCAAGCTGCACGAGCGCGTGGTGGGCCAGGACGAGGCCATCAATGCCGTCTCCAACGCCATCCGCCGCTCGCGTTCCGGCCTGTCCGACCCCAACAAGCCCCTGGGCAGCTTTTTGTTCCTGGGCCCCACGGGCGTGGGCAAGACCGAGCTGTGCAAGGCCTTGGCCGGCTTTTTGTTCGACAGCCAGGAGCATTTGATTCGCATCGATATGAGCGAATTCATGGAAAAGCATAGCGTGGCACGCTTGATTGGTGCGCCTCCCGGCTATGTTGGCTATGAAGAAGGCGGCTATCTGACCGAGGCCGTGCGCCGCAAGCCCTATAGCGTGGTGCTGCTGGACGAGGTGGAAAAAGCCCACCCCGATGTGTTCAACGTGCTGCTGCAGGTGCTGGACGATGGCCGCCTCACCGATGGCCAGGGCCGCACCGTGGACTTCAAGAACACGGTGATCGTGATGACCAGCAACATTGGCTCGCAGCTGATCCAGAGCATGGTCGGCCAGGACGCCGAAGACATCAAGGAAGCGGTGTGGGGGGAACTTAAGACGAATTTCCGACCCGAATTCCTCAACCGCATCGACGAAACCGTGGTCTTCCATGGGCTGGATGCCAAGAACATCGAGGCCATTGCCAGGATTCAGCTGCATCTGCTGGAGACCCGGCTGGAAAAAATGGATCTGTATTTGCAGGTTTCCGAACAGGCATTGGCAGAACTGGCTAAAGTGGGCTTTGACCCGGTCTTCGGTGCCCGTCCGCTGAAGCGGGCCATACAACAACGCATCGAAAACCCGTTGTCCAAGCTGCTGCTTGAGGGTAAGTTCCCACCCAAGAGCGTCATCGAGGTGGCGGTCGACCCGGTGCAAGCGCCAGGCGTGTTCCAGTTCACGCAAGCTGCTCCCATGGGGAAGTGAGCTGTGCATGAACCACAGGCCTGGCATGCAAGAAAGGTGATGTTTTGAACAATTTCGCACACACAGCCATCAAGTGGGGCGCCCGCATCTTTTTGCTGCTGGCAGCTGCGGTGTTTGTGCTGTCGCTGCTGGTGGTGGCAGGCATGCTGGCCCTGGTCTGGGGCGCTCGCGCGCTCTGGGCCAAGCTCACGGGCAGGCCCGTGACGCCCTGGGTCATGCCCATGCGCTTTGGTGCTGGCGGGGCCTTTCACCAGGCCAACCGTTGGGCCAGTGCCATGGGGGCGGCCGCAGGCTCGGCCAGCGCCACCGCTGCCGGCAGCGAGGCCGCCGCATCTGGCAGCAAGCGCAGCGGTGTGCTGGCCAGTGTGGCTGGTGACGTCACCGATGTGCAGGCACGTGAGGTGAAGTGAAGCACCCCCTGAGCCGCTTTGCGGCTTCCCCCTCTCTCGCTTTGCTGCGCAATGCGGGAGGGGGACGGCACCGTCGCTGCGGGGCGGCCCTTGCGCGGTGCCCTGGCGAAAGGGCCGTTGCATGCGACAACGTCAGCTCTCTGCCTCGTGCCCTTGGTTTGACTCCCTTGCACCGAAGGGGAGAGGGCTGGGGTGAGGGGGCTTTCGGCATGGCGTCTATAGCCTCTTTCACACGCGCTGACTGAGTGCGTTGTGGTTCCGGGCCTGGGCGCCCGGTAATGCTTTTCTTGCAGGGATTTTCGGCGCATGACTTCTCCCGCTTTGCAACAGGCTTTTGAGCTGCAATACCAGGCCAGCCGTCAGCAGGTGGCCGTGCCCGCCATGCTGCGCAAGGAGCGCTTGCTGCGTGTGCAGCGCATGCTGGACGAACATGGCGCCGTGCTCACGGCGGCGGTGCAGGCCGACTTTGGCGTGCGTTCGGTGCGGTTGACGGAGTTTGCCGATCTGCTGGTGCTGCGCACCCAGCTCAAGCAGGCGCTGCGCAAGCTGGAGCGCTGGATGCGGCCACGCCATGTCTGGACGCCTTTGCAGCTCTGGCCGGCGCGGGCGCGTATCGAGCGCCAGCCTCTGGGTGTGGTGGGCATCATCGCCCCCTGGAATTACCCGCTGCAGATGGCCCTGGGCCCCGCCATTGCGGCCCTGGCTGCGGGCAACCGCGTGATGCTCAAACCCAGCGAGTTAGCACCGCATACAGCGGCGCAACTGGCGGCGGTGGTCGCGCAATTTTTTGCGCCGGAAGAGTTTTGTGTGGTGCAGGGCGACAGCTATGTGTCCACCCAGTTTGCCGGTCTGCCCTTTGACCACCTGGTATTCACCGGCTCCACCGCCGTGGGGCGGCGCGTGGCCCAGGCTGCCGCCGTGCACCTGACGCCCACCACGCTGGAGCTGGGGGGCAAATCCCCCTGCATTCTGGGTACCGACTGCGATATGCAGCAGGCGGCGCTGCGCGTGGCCCATGGCAAGCTGCTCAATGCCGGGCAGACCTGTATTGCCCCTGACTATCTGCTGCTGCCACGTGGCCAGGAACTGGCTTTTGAGCAGGCATACCGCCAGGCCGTGGCCCGGCTCTACCCCAGGGTGGTGGGCAATCCGGACTATGCGGCCATCATCAACCAGCGCCATCTGCTGCGCCTGCGCCAGTTGCTGCAGCAGGCCCAGGCCCAAGGGGCCCAGGTGCAGGTGCTGGACCCCGCAGCAGGAAAAAGCGGCGAGGCCAGCACCGGCTGGGGCGATGCCAGTCAGCGCCAGATGCCGCCCGCCCTGGTGTGGAATGTGCAGCCCGATATGGCCTTGATGCAGGAGGAAATTTTTGGCCCCATCCTGCCCGTCGTGCCCTATGACCGGCTGGACGATGCCATTGCCGCCATCAATGCAGGGCCGCGCCCCCTGGCGCTGTACTGGTTCGGCAAGGACGAAAAAGCGCGTGACGCGGTGCTGCGCGGCACCGTGAGTGGCGGTGTCACCGTCAACGACACCTTGCTGCATGTGGCCCATGAAAACCTGCCCTTTGGAGGCGTGGGGGACAGCGGCTGGGGCGCCTACCACGGTGAACACGGTTTTTTACGTTTCAGCCACCAGAAGTCCGTGTGCCTGCAAGGGCACTGGAGTGCCATGCAGTGGCTGTATCCCCCCTATGGCGCGCGCTTTGACCAGATTTTGGCGTTGCTCAAACGCTGGGGATGAATCAAACGACACCCCCCTGAGCCGCTACGCGGCTTCCCCCCGCTCTTCGCTCGCTGCGCTCGCGGGCAGGGGGACGACAGCCTCGCGGCGGGGCGGCCCTTGCTCGCTGTCTCTGCGCTGGGTCGTGCGGGCTCATGCGGTGGGGGCTGATTGGGAGTTGGGCGAGAGGCCGGCCACCCGCGTGGGGACATCGTGATCGTGCTCCCCACTTTTGTATCGCTGTGCGCGCGGGCTGGGGGGCGACAGCGGAGCGTAAGGGGCGGCCCTTGCTCGCTGTCTCTGACAAAGTCACCCGCTTTTACGCTGTGCTGTATGGATGTGCCTGCAGCGCGGTGCGGCGTGAAAGCGCCTGCTATCACATCCGCTATACCACGGCAAGGCACTGCTTACAGCCGTACTGCTGCAAATGGCTACAGCATTAGGGCGTGCGTCTGGGCAGCGTTTCACAGACAATTGCGAGCTTTCGTTTTTCAACCCGCTGTTTTCGTTTCGTTTTCCATGTCCAGTTACCAGGTCCGTCCCGCTACGCTTCGCGATGCGAAGGCCATCGCACAGATCCACACTTCGTCCGCCTTGGAGGCCTACCGAGGTATCGTGCCAGACGACCAATTGAAGGCCATGTCGTCTGTTGAAAAGCGCCAAGCTTATTGGCGTGAGGCCATTGAATATAGTGAGCCCCAGGTTCAGGTCGCCATCGATGGCGACAAGATTGTGGGCTTTGTTGGTTTTGACCGTTCCCGCGACGAGAAGTCGCGCCAGACTACCGGTGAGATCTGGGCCATTTACGCGGCCCCGACCCATTGGGACCAAGGCGTGGGCGTGGCCCTGTGGGATGCCGCACGCGACGGTCTGGCCGAAGAAGGCTGCACCAACGTCACCTGCTGGGTGCCGCTGCGCAATGAGCGCGCGCTGCGCTTTCATGAATCCGCAGGCTTCAAGCGCGAGATGACCACGGCCAAGACCAATGTCATCGGTGGCGTCAAGATCGAGGAAGTGCGCCTCAAGCGCCCCTTGAACTGATCTTTTTTCCTGCGGACCGCTTGGTCCAGAAAGTGCACCTCCCCATGCTGCAATGGCAACACCAGGGCAAGGATTTCCAGGCAGCATGGCACAGCGAAAGCAGTGCTGCTGCTCCGCGCCGCCTGCAAGTGGTGGACGACAGCCTGTCTGCCGATACTGCTTACCGTCTGGCCTGTGAAGGTACGGCTTTGCTGTGGCAGGGCGATTTTCAAAACGCACGCCATCTGCTGGATGCGCTCAAGCGCCGTCTGGACAAGCCGGTGCGTGCCGAGTCTGCCAAGGCCAGGCACCAGCGCCGCCAGGCGGGTGCCAAGGCCCAGGAGCCCACCTTTCCCCATGCTTTTCACCTGTACCGCCAGTCGCAGGCCCAGCGCGCCCGCGTGCTGAACAGCGTGCTGGTGGTGGTACAGCCCGACTACGTCATTTCGCTGCGCCGTGCGCCCGATTGGAAGCTGGCTTTCAACGAAGCCTGGGGCGCTGCCGCCGTGACCAAGGGCCCCCGCGTGGTGGCCTTGCGTGAATTGCTGGGCGTGGTCGCTGCGCACGAGTGGCGCAAAAAAGGCGTGCCCATGCCTTTGCTGGGTGACGAGGTCCGCATCCATCCGCACTACGGCGTGTTCTCTCCGGTGCGAGGCGAATATCTGGATCTGGTGGCCCAGGCGCCGCTGCCGGAAGCCGGCGAAGCCCTGGCTTTCGATATTGGCGTCGGCACCGGCGTGTTGTCTGCACTGCTGCTGCAGCGCGGCGTGGAACGTGTGGTGGCCACCGATTTGTCGCCCCGCGCCATCTCCTGCGCCAAAGACAATTTCAAGCGCATGGGGCTGAGCGATCAGGTGGACTTGCAAGCCTGCGACCTGTTCCCGCAAGGCCAGGCCGGCCTGATCGTCTGCAACCCGCCGTGGTTGCCTGGCAAGGCCACGACCACGCTGGAGCAGTCTGTGTATGACCCGGACAGCCGCATGCTGCGCGGCTTTCTGCAAGGCCTGCGCGCCCATTTGCTGCCGCAAGGGGAAGGCTGGCTGATTCTGTCCGACCTGGCCGAACACCTGGGCCTGCGCAGCCGTGCCCAGTTGGAAACCTGGATTGCAGAAGCCGGCCTGAAGGTGCTGGACCGCCTGGATACCCGCCCGCACCATGGCAAGGCCCAGGATGCCAGCGACCCCTTGCACAGCGCACGCTCCCAGGAAGTCACCTCGCTGTGGCGTCTGGCCGCACAGGACTGAAGCTGCGCCCGTAGGTAGCGTCTATCGCCCTGGACCCCAAGCCCGCATTGCTGCGGGCTTTTTTCATTCCCTGTCAGCCTGTATGCACAGGGCCGGGGGAAGATGGCGGGGGCAGCTCGTCCGAGCTCTCCATCTCATCGAGTTCAGTAGGGGGCGCCAGCAGCAGCTGCAACTGGGTGCGCAGGCAGCGAATGCGGCGGCTGCCGCCGTGGTGGATCAGGGCTTGCATCCAGCGGGTGCAAGCCGTGCGCAGACTGGGCAGGTCTGGCGCATCGGACAGCAGCTGGCGCAGCTGTGGGGCCAGCTCGTTCTCCTGCTCATGCAGCAGGCGCTCGCACAATTCCTGTAGCTGGCTGCGCAGCCGTGCCAGGTGAAGGTCGGCCGCGCGCAGGGCTCCGGTGCGCGGCGGCTGCAGCAGCATCAGATAACCAGCATCCAATAACTCCTGCACCAGTGCCGCGCCCTGGCCGTGGAACAGCGCATCCAGCAGGCGCCGGGGAATGCCCTCGGCCATCAACAGCACCGAGCGTTGGCGCAGGGTAAAGGCCGTGCGGCCAGCCAAAGCCTGGGCCGCCAGCGGGGTGCGCAGCAGCAAGGCCTGGGATGGGGGAAAGTGCGGGGGATGGTCGACAGCAACCATGCCTTATTACAGCGCAGTTGGGTGACAAAACCATGAACCCTGCAGTCAGCAGGGGAGATGGCGACAATAGCGGCCCCATACCCCGAAGCACCATGGAGAGGCCATCTCGCGGTAGGGATGCTCTTGTAAAGAGAGCGATCTGTGCTTATGGGTGTTGACTGAAACGCTGATTTGAATTGATATTGACTTCGGCCAGTCCTGCAAAGGATGGCCGCTTCACCATGAAACTATTGCTGGCTCCCATGGAGGGGCTGCTGGACTTTGTGCTGCGCGATGTGCTGACCCAGGTGGGCGGTGTGGACCGCTGCGTGTCCGAGTTCATCCGCGTCAGCGGCTCGCTGCTGCCCGACAAGGTGTTTCTGCGCTTCATGCCCGAGCTGCACCATGGCAGCCGCACCCTGGCCGGCGTGCCGGTGCGGGCCCAGTTGCTGGGCTCGGACCCGGTGAGCATGGCTGAGAACGCGGCCAATCTGTGCCGGCTGCAGCCCGAGGGGATTGATCTGAACTTTGGCTGCCCGGCCAAGGTGGTGAACCGCCATGGCGGCGGGGCGTCCATGCTGCAGGACCCGGAATCGATTGCCCGGCTGGTGGTGGCTGTGCGCCGCGCCGTGCCGGCGGCCTTGCCGGTATCGGCCAAGATGCGCCTGGGCTTTCACGACACGGGATTGATGCGCGAATGCGCCCAGGCCATGGCCGAAAGCGGGGCCTGCGAAATCGTGGTCCACGCCCGCACCAAGACCGATGGTTATCGGCCGCCGGCCTATTGGGAGTTGATTCCGCAGATCAAAGAAGCGGTGAAGGTGCCGGTGATTGCCAATGGCGAGATCTGGAATGTGCAGGACGCGCTGCGCTGCCGCGAGCGTTCGGGCTGCGATGACCTGATGCTGGGCCGCGGCAGCGTGGCCGACCCCGGCCTGGCGCTGGCGCTGCGTGCTGCGGTGGCTGAAGGTTTTCCCCAGGCCGAGAGCGTGCCCGCCGAACAGCCACCTGTGGTGAGCTGGGCGCAGATGTTGCCCCATCTGCAGCGCTTTTGGGACATGGTCTGCCGCGACCTCAACCCCGGCCAGCGCGCCGGCCGCCTCAAGCAGTGGCTGAACCTGATGCGCCGCCGCTACCCGGAGGCGGAAACCGCTTTTCAGGCCGTGCGGGTGATGACGGTGCAGCAGGATGTGGGTGACTGGATTCGCGCCCAGCATGCACTTCACGGTTTGGACTGGGCCCCCAGCGACCCGGACAGCCTGCCCCGGGTTTTGTAGCCTTGCAGCCCGGTTGTTCGCAGGCCGGAGTGGGCATGAAAAAATAAGCAGGCGCTCACCTTTGCTCCACAACGGACAGACAGCGCTTGAGGCGCGGCGCGTGCCTGCAGACAGTATCTGTATACGGCAAGGGCGCGCAACAAAGCATCAAGCGCTGTATGGCCGCCTCCAAAAGAGGCGCATCCAGGCTTTAGGGCTGTGTGTTTAAAGCAGGTGGTCGGGCGCCAGCGGGCCGATGAGGTGAATCATCATGCGCAAAGGCAGGCTGGCATCGGGCTCGGTGCTTTGATCACCCCAATCACGCTCGGTCGGGGCCTGCCACAGCAGTTTTCCGTCGGCTCCCAGGGTGACATGCCAGGCGCTTTCGGCCAGGGTGGCGTTGATATGTTGCTGCGCCTGGCCGGATAGCTTGCGTGAGGCCACCAGCAGGGCGATCTCGGTGTTCTGCAGCTGGGAGCGCATGTCCAGGTTCATGGAACCTACGATGGTGAGCTGACTGTCCACCACCATCAGCTTGCTGTGCAGCATGGCGCGGGAGCCGCCGCTGCTGCCATTGATCTGGCTGGCAGCGCTGCGCAGCGTGGAATGTGCCGTGCCTGTTTGCAGGCTGCGCAGCTCATACAACTCCACGCCCATGGCCAGCAAGTCCTTGCGGTGGCGGGCGTAGCCCGCATGGGCCAGCGGTGCATCGTTGGAGGCCAGGGAGTTGGTCAATATGCGTACCTGCACACCACGGGCAACGGCCCGGGCAAAGGCAGCCTTCATATCGGCACCAGGCACGAAGTAGGGGGAGACGATGAGCAGCTGGCTGCGTGCCATCTCGACCAGGGTCAGCAGGCCGTCGACCACATTGTTTTGTTCGTTCACGGGTGCCAGCACCCGGCTCAGGGTTTGCTGGTTGCTGGTGGCAGCGCGTGGAGAGGCCGCTGCAGAGGCCGTTGCAGATGCAGGGCTGATGGGGATGAGCTGTACCAAGGGCGTGGCAGGGGGATCGGCCAGCGCTTCGTCTGTGTGGGTTTCGCTGTCTCCGGGCAGGGCGATCTTGGCGGGCTGGTCGGCCAGCACCAGCGCGGGGGCCCAAATCCAGGGAGTGGTTTTCAGGTCCATGGGCGGCAGGTTCAGCAATGCCTGCTGGGTGGCGGCCTGGCGGGCATCGGTCTGCTGGGCGTTTCTTGCAGCCTGCAAGCGGGCCTGCTGCGCGGGGCTGAGCATGGCATCCAGCTCGGCCAGGCTGAGCAGGGACTCCACAGGGTAGGCGCGGGCATTGTTCCAGTAGCTGTCAAAGCTGTGCGAGAGCTGGCGCACCACGGCGCCGGCAGCGAAGATGTCCAGGTCTATGAAGTTATCGCTGTCCAGCGCATCGAAATAGGCATCGCCCAGATTGCGGCCACCGGCAATGCCCACCATGTTGTCGGCAATCAGCTGCTTGTTGTGCATGCGCTGCTGGGCGCGTGCGAAATCGGTCAGCATGCTCAGCGCGCGCAGCGGAGGTGAGCCGCGGGCTCCCATGACGGGGTTGAACATGCGCATCTCCACCCCGGGCACAAAAGCCATGCGCATGACTTGCGCATCCTTGCCAGCGCTGTGGAAGTCGTCCAGCAGAATGCGCACCCGCACGCCACGTGCCGCGGCCTGGGCTATTTCCTGCAGCAGCTTGGCCGTGCTGGCATCGGCGTGGATGGCGTAGTACTGGACGTCCAGGGTTTTCTGCGCCGCCTGTATCAGTGCCAGGCGCGCGGTGTAGGCCGCTTCGGCGCCTCCCAATAGCGCAAAGGCGGAGTGGTAAGCCGTTTTGGCCTGGGCACGCCGCTGCGCCACCATCTGGCCCAGTGCGGTCTGCTCTGGCTGGGCCAGGGCTGTGGATGGTGCGCGCTGCACATGGGCCGGCAGACCGGCGCAGCCGGCCAGCCACAGGCTGGTGCACAACAGCAGCCAAGCCGCCAACCTGCGCCGCCAAAGCGAAGCAACAACAGGGGAGGGTGTGTGAAAGCCGGTGCGCGTGAAGGGCAGGGACTGAAGCAGAAAAAGGGGCAGAGACTGGGGCATGAAGGCTGGAGGCAGCATGCGCTAGGTATAACAGCACTGGCTGCAGCCTGCTTGCCGTGCAGACGCATGCGCCTGCAACAGAGGGTGCTGATGCGATACATCAAGAACGCACCAGCGCACAAGCCGGTATGGCAGGATCAGCAGCCCGCGCTTGCAAAAGCCGCACAGCGACCGAAACCGGCGCGTCTCAAGTCAGCAGACAGCGAGCAAGGGCCGCCCCGCCGCGAGGCTGTCGTCCCCCTGGGGGGAAGCGGCAACGCCGCTCAGGGGGGTTATTCTTTCTGCAAAATCCGCACAGTGCGCACCACCGTGGGAATGCGGCGCAGATTGCGCAGTGCGGCTTCCAGCTGGTCCAGGTGATGCACCGAGATGATGAAGCGCAGGTCGGTGGTCTCCATGGCGGCCTCGTCGTCCATGTCCACATGGCGGATGTCCACATTCAGCGAGGCCAGCTCACCGGCCACACGGGCCAGTACGCCCTTGCTGTTCTTGACGGTCAGCACAATGCCGCTTTCAAACAGGTGTTGGCGGCTTTCATCGCTCCACTCCACCGGGATGAAACGGTCGGGGTCCTTGGCTTGCAGGCGCTTGGCGGTGGCGCACTGGGCATGGTGCACCATCAGGCCTTCGCCACGGCCCAGATAGCCCAGGATGGGGTCGCCCGGTACCGGTCTGCAGCAATGTGCGTAGCGTATGGATGCGGTGTTGGGATTGTCCAACACCACCGTGCCCTGGCTGAGCTTGTCCTTGGCGGCAAAACGCTCCTGGGTCAGCAGCAGGGCATCGGGGCGCTGTCCGTGGGTGGAGAGCTGGGCCATGATCTGGCTGGCCACCAGGCTGGCAATGCGCCGGCCCATGCCGATGTCGGCCAGCAGCTCGGCGTGGCTGCGGTTGCCGGTCTTGCGTAGCACCTCGTCCCACAGCGCCTGGTTAGCCTCCGTGGCCTCGGGCAGGGTGGCAATGCCTTCCTGGCGCAGCGACTGGGTGAGCAGCTTCTCGCCCAGCTCTATGGACTCGGTCTGGGCGATGTTCTTCAGGTGGTGGCGAATCTTGGAGCGGGCCCGTCCGGTTTTGACAAAGCCCAGCCAGGCCGGATTGGGGTTGGCTTCTTCGGAGGTGATGACCTCCACCACATCACCGCTCTTGAGCTCGGTGCGCAGTGCCACATATTCGCCATTCACCAGGGCTGCCGTCACATGGTTGCCGATATTGCTGTGGATGGCATAGGCAAAGTCCACCACGGTGGCGCCGCGCGGCATGGCCAGAATCTTGCTCTTGGGCGTGAAGACGTAGATGGAGTCGGGGAACAGGTCGACCTTGACATGGTCCCAGAACTCGGTGGCGTCGCTGTTCTCGTTCTGGATGTCGAGCAGCGACTGCAGCCATTTGGTGTTGAGGTGGGCGTCTGCACCGGCCTGGGCCTTGTACAGCCAGTGCGCGGCCACACCGGCTTCGGCCACGATGTGCATTTGCTCGGTGCGGATCTGGAACTCCACACTCACGCCCGAGGGGCCGACCAAGGTGGTGTGCAACGACTGGTAGCCGTTGTTCTTGGCAATGGCGATATGGTCCTTGAACTTGCTGGGCACGGGCTTGTAGAGCTGGTGCAGCACGCCCAAGGCCGTGTAGCAGTCGATGACATTGGGCACGACCACACGAAAGCCGTAGATGTCCGTCACCTGGGCAAAGGTCAGGTCGTGGCGGATCATCTTCTGATAGAGCGAATACAGCGTGCTCTCACGCCCCATCAGCCGCACCTGCATGCCGGTGCGGGCAAAGGCGGCATCGATGTCGCCCTGCACACGCTGGACCAGATCGCGGCGGCGTGCGCGGGACTTGGCAATGGCTTTTTCCAGCGTCTCGTAGCGCCAGGGGTGCAGATGGCGGAATGCCAGGTCCTGCAGCTCGCGGTAGGTCTGGTTCAGGCCCAGGCGGTGGGCAATCGGTGCGTAGATTTCCAGTGTCTCGGACGAGATGCGCCCCCACTTGCTGCGCGGCATATCGCCCATGGTGCGCATATTGTGGGTGCGGTCTGCCAGCTTGATGAGGATGACGCGCACATCGCGCGCCATGGCCAGCAGCATCTTGCGGAAGGACTCGGCCTGGTTTTCTTCGCGGGTGTTGAACTGCAGCTTGTCCAGCTTGGTCAGCCCATCAACCAGCTCGGCCACTGCCTCGCCAAAGCGTTCCTGCAGGTCATCCTTGGTGATGCCGCAGTCTTCCATGGAGTCGTGCAGCAGTGCGGCCATCAGCGCTGGTGCGTCGAGCTTCCAGTTGGCGCAGATGGCGGTGACGGCAATCGGGTGGGTGATGTAAGGGTCACCGCTGCTGCGCCACTGGTCTGTGTGGGCCTGGTCGGCGTAGCGCCAGGCCTCGGTGACCTGGGCAATGCTGTCGGCATCCATGTACTGCAGATGCTCGAGCAGCTGGGCGAAATGCGCGGACGAAACCTCCAAGGCCGTGGGCTTGCCTCCGGCCGGCTCCGAGGAGTGGACAGTGACAGAATCAGTAGCGTGGGACGAAGGTAGGGCCGCGTTCATGTCTCAAATGTAGCGCGGTCAGCATATTCCGCGGATAGAAAGAAAAAAGCACCGGGATACGGTGCTTCTATTGTCCAGCGGAAATGCTGCACTGCCAAATACCTGGCTGTCGATCAGCCTGGTACTTTTTTGAGCATCTCCAGGCCCACCTTGCCTTCTGCGATTTCACGCAGGGCGGTCACGCCGGGCTTGTTCTGGCATTCCACCTTGGGGGTGTGGCCTTGGCTGAGCATACGGGCGCGGTAGGTAGCGGCCAGCACGAGCTGGAAGCGATTGGGGATCTGCTCCAGGCAGTCTTCAACGGTGATGCGTGCCATTGGGGTTCTCCAAGGGATTCAATTCAGGAAAGATTGAGCGACTCGAAGACGTCGGCCCGCAGGCGGCGCTGGGATACGTACTTCAGGCGCTGGGAGTGGATGATCGCTTTCAGGTCAAAAAGCGCACTCTCGAACAATTCGTTGATTATAACGAAGTCGAACTTTTCCACCTGCGCCATCTCTTCTTCGGCGTTTT
Organism: Acidovorax sp.; assembly: GCA_031277855.1. Lineage (GTDB taxonomy): Bacteria > Pseudomonadota > Gammaproteobacteria > Burkholderiales > Burkholderiaceae_C > Comamonas. The sequence goes on along the minus strand of JAITLO010000025.1, from coordinate 115,980 downwards.
TCATGCGCAGCTCGATGACCTCGGGGGCATCTTCGCCCCGGTTTTCCAGGCGCGAGCGCAGCTCTTCCCAGCTGGGGGGGAGGATGAAGATCAGCACGGCCTGCGAAAAAGCGGCACGCACCTGCAAGGCGCCCTGGTAGTCGATCTCCAGCAACACATCCTCGCCCTTGGTCAGGCGGTCCTGGATGCCTCTTTTGGAGGTGCCATAGCGCTTGCCGTGCACATTGGCCCATTCGACAAAGGCGTTGTTGGACACCATGGCGTCGAATTCGGTGTCGGAGGCGAAGTAGTACTCGCGCCCGTGTTTTTCCTGGCCACGGGGCGCACGTGTGGTGTGCGAGACCGAGGGGTAGACGCGCGCATCAAAGGAGCGCAGGGCTTTGACAAGGCTGGATTTGCCAGCGCCGCTGGGGGCTGCGACGACGAAGAGGTTTCCGGGGGTTTCCATGGCTCTGCGGAGTTGGTTGCCTGGTAAGGCGATAACAAGGTGCTTACAAAAAGGGCGCTTGCGCGCCCTGGTGGTATCGGTTTACTCGATGTTCTGGACCTGCTCGCGCATTTGCTCGATCAGGACCTTCATGTCCACGCTGATGCGGGTCAGCTCCAGCGCGGCGGATTTGGAGCCCAGGGTGTTGGCCTCGCGGTGCATTTCCTGGATCAAGAAGTCCAGGCGCTTGCCGATGTCGCCGCCCTTTTTCAGCAAGCGCTCCACCTCGTCCAGGTGGGAGCTCAGGCGGGTGATTTCCTCGGCCACATCGATGCGGATGGCAAAGGCCGTGGCTTCGGTCAGGGCGCGGTCCTGGGCGGCTTCGGGGGCGACCTGGCCCTCGGTCAGGCCCATGGCCTCCTGCCAGCGCTCCAAAAAGCGTTGGCGCTGCTGCTCGACCAGTTGGGGCACCAGGGGCACGGCCTGCTCGGCCAGGGCGCGCAGTTGCTGGATGCGGTCGCGCAGCATCTGGGCCAGGCGCTTGCCCTCGCGTTCGCGCGAAGCCAGCAGTTCGGTCACGGCCTGTTCGGCCAGGGCGGGGGCAATCTCCGACCAGTCGGTGGCGCTGCCAGGCCCACCTTGACCGCACAGACGCAGGGCGTCGGAGACCGACAAACCATTCGCCTTGGGCAGCCAGGCCTGCACCTGGTCTTGCAGCGACACCAGGCGGTGCAGCAGCGCGGGCGTGGGCTGGGGCAGGCTGGCCGCAGCGTCTTGGTCGATGGCGGCACGCACTTCCACCTTGCCGCGCTTGAGCTTGGCCGTCAGCAGGGCGCGCAGGGCAGGCTCCTGGGCACGCAGCTCGTCAGGCAGGCGGAAGGTCAGGTCCAGAAAACGGCTGTTGACCGAGCGGATTTCCAGCCCCAGACGAAGATTGTGCGAGGCTGTCTCCCCTGCATCCGCCCCGCTGGTGTGCTGGGCGCTGGCGTAACCGGTCATGCTGTAAACTGCCATCGGACTTTTCATTGGTTGCTTGCGAATGCCCGCAATTATCCGGCTTTAGTCCTATCCCTGATAAGTAGCCGCACAAAAGTCTACTGGATGGGCCCAGGCAGCGCTGCTGCAAGCGCGGTCTGCAGGAAAGCAGCCACTCTGCAACTCCCCCGCTTTACCTGCCAGCGATCCATGGCTTCAGTGCGTGAAAAGTCCTGTCTCTGCGGTGCCGTGGCAGCCTGCAGGGCCTTGCGCAATGGGCGACACTGAGAGGCTGTACCGGGCCGCCTCGCTGTGTGGTACCTGGTTTCAGACTCCTTGATTCATAGCTTCTTGAGCGCATCTGTTGTGCTTGAGCGCCACTTTTGACCATGAAAATCGTTCTCGCCTCCAACAACCGCGGCAAACTGGCCGAGTTGCAATCCATGTTTGCGCCCCTGGGCGTGGAGCTGATCTGCCAAGGCGATCTGTTTGAGGGCGAAGCGCCCGAACCCTTTGGCACTTTTGTGGAAAACGCCTTGTCCAAGGCCAGGTTTGCGGCCGAGAAAACAGGCCTGCCTGCCATTGCTGATGACGCCGGCCTGTGCGTGGATGCCTTTGGCGGCCTGCCCGGTGTGGACACGGCGTATTACTGCACCCATTTCGGCATGGAAAAAAGCGATGCCAACAATGTGACGGCACTGCTGCAGAACATGGCCACCGAGACCAATCGCCGCGCGGCCATGGTCAGCACCCTGGTGGGCGTGCGTTCGCCCAAAGACCCCGAGCCCCTGATTGCCGTGGGCCGGGTGCGTGTGGAAATCGCCACCGAGCGCCGTGGCAGCAACGGTTTTGGCTTTGACCCGGTGTTGCTCATCCCAGAGCAGGGCAAGACCTTTGCCGAAATGGACCCGGTGTTCAAGAACGACCACAGCCACCGTGGCCGCAGCACCAAGGCCATGATGGAGCTGCTGAAAGAAAGCTGGATCACCACGCCCTGAGGCCCTGCGCACTCCCATGAGCATCACCCTTCACCCCGTGGGCAGCGAGCCCCAGCTGGGCCAGGCGCCCAAGGATGTGCAGCACTATATGCGCGCCGGCCTGCTGGGCCTGCCGGCGCTGCCGCCGTTGTCGCTGTACATCCACCTGCCCTGGTGCCTCAAGAAATGCCCGTATTGCGACTTCAACTCGCATGAGTTCCAGGGCGAGGGCGGCTCGCGCGCCTTTCCGGAGCAGCGCTATCTTGCTGCGCTGATGGCCGATCTGGAAGCCAGTCTGCCGCTGATCTGGGGCCGCACCGTGCACAGCGTGTTCATCGGTGGAGGCACGCCCAGCCTGTTCAGTCCCGAGGCCATAGACCAGCTGATTGCCGGCCTGCGTGCGCGGCTGCGCATGGAGCCGGACTGCGAAATCACGCTGGAGGCCAACCCAGGCACCTTTGAGAAGGACCGCTTTCGCGCTTTCCGCCAGGCCGGGGTGAGCAGGCTGTCCATTGGCGTGCAAAGCTTTGACGACCGTTTTTTGAGCGCCATAGGCCGGGTGCACAGCGCAGACCAGGCGCGCGCGGCGGTGGAAGAGGCTGCCAGCGCGTTTGAAACCTTCAACCTGGACATCATGTATGCCCTGCCCGGCCAGACCGAGCTGGACCTGGTGCGCGACCTGGAAACCGCGCTGTCGTATGCGCCGCCGCATATCTCCATCTACCACCTGACCATCGAGCCCAATACCTACTTCGCCAAATACCCGCCCCAGGTGCCGGAAGACGACACAGCCTATGACATGCTGGACCGTATCACCGCCATGACGGGGGCGGCCGGCATGCAGCGCTATGAAATCTCGGCCTATGCCAAAGAGGGCCACCAGTGCTTTCACAACAGCAACTACTGGCAGTTTGGCGACTATCTGGGCATTGGCGCGGGCGCGCATGGCAAGCTGAGTTTTGCCCACCGCATCACGCGGCAGGTGAAGATTCGCGACCCGCAGCGCTATATGGAGGCTGCCCTGGCAGGCCGCGCCCTGGCCAGCGAGGAGGACGTGCGCCGCAAGGATTTGCCGTTCGAGTACATGCTCAATGCCCTGCGTTTGCGTGGAGGTTTTGCCATACAGGACTATCTGGACCGCACCGGTCTGCCCATCAGCACCATCAGTGCGGCACTGGACGAGGCCGAGCGCAAGGGCCTGATCCAGCGCGATGCGGGCCGCGTACAACCCACCGAGCGTGGCTTTGATTTCTTGAACGACCTGCAGGCCTTGTTTCTGGGCTGATGCCGGCGGTGTTCACTGAGGCCAAGGGCTCGGGAAGCCTGTGGGTACGCTTACCCGCAGGTGGCGGCAATGATGCGGCCAGTGGCATCCACCTTCAGATTCAGCCGCTCGACATCGACGCCTGGATTGCCGGGGGTATCGTCGCGCAGTACACGGGCCATCAGCGCGCCCGAGCGGCGGCGGGCCTCGTCCACATGCTGGCTGGTATTGGTTTTGCCCACGGCCCATTGCGCGGCGGCCGCATCGCAACGCTGCAGCGGAGCCGGCGTGGCGGCGGGCTTGCCGAGCGGGCCGCTGGCGCAGCCGGCGAGCAGGGTGGGGATGGTCATCCAGGACCAGAGCGTGGTGCGCATGCCGAATTCCTCCTAGAAACACCGTGCCAGTCTCGGGACGGACGCCGCAGATCAAAGGCCCAATATGTTCTTAAAACTGTAGCGCCGACCTTAGCAGCTTCGCGCCTGTCACTGAGGTATGGAGTTGCAAGCAAATGTCTCGTTGTGGCCGTTCAGGCGGCTGGAAAAGATGGGCTGCTCAGGCGCACTCAATCGGCTGCATGGCGGAACAGCTGTGCTTCCAGTTGCAGCGCCTGAATTTTCTGGGCTGCAGCTTCGGCCTGGGCCTTGTTGTCGAATGGGCCCACACGCACCCTGGTGGCTTCGCCCTTGCGTGAGGCCACGAGCTGGGTGAAGACGGGCTGGCCGGCCTCGCGCAGCTGGCGTGCCACGCGGCGGGCGTTCTCGGGCTGGGCATAAAGGCCGCTGTTCAGATAGAACTTGCCGGATTGCAAGGCGGTCTTCTGTGCAGCCTCGGTCTTGGCGTCGCTCTTGCCGGCCTTTGCAACTTTGGCTGCCTTTTCGGTTTTTTCGGTCTTGTCGACCTTGGCGGGTTGTGCGTTTTTGGTTTTTTCTGCTTTGGCGGTTTTGTCCGCCGGCTTGCGCTCGGGTGTGGCTGCGGGCGCTGGCGTGGCAACGGCTTCCTCGCGGCCATTGCCGGACGCTGTGGGCGCGGCAGCCAATGCGGCGCTTGCCGCGACCAGCGCAGGTGCTGCAGCAGTGGCGCTTGCCTCAGCTACAGGGGGGGAGGCCGCTGCTTCAGCATGAGGTGTTTCGGACTCCGCTGCAGGGGCTGAAGTTGAAGGCTCGGCTGGCGTGCCGTCTGCTTCGGTGGCTTCGGAGGTCGTGGCAGCTTGCAATGCTGCCAGGGCGCGGGCCATGTCCTGCTGGGTATGCGGGGCGTTGGCATCAGCCGGGGCGCTGGCCGCTGCAGGCGCGGCCGGCAAGCTGGTGCTGGCGGCCCAGGCCAGGCCGGCCGTCAGCAAGGCAGCCAGGGCGTGGCCGGTGGTGGCCCATTGCAGCCGCGCCGGGGTGGGGGCCTGGGCTTGCAACAAGGTCATGGCCTCGCCCAGCGTGCGCGACTGGGTCAGGGCCTGCATGGTGCGCTGGCGCACATGGCGGTGGTAGAGGGCGTTGCCGCCCAAGCCCGGCAACAGCACGCACAGCAGCACCAACAGCAGGGCCAGGGCCCAGGCCGCAGGCATTGGCAGCCTATGGTGCAGGTCCAGGGCCCACCACAGTGCCATCAGCGCGGCCAGTATGGCGGCGTAAGCGATGGCGGGCTTCCACAAGCCGCGCAAGCCCATCCAACCCAGGGTGCAGCAGCCTGCCGCCCAGTTCCAGCTGGGCAGCGGACGGCCCAGTGCGTCAAAGCGCTCGAACTGTTGCTGGTAGTAGGCGGTCTGCAACGGGCCAATGGCCGCCTGGTAGAGGCGGGGCATCAAGGGATTGTCGGCAGAGAGCGGGGTGGGAGCGGACATGCGTCGAATTGTGTCATGCACAGCGGCGTTTGCCGTGCAAGCGGGCGGGAGCGTGGCATGGCCGCATCGGTGGCGATGTGCTGGCCAGCGCGGCGGCCGGGTGAGCGGGGCGTGGACAACTAGGTGAGGTACTTGCTTCGCTGGCAGGCCTGTGCTGGCAAGGCCTGCCCTGGCTCAGGGGCAGTCATACCCGATATTGCTATTCATTGCGGAGCAAGAAAAGCCCGGCCATATTGCGCAGGCCGATAAAAATTATTTTCTGTGAGGCTGCTGTTACATGCCTAAACTGGCCGTTCTTGCGCGGGGGGCGGACCTGGAGGGTGCTGCTTTTCGCGTTGTTGCAGGCCCGTTGGCCTGGGATCCCTACCGTCAGACCGTTTTCATGCAGCAACAACAAACTGGGTACGCATGGCAGTTCTTCCGCGCCGGTGGCGTGGAGCAGGTGGCCATCCGTACCGGACAAGATATTGCGAACATTGCTTCGCTGGACAAAAAACTGTGGGTGGCTCTGGCCTGCCCGACCCGGGGCATCGAGTTCGATACCGAAACCCTGGACATGATCGACCAGGACCACGACGGCCGCATCCGTGCGCCCGAACTGGTTGCCGCCTGCCAATGGGCCGTGGCCCAACTGCGCGATCCCGAGGTGCTGGTCTCCGGCAGCGATGTGCTGCAGCTGGGCAGCATCAACACCGAGCAAGCTGATGGCGCAGCCCTGCACGCCGAAGCCCTGCGGGTGCTGTCCTTGCTGGGCCGTGAAGGCGCCGACAGCGTCAGTCTGGCCGATGTGCGTGAGCGCCTGGCCCAGCTCAATGCCCTGGCCTTCAATGGCGATGGCTTGCTCAACCCGGCCACGCTGCCGGCTGACTGCGAGCAGCAGGCCCTGGTGCAACGCATCATGGACCTGTACGGCAGCGAAGTCGGCGTGGACGGCGCGCCCGGCATGGGCCAGGCCCAGCTGGATGCTTTTTTTGCCGATGTGCGTGCCATACAGACCTGGTATGCCGGCACCCAGGACAGCAGTTGCACGCTGGCCCAGGAGCAGGCCGTGGCGGCCGCGCAGGCGCTGACGGCCATTGAAGCCAAGGTGGAGGACTTTTTTGCCCGCTGCCGCCTGGCCGCCTTTGATGCCAAGGCCCAGGACCCGCTGAACCCCAGCGTGGAAGGCTATGCCGCTTTGGGTGCCCAGCAGCTGTCTTCGACTTCCGAGGCCATTGCCGCTCTGCCGCTGGCCACCATCACCCCCGAAGGCGTGCTGCCGCTGGCCGAAGGCGTGAACCCAGCCTGGGCCGGTGCGTTGCAGGCCCTGGCAGAGCATGCGGTGGCGCCCTTGCTGGGTGCCCAGCAACAGCTGAGCGCCGCGCAGTGGCAGACCCTGAAGGCCCAGTTGGCGCCTTGCCAACAATGGTTGGCCGGCCACCCCGTCAGCCCGCTGGGCCAGATGGAACTGGCCGAGGTCCAGGCCTTGCTCGACGGCGGTGCCGAGGCTGCGCTGCAGGCATTGATTGCGCGTGACAACCAGGAAAAAGACCATGGCGCCCTGGCCGCGCAGCTGGAAAAGCTGATTCGCCTGCAGCGCGATCTGCTGCGCCTGCTGAACAACTTTGTCTCCTTTTCCGACTTCTACAGCCGCCGCGAAGCGGCAGCTTTCCAGGCCGGCACGCTGTACATGGATGGCCGCAGCTGCGATCTGACGGTGGACGTGACCGACCCCAACGCCCATGCCGGGCTGGCCGGACTGGCCAAGGTCTATCTGGCCTATTGCGAATGCCGCCGTGACGGCGTGAAGCGCCATATCGTGGCCGCTTTCACCGCCGGTGATGTGGACTATCTGATGGTGGGCCGCAACGGCGTGTTCTATGACCGTGACGGCCAGGACTGGGATGCCACCATCACCAAGATCATCGAGAACCCCACCAGCATAGGCCAGGCCTTTTTCTCGCCCTACAAGAAGTTCCTGCGCATGGTGGAGGAGCAGGTGGCCAAGCGCGCCTCAGCCAAGCAGGATGCGGTGACCGTCAAGCTCGATGCATCGGCCAACAAACTGGCCGATACGGCCCAGGGGGAGCCCGCACCCGCTGCAGCAGCAGCGCCTGCGCGCAAGACCGATGTGGGCACAGTGGCCGCCATTGGTGTGGCGTTGGGCTCGATCAGCGCCGTGATGGTGGGCATTTTTGCCAAGTTCATCGAACTGGGGCCGTGGATTCCCGTGGGCCTGCTGGGCATTGTGCTGGCCATCTCCTGCCCCAGCATGTTGATTGCCTGGCTCAAGCTGCGCCAGCGCAGCCTGGGCCCCATCCTGGACGCCAGCGGCTGGGCCATCAATGGCCGCATGATCATCAACCTGCGCCTGGGCGATGCGCTGTCGCAAACCGCCAAGGTTCCTGCCTCGGCCAAGCTCAGCGCCAGCGACCCTTATGCCGACAACCACCGTGGTCGCTGGATCACGATCGGTGTGCTGGTGGTCGTGCTGGCCCTGGCCGGTGCCTGGCAAAAGCAATGGCTGGACAAGCTGCTGCCCGCCAAGTTCCAGCGCGCGGCCGTCCCTGCCACCGTGGTGCCGGCTGCTGAAGCCCCGGCGCCTGCGGCTGAAGCGCCAGCTGCCCCGGCAGCGCCAGCGCCGGCCCAATAAGCCGCGCGCTATGCAAAAAAAGCCCCAGGGTGTGCGCCCTGGGGCTTTTTTTAATAGCTTGATAAGCGCTCCACGCCTGCGTTTCATGGCAATTTTGCTTGATAGCGTGTCCAGGGTGTAGGAATTCCCCAAGACCGAGGCAGATACCCCTCCGTACAAAACCGGCGCAGCCCAAGTCAGCAGACAGCGAGCAAGGGCCGCCCCGCAGCGAAGCTGTCGTCCCCCCCGGGGGAAGGCGCCGCAGGCGACTCAGGGGGGTTATCGCAACGCTTTCGCAATCTTGTTGCGCGGCACCGTGGGCTTGGGCACCTTGAAGGGGAACCAGTTGCGCACATCCTCTTCCACACCGATGCCGTGCATAAAGTTGTAGATGGCTTTTTTCAGCACCGCGCCCAGGGCGTCGTGGTCCACGCCCGTGGGGTCGATGAAGGCGATGTCGTTCTTGGCAAACGTCACCTCGGGCAGGGGCACCAGTTGCACGCCGTATTCCTCGGGGTTCTGGCCCACGGGCGAGTGCACGGTGCAGGCAAAACGGTGAAAGAAACCGCTTTGGATGCAGCCGTTCTCAAACAGCTGGCGTACATATTCCAGCGCGTCCACCGTGTCCTGCACGGTCTGCGTGGGAAAGCCATACATCAAATAGGCATGCACCAGAATGCCGGCCTCGCTGAAGGCCTTGGTCACGCGGGCCACCTGCTCTACGGACACGCCTTTTTTCATCAGCGCCAGCAGCCGGTCTGACGCTACTTCCAGCCCGCCCGAGACGGCAATGCAGCCGCTGTCGGCCAGCAGCTGGCACAGCTCGGGGCTGAAGGTTTTTTCAAAGCGGATATTGCCCCACCAGCTGATGTCGCTGCCGCGCTCCAGCAGCTCCGTGGCCAGGGCTTTCAAGGCCTTGGGTGGAGCTGCCTCGTCGACAAAGTGGAAGCCGGTCTGGCCGGTTTCCTGCACGATGGCCTCGATGCGGTTGGCCAGCTCCACGGCGCTGGCGCCCTCGTAGCGGCCAATGTAGTCCAGGCTGACGTCGCAAAAACTGCATTTCTTCCAATAGCAGCCGTGCGCGATGGTGAGCTTGTTCCAGCGCCCGTCGCTCCACAGCCGGTGCATGGGGTTGAGCATGTCCAGCAGCGACAGATAGTCGTGAATCGGCAGGCCGTCCCAGGTGGGCGTGCCCACCTCGGCAAAGGCGATGTCCGACTCCATCATGTTGACGTACTGCACCGCACCTTGTTCGTTGCGCACATAGCTGCGCACCAGGCGGGAGCGGCCGCGCTCGCCGCGCAAATGCTCCATCAGGGCCAGCAGCGGGCGCTCGCCCGCGTCCAGGGTGACAAAGTCAAAGTAGTCGAACACGCGCGGCTCAGCCAGCTCGCGCAGCTCGGTGTTGACAAAGCCGCCGCCCAGCACGGTCTTGATGTGGGGGAACTCGGCCTTGATGGTCTGGGCAATGCGGAACGCCGCATACACTGAGCCGGGAAAGGGCACGGACAGCAGCACCACCGTGGGCCGCTGGCGCCAGATGGCCTTGCGCGTCAGCGTGGCCAGGGTTTCGTCCACCAGCGTCATGGGGGCGGCCAAGGCCTGGGCCAGCGGCTCGAAGCTGGGTTGGCTGCCGGCCAGGGATTCGGCATAGCGCACGAACTCAAAGCGCTCGTCCGCGGCGTCGCGCAGCACATCGGCCAGGTCGTTGAGGTACAGCGTGGCCAGGTGCTTGGCGCGGTCGGCCTGGCCCAGGGCGCCAAAGGCCCAGCCCAGCGGGTCGCCCGTGCCGTCGTCGATGTAATGCTCCAGCGCGGCAAAGCGCGGGCCCTCGGGCAGCCAGTTGCGGCCCACGATGCGGTGGCTCAGCGTGCTGTCCTTGCCCTGCAGATAGGCGATCACCTTGCCAATGGTGGCCAGGTACTGCTCGCGCTGGGCCATAAAGCTTTGCACGGCCGGGCTGAAGGGGCGATCGGGGTTCTCGTCGTACTGGGCTTGCACCAGATCGATCACCTGCTGCAGTCCTTCTTTGGACAGCAGCTGGAGCACCAGGGCCAGGGCCAGGTCTTCCTGCACCGCATCCACACCGCGCGAACGCAGAAAACCCGTCAGGTAGGCGGTGGAAGGGTAGGGCGTGTTCAGCTGCGTCATCGGCGGGATGAGCGACAGCACACGGACAGGTGCGGGCGTGGTCATGGGTGCAAAAGGGGATGTGGTGCGGGGCGGGGCAGCGCCCGGTGCAGGCCTGTATTGTCCCAGCATGGGGCCGGGGCTGCAGCTGCGGGGGCTTGGTGCCGTGGCCGGCAACGAAGGCTGTCATCGCCACTCGCGGCCTGTCTGCCGGAAAACCGCCATGCAGGGCCAGCGCGCTGTGCTCCTAAAATGCAAGCCGCCAAGGTGCATGGTGCGCCGGCTTTTTCTTGTAGAGAGGGTGGACGCACATGTCCTCCTTGCCCGGGGGGACTGCCCTCGCTTCACCGGGGGATGCCATCCCCGTTTCGCGCTCGGCCTTGCTGGGTATTGCGCTCACGCTGACGGCCTGTGCGCTGTTTGCCTTGCTGGACAGTGCCACCAAATTTGCCGGTCAGTGGCTGCCCATGCTGCTGGTGCTGTGGCTGCGTTTTCTGTCCCAGGCGCTGGTAACCACGGCCCTGGTGCTGCCACGGCATGGCCTGGCGGCGCTGCACACGGCCCATCCGAAATTTCAGGCAGCGCGTGCGCTGTTTGGCATCACCACCTCGGTGTGCGCTTTCTTTTGCATACAGAGCATGCCCTTGGGCAACTTCACGGCCATCTGGTCGGCCTGCCCCTTGCTGGTGGTGGTGGCTTCGGCCTGGCTGTACCAGGAGCGGGTCAGCCCGCTGCGCTGGTTGCTGCTGGCCGTAGGGCTGGCCTGTGTCATCGTCATCGTGCGGCCCGAGCGCAGCGGTCAGCCCCTGGGCTGGCAGGCCTTGCTGCCGGTGGGGCTGCTGGTCAGCGGCAGCGGTTATTTGCTGCTGGGCAGTCGCCTGGCCAGGCTGGATGCACCGCACACCACCCAGCTGTACTCCACCTGGTTGCCATTGCTGCTGACCACGCCTTTGCTGCCCTGGTTCTGGCAGTCGGTGCCATTTGGGCCGCTGTGGCTGGCGGTGGCAGCCATGGGTTTGTGCAGCGGTGTAGGGCATTTGATTTTGTTGCAGGCCTACACGCATGCCACGCCCTCGGTGATCTCGCCTTTTCTCTATAGCCAGATCGGTTTTGCCATGGCCGTGGGCTGGCTGCTGTTTGGCCAGGTGCCGGATGCGCAATCCCTGCTGGGCATGACGGGGGTGGTGTTGTGCGGCATGCTCAGCATGTGGATGAGTGTGAGGGGGCGGTGAGGAGACACCCCTGAGCCGCTGCGCGTCTTCCCCCTCTCTAGGCGCTACGCGCCGGAGGGGGACGGCACCGGCGCTGCGGGGCGGCCCTTGCGCGGTGCCCTGGCCTGGGATGCGCCAGTCTCATGCATCGATTGGCCTTTTGAAGCATTGAATGAAAGCGTAGTGCGTGCGTCAGAGTGAGATTTCCCCTTTTTCCCAGAAACCGCAGGAGCCGGTGCCGGTAGACGGCCTGCCATTGCCACAGCGCCATGTGGCCATGGCGGTGATTTTGCTGGGCCTGGTGCTGTGCGTGATGGACAGCACCATGATGAATATGGCCCTGCCCCAGGTGGCACGCCAGTGGCAGGTGGCGCCGGCGCAGACGCTGTGGGTGGTGAATGCCAACCAGATTGCCTCGCTGGTGCTGCTGCTGCCGTTGGCGGCACTGGGTGACCGCATGGGCTACCGCCGCGTCTATCTGTGGGGCATGGTGGTTTTTGGTCTGGCCAGCGTGGGGGCGCTTCTGGCGCCGTCGCTGCCCTGGCTGATTGCCGCACGGGCGCTGCAGGGGCTGGGGGCTGCGGGAGTGTTGAGCGTCAATGCCTCGCTGGTGCGGCTGATCTACCCGCGTGCACTGCTGGGCAAGGGTATTGCGCTGAACTCGTTGATGGTGGCCCTGTCCTTTGTGGCGGGGCCGGCCGTGGCGGCGGCGGTGATCTCCCTGGGCGACTGGCGCTGGCTGTTTGCTTTGCACCTGCCGCTGGCGCTGGCGGTGAGCTGGCTGGGCCTGAAAGCACTGCCGCGCTCCGAACCTTCGGAGCAGGCCCTGAGCCAGCCGCTGTCCTGGCTGGACGGGGGATTGAATATCGCCATGTTTGCCAGCCTGTTTCTGGGCGTGGACCGCGTCAGCCACTGGCAGCCCGGCGACAGTCCCTGGCCGGCCGTGCTGTGGCTGGCCACGGGTGTGGGGGTAGGGGCCTGGTATGTGCAGCGCCAGCGGGCCTTGAGCGCCCCCATGTTCCCCCTGGACCTGCTGCGCATACCGGTGTTTGCGCTGTCCATGTGTGCCTCCATCAGCGCTTTTTGCGCCCAGACCATGGCCTTTCTGGCCCTGCCGTTTTTGCTGATCGAAGTGCGTGGCCTGCCCACCGGGGAGGCTGGCTTGCTGATCAGTGCCTGGCCGCTGGCCTTGGCGCTCTCCGCCCCCTGGGTGGGGCGCATGATTGGCCGCTGGCCTGCAGGTCGCCTGGGGGGCGTGGGCATGGGCATGTTCGCCCTGGGCCTGTGGGCCCTGGCCCTGCTGCCGCAGAATGCGGCACACTGGGATGTGGTGTGGCGCATGGCCTTGTGCGGCATGGGCTTTGCATTTTTTCAGTCGCCCAACAACTTCACGATTTTGACCTCGGCCCCTTTGCACCGCAGCGGCGCAGCCAGCGGCATGCTGGGCTCTGCACGCCATGTGGGCCAAGGCCTGGGGGCGGTGTTGCTGGCCATGGCCTTTTTGCTGTGGAACCGTGAGCCCGGCCAGGCCGAGCAATATGCGCTGGCGCTGTCCGGCTGTTTTGCGGTGCTGGCGGGCTGCTTCAGCATGCTGCGCAAGACGCCGGTGAAAACCGTGGCGCAGTGAGTCTGTGGCGGCAGATTGCGAAATTTTGGTGAAGTTTGAAAAACACCAAAAAAATGCATGCTAGAATCTTGGCTTCGCTAGGGGAGTCGCCAAGTTGGTTAAGGCACCGGATTTTGATTCCGGCATGCGAGGGTTCGAGTCCTTCCTCCCCTGCCAAAATATAGAGCCCGGCTGTGCAAACAGCCGGGTTTTTCGTTTTTTAATTTTGCTTTTTTGATGCTTCCTGGCCTCGCGGCCAGTTGGTGTCTCGTTTGGTGACGGCCATACCGCGCTTCATGCTTTGTTGCGCGCCCTTGCCGTACGCCAGTACTGTCCGCGGGCGCGCGTCGCGCCTGAAGCGCGGTCTGGCCGTTGTGGGGTGAGTTCAATGTCTGCTGCGCTGCTTGGGCCCGCTCCGGCTGGCAGCCCCTCACCCCCGCCCTCTCCCCGAAGGGGCGAGGGAGTAAGCCCAGGGCGCTGCGCATAAAACGGACACGCCCTCATGTCAGGGCTGCCGCGCAAGGGCCGCCCCGCCGCGCTGGCAGCGTCCCCCTGCCCGCAGCGCGTAGCGATGCGAGAGCGGGGGGAAGGCGCCGAAGGCGACTCAGGGGGGTGTCAACCGATCCACTACGCGCACCAGCTCAGCCAAGGTCTTGACCTGCAGCTTGCGCATGGCCTGGGCGCGGCGCACTTTGACGGTGATTTCGCTCACGCCCAGATCGGCGGCCACCTGTTTGTTCAGCAGCCCTGCGGTCACGCCGCGCACCACGTCTTGTTCGCCGGTGGAAAGACTGTCCCATTGCGCGCGCAGTGTTTGCTCGGTCTGGGTTTGGGCGTGGCGGGTGCGGTCCAGTTCTATGCCTTGCTGAATGGCATCCAGCAGCTCCTGCTCGCGAAAAGGCTTGGTCAGAAACTCGATGGCACCGCCTTTCATGGCCTGCACGCTCATGGGAATGTCGCCATGGCCGGTGACAAAGATCACGGGCAGATCCACGCCCAGCTCTTGCATCTGGCGCTGGAATTCCAGGCCGCTTTGGCCGGGCATGCGAATGTCCAGCACCAGGCAGCAGGGCAGCGCGTGGGTGGTGTTGTGCCAATGCTCGGTGAACTCGGCCGTGGAGCTAAAGCCTTGCACGGCCAGGCCGACGGAGGCCAGCAGGTCTTCGACGGCGGCGCGTACCGAGCTGTCGTCGTCCACCACATAGACCATGGCGGGTGGTGTCGAGGGGGAGGATGTGCTGCTCATGGGCGGGCGTCCTTGGCTGCGGGCAGGCTGATGTGAAACTGTGTGCCGGGACCGCCTCGGTCGCGAGGCTCTGCCCAGATGCGGCCGCCATGGGCCTCGATCATGCTGCGGCTGATGGTCAGGCCCAGTCCCATGCCGTGCGATTTGGTGGTCCAGAAAGCGTCGAACAAATGGGACTGGACGGCGGGCGACAGGCCGCTGCCGCAGTCGGTCAGCGTCAGCTGCAGCTGCTCTTCGCCCAGGCGGCGTGCGGTGATGGTGATCTCGGGCTGCGCATGGTCGGTGGCGATGGCGTCGATGGCATTGAGCAGCAGATTGCCCACCACCTGCTGAATCTGGATGCGGTCGGCCCAGGCATCGGGCAGATGGGGCGCAAAGTCCCAGCGCAGGGCAATGCCACGCTGCTCCAGTGCACCCTGTGACAAGGCCACCATTTCACGCACCGCATCTTCCAGCACAAAGCGCTGGCGCTGCGGGGCCTCGCCACGCGCCATGCCGCGGATGCGGGTGATGACATTGCTGGCGCGCTCAGCATCGGCAAGGATGCGCTGCAGTGCCTGGTTGGCTTTTTCCAGCTGAGGGGGCTGCTGCCCCAGCCAGCGCTGGCCGGCCTGGCTGCTGGTGACAATGGCGGCCAGCGGCTGGTTGACCTCGTGAGCAATGGATGCCGTCAACTCCCCCAGGCTGGTGGCGCGTGCAATGTGCAGCAACTGGGCCTGGGCCGCGTGGGCTGCCGTCTGGGCCGCCACCATCTTCAGCCCCAGGTAGGCGGTGATGGCAATGGCCAGAATGCTGATGCAGGTGTTGACCAGGCCCACGCGGTACAGCCCCCCGGGCGTGAGCGCAAAGCTGACCACCGTCAGCACAATGCACAGCACCGTCAGCCCCACCACGGTGCGAGGACTGAACCAGCGCACCGCGACCAGGATGACGGCGGTGTGGAACACGGCCGCAGCCACGGCATATTCCGTCATGGTGTCGGCCACAAAAATGGCGGCCATGGCCAAGCCCAGCACCAGGGCAATCAGGCTGCGGCGCAGCGACAGGGAAGTGGGCAGTCGGGAAGTCATCAATGCGGGCAATGTGGCAGTGCAAAAAGGGTGGGCATTGCGCAGATGGTAGAGGGCTTGCCTGCCACCGTGGTGCAAACAAGCGCTGGCGTATCAGCTATCCATGCAAGGCTACGAAGGTGAGCCAAGAAGGCGTTTCCCGGAGCGTCGGTATCACCCACAACCTATAAAACTGGCGCTACCCAGGTCAGAGACAGCGAGCAAGGGCCGCCCCGCAGCGAGGCTGTCGTCCCCCTCCGGGGGAAGGCGCCGCAGGCGACTCAGGGGGGATTAATCCTCCGCCCGCGCATTCCAAAAGGCCTGCAGCACGCCTTCCTCGGCTTCCAGGCGCGTCATCAGCTTGTCCAGTTCATCGCCCTCCACAGCGGTGGCGTAGAGCGTGGCCTCGATCTCGGTGTCGCCCTGGCCAAAGGCGTGGTGGTCGATATCGCGCACCGGGTAGCTGGCCTGGTCCAGCCATTCCACCAGCTTCTCGCGGATCTCGGACTGGTGGGTGTGACGGCAAATCACATAGACCGCATAAGTGGCTTCGCTGAACTCCTCCTGCATGGGCTGGCGGTTGATGCGGTTGACCACGGGGCGCAGCAAGGTGTTGGCGGCCAGCACAAACAGCGCGGCCAAAATGGCTTCGGGCAGCAGCTTGGCACCGGCGCAGCAGCCCACGGCGGCCGAGCCCCACAGCGTGGCGGCGGTGTTCAGGCCGGAGACATTGGCGCCTTCCTTCATGATGGCGCCCGCGCCCAGAAAACCAATGCCCGAGACCACATAGGCAATCACCTGCATGGGGCTGGGAGAGCCTCCGTACAGACCATAAAAACGCACGGCCAGGTCGACAAACACGGCAGCGCCTACGGCCACCAGGGTGTTGGTGCGCAGCCCCGCCGTGCGCTGGCGCACCTGACGTTCAAAGCCGATCAGGGCCCCCAGGGCAAAGGCAATGGTCAGACTGGCCAGCGTGCTGAGCGTGGCGGAAATATCGAAGGCGGGCCAATGTTGCATGTGAGTTCAGGGTGTTGCAGGGCAAAGCCTAGCGCTTTGCCGTGACAGATTTGTCACAGACGAACTATGCACTTTTTGCGGGAGAGATTTCTTTTCGGCGTTTTCTGCAGGCCGGAGTGGGCCAGCGCAGTTGCGCCAGGGCCGACTTCAACACCACAACGGCCAGACAGCGCTGGAGGCGCGACGCGAGTCCGCAGACAGTACTTGCGTACGGCAAGGGCTCGCAACAAAGCATCCAGCGCTGTATGGCCGCCCCAGAACGGGGCGCCTACAAAGAATTTTCCCTTCTTACTGCCAGCCAAATTTGCGGATGTAGTGGCGCTTGACCACGGTGGTCAGCGTGGCGTAGCCCAGCAAGATGGCCACCAGGAAAGGCCAGTACAGCGGCGGCAGCGCTTCCATCTTGAAGTAGTCCGCCAGCGGCCCCATGGGCAGGAACACACCGATCGCCATGATGGCTGCGGTGGCCAGCAACAGCGGCCAGGCGGCGCGGCTTTCAATAAAGGGCAGGCGTGGCGTGCGGATCATGTGCACGATCAGGGTCTGGGTCAGCAGGCCCACCACAAACCAGCCCGACTGGAACAGGGTCTGCTGCTCGGGTGTGTTGGCCTGGAAGATCCACCACATCATGCCAAAGCACAGAATGTCGAACAGCGAACTCAGCGGGCCAAAGCACAGCATGAAGCGGCCTATGTCCTGGGGGTTCCAGCGCAGCGGCTCACGCACCAGCTCGGGGTCCACCTTGTCAAAGGGGATGGCGATCTGCGAGATGTCGTACAGCAGGTTTTGCACTAACAGCTGCAGCGGCAGCATGGGCAAAAACGGCAGAAACACCGAGGCCACCAGCACCGAGAACACATTGCCGAAGTTGGAGCTGGCCGTCATGCGGATGTACTTCAGCATATTGCAGAAGGTGCGCCGGCCTTCGATCACGCCTTGCTCCAGCACCATCAGGCTTTTTTCCAGCAAGATGATGTCGGCGGCTTCCTTGGCAATGTCCACGGCCCCATCCACGCTGATGCCGATGTCTGCGGCGCGCAGCGCGGGGGCATCGTTGATGCCGTCGCCCATGAAGCCCACGACCCGGCCCTGGGCGCGCAGTGCATGGACGATGCGCTCCTTGTGCAGCGGGGTGAGGCGGGCGAACAGCTGGTGCTTTTGTACCGCTGCAGCCAGCGCGGAGTCGCTCATGCGCTCCAGCTGTGGGCCGGTCACGGGCTGGCCCACGGCCAGGCCCACTTGCTCGCAGACCCGGGCCGCGACCAGCTCGTTGTCGCCGGTCAGCACCTTGACTTCCACGCCATGCTCGGCCAGCGCCTGCAGGGCCGGTGCGGTGGATTCCTTGGGTGGGTCCAGGAAGGCGATATAGCCCACCAGGGTCAGCTCGGCCTCGTCGGCCACGCCATAGTTGTAGCTGGACAGCGGGCTGGCGGGCAGCTGGCGGCTGGCCACGGCCACCACGCGCAGGCCCTGGGTGTTCAGGCCCTCGGTCACGGCGCGCACGCGCGCCAGCATGGTCTCGTCCAGCGCCACCGTGGCGTCGCCGTCGCGCACCAGGGTGCACACGGACAGCATTTCCTCGACCGCGCCCTTGCACACCAGCAGGGTGTCGCCCTGGTCGCTTTCGGGGCGCAGCAGCACCGACATGCGCCGGCGCTCGAAGTCAAAGGGGATTTCATCGACTTTGTGCCACTGCTGCGCGAGCCCGGAGTCGGGGTTCTGGTCCATGTGCTCGATGACGGCGCGGTCCAGCAGGTTCTTCAGCCCGGTCTGGTGGTAGCTGTTGAGCCAGGCCAGCTGCAGCGCTTCGCGCGACTCGTTGCCAAACACATCGGTGTGGCGCTCGAGCACGATGCGGTCCTGCGTCAGCGTGCCGGTCTTGTCGGTGCACAGCACATCCATGGCGCCGAAGTTCTGGATGGCGTCCAGGCGCTTGACGATGACTTTCTGCCGCGACAGCACCACCGCACCCTTGGCCAGAGTGGAGGTGACGATCATGGGCAGCATCTCGGGTGTCAGGCCCACGGCCACGGACAGGGCAAACAGGAATGCCTCCATCCAGTCGCCCTTGGTGAAACCATTGAGCAGCAGCACCAGGGGCACCATGACCAGGGCAAAGCGGATCAGCAGCCAGGAGACGCTGTTGACCCCGGTCTGAAACGAGGTGGGCGCGCGGTCGGAGGCGATGGCACGATGGGCCAGCTGACCGAAATAGGTCTGGTTGCCGGTGGCCACGACCACGGCCGTGGCCACGCCCGAGACCACATTGGTGCCCATGAACAGCAGATTAGATTGCTCCAGGATGCCGTCGGAGAGTTGCTGGCGCTCGGTGAATTTCTCTACCGGCAGCGATTCGCCCGTCATGGCGGCCTGGGCCACAAACAAGTCCTTGGCCGTCAGCACGCGGCAGTCGGCGGGCACCATGTCGCCGGCAGACAGCCAGATATGGTCGCCGGGCACCAGCTCGCGCATGGCCACCTCGCGTCGCGCTGCGGGGCGGCGGGAGTTGATACGGGCATCAAAGTAGCGCTCTGCCACTTCGGCGGCCTCGGTGCCCATGTCGCGGCGTATCACCGTGGCGGTGCTGCCCACCATGGCCTTGAGCTGCTCGGCGCTGCGCTGGGAGCGCCCTTCCTGCACAAAGCGGATCACCGTGGAGAGCACCACCATGGCGCCAATTACCACGGTGGCCTGGATGTCCTCGGTGGCCCAGGAGACGATGGCCAGCAAGGTCAGCAACACGTTGAAAGGGTTGCGGTAGCACTGCCACAGGTGTTGCCACCAGGGCAGGGGCTTTTCGTGGTCCACCTCGTTGGGGCCGACACGTTGCAGGCGCTCTGCCGCTTCGGCATCGCTCAGACCATCCTCGTGGGACTGCAGCCGCACCAAGGCGCCGGGAATATCGTCACAGGCCGCACGCCACAGGGCACGGGTCAGCTGTTCAGGAACGGTGCCCGGGGCGATGGGCTTGCCACCAGGCCCGCGCTCCATGCCCGGCAGTGCGCTGCGGCGGAACAGCCTCAGGTTGTGGCGGCGGCGCAGAAAATTACCAAACCAGGATGTGAAGAAATGCATGGGTCCCTCCTTGCAAGACTTTTCAGAGAGCTGGGCGCAGTCCCACGCTCAGCTGCAATTCGACGGTAGCGGTGGCCAGATCGGCCTGGGCCTGCAAATAGTCTTGGTAGGCCTCGTCGGCCGAATGCTGGGCTGACAGCAGTTCTAGCAGCGAAGCAGCGCCATGGCGGTAGGACAAGCGCATGCCTTCCAGTACCTTTTGTGCATCGGCCAGCACGCCATTGCGGTAGCGCTGTACGTTCTCACGCGCGGCCAGGAAGCGGAACTGGGCGGCACGCACCTCGGCTTCGGTCTTGTGGCGGGCATGGTCCAGCTCCAGCATGGCCTGGGTGACTTCGGCCTCGGCCTGCACCAGGGTGCCCTTGTTCAGGCGCGAGAACGGCAGTGGCATGCTGACCCCGACCTTGAGCATGCGCGAGCGCATGGCTGCGTCATAGGGCTCGCCATCGCTGCCGACACCGGCGGCATGGCCGGGGGTGCGGCCCACGCCGACGGAGACCGTGGGGTTGACCCAGCGCTCGGCCTGGGCCAGGTCGGCCTTGTCACGGGCATTGGCCAGGGTGGCCTCGGCGATGCGGATGTCATCGCGGGCGCGCATGGCCTCTGGCAGCAGGGCTTGCAGGTCGTCGCCCTGGGCAAAAGGCGTGAAGTCGCAGGACAGCTGGACCTCGCCCTGGCCACTGCCCAGCACCTCGGCCACGCGGCCACCCAGTGGGATCGACAGCGCCAGCATGGCGGCCTGGGCATCGGCCCGGGAAGCGGTCACGTCGGCGGCGAACTGGTCGCGCTCCACGCGGGATTGCAGCAGCTCCATGCCGCCCACATCACCGGCCTTGCGACGCACCTCGTTGGCGCGCACCACATCGCCCAAGGCCTTCAGCGTCTGCTCCTTGCGCGTCAGCACCTCACGGGTACGGCAGGCCTCGGCGAAGGCGGTGGCGGCCTCGTTGAACAGCCCGTTGCGAAAGCCGTCGACTTCGGCACGGGTGACCCGTGCCTGGCTCTTGGCCGCGCGAATGCGGGCGCTGCGCTTGCCACCGGTTTCTATTTCCCAGCTGAGGGTGGGGGTGAAGGTAGTGGGGCGGGGCTCACCGGTGCGCACGCGCTCACGCTCCCATTCCATGGACAGCTCGGGGTCGGGGCGCAGACCGGCGATGCCGATCTCGGCATCTGCGGCGGTGATGGTGGTTTGCTGGGCCTTGAGCTCCAGGCTGTGGGATTCCACGGCCTGCAGGTAGTCGGCAAAGTGCACGGCCTTCAGTGGCTGGGCACTGGCCAGCACGCCGGCCGGTGCTTTGGGCGCTGCAGCAGCAGCCGTGGGCGGTGCAGCCATGGTGGCCGCGCTGCAGACCAGGCCCAGGCTGCCCAGGGCCAGTCGCGAGGCCTGGGTCAGTCGGGAGGGAGAAAAAACAAAACGCATGACAGTCCTCGCTGGCTTCAATGGCCGGTGTGGGTTTGCTCGGGGTGGTCTGCATCGGCTTGTGCGTCCAGCAGGTCCCAGTCGATATCGCCACGGTTCGCAGAGCGGGCAGCGCGGCGCTGGGCCAGGCGTTCGGTCCAGGCTTCGACGGCGTAGTAAATCGCGGGCAGCAGCAGCAGGGTCAGTGCGGTGGCACTGATCAGGCCGCAGACCACCACGGTGGCCAACGGGCGCTGCACATCGCTGCCCAGGTCGGAGGCCAGCATGGCCGGCATCAGGCCAAAGGCGGCCACGGTGGCGGTCATCAGCACCGGGCGCATACGGCTGGCAGCGCCTTCGAGTACGGCTTCGCGCAGGGGTAGGCCGGCTTCCTTGCGCAGGCGGTTGATCTGCGAGACCAGCAGCACACCCGAGAGCACGGCCACACCGAACAGGGCGATAAAGCCCACGGCACTGGAGACGTTGAGCGTCATGCCGCGCAGATGCAGGCCTGCCAGGCCGCCAATCATGGCCAGGGGCACCATGGCCAGCACCATCAGCGGCTGGCGCAGATTGCCGAAGGCGCCAAACAGCAGCACCAGCATCAGGCTCAGTGTCAGCGGCAGGATCACGGCCATGCGGGCCTCGGCACGCTGCAGGTTTTCGAACTGGCCGCCCCATTCCAGGCGGATATGCTGCGGATCGAACTGGATGTCCCGGTCGATGGCGGCACGCGCCTCGTCCAGGAAGCTGGCCAGGTCGCGGCCGCGCACATTGAGCTTGACCAGGATGTGGCGCTCACCGCCTTCGCGCACGATCACGCTCTGGCCCTGGGTGGTGGTGATCTTGGCCACGTCAGCCAGGGGCACCTGGGCGCCGCTGACCGAGCTCAGGCGCAGTTGGGAGATGGCGTCCACGCTGCTTCGCGCTGTGGGGGTGAAGCGCACGGCGATGTTGTAGCTTTTCTCGCCCACGTACAGATCGCCGATGCTGGCACCACCGATGCCGGTGGAGATCAGCTGGGCCACATCGGCAGCGTTGACGCCCAGGCGGGCGGCGGCAGCACGGTCCAGTTCTATGCGCAGATTGGGCAGCGGTGGCTCGATGTCCACGGCCACATCGGCGGCGCCGGGCACGTTCTTGAGCAGGGCCACCACCTGGTCGGCCACGCGGCGGTCATTGTCCAGATCGTCGCCGAAGACCTTGAGCGTCAGATCGCTGTGCGCGCCGGAGAGCTTGTCCTGCACGCCGTCGATCATGGGCTGCATAAAGCCAACGCTATAGCCCGGCATGCGGGCAAAGCGTGCTTCCATGTGCGAGATCAGCTCCTGCTTGGTCCAGCCGGACTTCCAGCTCTTGTAGGGGTGCAGGCCCACGCTGGCTTCGATGTGGGAAGGGGTCCAGTAGTCGGTGCCGTCGTCGTTGCGCCCGGTCTGGGTCACGACATAAGAGACTTCGGGGAACTCACGCGCTGCGCTGCGCAGCTCGTCGGCCATATGCTGGGCTTTGTTCAGCGTGATGCCGGGCGGCAGTTGCACCTGCAGCCAGATCGAGCCTTCGTCCAGATAGGGCAGAAAGTCACGGCCTATGGTGGCACCCAGGCCCACCAGGGTCAGCAGGGCCACGCTCAAGGTGGCGACCCACCAGCGGCCCCGGCCCACGGCACGTTGCAGAAAGCGGCCGTAGCGCGTTTCCATGCTGTGCAGCACCGGGTTGGGGAAGATTTTGCGCGGGCGGCGGAAGGCCAGCCAGGCCAGTGCCGGTGTCAACAGCAGGGCCACGGCCAGGGCACCAGCCAGGGCGGCGGCCACGGCGCTGGCCATGGGGGCGAACAGCTTGTACTCGATGCGCTCGAAAGCGAACAGCGGCAGATAGGCTGTAGCGATCACGCACATGCCAAAGAAGATGGGACGGGCCACTTGCAAGGTGGCAGTCACGGCATCGCGCGGAGACAGCGGCCGGCCGGCGCGCTGCTCACGCAGACGCAGCATGCCTTCGACCACCACCACGGCGCCGTCCACCAAGATGCCGAAGTCGATGGCGCCCAGCGACAGCAAATTGGCAGGGATGCGGGCGTGGTGCATGAACACAAAGGCCAGCAGCAGCGACATGGGAATGGTCAAGGCCACGATCAGTGCCGCGCGTGGGCTGCCCAGGAACAGCAGCAGCACCAGGGTGACGACCACCAGGCCCTCGATCAGCGTGTGGCTGACGGTGTCCATGGTGCGCTCGATCAACGTGGTGCGGTCCAGATAGGGAACGACCTTGACGTCGGCGGGCAGCAGGCGGCTGTTGAGTTCATCAACGGCGGCATGAATGCCTTGCAGTGCCTGGGAGGGGTTGGTGTCCTTGAGCAGCAGCACAATGCCGCTGATGGCATCGCTGTCGTCGTCCTTGCCCAGCACACCGCGGCGTTCCACTTCGCCATAGGTCAAGCGGCCCAGGTCCTTGACCAGCACGGGCACGCCGCCATCGGTGGCCTTGACCACCACCTGGCCCATATCGTCCAGCGAATGCAGCAGGCCCACGCCGCGAATCACATAGGAGATTTCGCCGCGGTCCAGCACGCTGCCGCCACCGCTGGCGTTGTTGTCGTTGATGGCTTCCACCACTTCGGCTAGCGTCACGCCGTACTGCAGCAGGCGCTGCGGATCCAGCTCCAGCATGTACTGCGTGGTCAGGCCGCCGAAGTTGGTCACATCGACCACACCGGCCGCCTTTTTCAGGCGCGGAATCACGGTCCAGTTCTGCAGCTCGGACAGCTCACGCAGGCTGCGAGCGGGGCTTTCCAGTGTGTAGCGGTAGACCTCGCCGGTGGGCGAGCTGTAGGGGTCCAGCTCGGCCTTGGCGTCGTAGGGCAGCTCGACCTCGTTGATGCGCTCCTGCAGGCGCTGGCGCGCCCAGTAGCCTTCCACACCGTCTTCAAACACCACGGTGATCAGCGACAGGGCAAACAGGCTGCGCGAGCGCAGCACATGCATGCCCGGCGTGGCCAGCATGGCGCGCTCTAGCGGCACGGTGATTTGCTGCTCGATTTCCTCGGCAGCCAGGCCCGGCACCTGCACCACGATCTGGGAGGTGGTGTCGGCAATGTCGGGATAGGCCTCTATGGGCAGTTGCTTCCAGCTGAAGGCGCCATACAGGGCGGCAAAGGCGAAGACCAGCCAGACCAGGCTGCGCCGCTGAAAGCACAGAGAGACGATGCGTTCAATCATGGAGGAGCACTCCTCCGTTGACGACCACGCGCTCGCCTGCCTTCAGGCCGCCGGTGATTTCCACCTGCTGGTCTTGCTGGGCACCAACCTGCACATCACGTGGCACAAAGTGACCGGCCGACTGCTCCACAAACACCCGGGTGCCCACGCTGCTTTGCAGCAGGGCTGATGCGGGCACCACGGTGGCCTGGTGGGCAGGGCCGTCAAAACGCACCTGGGCAAACATGCCGGGGCGCAGACGGCCGTCCTGGTTGTCCACGGCCACACGCACCTTCACGCTGCGGGTTTCGGGGTCCAGCAACTCGCCCACATAGCGCACCTTGCCCACCAGGGGCTGGTTGGGGTAGGCGTTGAGGCTGATATGGGCGTTCTGGCCCACGGCCACGCTGGCCAGGTCGCGCTCGGCCACGCTGGCGCTGAGCCAGACGGTGGACAGATCGGCCACCGTCATCACGGATTCGTTGATGTCGTTCCAGTAGCCGCCTTGTGCGCCATTCATTTCCACCACGCGGCCGCTGATGGGCGAGCGCAGCACATAAGCCCCACGGCTGCCGGCCTTGGAAGGGGCGCCCATCTGGGCCAGCTGGTCGGCCACTGCAGCCACATCGGCACGGGCCGTTGCCAGCTCCAGCTCGGCAGCCTCGTAGTCCTTGCGGGCGGCGATTTCCGCATCCAGCAGCAGTTTTTGGCGATCGGCTTCGCGCTGGGCGTGCAGCAGCGTGGCCTGGGCCTTGGCCTGTTCGGCGCGCACATTGGCCATATCGGCCGAGTCCATGGTGAACAGCGGATCGCCAGCGCGCACGGCATCACCCAGCGCACGGTGGATTTGCACCAGGCGGCCGGCCACCGGAGGGGCCAGCTTCACCAGTTTTTCGGGGGCGGCCTCGATGCTGGCGGGGGCAATGACCGGGGTGGAGAGTTCGGCCGTGACCACGGCCTCTACCTGAAGCTTGGCCAGCAAGGGGGAGCCCTGGGGAACTTCGATGACATTGCCCTGGCGGCGCAGCGCGGGCACCTCTGCAGTCTGGGTGTCGGTCGAGGCTGTGTTGGGGTGACAGGCGCTGAGCAGGCTGCCCAGGAGCAGGGCGGAGCCGGGTCGCAGCATGGCGGCCATACGGAAAGTCATGGAAGTTCCTTGCGGGAAAAGAAAAAGGCAAAGGCCAGCTCCACACCAGGGTGGAGCTGGCCTGGAGAGTCAGGCGTGGATGCGCGCTGCAGCATCGCTCCAGCTCAGCAGGCCCCAGCGCATGCGGCGGGTGGGGTAGGGGGTGGAGACGGCAATGCCCAGCGGCAGCAGGCTGTCGCACAGCTGGCGCGGCAGATGGCGCAGCACGGCGTTGCGGTTGTCTTGGGGGAGCAGGCTCAGGGCGTCGGCAGCGACGCGAGGGGAGCAACGCGCCACGGCGTTGGAAAAAGCGGGCAGGCCGTAGGTGGCCAGCAGGGCGCGGACTTGGTGCACATTGCGCGACATCAGGGCGGCGCGCAGGGCGATATTGAGTTGTTGGCGGGTCATGGTGGGTCTCGCAGTCATTGCGGCTGAGCGAGAGCCCCATGTCACAAAGCGATCAGAGGTTCTCGGACGTCAGCCGGATGGATGAGACATGGCAGCGGCTGTGCCATGTGCTGGTCGGGGTAGAGGCGGTGCACAAGCACCTATGAGGGCCGGGTTCCATAGCTGATCTCCATGCAGTGGAAACAACACCAAGCAGCGGCCAGAGGGGGGAGAGGCTGCTGCTTGAACAATACGGGTAATTCTCTAGATTCCCTTGGGCAGCGTCTAGACGCTTTTGGGAAGGCGCGGATATACCTTGGTATAGATTCGGGCTGGCGCATGCACCATGTGGGTCGGACATGGCTCGGATATCCGCCAGATATCAGCCAGACCTCCGTTACCAAGGGGCTGATGAGAAGGTACATGACCCATCCGGCGATGGCACAGCAGTCCATTTCGCGCTCGGCATGCAGGAGCGCGTGAAGCCGCAAAAGATTGACCCATCCCCGCGCCAGGAGCGCAGTGGCTACGGGGAAGGGGAGTGGGTTCTAGAACTTCAGCGTGGCGCCCAGCATGGGCCCGCTCTGGTTGAAGTCCAGGCGCTTGCCGTCATCGCGGTAGTTGACGTGCAGATGCCGGTATCCCAGCGAGAAAAAGAGGTTTTCGCTCCATTGGTAATTGACCGCGCCCACGGCCTGCCAGGTGGAGTCGGAACCCACGCCAAAACCACCGGCATCCAGATAGACCAGGGTGGACCATTGCGGCGCCCAATCCTGGCGCCAGCGCGCGGCCACGATGGGATCGACAAAATGGGTGGTGGATTGCGTGGCCGCCAGACCGGGCACGCGGACACTGGCCTTGATGTCCCACAGGCGCATGCCGGCCATGAGGTCCACGCTGGTGCTGGGAGCAAGCTGCCAGTTGTAGCCCCCGGTCAGGGTGGCCGAGGTCTGGCGCACCTTGGCATGGGCCGAAAGCCCGAAGGGAAGTTTGGCGCTGTCCGAGGTGGAGGCGTAGCTGAAGTCCCCTTGCACCACCAGGCGGCCCTTGCGGGCAGTGCCGGTGAGGAATAAGGCAGCATCCAGGTTTTGCAGAATGTCGGAAAACGAGTTGTCCACATGGGCCGTGGGGCCGCCGCTGACCGGGCGGATATGGCCTTCCAGTCCCGTCATCCATACATAGGGCGTGAGCTGGACACGCCAGCTTTCCTCTGCAGTGGTCTGGGACCAGGCCGTACCCAGCACCAGCATTCCGGTGCCCAAGGCTGCGGTGTTGCGCAGCATGCGCGAAAAAGAAGATGCAGGCATGGGCAACTCAGAGGGTGTTCTTGTGGATGGCGCCGTCCTTCATGATCAAACGCAGATTGCGTTCGGGATCGGCCAGAAAGTCGAGGTTGACGCTGGGGTCGCCATCGGCAATCAACAGGTCGGCAAAGGCGCCAGGGGCGATGCGGCCCAGAGCCTTGGGATAGGGGTTGCGTTCGCCGGACAGTGCCAGCAGTTCGGCGTTCTTGCCTGTGGCCTGGTTCAGCAGCGTCAGTGGATCGTAAAAGCGCGTGAGCTTGGCCAGCTGGCGGCCTTGGGTGGCGGTGTTCTTGGGGTTGAACAGAATGTCCGTGCCCCAGCCGGTCTTGATGCCGTATTTCTGTGCCCACTCATAGGCTTTGACCGTGCCTTGGGCCACCTGGCGCTGGCTCTCACGGCGTGCGGCGTCGGGGTAGACGTTGCTGTCTTCGTCCTGCAAAAACGGCTGCAGGCTCCACCACACACCTTCGTCACGCATCATGCGCACCGAGGCCTCGTCGGCCAGCTGGCCGTGTTCAATGCTTTTCACGCCGGCCTTGATGGCGCGCTGTATGCCCTTGGAGGTGTAGACATGGGCCATGACATAGGTGTTCCAGTCTGCAGCGGCCTCGACGCCGGCGCGCAGCTCGCGCTCGGAAAACTGGGTGCTGTCCAGCGGGTCGTAGAGCGAAGCCACGCCGCCACCGGCCAGCATCTTGATCTGGGAGGCGCCGAGCATCAGCTGCTCGCGCACGCGGCGCAGTACCTCGGCCTCACCGTCGGCAATCATGGACACGCCCACGCGTTCCACCAGGCTCAGCGGCTCGTTGGCGGCGCGGGGGACTTCGCTGCGCAGGCGGAAGTCGCCATGGCCCGAGGTCTGGGAAATCATGGCTCCACTGGCGTAGATGCGCGGGCCGGGCACCATGCCTTCGTCAATGGCGCGCTTGAGGGCAAAAGCCGGGCCGCCTGCATCGCGCACCGAGGTAAAGCCGCGCAGCAGCGTGCGCTTGGCCTCCTGCGCTGCAGCCAAATACAGATAACCCAGATCGGCTGTCATGGCCGTGGTCTGGGGAATGGCGGCCAGCATGGTGTGCCAGTGGGTGTCGATGAGGCCGGGCATCAGCAGCTTGCCCTGGCAGTCGATGATCTGGGCGCCCTCGACCTTTTCCGCTGCAGAAGGCAGGGCGGTGATCAGCTTGCCTTCCACCAACACCTGCACACCAGTGCGAGGGGCTTTGCCCGAGCCGTCGAAAAGCCGCAGATTGGTGAACAGCAGCGGGCGCGGGCCTTGCTTGGGGCTTTGTTTGCTATCGCTGGTGGATTGCGCCACTGCGGCAAAAGGCGCTAGCGTGGCCGCCAGGCCGCCGACGAACATGCGTCGGGACATATCGGCCATCACCCGCTCGTGCAGCAAATGACAGACCACGCTGCCGCAGCTGCAGGCTCTGGGCTGTATACGGCCCAGGGTCCAGGGAAGATTGAATTGGGGGGCTTGGGCTGGGAGCATATGTTCCTCCTGGGCAAAACGCGGTGTAAACGGTTCTGCGGGCGGCTGGGGTTGAACAAGCAGGAGCCGGTGCATGCACGGATCCAGGAACTGCTGGACCAGCGACGAACGGTCGATTTCAGAGTATACGTAAGGAAATGTGGTGACCCTGTCGGACGGCGGCGAGTCCTGGACATGCCAAGATTGGGCGCTGCAAGCGGGTCACGATCAGTCGTAGACAAAAGTCACGGTCGCCGAAGCCTTGAGTGGACCACTTTGTATGCTCTCTTTTGTGGTGCTTGGAAGCCGGACATACTGTGCTGAAAAGGGCATGAGTACATCCGAAGTGCTGCTTGGAATCTCGGTGGACGTGACGGGATCATGGGCAGGCATGGACGAGCCTATGGGGGCCGGGCCAAAAACTACCGGGTCATGATCATCCTGGTAATACATGCGAAACCCCACCAAGGGATTGGAAGACTTTAAATAAGTCTTCTGCGCAGAAGCATCGCTGTTGTCGGTGAAATAGGCTTTGATTACGGTTCCTTTTTGACATTTTTCGCCAACAAGCCTGAGGCGAGTTTCACCGACTGATCCACTTTCTTTGGTGCTTCCATGCGCTGCAATCTGGTTTTTGTCTATAGCAGGCATTTTGATGGATTGCTGCAATATGGCAGAGGCGCAGGTGGGGCTGGCAGGTTTGGGTAAATCGGGAATTTTCAGCTCATTCGTTATTGCTGCCAGCAAGTCGGTTTCACCATTCGCGCACATCTCGGCTGGAGTACCACCAGAAACAATGGAGGTCACCGGTGTGGTATTGTCGATAATAAGTTTCCCGCCTTTGTAGAGATCGCTGTCAATTACTACTATCTCGTAGGTATAGAAAAAAGATACGCTATAAGTATCTCCTTTTCCGGGTGATTTAAACAATGTTTGCCACCCATTTTTTGTCAGAATGAAGCCTGAGGGCAAGGTCTCGGACTCAATGTTTGAGAGCGTGTTATATCTGCTCCACTTTATTCTGACGCCTACGCCCGGAGTGAGAGGCATGGGTATGGTGTCGTAGGCACCGGCTGCAGCTGTTGGACTACCTCCCTGGAGTAGGCTGGAGTTTTGGGTGATGGGAAAAGAAAAACTGTGGTATGCCGACGTATTCGCGATGATTTGGCCATTCGAAAACGTGGAGCCTGCGGGGCGTATGGTCCACCTTACTGAATTGAGAGAAGTGACTCTGCGGCAGTTAGATGACTGTGCGTAGACTGTGAGCGAGGTTGTTGCAAAAAAAGTGAATATTAAAAATATGCTTATATTCTTCTTCATGAAGCCATTAATACGAAAATCCAATGGACGAAACCATTGATGGGTAGCAAATGGCTATTTTATAGTGCAAAAAGATAGAGGATTTTAGGAGGGCTCCTAAAATCCTCTATCTCAAACCATATATAGAAGATGCGGCAATCAGTGCTGAAAGATGCCGTGCTCCATGCAGAAAGTGATCAAGTCCTGGTTGTTCTTGACATCCAGCTTGCGCATGGCCGTGGTTTTTTGGGTGCTGACGGTTTTGATGCTTCGGCTCAGGTGTTCGGCAATCTCGCCCACGGTTTTACCCTGGTAGAAAAGGCGCAGTACTTCGAACTCCTTCGGAGACAGACTTTTGATGCGTTCTTGTACTGCACCACCATTTTCCAGGCGCATTTCTTTTTGAAACCCTGGTGGGTAGTATTGAAGGCCCATGCGCGTCATGTGCAGGGCGCGGTTGATTTCGTTGAGATTGTGCTTTTTCAACACCACGGCCTGTACACCTGCTTCGTACAGCGAAGAGATGATCAAGGGGTTGGAAAGCATGGTCAGCACAATCAGCTTGACCTCGGGGAAGCGGCGCAGCAGGTGCTGGATGAATTTGATGCCATCGCCATAGCATTCGTCATCCGGCATGGTGTAGTCGGTGATCACCACATCCGGAAGAGATGCTTCGAGCTGATTGAAAAGCTCTGTCGGTGTGAAGACCTCTGCCTCCACGCTGATATTGGCATCTTTGGCGAGCAGATCCTTGACTCCCATGACCATCAAAGGATGGTCATCGGCGATGACGACGCGTATTTTTTCCATTGCTTGTACTGAATTTTGATAGACGGAAATACTGGACGGGGACCCATCAGGTCTTGGACAGGACTTCTTCGAGCATGTCATGCGCCAGATTTAATTTTTCCGCCATACCGGCCTCCCAGCCTTGCTGAGACAACTTATCTTCCAATAGACCCAAAAAATTAGCAAAGTCGAGGTTGCCAACCGCAGCCAATGCTCCACGCATGCGGTGCAGTTTTTGCAAGGTGGCTGGAATGTCGCGACTCTCGAGGCCTTCCCCAAACTGGGCGATGTCTTTTTGCATGGTGGTGCGAAAAACAGCGCGGTACTGTTCTGGAACCGGGGTGGAAAGCATCTGCTGGCGTTGCGGATTCGTGATGGTGGTGGGCTCGGCTGTGTGGGCGATGGGCTGTGGTGCAAACTGACATAAGAGTTTGTACAGCGCTTTGAGCCCTATGGGTTTGACCAACCAGGCATTCATGCCACTTTCCATACAGCGCTGTTCTTCATCGCGCATGGCATTGGCCGTCACCCCGATGATGGGTGCGCTGACACCTTGGGCGCGCAGCTGCTGCGTGAGTTCATAGCCATTCATGCCAGGCATGTTGACGTCGGTGAGCACAATGTCATGGGACTCTATGTTCCATTGCGTCAGTGCTTCTTCGCCGTTGCCAGCGATGCTGACGGTGCAACCAAGCTGCTCGAGCTGGTTGCTCAATGTGGCCTGGTTGATGGGGTTGTCTTCCGCTATGAGCACCCGCAAGGAAGAGCCCAAGGTCAATGCGTCGGCTGCAGTTGTTGCAGCGGCTGGCGTGTGCTGGTTGGCCAGGCGCTCCAGCGCTCTGGCAATGCTGTCCACGCTGAAGCCATCAATATCGGGGTGAGGTGAGGGCATGGCACTGGGCGAGAGGTTGAGGTAGTGTGAGCGCCAGTCTGCAGAAGGGGGCTGGTTGGCCGGCATCATCAGGTCCAGCAGCCAGAGATTGTCTGCAGCAGGCGGCAGCGTGCTTTGTGCGACTTGAGCGTTGGCTCCCCACCGCGAAAGCCAGCGGCAGACATGTTCTGACAGCTCTTTGTGGGGGCTGCGCACCAGCAGATCAAGGCCCAGCAACTGAGGGGCCTGGGTGGGTGTTTGCTGGGTGCATGGCAGACTCAACTCCAGCGTGAAGCTGCTGCCCAGGCCGGGTTCGCTGGTCACATGGAGCTGCCCTTGCATCAACTCGGCCAGGCGATGGCAAATGGACAGGCCAAGACCTGTTCCCCCCACCGTATGCACGCCTGCGTGGACACGGTAAAAAGGAGTGAACAGCTCGGTCATCTGCTCTTTGGTGATGCCCGCGCCAGTGTCTGCAACCTGCAGTCGCAATGTGCAATGCGTGTCGGTGTGCTGTGCCAGGTGCAGGCGAACAATCACATGGCCGGCCTGCGTGAACTTGATGGCGTTGCTGATGAGGTTGGTCAGAATTTGCTGGATGTGGGCGGCATCGCCCAGCAATTGCTCGGGCACTTCCGTATCGATGCTGCAAAACAGCAGCAATTTCTTTTGCTGCGCCATGCCTGCATAAGAAGCGGTGCATTGCTGCACCAGCTCGCGAGGGTTGAAGCTGGCAATCTCCAGCTGCATCTGACCGGCTTCTATTTTGCTGACGTCGAGAATGTCGCTGATCTGCCGCAGCAGCAGTTGGGAAGAGGCTTGTATGCGCTGTACATGCAGGCTTTGTTGCCGGTCCAGCCGGCTGAGGGCCAGCAGCTCCAGCGTGCCCAGCACACCATACAGCGGGGTCCGGATCTCGTGGCTCATGGTGGCCAAGAACGTGGTCTTGGCTTCGTTTGCCTGGTCGGCTGCCGTCTTGGCGCGCTCCAGGGCGCGCTGCTCCTCGGCGCGGGCCGTGAGGTCGGTGATCGCGCAGAGCACCACGTCCTGTTTTTGGTAGCGGGTGGGAGCGTAGGCAATATGCAGGCTGCGACCGTCCTGCAGGTCAAACTGCTCAATCACGCCAGGACTGATGGCGTGGAGAATTTGCTTGCGCACAGCCTGTACCTCGGGCCGCGGGGCCTGTACCGATGCTTCCACCAGTGGCAGCAGCCAGTTCTGGGCCAGGTTGGAGGCAAAGACCACTTCGCCACGGTTACGGGTGAGCAAGCACAGTGCGATGGGGGCGGTGTCAATCAAGGTACGGTTGAAGGCTTCACTTTCCAGCAACTCGTCTTGTGATTTCTGGGCCGGCTCAATCACGCTGCGTCGGTACCAGCGTATATATCCCAGGCCGATCAGCAGAAACAAGCTGACGATGCCCATCCCGATAACGGGCAGCCACCAGGCATTGGCCTGGAAAAAGCTGCCGTAGCCCATGAGGTAGTAGCCGGTCCAGCCGCCCTGTCTGCTGTGCAGGCGCAGCACCAGCCCTTGGGATGTCAGGCTAAAGCCATCGTGGCTGACCTGGGGCAGGTTGGCAGGGCCCATCAACACGCCTTGTTGGGCATGGCTGAGCCAGAATTTGCTCTCGGATGCCGGCGCGGCAACGTCATCGCCTGTGCCCAAACGCTGGCGGCTCATCAAGGTGGCCAAATAAGCCTGGGGCTGATGTCCTATGGCTTCTTGCCAGGCGGATGGCTGCAGATTGGCAGAGGTCAGCCCCAGCATTTTTCCGGGCAGCCCGGGCATGCGCATCCAATGGACTTGTGCTTTCTCTGCCGATTGGGCGGAGGGCTGTGCAGGTGCCTGTGCCTGCTGGTGTGCCAAGGCCAGCACCTGGTCAAACTCTTGCGAGCGCATGGTCTCCGAGAAACCAGGTGCATCAATCGCAGGCACGCTGATGCGGGCGTTATCGGTTTCGTTCAGCAGGATCACGCTGGGCGAGGGAAAGTAGGAGAAAGCCCAGAACGAAAAATAGTGGTCAGCCAGATGACGGCCAAGTGACAAATAAACTTGGTGTGGTGCTGGATTGATGCTGCTGGTCGGCTTCTCTTCAATCACCGAGAAGGGCAAGTCACCGCCATACTGGCCACGATCCAGGGCCACGTGGCTGGCCGGGACTTCGGTGCCGGGGCGAACACTGCGGGCGTCCAGCAAAGAGGTGAGGCGCGCATTCTGGACCCGCAGCTGCAGCAGGAACTGCTCCTGCTCATGGATATAGCCCACCGTGTTGCTGAAGTCCGCCTCCAGCGCATCGCGCTTGCGTTCGATGAGGTTTTGCACGCCAACGAGCAGCAGCCCCATCAGCACCAATACCAGGGCGGTGGCGCCCAAAATGGTCAGACTCTGGTGACGCAGATGCCGGGTAATGGCATTAAAAGAGGTGTTGGGCATCCCTGATGGTGATCGGCAGACGGCAGATAGTTTTGATTGGTAGTGATTGCTAGCATCTCAGATTCATCAGAGCTTTGCTTGTCAGGGGTGAAAAACCGATCAGAAAAGCAAGGGAAGGTGCAAGATCACACTACCGGTGAAAGCTGCTCAAGCACACGAAAAAACTGCTTGGTGTTGACTGCAGCGGAGATGAAGAAGCCTTGAGCATAATCGCAGCCGATGCGTTTGATGAAGTCCATGTCTTCCTGGGTTTCCACGCCTTCGGCCGTCACACTCAGGCCCAGTTCTTTGCCAAGGGTAATGGCGCAAATCAATGCGGCGGAGCGGACCTCATCGTTCCAGGCCCCGCTGACAAAGGCGCGATCTATCTTCAGCTCGGTAAAGGGCGTCGAGATCAGGTTGTACATGGTGCTGTGTCCGCGTCCGAAGTCATCCTGGGCCAGACCGAAGCCTTTGAGCCGCATGCGGCTGGCACCCATGTAATAGAGGCTGGGGGCGTTGACGGCATCGTCTTCCAGCAACTCAAAGCACACGCAGCCCGGCGCGATACCGGTTGCGGTCACGGCGGCATGCAAGCGGTCGGGAAGGTCCGCGATTTGCAGCAAGGGCACAGGCAGATTCACGGCGATGGGGACGTGGTAGCCCAGCTTGCGCCATGTGCGATGGGCCTGCAGGCCATCGTTGAGCATTTTGAAAACCAGCTCTTGCTCCATTCCATGCCGGCGAATGGCCGGGAGAAAGGATTCGGGCAGGCTCTCTTCGCCGTGGGGGGCAATGTAGCGTGCCAATACTTCGGCGCCGATGATGCGCCCTGTGTGCAGGCTGACCTTGGGCTGAAACCGGCCTTGTATGGCGTTGCCAAGCAAAGCCTGGCGCAGGGCACTGGCGCTCCACTGTTCTCCGGAGATACAGGGCTGGGGCTCTGTTGTGACCAAGAGCGATTGGGGGAGGTCGTTGCTGGCTTCGCGAAAGGCCAGGCATTGGCGTCGCAACTGGTGGGCATGGCTCAGCGAAAAAGGCTTGGGGAAATGGCCGATCACGGGAAAGCCACGCTCCTTGGCCATCAGGCTGACGCTTTTGACAATGCGGCGTGAGTGCGAGCTGGAGATGGCCAGCATGGGGGTGAAGCCGTGGCTGGCAATCCTGTCGATGAACTGGACGCCATCGGTATCCGGCATGTCCAGGTCCAGAATCACGATTTGATCGGGCTGGTCCCGCATGCGCTCCAGACCTTCTTGTGCAGTATGGGCTTGGACAATGTTGGAAAAGCCCACCTCCCTCAACATGACTTCCACATGCATGCACTGTACGGGGCTGTCGTCCAGGACGAGGATATGGTAGTTGTCAAGCATGATGGGGAGTCTCCTGGTTGGTAATGAATAGCAGCTGCTCATGCAGCATCGCCAGATTGAGTGGCTTGATCAGCAGGCTGTCCATCCCGGCGGTCTGCCACTGACGTTGAGGATCTGGCCAGGCGTTGGCTGTCATACCCACAATGGGCTTGGAATACCCATGGCTGCGCAGCGCTGCAGCCAACTGGTAGCCCGACATGCTGGGCATGTTCAGGTCCACAATCACGGCATCGAAGTGCTCCAGAGCATGGTGATCCAGGGCTTGGCGGCCGTCAAAGACGGATTCGGCCGTGCAGTGCAGCGCTTCCAGCTGCTCCTGCAAGATCTGTTGGCAAATGGGGCTGTCATCTACTACCAGCAAATGCAACCCAAGCTGCAGCTTCTGGTGCTGAAGCCGGCGTGACGGCGCTTGCAGCTGCAATTGCTGCGGCGACTCTTGCTGGGCACGCAGCACCGCCTGTGCAATGCCAGGCAGCGAGTAAGCCGGGGTCAGGCGCTCAGCCTGTTCGTAGGAGCCAGGGGTCGGTTGAAGCTCTACACGTGGGCCGGACCAGTGTGGTGATGCACCGGATGGTGGCCATGCCTGGACAAGCACGCCCTGGGGTGACAGCACTTGTTGGGGGCCTTGGTAGGCAATGGCCAAGCCGCCCCAATGGCTGAGCCATTGGCACAGATTGTTCACCACATCCGGCAACAGCCCATCCACATAAATGGGGCGAGGCTCCAGACGCAGCGCTGGCGCTCCTGTGGGGGCAATGGCCGGCTGCAGTGGCAGCGAGAAAGAGATGCTGGTGCCCAGACCTGGCTGGCTGATGGTGCGCAGGCTGCCATGCATGAGCTGAATCAGGTTGCTGCAAATCGCCAGCCCCAGTCCTGTCCCATGAATATGCAGGGCCTGTGCGGAGTCGGTACGGAAATAGGGGTCGAACAAGCGTGGCATGAGCTCGGCTTCCACACCGATGCCAGTGTCGCTGACCTGGAACAAGATCTGGGCTTCGCCATGGAGCGGGGTGAGTGGCCTGATGCGCAACACCACCTGCCCTGCATCCGTGAATTTGACCGCATTGCTGATCAGGTTGTCGAGGATCTGGCGTATGCGCTGGGGGTCTCCGTGGAAGCGGGTTTCCTGCATGGGCTCGACCAGGGCATAAATGCGCAG
Source organism: Acidovorax sp. (assembly GCA_031277855.1). Taxonomy (GTDB): domain Bacteria; phylum Pseudomonadota; class Gammaproteobacteria; order Burkholderiales; family Burkholderiaceae_C; genus Comamonas. Next base: position 79,771 of record JAITLO010000025.1, on the reverse strand, counting down.
GCCCTTGCTTTGTGCATGCGGGGCAAAGGCAGAGATCACCTCTTCCGCAAGTTCCAGCAGGCAGAAATCCTGGTGCAGCAACTCCACATGGCCTGCCTCGATACGGGACAGGTCCAGCGAGTCATCCACGGTGCGGCGCAGCGAGACCATGGAGCGGCGCAAGGTGCTCAGATAGTGCCGCTGCTGTGGGCTGATGTCGGTCATGTCCAGCAGCTCCAGTGTCCCGGTCAGACCGTACAGAGGAATGCGGATTTCGTGGCTCATCGTTGCGAGAAAGCGGGTCTTGGCGCGGCTGGCATCTTCGGCCAGCTGGCGCGCCTTGATCAGCGATGTCTCCACCTGCTTGCGCGCAGTGACATCGGTGATGGTGCACAGCGTGATCGGCTGTCCGCGGTAGGTCAGCGCAATGGAGGTGACATGGACCACACGCCCATCATCCAGGTCGACATCGCTGTGCATGCTTTGTGCACCAGGTCGTGTGAGCCGGCTGGTCCAGTTGGGGTCGTGGGCGATCCAGTCGCGTGCCTGGGGGTTCTCGCGCAGCACGGTGTGTTCGGCGCTGCTGATCAGGGCCAGCCCCACAGGGGCTGCGGTAATCAACTCCCGGTTCAGTGCCACGCTGTCCACCAATTGCTCATATTGGTGTTGTGCGGGGACAAACAGCAGGCGCTTGAGTGCATGGGCACCCAGCAGCACATAGGCAATAAAGACAATCTCGGCCAAAGCGGCCTTGTACAGCAGACCTTTGCTGTCTTCCAGCAGTTGGCTGATGGGGAGGGAGTAGATGACGCGCAACCCGCCTGTGCCAATGGATTTGCTCAGCACAATGTGCTGCGGAATCCAGCCAGGGCCGGAAAAGCCGAAATGATCGTCACCTTGTTGTAGCTCAATGGCATCCAGATGGGCCGCATCCTGGCTTTGCAGCACCACGCTGCCATGGCTGTCGATCAAGGTATAGCTGCTCGCCAAGGGTTGCTGGAGCTGCAGCAGTTGGTGCAAGTCCCTGAGCTCCAAACCTAGCCAACCATTGTCGGTATTGCTGCGGTCTATGGGGGCATATACCGCCATGCGCTCACCCCCTCCAGGCTGGCGCAGCCAGACCACGGGGTGGTTGGCATTTTCCGGCAGCAGGGCGAAATGCAAGATGTTGCACACCAGATCGGGCTCGCGGGAAACCCAGCGCAGCATGCTGTCGTTTGCAGTTTCCAGGGCATAGCTGCGGTTGGGGCTGGGAGCGCTGAAAATCAGACGCGCATTGGCACGCTCTACGCCGCTGAGCAGGCGTGGAGTCAAAACCAGCTCCCAGTCATTGCCTTTTTTCAACAAGGGAAAAGGCAGCTGTACCAGCTGCGGCGCTGCATTGGCGGCAATGCCCGCAGGCAACTGGCCTGGGGGCGTGGTCAGTCGTATGGCCGATGCAGCCAGCGTGCGCAGCAGGGTCTCCCGCTGGTTCAGGAACATTTGTGCGTTGTAGGCACCGGAATTCAAAAGCCTGCGGTATTCGGAGACGGTGTTCATCACCGATGCATAGACATAGGCCCCAATCGCCAGGACAGAGCAGGCGATGAGCGCAATGGCAAACATCTGCAGCAGCAGGTTCAGCATGCGTGGTGGCTTCTGGGGATCCGGTAGCAACCCAGTGCTATTTTTTTGCATAGCTCTGAATGCTAAAAATTATCAAAATTTGTTAAATAAGAATATTCTGAAATTATTTTCTTGATTAAATTTGTTTTTTATTTCTTTGTTTTTTGGGAATTATTTTTCAATATTTGTTTTAGGAATTTTCCTAGATTATTTTTTTTATTCCTACCTACACTGGCGGTGTGCTTGATAAAAGCATATGCCGATAAGCCTTGGATAGCAGTGGGATCAAATTGAAAAGGCTTGCCGATTCATTTAGCAACAGAGATTTCTATCATGAAAAAAACATTCATCAGCCTGGCTATTTTTTCCGCTTTCGCCGCTACCGGCGCGCAAGCTGCCACGATTGGTGCTACCGGCACCATCTCTTTTGAAGGCAGCATCACGGCTGATACCTGCAAGGTGAGCAGCAGCGGCGCTTCTTCTTCGGGTGCCAACATGCTGGTGACCATGGGGCCCCACTCTGCTGAAACACTGGGCACGGAAGCCACTCCCGAAACTTCCGACGGTAGCCTGAGCACCATTGCCAAGAACCTGGACCTGAACGTCGAATGCGCAGCAGACTCCAAGGTGACTCTGGAGCTGAAGCCCGCCGCGCGCGTGGGCAAGGGTATTGCCGTGACCGGTGGTGCCCAGAACGTGCAGATCATGCTGGTGGGTGACAACGGTCCTCTGGACTTCAGCGCTGGCACTGCAACGCTGAACGCTGTCAATGTCGGTAACAACGTCTTCAGCGTTCCGTTGAAGGCTTACTACACGCTGCAAGCTGGCAAGAAGGCTGCTGATGTGAAGGCCGGTGCAGCCAACGCCACCGTGGCCTACACCTTGTCTTACGAGTAAGGCCTAGTGAGCCTTGGCAGGCTTCATCAAAGCTTGCCAAGGTTTTGTTTTGGAACGATAGGAGAAAGCAATGGCAGCCTCAACAATTAAAAAAACACTCTCGGCCATTTTGACCGCAACTGCGATGTTGCATGCCGGCGCAGCCTTGGCATCCATATCGCTGAGTGCCACGCGCATCGTGTTGCTGGAAAAACAGCAAGAGGCCTCCCTTATCGTTCGCAATGAAGAGACTCCTGTATTGATCCAGTCCTGGCTGGAGAGTAATTCTGAAAATGATACGGGTGAGTTGCCATTCGCCATCAGCCCAGCGCTGGCCAAAATGCTTCCCAAGGGGCAGCAGGTCATGCGTATTTTGTACGCTGGTGGACAAAATGATTTACCCCGTGACCGGGAAACAGTGGTCTGGCTGAATGTGCAGGAAGTTCCGCAGGCCAGCGATGAGGAAAATCATCTGCAAATCGCGGTGCGCCAAAGAATCAAGTTGTTCTTTAGGCCTGCAGGTTTGCCAGGAAGTGCCGAACAAGCGCCTACGGCCTTGCAGTGGTCGGTGGTGCAAAAGGACGGTGCGTCCATGCTGCAGATTCACAACCCCAGTGCTTTTCATGTCTCCATGAGCCTGCTCAAAGGGGCCGGGAAGGAGCTGAAAAGCCCAGGCATGGTGGGGCCGGGGCAGACCCGTCTGCTGCCCTTTGGACTGGCGGGCAATACCAAGCTCCATTTCAAGGCCATCAGCGACTACGGCAGTGCCGAGTCCTATGAAGTGCAACTCGCAGGAGGGGCTCAGGTCCTGGCGAAGACAGTGATCTCGACAGCCGAGTAATTCGGCGCAGCCCATAGGTTGCCCGTGTGGCCTCACGGCCTCACATCGAGCCGGCAGCGCTCGGCCTTAGCTGGCCTGGCGCAACAACGACACAGCACGGAATTGCATCACACATCTCTGGCCTGATTCTGGGGCGGAGTGCTGCTACACGCCGCGTTGTTCCCTCTTTCGTCCCTTTGCGCAGAGTCATGTCCCCAAAAGCTGTTGTTTCCTCTTCGCTGACGGTTCGCAAGCAGCTGTTCCAAACAGTGTGTGCAGGCGTGCTGCCCTTGGCGTTGGCACCGGCTTTTGCGCAGGCGGAGCAGGAAGTGCCGGGGCCTCAGGCATCGGACAGCGTGGAGACCGTACAACGGGTGGCAGAGCATGCGGCGGCTCGGGGGGGAAACTCCGTGGCTGCTCCCCTGCCTGCAGATGTGGTTCAAGTGGCAGAGCTGGTGATGCCGCACACAGCGCCCTCCGGCACACAGGCTTATGCATCGCAGGAGGCGGTGCAGGTCGCAGCTTTGAGCAGCACCATCTCCCAAAGCTTCAACATGGCTTTTTTGTATGGCGGTGCTTCCATGTCCGACCTGCAGGCCTTGTTGGCGGGCAGTGGTGTGCCCGAAGGGGTGCAGCGCACGGAATTGCACGTCAACCAGATGCTGGTGGGGCGGCGTGATGTGGAGTTCAAGAACAACCCGCAGACGGGCGAGGTTGAGCCCTGTTTTTCGCCCGAGATGCTGCTGCAGATGGGAGTGGACTTTGACAAGCTGCCACAAGTACCCGATGCAGACGCCACTTGCTTGCGCCTGCCCGAATGGGTGCCAGGTGCAACAGCTGCCTACGATATGGGCAATCTGCGCCTGAACCTGGGCATTCCTCAGCTGTACCTGACCACCAGCCGCCGCGGCTATGTGGACCCATCGCTGTGGGACGATGGCGAGCGTGTGGGTTTTCTCAACTACAACGTCAATCTGCGCCAGGACAAGGCCAGCGGCCAAAGCTCCAGCCACAGCGTTAGCGCAGGTCTGCAGATGGGCGCCAACATGGGAGCATGGCGCTTGCGCAACAACTCCTATGCGACTTCGGGCAGTGGACAGGGTACCCGGTTCATCAGCCAGAACACCTATGCCCAGCGCGGCATCACATCGCTCAGCAGCCAGCTGCAAATGGGGGAGAGCTACACCCGCTCCCAGCTGTTTGACAACGTGCGTTTTCTGGGCGCGCAGCTGATATCGGACGAGGCCATGCGCCCTGACAGCGAGCAGGGCTATGCACCCGTGATTCGTGGCACAGCGGAAAGCAATGCCACGGTGGAGGTGCGCCAGAACGGTTATCTGATTTACAGCGCCAATGTGGCGGCTGGCCCTTTCGAAATTCGTGACCTCTCGCCATCGGGTGGCAGCGGCGACCTCGAAATCACCATCATCGAAGCCAATGGTGCACGGCGCACGCTGCGCCAGGCCTTCTCCAGCCCGCCCTTGATGGTGCGCGAGGGGCGCCTGAAATACGATGCAGCCATGGGCCAGGTGCGCCTGAACAAGAACATGCGCAACAAGCCGAATTTCCTGAGCGGCTCCGCGCTGTATGGCTTGAACACCAGCACTACATTGGCCATGGGCCTGAATGCCTCGGAAGGCTTTAGTGCCTACTCGCTGGGTGTGGGCATGAATACCTCCTGGGGGGCGTTCTCCCTGGATGGAACCCATTCCCGCAGCAGCGGGCAGGGCGAGCACACCACAGGCGAGCGCGTCAAGCTGCGCTACGGCAAGTTCATTGAAAGCAGCCGCTCTCATATTTTTGTCAATCTTCAGCGCAGCCTCAGCGAGGGCTATAGAACCCTGAGCGACCATGTGCTGGCGAACGAGGCGCAGTTCAGCCCCGGCGCCTGGTGGGGGCAGAGCGGTGGAGCTTCACGCCAGCGTCTGGACATCAGCCTGACGCAGCAAATCGGACGTGGCAGCCTGTATTTCAGCGGTTCCCTGGATAAAAACTGGAACGGTGCCAGCTCGCGCAGCCTGTCGCTGAGCTATGGCAACACCTGGGGCAACCTGAGCTACAACCTGGGCTACACCTATTCGCGCAATGTCTATTCCTCTTACGACAACAGCAGTCAAAGCGGAAACAACCACAGCCTGATGTTGACGTTGAACATCCCGTTGGGTCGTCAGCCCCATGCGCCGCAGGGATTCAGCAATATCAGCCACGATCGCTACGGCACCTCTGCACAGGCGGGTGTGTCCGGGCAGCTGCCCACGGAGCGTGAAATCACCTATATGGTGTCGGGTGGCCGTGCCAACGATGGCAGTACCAGTGCGGCAGCCTCCATGGGCACGCTGACATCGTTTGCCCGCATGGATGCCAGCTATTCCTACGGCAGTGGGTATCACTCCGGTAGCTTGGCTGCTGCAGGCTCTGTGGTGGCCCATGGTGGTGGTGTCAACCTCAGCCAGTCGCTGGGTGAGACCTTCATTCTGGCCAAGGTGGAGCCGCCCGTGCCTGGCGTGGGCATTTCCAGCTATGCCGGTGTGAAGACAGGCGCCAATGGCTATGCGGTGATTCCAAACGCCAATCCCTTCCGCACCAATCTGGTCAGCCTGGATACCCGTGGTGCACCCAAGGGGGTGGACTTCGACAACGCCGCGCAGCACCTCGTTCCCACACGAGGGGCCGTGACCATGGCGCACTTCAAGGCGGAGATGGGACGTCGCATCCAGTTCGAGCTGCGCAACGCTGACGGCAAACCCATGCCTTTTGGAGCCCAGGTTGCCTTGTGGGGCAAGCGCATTGGCATCACCGATACCCGTGGCCGCGTGCTGACCATGTTGCCTGAAGGCAGCCAGCAAGGTGAGCTGACGGTGGAGTGGGAAGGCAAGGCGTGCAAGGCGTCCTATCTGCTGCCACCCCAGGACCTCGATGCCAACTACCAGCGCTTGCCGGTCAACTGCATAGAACAGCAAGAGCCCCAGGGAAGCTCGATTGCGGATGCAGGTGCGGCGCGCAAGGAGACCCAGCTGTGAGCGCATGTGTGGCACCGCTGCCGGCCCTGGCAGCCCTGAAGCAAGACGGCCCTGTCGCTCTGTTCATCCAAAGCAGCGAAGGCGTACATGTGCTGCGCGACGGCCAGAAGTTCTCGGCCAAGGCCGGCCATGTACTCAAGCTGGGCGACAGGGTCATGGTGCGCCAGGGGGCCAGCGCCCAGGCTGTTTTTCAGGAGCAGGAAGGGCAGGTCGTGCTGGGGCGCTTCGACAGCGGGTGCGATGCCAGCCTCGTGTACTTCAGCCGGAAAAAAGAATCCTGCTCGGTGGTGTTTGATGTGGTGAGTGGCAAGGTGGAGCTTGCGTTAAAGCCTTTGGGCGAGGGCCTGGACGAGGAAGCGCGTGACACCAAGCGCCAAACTGTGGGCTTCCATTGCTATTCCAAGCCCACGGGGTGGTAGATAAAAAATATTTCTTCGCCAGTGAATGCTTGCCAATAGATATTTATTGGGTGATTTTTAAATATCCTTGAATATTATTGATATTAGATATTTATATAATTTGCTTATTCTGTTTTATTAATTATTAAACATTATTTTGTATGGATCTTGCACGGCAACATAATCGCCCTTCATCAAAAAATCCGTCGCACGCCGCAACCCGGTGCTGCGTGCATGAAGAGAGCGCTTGGTATGCCCAGAATTCCCCTGCAAACCCCTGTTACCGCCCCTGAGGCCAGCAAGCCCCTGGTGGAGAAGGCATTGGCCAACAACGGCTTTCTGCCGAATTTGATCGGCCTGCTGGCCAATGCCCCGGCCGCGCTGGAAACCTATATGACGGTCTCGGGCATCAATGCCCGCGCCAGCCTGTCCCTGGCCGAGCGTGAGGTGGTGCAGCTCACCGCCGCCCACACCCATGGCTGTGATTTCTGCCTGGCGGGCCATACCGCCATCGTGACCAAGAAGCTGGACCTGGATCGTTCCATCAGCTTGCAGCTGCAGCGCGGCCAGGCCACGGGCGATGCCAGGCTGGATGCGGTGCAAACCTTTACCAAGGCCGTGATCGCCAGCCGCGGCGCCGTTTCTGACGAGGCACTGGCCGCCTTCAAGGCCGCAGGCTATGACGACCAGCAGGCCCTGGAGGTGGTGCTGGGCGTGAGCCTGGCCACGCTGTGCAATTTCGCCAACAACCTGGGCCAGCCCGCCATCAACCCTGAACTGCAGCCGTTTGCCCCCGGCGTGTTCGCAGCATGAGCGCGCAATGGGTGGCGCCAGCGCTGCAAACCTGGCTGGCAAGCCATGCGCAATCGCTGCACAGCAGCAGCGAGTTTGCTGACGCGCTCTTGCCCCAGCTCACCCAGGCCGGGCTGACCCACATTGGCGTGCCCACCGAATGGGGCGGTGCCGGTGGTGAGGCCCGCCATGCGGTGGAGGCCCTGTCCCAGGTGGCCGAGCATTCGCTGACAGCTGCTTTTGTGCTGTGGGCCCAGCGCGCCTTCATCGACTATCTGTGCGTGAGCGACAACCCCGTGGCGCGCGAGGCCTGGCTGCCCGGCCTGCTCAGCGGCCACACTGCGGGGGCTACGGGTCTGTCCAACGCCATGAAGTTTCTTTCGGCGCTGGAGCCTCTGCAGGTGCAGGAGCACACAGCACCTCAGGGCGAGCGCCGGGTCTCGGGTCGCCTGCCCTGGGTGACCAATTTGCGCCAGCCCCATTTCACGGTAGCCGCTGCGGTACAGGCCGAGCAAGCCGGCAGCCCACCTTTGGTGGTGACGCTGGACAGCCAGGCAACGGGCGTGCAGCGTTCCCAGGATCTGGACCTGCTGGGCCTGTGCGGCAGCAACACGGCGGCGATCACGCTGAGCGATGTGGTCGTGCCCCTGCACGGAGTGCTGGCGGTGAATGGCCCGGCCTTTCTCAAGCGCGCCCGGCCCATGTTCTTGAGTCTGCAATGCGGCATGTCGGTAGGCCTGGTGCGTGCGGCCTTGCGCGCAGCCGAACAAGTAGGCTCCGCACGCGATGTGCTGCGCCCGCGCATTGCCCATGCCTGGGAGCTGCTGCAGGGCTTGCAAGCCACGCTGGGTGAAGGACTGGAAAGCGGCCGCTTCGAGGCCGATGCCGCCGCGCTGTTTCAGGTGCGGCTGCAGTTGGCTGCGCTGGTGCAGGAAGCCATACAGCTGGAGCTGCAGGGCTCGGGTGGCCGTGCCTATCTGCGCGATCAACTGCCCGACTTCGGCCGTCGCCTGCAGGAGTCGGCCTTTGTGCCCGTGGTCACGCCCAGCCTGACGCAGTTGCAAGGCGAGTTGCAGCGACAGGCCCAGGTCCAGGCCCAGGCCGCAACCGGCGCTGCCGCATGAATGCGCCCCTGGCCGATGCGGAGCTGACCGCGCTGGCTGCCCAGCCCCACACAGCCCCGCTGGCCTTGCAGGCGCGTGGCCTGGGCTTTGGCTATGCACCGGGTGCATCGGTGTTCAGCGGCATTGATCTGGATATTCATGCCCAGGAAATCGTCTGCCTGCTAGGCGGTAGTGGCTGTGGCAAGTCCAGCTTGCTGCGCACGCTGGCCGGCCTGCAACAGCCCTCGCAAGGCCAGGTGGAGTTTCTGGGCGCGGCGCTGACGCAGCCCCATCCCCGCGCCGCCGTGGTGTTTCAGCAGGCCAGCCTGCTGCCCTGGTTGAGCGTCTGGCACAACGTGGCCTTTGGCCTGGACTTCAAACACCAGCCGGCACTGGATACCGCCAGCTTGCGTCAGCGCGTGGACCAGGCCATAGAAGCCGTGGGCCTCCAGGGCAAGCAGGGCTTGCGCCCGGCTCAGCTGTCTGGCGGCATGGCCCAGCGCGTGGCCCTGGCACGCGCGCTGGCGCGGCAGCCCCAGCTGCTGCTGGCAGACGAGCCGTTTTCCGCGCTCGACGCCATCACCCGCGCCGAGATGCAGGAGCTGCTGGTAGAGCTGGTCCAGCGCTGGCATACCGCCGCCTTGCTGGTCACCCACGACATCGACGAGGCCATCTTGGTGGCTGACCGCATCGTGCTGATGGGCCGCTCCGGTCCGCATGCCGGCCACATCGTGCGCGAATGGAAAGTGGAAATTGCCCATCCACGCGTGGAGGCTACGGTTGCAGTCACCGCACTGCGGCTGGAAATCCTGGCGGCCCTGCGCAGCTTGCACGGCGCGGCAGAAGCCCGGCCCGTCACGACACCCGACGTCAGCTGTCCGCGCTGAATCGACCCGCGCGGCTTTAGTGCTGCGCATACCTTGCTCTGTTTTTTCTTCCTGTTTGACCCGGGAGTCTTTTCCATGCACGACGAATCTCTGCGTTCCGCCTACCAGCATGTTTGCGCCGCTTCCACCTGCGACTGCGGCATCAGCCGCCGCGACTGGCTGCGCATTGCCGCCCTCAGCGGTGCGGCCGCCAGTCCCTTGCTGCGCGCTGGTGACGCGGCAGCCCAAACCAGCAAGGGCGACGATGTGCCCGTGCGCATAGGCTATCTGCCCATTACCGATGCCACGCCGCTGCTGGTGGCCCACAGCCGCCAGCTGTTCGAGGCCGAGGGCCTGCGCACCGAAAAGCCACGCATGTTCCGCACCTGGGCTCAGCTCATAGAGGCCTTTGTCGCCGGCCAGGTGAATGTGGTGCATCTGCTGTCGCCATCCACCATGTTTGTGCGCTATGGCTCGAAGTTTGGCGCCAAGGTCGTGGCCTGGAACCACATGAATGGCTCGGCCCTGGCCGTGGCCAAACATATCCAGTCTGTCAAAGACCTGGGCGGCCAGCAGGTGGCGATTCCGTTCTGGTACTCCATCCACAACGTGGTGCTGCAGCAGTTGCTGCGGGCCAATGGGCTCAAGGCCGTCAGCCGTCCGCGCCAGTCCGGCCTGGCAGCGGATGAGGTCAATCTGCTGGTGTTGCCTCCGGCAGAAATGGTCTCAGCCCTGGCCTCCAAGGCGGTGGCCGGCTATATCGTTGCAGAGCCCTTTGTGGCAGCAGCCGAGGTGTCTGGCGTGGGCAAGGTGCTGCGCTTTGTGGGAGATGTTTGGCAAAACCACGCCTGCTGCCTTTTGACCCTGGCCGAGCGCGACATCGTCGAGCGCCCCGAATGGGCACAGCGCGTGACCAATGCCATGGTCAAGGCCCAGCTGTGGACGCGCAACAACCAGCTGGACACGGCCAAGCTGCTGGCCAGCAGCGGGGAAGGGCGCTACACGCCCCACGGCCTGCCCGTGTTGTCAAAGGTGTTGGTGGCCACCGAAATGGCGCAATACCAGCGCGATGGCGTCATCCACCACCCGGCATGGAACCAGCGCCGCATCGACTTCCAGCCCTATCCCTATGCCTCTTACACCGAGGCCCTGGTCAAGGCCCTGCAGACCACGCAGCTGGAAGGCAATGTGGACTTTCTGCACCAACTCGATCCCGGCTTTGTGGCCAAAGACCTGGTGGATGAGCGCTTTGTCAAAAAAGCCCTGCAGCAAGTGGGTGGCCTCAAGGCCTTTGGCCATGCAGAGAGCTTTACGCGCAAAGAGGTGATCGCGGTATGACGGCGTTGCGCACTGCGTGGCTGGGTCGGCTGGGCTGGCCCGCGCTGGGCCTGCTGCTGGCCGTGACCCTGTGGGCCTTGGGCGCGCGGCAGCTGTCCGATGTAGAGGCCATACAAGAGGCTTTTACACCCCAGGCCGGCTTTGCGGCCCTGTGGCGGCTGCTGCAGGACGGGCTGATATGGCTGCACATGGCGCTGAGCCTGCAGCGCATAGGCCTGTCGCTGCTGCTGGCGCTGCTGATCGGCGTGCCGCTGGGCATCTGGCTGGGCCTGTCGCCGCTGTTTGCCAGGCTCACGGGCACCTTGTTCCAGTTTCTGCGCATGGTCTCGCCCCTGTCCTGGATGCCGCTGGCCGTGATGGCCCTGGGCGTGGGCGAGGCACCGGTGATTTTTCTGCTCAGCTTTGCCGCAGTCTGGCCCATCATGCTCAACACCGCAGCCGGTGTGGCGGTGTTGGACAAAAGCTGGCTGCAACTGGCGCACAGCCTGTCGGCTACACGCCTTGAAGTGGTGTGGCGCATTGTGTTGCCTGGCATCGTTCCTCATGTGCTCACCGGCTTTCGCCTGGCCCTGGGCATTGGCTGGATCGTGCTGGTGCCGGCTGAAATGCTGGGCGTCTCGGCCGGCCTGGGCTACTTTATTCTCGACACCCGGGACCGCCTGGCCTATGACGAGCTGATGGCGGGCATTGTGCTCATAGGCTGCCTGGGGTTTGCGCTGGACCTGCTGGCCCGCTGGGTGAGCACGCGCTGGTTGTGCTAGGCCTGCGTTCACCGAACACTGCCAGCCCATTGCGCCCCGCACTCCTGGCCAGCACCGTAGGCCTCAAGTTCGGACCGTATACTGCGCAGCGCATTGGAGAGGTCGGCCCGCTTGACCCGGCCTGCTCCGGTCATCTTGTTTCGCCTTTTGGAGCGCATGGAGCGGGCTTTGAATCTTGAATACGTTCTCAGCACATGAGTGCTGCCAGCCTGCACTTTGCGCTGCAGCGCCGTCGCCTACGTTACTGGCTGCTGGCCTTGTTGGTCCTACTGGCCTTGTCGCTGACGCTGGCCATCACCCTGGGGCCTGTGCGCATCGCCCCGCAACAGGCCTGGCATATTGCGGCCCAGGAGATGGGCCTGCGATTGGGCCTGGAGCTTCCGCCCGGTGACTGGAGTGTGTCCCAGCAGCAAATCGTCTGGCGTATACGGCTGCCGCGCGTGTTGCTGGCGGCACTGGCCGGGGCCGGCCTGGCGCTGGTGGGCGTGGCCATGCAGGCCATGGTGCGCAACCCGCTGGCGGATCCCTATTTGCTGGGTGTGTCTTCGGGCGCTTCGGTGGGGGCGGTTGCGGTGCTGGCCTTTGGTGTGCTGGCCTTTGCGGGCAGTCTGGCCTTGCCACTGGGGGCTTTTGCAGGGGCCTTGACGGCTTGCACGGCGGTCTATCTGCTGGCCCATGCGCAAGGGCAATTGCTGGCCTCGCGCCTGATTCTGGGTGGGGTGGCCGTGGCCTATTGCCTGGGTGGTGTCACCAGCCTGATGGTGCTGACCTCGGGCCAGCGCGAGCTGGCCAACTCCGTACTGACCTGGACCTTGGGCAGCCTGGCCGGCACGCGCTGGGATGATCTGGGCCTGCCTGCAGCCCTGCTGCTGCTGGGCATGGGCTTGCTGCTGGGCCAGGCGCGCGCTCTCAATGCCTTGCTGGCCGGCGAGGAAAGCGCGGCCACGCTGGGTGTGGACACCACACGCACGCGGCGCTGGCTGTTTGTGCTGGTCTCCATGGTCACCGGGGTGCTGGTGGCACTCACCGGCCCCATCGGTTTCGTCGGTCTCATGGTGCCCCATATCACGCGCATGCTGGTGGGTGCCGAGCACCGGCGCGTGCTGCCCGTGGCTGCGCTGCTGGGGGCCATCTTTCTGGTCTGGGTGGATGTGGTTTCACGCATCAGCTTTGCGCCGGCCGAGGTGCCGGTGGGCGTCATCACCTCGTTGCTGGGCGGGCCGTTTTTTGTCTGGATGCTGTGCCGCAAGAACAGCAGCAAAGGCCTGGGCCTATGAGCGAGTTAGACATGCAACTGCAGGCCCGGGGCTTGCACTGGCAGGCGGCTGCGGCCCATATCGTGCGTGATGTCAGCCTGCATGTGGGCAGGGGCGAATTCGTGGGCCTGTTGGGCCCCAACGGCAGCGGCAAATCCACGCTGCTGCGCATGATCTACCGCATCCTCAAACCCACCGCTGGCAGCGTGCTGCAGCAGGGCCGTGATGTTTGGCGCAGCAGTGCCCGAGAGAATGCGCGCGCCATGGCCGTGCTGGCCCAGGAGAACGGCAGCGAGTTCGCCCTCAGCGTGCAGGACGTGGTGTTGATGGGGCGCATCCCCCACCAGGCTGCATGGGCGCGCGACAGCCAAGAGGATTTGGACATCGTGGCGCAGGCCTTGCAGCGCGTGGATGCACAAAACCTTGCACAGCGCATGTTCGCCACCCTCTCCGGCGGTGAGAAGCAGCGTGTGCTGATGGCCCGCGCCCTGGCCCAACAGGCGCCGATGTTGGTGCTGGACGAGCCCACCAACCACCTGGATGTGCGCCACCAGTTCGAGCTGATGAACCTGATACGCAGCCTGGGCCTGACTACGCTGGCCGCGCTGCACGAGTTGCAGATGGCGGCACATTACTGCGACCGCCTCTACCTGTTGCAAGGCGGTGCTTTGGTGGCCCAGGGCACGCCGGCCCAGGTGCTGACGGAGAAGACCATTGCCCAAGTCTACGGTGTGCGCGCTCTTGTCAGCACCAGCCCGCGCACGGGCAAGCTCTTGATCGAGTATCTGCCGCAAGAGATGTAGCCGCTGCTGTCGCCGGCCCTGGTAATTACCTGTACCAGCCACGGTTGAGCGGGCCAGCTGCAGCATCGGCTGATAGACTCCGGCCCGTGCCCTTGGAGATGCTCCGAGGGCATATTGTTTCGGCAGGTGCTTGCTTTGCAGCAAGTGAAACGGGAACAAGGTCCGGTTTGAGAGCGCATGCTCCAGCCGTCATGCCTTGGCTGCCCCCGCAACGGTATGCAGGAAAAACACCCCATGCAAGTCGCTTCATGCGCTTGCGGCCACTGGGTCGGTTCGCTCACAAAAATGTGTGCAAACAACCCGGGAAGGTGGGGTGGAGATTCAACGGCTTGGTATTCGATAGAAAACCAAGCCGTATCGCCTGTGAGCCCGGAGACCGGCCTGTAGAAACGCCACACCGTGCCGTCGCCCAGCGACTGGCGCTTGCTACAACTGTCTGCGGGGTGCGGATGGCGGCCGGAATTTCAGAGTGCATTGTCGTCCCCGGCAAAGCCCTTGTCTGCGCAGCTTTCCCATCAGGCGGTTCCAGCCTTTTTTGAAATGCGCAACACACCAGCTCTTCTTGCCGCCTCCACGGCTTCCGGCAAAAAACCTCCTTTTTCTCTCCGTTCCAGCAGCGCTGCGCTGCAATTGGCGCTGCTGTGGCCTGCGGCCGTGCTGGCCCAGCAAGCCTTGCCCGAGGTGACGGTGCAGGAGGCCCGCCAGGCCGAAGCGCCCTTGGACACCAACCGCCCCGCCACATCGGCCTCGCATGTGGATGTGCGTGTGCTGGACCTGCCCGCCAGCGTCAGCGGTGTGTCTGCCGAGCAAATCGATGAGCGTGCCGATCGGGGTACGGTGGATGCGGTGACCCGCACCGTGGGCCTGACGGCTGCAGGTTCGCCGGGCAATGGTGGGCTGTCGTTTTCCAGCCGTGGCTTTGCCGGCGTGAATTCGGTGGGTGTGGCCGAGGACGGCATCATGCTGGGCGTAGGCTCGGGTACGGTGAACTATCCCTCGGACACCTGGGGCTATGAGCGCCTGGAGGTGCTGCGCGGCCCGGCCTCGTTGATGTATGGCAGCGGCACCATGGGCGCCACGGTCAATGCCATTCGCAAGCAACCCAGCCGCGAGCGCTCCACCGAGCTCATGCTCACCGGTGGCAACCATGGCACGGCCCGCGTGGGTGTGGGCAGCACCGGCGCCATCAGCGACACCCTGAGCTACCGCGTGGATGCCTATGGCAGCAGCAGCGATGGCGCCCGCCCCTTTGACAACAGCAAGAGCGCCAAGCTGATGAGTGCGCTGCGCTGGCAGCCGCGCAGCGATCTCACATTCGATCTGACGGCCGATATCAGCAACCAGGAACCATCGCGCTACTACGGTACGCCGGTGGTGGATGGTCGCCTGGCGAGTGCGCTGAAGAACAAGGGCTATAACTCCGAAGACAGCGACATCCACTACCGTGACCGGCGTTTCAAGGCCAAGGCCAGCTGGCAGATCAACGATGTGCTGAGTGTGCGCAATGAGCTCTACCACTTCAGCTCTGACCGGCATTGGAAGAACATCGAGGCCTATAAGTACACCCCATCGACAGGTAAGGTCACTCTTGCGGACTATCTGGAGATAGGCCACGCGCTGCAGCAAAACGGCAACCGCATGGCGCTGGACTGGAAGGCCGGCACCCACCAGGTGGCTGTGGGCTGGGATGTGTCTCACACCAATTTCCGCAACACCAGCAATTCCCCATACAACACCACCAGCATTGATGTGCCGGCCCTTGACCCGGGATCGGCTCCCTGGCGCAGTGCCAACCCTTATCAGCCGAAGATGGCCTCCACACTGCGCCAGAACGCGCTGTTTATCGAGGATGCCTGGAAGATCCATCCGCAATGGTTGTTGATGGGGGGGATACGCCGCGACTGGTATGAGTTCTCGCGTCAGGAATTAGTCTCTCCCAACACAGGCTTTGACAAAGACTTGAACGGCACCTCATGGCGCCTGGGTGCAACCTACAAGCTGAACGAAGCATCCAGCGTCTATGCGCAAATGAGCACCGGCCATGACCCGGTCACCAGCCTGTTGTCTCTCGCGTCATCGCAGACTGGCTATACCCTTAGCAAGGGCCGCCAGCAGGAGCTGGGCTTCAAGCAGCAGCTGGCCGCAGGCCGTGGTGAATGGACGGTGGCGCTGTTCCAGATCACCAAGAACGACATCATCACGCGCGACCCGAACAATTCGGCCCTGTCGATTCAGGGCGGAAAGCAGTCCTCGAATGGGCTGGAGTTGGCGGGCGCCTTCAATGTGACCCCGGCATTCCGCCTGGAAGCCAATGCCGCCTATACACGCGCCAAATTTGACGAGCTGATCGAGGCAGGAGGTGCCAACCGCGCCGGAAACCGCCCCGCCAATGTGCCCAAGCTCACGGCCAATCTGTGGGGCCATTACCGCATGGGTGATTGGCAGACCTCGCTGGGCCTACGCCATGTGGGCCAGCGCTTTGGCGACAACGCCAACAGCGACGCCAAGCGCCTGCCTGCCTACACCCTGGTGGATGCAGTGGTGCGCTGGAATGTGAACCCCAAGACCACCTTGAGCCTGATTGGCCGCAATCTGACCAACCGCGTCTATGCCACCTCGGCCTATAACACCCAGTGGATTCTGGGTACAAGCCGCAGCGTGGAGCTGATGGCGCAGATGCGCTTTTGATGCCCATGCGCAGATTTCTGCTTCGCGCTTGCATGCTGCCGCTGGCTCTGCTGGCGGCAGGCTGTGGCGAGCAAAAAACGCCGCAGCCTGCAGCGGACCAGGCCCATGCCCGGGAGCATGCGCCTGCCGTGGTCATCGATGTGTGCGGCCAGCCCACGCGCTATGACCACGTGCCCCAGCGCGCCGTCACACATGATGTGAATATTGCCGAGATGTTTTTATTCCTCGGATTGGGTGAGAAGCTGGTGGGCTATGGCGGCATCTCGTCGCAAAAAGCCATCAGCCCACAGCTTTCACCCTGGCTTGCGCGGGTGCCCAATCTGTCGGAGCAGGGCATGAATATGGAGAGCCTGCTGGGCGTGAACGCTGATTTTGTCTTCGGCGGCTGGAGCTATGGCTTTCGCCCGGGCGGTGTCACGCCCGAGCGCCTGGCAGAGCATGGGGTGGCGTCCTATGTGCTGTCCGAGTCCTGCATCCATGTGCAACAGCGCGAGCGTGTGGCGCTGGACGATGGCTTCAAAGACATGGAGAACGTGGGTCACATCTTTGGCATTCGGCCGCAGGCCGAGGCGCGCATGGCGCCGCTGCGTGCAGCGCTGCAGCAGCTGAGGCAGCAAATGCAGGGCGTGGTAGATCGCCCCCGCGTCTTTGTCTTTGACAGCGGCGAAAAACTCCCCACCACCGTGGGGCGTTTGGGCATGCCCCAGGCCATGATGGATGAGGCCGGAGCCACCAATATCTTTGCTGACCTGGCCAAAAACTGGCCCAAGGGCAACTGGGAAGATGTGATCGACCGCAACCCCGAGTGGATCATCATCGTCGACTACGGCACGCCCAACGCACAGGGGAAAATTGATTTTCTGCTGCAGAAAAAAGAGCTGGAAGCGGTGAGTGCGATTCGCCATCGCCGGTTTTTTGTCATGAGCTACGCCGAGGCTACACCCGGCCCGCGCAATGTGGAGACGGCGCAGCGGCTGGCTGCGGCCCTGCATCCCGAGCGAAAGATCGGCGTCAATGCGGTGGAGTTCCAGCGGGAGGCCCTGCATTGAACACCACCGCAAGCTCTTCGCATTCGTTGGCCGTCATCCTGCTCGGACGTGGAGCGGTCTATGCCGCCAGCGAGGCGGAACTGGCCCAGCTGGCAGCGCATGTACATGCCCGTTTGCAGGCCGAAACACAGGCACAGGGCATGGAGCCGACCTGGACGCAGATCGTCGTGCAGCCTGCCTTTGTGGACCGCTACCAGCCGGCCTTGCCCGAGGCCCTGGACGCTTGCCAGGCCGCGCACACCGTGGTCATCATGCCGGTCATGGTGCCCGATGAGCCCGCGCTGCGCCGCTGGATGCACAAGCTCATCATGCGCTGGAGTGCAAGGCGTGGTGAGCATGCCCACACCCCCAAGCTGATTTTTGCCCCCCCGCTGCCCGAGGCCCCGCAACTGGCCGAGACGCTGGCAGGCACAGTGCGGCAACTGCTGGCCGCGCCCGATACCGCCGATGTGCCCGCCGTGGTGGGAGATGATGCCTGGGAGCATGACCCCAAGGGCTGGTCCAGCGTGCCCGAGCACAGCCACCATGTGCTGTGGTGCATGGGGCCGCGCTGTGCGGCCAAGGGCGCGGTGCAGCTGTGGCCCGAACTGGCGCGTGTGGTGCGCGAGAATCCACCGCTGAAAAAGCGCCTCATGCTGCTGCAGACCAGCTGCCAATATCCCTGCAACCACGGTCCGTTGATGATTCTCTACCCCCAAGGGGCCTGGTATGGGCCCGTGCAGGATGCAGGCGAGATGCAGGCCGTGCTCAGCCGCCATGTGCTGCATGGTGAGGTGGATAGCGCGCTGTGCGTGCATGGCCAGGCTGCAAAGGCCGAATCCTCTTGCCCACCGCCTTCCCTGCAGCCTTCCCCGCTGCTTTCCCCGATTCCTCGCGAAACCTCTTCAGGAGCCTGACCCATGCAAACCACCAAAATCCCCGCCACCATCGTCACCGGCTTTCTCGGCAGCGGCAAGACCACGCTGATGCGCCACATCCTGGAGCAGGCCCAGGGCCTGCGCGTGGCCGTCATCGTCAACGAGTTTGGTGAGCTGGGCATTGATGGCGAAATCCTCAAGACCTGCGCCATAGGCTGCGCCGAAGAGGGCGCCGAGCCCGGCCAGATCTACGAGCTGGCCAATGGCTGCATGTGCTGCACGGTGCAGGAAGAATTCTTCCCGGTGATGAAGGCTCTGGCCGAGCGCCGCAACGACATCGATGTGCTGCTGATCGAAACCAGCGGCCTAGCCCTGCCCAAGCCCCTGGTCCAGGCCTTCCAGTGGCCCGAGATTGCCAGCGTGTTCACCGTGGATTCCGTGGTCACCGTGGTCGATACTCCCGCCGCTGCGGCTGGCCAGTTTGCCCATGACCCCCAGGCCGTGGACGCCCAGCGCAAGGACGACCCGAACCTGGACCATGACGCCAGCCTGCACGAGCTGTTCGAAGACCAGCTCTCGGCCGCCGACCTGGTGGTGCTGTCCAAGGCCGATCTGGTCACGCCCGAGCAGCTGGCCCAGGTGCGCGCCATGGTGGCCGAAGAGGTGCCGGCCGAGGTCAAGATGATCGAAGCCGTGCAGGGCAGCGTGCCGCTGTCGGTGCTGCTGGGCCAGCAGCGCGCGGCCGAGTTGCACATCGATGCGCGCCACTCCAACCACGACCATGACGAAGACCATGACCACGATGAATTCGACTCGCTGTTCATCGACCTGGGCGCCGTGGACCGCGACCGTTTGATGCAGGCGCTGCAAGCCATTGTGCAAAAGCACGCGGTGCTGCGCGTCAAGGGCTTTGTGGCCCTGCCGGGCAAGAAGATGCGCCTGCTGGTGCAGGGCGTGGGCCGCCGCTTTGACGCCTATTTCGACCGCGCCTGGCGCGAGGATGAGAAGGCAGCAACGCGCCTGGTGTTTATCGGCAAGGGTTTGAATGCCGAGGTGCTGCAGCAGGAGTTGAATACAGCGCTGGCTTGATTGCCCTGGCCCTCACCCCAACCCTCTCCCGCAAGCGGGAGAGGGAGTAAGACAGTATGGGCTGGCTCCACCGTCTCAAGCGGGAGAGGGCAGGGGTGAGGGTGGGCACGGCCCATGCACACACTCTCACAAGGAAAATCGCCCTCTAGCCCTTATCCATCCAGCATAAGCAGCTCTCCTTTTTGAAATATGCACTTGCTCAGCACCCGCCCCGGTGGCTTTGTCGAAGACGACAGCATCATCACCCGCCTCGATCAGACCCCTGCAGAGATCGTGGTGCTGAGTTCGGCCGACACCACGCTGTCCCTGCTGGCCGATGCCTACCGGATCTGGCAGCAGACCGAGCCCCAGGCGTCCGAGTCAGTGCCTTCGCTGCGCCTGGCCAATCTGCTGCATCTGCGCCAGAACGCCTCACTGGATTTGTACATCGACGAGGTGTTGCAGCATGCCAAGACGGTCATTGTCGACCACCTGGGCGCCGAGTCGGCCTGGCCCTATGGCATAGAGCAACTGCGCAAGCTGGCACTGCAAAAAGGCCAGAAGCTGGCCCTGTTCTCGGGCGACAGCCAGGAAGACGCAGAGCTGCTGGCCAGGGGCACGCTGGCACCCGAGCACAGCCGGGCGCTGTGGCAATACCTGCGTGCGGGTGGCCTGGGCAATGCGCGCGAGTTCTTGCGCATGGCCGCGGCCTGGGGGCTGGGCCGGGCGGAGCAGGGCGCGCCCGTGCGCCTGCTGCCGCCGGTGGCCGTGCATGTGCCGCTGGATTGGGTGGACGACAGGGCCACGCACATTCCCGGCCTGGACGATCTGCAAGCCCGCTGGACACCGGGCGCGCCGGTGGTGATGCTGGTCTTCTATCGCTCGCATCTGCTGGCCGCCAACACCGATGCCTTCGATGCCATGGCCCAGGCCTTGCTGGAGCAGGGCCTGAACCCGCTGCCGCTGGCGCTGGAGTCGCTCAAGGATGCGCTGTGCCTGCAAACGCTGCGCACGCTGTGCATGGCCCACCAGGTGCAGCTCATACTCAACACCACGGCGTTTGCGGCCCTGGGCGAGCATGCCCGGGCAGGTGTGGCAGGGGGGGAGATCGACACCCTGGCCGGCGACATTCCCGTGCTGCAGGTGATTGCCAGCGGCAGCAACCGCGAGGACTGGCAGGCCGACACCCAGGGCTTGCGCCCGCGCGATATCGCCATGCAGGTGGTGCTGCCCGAAATGGACGGCCGCATCATGACCCGGGCCATGAGTTTCAAAGGCCTGGTGCACCGCTGCGAGCTGACCCAAACCGATGTCGTGGCCTACCAGGCCGAGCCCGACCGCGTGCAATGGATTGCCGAGCTGGCGGCTCGCTGGTGCGCGTTGCGCAGCAAGCCCGCGGCCGAAAAACGCGTGGCCCTGGTGTTGGCCAACTACCCTGGCAGCGAGGCCCGCATGGGCAGCGGCGTGGGCCTGGACACACCCGCATCCGTGATGGAACTGCTGGCCCAGCTGGAGCGTGATGGCTGGAACCTGGGCGAGGCTGCGGCCCTCCCCGCCAGCGGCCAGGCGCTGATGGAGCAGCTGCAGCAAGGCATTGCCAACGACCCCAAACAATGGGCGCTGCGCCCGGCCCGCCAGGGCTATTCCCTCGATGCCTACCGCCAGCGCCTGCAGCAGCTGCCCGAGGCCATGCGCGCCGCGCTGGAAGCCCAATGGGGCGCGCCCGAGCAGGACCCCATGCTGCGCCAAGGCTGGTTCATGGTGGCCGGCCTGCAGCTGGGCCATGTGTTTGTGGGCATACAGCCCGTGCGCGCGCTGGATGGCAAGAACGACTACGCCAGCTACCACGATGCCGAGCTGGTGCCGCCCCATCACTACCTGGCGTTCTACTTCTGGCTGCGCGACAGCTTCGGCGTGGACGCCATGGTCCATGTGGGCAAGCACGGCAATCTGGAGTGGTTGCCAGGCAAGAGCCTGGCCCTGTCCAGCCAGTGCTGGCCCGATGCCATCCTGGGGCCGCTGCCCCATGTCTATCCCTTTATCGTCAACGACCCCGGCGAGGGTGCCCAGGCCAAGCGCCGCAGCCAGGCCGTGATCATCGACCACCTGATGCCGCCGCTCACGCGTGCCGAAAACCACGGCCCCATGCAGGAGCTGGAGCGGCTGGTGGACGAGTACTACGAGGCCCTGCTGGTGGACCAGCGCCGCGCCACCATGCTGCGCCGCCAGATTCTGGATGTTGCCCGCGAGCAGGACCTGCTGCGCGAGCTGGGGCTGGAGGCGAAAGCGGAGGCTCAGAGCGACGGCCCAAGCGCCGAGCAGAAGGTCGATGCGGACGCGCAACTGCTGGAGCGCATCGACTCCTATCTGTGCGAGCTGAAGGAAACGCAAATCCGTGACGGCCTGCATGTCTTTGGCCGCTCGCCCGAGGGCCAGCTGCGCACCTCCACGCTGCTGTCCCTGGCCCGCTACCCCAGCGCAGGCAAGGGCGACAGCGCCCAAGGTTTGCTGCATGCGCTGGTGGCCGATCTGCTGCCGGATTTACCGGGTGGCGATTGGAATCCGCTGGACATGGATGCGGCCGCCCCCTGGGCCGGCCCGCGCCCGGCGCTGCTGGCAGCCCTGGATGCCGGCCCCTGGCGCCATGGCGGTGATACGCGCGAGCGCCTGGAGTTGCTGGCCTTGCAGGTGCTGGACGACCCACAAATCGCCCAGGACTGGCACCACACCCAGGCCGTGCTCGAGCGCCTGGCGCGCGAGGTGGCGCCGGCCCTGGACGCCTGCGGCAGCGAGGAACTGCGCCAGTTCTCGCGCGCGCTGCAGGGCCGCTTTGTGCCGCCCGGGCCCAGCGGCTCGCCCTCGCGCGGGCGCTGCGACACCCTGCCCACGGGGCGTAATTTCTACACCGTAGATACGCGCGCCATTCCCACGCAGACCGCCTGGGCCCTGGGCCAGCAGTCAAGCGTGCGGCTGATAGAGCGCTATCTGCAAGAGCATGGCGAGTACCCGCAGGCCATAGGCATCTCGGTCTGGGGTACGGCCACCATGCGCACCGGCGGTGACGATATCGCCCAGGCCTTTGCGCTGATTGGCGTGCGCCCCAAATGGGCGCCGGGCAGCCAGCGCGTGCTGGACTTTGAGGTCATCCCCCGCGTGGGCCTGCAGCGCCCGCGTGTGGATGTGACGCTGCGCATCAGCGGCTTTTTCCGCGATGCTTTTCCGAATGTGGTGCAGATGTTCGACGCTGCCGTGCGCGCCGTGGCCGCGCAGGAGGAAGACGCGGAAGACAACCCGCTGCGCGCCCGCGTGCAGCGCGATGCCGCAGCCTGGACGGCCCAGGGCATGGACGCAGCCCTGGCCCATGAGCAGGCCCTGTGGCGCGTTTTTGGCGCACCCGCAGGCAGCTATGGCGCCAGCATGCACGAGATGCTGCGCACCGGGCAGTGGACCGATGCCGGCGACTTTGCTCGCCACTATCTGCATTGGGGTGCCTATGCCTATGGCCAGCAGGCCGACGGCCTGCCCGCGCGCCAGGCGCTGGAAACGCGCTTGCAGGCCCTGGACGTGGTGCTGCAAAACCAGGACAGCCGCGAGCACGATTTACTCGATTCCAGCGAGTACTACCAGCACCAGGGCGGCATGGTGGCCGCCGTGCGCCATCTGGGTGGGGCCGAGCCTGCGGTCTACCACGGCGACCATGGGAATCCACAGTCGGCCAAGATCCGCTCGCTGGCCGAGGAAATCGGCCGCGTGGTGCGCGCCCGTGTGACCAATCCCAAATGGATTGCCGGCGCCATGCGCCATGGCTACAAGGGCGGCTTTGAGATGGCGGCCACGGTGGACTATTTGTTCGGCTTTGACGCCACCACGGCCCTGGTCTCCGACCGCCACTACCAGATGGTGGCCCAGGCCTATGTGGAAGACGAGCAGGTACGCAGCTTTTTGCGCGCGCACAATCCCCAGGCCTTGAGCGATATCGTGAATCGCCTGCTCGAGGCCATAGGCCGTGGTATGTGGGCGAAGCCCGAAGACATGCACCAGACACTGCTGGCGCGCATGCTGGAGCAGGAAGAATTCATGGAAGGACGTGTCAACCCATGACGCAAGCCAAAGCCTACGAAGCAGGGGGCAACTTCCCGCTTTCCGCCATACAAGGCCAGCCCCAACTGGTCCAGGCCCTGCTGCTGGCAGCCATCGAACCAGCCCTGGGCGGCGTGCTGGTACAGGGGCCGCGTGGCACGGCCAAGTCCACGGCAGCGCGGGCCCTGGCCGAGCTGCTGGCGCCGGCCCCCTTTGCCACGTTGCCGCTGGGGGCCTCGGTGGAGCATGTGCTGGGCAGTCTGGACCTGGGCAAGGCCCTGGCAGGCAACGAGCTGGTATTCGCCCCCGGCGTGGTAGCCAAGGCCCATGGCGGCGTTCTCTATGTGGACGAAATCAATCTGCTGCCCGATGCCATCGTCGATGTACTGCTGGATGTGGCCGCCTCGGGCGTGAACCGTGTGGAGCGCGACGGCATCTCCCACAGCCATGCGGCGCGCTTTGTGCTGATAGGCACCATGAACCCCGAGGAAGGCTTGCTGCGCCCGCAGCTGCTGGACCGGCTGGGTCTGTGCGTGCAACTGGCCAATGCCCAGGATGTGCAGTTGCGCAGCGCCATCGTCAAGTCCAGGCTGCGCTTTGAGCTGGACCCTGCAGGCTTTGCACGGGAGCATGCACCCCAGCAGGCCGCGCTGGCAGAGCGTTTGCGCGTGGCGCGTGCACGCTGCGCCAACCCCGACGAACTGCCCTGGAGCGATGCCATCCACGAGGCCGTGGCCCAGCAATGCATTGCGGCCCAGGTCGACGGCCTGCGTGCAGACCTGGTGATGCTGCGCGCGGCCCGGGCCCTGGCGGCCTGGGAGCAAAGCCCGGCCATAGAGACAGAGCATGTGTCCCGGGTCGCGCCTCTGGTGCTGGCCCACCGTGGCGCCGAGCCGCAGCAGCCGGTATTGGCCCCGTCGCAGAATCAGCCACAGCAGCCATCACAGGCGACACCGCCACGGTCCGCCGATGCGCAGGCCGGGCAAGCCCCGCAATCGCAGGGTGCAGGGCCCGCTCCATCCGCAGCACCGGCTCCCACACTGTCCGCGCACAGCGCTGCCCCGGGCACGGAGCCGCCAGCGCAGCAACCTCAAACCGCCATGGCCCCCCAGGCCATGGAGCAGCCACCGGCGGGCTGGGGCCACCCTCAGTCACAGGCCAGCACGCCCTGCGCGCCGCCGCTGGGTGATGCCCTGGCCCAGGCCGCCATGGAGGCCCTGGCCGCAAAAAAAGCCCGCGCCCCCGGCCTGCCGCGCTAAGCCCAGCGGGTCGCGGTCGGGGGCGTGCTAACACGTCTGCCCAGGGTGCAGCCCTGGCCGGCCAGACGCGGCCGGGAGCCCAGGCAACAGATGCCGGCGCCATGCTGGACTGGCCCGCCACCTTGCGTGCCCGCCTGCTGGATGCTGGCCTCGGGGCAGGCCTGCAGCCCGCACATCTACGCTGGCGCCAGGCCTTGGCCACGCCCCAGACCCTGCATGTGTTTGCGCTGGACTGCTCGGCCTCCATGACGGCCAGCGGAGCCTTGGCGCGCGCCAAAGGCCTGGTGCTGCAGTGGCTGCGCTGGGCCTATCTGCAGCGCATGCCCGTGGCCTTGCTGTGCTTTGGCGCCGGCCAGGTGCAATGGCGGCTGGCACCCGGCCGCGCACCGCGCTGGAATGCCGCACTGATTGAGCCCCTGGCAGGCGGCGGCGGCACGCCCTTGGCCCAGGCCGTGCACCAGGCATGGGAGCTGCTGGCCCGGCGTGCACAGCAGCAGGGCCAGCCCGCCTGCCTGTGGCTGCTCAGCGACTTTCGCAGCCCCGATGTGCTGGCGCTGGAGCAGCAGCGCGGCCCCCAAGGCCTGTCCCAGGTGCTGGTGGATTGCGAGCAGGCATCGGCCAAGCCGCAGTTTGCAGGCGCACAGCGCCTGGCACGGGCCTGGCCGGATGCGGTGAGGTTGGCGTTGCCGGAGTGAGAATGGATGGGGCTGTTTGCTGATGGAGTCAAATCAGCCTCCAGCACTTGTCCCTCCAGCACAGGCCGCTATCTTTTGGATGCATCCATGCCACCCGCCGGCAGGGGCATGCGCTGTAAACATTGCACGATGTGCCGCGCTGCCTCATCGATGCGGGGGCCGGGGCGTACCAGCACATCAAACTCGGCATTGGGAATGCGGCAATAGTGGTTGCCGCGCAAGGCCGTGACGCGGCTCCAGCCCTGGCGCTCGGGGGGCGGTACGGGCAGGTCGGCCATGGTGATGATGAGGTCGGGGTTGGCACGCACCACATATTCGGGGCTGAGCTTGGGGTACATGGGCAGATCGCGTCCGGCGATGTTGACCAGGCCCAGGTTGTGCAGCGTCTGCCCTATGAACGAGGCCTCGCCCGCAGCCGCCATGCCGCTGTGCAGCTCGAAATAGACTTTTTTCCCCTGCCACTGCGCCGGCATCTGGCGGCGCAGGGCTTCCAGCCGCTCCCGCGTCTGCCGCCACAGCCTGGTGCCGTCACCCGGGCGGCCCAGCAGTTGGGCCAGGGTTTCCAGCTCGCGCTCCATGTCCTCATAGGTCTGGGCATTCAGGGTCAGCACGGTGATGCCCAGGCGTTCCAGGCGTTCGTCCACGCGGTGGTTGGGCCGGGCCAGCACCACATCAGGCTTGAGGGCGATGATGCGTTCTATGTCCGGGTCCCGGATGCTGCCCACCTGGGGCAGGGTGGTGGCCTGCATCGGCCAGCTTGAATAGCGGTCCACGCCCACCAGGGCATGGCAGCCGCCCAGGGCGCAAATGGCTTCGGTGAACGAGGGCTGCAGCGAGACGATGCGCTGGGCCGGGCGGGGCAGGGCAATCGCTTTGTGTCTGGCGTCCACCAGCCGTATGCCCTGGGGCGGCGCGGCCTGGGTGGGGGCGCTTGCCAGAGAAAGCGCCGAGGACAGCGCCAGGGCCTTGAGATAGTCGCTCATATCGTTGCGCGGCTGCCGCGTAAAAACGCTGTCGGCGTGTGGGGAAGGAAAGGGCCGCGATGATAGCCCAGGGCCTGCCCAGGCTAGAATCCATAAATAGTAATGATTCTTGTTTGATTGCGGATGCCAGGCTCCGCAAAGAAACCGGGCACCCGCCATGAACCCTTCCTCCTGCGCCACGCATGGCGAAGTCGCCACCCTCTATGTGGAGCACCACGGTTGGCTGCAGGGCTGGCTGCGCCGGCGCCTGGGCAATAGCTGCGATGCGGCCGACCTGGCGCAAGACACCTTTGTGCGCCTGCTCGATGCACCCGATGCCACGCCCGAGAAGCAGGGAGGCTGGCAGCTGCGTGAGCCGCGTGCCTATCTGACGCTGATTGCCAAGCGCCTGCTGGCCAATCTGTACCGGCGCCGCTCGCTGGAGCAGGCCTATCTGGAGGCCCTGGCCCAGTTGCCCGAGCCCATGGCGCCATCACCTGAAGACCAGGCCATCATCCTGGAGACGCTGCAGCAGGTGGACGCCATGCTGGACGGCCTCAAGCCGCCGGTGCGCGCCGCCTTTTTGCTGGCCCAGCTCGAAGGCCTGGGCTATGCCGAGATCGCCACCCGCCTGCGCCTGAGCGAACGCACCGTCAAGCGCTACATGGCACAGGCCATGGCGCGCTGCATTCTGCTGCTGCCATGAGCGGGGTGCAGAGCGTGGCCCCGGCGGCCATCAGCGAGCAGGTGGCGTTGCAGGCGGCGGAGTGGTTTTTTCTGCTGCAGTCCGGCGCGGCCAGCGGCCAGGACCGGCAACGCTGGCTGCATTGGCATGCAGCCCATCCCGCGCATGCTGCAGCCTGGGAGCGCGCCGAGCGCGTGGGCCAGAGTTTGGGCCGCTTGCCGCCCAAGCTGGCGCTGCCGGTGTTGAACCGTTCTGCCGTGCAAGCTGTGCAAAGGCGCCGCGCCGTCAAGGCCTTGGCCCTGCTGCTGGTGGCGGCGCCCACGGGCTGGCTGGCCTGGCGCCATGGTGGTGCAGCCGACTTGCTGGCCGATCTGCATACCGCCACGGGCGAGCGCCGCACGCTGCAACTGGCCGACGGCAGCCGGCTGCAGCTGGACACGGACAGCGCCGTTAACATCAAATTTAATAGCGAATTGCGCTTGCTGCATCTGCTTCACGGGGCAATTCATATAGAAACCGCCGCCGATGCCCAGCTCCCGCCAAGGCCCCTGGTGGTGACCACGGCCCAGGGGCGCATGCGTGCCTTGGGCACGCGCTTTACCGTGCGCCAGGAAGGCGATACCACGCGCGTGGCTGTGCTCGAAGGTGCGGTGGAACTGCGCCCGCGTGCGGCGCCCGAGCAGGTGCTGGTGCTGCAAGCCGGCCAGCAAACCCGCATGACGGCGCAGAGCATTGCCGCAGCGCAGGCGGTGACGCCCGATGCGGATGGCTGGGCCCACGGCGTGCTCCAGGTACGCAATATGCGGCTGGCGGACTTCGCGGCCGAGCTGGGCCGCTACCGTCCTGGCGTGCTGCACTGCGACCCTGCAGTGGCCGAGCTGCGCATCTCGGGCACTTTTCAGCTGCAGGGCGGCACCACGGCTGTGCTGGAAAGCCTGCCCCAGGTGCTGCCCGTGGCTGTGCGCTATCGAACGCGGTACTGGGTGAGCCTGGTGGCCCCCCCCTGAGGCGCTGCGCGCCTTCCCCCCAAGGGGGACGACAGCCTCGCTGCGGGGCGGCCCTTGCTCGCTGTCTGCTGGCCTGGGTCGCGCCAGTTTTGTGTGCCCTGCCTTGCTCTCTTGCCCCTGGTCTTACTCCCTCGCCCCTTTGGGGAGAGGGTGGGGGTGAGGGGCCACCCCGCCAAGCACAGCGCTTGATTCCAGACATTACGGAAAGCCAATGCGCTGCATTTTTTCTAACCAGCTGTCCCTTTTCCAGATCTGGCGTGTGAAGCCTAGGAGAACTTTGCACAACACAGCTTCAGGAGACCGACTGTTCATGGCACGCCCGTTTTTTCATCTCCATCCCGCAAGCCCACACCACGCCCTGGCGATGGCGGTGCGCTGCGCCTTGATTGCCATGGCCTGCACGGCGGGCACCGGCCAGGCCCAAGGCTTGGCCGCATCTGCAGCGGCGCAGTCCGAGGTCACGCAGAACTACCAGATTGCCCCGGGCGCACTGGATGAAACCTTGGCCGCTTTCGCCGTGCGTGCGGGCATCAGCATCACCATGCCGCCGGCCCTGGTCCAGGGCAAGACCTCGCCCGGCCTGCAGGGCCGCTATGGCCTGCGCGAGGGCTTTGCCGGCCTGCTGGCTGGAACGGGCTTGGAGGCCGTGGCGGGCAGCGGCGGCGTCTATACCTTGCGTGCCTTGCCGGTGGTGGTGCCGGGGGCTGCAGGGCAGGGCGCCACGCTGGGTGAGGTCACAGTGACGGCCGAAGCGCAGCGCAGTAGCGTGACGGAAGGTTCGGGCGCTTATGTGGCAGCAGGCCCCAGCAGCACTGCCACACGATTTGCGTTGTCGCAGCGCGAGACGCCGCAGTCCATCAGCGTGATCACGCGCGAGCAGATCGATGACCGGGGCTTTCAGACCCTGGATGAGGTGGCGCTGGATGCCACTGGCTTGAGCACCCGCCAGATTGGCGGTGGCGAACGCACCCAGTTCTTCATGCGTGGATTTGAGGTCAACAACTTTCTGGCCGATGGTGTGCCCCTGGCCTTTGATTACGACACCCAGGGTCTGGCTACCATGGCTATGTATGACCGTGTGGAGGTTCTGCGCGGTGCGGCCGGTTTGATGACGGGCACGGGCAACCCCTCGGGCACCATCAACCTGGTGCGCAAACGCCCCACGGCCACACCCCAGCTCACGCTGACGGGTAGCGTGGGCTCCTGGAACAACTGGCGTGGCGAAGTCGATGCCGCAGGGCCGCTGAATGCGGCCGGCACGCTGCGTGGCCGGGGGGTGGTCGCGTTGCAGGATGCCGATACCTTCAAAAAAGCCTATCGCCATGAGCGCCAACTGGTCTATGGCACGTTGGAGGCCGACATCGCACCGCACACCTTGCTCAGCGTGGGCGGTTACTACAACCGGGAAGACAGCCCGGGTGCCGACTGGAACGGCCTGCCCACGCGGCGCGATGGCAGCTTCTACCCCTTTCCCCGCTCGGCACGCATGACGCCCGACTGGGCCTACTGGAACAAGGAGAACGCCAGCCTGTTTGCCGAGTTGGAGCATGGTTTTTCCAATGGCTGGAAAAGCCAGATCACAGCCCGTGTGCTGCGCACCAAGATGGACATGCTGGGCACTTATCTATACCCCTTGGCGAACTCCGAGTCCTTTGGCCAGGGGGCGGGCGCCTATGCTTACCAGAAGACGCAATACAGCCTCGATGCCTTTGCCCAAGGGCCTTGGCAGGCATGGGGGCGCACCCATGAACTGGTGGTGGGGGTTGGTATTCGGCAGAGCAGCGATGACGATGGCCCCGGAGGCTGGCCTGCCGACTATGCGCCCGTGGTCGACCCCCTCCATTGGGACTCCAGCGCTGTGACCAAGCCTGCGTTCAATCTGCAGTGGTCGCGCCGGGGTCACCAGCGTCAGGCCGGTGCCTACGGCACACTGCGTCTGAGCATCTCAGATCCGCTGACCGTGCTGCTGGGGGCGAGGCTGGACTCCTACTCCTACGACATGTTGACAGTGTCGGGGGCCTGGAGCGAAAGCACGCCCTACAAGGTGCATGACCGGTTCACTCCCTATGCCGGCCTGGTTTACACACTGGATAACCATCATTCCCTCTATGCCAGTTGGACCAGCGTGTTTCAGCCACAGAACTACCAAAGCCCCCGTGGCGCATTGCTGGAGCCGGTGACAGGTCGCAATCTGGAAGCAGGTATCAAGGGCGAGTATTTCAATCGGCGGCTGCAGGCCAGTGCTGCGGTCTTCCAGGTCAATCAGCAAAACCTGCCGCTGCAGCTGCCGCAAAGCGCTTGCGACCCGAAGGTGCCGGCCTGCTATGCCCAAACAGGTGAGGTACGCAGCCGGGGACTGGAGCTGGAACTGGCCGGCCAAATTGCCCCCGGGCTGCAACTCATGGCCGGCTATACCTACAACAAGGCCGAGCATGTGAAGGATTCGGACACGGCCAAGGCCGGGACGCCTTATGACACGCTGACGCCGCGCCACCTCTTCAAGCTTTCGACCCGCTATCAGCTGCCTGGCGAGTGGAGCCGCTGGGCAATGGGGGCCTCGCTGCGTACACGTAGCGCAACCCGTACTCCCTCCTACCCGGTGCGCCAGGGCGGCTATACCGTGGCGGATCTGATGCTGAGCTACCAACTCAGTCCGCAACTGGATTTGCGGCTGAATGTGTACAACATCACGGACAAGTACTACTACCAGGCCCTGGGGAGCACGCAGGACAACAACCACTTCGGCGCGCCGCGCAATGCGCTGCTGAGCGCACGCTATCGGTTCTGAGATCACCAACACGGCGGCAGCTGTAAGGCTGTAGATTGGCTACAATCCAATAAGAATGATTCTTGTTTGATTGTAGGCGCCCCGTCCTGCAAAGGAATCGGGACTCGCCATGCCCACCGCACCCAGCCCTCTTCACGCCGAAGTCGCCGCCCTCTACACCGCCCACCATTCCTGGTTGCTGGGGTGGCTGCGCCGCAAGCTCAGCGGGGCCGACCATGCTGCCGATCTGGCGCAGGACACTTTTGTGCGACTGATGAGCTCCCAGGCGCCGCAGCGCGCGGTGGCCCTGCGCGAGCCGCGTGCCTACCTGACCACGGTGGCGCGCAATCTGTTGATCAACCATGTGCAGCGCCAGTCGCTGGAGCGGGCCTGGCTGGAGGCCATGGCCCTGGTGCCCGAGCCTCTGGCCCCGTCCCCCGAGCAGCGCCTGCTGATTCTGGAAACCCTGCACCAGATCGATGCCATGCTCGATGGCCTGCCGCCCAAGGTGCGCGAAGCCTTTTTGCTCTCCCAGCTCGATGGCCTGAGCTATGCCCAGGTGGCGGAGCGGCTGGGCGTGACCGATCGCACCATCAAACGCTATATGGCCCAGGCTTTCGAGCAATGCATTTTGCTGGTGGACGGCGCATGAAGCGCTCTATTGGAAAAGGGCTATGAGCCGCTCCACGCTCGCACCGGGCATTGACCCACGCGCCGCCCGTGAGGCCGCGCAGTGGCTGGTGCGCCTGCAGACCGAGACGCCCGATGCCGCGCAGCAGCAGGCGCTGTGCCGCTGGCGTGCGGCCGATCCCCGGCATGAAGCCGCCTGGCAGCGAGCCGAGCGTGTGTTGCAGCAACTCGGCCACGGCAGCGCCGCCCATGGCGCCACCCGCAACAATGCTCCTGTCATGGCGCCTGGCCCTTTGGGGCCGGCCGGTGCCACGGCGTTGCGCCTGTCCGGTCAGGCTGGCCAGGCCCAGCGCCGTGCCGCTACGCGCATGCTGGCCTTGGCCATCGTGGCCGGCCCTGCCGCCGTCGTAGCCTGGCGGCAGGCGCCCTGGCAGGATTGGACGGCCGATGTACGCACTGCCACGGGCGAGCAGCGCGAGCTGACCCTGCCCGATGGCGGGCGTCTGCGCCTGGACACGGCCAGTGCCGTGGACATCGCCTACAGCGCTGATAGCCGCCGTATCGTGCTGCACAGCGGTGCGCTGTGGGTGCAGACGGCGCCTGACGCTGCGGGCCGGCCTTTTCAGGTGCAGACCCCGCAGGGCTCGGCGCTGGCCCTGGGCACCCGTTTCACTGTGCGTATGGTGGAGCAGCGCACACAGGTGGCCGTGAGCCAGGGGGCGGTGGAGCTGCGCCCGGCACATGGCGGCAGGCCGGTGCGCATCGCCGCGGGCGAGCAGGCCAGCACCAGCATGGACGAGGCCAGTGCCATCGCCGAGCGTGAGCCGCTGGCCGATGGCTGGACCGAGGGTGTGCTTTATGCCGAGAAGATGCCCCTGGGGCAATTCACTGCCGAGCTGGCGCGCTACCGCCGTGGGCTGTTGCGCTGCGATCCGGCTGTGGCCCATCTGCCCGTCAGCGGCGCTTTTCAGCTGGCGGATACCGATGCCGCCCTGACGGCCCTGGCCGCTTCGCTGCCGGTGCGTGTGGACATGCGCACACGCTGGTGGGTGACGCTTGCTCCACGGGAGCGTTGAGTCCCTCCAGCCGTTCGCTGAGCGCAGCCGCACATGCGCTCTTTGCCATAGATCCAGCCGCGGTGCGTGCTCATAGATTTCAACGATGGCACCGCATCCATGTCCCCTTTCGGAAAGTTGCCGGTCATACAGAGGACATCACCTGCTGCCTGACGCAGCTGCCTCTTTGACGAAAGGTCGCTCTTCCTATGCCATCCCTGTTTGCAGGCCACTCCAGCGTTCCCGCCCTAGCGCGTATGCGTCGCACCATGGTGCAGGCTGCAGTGCTCACTGTGCTGGCTGCCGCTCCAGCCTGGGCCCAATCTACGGAGCCAGCAGCCACAGCCCAGGCTGGGGCCGCCACGCGTGGCTACGACATCGCTGCCGGTGCTCTGGGGCCGGCGCTGGCGCACTTTGCCGGCCAGTCCGGAATCACCCTGTCGGCCGACCCGGCGCTGACCGAAGGCCGGAAGACCCCGGGGCTGCATGGCCGCTATGGCCTGCTGGATGGGTTTGCCCAACTGCTGCAGGGCTCGGGGCTGGCGGTGACCCAGGTGGGGGAACAGATCTTTGTGCTGCGCCGGTTGACCAAGGCCCAGGCCCAGAGCGCCGATGCCAGTGCAGCCGCGCTGGCCGAGGTGAAGGTGACGGCCCAGGCGGAGCGCAGCACGGCCACCGAAGGCTCGGGCTCCTACACCGTGCGCCAGAGTGGAACGGCCACGCGCATGGGCTTGTCGCTGCGCGAGACGCCGCAGTCAGCCACGGTAATCACCCGGCAGATGATGGACGAACAAGGGCTGACCAGCCTTCCCGAGGTGCTGGAAAAGACCACGGGCGTGACCGTGGGCCGCAATGACAGCGAGCGCACGACCTTTTATTCACGTGGCTACTCCATAGAGAACTTCCAGTTCGATGGTGTGCCCAACACCATGGACGCGGCCAACCAATACACCACCTCGCTGGCCGACAGCGCCATCTATGACCGGGTGGAAGTGGTCAAGGGCGCAACCGGCTTGCTGACGGGGGCGGGCTACCCTTCGGCCGTGGTGAATCTGGTGCGCAAGCGCCCTGGCCGTGAATTCCAGGCCTCGGTGGAGGCCGGCATAGGCAGCCATGATCGCTTGCGTGGCGTGGCCGACATTTCGACCCCCATCACGGCCGATGGGCGCGTGCGTGGCCGTGTGGTGGCCGTGGCCCAGAACGCCAAGTCGCAGGTGGATGACTACAGCCGCAATGCACGCAATCTCTACGCCATTGTGGAAGCCGATCTGGCTGCACACACCACCCTGAGCCTGGGGCTGGACCATATGCAGACCCGGGCCCGGGGAGCGAGCTTTGGCCACATTCCCCTGTTCTTCACGGACGGCAGCCGCACGCATTTCCCGACCTCGTTCAACCCCGCTGCGCGCTGGTCTTACTGGGACAACGACAGCACCAATGTGTTTGCCGAGCTCAAACATGGCTTTGCCAACGGCTGGAAGCTGGATGTCTCGGCCGGCCGCTTGCGCCAGTCACGCGATGTGGAGGTTGGCGTGGCAGCCCACGGCATGGTGGACCCGGTCACCGGGCTGGGGGTGAATATGCTGTCCAACAAGATTCCTTCCGATGCGACAACCCATGCGGTGAATGCCGTGCTGTCCGGGCCGTTTGAGCTGCTGGGGCGCGAGCATGAGCTGAGCTTTGGCACCAGCTGGTCGCGCCAGCGCCGGCATGCGCCGGGCTATAGCAATGCCTATGGCCCTGTGGGCAACTACTTTGAATGGGATGGCTCGGCGCCACGGCCCAACTTTGTGTTGCGCAACCACCGCATGACCCGCATTGTGGAAAAGGGGGCTTTTGCGGCGGCACGTCTG
This sequence comes from Acidovorax sp., assembly GCA_031277855.1. Taxonomy (GTDB): domain Bacteria; phylum Pseudomonadota; class Gammaproteobacteria; order Burkholderiales; family Burkholderiaceae_C; genus Comamonas. Next base: position 45,499 of record JAITLO010000025.1, on the reverse strand, counting down.
CGGCCTACGGATGCGCTGTCTGTCATTTTGGGTTCGCGTGTGAGCTGGTACGACATGCTGGACGACACCACCGGCCTCAACGGCAGCTACAGCGTGGGCAATCAGCTGCGCGTGGCACACAAGACCGTGCCCTATGCCGGTGTGGTGTATGACCTGGACTCGCAGTTCTCGCTCTACGCCAGCTATACCGACATCTTCAACCCCCAGACCTATTACAAGGACCGGGCCGGCAATCCATTGCCGCCATTGACGGGCAAGAGCAAGGAGGTCGGAGTCAAGGGCGAGTTGCTGGATGGCAAGCTCAACACCTCGCTGGCGCTGTTCCATATCCAGCAGCGCAATGCGCCGCAGTTTGTGGGCACCAACCCCGGCTCTGGCGAGGAGGCCTATGTGGTCATGGATGGGGTGACCAGCAAGGGCGTGGAGGTGGAGGTCTCCGGCACCATCACACCGGGCTGGAATGTTTATGGTGGCTACACCTATCGGACATCGAAGGCACCGGCGCAACCCGATGTGATTCTGAGCGCGGTCAACACCAACCAGCCCAAGCATTTGTTCAAGCTCAGCACCAGCTACCGCCTGCCCGGCGTGGGCCAGCGTTGGACCGTGGGTGGCTCGCTGACCTGGCAGAGCCTGACCTACTTCCAGCAATCGAGCGCCCCTTACTGGCGTGCGGACCAGCGCGCCTATGCACTGGTGGGCCTGATGGCGCGCTATGAGGTGGACAAGCAATGGTCGCTGGCGCTGAATATCAACAACCTGTTCGACAAGACCTTTATGCCCGGTCTGGGCTCCTACGGCACAGGCGTCTATGGCGACAAGCGCAATGTGAACCTGACGGCACGCTACCATTTTTGAGGTCGCTGGCAGCTGCAGTAATAGGGCGGTGTGCAGTGCTGTGCGAAGCAGATACAATCAAATAAGAATGATTCTTGTTTGATTGCGGCGACCGGGCCTGCAATACACCCGGGCCGCCGCCATGACCTCTTCCCCCAGTCTTTTGCACCGCGAAGTCACCACCCTCTATACCGAACACCACGGCTGGCTGCAGGGCTGGCTGCGCCGGCGTTTGGGCAATGCCTGGGAGGCGGCCGATCTGGCCCAGGACACCTTTGTGCGTCTGCTGGTCACGCCGGCAGGCCAGTCCGGGCTGCAGGCCACGCCGCTGCGTGAACCGCGCGCCTATCTGGCCACGGTGGCAAAGCGGCTGCTGCTGAACCATCTGCGTCGCCAGTCGCTGGAGCAGACCTATCTGGCGGCCCTGGCCGCCTTGCCCGAAGCCCAGGCGCCTTCGCCCGAGCAGCAGTTGCTGATTTTGCAGGCCCTGCAGGAGCTGGACGCCATGCTGGACGGCCTGCCACCCAAGGTGAGGGCGGTGTTTGTGCTGTCCCAGGTCGACGGGCTGACCTATGCAGCCATTGCCGAGGAACTGGGCATGGGCCTGCGCTCTGTCAAGCGCTATATGGCCCAGGCCATGGCCGAATGCATTTTGCTGGCGCCATGAGCAGCGCCACCCCAGTTGCCGAGGCGCCGCCGGTGCTGACGCGTGCAGTGGCCCTGCAGGCTGCCGAGTGGTTTGTGCGGCTGCAAGAAGATGCGGCCACGGCTGCCGACCACCAGGCTTGTGCGGCCTGGCGTGCCAGGGCACCCGAGCATGAGCTGGCTTGGCAGCGCGCCCAGGCCGTGAGCCTGCGCGCCGCCGGCGTCCCGCCCGCACTGGGCAGTTCCAGCCTGCGCCGGCCCCAGCGCCTGGCGCGCCGCGATGCGGCCCGCGCACTGGCTGTGTTGATGGTGGCAGCACCTGCGGGCTGGCTGGCCTGGCAGGTGGAGCCCTGGCAGCGCTGGTCGGCCAGCCATGCTACGGCCACGGGTGAATGGCGCAGCTGGACCTTGGCCGACGGCAGCCGCATGACGCTGGACACGGCCAGCACGGTTGACATTGAATTTGATAGCTACCAGCGCGCTCTCCATCTGCGCTCCGGGGCTGTTTGGGTGGAAACAGCGCCCGACCCGCAGCCCGTGCACCGGCCCCTGGTGGTGCGCACACCCCAGGGCAGTGTGCGGGCCATAGGCACGCGTTTTGGCGTGCGCACCGAGGGCGACCGCAGCCAGGTGGCCGTGCTGCAGGGCGTGGTGGAACTGACCCCTCGCCATGGCCACACGGCGCAACGGCTGCAGGCCGGTGAGCAGGCGGTTTTTGGCAGCGAGCATGTCGAAACGGTGCAAGCCGCAGCCAGCAACGCTGGCCAGTGGGCGCGCGGTGTGCTGGCCGTGGACGATATGCGATTGGACGATTTTGTGGCCGAGCTGGGCCGCTACCGCCCCGGCCTGCTGCGCTGTGACCCAGCCGTGGCCGGCCTGCGCATCACGGGCGCCTTCCAGCTGGCGGATACCGATGCCGTGCTGCATAACCTGCTGCATCTGCTGCCCCTGCGCCTGCTCTACCGCACGCGCTACTGGGTCACCTTGCTGCCTGCGGCCTGATTTTTTTCCTCTGATGGAGCCAGGCTTGGCCCCTTTTGCGAAGCCGGTGTGTCCTGTTCGATGACAAGCCATTTCATCGACCCGTATTTTTCTTCAAGGAAACACACACCATGGTTTCGCAGTCCAGCGCATCTTTTCCGCTTCACCCCATTTCCCAGGCAGGCCTGGCCGTGCTGATGGCCGTGGGCCTTGTGGTTGCTGCCTCGCCAGGCATGGCCCGGGCCCAGCCGGTGATGCAGGCACAGGCCGCTGCGTCGGCACCGCGCCAGTTCCTGGTGCCACCCGGGCCACTGGCCCAGGCACTGACGGCATTTGCCGCCGATGCCGGCGTGAGCGTGAGTGCGCCGCCCGCGCTGGTGCAGGGAAAGCGCACGGCAGGACTGCAGGGGCGCTATACCGTGCGGGAGGCGCTGGAGCGGCTGCTCGCTGGCTCAGACCTGCAGGCTGAGGCAGCAGGGCAGGGCAGCTATGTGTTGCGTGCCGTTGCCGAGGTGCTCCCGGCCGGTGCGGCTGCAGGCGCCACGCTGGCCGAAGTGCGGGTGCAGGCCCAGGCCGAGCGCAGCGGCATCACCGAGGACACGGGCAGCTACACCCAGACCGGCCCCAGCCGCACGGCCACGGGCCTAGCGCTGTCGCTGCGCGAGACGCCACAGTCCGTCAGCGTGATGACACGCCAGCGCATGGACGATTTCAAGCTGGAGACGCTGACGGATGTGATGGAGCAGACACCAGGCCTGTTCGTTGACCACCAAGGTGATGCCAACAACTTCTTTGTGCGGGGTGAAAACGTCAACCTGCAAGTCGATGGGATGCGCCAGATGGCGGGTGGCTGGGCTGTTGATACGCACAAACAGTATTCGATGGACGATATGGTGGAGATCGACCGCATCGAAGTGCTCAAGGGCTCGTCGGGTTTGATGAATGGAGATGGCAAATACGGGGCCACCGTCAACATGGTCCGAAAGCGCCCGACACATGAATTCAAGGCCAGTGTGGGAGCCAGCGCGGGAAGCTGGGGCAACTACCGCACCGATGCGGACTTGGGCGGCCCGCTCAACGCCAGCGGCACGGTGCGTGGCCGCATCGTGGCTGCGGCGGCAGATGGCAAGGATTTTCGCGATAACGTCAAGCGCAAGAACCAGACGCTTTTCGGCACGCTGGATGTCGATCTGACGTCGGACACGCTGCTCAATGTCGGCTTCATCTACCGGCACCGCGAGTATTACGGCGCAGGTGACACCGCCATGATCCAGGCCTATGCGGCCAACGGCCAGTATCTGGGACTGCGGCCGCGCTCCTTCAATGTGGCGGCGCCCTGGTCGGGTTATGAACAAGACGCCCATACGCTTTTTGCCAATCTGGAGCATCGCTTTGGCGGCGGCTGGACAGCCAAGCTGCGGGCCAGCGAAGAGCAGACGAAAAATCCCTATGCGGAATCGGGCTACTGGTGGACTGCGGTGCCCGAGGCTGTTGATGTGTCCTGGACGCGTGACTACACCAACCGCAACCGCGGGCTAGCGCTTGAAGTCCAAGGGCCCTTCCAGCTTTTTGGCCGCTCGCATGAAGTGATGTTCGGGGCCGACTTTGCGCGCACCCGCTCCGATGCCCATTCAGGCAGCGACCGCCTCAGCAACCTGGGGCTGGATTACGCCAACGGTGGCGGCGCTATTGTGCGCCCCGATCTGGACAGCTACCCGGAAGACAACCACAGCCATTTCAGCTCCAAGCGCAGTTCTTTCTACGCCACAGGCCGCTTCAGCCTGGCCGATCCGCTCAAGCTGATTACGGGGGCGCGCATCACCAACTACCAGCAGTACGACCTCACGCCCTATGCCTGGTCGAACAATGACTACAAGAAAAATGGCGTCATCACGCCCTATGCCGGGCTGGTGCTGGACATGCACGAGAACGTCTCGCTCTATGGCAGCTATGCCAGCATCTTCAAGCCGCAAAGTGCCATTGATGCGCAAGGCCGAATGCTGGACCCCGAAGAAGGCCAGACCTATGAGGTGGGCGCCAAGGGCGAGTTCTTTGACAAGCGCCTGAACGCCAGCATTGCCCATTTCTGGATGAAGACCGACAACGTGGCCGAGTTGACCGGAGACCAGATGCCCGATGGCACCAGCATCTACCGCTCCGTCTCGGGCGTCTCCCGGCATGGCTATGAGCTGGAGCTTTCGGGCGAACTGGCCCGTGGCTGGCAGGCACAGGGCGGCTATGTGATGAACAGCAGCAGCCTGAGCAGCGCAAGTTATCTTCCCAAAAACCAATTCAAGCTGGGCACAACCTACCAGTTCGGCGGCGCATTGGGTGGCCTGACCGCTGGTGTATCCACACGTTGGCAAAGCAAGACATCGGCCGGGGCGCTGGAGCAGCCCGCATTCTGGGTGGTGGATCTGATGGCGCGCTACCGCGTGAACCAGCACCTGAGCCTGAGCCTCAATGTCAGAAACGCCTTCGACAAAAGCTACTTCGCCAGCATGCGGGATGCCGGCCGCATCCAGTACACCTGGGGCGCACCGCGTAGCGTGAATGTGGGCATGCGCTACGACTTTTAAAAAGAGAGCGGCTTGTGCTTTCTGCACCCTGGATTCAAGTGCCTTTATGGCTGCGATCCAATAAATGAAAGCGCAGGGTGCTCTTGTTTTTGCATGGACGCAGCTGCATCGTGCAAAGCCGGCGGCGGGACTGGAGCGAAAGAATGCTGCATAGCCTGGAGTGTTAAATGAGAATTGATATCATTTGATGTTTTCCAGATCCACCGCTGCTCCCCATGCCCGCCGCCGAAACCGCTTTGCACCGCGAAGTCGCCACCCTCTACACCGACCACCATGGCTGGCTGCAAACCTGGTTGCGCAAAAAACTGGGCGATGTGCACCAGGCGGCCGATCTGGCACATGACACCTTTGTGCGCCTGCTGGCGCGCGAGGAGCCGGTGCAGGCGCGGGAGCCCCGGGCCTTTTTGACCACGGTGGCCCAGCGCGTGCTGGCCAACCATTACCGCCGCCAGAAGCTGGAGAGGGCCTATCTGGAGGCGCTGGCACAGATGCCGCAGGCCATGGCGCCTTCGCCCGAGGAGCGGGCCCTGCTGCTGGAGGTGCTGGATGCCATAGACCGCATGCTCGACGGCCTGCCAGCGCCCGTGCGCCGCGCCTTTTTGCTGGCCCAGCTCGACGGCATGAAGCAGGCCGACATCGCCACCACCCTGGGCCTGTCGTTGACCACGGTCAAACGCTATCTGGTCCAGGCCGGCATGCACTGCATGGCAGCCATCGCAGCGGAGCCCACATGAGCGCTCCAGCGGGCCAGCAAGCTGTGCCGCAGGACATTGCCCGGCAGGCCGTGGAGTGGTGGCTGCAGTTGCAGGAGGCGCCGGACAGCGCCGCCCTGCAGCAACAGTGGCAGGTCTGGCGGGGGCAAAGCCCTTTGCATGCGCAGGCCTGGCAGCGTGTAGAAGCCATGCAGCAGCGCCTGGCGGCGGTGGCTGCGCTCCACCAGGGGCTGGCCCAGCAGGCGCTGGCGCCGAGGCCTGCAGCGCGCCGGCGTCGTACGGTGCAGGCGCTGGTGTTGCTGGTGTTTGGCGGCGGAGTGGCCTGGCAGCTGGAAACGCAAACGCCCTGGCGCAACTCCAGGCGCAATTGGGTAGCCGATGTGCGCACGCCGCGTGGTGAGCGCCGGAGCCTGACCCTGGACGACGGCACGCAGCTGGTGCTGCAAGGCGGCAGTGCACTGGATGTGGCCTATGACCGCAGCGAACGCCGGCTGCTGCTGCGCGCGGGCGAGGTCTATATCACCTCTGCGCCGGACACCCAGGAACCCGCGCGGCCGCTGGTGGTGCAGACCACGGCGGGCGAGATACGGCCCCTGGGAACGCGCTTTACCGTGCGCAGCGAAGAGGATGGCCGCAGCCTGGTGGCCGTCTACGAAGGTGCAGTGCAGCTTGCGCCCCGGCTTGCAGCAGACCGCTCCCTGGTGCTGCAGGCCGGCGAGCAGGCCTGGCTGAATGCCCGTCAGGTGCAAACGCCAGCGCCTGCGCGGGAAGAGGCTGCGGCCTGGGTGGACGGCATGCTGGTGGCACGCGGCATGCGGCTGGATGCCGTGCTGCAGGCCTTGCAGCCGGCCAGCACCGCCACCCTGGTCTGCCACCCCGCCGTGGCGGCGCTGCAGGTGTCCGGCACCTACCCGCTGGAGGATGTGCCCCGGGTGATGCTGGCCCTGGGCAGCCTGCTGCATCTGGAGGTGCGCACGCTGACCCGTTGGTGGGGTGGTCAGGAGCTGGCCATAGGCCCGGTGGGCGCGCTGTAGTGCTATGCAGCTGATAGCTGTTGGTGCTGATGCGGTGGGATCCATCGCCTTCAAAGCTGCTGAAACCAAGGTGCTTGTTGCACAGGCCGCTATGCATAAAAACAGCGGGCCGCTTGGATGAGTCAGGGCGGCACATACCCGCACTCAAAAAATTTTTCAGCCAGGCTGGGCTGTTTTGGCGGTTGGCGGGACATGGATAAGGAAGGCGGTGTGCACACCGTCTGCGGGCCAACCCGGTGCGGTCTTTGGGCTGTGGGTTGCACTTTATTTTTCTGGCCTTCGGGCCCTGACCACCATGGCTGATCTTCTGGCGCAGGCGCACGCTGCGCATCTCTCCCCTTCCTCTGCGGCCCCTGCATGGGCACTGCACCGTCTGGTGCTGGCCCTGGCCGCTGCCGGCCTGTGCGTCTGCGCTGCAACGCAGGTGGCTGCAGAAACCGCTGTCCCAGCCGCCGCACCGTCTGCCGCGGCGATGGATGCCCTGCGGGACTACCGCATTCCCGCCGGCCCGCTGGATGAGGCCTTGACCCGTTTCGGCCGCGCCTCGGGCCTGCTGCTGTCTTTCACGCAAGACCAGGTGCAGGGCTTGCACAGCCCGGGGCTGCAGGGGCGGCTGACCCAGGCCCAGGCGCTGGACCGTCTGCTGGCTGGCACCGGTCTGATGGCCCAGCGCTCGGCCCAGGGCGCGGTGCTGCTGCGAAAGGCCCCGGCACCGGTGGCCCCCACGGCCGGCACGGCTGCGCTGTCGACGGTCACGGTAAGCTCCCAGGCCTATGCAGCCGAGGCGCTTTATGCGGGCTCGGGCCGTGCTGCCAGCACCAAGCTCGGCAGCACGCTGATGGAGACGCCGCGCTCCATCTCCATCGTCAGCCAGGAGCAGATCAAGACCCAGGCGCCCAAGAGCATAGAGCAGGCGCTGTCGTACACGGCCGGCGTGTCCACCGAGGTCACGGGCGCCGATCTGCGCATGACGGGGGCCGTCATCCGGGGCTTCAGCGATGGCAGTTCCTACTACAAGGACGGGCTGCGCCAGTTCTCGGCCGGCACCTATGGCTCGTGGAACGACGAGATCGATGAGCTGGAGAGCATCGAAGTCATCAAGGGTCCTGCCTCGGTGCTTTTTGGCCAGGGCCGCCCGGGCGGTGTGATCAATGTGGTGTCCAAGAAACCCGAGGCCGACCATGTCAACAGCGTGGGCCTGTCCTATGGTCGCTATCACCGTACCCAGCTCACGGCCGATCTGGGCGGGGCGCTGGACGAGCGCGGCGATGTGCTCTACCGCCTCAACCTCAAGGGCCGTGACAGCGACGGCCGCACCGTGGGATCGCGTGACGACCGCATCTCCATCGCACCTTCGCTGCGCTGGAACCTTTCGGGCCAGACCCAGCTCACCCTGCTAGGCTCCTACTCGCGCGAGCGCGGCACACCCAAATCCTGGTGGCCCAGCCTGTTCACCTACCCGCAGATCAAGCAGCTCTCGCCCAAGCTCACAGCTGGCGATCCGGCTTTCGACAGGTTCGACCGTGACACCCAGTCCCTGGGCTATGAATTCGGCCATCAGACCGCCAGCGGCTGGCAGCTGACGCAGAACCTGCGCCACTCCCGCATCGACATCGACTACCGCCACATCTACGCCATGGACGTGCTGGCCGATGGGCACAGCATCTCGCGCGCCAACCTGGCCCAGCGCACCAAGGGAACGGCCCTGGTCATAGACAACCGGGCACAGAAAGACCTGCGCTGGGGGGCGCTGCAACACCGCCTGGCCTTTGGCCTGGACCACAGCAAGTACAAGGAGCGCGGTGGCATGGGCTTTGGCTGGAACGTGCCCGACCTGGACCTGAATGCCCCGGTGTATGGCCAGTCCGTGGAGATGCCGGAGATGGAAGACAGCAGCTCCGACCTGCGCCAGACCGGCATCTATACCCTCAACCAGCTCCAGTGGAACCGCTGGACAGCCAACCTCAGCCTGCGCCACGACCAGGCCCGTACCACGCAGAACAGCACGACCCAACCGCGCATGAAGGACAGCGCCACCACGGGCAGCGCCGGTGTGCTCTACCAGTTCGACAGCGGCTGGGCACCTTACGCCAGTTATGCCACCTCCTTCGATCCGGCCACCGGCCTGAAGTTCGATGGCAGCGCCTTCCTGCCGCGCCGTGGCAAACAGTACGAAGTCGGGGTGAAGTACCAGCCGCCAGGCAGTAGCACCCTGATCACGGCCTCGGTGTTTGACCTGCGCCAGACCAATGTCACCACCCCGGATCCCGACCACCCGCGCTTCAGCATCCAGACGGGTGAGGTGCGCGCGACGGGGATGGAACTGGAGGCCAGGGTCGGCTTGACACGCGAACTCAGCAGCCTGCTCAGCTACACCTGGCTGGACCCGCGCACCACACAAAGCACCCGGCCCGCCGAGGTGGATCGCCAGACCATGCAAACCAGCCGCCACATGGCCAGCGTGTGGCTGGACTATCGCCCCCGCGCCGTGCCCGGCCTGATGCTGGCCGGCGGCCTGCGCTACAAGGGCCGCTCTCCCTATAACGTGGCAGCAGACGGCAGCCTGAACGTCAATGACGCATTCACCGTGGCCGACCTGGCCGTGGCCTACGAAACGCCCCAATACAGGATCGCGCTGAACATCAACAACCTGTTCAACAAGACCTACTACGGCGGCATCTTCCGCGGTGTGGACCGTGAGGCCAATGTGAGTATCAGGTACTACTGGTAGGCGAGGGGGCTGCTGCGCCGCATGGGTGTGATGAAGTCTGTGGATACATGGGCTCTGATGCACGCCGCAGACGGTATTGGATAGAATAAACAAGAATTATTCTTGTTTGCATCGGTGCGCTCCTCCTGCCTTCGGGCCGTACCGATGCAGTTTTGCCATGCCTCCCGCCTCCAACACGTCGCACGCTGATATCGCTGCCCTGTATGCCGCCCACCATGGCTGGTTGCAGGGCTGGCTGCGCAAAAAAGTGGGCAATGCGTTTGATGCAGCCGATTTGGCACAAAGCACATTTGTCAAAGTGCTGTGCGCACGCCAGCAGGCACCTTTGCTGGAGCCGCGAGCCTATCTGACGACCATTGCCCGCAATCTGTTGATCAACCAGGTGCGCCGGCGCGCCATCGAACAGGCCTATCTGGATGCCCTGGCTGCCATGCCCGAGCCAACTGCACCACCGCCCGAGGCACGGCTGATGCTGTTGGAAACGCTGGTGGAGATAGACCGGCGCCTGGGCACGTTGCCTGCGCCGGCCAAGCAGGCTTTTTTGCTGGCGCAGCTGGAAGAGCTCAGCCATGGCCAGATTGCGGCGGAACTGGGCATCTCAGTCTCCACGGTCAAGCGCCATCTCGCCAAGGCTGCGCTGCGCTGCTTTTTCCCGGAGTAGCCATGTCCTCTTCGTCCGCTGCCGCTTCAGATGGCCATGTTCATAGCGCAACTCCAGGCGGCTGTGCCCTGGGTACAGCCATTCCTGCCGAGGTGGCCGAGCAGGCCGTGCGCTGGTGGGTGGCCCTGCGTGCAGGAGAGGAGACGGCCCAAACCCGGTTGGAGCTGCAACGCTGGCGGGAAGCCGATTCTTTGCACGAGGCGGCCTGGCAGCGCATAGAGACCATGGGCAGCGAGATGGCCGGCATTCCGCTGCCCCTGGCGCGCGCAGCCCTGGGGGCGCCGGCCTCGCCGCGCCGGCGGCGCAGCATGCAACTGTTGGCGGTAGCGCTGGTGTCGGGTAGCGGCACGGCGGCCCTGCTGCGTTCGCAGTCCTGGCGGGCATGGTCGGCAGAGGTCGTGGCTGCCGTGGGGGAGCAGCGCAGGTTGAGCCTGCCCGACGGTGGCTCGGTCGTGCTCAACACCGGTAGTGCGCTGAACATCCTCTACCGTGCAGACATGCGTGTGCTGCAACTGGTGCGCGGTGAAATCCTGGTGCAGACCGCGCCCGATGCCCAGCGGCGGCCCTTCAGTGTGCAGACCGCGCTGGGCAGTGTGCGTGCGCTGGGTACGCGCTTCATGGTCCGCGAGCGAGAGCAGGCCTTTGAGGTGGGGGTGTTGGAGGGCGCGGTAGAGCTGCGCCCGATCGATGCTGCCGCAGGCGTGCTGCGCCTGGCAGCAGGAGAGCGCGGGTGGCTGGAGCGAGTCGCAGCGCATCGCAATGGCCCTTTGGAGCCGGCTGCAGCTGCCTGGGCGGATGGCATGCTGGTGGTCTCGCACATGCGGCTGCAGGATTTCCTGGCTGAGTTGGGGCGTTACAGGCGTGGGCATCTGGGTTGCGATCCGGTCGTTGCGGACTTGCGGGTATCTGGCAGCTATCCGCTGGCCGATACCGACAAGGTGCTGGCGTCGCTGACCTCGGCCTTGCCGGTGCAGCTGCGTTTCTTCTCCCGCTACTGGGTGAATGTGCAGGCCGCAGGCACTTGACGGAAAAGAACTGCAGAAAAATGAGCTAGCTGGCCCCGTTGGATTGTCAAACAGGAAAGAAAGGCATTTCGGTGCCTGCAATTTTTGTCACTTTCCGAGTTGATATTCCCATGTGCTCTCTGCCTGTCCGGTCACGCGCTGTCGCTTTCTCTCCCACACTCCGGATTCTGCCTGCTCTTCGACCTGTCGCTATGGCACTGCATGTGCTGTGCCTGGGGCTTCTGGCCGGAGTAGGCTCTGGAGTGGTCACTCCACGCACCGCGTGGGCGCAGGACGAGGACGGTACACAGCGTCACTACCGCATACCCGCAGGCCCTTTGGGCGATACGCTCAGCCGCCTGGGGCATGAGGCTGGTGTGCTGGTCACCTTTGGCTCACAGCTCACCGAAGGGCAGCACAGCCCGGGTGTTCAAGGTCTTTTGACGGTGGAGCAGGCGCTGGCCCAGGCCTTGCGCGGCACTCGGCTGGCAGCAGTGCCTGCGCAAGGGGGCGGCTACACCTTGCGTGAGCTGGCCTCGGTGCAGAGCATGGCCGATTCGCAAGGGGTCAGCCTGGCGGCTGTGACCGTGAAGGCTGAAGCGTTGCGCAGCGCCGTGACCGAAGACACGGGACAGTACGCTGCACGTGCAGTCAGCATAGGCAAGGACACGCTGACGCTGCGGGAAATTCCCCAGTCGGTATCGGTGCTGACGCAGGCCCAGATCAAGGACCAAGGCATGACCGATATGGCCCAGGCCATGCAGTCGGTCGCTGGCGTGCGTACCGATAGTTATGCCGGCGAGGAGCGCATGTCGGTACGTGGCTATACCTTGGGCGCGCAGTTCGACGGGGTGCCGCAGATGGCCTCGCTGCTGTACATGCACAATGATCTGGCTCTGTATGACCGGGTAGAGGTGCTGCGCGGTCCTTCAGGACTGCTGCAGGGCAGTGGCAGCCCTGCGGGATCGGTCAACTATGTGCGCAAGCGGCCCAAGGACACGGCAGGCGTTGAAGTGGCCCTGTCCGCTGGCTCGTGGAATCACTACCGTGCCGAAGTCGATGCCACGGGCCCCTTGAACCAGGAGGGCACATTGCGTGGCAGGGCTGTGCTGGCCTATAGCGACCAGGACATGTTCTATGACGTGGGCCATGCCCGCAGCATGGTGGCCTATGGCGTGATGGAGTACGACCTGACTCCGCAGACCAAGCTGGGGCTGGCGCTGACCCACATGGACGTGGAGCGCGTCAACTTCTTTGGCCAGCCCACAAAGGTTGATGGTTCGCTGCTGGAAAATCGCAAAGCCTTTGTGGGGTCGAACAGGCGTGCCCCTCGGGAGATCAATGAGGTGGCGCTGGATGCCAGCCACCAGTTCGCAAACGGCTGGACGGCCAAGGGCACACTGTCTCGGAAGACGTTGGATTACAACGCCGGCTACACCGCCTACCCCTGGAGCGGCCTGGACTCCAGCAATGGCGGATTGGTCGGCGTCTCCCTGGGGCGTATTCAGCAAGACGATGTGTGGACCGGTGTGGATGCCAGCGTTTCCGGGCCATTCGAGCTGCTGGGACGTCGCCACACTGCGACCTTGGGATACAACCGCATCACCGAGGACTTCAAGGGCAATAACAACTATGTGTCGGTGCCGGGCTGGGACGTGCTCCACCAGCACGACTTTGGTGCTTTGCTACCTGGTCCTGCTGCGCGAACCAGCAATGACTACACCATCGAATCCGGCTTTTACGGCGTGACCCGCTTGAAGCTGGCAGACCCGTTGACCCTGGTGTTGGGAGGGCGCTGGACCAGCTATGAAAGCCGCAGCCGCGGTATCACGGCAGCAGGACATGAGCCCTGGAGCGAAAACTCCAAGGTGCGTCATGAGTTCACTCCCTATGGGGGACTGTTGTGGGATTGGACGCCGCAACTGACTTGGTATGCCGGCTATGCCGATATTTTTGCACCGCAGACGGTCAAGGACTATCAGGGGCGGTTGTTGGATCCGCGCGTGGGCTGGCAGGTGGAGACAGGTATCAAGGGGGCGTTCTTCGATGATCGCCTGAACGTCTCGCTGGCGGCCTTCCGCATTCGTGAGAAAAACCGCAGCATGCTTGACCCTGATCCCAGCCACATTTGCGCAGACTCCTGGGATGGCACTTGCAGCAAGGCCGCAGGCGAAGTCCAGAGCCAGGGCTGGGAGGCGGAGGTTGTAGGCAAACTGGCCCCGGGTTGGGATGTCTCGACCAGCTATACCCATCTGAATGCCAAATACCTGCGCGACAGCGCCAACGCTGGCCAGCGCTTTGCGCCGGAAACCACGCCGCGCCATTTGTTCAAGCTGTGGAGCCATTACCGGTTCAATGACCAGGCCCTGGGGGGCCGCATGAAGGGCTGGAGCCTGGGTATGGGCGTGCAGGCACAAAGCGATATCTACATTGCCAATGGCTCGCGTCAGGGCGGGTATGCCACGGTCTCGGCCACGTTGGGCTACCGCATCAACCCGCGCTGGCATGCCCATCTGGCGTTGAACAATCTCACAGACCGCAGCTATCTGCAATCGGTGGGCAGTGCCACTTTCCACAATATGTACGGCGTACCGCGCAATGCCATGCTGACGTTGCGTGGCCAGTTCTAGGCGCGTGCTTGCGATCTCTGGACGGTGCTGGAGGGCGCGAGAGTGGGCATGGCAGTGGGTAAAACTGGGGTGCTGGCTATAATTGAACAAGAATTATTCTTGTTTGTGTCGACGCGATCTTCCTGCATCTAGGCCGTGCCGGCGCAGTTCTGCCATGCCTTCCGTTTCCAACACGCCGCACGCTGATATCTCCGCCCTGTACCTCAGCCACCATGGCTGGCTGCAGGGCTGGCTGCAGGGCTGGCTGCGCAAGCGCCTGGGCAATGCCCTGGATGCTGCCGATCTGGCCCAGGATGCCTTTGTGCGCCTGCTGGTCACGCCGCGGCACTTCGGCACAGCGCCGGAGGCCCGTGTCTATCTGCGCACCATGGCCAATGGCCTGTGCATTGACCTGTGGCGCCGGCGTGAGGTCGAGCAGGCCTGGCTGGACACGCTGGCGGCCCAGCCCGAGGCCTTGCAGCCTTCTGCGGAGCACCAGGCCATGGTGCTGCAGGCGCTGCAGGAGATCGACCAGATGCTGCGCCGCCTGCCGCCCAAGGCCGCGCAGGCTTTTGTGTTGGTGATGGCCTGCCGCATGACCCACCAGGAGGCTGCTGCCGAGCTGAGGGTGTCCTCGCGCATGGTGGGTAGCTATATCGCCAAGGCCATGCTGCATTGCATGCAGCTGGAGACAAGCAAGCTGGCAGCACCGGTTTCAGCTCCGTCAGCCGCACCATGACCGTGGCTTATCCACCATCAGCGCTGGGGCAGGCTCCGGCTGCAACGCCTTCTCTGGCTGCCATGGAGCAGGCGGCCGAATGGTTTGCGTTGCTGCAGTCCGGCACGGCCACGCCTGCCGACCAGGCACGCTGGCAGGCCTGGCTGGAAGAAGAGGGGGCCAGGGCAGCGTGGGCCTTTGTCGAGCGCGTCAGCCAGCAGTTCCAGCCACTGCAAACCGGTGACAGCGGCATGCTGGCCGCCCGAGCTTTGGGTACGGCCCGCCAGCGCATGGCGCGGCGCCAGCTGCTGCGTGGCATGGCGGTGCTGGCCGGCTCGGGCACGCTGGGCTGGGGCCTGTGGCAGCACACGCCGCTGCCGCAGCAGCTGGCGGCCTGGACTGCCGACCACCGCACAGCCACGGGGGAAATGCGGGCGCTGGCGCTGGAAGATGGCACGCGCATCTGGCTCAACACCGCGACGGCGGTGGACCTGCACTACACCCACGATTTGCGCCGTCTGCTGCTGCGCATGGGCGAGATGTTGGTGCAGACCGCATCCGACCCGCAGCGGCCTTTGGTGGTGGACACGCCCTGGGCACGCCTGCAGGCGCTGGGTACGCGCTTCACCACCCGATTGCAGGGGCAGGGAGGGCTGCTGGCAGTGTACGAGGGGGCGGTGCGTATCCAGCCTGTGGATGCATCGCAGTCCATCACGGTGGCTGCAGGCAGGCAGGTGTATTTCGATGCCCGCTCCGTCGGCCCGGATGTAGCGGTCAATCCCGCACACGAGGCCTGGAGCCGGGGCATTCTGCTGGCCAATGGCATGGCATTGTCGAGTTTTGTGGAGGAACTGGGGCGCTATCGCCAGGGGCATCTGTCGCTGGCGCCCGAGCTGGCCGATCTTCCAGTGCTGGGCAGCTACCCGCTGCATGACACCGATGCAGCCCTGGCCATGCTGCAGGCGGTGCTGCCCATACGGCTGCGCCACACCATGCCGTGGTGGACGCGCATAGAGCCCGCCGTGCCTGGTTAGCACGGCAGGTGCCGTATGGCTGGGGGATTTTTTTGCGGCGCGACTTCCACTTTTTCTGGAGCTGTTCGATCAACAGAGCGAAGAACACCCCAAGCTGCCGCACAGGCAGGGCATCCAGGCCATGGCCTGGGGCGGGGTGCTCGCATTGCCGTTGACCCATTCACCGTTCCAGAGGGTTTCATGTCCCGTCGCCATCTCTTGTCCCCCAGCGCGGCCGCACCGCGCCGCACGCCAGGCCACCGTTCTGTGGCCTGCGCCATCCAGTTGCTGCTGATGGGCAGCATGGTGGGTGTTGGAATCTCTGCCGCCCGGGCCCAGGATACCGCCCCACAGGCTCTGGCTGCAGCAGATGCAGCCGTGCGCAGCTATGCCATTCCTGCAGGGCCTCTGGCCGAGGTGCTGACGCGCTTTCTGAGTGAGTCGGGCCTGTTGCTGGCCACCACCACGGAGCTGGTGCAGGGCAAGGCCAGCCCCGGTGTGCAGGGCCGCTTTGGCGCAGCAGACGGTCTGGCCGTGTTGCTGAAGGGCACGGGGCTGGAGGCCGTGCGCCGCGCCGATGGCAGCCATGTGCTGCGGGTCATGCCGGTGGTGCAAGTCACAGATGCCGACATGGCTGAGGTGAGGGTGACGGCTGAGGCCTTGCGCGAAAGCCCCTGGGCTGCGGTGGACGGTTGGGTGGCCACGCGGGGTGCCAGTGCCACCAAGACCGATACCGCCTTGCTGGAGACTCCGCAGGCCATCTCCGTCATCACTGCAGACCAGATGCGCGAGCAGGCTGCACAGACCACGGCAGAGGCGCTGCGCTACACGGCCGGGGTGCGCACTGATTACAGCGGCGCGCAGAACGCGGGCAATGCGCTGATGCTGCGGGGCTTCACGACCTCGGGGCAGGGCGGCGCCTTTCTGGACGGGCTGCGTTTACGCACCGTGGGCTATTGGTCCGAAGAGCCTTTCGGGCTGGAGCGGCTGGAGTTCTTCAAGGGCCCGACCTCGGTGCTGTTCGGCCAGTCCGCCGTACCGGGTGGTGCCATTGCCCTGGTGTCCAAGCGTCCCACATCCGAGCGCATAGGCGAGCTGGAGCTGTCCACGGGCACAGGCAAACGAGCCCAGGTCGCTGTAGATGTAGGCGGGCCTGTGAATGCGGACGGCAGCGTGCTCTACCGCTTTGTGGCCCTGGTGCGTGATGCTGACATGTATGTCGACGGCTTCCGGGATGACCGTCTTTACCTGGCGCCCAGCCTGACGTGGAAGCCCGGTGCACGCACGCGTTTGACGCTGCTGCCCTCCTTCCAGAAGAACTGGGCCAGCTTTACCAGTTTGCTGCCCTACGCCGCCATGGATGGCAGCAACCCGAGGGGGCGCGTTCCCATGTCGCGCAACACGGGGGCTCCCGGCTTTGGCGATACCAATGTGCTGGCCTCGCTGGGCTATGAGTTCGAGCATGCGTTCAACGACGACTGGAGCGTGCAGCAGAACTTCCGCTACTCTTATGGGCACAGCGATATGCGTTCCATCTACCGTACCAGCGGGCTCATCGGTGGAGCGCTCATCAACCGCTCTTACGACCTGCGTAACATGCGGGCCCGCAACACCACGGTGGACCAACAACTCAAGGGCCGCCTGGCCACGGGGGCGGTGGAGCACCGCCTGCTGCTGGGCCTGGACTACGCCCGTTATGAGGGTGACACCCGTGTGCAGACCGGGGTGGCCCCCAGTTTGGACCTGTACCAGCCTGACTACAGCCAGCCGGTCGATACCTCGCATTACACCTCCCGCTCCAACCAGTTGGAGCGCACGGCCCAGTTGGGCTTTTATGCCCAGGACCAAATGCGCTGGCAGAACTGGGTAGGTACCTTGGGCGTGCGCCATGACAAGGTGTCCACGCGCATAGACGATCGCCTGGCCAACGCCGTTCTTACCGATCGGGACTGGAGCGCCACAACCGCGCGCGCCGGGCTCAACTATGTTTTTGACAGTGGCTGGGCACCTTATGTGAGCTATTCGCAGTCCTTCAATCCGGTCTCGGGTACAAGCTCACCAGCGCGCGGCAGCCGGCCGTTCGATCCCGAACGCGGCGTGCAGCGTGAGGTGGGTGTCAAGTTCCAACCTGCAGGCGCCAAGAGCTTCTTCACTGTGACCGCCTTTGACCTGCGACGCCAGAACGTCAGCACGATGGACCCGGACAACAGCAACTACAGCGTGCAGACCGGAGAGGTGCGGGCGCGTGGGGTGGAGCTGGAAGGAGTGGGCCAGATCACCCGTGACCTGAAGATGGTGGGGGCCTATAGCGTGCTCGATATCGAGACCACACGCGACACGCTGGCCAGCAATATCGGCAAGAGCCCGGCGCGCGTGCCCGCCCACCTGGCATCGCTGTGGCTGGACTATGCCTTCAACGAAGGGCCCGTGCAGGGCCTGAGCGTGGGCGTGGGCGCACGCTACACCGGTGCCTCCTGGGGAGATGCTGCCAACACCTTCAAGGTGCCTGCCTATACCTTGTGGGACCTGGCACTGCGCTACGACCTGGGGCGCACCAACCCGGCGTGGCGAGGCTGGAGTGCCAGCCTGAATGTACGCAATCTGACGGACCGCTATTACGTGGCGTCCTGCGCCTTCTCGCTGGGATGCAATCTGGGCGAAGGGCGCACGGCCATCGCCAAGCTGAACTACAAGTGGTGATCTGACACTGCCCATGGAGTGGTCCCGATGGAGCCGGGTGTTTGGTATTTTTGAGAATGATTCTCTTTACGAAGATGCCATTTGGAACCTGATCGCACTTCATGGCCTTTCCCACCGTCTGGCTTCAAGGGGGCGCATTCACTGAACAGGCCTGGCCTGGGGCTTGCGCAAGGCTGAATCCGAGTGATCTGTAGGCGCTGAGGCGTTCTGCAGACCTCTCCAGGCCAAGGGCCGCTTCCCGCATAGACGAGGAAATGGCCCTTTTTTCGTTCTCGTTTGTCATGTCTTATGAGAGGGGCAGAACCATGCCCCCGTCATCCCCCACTTTTTGCTTTTGGCCATTGACTCCATGACCTTTGCTTTTACGGCCCGACCGGGCTTTTCCATTCTTTCGCGCCTGCTGGCTGCTGTGCTGGGCGGCTATGCCCTGGCCAGCGCCGTGGCGGTGCTGCTGGCGGCTGCCTTGCCCATTCCCAGGGCCGAGGCCGTGCTGGCAGGCATGCAATGGAGTTTTGTAGCCCATGTGGTGGTGGCCATCTGGGCCTTTTCTCCGGTTGCGCTGGCGCGCATGTGGGGCTGGCTGCTGGGGCTGACGGCAGCGACATTTGCTGCAGCCTGGGCGTTGGGAGGCTGAGATGGAGATGACCGACAACAAGAAAAACACCCAGACCGCTGCCTCCAACCAGACGGGGGCTGGCGCCGGCGGGTTCCGCCAGGCCCAGGCTTGGCTGCATACCTGGTGCGGCCTGTGGTTCTCGTGGCTGCTGTTTGCCGTGTTTCTCACGGGCACGCTGGCGGTGTTCGAGGAGTCCATCACCCATTGGATGACGCCCGAACACCATGCCGAGGAGGCGGCCCAGGCCCTGGAGCCCAAGGGCGGCGATCTGGCCCAGCGCCTGGCATGGGGGCTGGGCTATATGACCCGCGAGCACCAGGGCGCGGAGATGTGGGAGCTATGGCCTGCGGATGCGCAAGGCGGTGGTCGGCTGACAGCCTATTGGTTTGACGGCAAGCGCGAATACGCCATGCAGCCCCTGGACCCCAGCACAGGTCAGCCTGTGGAGCTGCCGTCGTCTGCGGTGCGCCAGACCCTGGGCGGCCACCATTTTGTGGAGTTCCACCACGAGCTGCATGCGGGCAGCTGGGGCTTGTGGGCCGTGGGCATTGCCACCATGGCCATGCTGGTGGCGCTGGTCAGCGGCATCATCACCCACCGGCGCATCTTCAAGGACTTTTTCACCTTTCGCCCGCGCAAGGGCCAGCGCAGCTGGTTGGACGCGCACAACGCCACCGGGGTGCTGACCCTGCCTTTTCTGTTCATGATCGCCTTCACCGGCATCGTGATCTCCGGCATCACCTTTATGCCGGCACCCAAGATCAGCCAATACGGTCTGGGCGTTCAGGCACAGCAGCAGTTTCTGCGCGAGCTGGACAACCCCTATCTGCAGCAGCGCAGCGGCCAGCCCTTGGCCGTGCCGGACCTGGAGCCTTTTGCGCGCCGGGGCCAGGAGTTGATGGGCCAGGCCGTGCGCGCCGTGGTCATTTACCAGCCCGGTGAGTCATCGGCCCGCATAGGTATTTATGGCTGGAACAGCGACGACAGGTATGCCCAGCGTTTGAGTGAAACCTCGGGCATGGTGATGTTCTCGGTTGCCACGGGCGAGGTGCTGCGCGTGCGCCTGCCGGGCGAGGTGGATGGCGGAGTGTCCTCGCAGGCCCAGTCCGTCATGAGTGGGCTGCACATGGTCAAGTTCGGTGGCTGGGCCATGAAGTGGTTGTACTTTGTCAGCGGTTTGGCCGGTAGCGCGCTGATGGCCACGGGCGCCATTCTTTTCATGGTCAAGCGCCGTAGCAAGCACCAGGGCGAATTTGGCGGGGCCACGGCCCGCGTCTACCGGCTGATCGAGGGGCTGAATGTGGCTTCTATCACCGGTCTGGGCGTGGCCTGCATAGGCTATTTGTGGGCCAACCGCCTGGTGCCTGTGGGGATTGCCCACCGCGATGACTGGGAGCTGGCCGTGTTTTTTGGCCTGTGGTTGCTGATGCTGGCACATGCACTGTGGGTTCCCGTTGCCGCAGCGTGGCGCCAGCAACTGGCGGTGCTGGCCGCGCTGTGCCTGCTGCTGCCGCTGCTGAGCTGGCTGACCATGGGCGAGCATCTGCTGGCCTATATCGCCGAAGGCGACTGGGAGAGCGCGGGGGTGGAGCTGTTCTGCCTGGTCTCGGGCGTGGCCGCAGCCTGGACAGGGTGGTGGCTGAAACGCCGCCAGACTGCAGGCATGCGGACGGTGCGCAATGCACAGCCCGTGAAAGCCGAGGTGGCGGCATGAACACACTGCATGCATCACTGCTGGCGCTGGCCCTGAGCTTTACGGGTATGGCTGCTTTGGCCTTTGCCATGGACCGCCATTACGAGCAACTCACCGGCAGATACGAAATTCCCCTCGCACAGCGTTGGCTGCTGCGTTGCCTGGGCACGGTGGCGCTGGTTGCCGCCATCTTTCCCTGTGTGGCGGCCTGGGGCGCCACCGTGGGTGCCGTGGCTTGGCTGGGCTGGATCTCGGTGGCGGCTTTGGCTGTGGTGGCGCTGATCAGTGCGGCACCGCGCTGGGCAGGTCTGGTGGCCAGCCTGGGTGGGTTGGGGGCATTGCCTTGGCTGGCCTGGCTGTGGGAGAGCTTGCAGCGATGAGCCTGCAGGCTATCCGGGGTGCTTGTGTTGTTAATGAGATTAATTCTCATTTTCTGCTACAGTCGCCGCTTTCCCGCCTACGGGGGGGCATGCCATGGCTGCGCCACCTCTTGCCCGGCGGCATGCCCCGCCAGCGGGCCGAGGTGTTTGTCGTGGTTGCGCACTATTACGCAGAGCTTGTCAGTTTCTTTGCCCGCTCCCTGAAAGATAGAGAAGCCGCCACCGATGTGGTGCAGGAAAGCTATGCCCGTGTGCTGGCGCTGCAGGCGCGTGAGGTGGCGGTGCGCGATCTGCGGGCGCTGCTGTTTCGCACGGGCAAGAACATCGTGATCGACGATGCGCGCCGCCGCCAGGCCGAAGTCCATATGCTGCAAACCCTGGCCGTGGTGGGGACAGATGAGATGCCCTCAGCCGAACGCCAGGTAGATGGCCGCCAGCAGCTGGAGCTGCTGAGCCGCAGGTTGCAAGCCATGCCGCGCAAGCGGCGCGAGGTCTTTGTGCTGGTGCGCATCTATGGCTTCAGCCATGCCGAGGCGGCGGTGCACATGGGCATCAGCGAAGTGGCGATTGAAAAACACGTGGTGCGCGCCGTGTGTGACTGCATGGGGCTGCTGCCATGATGGCGGCCGAACGCAAGCGGCTGGAGCACGCGCTGCTGTTGATTGCCCGCCAGCATGGCGGCAGCACGCAGACGGCGCAGGCCGCCAAGGAAGCGCTGGCGCGTTGGCGGGCGCAGGAGCCGGCCAACGAGGCCGCAGCCCAGGCCGCACAGGCAGCCTGGACCGCAACCGACGGCCAGGCTTTGCAAGGCGAGCTGCCGCTGCCGGCCAGCCAGGCTCAGCGTGAGCGGCAGACGCGCCGCCGTGCGCTGTCGGTGCTGAGCGTGCTCGGTGTGGCAGGCCTGACCGGGGCGCTGGGGCGTTGGCATTGGTTGCAGCCCTTGGAGCGCTTGGCCTTGCACACCGGTCATGGTCAGCAGTTGAGCCGGCAACTGGCCGATGGCAGCCAGCTGGATCTGGCACCGGCGACCGAGGCCCTGGTGCTGCTTTACCGCCAGCGCCGAGCAGTGCATTTGACCCAGGGCGAGATCCGCTTGCAGGTGGCCCACGATGCGAGTCGGCCACTGGAAGTGCTGACCCCGCTGGGCCGGGTGCGGGTGCTGGGCACGGTGTTTTCCGTGGCCCTGCACGGCGGTAGCCTGCAGGTGCGGGTGGCACAGGGCAGGGTGGCCGTGTGGCGCCCAGGTGCTGATGCCGACCGGGCCGCAGATGCCGTGCTGTCCATGGGCGAGGCACTGCGTCTGGATGCGAGCGGTCATATCCAGCCCTTTGCCGTGAACACCCAGGATGTGGGGGCCTGGCGTGAAGGCTGGCTGGTGTTTGACCGCACGCCGCTGCCCGACGTGGTGGCGCGCTGGAATGACTATCTGGCACGGCCGCTGCTGCTGGCCGAAGATGCGTCGCTGCAATCGCTGCGCCTGACCGGCAGCTTCAAGTTGCGCGAGCCCGCCACCTTTATCTCCAGCCTGCCGCGCTCGCTGCCGGTGCGCGTGGAATATCTGCCGGATGGCCGCACGGTCATTCAGCGGCGTTGAGATGCGGCAGCTGCTTTCTGCATTGCCTTCGGCATGTTTCCATCGCTCTGCCTTCTTGGTGGCGGGGGCGGGGAGTCCCCGGCGGTGCCCAACAGGCCACGCTCCAAAAAATTTGTCCGGTAGATCGCGCCTCATACGTCTTCACTGTGAAAAGCCTTCGAAAAGCTCTCTCACAGGAATTCGCATGAAACGCTATCACTCTCATTCATCTTCTCAAAAATGCCGGGCTTCACGCCCGCAGACCGTGGCTCTGGCCTGTCTCATGGCCTTGGCGGGCTGGTCGGCATGGCCGGCCGCCCAGGCACAGCAGAGCGCAGGCCAGTCCGCCATGGTGGTCTCGCAGAGCCTGAATCTGCCAGCCCAGCCACTGGGCCAGGCCTTGAATGCACTTGCCCGTACCTGGGGGGTGGCGATCTCGGTGGATGCCGCCTTGGTGGAAGGGCGTATGGCACCGGCCTTGCAGGGCCAGTCCACGCTGGGGCAGGCGCTGGCCAAGGCCTTGGCCGGCAGCGGCCTGGAGGCCATTCCTGCGGGTGCGGCCATCAGCGTGCAGCGCGCCAGCCGCAGCAGCACCTTGGGTGAGGTGACGGTCAAGGCCCAGGCGCAGCGCGGAGAGACCACCGAAGGCAGCGGCTCCTATGCCGCCTCGCACGTGTCTTTGGGCAAGGGCCAGGATGTGCGCGAAGTGCCGCAGTCCATTTCCGTGGTGACGCGCCAGCGCATTGAGGACCAAGCCTTGGGCTCGGTGGGCGAGGTCATGCAGCAGACCACGGGCGTGACGGTGGATTACTCCGGTGCCGGCGGCCTGGGGGGCTCGGCCACCAAATTCCTCTCACGTGGTTTTGAGATCGGCAATGTGCAAATCGACGGCGCCAGTGTCGATGCCTTCAGCCAGCAACTTTTCGACCCCAATCTGGCCATGTACGACAGCGTGCAGGTGGTGCGTGGTGCCAACGGCCTGTTCAGCGGTAACGGCGAGCCGGGCGGTGCCATCAACCTGGTGCGCAAGCGCCCCACAGAACACAAGCAATTGCTGGCCTCGGCCGCCTTGGGCAGCTGGAGTCGCAAACAGCTTGAACTGGACGCCGCAGGCCCTTTGAATGCCGACGGCAGCGTGCGCGGCCGTGCCGTCATTGCCCACACCGACAGGGAGTTTTTCTACCGCAGTGCGGACTCCAAGAACAGCCTGCTCTACGGTATTGTGGAGGCCGATCTTGGCCGCTCCACCAAGCTCAGCCTGGGAGCCAGCTACGACAAGCTGGCATCCACTCCGTGGCGCGAAGGTCTGCCGCGCGCAGCCAATGGAGACGACCTCCATTTGCCGCGCCGCACCGCGCTGATGGCGGGTTGGGGGCACTACGACAAGACGGCCAAGGAGCTGTTTGCACAGCTGGACCAAGCGCTGGCGGGGGGCTGGAAAGCCAAGCTGCAGCTCAACTACCAGAAAGTGGACAGCGATTCGCGGCTGGCCAATCTGACAGGAGCGGTGGACCCCGCAACGGGAGAGGGCGCTAACTGGACCGGCTTTTCCAACGACTTTCGCTCCCAGAAAAAAAGCCTGGACCTGAACGCCAGCGGCCCGTTTACGTTGCTGGGCCGTACCCACCAGCTGTTGATTGGTGCGGACTGGACGCGGGTGAGTGACGATCAGGACACCTATTACTCCGAGATGGGGAACCCTGGGCCTTCGACCAATATCTACGGCTTTGACCCAGGCAAGGTGCCTCCGGCAGTGGGCGAGTGGCTGACGCGCAGCTACCCCGGCTATGGCGCGACGCAAAAAGGCCTGTACGGCCGCATCAACCTGAGCCTGACGGACAAGCTCACCGCCATTGTCGGTGGGCGCTATGCCAGCTACGCCTACAACACGCCCTATGCCAACTACAACGCCGATGGCAGCATCCGCTCCAGCGGCCGCGAGTATTACAGCGAAAGCGGCATCTTCACTCCCTATGCCGGCCTGGTCTATGACCTGAGCGAGCAGTGGACGGCTTATGGCAGCGTCTCCGAGATCTACAAGTCCCAGGCCAGCAATCTGCGGGGCCCCTTGCCGGGCACGCCGCTGGATCCCATCAAGGGCCGCAACTTCGAGCTGGGGCTCAAGGGCGAGCAGGCCGATGGCAAGCTCAACACCGCGCTGGCGCTGTATCGCATAGAGCGCACGGGCCAGGCTGCGCGTGATCCACGCTACCCGGATACCAATGTGGGCGACCTGGGCCTGACCTGCTGCTATATCGCCCAGGGCAAGATCGTCAGCCAAGGGGTGGATACCGAAATCTCGGGCCAGATTGCACGGGGCTGGAATCTCTTCGCCGGCTACACCTACAACCACAACCGCAACAAGACCGACCCGTCGCAACTGGTCTACAGCTCCATCACGCCCAAGCATTTGTTCAAGCTGTGGAGCACCTACCAACTGCCGGGAGAGCTGTCGCCTTGGACCCTGGGTGGCGGCGTGAGCCTGCAAAGCAGCACCTATGTCAGCGGCAAAGCCAACAGCTACAACCCGGGCTCGGGCAAGTTTGATGGTGCGCTCGTGCCCTTCCAGTTCACCCAGGCCGGCTATGCCGTGTGGAATGCCAGCGTGCAATACCGCATCAACCGCAGCTGGTCGGCCACGCTCAATGTGAACAACCTGTTCGACAAGACCTACTACAAAACGGTGGGCAACACCGGTGGTGGCAACTGGTATGGCGATCCGCGCAATGCGACGTTGACGCTGCGTGGCGCTTTCTGAACGAGTGGACATGGACCATAAGCCCGCGTCTTCTCCCGGCCTTCGCCAGACCATGTCCTGGCTGCACACCTGGTGCGGCCTGGTCTGTGGCTGGCTGTTGTGCGCCATTTTCCTGACCGGCACCCTCAGCGTGTTCCGCGAGCCCATCACGCGCTGGATGGAAGCGGCTCCGCTCACCAGCTTGCAGGCCCGTGACCTCACCGAGGCCCAGCGCTGGCTGGCGCTGGGCCTGGCCGAGCAGCATCTGGCGCAGCATGCGGCCGATGCCAGTCTTTGGCGCATTCAGCTGCCGCAGACCACGGCGGATGGGCTCCAGGTATTTGCGCGCAGCAAGAGCGGCAATGTGCAGGCCGCGCTGGATTGGCAGACAGGAGCGGTATTGCCCGAACCGCAGACACGCAGCACCGAAGGCGGCCGCCACTTCATGTCTTTCCACTATTCGTTGCAAGGCGGTATCGCGGGCTTTTGGGCCGTGGGCCTGGTGTCCATGTGCATGCTGGTGGCCCTGGTCTCCGGCGTCATCGTGCACCGGCGCATTTTTCAGGACTTCTTCACCTTTAGGCCAGGCAAGGGCCAGCGCTCCTGGCTGGATGCGCACAACGCTTCGGCTGTGTTGACGCTGCCTTTTCTGTTCATGATCGTCTACACCGGGCTGGCGCACTTCTACACCAGCTATATGCCCTGGCCGCTGCAGTCGGTCTATGGCGCGGATCGGTCGGCATACAGCCGCTACCAGGAAGCGTTGAACGCCCATGCGGAGGACAGACAGCCCGCAGATGCCGCTGCTGCCAAGGCTGAAGGTGCAGACCTCGCGGGCCTGACCCGGCAGGCCCGGCTTTTGCTGTCGCAGCCCGTGGAGAGCGTGATCGTGCAGCGGCCAGAGCAAGGCCCGGCCACCGTGCGCATGCTGGGACACCAGCCGGAGACAGGAACAAGCCGGCGCATGCTCAACAGCCCTGAGTCGGTGACATTCGATGCCGCTAGCGGCCATGTGCTGCAGATTTCGCAGCCCGATGCGCCCCGCAGCATGGTCAGTGAGGTGCATCCGGTGATCAGCGCTCTGCATTTTGTGAGCTTTGGCGGCTGGCCCATGAAGTGGCTGTACTTTGTCTGCGGCCTGATGGGTACGGCCATGGTGGCCACAGGCTCGCTGCTGTTTGCCGTCAAGCGCAAGACCAAAAGCGGCCATGAATGGGGCGCTGCAACGCCCCAGTTCTACCGCTGCATCGATGCGCTGAATGTGGCGGCGCTGGCGGGATCGGCTCTGGCTTCCATTGCCTATCTGTATGGCAACCGTTTGCTGCCCCAAGGCCTGGAGGCGCGCAGCAGCTGGGAGATTCGCGTGTTCTTTGCTGTCTGGGCGCTGAGCCTGTTGCATGCGCTGCTGCGCAGCCAGCGCCAGGCCTGGCGTGAGCAGCTGTGGGGCCTGGCTCTGCTGTGTCTGGGGCTGCCCTTGCTCAATGCTGCAACCACCGGCCAGCACCTGGGCCTGTATCTGGTGCGGGGCGATGGCCTGCGTTCCGGGGTAGAGCTGACATGCATGGCCCTGGGCCTGCTGGCTGCCTGGATGGCGTGGCTCTCTGTGCATTCCGGCCGCAAGCCGGAACCACGTGCAAGGCGTGTGACGCCGGTGGGAGCTGCGACATGAAGGCGCAGGCGATGACGCAGACGCAAGCCCTGCGCTACCGCTGGGCCGTGCTGTGCCGGGTGCTGCTGGCCGTGCTGGGTGGCTATGGAATCACGGCCCTGGCCTGCACCGTGCTGACCCATGGCCTGGTGGCCCTGGGTGCCATGGAGCGTGCGCCGGCCGTGCAACTGCTCACCTTGCTCAGTTTTGTGCTCTACACCGTGGTGGTGTTGTGGGTGTTTCATGTACCTCGCGTGCGGCGCGTGGCCGCCGTGCTTGCGGCCTGGGCCCTGGTGTTGGCGGCTGCGCTGGCGGTGTTGAAAGACGGTTTATGACGCTGCTGGAAATCATGGCTTGCGCGCTGGCGCTGTGCCTGGCCGGCATGTTGCTGCTGAGCCAGGCCATGGATAGGCATTGCAGCCAGTTGCTGGCCCGGGCCGAGCCTGGCGCCCTGCAGCGGGCCTTGCTGCGCTTGTGGGGCGCGGGGTTGCTGGTGCTGGCGCTGTGGCTGTGTCTGCAGGGTTGGGGTGCCTCGGTGGGTTTTGTGGCCTGGCTGGGGTGGTTGAGTGTGGGCGCATTGGGCGTGGCCTGGCTGCTGGCTTATGCACCCCGAGGTGGTGCGTTGCTGGTGGCACTGGCAGGCCTGGCCGCGCTGGTGTGGACCGGGATCAGAGTCTGGGCCGCGTGATTTGCGCGCTGGCCCGGTATGGGTTTTTCTAAGAGGGGAGCATGGTGCATGCCAATGCGTGAGAGGTCGAATCGGGATCGTGGGCAAGGTGGTGGTTTGCAGCGCTTGGGTTGGCCGTTGCTGGGGTTGCTGCTGGTGGCCGTGGTGCTGGCGCTGTGGTGGGGCAGCCGTGCGCGCACGCTCTACACCACGGTGGCTGTGCAGCGCGGCGCGGTGGAGGCCACGGTCACTGCCATCGGCACGCTGCAGCCGCGCAGCTATGTGGATGTGGGGGCGCAGGTCTCGGGCCAGATTCTGAAGCTGCGTGTGGAGCCCGGGGCCCAGGTGGCCAAGGGGGATTTGCTGGTGGAGATCGACCCCAGCGTGCAGCGCGCCACGGTGGATGCGGGGCGTGCCTCGTTGGCCGGCCTGCGCGCCCAACGGGCCGAGCAACAGGCACAGCACAGGCTGGCGGGGCAGCAACTGACACGCCAGCAGCAGCTCAGCCAGCACGAAGCCACGCGCGAGGAAGACCTGCAGACCGCGCAGGCCAACCTGGCCATGGCCGCTGCCCGCATGGAGCACCTGAGAGCGCAGATCAGCCAGACCGAGGCCACGCTCAAGGCCGATGAGGCACGCCTGGGCTACACGCGCATCTACGCGCCCATGGCGGGCACCGTGGTGTCGGTGGAGGCCCGGGAAGGCCAGACGCTGAATGCCACCTACCAGACTCCGAACATTCTGCGCATTGCCGATCTGTCGGCCATGACGGTCTGGACGGAGGTCTCTGAAGCCGATGTGCGCCGCGTCAAAGAAGGCATGGCGGTGTACTTCACCACGCTGGGCGGAGCCGGCCAGTCCAAGCCCAGGCGCTGGAACGGCGCGGTGCGCCAGGTACTGCCGGCCCCGGTGGCCAGCCAGGCCCAGGCCGCTGGCAGCGGGCAGACGCCTGCACCGGCCACCAAGGCCGTGGCCTATACGGTGCTGTTTGATGTGGACAACCAGGATGCCGAGTTGATGCCGCAGATGACGGCCCAGGTGGTGTTTGTCAGCGCCAGCGCCAACCAGGTGCTGCATGTGACGCTGACAGCGGTGGAGGAAGACCCCGCCCAGCCAGGCGCCTATGTGGCACGGGTGCTGGATGCCCAGGGTCGGCCACAGCCGCGCAACGTCAAGCTGGGCGTGCGCAGCCGCCATCAGGTCGAGGTGTTGGATGGTCTGGCTGAAGGGGAGCAGGTCATCGTCGGCGAGACCCTGCAGGAAGGCGGCTTCAGGTGGCTGCAATGGTGAGCGCGGCCGAGTCCTGCGATGGGCCGCCGCTGATTGCCTTGCGCGCCATCCGCAAGCACTACGGCGGTGGCGACAGCGGCCAACCCGCCGTCACTGTGCTGCATGGTATTGACCTGGACATCCACGCGGGCGAGTTTGTGGCCGTGGTGGGCAGCTCGGGATCGGGCAAGTCCACGCTGATGAATATCCTGGGCTGTCTGGACCGGCCCAGCGAAGGCAGCTACCACTTTCAGGGCCAGGATGTGGCCCAGCTCGATGCCGACGCCCTGGCCTGGCTGCGCCGCGAGGCCTTTGGCTTTGTGTTCCAGGGCTACCACCTGATCGCCAGCGAAAGCGCCAGCGAGAACGTGGAAATGCCTGCCATCTACACCGGCCTGCCCAAGCCCCAGCGCGTGCAGCGTGCCCAGGCGCTGCTGCAACGCCTGGGCCTGGGCGAGCGCCTGGGCAACCGGCCCAACCAGCTCTCGGGTGGCCAGCAGCAGCGGGTGTCGATTGCCCGGGCCTTGATGAATGGCGGACACATCATCTTGGCCGACGAGCCCACGGGCGCCCTGGATTCACACAGTGGCGCCGAAGTCATGGCCTTGCTACGTGAGCTGGCTGCAGCAGGCCACACCATCATCCTCATCACCCACGACCGCAGCGTTGCAGACCAGGCGCAGCGGGTGATAGAGATCCGTGATGGACGCATCATCGGCGACAGCGCCGGCCAGCTTGGCCAGGACGCGACGCAAAAGGACGCCAAGGGAAGCGGTTCCGAGCGTCCCCTGTCTGCCATCCCTGCCATCCCCGCCCAGGGCAGTGCCAGCACCGCCCCTCTGCTGGCCGAGCTGGCCGAGGCCGCACGCAGCGCCTGGCGCGGCATGCGGCTGAACCGGGTACGCACCAGCCTCACCCTGCTGGGCATTGTCATCGGCGTGGTGTCGGTCATCGTCATGCTGGCCATTGGCGAAGGTGCGCGGCGCAAGGTGGTGGAGCAGATGGGCACCATGGGCACGGCCATTCTGTATATGGGCAGCAAGTCGCCATCCACGGGCGGGCCGGCGGGTCAGATCACCGAAGAGGATTTGGCCGCCCTGCGTGAGCTGCCCGAGATACGGCGGGTGATGCCCGTCATCGGGGACCCCATCACCGTGCGCTATGGCAATGCGGACAAGCAGATCTATGTCTTTGCCTCCAGCGAGGAAATGCCCCTGGTGCACCACTGGAAGGTCGGCCAGGGCCGCTACTACACCGATGCCGAAGACCAGGATCTGGCACCGCTGGTGGTGCTGGGCCACAAGGCGCACCAGCATTTCTTTCCTGACACGCCCAACCCGCTGGGGCGCCAGCTCATCATCGGCAGCTCGGCCTTCGAGGTCATCGGCGTGATGAGCGAGCGCGGCGCCGATTCCGGGGCGCAGAACTACGACGATATGGTCTTCATTCCCTACCAATCGGGGCGGGCGCGTGTCTACCAGGCCCAGACCCAGCCCGACTATGTGGTGATCGAGGCCATGTCCTCGGACCTGGTCAACGAGGCCGAAACCGAGATGCACCGTGTGCTGCTGGAGCGCCACGGCGGGCGCGAAGACTTCGGCATTGGCAATGCTGCGGCCCGCATACAGGCCGAGGCCGCCACGCGCAAAAGCATGGCCGTGATGCTGGGCCTGATTGCCGCGGTCTCGCTGGTGGTGGGCGGCATAGGCGTGATGAATGTGATGCTGATGACGGTGCGCGAGCGCACGCGCGAGATCGGCATACGCATGGCAGTGGGCGCGCGGCAGAGCGACATCCTGCGCCAGTTCCTGACCGAGGCCAGCCTGGTGACCTTGGTCGGAGGCTGTGTGGGCTTGCTGGCCGGCCTGGCCGTGGGCGGTGTGCTGCTTGCCCTGGATGTGCCTCTGGTGTTTTCCGTGCGCGCCATGGTGGGCGCCTTTGTGTGTGCGGTGCTGACCGGGCTGATTTTTGGCTATATGCCTGCCAAAACGGCGGCACGCCTGGACCCCGTGCGGGCCCTGGCGGGAGAGTAGGAATGTGTATGCAGAAATTGGCAGCGGCCTTGGCCGCCGCGTTGGTATTGCCCGGGTGCATGGGGCCTGCCCTCCAGCATGCGGTGCAGCCCCCGGAGCTGCCGGCGCGCTGGGCCGGCGGGCTGGGTGTAGGAGACGCCGTCACCCAGGGCTGGTGGCGCAGCTTTGGCAGTGCCGAGCTGGATGGGTTGATCGCACAGGCACAGCGCCAAAGCTGG
The DNA here is from genome assembly GCA_031277855.1 of Acidovorax sp. Classification (GTDB taxonomy): domain Bacteria; phylum Pseudomonadota; class Gammaproteobacteria; order Burkholderiales; family Burkholderiaceae_C; genus Comamonas. The sequence continues at coordinate 14,440 of JAITLO010000025.1, read as the reverse complement.
GATGTGGCGGCCGCCGTGGCGCGCGTACACCAGGCCCACGCCAGTGCGCGCCATGCCGGTGCGGCGCTGTTCCCCGAAGTCACGGCCGAGCTGAATGCCGCACGCCAAGGCCGTCTGGACAGCCATTCCGATACGGCAGGCAATGCTTTCAAGGCCGGGCTCTCGGCCAGCTACGAGCTGGATTTCTGGGGCCGCAACGCCAGCGCGCGGGATGCGGCACAGGCCGCCTTGCAGGCCAGTGTCTACGACAGGGACACGGTGGGGCTGACGGTGACGGCCGCCGTGGCCAGCGCATGGCTGGGCAGCCAGGCATTGCAGGAGCGCGAAGGCATTGCACAGGCCAATCTGGCCACCGCACAGCGTTTGCTGCAACTGGTGGAGGCCAGGGCCAGACTGGGCGCCGCCACGGCGGTGGAACTGGCCCAGCAACGCGGCCTGGTGGCAGCGCAGCAGCGCACGCTGGCCCTGCTGCGGCAGCAGCAAGCCCAGTCGCTGACGGCCCTGGCCCTGCTGCTGGGCCAGGCCGAGAGCCTTGCCCTGGCGCCGGCCAAACTGACGCTGCTGAACGTGCCGGACATTCAGCAGGGGGAACCTGCGGCGCTGTTGACGCGCCGGCCCGATATTGCGCGTGCCGAGGCCAGTCTGGCGGCGGCACAGGCCAATTTGCAGGTGGCCCGGGCCGCCATGCTGCCTCGGGTGACGCTGTCGGCCCAGATAGGCTCGGGCGATGACAGCTTGCGCCGTGTATTCGACAACCCCTTGTACACCTTGGCCGCCGGCCTGGCAGCGCCCATCTTCGACGCGGGTCGCCTGGCTGCAGACCGCGACCTGGCCGATGCCCGGCGTGAGGAGTTGTTGGCCGGCTACCGGCAGGCCATTGTCCAGGCCTTTGGCGATGTACAGAGCGCGCTGCACACCGTGGCCGGTACCCGGGAGCAGGCACAGGCCCAGGCCCAGGAGCTGGCCCAGGCCCGCAAGGCCCTGACACTGGCCGAGGCCCGTTACCGGGCCGGGGGCGAAACCCTGATGAGCTTGCTGGCCACGCAGCAAACCCTCTACCAGGCCCAGGACCTGGCCGTGCAACTGCACCAGCAACGCCTGCTGGCCAGCGTGGGGCTTTACAAGGCCTTGGGTGGGGGCTGGGAGCAGGTCGTGGCGGCTGGCACGGGCCCGGGAGACTAAGCCGTGCGAGGGGCTAGTCCCAAACCGGCGCCAGTCCCTCGGGGTTGACCTCGCGGCCGTTGCGCTCCAGCGTGGCGATCAAGGCCATGTCCTCGGCATCCAGCTTCAGCTCGCGGGCGCGCAGATTGCTGGCCAGGTTTTCGCGCCGGGTCGAGGAGGGAATGACGGCATAACCCAGCTGCAACGCCCAGGCCAGGGCCACCTGGGCCACGGTGGCATGGTGCTTGGCAGCGATGCCGGCCAGCACAGGGTCTTGCAGCACCTTGCCATAGGCCAGGGTCATGTAGGAGGTCACGGCAATGCCCTGGGCCTGGAGAAAGGCGGTGAGCTGCCGGTTTTGCAGATAGGGGCTGAGCTCGATCTGGTTGGTGGCAATCTCGCCCTGGCCAACGGCGGCAATGGCTTGCCGGGTCAACGCGATGTTGAAGTTGGAGATGCCGATCTGGCGCGTCAGTCCCAGCGCCTTGGCCTCGGCCAGGGCCTGCATGTACTCGCCCAGCTCCACGCCATTGCCCGGGGCTGGCCAGTGGATCAGGGTCAGGTCCACATAGTCGCTGCGCAGCTTGTCCAGGCTTTCGCGCAGGCTGGGAATGAGTTGGGCCTTGCCGTAGTTGGCGGTCCAGATCTTGGTGGTGACAAACAGCTCGGAACGCGGGATGCCGCTTTCTGCCACTGCCTGGCCGACTTCGGCCTCGTTGCCGTAAATCTGCGCCGTGTCGATGGTGCGGTAGCCCAGCTCCAGTGCGTTGCGCACCGAATCGATCACCACCTGGCCTTGCAGGCGGAAAGTACCAAGGCCGAAAACAGGAATATGGGACATGAAAACTCCAAAAAGTCCGTGGTCAAAATCAGAGACAGGAAGAAGGGGACACCGCAGTCCGGCGGCGGGCATTGCCCCACCAGACCAGGGCCAGGCCGCCTGCGGCCAGCGCAGCACCTGCCAGTGGCACGGCGGCATAGCCCAGCCCCTGGCTGATGACAGCACCGCCCAGCGCAGCCCCCAGGGCATTGCCCAGGTTGAAGGCGCCGACGTTCACCGATGAGGCAAGGCCCGGAGCCTGGGCTGCGGCCTGCATGACACGCATCTGCACCGGTGGCACGATGCCAAAGGCCGCAGCGCCCCAGACCACCAGGCCTATGGCTGCACCCAGGTGGGTAGCCAGCAGCCACGGCAGCACCAGCATGGTGAGGGCCAGCGCTGCCAAAATGAGTTGGGTGGCGCCATCCAGCGACCAGTCGGCCAGGCGCCCGCCCAGGCTGTTGCCCAGGGTGAAACCTATGCCAATCAACACCAGGGCCAGGGCCACAAAGCCCGGGCTGGCCTGGGTGATCTCGGCCAGCACCGGTGCTACATAGGTGTAGAGCGCAAACATCGCGCCCGAGCCCAGCACCGTGGTGCCCATGGCCAGCAGCACTTCGGGGCGGGTCAGCACCTTCAGTTCCCGGCGCACATCAGGGCGCTCGCCAGGCTCGCCCTTGGGCAAGGCCAGCCACAGCGCGGCTATGGTGACCAGGCCCAGCACGGCCGTGCCGCCAAAGGCCAGGCGCCAGCCCAGTTGCTGGCCAATCCAGGTGGCGGCGGGCACCCCGCCGATGTTGGCAATGGTCAGGCCCATGAACATGGCGGCAATTGCGCTGGCCTGTTTGTCCTTGGGCACCACGCTGGCGGCCACCACGGCACCGATGCCAAAGAATGCGCCATGGTTCAAGCTGGTGACCAGGCGCGACAGCAGCAGGCTGACATAGCCCGGTGCCATGGCCGAGAGCAAATTGCCCAGCGTGAAAATCAGCATCAGCGCCATCAGGGCGCTGCGCTTGCCAAAGCGGCTGAACAGCAAAGTCATGACAGGGGCGCCCACCATCACGCCCACGGCGTAGGCCGACACCAGCATGCCGGCGGTGGGAATGCTGACCTGCACCCCGTCGGCAATCACGGGCAGCAGGCCCATGGGGGTGAATTCGGTCGTGCCAATGGCAAAGGCGCCAATGGCCAGGGCCCATAAAGCGGCTGAGGATTTCATCGCAGCCTGTCCTCCAAAAAACAAAGGGGAAAGAGAAGGCTGGAGTGTGCGAGTTTTGCGTCGGCAGATTAAGCCCTGCTGGGAACAACCACTTGTGCTTTGCATTCAACAATGCGCAGCAGAGCACTCGTGCAGCAAGTGCCGTGAGCCGCTGGCACAGGCATATTTGTAGGCATCTGTGCAGAGATATGCACGGCACAATGCGGGGCTTGATTGACAGAGGAATTGACACACCATGCTGCTTCGTCTCGCACGCCTGGAAGACTCTGCGGCTTTGCCGCCCATTGAGCGTTCTGCCGCGCAGCTGTTCAAGAACGTTCCCGGTCTGGAATGGCTGGCCGACGGCGATGTGATGAGCGCACAGGCACATGAGCGCCTGATTGCCCAAGGCAGCGTGTGGGTGGCCGAGGCCGAACCCGGCACCCTCGTAGGTTTTGCCAGTGCCGAAGTCTTTGGCGATGAGCTGCACCTGTGGGAACTCTCGGTGCATGCCGACTGGCAGCAACAAGGGGTGGGCTCGGGCCTGTTGCGCCAGGCCTATGCACATGCCGCAGCCCAGGGGCTGGCCGCGCTGACCTTGACCACCTTCTCTGATCTGCCCTGGAATGCCCCGGCCTATGCCAGGCTGGGGTTCGAGCCCGTGCAGCCTTTGAGCGAACGCTTGCACAAGGTGCTGGACGCAGAACTGGCCCATGGGCTGCCGGCAGGCCGGCGAGTGGCCATGCGGCGCAGGGTGTAGCCGCCTTTTCAATGCGGGAGGGAGCCAGCATGCCTGCCCATGTCCAATGCAGAGTCGGCAAACATTGACCTAGATTGGATGTTGGGGCGTTAGTGCCTTGAATCCCATTTTTGGGCTTGAGTGCACTATATATGGTGCATACCATGCATCTCGCACACCACCTATGGTGTATGAGGATGCGTATGGACTACCCTGTGAACCTGCCCGCCCACGTCGTCAAGCGCCATGGCGCGGTGGTGGATTTCCGGCCCGAAAAGATCACCCAGGCGCTGATTCGCGCCGGTGCGGCCAGTGGTGAATTTGATGCCCTGGTGGCCGAGGTACTGACGCGGCGCGGCGTCTTGCCGCGTCTGGCGCAGGCCTTGAAGGGGGCGGCGGCCACGCCACATATAGAGCAGATTCAGGACGCGGTAGAGGCCACGCTGTTTGATGCAGGCCACCCCGCCACGCTGCGCGCCTACATCGTCTACCGCGAGCAGCACCGCCAGCTGCGTGATGCGCGCCAGAGCCTGGTGGATGTGGAATCCTCCATGAATGAATACCTGCAGCAGACCGACTGGCGCGTAAATGCCAACGCCAACCAGGGCTACTCGCTGGGCGGGCTGATTCTGAATGTCTCGGGCAAGGTGGTGGCCAATTACTGGCTCAACCATGTCTACCCGCCTGAAGTGGGCCAGGCCCACCGCGAGGCGGACTTGCACATCCATGATCTGGACATGCTCAGCGGTTACTGCGCCGGCTGGTCGCTGCGCACCCTGCTGCACGAGGGCCTGAATGGCGTGCCGGGCAAGGTGGAGTCGGCACCGCCCAAGCATCTGTCCAGCGCCGTGGGGCAGATCGTCAACTTTCTGGGCACCATGCAAAACGAATGGGCGGGGGCGCAGGCCTTCAGCTCTTTCGACACCTATCTCGCGCCCTATGTGCGCAAAGACGGGCTGGGCTATGCCGAGGTGCGTCAATGCCTGCAGGAGCTGATCTACAACCTCAACGTGCCCTCGCGCTGGGGCACGCAAACGCCATTCACCAACCTCACATTCGACTGGGTCTGCCCCGAAGATTTGCGCGCGCAGGTGCCGGTGATTGCCGGCGAGGAAATGCCTTTTGCCTATGGCGATCTGCAGGCCGAGATGGATGTGATCAACCGCGCCTACATCGACGTGATGACGGCGGGCGACGCCAAGGGCCGGGTGTTCACCTTCCCCATTCCCACCTACAACATCACGCGGGACTTCGACTGGCACAGCCCCAACACCCTGGCCTTGTTCGAGATGACGGCGCGCTACGGCCTGCCGTACTTCCAGAACTTCATCAACTCCGAGCTGCAGCCCAACCAGATCCGCTCCATGTGCTGCCGCCTGCAGCTGGATCTGCGTGAGCTGCTCAAGCGCGGCAACGGCCTGTTTGGCTCGGCAGAGCAAACGGGCTCGCTGGGCGTGGTCACCATCAACTGCGCACGCCTGGGCCATGTGTACGCCGGCAATGAGGCCGCACTGCTGGAGCGGCTGGATCAGCTGCTGGAGCTGGGGCGCCAGAGCTTGGAGATCAAACGCAAGCTGATTCAGCGTTTGATGGACCAGGGCCTGTTCCCCTATACCCGCCGCTATCTGGGCACGCTGCGCAACCATTTCTCCACGCTGGGGGTGAATGGCATCAACGAGATGGTGCGCAATTTCACGCGGGATGCCCATGACATCAGCACGCCCGAAGGCCATGCGCTGGCCCTGCGCCTGCTGGACCATGTGCGGGCCCGCATGCTGGAGTTCCAGGAAGAGACCGGCCATATGTACAACCTGGAGGCCACCCCTGCCGAAGGCACAACCTACCGCTTTGCCAAGGAAGACCGCAAGCGCTTTCCCGGCATCTTGCAGGCCGGCACGCCGCAGCATCCGTTCTATACCAACTCCTCACAGCTGCCCGTGGGTTTTACCGACGACCCCTTTGAAGCCTTGGAGCGCCAGGACGAGCTGCAGCGCAAATACACCGGCGGCACCGTGCTGCACCTGTATATGAGCGAAACCCTGTCCAGCGCAGCAGCCTGCCGCGACCTGGTACAGCGCGCGCTGACCCGCTTTCGGCTGCCCTATCTGACGGTGACGCCCACCTTCTCCATCTGCCCCACCCATGGCTATCTGGCAGGGCGCCACGATTTTTGTCCGCAGTGCGATGCCGAGCTGCTGGCGCGCAAGCAGCGTGACGCTGCGGCAGCCTGAATTTTTTCACCACACCAAGGAGTTCACCATGACCGCAAGCCTGCACACCGTCCCCGAAACCCAAGTTGCCCCGCTGAGCGATGCAGAGCGCCAGCGCTGCGAGGTCTGGACCCGCGTCATGGGCTACCACCGCCCGGTGGCGTCTTTTAACCTGGGCAAGCAGGGCGAGTTTGCCGAGCGCCTGCATTTCCGTGAAGGTGCGGCCCAGGCCCCATGCCACACCGCATCGCGTTGACGCCGGAGCGTGCCACCACCGCTGCGCGCGCACTGCAGGTGGGAGGGCTTACGCCCTTCACCAGCATTGACTATCCCGGCAAGCTCAGCGCCGTGGTCTATGTGCAGGGCTGCCCGCTGCGCTGCAGCTACTGCCACAACCCGCATCTGCAGCAGCGCTGCGCCGGCACCCAGACCTGGGGCGCGGTGCATGCCTGGCTGCAGCGGCGCGTGGGCCTGGTCGATGCCGTGGTGTTCAGCGGTGGCGAGCCCACGGTAGACCCCATGCTGGAGGATGCCATGCGCCAGGTGCGCGCCCTGGGTTTTGCCGTGGGCCTGCACAGTGCAGGCACCCACCCGCGCCGCTTGCAAAGCGTGCTGCCCTTGCTGGACTGGATAGGGCTGGATGTGAAGGCTCCGCTGCACGATGCTGCCACCTATGAGCGCATCACCGGCGTGCGCGGCAGTGCCGCCCAGGCCGAGGCCTGCTTGCAGGCCGTGCTGGGCGCCGGTGTGGACTGCGAGCTACGCACCACGGCCCATCCGCTGTGGCTGAGTGATGCCGCCTTGCTGCAGCTTGCCGAAGACCTGGCCGAGCGTGGCGTGCGCCGCTATGCGCTGCAAATCGCCCGTGCGACCGAGGCACAGCCCGCGCCGGTGGCGACGGACTATCCCCAGCCCGACACGCTGGCACGCTTGCAGGTCCTGTTTACGCACTTTGTGCTGCGCAGAGCCTGAAGCCCTTCAATGTCAACAAAGTGCTGCCGTACGCTACTGTGCTTGGAGTTCTTGATGAAGGTATCAGGGCGTCCCATATGGTCATGCTGGTCTTGGTCGTTGGTATCTGATTGGGGCTCTGATTGAGCTACCCACAGAAGTACCAACAAAAAGTTGGGATGCCCTGGGTCGAAGTACGATTGCTTGCGACAAAGAAAAAACCCGCTTCCCTATGAGAGAAGCGGGTTTTGAAGCGATTTGACGCTGTGTGCGTCGATGTCTTGGCGGAGGCTGTGTCCTTAGTTGAGTTGCTGCAATCTGCTGCACTGAGTTGCTAGTGCATTGTTTTTGCTTGTTATTTTTAGTTGTTCGGGGGATTTATTGTTGCATTAGGCTGCGCAATGTATCACCTCTGTTGTGGGCAGGTTGTGGGCATGAGACACTCGCGGGCATGCCGAAACGAGCCAAAGAACTTACCGCCTCGGCGGTTGCAAAACTGAAAGAACCAGGGCGCTATCCTGTTGGTGGAGTGGACGGTCTGCAGCTGCGGATTACGGATGCCGGCACGCGACTTTGGATATGCCGCATTACCGTCAACGGCGTGCGGCGCGACATAGGTCTAGGGTACTACGAAGATGTCACGCTGAGCCAGGCCCGCGACGAGGCCAGGGAGAAACATCGCTCTGTTCGCCTGGGGCTTGATCTTGGCCTTCCTGCGGTGGGCCAGAGGCCGACAAAGCCTGTCGCTATCGAGGTTCAGAAGCGCACATTTAAGGCCGTGGCCATCGAGCTGATCGAATCCAAGCGCGATGGCTGGCGCAATGGAAAGCACGTTGACCAGTGGCGCAACACGCTCGAAACGTATGCATACCCAGTCATGGGTGATATGGATGTTGCGGAGGTTGGGCTGCAACATGTGCTTGATGTCCTGCGGCCCATCTGGGGAAAAAAGACAGAGACTGCCACGCGCTTGCGCGGGCGCATCGAGTCCATCCTCGGCTATGCCTTTGTTCACGGCTGGCGCACTGGAGATAACCCAGCCCAGTGGCGCGGTCTGCTTGATAAGGTGCTCCCGGCGCCGGAAAAGGTGCGAAAGCGCGAGCACTTCGCATCCATGCCCGTGGATGATGTACCGGCGTTTATGGCTCGACTGGCAGAAATCCCCGGAGCGGCTGCGCAAGCGCTACGACTGCTCATCTTGACGGCCGTGCGCTCCGGCGAGGTTTTTGGTGCTCGCTGGGCTGAGTTCGACATGGTCGATGGAGTATGGACTGTGCCGGCTGAGCGCATGAAAGCCGGTGTCGAGCATCGCGTCCCACTGAGCAGGCAGGTGCTGGCGCTGCTCTCGTCGATTCCGCGAATTGAAGGGAGTGAGCTTGTTTTTCCATCCGCCCGCGGGGACAAGCCCATCTCCAATATGTCCATGACCATGCTCATGCGTCGGGAGAAGCTGGACTATGTGCCCCACGGATTTCGATCCACTTTCCGGGACTGGGCGGGTGATTTCACAGAGTACCCACGCGACATCCTGGAGGCGGCTTTAGCCCACACCGTGGGCAACAAGGTGGAGGCGGCATACCGGCGCAAGGATGCGCTGGAGCGCCGCCGGCCGCTCATGCAGGACTGGGCAGATCTGCTGGAGCCCTGACGCCCCATTCTCCGCGCTGCCAGCGCTCCAGATCAGACATACGCCAGGCCTTGGCTCTCGGGCCAATTGCCACAGGCTTGGGGGCAATACCCTGCTTGACCCACCGCCACCAGGTCGTCCGGTGCACGGGGGCCACTGTTGCAAGCACCTGCTTTTCGCGCAGGAAAGTTTCTGTTTTTGCGGTCATGTTGTTGTTCTCCGTTTCATTGCGTTCATGCAGCACGAGCTGGCGTGAAATGCGGCGGGGTTCCCGCGCGCCAGCACCAGGGCGGGCGCCGGCTGCTATGCACTGAGGGCATGCAAAGTGGTGGGCCTGATAGGCCTTGTCGGCCTGGCCCCAGGTGCTGGCGCTGGTGGTCATGGCTGCTCCAGAAAAAAGAAACCCCGCTCAATGGCGGGGCTGGTTGTCATGGGTGGGGCTTGTTGGGGTGCTTGCCTGTTGCGATGCTGGTGGCTCATGTCGGGATCCACAGTCCAACACGGAGGGATCGAAGCTTGTCTATTACGGCGCGCCGTGCATTTATCAATTCCTGTTTGGTAATGGTGTGACCGTACTCATCGCATTTAAGGCCGAAGTCGTCCACCAGCTCCATAATCTCTGCAATCTGCTCTTCCGACAATTGCAGCGCCCTGGGTTGCTGTGCTTGGGTCATTGTTTCTCCTGCTGCAGCCAGAGTACGCGTAGGCGCCGTGATGCATGCCCACACCTCGCATTCCCTGCTTTGCCGCCAGGCATGTTAGAGCGCGTCAGGCTGTCCTGGTCAAAAGAATTGAGGGCGATTTCGGCTGACCATGGCTCGACTCCCTTTCTGTCTTGCTGTCTACGGGGCTTCGCGGGCGCGGTGTTGGGCGAGTGGGGCGGTCATGCTGCTCACAGCGGCTTTCCTGTCACGTCGATGGCGAACACCTGAACCGGCCTGGGCCCAAAGTGCGGGTGGGTGATGGTCTTGATCGTGTAGCCGCGCCAAGGCAGCACCAGGCGCCGCGCGTGGTCATCGCGGGCCGGATAGCCAAGGGTCAGCACGATCTGGTCATAGGAGCCGAATGGGGAATACAGGCGCTTCTGCCAGTACGGTGTGCACAGCCTGTATTCCTCGGTCTTGGTCCCAGCGCGGATGGCCTCGAAGTACTCGCGTTTCAAGGGGAGGTGCAGGGTGGTCATGTGCTTTGCTCCTGCGGCTTCATGAACACCATCCAGTGCGTCAGGCCCTTGCGACCTGTGGGGTGCCCAAACAGTGGTGGGTGGGGCACCAGTTCCAGCACTTCGCGCACCTTCACCTGGTCCTCGGCCCATTTGAAAATCAGCGTTCCGTTGCTGGCCAGCACACGGAAGCACTCGGCAAAGCCTTGGCGCAGGTCTTCACGCCAGTCCTCGCCCAGAACCCCGTACTTTGCGCGCAGCCAGCTCTTGGGGCCGGCATGCTTGAGGTGCGGAGGATCGAACACCACCAGGTGGAAAGTTCCATTGGCAAAGGGCAGGGCCCGGAAGTCCATCACGGTGTCGGGCTGGATGTGCAGCTGGCGGCCATCGCATAGCACATGGCTTTCGGCGCGCTGGTCGCCGTAAATGGCGTCGGGGTGCTGGCGGTTGAACCACATCATTCGGCTGCCGCAGCAGGGGTCAAGGACGCGGGGTGTAGTGGTGGTCATGGAGCTCCAGAAATAGAAAGGCCCGCGGTGGGCGGGCCTGAGTTGTCAAAGCGCGAACAGCTCAAGCTGTCCCAATGGCAAAGGTGGCGGTGCACTGGCCTGGGCCAGCCAGGCCGCGAGGAAGGTTCGATAGAGCGGCGGTGGTATGCACGAAGCGCCCCAGCCACCACTCACGCCTCGTGATCGCTCGCTGATCTCAAACAGCCATCCGTGCTCATTGATCCTGGCGCACATCTCTGTGGCCCACGGGTTCATGCTGGGCTTGTATTTGTCTGGCAGTGGGCACGACATTTCCAGGGTGCCATCGGGCAGCGGGCGGAGCAGGCCGGGCTCAGCACTCAGGCGGACAGAGGCCTTGTCCAGTAGCTTGGCGAGCTTGGTGTCTTGCTTGTCGCTGATGCTCAGTCGCATGGTTTGGGCTCCAGAAAAGACAAAGCCCGCGCGGTTTGGGCCGGGCGGGCTGGTTGTAGGTAATTAAATTGACTAGAGCACTGCTCGGTTAGTCATATATAAAGGTGACGGTAGTTGCCGCTCGCATTCCACCTGCTTTGACATCATTGGCTCCCACATAAGGCAGGCGTACATATTGCGCTGTAATGGGAATATAAAGCGATGAATTGTCGCTCATTGCCGGGCCTTCAATGATTGGTGACCGCAATGGCAGCGTCGAACCCACAGGGGCGGGGCCCATTTTTATTGGGTCTTGATCTTCATCATAATAAAGGCGAACACCAACGGTTTCATTAGTTGAATACAAAAAATTGTTTTCCGCCGAACTAGCTCTTGTGTCTGTGAAGTAGGCCTTAATAACTGTACCTTTGGCACAATTATTTCCTATAAGCCTGAATTTTAGCTCTCCTGGTATGCCCTGATTTCTGTTACTTCCGAAAGCAGCGATTTGTGATGCGTTGATTGGATTCATCTTCGCTGTGAATCCTATTTGTGCAGAAGCACAGGTTGGCTTTGCGGGTTCGGGAAGTTCTGGAATATTCAGTTCGCTTGTAACGGCAGTCAGGAGGTTTAAAAATCCGTTAACACAAGTTTGGTAATGGGTTGCGCTTATTTCACTTGAGGCAATAGCGGTGACAGGGGTTGTGTCGCTAATTATTAATTTTCCTCCTTTGTATTTTTCTTTGTCGATTATGACTATTTCGTAAATATAATGATATGTGATGTAGTAGCTTGACGATGCTCTTGATCTAAGGAATGTTTCCCAAATTTTTTTTGTTATTGATGAGCCTATCGGAGACATCTGCACGATACTAATCGATGTTGTAGCTGTATAGCCTCCCCATTTAACCCTAACACCTACCCCTGGTGTTTGTTGCATAGGTATAGCATCCCAAGCGTTCTGTTGTGCATTAAGGCTTCCAGCAGTAATGGCTGATGAATTTTGCCCTAGTGGCATATAGTATGTGGTGCTTGCTCTGGTAGTCCCAATCACTTCTCCATTCGTGAAGCTAGATCCTGCTGGCTTCATCGTCCAACCATTTGAAGATAGCGGGGAATATCTGTAGCATGCATTCTGTGCATTCGCATTTAATGTTGCAAATATAATTGCTAAAAATAACGCAATAAATTTTATATTAAATTTAAATAAAGATTTTGTCATGTTTAATTAATCCTTTTAGATTCTTGAAAAATCTTTGCATGAATTTAATCTAAAACATGTTAATTCAATTGAAATTGAAATTGATTAAGATTATTCCTATAAATTATTGCGAGTGGCTTTGTCTTGTTTTATGGGTGAGATGTTAGATATGCTGCTTAGGTTGGGCTGAGGGTTAAACGGTAAAACCAGCTTTTGTTACATCCAGTTCAAGCACCGCTGGCTGCCGTGCTCTGGTGCGTGGTCAGGGCTGTAGCCCGCGCGGCGGCGCGCTCGGCTTCAATCTTCTTTTCCAGCTCAGCGCGCTGGGCCAGCAGTTCTTTGTAGGTGCTCATGGAGTTTCCTGGGTGGTGATTAATCGAGGTCGCCGCCTTCGGTGTCGTCGGCGCGCTTGCGCTCAAACTCCGGGGAAGCGGTGGTGGTAATGGGCTGGGCCAGTTTGGTGGCCAGGGCCTGGCGGATACGGGGCACGGAATCAGCCGGGTACAGCTTGGCGTTGCGCAGCTGCCGGGCCTGCTCAGGCGGCAGGCCTTCGCAGATGGCTCTGTTATCCAGTGGCTGGAAACCCAGCTCAGCCAGCTGGGCCGCGTTGACGGAAGCGATGGCCAGGGCATGGTTCACCTGGCTCAGGTTGATGATGTTGGTCTGCATTGGTGATCAGGCACCCCAGTGGCGCCGGGAGAAAAAGAGGGTGGAGCCGGACCTATTGGGCGAGGCCAGCCCATGGGGATGCGGTGGGCACGCGCGGCTCTGGCGACAGCTCGCGGTAGGTTCGGTTTTTGCGGCACAGATGCACCACACTGAAATTCACGCCCAGCTCGCGGGCCAGGGCTCGGGCCGAGGTGCCGGTTTCGGTTTTGATGCGAAGGGCTTGCTCATCGGTCAACGCACGCACGCCGCTCTCTTTGCGGGCGGCCAGGATGCGATCCTTGCGCAGGGCATTGAGTACCGGATTCATTTCCTCCATGGCGCGGGACGTCAAGTAGGTGCGCCGCACGTAGCGTGAGCAGTCCGGGCAAACACATGAGCCATTGCGGCAGGAGGCTGACACCACCACTGTGCGTGGTTTGGCGTTGGCCGGTGGGTGCTTGTTTGTGCACAGCTCCAGCAGCAGGCCGCGCACACGAAGCTGGCAGGGGGCCACGCCCTGGCCGAACCGGCGGTAGGGCATGGCCATCACCGGTGAGCCTGCATCGACTGCACCCTGCCAGATCAGGCAGGTGCCTTCTTCCACGGTTTCGCGGATGAGTTTGCGCAGGACGGTTTCAAGCAGGTGGAAGTAGATCGCCAGGACATGGGCGCGCTGCATGGGGACTCCGGAAAAGAAAAAGCCCGGCGCTGGGCCGGGCTTGGTTGGTCAATACGGGACATCGCCCGGGGTGATGAAGCTAGATTCCAGCTCGGCCCGGCCTTCGCCACCCAGGATCTCGATCAAGTCGGGAATCAGTCGCCCCAACTCGCCCGTGGCAATCGCCACATCGGTATCGAAGCCGCCTTCATCGCCGGCCTCGTCCAGCACGCTGTCCAAGAACGCCAGCTTTTTGAGCTGCAGGCCATCGGTCAGCACAAAGCTCACACGGTCATCCCAGGTCATGGCCAGCTTGGTTGGCAGCTTCCCGTGCTCAACGTGCTCTTTGACCTCGGCAATATCCAGCGGGTGGCGGCCATAGCGCACCACGGCCTTGGATTCGTCGGCTGCCTTGAGCTCGCATTCGCGGTCGATGGAAAAGCCAGCCGGCGGCTCCTGGGTCAGCAGCCAATGCGCCATGGCGGCCTGCGGGCTGGTTTGGGTATCGAGCAGTGCCACGCCGAAGCCCTGCAGACCTTCCACCAGCAGCGTCACAACCTCGTCGGCCCGGGCCTGGCTGCCGGTGTCCAGAACAAGGAGGCTGGCGCGGGGATCAATCCAGACCCAGATGGCGCTCTGCTTGGGAAACGCCAGGGGGAGCAGATCCAGCTTGACCTCGTCCTTGAGCTCCTGCTTTTCCTTCTTGCCAGGCTTGCGGCCGAACTCCTTCTCGATTGCCTCGGCTTTTTCCGCCACCTTGCGGTTGAGCACGCTGGCCGGGACAGCCCTCGATTCGGCGAAGAAGCGCAACACCCACTGGCCGCCCACGCTCTCGGCCAGCAGGCCATGCTCTTCGCCACGCGGCGGCACCCAGCCAACGGATTTTTCCTGGGTTGCACCACAAGGCGTGAACGGGGTTTTTTGCAGCGCTTCTTCCAGGGCGGACAGCCCGAACGCAGCATTGCTGGCGATGCGGTAAATGATCAGGTTCTTGAACATGAGATTCAGGAGAGAGGGAGAGTTTTTGCGGATGGGGGGGCGCCGAGCAGGATCTGCAGCGTTCGCTCGCGCCACGAGGTGTGGCCCAGCAGGTGATGGATTGCACTGGCCACCACGTCAGGCCTGGGGTTCTTGCGCGTGAGCTGCACGGAGAGGATTTGCAG
>JAITLO010000010.1 GCA_031277855.1 Acidovorax sp. | reverse complement strand
AACCCTTCGGGCCAGTGGCTTTGCGGGCGGTCTGCGTCGTTGCAAATCCTCGCAATAGCGTGGCTATTGCTGCGGTATTGCGCCTAGCATCCCATCCCGCAAAGACACTGGCGCGCCGCGAGGAGACTTTGAACACGTTCTAAGTACCTCGCCGGTCAGGCACATGTCAGGCACACGGCAGTAAAAAAAGCGCTCCCATGGAGCGCTTTTTTGTTGCAGCAGAGCATGTCAGAACATAGGCCTGCTTGAAGCAGACAAACTCACTCCACCGTCACGCTCTTTGCCAGATTGCGCGGTTTATCCACGTCGGTACCGCAGGCGCAGGCCGTGTGATAGGCCAGTAGCTGCAGCGGCACCACGTGCAGTATGGGGCTGAGCGCACCGTAGTTTTCAGGCATGCGGATCACATGCATGCCTTCGGCGCTGTCGATATTGGTCTTGGCGTCGGCCAGCACATACAGCACCCCGCCACGCGCGCGCACTTCCTGCATATTGCTCTTGAGCTTTTCCAGCAGCTCGTCGTTCGGCGCCACCGTGACCACGGGCATGGCGCTGTCCACCAGGGCCAGCGGGCCATGCTTGAGCTCGCCGGCGGGATAGGCCTCGGCGTGGATGTAGCTGATTTCCTTGAGCTTGAGCGCACCTTCCAGAGCAATGGGGTAGTGCACGCCACGGCCCAGGAACAGGGCGTTGTGCATCTTGGCAAAGTCTTCAGCCCAGCTGATGACCTGGGGCTCCAGCGCCAGCACGGCCTGCAGTGCCACAGGCAGGTGGCGCATGGCTGTCAGGTATTGCTGCTCTTTCTCTTCGCTCAAACGGCCCTTGGACTGGGCCAGTGCCAGCGTCAGCAGGAACAAACCAGCCAGCTGGGTGGTGAAGGCCTTGGAGGAGGCCACGCCAATTTCCACGCCGGCGCGGGTGATATAGGCCAGCTTGCATTCACGCACCATGGCACTGGTGGCCACGTTGCAGATGGTCAGGGTGTTGGTCATGCCCAGGCTTTGCGCGTGGCGCAGCGCGGCCAGGGTGTCTGCCGTTTCGCCGGACTGGCTGATGGTCACCACCAGGGTCTTGGGATTGGGCACGCTGGTGCGGTAGCGGTATTCGCTGGCCACTTCCACATTGCAGGGAATACCTGCAATGGACTCCAGCCAGTACTTGGCAGTGCAACCGCTGTAGTAGCTGGTGCCGCAGGCCAGGATCAGCACATTGTCTATGTCCTTGAACACGCGCCAGGCCGCCGTGCCGTCGGCACCGTCAAACAGCTCGGGGGCGATGTTGACAATGCCTTCCAAGGTGTTGGCAATCGCCTGCGGCTGCTCGAAGATTTCCTTTTGCATGTAGTGGCGGTAAGGGCCCAGCTCGGCCGCGCCGCTGTGGGCATGCACGGTTTTGACCGGACGCTGCTCGGGCAGCACCACATGGCCGTCCTTGGCGGCAATCCAGTAGCGGCCCGGCTGCAGGTCCACCAGATCTCCCTCTTCCAGGTAGACGATCTGGTCGGTCACGCCGGCCAGGGCCATGGCATCGCTGGCCAGGAAGAATTCGCTGTTGTCCACGCCCACGCCCAAAATCAATGGCGAGCCGGCGCGCGCGCCCACCACGCGGTGGGGCTCGTCCTTGTGCATCACGGCCAGCGCATAGGCGCCGTGCAGCTCGGCACGCGTGGCCTTCAGCGCCTCGAACAGATCGCCGTTGTAGTGGCTGTCCAGCAGGTGAGCGATGACCTCGGTGTCGGTCTGGCTGGCAAAGATATAGCCCTTGTCCTGCAGCTTGGCGCGCAGCTGTTCGTAGTTCTCGATGATGCCGTTGTGCACCAGGGCCACACGGGCGGGCTTGCCCGACTCCAGCGTCAGTCCCGGGCCATAGCTGAAATGGGGGTGGGCATTGTGTACGGCCGGCGCGCCGTGGGTGGCCCAGCGGGTGTGGGCAATGCCGGCCAGGCCTTGCAGGTCTTCGGTCTGCACCTGCTCCAGCAGCTCTGCCACGCGCGCCGTGCTGCGCGCGCGCTGCAGGCCCTGGCTGATGGGGCTGCCCGCCACCAGACGGTGTACGGCTACGCCGCAGGAGTCATAGCCCCGGTATTCCAGACGTTGCAGGCCCTGCACCAGCAGGGGAACGATGTTGCGGGTAGAGACGGCGCCGACGATGCCACACATGAACAGAACTCCGATTGAAAGCGATGCGAAATATTAGAGACAGCGATATGAAATTTTCAAAAAATAAAAATATAGATAATGAAATTAAAATACCATCACATACAGATTTGAAATTTAATTTCTTTTATTAAATTAAAGTGAAAGAAAAAGACACGCCTTATACCCTGGACGAGATGGATTTGCAGCTGCTCGACACCTTGCAACGCGATGCCAGCCTGAGCAACCAGGCTCTGGCCGAGCGCTGGAATCTATCGCCCCCTACCTGTTTGCGCCGGGTGCGACGACTGCAGACCCTGGGCTTGATCGAGCGCACCGTGGCCCTGGTCCAGCCCGAGCGCCTGGCCCAGCAGCTGGGCCATGGCTTGCAGGCCCTGGTGGAGATCACGCTGGACCACCAGGATGCCGAGTCCCTGGACGCCTTCGAGGCCCTGGCCGTGGCCGAAGACGCCGTGCAGCAATGCTGGCGTGTGGCCCCTGGGCCGGACTTTATGCTGGTGTTGCACTGCTGGGACATGCCGGCCTATCTGGCCCTGTCGCAGCGCCTGTTTTCCCAGCATGCCAATGTGCGCAATGTGAAGGCGTTTTTTGCCACCAAACGGGCCAAGTTCAGCAGCCTGGTGCCGGTGCTGGATGCGACGCGGAAATAACGCTTCTTGCGCCGCTGAACCGCCGGCGATGTGCCTCAATGCTCTTTTTTAGAGAGCATCCAGAGCGCTTACAGCCTTTGCCTGCAGCAGTTTTCGATCAAATCGCCGCAGGCCAGGCCAGCACGGCCGTGCAGCCTTCACCGGGCTGTGCCTGCAGCTGCAGCCTGGCACCATGGCGTTGCGCCAGGCGATGCGCCAACGCCAGCCCGCAGCCCACGCCGTCGAAATCGCTGTCGCGGTGCATGCGCTGAAACGGCGGCCAGGCCGTGTCCATGCGCGTGGCATCAAAGCCCACGCCGTTGTCGCGAATGGCGATCTGCCACAGCTGCGGCGCCGGCATGCTGAGCTGCACCTGCACTTGCGGCTGCGGCCGGCCCGCGCTGAATTTATTGGCATTGCCCAGCAGCTCGGTCAGCACCGTGCGCAGGGCAACCGGGTCGGCCTGCAGCAGGACTGGCTCAGCCAGCGGCTGCACCGGCGCTGCGCAAGCCTGGAGCATGGCCCCCACATCCACGGCCTGCAGTGCCAGCGGCTGCTTGATCGCATGGGCCAGCTGCAGCAAGCGCTCCAGCATGCGCCCCATCTTGCGAGCGGACTGCTCCATGGTGGCCAGAAATTCCTGGGCTTCGTCGGCAGCCTCGCCCGGCATGGCGCTCGCCAGTTGTTCCACGGCCTCGCGCAGCAACGGCGCAAACGAGGTCAGATGCCGCAGCGGCGCGCGCAAATCATGTGAAACCGCGCGCAGCAAACCATCGTGCGAAGCCTGCAACTGGGCCAGCGCCTGCTGGCTTTGTGCCAGCTGTTGAGCTAGATCGGCGGCGGTCACTGCGGGTGCGGGCTGTTGCATGGCTCAGGCCTTGGGCTGCTTGGCCGGGCGAGTCCAATTGGAAATGCTGATCTGCTTGCCACGCGCCACGCTCAGGGCACCGGGCTCGGTGCTCTTGGTGATGGTGGAGCCACCGCCCACGGTACCGCCAGCGCCAATGGTGACGGGCGCCACCAGCACGCAATTGCTGCCGATATGCACATCGGCCTCAATCACCGTGCGGTGCTTGTTGGCGCCGTCGTAATTGGCGGTGATGGAGCCGGCGCCATAGTTCACACGCTCGCCCACGGTGGCGTCACCCAGATAGGCCAGGTGGTTGGCCTTGGCACCATCGGCCAGAGTGGAGTTTTTCACCTCGACAAAATTGCCGATATGCACCTCGCGGCCCAGCTGCGCGCCGGGGCGCAGGCGGGCAAACGGGCCAATCAGCGCGCCCTCGCCCACGCTGGCGCCGGCCTGCTCGCCGTCGATATGGGTGAAGGGATGAATCACCGCACCGGCCGCAATGCGGGCATTGCTGATGTGGCAGTAGGCGCCAATCTGGGCGCCGTCGCCTATCTCGACCTTGCCGGTGAAGATGCAGCCCACGTCAATGTCCACATCCTGGCCGCAGCGCAGATCGGCCTTGGCGCCACGCACATCATCACGCAGATCCAAGCGCGCCGGGTCGGCCAGGCGCACGCCCTGCTCCATCAAGGCCTTGGCGACGCGCAGCTGGTGAGCACGCTCCAACTCGGCCAGCTGCAGCGGGCTATTCACACCCGCCACCTGCAGCACATCGCTGATGCGGTGACCCACCACGGGCACGCCGTCCGCCACGGCCATGGCGACGATGTCGGTCAGGTAGTACTCGCCCTGGGCGTTGTCATTGTTCAGGCGCGACAGCCACTGGGTGAGGTGCTTCACCGGAACGGCCATGATGCCGCTGTAGATTTCGGTGATGGCACGCTCGGCCTCGCTGGCATCTTTTTGCTCCACGATGCGCTGCACCGTGCCGGCTGCATTGCGCACGATGCGGCCATAGCCAGTGGGGTCGTCCATAGTCACGGTGAGCAAGGCCATCTTGTCCTGGCCTGCGGCATCCAGCAGGCCTTGCAAGGTGTCGGCCTGGGTCAGCGGCACATCGCCGGACAACACAATGGCCACGCCGTCACCCGCCAGCGCGGGCACGGCCTGCTGCACGGCATGGCCGGTGCCCAGTTGCGGTTCCTGGCGCACGAATTTCAGATCAAAACCGGCTGTAGCGCTTTGTGCGCCTGCGATGGCTGCTTCCACTTGTGCAGCACCATGACCAGTCACCACCACGGCCGAGCGAGCCTGCAACTGCGCAGCCTGGTCCAGCACATGCTGCAAAAGCGCGCGGCCTGCCAGTTTTTGCAGCACCTTGGGGTAGCGGCTTTTCATGCGTGTGCCCTTGCCGGCGGCCATGATGATGAGGTCGAGTTGCGCGGTCATGTCGATGGGGGTAAAAGGAGAAACACTGCCGCCGCCATGCGGGCCGGCGCAGCCTGCCAAAGCCTGGGATTATCCGCCGCCTGCATGCATCTGTCGCCCGCCATCCACGCCAGCGCCTGTCACGCTCTGCTTTACCTCCTGCCGGCGGCGTGCAATTGCGTAATATGCACAGCTTTCCCGCCTGCGGTTTCACCCAGCATGTCCCAGCCGTTCACTGCCAGCCCCACCCTGCCCCTGCGCACCCGCCCGATTGCCATCGGCCATGTGCGCGCCTTTTTGGCCGTGGCCCGGCATTTGAACTTTCGGGCTGCGGCGGAAGAGCTGTCGCTGACCCAGTCGGCCGTGAGCCGGCAAATTCAGGGGCTGGAGGAAGAAGTCGGCCTGGCCTTGTTTCTGCGCCACACCCGCGCGGTGGAGCTGACCAGTGCCGGCGCCCAATTGCTGCGGGCCTGGGCTCCTGCCGTGGAACGCATAGACACCGCCGTGCGCAATGTGCGCCAGAACGCCGGGCGCAAAAGCGTGTCCATCACCACCTGGGCCAGCTTTGCCGCCATGTGGCTGATTCCCCGACTCGAAGACTTTCAGCGCCAGCACCCGGACATCGACATCCGCGTGGACACCACCGACAGCCTGGTGGACCTGGAAACCACCGATGTGGACCTGGCCATACGCTACAGCCGCCCCACCGCCGCGCTGCGCAGCGCCACTGCGCTGTTTGGCGAGCAACTGGCCGTGGTGGCCAGCCCCTGGTTGCTGCAATCGGCCGCTGCACCGCGCCGGCCGCAGGACCTGGTGGAGTGGAGCTTGATTGAGGCCACCGATGCCGACCAGCACCCCCACCTGCAATGGCTGAGCTGGCACCGCTGGCTGCGCGACCAGGACTGCGCCGCGCTGCAGCCGCGCCGCTGGGTGTATCTGCGCTATGCCCACCAGATTGTGCAAGCCGCGCTGGCCGGCCAGGGCCTGGCCTTGACCCGGCTGCCCCTGGTGGCCGAGGCGCTGCGCGACGGTCGCCTGGTGGAAGTCTTCCCACAGCAGCGCCTGGATTCACCCCTGGCCTATTGGCTGCTCACCGGCCCGCGCAGCGCCCAGCGCCCGGAGGTGCAAGCCTTTGCCGACTGGCTGCAGCAGCAGGCCGAGGACACGCGCCAGGCCATGGGCGCGGCGCCGGCCTAGCGAGAGGCGCTCCCGCCAAATTGACGGGCATCAACCGGAACAGGTGTGCGCTACCCCGGCGTTCCGTGGCCGGACTTTGAACACGTTCTTAAGAAAGCGTTACACGGGCAAACTTGCGCTTGCCCACTTGCAACACAAAGGTACCGGCCTCCAGCTTCAGGCCGCGGTCGCTGACCACATTGCCATCCACACGCACGCCGCCACCATCAATGAGGCGGTTGGCTTCACCGGTCGATGCCGCCAGATTGGCCTGCTTGACCAGCGCGCCAATGCCCATAGGGGCGCCGGACAGGCTGACTTCGGGAATGTCGTCGGGGATGCCGCCCTTGGATCGGTTGGTGAAGTCGGCCTCCGCCGCATCGGCCGCTGCCGCGCTGTGGAAACGGGTGGTGATTTCCTTGGCCAGGGCCACCTTGGCATGCTTGGGGTTGCCGCCGGCCGCAATCTCGGCCTTGAGCTGGGCAATGTGTGCAAGGCTCTGGAAGGACAGCAGGGTGTACCAGTCCCACATCAGCTCGTCCGAAATCGACAGCACCTTGGCAAACATGGTGTTGGCGTCTTCGGTGATGCCGATGTAGTTGTTCTTGGACTTGGACATTTTGTGCACGCCGTCCAGGCCCACCAACAGCGGCATTGTCAGCACGCACTGCGACTCCTGGCCATATTCCGCCTGCAGATGACGGCCCATCATCAGATTGAACTTCTGGTCCGTGCCGCCCATTTCCAGGTCGGCCTTCAGGGCCACGGAGTCATAGCCCTGCAGCAGCGGGTAGAGGAATTCGTGCAGGCTGATGGAGCTGCCATCGGTAAAGCGCTGGTGGAAGTCGTTGCGCTCCATCATGCGGGCCACGGTGTACTTGGCCGACAGCTGGATCATGCCGCGCGCACCCAGTTGGTCACACCACTCGCTGTTGTAGCGCACCTCGGTCTTGGCCGGGTCCAGCACCTTGGCGGCCTGGGTGTAATAGGTCTCGGCATTGGCCTTGATCTGTTCAGCCGTCAGTGGCGGACGGGTGCTGTTGCGGCCGGACGGGTCACCAATCAGCGTGGTGAAGTCGCCAATCAGGAAAATCACCTGGTGGCCCAGGTCCTGCAACTGGCGCATTTTGTTCAGCACCACGGTGTGGCCCAGGTGGATGTCGGGTGCCGTGGGGTCCAGGCCCAGCTTGATGCGCAGCGGCACGCCCGTGGCTTCGGACTTGGCCAGCTTTTGCACCCAGTCTTCCTGGGGCAGCAGCTCGTCGACACCACGCAACGTCACTTCCAGCGCTCGCTCTACACCTTCCGTGACCGGATATTTTTTCACGCTATCTTGATTCATAAGGGTTTTCTTTGATGTTATAGAGGAGACGCCCGCTATACTCCGGGCTCGGTTGCAGTGGCGAATTCTAGTAGGCATCCTGTTTCTACTCCGCCATATGGCTGCTGTCCGACATCCCCGCACAGCTAATGCCCACGCTGATTGGCGTTTGGTTGTGGCTGTACACAGACCCTAGGGACATCGTTTTGAAAGACCGCTTGATCACAGCCGGCAATGCTTTGCTCGCACGGCTGTCTCTTCTGGTGCAAAACCACCCCAAGCGCGTCACCACCGGCCTGGCAGCCATGCTGCTCACAGGCGGTGGGGCGGCGTTTGCCGTGGCCTCGCTTGACTCCACGCAGCAAGACGTGCAGGTGCGCACCATCACCCAGCCGGTGGCCTCCCTCGCGGACGGCTCCACCCTGGCCGACCTGGCCGACCTCAACCACTTCACCCTGTTCCGCAGCGACTACACGCGCAGCACGGACTCGGCCGAGAGCCTGCTGCAACGCATGGGCATTGCCGACCCTGTCGCTTCGTCCTTTCTGCGCAGCGACGACATGGTGCGCCAGCATATGCTGGGCCGCGCCGGCCGCCTGGTGTCGGCGGAAGCCAGCAACGACCACCAGCTGCAAAAGCTGACGGCCCGTTGGATACTCAACGACGAGAGTGAGGACTTCCAGCGCCTGGTGGTTGAGCGCGACGCCAATGGACAGTTCAGCAGCAAGGTGGAATCGGCTCCGCTGACCATCAACACCCGCCTTGCCGGCGGCGTGATCCGCAGCTCGCTGTTTGCTGCTACGGACGCCGCCTTCATTCCCGACAGCGTGGCCGTGCAAATGGCCGATGTGCTGTCCGGCAGCATCGACTTCCGCCGCTCGCTACGCAAAGAAGATCGCTTCTCGGTGGTCTATGAAAGCCTGGAAGCCGACGGCGAGCCGCTGCGTGCTGGCCGCCTGCTGAGCGTGGAGTTCCACAACAACGGCAAGACCCACCAGGCCATCTGGTACCAGCCCGAGGGCAGCAGCCGCGGCAACTACTACGACCTGGACGGTCGCAGCCTGCGCCAGGCCTATATGGCCTCGCCCGTGGAGTTCTCGCGCGTGTCCAGCGGCTTTGCCATGCGCTTCCACCCCATTCAAAAGACCTGGAAGGCCCACCTGGGCACCGACTTCGCTGCCCCCACGGGCACCAAGGTGCGCACCATTGGTGACGGCGTGGTCGAGTTTGCTGGCGTGCAAAACGGTTTTGGCAACGTGGTGTTCATCAAACATGCCAACACCGCCCACGAAACTGTTTACGCCCACCTGAGCCGCATCGATGTGAAAAAAGGCCAGACCGTGGCCCAGGGCCAGACCATTGGTGCCGTGGGCTCCACCGGCTGGGCCACCGGCCCGCATCTGCACTTTGAGTTCCGCGTCAACGGCAAGCACCAGGATCCGCAGGTGGTCATGGCCAAGGCCGCTGCCGAGGCACCTGTCAACCGCCAGAACGAAGCCGCCTTCAAGCAGCTGTCTGCCCAGATGCGCATGCAGCTGGACTCGGCCGCCACCATCCAGCAAGCCAGCGCCCAGTAAGCGCAGCACTGCTTTACGCCAAGGCCCTTCGGGGCCTTTGCTGTTTCCGGGCCATACTGCACGCTTGCCCGTGTTTGAACCCCACCATGACCCAGTCCACCAGCCCTCACACCACCTCCGAACTGTTCATAGGCCTGATGTCCGGCACCTCGCTGGATGGGGTGGATGGCGTGCTGGTGGATCTGCACCAGGGCCTGCACGTGCTGCGCCACGCCAGCTGCGGCTTTGATAGCACGCTGCGCGCAGAACTCTTGGCGCTGAACAGCCCTGACGGCAGAGACGAGCTGCACCGCGCCGCCTTGGCGGCCAATGCACTGGCAGCGTCTTACGCCAAGGTGGTGCAGCAGTTGCTGGCGGACAGCGGCGTAGCGGCCAGCCAGGTGCGAGCCATAGGCGCCCATGGCCAGACCGTGCGCCACCGCCCCCAGATGTTTGACGGCACGGGCTATACGCTGCAGCTCAATGCGCCGGCCCTGCTGGCCGAGCGCAGCGGCATCACCGTGGTGGCCGATCTGCGCAGCCGCGACGTGGCCGCTGGCGGCCAGGGCGCCCCCTTGGTGCCAGCGTTTCACCACAATGTATTCGGCCGCCCTGGCGAAACCGTGCTGGTGCTGAACATCGGCGGCATTGCCAACCTCAGCGTGCTGGGCGCTGATGGAAGCGTGCTGGGCTTTGACTGCGGCCCGGGCAATGCATTGATGGATGGCTGGTGCCAGCGCCACACCGGCCAAAACTATGACGAGGGTGGCCGCTGGGCCGCCTCCGGCCGCGTGCTGCCGACGCTGCTGCAACGCCTGCAGGCAGAAGCATTCTTCGCGCAGCAGCCACCCAAGAGCACGGGGCGCGACCTGTTCCACGCAGACTGGCTGGAAGCCCATCTCTGCGCCTTGCCTGAGGCCTCCCGGGCCGCGCCTGCCGATATCCAGGCCACGCTGACCGAGCTCACCGCTGCCAGCTGCGCCGATGCCGTGCGCCGCTGGGGGCAAGGCGGGACTCCGTTGCTGGTCTGTGGCGGCGGCGCATTGAATACCTATTTGATGCAGCGCATTGCCGCCCTGCTGCCCGGCGTGGCCGTGGGCAGCACGGCCGAGCGCGGCCTGCCACCGCTGGAGGTGGAGGCCGCAGCCTTTGCCTGGCTGGCACGCCAATGCCTGCTCGGCCTGCCTGGCAATCTGCCCGCCGTCACCGGCGCACGCGGGCCGCGCGTGTTGGGCGCCATCTACCCGGCTTGAAGTTTTCATAGCAGCCGTAGCTTGTCAGTGCTGCGGCTGCATAGGTTTGAGCGGCGATATTCAAGCTGCAAGCGCTATATGCGCTCCGCTTTTTAATTACCGCTGTCCGCCCCTGGCCGCACGGCCTCGTCACTGTCCAGCTGGCTAAACACCAGGGTGGCGGCCAGCGTCATCACCCCCACGGTGACAAAAGTGGCGTGGATGGCACGCAGCGAATGGTCGCCCAGCACGGCCCACAGGTCCGAAAAGCCAGCCAGCAAAGCGCCAGCCAGGGCCACACCCATGCCCATGGACAGCATTTGCACCATGGACAGCAGGCTGTTGCCGCTGCTGGCGAACTCGCCCTCCACGTCTTTCAGTGTGACCGAGTTCATGGCCGAGAACTGCATGGAATTGATACAGCCAAACACAAACAACTGGGCCAGCAACAGCCCCAGCGGTTGCGAAGCCGAGGTCAGGCCGAATGTGGCCAGCACCATGCCCAGCAGCACGGAGTTCACCTGCAATACCCGGCGATAGCCATAGCGCTGCACGGTACGCACCGCTATGCGCTTGACCAGCATGCTGCCCAGCACGGTGGACAGCATCATCAGCCCGGCATGGAAGGGCGACATGCCCAGCCCCACCTGCAGCAGCAGCGGAATCAAAAACGGCGCGGCACCGCTGCCAAAGCGGGCAAACAGATTGCCCAGCAGCCCCACGCGCAGGGACCGCACCTGGAACAGCGCGGGCGGAAACAGCGGCTGCGGCACGCGCAGCGCATGCATCCAGTAAGCCGCCAGGCTGGCCATGCCAAACACCATCAGCACCACCACCAGAGCCATGCCCAGACCCATGCCGGTCAGGCCATCCAGCGCCACCGAAATGGCCACCATGCCAAAGGACAGCAGGGCATAGCCCCAGCCATCAAAGCTGCGGCGCGGCTGGGGCTCGCCCACCGGCATCCAGCGGCGCGTGGCCCACAGGCCAAACAGGCCTACGGGCACATTGATCCAGAAGATCCAGTGCCAGCTGGCCACCTCCACCAGGGCGCCCCCCAGCGTAGGCCCCAAGAGCGCCCCCACCTGGCCCGGAATGGCGATAAAGCTCATGGCGCGTATGAAGTCGCCCTTGGGATGGCTGCGCAGCACGGCCAGCCGCCCCACGGGCAGCATCATGGCTCCGCCCACACCCTGCACCACACGCGCTGCCACCAGCAGATTCAGACTGGGCGCCAGCGCGCACAGAATGGAGCCCAGCACAAACAAGGCAATGGCCGCGCCATAGACACGCCGGGTGCCAAAGCGATCGGCCACCCAGCCCGATGCCGGAATCAACATGGCCGTGGTCAGCGAATAGGCCACGATCACGGTCTGCATCTTCAGCGGACTCTGCCCCAGCGACTGGGCCATGGCCGGCAGCGCGGTGTTGAGGATGGTGGCATCCAGCGATTGCAGAAAGAAGGCAATCGCCACCAGCCACAGCAGGCGTTCACGGTGCGGCGCCAAGGGCGCTCCGGGAGCAGGAGAGAGGGAGACTTCAGGCATCAAAGGGCAAGGCCATGCTGCGGGCGAAAAAAAGCCGCTGGCTGGCAGCGGCTATCAGCAGTGGTTCAAAAGGGGAAAGGCGCTGTGCAACGGCATCCCTGCGCAGGCCTTTGGCAGTGGCTTACACCGAGAAGCTGGAGCCGCAACCACAGGTGGTGGTGGCGTTGGGGTTCTTGATGACGAACTGCGCGCCCTGCAGGTCTTCCTTGTAGTCGATCTCGGCGCCCAGCAGGTACTGGTAGCTCATGGCGTCGATCAGCAGGGACACACCATTCTTGGTCATGGTGGTGTCGTCCTCGTTGGTGATCTCATCGAAGGTGAAGCCGTACTGGAAGCCCGAGCAGCCGCCGCCTTGCACAAAGACGCGCAGCTTCAGATCGGGGTTGCCCTCTTCGGCGATCAGGTCGGCCACCTTGGCCGCAGCGCTGTCGGTAAAGAGAATGGGGGCAGGCATTTCGGTGATGGTGTTTTCGGCAACGGCGCTCATGGGGATACTCCGAGGAATCAATACGGGAAATGGTAATGCAGCGCGCTCGGGAATTCCCATGCGCCAGGCCTTTGACGGCAGTGGCAGTGGGGGCTTTGGCCCACAAAAAAACCGCCAAACCCGAAGGCGCTGGCGGCTTTTTTGTGGGAAAGCTGCCGATATGCATCGGCAACCCTCCTGCAGACCCGACGAATTAACGCTTGGAGAACTGCTTGGCGCGGCGTGCAGAACGCAGACCGACCTTCTTACGCTCGACTTCACGAGCGTCGCGGGTCACGTAACCAGCTTGGCTCAGGACGGGCTTCAGAGCCGCGTCATAGTCGATCAGGGCACGGGTGATACCGTGGCGGGCAGCGCCAGCCTGGCCGGATTCACCACCACCGTGGACGTTGATCTGGACGTCGAAAGTCTCGACATTGCCAGTCAGCACCAGGGGTTGCTTTGCGATCATGATGGAGGTTTCGCGGCCAAAGTACTGCTGAATGTCTTTGCCATTCACAGTGATCTTGCCGGAGCCCTTCTTCAGAAATACACGGGCGACGCTGGACTTGCGACGGCCGGTACCATTGTTCCAATCACCAATCATCTAGGTCTCCTTAAATTTCCAGAGCCTTGGGCTGCTGAGCGGTATGGGGGTGCTCGGCACCGCCGTACACCTTCAGCTTCTTGATCATGGCGTAACCCAGAGGACCCTTGGGCAGCATGCCCTTGACGGCCTTCTCGAGTGCACGGCCAGGGAACTTGGCTTGCAGGTCGCGGAAGTTGGTGGCAGTGATGCCGCCGGGGAAACCGGAGTGACGGTAGTACACCTTGTCCAGGTTCTTGGTGCCAGTGACCTTGAGCTTGGCAGCGTTGATGATGACGATGTAGTCGCCGGTGTCAACGTGAGGTGTGTAAATGGCCTTGTGCTTGCCGCGCAGACGGAGTGCCACTTCGCTGGCGACACGTCCGAGCACCTTATCGGTGGCGTCAATCACAAACCACTCGTGTTGCACCTC
>JAITLO010000030.1 GCA_031277855.1 Acidovorax sp. | reverse complement strand
CGTGGCTGGAGAAGAACAGACGGCTGTGGAAGAACTGCGAGAGGCTGCTTAACACCAGTTTGCAGTTCATCCACTTGGCGTTCCTGGCGCTGATACTCCGGAGATCGTAAACAGGCTCTTAGACAACGAGCGCTGCCTGTCCGCCCTGCGCGTGGCCAACACCCTGGCCGGGCGCGACGATGCGCCCGAGGTCAAGCTGTTTTTGATGTCGGATGCCACCGTGGTCGGCTTGCCCCACCAGCATGATGGTGCTGGCAGCGGCCTGCAAGCCCAGGTGGAGCAACTGGTGGCCGCCGGCGCCCAGCTCCGCCTGTGCCGCACCTGCGCCCTGGCACGCGGCCTGGCCGAGCTGACCCTGATCGCCGGCGTATCGATAGGCACGCTGCCCGAGCTGGGCGACTGGATCATGGCCGCCGACAAGGTCATCACCTTTTAAGCCCCTCAAAACAACCGCACGCCGCCTCTGCCAAAGTGGTCTGCCCCATGGAAGCTGCACACAGTGCCCATGGGAAATACTGTGATGCGGCAAGAGCTAATGCAGACCCCAGACACGCAAAACCGGCGATATCCGCGTCAGTGGCAGCCAGCAAGGGCCTACGCCGGCGGCGCCGCCCCGCAGCAAAGGCTGCCGTCCCCCTGGGGGGAAGGCGCCGCAGGCGACTCAGGGGGGATTACACGCCCCCAAATAACGGTACTCCTGCACCAGCAGCATGCGCGGACCTGCAGCGCCCATCTGCAGCTGAGATTCGGCATGCATGCGGTCCTTGGCGGGGCGGGTGAAGCGCATCACTGCCGGCACAAATTCCTTGCCGTCGCGCTGGCAGCGCAGCTCCAGCGTCCCTTCGGTGGCCGTGTTCACGGGCAGTTGCACGCTGCACAGCTGCCCGGCCTGGACCATCTCCACCAGTTCTTGCAAATCACGGGCAATGGCCTGCGGGGAGATACAGCCCTGCTCCACCGTGTTGTCGGATGAGGCCGGCTCTGTACGGCTGCGCAGCTCCCACTGCCCGGAAGGAATGTCCTGCAGCACCTGGATCTGGGTGACAGCCCCAGTCTCACCGGGGGCTGTCTGCACTTGAGCCTGCGAGGCCAGCGCCCAGCATCCCAAGCCGACTCCCCATGCCAGCCACCGCTGTGGCTTGTGCTGTCTTATTGCTCCCACACCATCACCTGCTTTCCTGTTGCAAACGCTGCCTGCTCCACCCAGTTGGAGCGACGCGGGCGCAGTATAGACAGCAGGCAGTGCTGCGCGCCTTGTGCACCAAGCGACGGCGGTTGCAGGCCATGGGCGCGAATCCCCTGCGCCTGCCCGGGCATCTGCGGGGCGCAACCGCCCTTCATGTACTGCCTCTACCATCACCAGGCCAAGGAGTTCTGCATCGTGTTTGGTTTATTTGAAAAACAGATTACCCCCTATCCCTCCATAGAACCGGATGTACCACCCAAGGGCTTTTTTGCCTTTATCTGGGTCTGCACCCGCGGCATGCGTGGCTGGATTGGGCTGCTGACGCTGACTTCGGCCCTGTTGTCCGTGTATGAGGCCCTGCTGTTTGCCATCATGGGCCGTGTGGTCGATTGGCTGGGTACGGTCTCGCCCACCAACTTCTGGGCCGAGCAGCAGGGCACGGTGCTGGGCATTGCCGGCATCTTGCTGGGCAGCGGCGCACTGCTGGCCCTGCACACCACTGTCATGCACCAGGTGCTGGCCATCAACTTTCCCATGCGGCTGCGCTGGGTGTTCCACAAGCTGATGCTGGGCCAGAGCATGTCCTTCTACGCCGACGAGTTCGCCGGCCGCATCACCACCAAGATCATGCAGACCGCGCTGTCGGTGCGTGAAGTGGTGTTCATGGTGGTGGATGTGCTGGTGGGCGTGGGCGTCTACATGATCGGCATCCTGATCCTGGCCGCCAGCTTCGAGTGGCGCATGATGATTCCGTTTGCGCTGTGGTTTGCCGCGTACACGGCGGCCTGTTGCTACTTTGTGCCGCGTCTGGGCAAGATAGGCAAGGACCAGGCCGATGCCCGCTCCATGATGACGGGCCGCGTGACCGATGCCTATACCAATATCGCCACCGTCAAGCTCTTCGCCCATACGCGGCGTGAGGCCGAATACGCCCGCAACGCCATGGAGGCCTTCAAGACCACGGGCTATGCGCAGATGCGCCTGGTCAGCCAGTTCGAGATCGCCAACCACCTGATGATTGCCCTGCTGCTGCTGGGCAGCGGCGGCACGGCCCTGTATCTGTGGACCCAGGGTCAGGCCTCGGCCGGCGTGGTGGCGGCCGTGATTGCCATGGCGCTGCGCCTGATGGGCTATTCCCACTGGGTGATGTGGCAGATGACGGGCCTGTTCGAGAACGTGGGCACCATACAGGACGGCATCACCACGCTGACCAAGCCCCGCACCATCGTCGATGCCCCCGATGCCCAGCCGCTGCAGGTGTCCCAAGGCGCCATCGCCTTTGAAGACCTGCGCTTTGGCTACAAGGATGGCGGCAAGCAGGTGATAGACCACCTGAACCTGCACATACGCCCCGGTGAGCGCATAGGCCTGATCGGCCGCTCGGGTGCGGGCAAGTCCACCCTGGTCAATCTGCTGCTGCGCTTTCACGAGGTGCAAGGCGGGCGCATCACCATCGACGGCCAGGACATACGCGCCGTCACGCAGGACAGCCTGCGCGGCGCCATCGGCATGGTGACGCAGGACACCTCGCTCTTGCACCGCTCCATGCGCGACAACATCCTCTACGGCCGGCCCGATGCCAGCGAAGAAGAGATGCGCGCCGCCGCCGAAAAGGCCGAGGCTGCCGACTTCATCGCCACGCTGACCGACCTCAAGGGCCGCAGCGGCTACGACGCCCAGGTGGGCGAGCGTGGCGTCAAGCTCTCGGGCGGCCAGCGCCAGCGCGTGGCCATTGCCCGGGTGATGCTCAAGGACGCCCCCATCCTGCTGCTGGACGAAGCCACCAGCGCGCTGGACAGCGAGGTCGAAGCCGCCATCCAGCAAAGCCTGGATGGGCTGATGCATGGCAAGACGGTGATCGCCATCGCCCACCGCCTCTCCACCATTGCGGCCATGGACAGGCTCATCGTCATGGACCAGGGCCATATCGTCGAAGAAGGCACGCACCAGCAGCTGCTGGCCAAGGGAGGCATCTACGCCAAGCTCTGGGCCCACCAAAGCGGCGGCTTTCTGGCCGAGGCGGACGAGTTCACGACCTGAGAGTCCTGTCCCCGGTCCGCAACCCGGGGGCAGGCGTTTTCGAAAGAAATCGCCTGCCAACGCTTTACCCATAAGCTGATGCAGCTTCTTTTTCAAGAGCACCAATGCACCACCCTCCCGCCAGATTGGCGGGATTTTTTTGCCTGTGCCGCAGTGACTGCCCCACCGCCGCCACGCCACAGCAGCAGCTTGTGCATGGCCTGTCAGCGCCGACCACGGCTTTATCATCGTCCGCTCGCCACCCCAGAGAACTGTCAATGCGCAGATGCTTCACCCTGTTCGCGGCCACCGCGGTCACTTTTGTATCGCTCAGCACCAGCGCGCGTGAGCTGTGCACCATCATTGCCGATGCCAACAGCGGCAAGCCCCTGCTGCAGCGCGGCCCTGCCTGTGCCGAGCGCGTGACGCCCTCCTCCAGCTTCAAGCTGGCAATCAGCCTGATGGGCTACGACGCAGGCGTGCTGCAAGACAGTGCACAGCCGGCACTGCCGTACCAGCCGGGATACCCGGATTGGGGTGGCGAAGCCTGGCGGCGCGACATCACGCCCGCCGTGTGGATGAAAGACTCGGTCTTCTGGTACTCACAGCAGGTGGTCAAGCGCCTGGGACAGCAGCGCTTTGCGCAGTATGTTCAGGGCTTTCAGTACGGCAATATGGATGTCTCTGCCGTGCCGGTCGCCGACCCCGGCCACAACGGCGTGTGGGTCATGTCCTCTTTGCGTATTTCCGCCGAAGAACAAATCGCCTTTGTTCGCAGAATGCTGCGCGGTGAGTTGCCAGTGAATGCCCATGCCATCGACATGACGGCGCGCCTCACCCGATACCCCTCGCTCGTGGATCACTGGACCGTGTACGGCAAAACCGGCACCGGCTCGCCAGGCAGCGATAACCACTACGACGCCAGCCAGGCCTATGGCTGGTATGTGGGCTGGGCCACCCAGGGGGAGCGCACCCTGGTGTTTGCAAGGCTGATCCAGGATGTGCAGGCGCAAAAGCCCAATGCCGGCCTGCGGGCACGCGATGAACTGTTGGCCTTGTTGCCCACGGCGGCACAGTGCATATCGGAGGGCTGCAAATGATGCAACGACTTTCCGGCCGCCTGGCTGCACTGCTGCTGTCGCTCAGCACATCGCTGGCCATGGCCCAGACCTTGAGCCTGACCTTTGACGACGGACTCAACCCGGACAAAACGCCCCAAGCCGCACAGTGGAACCAGCAGTTGCTGGAGGGCTTGGGGCAGGCCAGTATCAAGGCCATGGTGTTTCCCTCGCTGGCCCGTACCGGTGGCGACGCCGGCCTGGCGCTGGTACGCAACTGGGGGCTGCAAGGCCATGCCGTGGGCAACCACACGGCCAGCCACCGCAGCCTGGCCGATCCTGCGCTGTCGCTGCAGGATTTCATCGCTGATGTGGAGCTGGCCGAGGCCAGCCTGCGCACCATGCCGCAGTGGACACCCATGCTGCGCTTTCCCTATCTGAAGGAAGGTGACACGCTGGAAAAGCGCGACGGCCTGCGCCGCTGGATGCAGTCGGCCGGCTACCGCGCAGCCCCCGTCTCCATAGACGCCAGCGACTGGTACTACAACCAGGTGTATGCAGCCTGGCTGGCCCAGGGCCGCCCCGAACAGGCCCAGCGGGTGAAGGCCGCCTACATCCGGCATATGCTGGACCGTGCTGCCTACTACGACGGCCTGGCACGCCAGGTGCTGGGCCGCAGCCCGGCTCATGTGATGCTGCTGCACACCAATGGCCTGAATGCCGCTGCCCTGCCCGAGCTGATTGCAGCCTTTGTCGCCCAGGGCTGGCGCTTTGTCTCCCCCAGTGAGGCTTTTCAGGACCCGCTGTACACGGAGCCGGTCAACACCCTGCCCGCCGGAGAAAGCGTGGTCTGGGCCCATGCCCAGCTGCAGCAACGCCCCGGCCTGCGCTACCCCGCGGAAGACGATGTCTACGAGCGTCCCCTGCTACAGGCCCAGGGTTTGCTGCCGGACAGCCTCAAACCCTGACCCTCTACCCCTACCATGGGGATTCGACCCCATGGGCACCCCTTTTTTTATCACCCCGCATGCGCATTCTTCACACCTCCGACTGGCATCTGGGCCAGCACTTCATGGGCCGCAGCCGCCAGCGCGAGCATGCGGCGCTGATTGACTGGCTGCTGGAGCAAGTGCAGCTGCATGCCGTGGATGCGGTGCTGATTGCCGGCGATATCTTCGACACCGGTGCCCCGCCCAGCTATGCGCGCGAGCTCTACCACCAGCTCATCGCCCGGCTGCATGGCGCCGGCGTGGCCTTGCTGCTGCTGGGTGGCAACCATGACTCGGTCAGCATGCTGAGTGAGAACCTGCCGCTGCTGCGGCATTTGCACACCACGGTGATTGCCAGCACCGGCACAGCCGAACAACATGTGGTGCTGCTGCCGCAGCGCCGTCCTGCAGACGATGCAGGCACTGCTGACGGCACGCCAGGCTGCATCGTCTGCGCCCTGCCCTTTATTCGCCCGCGTGATGTGCTGCAAAGCCAGGCCGGCCAAAGTGCCGAGGACAAGCAGCAGGCCCTGCAAACCGCCATACAGCACACCTATGCCCAGGTCTATGCCGCCGCACAGGCGCGCCAGGCGGAGCTGGAGCAGTCCACGGGCCAGCGCCTGCCCATCCTTGCCACCGGCCACCTGACCACGGTGGGCGCCAGCAGCAACGAATCGGTGCGCGAAATCTATGTGGGCGCGCTGGAAGCCTTTCCCACCAATGCCTTCCCCGCTGCCGACTACATTGCGCTGGGCCATATCCACCAGCCGCAGAAAGTCGGCGGGCTGGAACATATACGCTACAGCGGCTCGCCCATTGCCCTGGGCTTTGACGAGGCACGCCAGACCAAGCAGGTGCTGCTGGTGGATGTGAATGCGCAGGGGCTGCAAGCCGTCACGGCGCTGCCCGTGCCACGCTTTCAGCCCCTGCTCAACCTGCGCGGCACGCTGGAGAGCCTGCCCGCCATCTTGCAAGAAGCCGCCGCCCAGGCCAGCGCAGACTGCCCGGCCTGGCTGGAGATCACCGTGGAGCAAGACGACTACCTGCCCGACCTTGCCGCCCGCCTGAACGCCATGACCCAGGGCCTGCCGCTGGACGTGCTGCGCATCAAACGCCAGCGCGGCAGCACCGCCCCGCAGCTGGAGGCCGATGCCGGCATCTCGCTGCAAGAGCTGGGCCCGCTGGAGGTGTTTGCCCGCCGCCTGGAGCAGGAGCAGTTGGAAGCCCCGCTACAGCAGGCCTTGAACGATCGCTACCGCACCGTGCTGCATGCACTGCATCACCCGGAGGATGCGGCATGAAGATTCTGCGATTGCGCCTGAAAAACCTGAACTCGCTGGCCGGGGAGTGGGCGGTGGACTTCAGCACAGGCCCGCTGGCCGACAACGGCCTGTTTGCCATCACCGGCCCCACGGGCGCCGGCAAGTCCACGCTGCTGGACGCCATCTGCCTGGCGCTCTACCACCAGACGCCCAGGCTTTCCACCCTGAGCAAAAACAGCAACGAGCTGATGACCCGCCATGCGGCCGACTGCCTGGCCGAGGTGGAATTCGAGGTCCAGGGCGTGGCCTACCGCGCCTTCTGGAGCCAGCGCCGCGCCCGCAACAAGGCCGACGGCAATTTGCTAGACCCGCAGGTGGAGCTGGCGCGCGTCAGCGACGGCGCCATTCTCGCCACCCACAGCCGCGACAAGCGGGAGCGCATTGCCACCCTCACCGGCCTGGACTTTGCGCGCTTTACCAAGTCCATGCTGCTGGCCCAGGGCGGCTTTGCCGCCTTCCTGAACGCCAGCGCCAATGACCGCGCCGAGCTGCTGGAAGAGCTCACCGGCACCGAGATTTACGGCCAGATTTCGCAAACCGTGTTCGAGCGCGCCCGCGATGCCCGCCAGGCACTGGAACATGCCCAGGCCCAGGCCGACGGTGTGCAGCTGCTGGACGCCGAGGCCCGCGCCGCCCTGGAGGCCAGCAGCCAGCAGCTGCAGCAGGCGCAGGCCAGCACCCAGGACGCCTACCGCCAGGCCCAGGCCCAGTGGCAGTGGCTGCAGCAATGCACCCAGGCCACCCAGGCCGTGGAACAAGCCACCCAGGCCGAACAGCAGGCCCGCCAGGCCCAGGACGATGCCCAGGCCGCGCTGCAACGCCTGGCACTGGATGCCCCCGCCCAAGGCCTGCAACCGCTGCACAGCAGCTGGCAACAACGCCAGACAGCCCAGACCAAGCTGCAGGACGAACTGCAAAATCTGCAGCACACACAGCGCTCCACACAAGCGCTACAGGCCAGTTTGCATCACCATGCGGCGCAGCTGGCCCGGGCCGATGCGGCTCAGGCCCAACAGCAGCTGAATGCACTGCAAACCGATATCCGCCAGCACCAGACTTACCAGCAAGAACATGCCGCCCACGGCCTGCTGGGCGAACAACTGGGCAGCTGGCGCGCCCAGCTGCAGCAGCGCCAGCAGTTGCAGCAGCACCTGGGCGAGCAGCAAGCCGCTGCCCAAAAGCAGGCCCAGCATGCCGCACAGCTGCAAGCAGACCTCAACGCCCAACAGCAACAGCTGCAAGCCGCCACCCTGGCCCAGAAAAGGGCCGAGCAGACCTTGCAAGACGCCCAGGCTGCACAGCACACCCTGCTGGCACGGCACAGCGGCGACGCATCTCTGGCCGCCTTGCGCCAGCGCTGGCACAGCGCGCAGGCCGATGTGGCACGCCACCAGCAGCTGTGCGAGCTGGCCACCACCCGGCGTGAACAGGCCCTGCAGCAGCTGCAGCTGGTGACCGCCCTGGAGGCTGGCACCACCGCCATCACCCAACAGCAAACCGCGCTGGAAACCCTGCGCCAGCGCTACAGCGCCCAGCGCTCCGTGGTCAACGACAAGCGCCAGCTGCTTCAGCAGGAGCAGCGCATCCAAAGCCTGGAGGCCCATCGCCAGGCCCTGCAGCCCGGCCAGGCCTGCCCGCTGTGCGGCGCGCTGGAACACCCCGCCATTGCCGCCTACCAGGCCCTGGATGTCTCGGCCACCGAGGCCGCGCTGCAAGCCGCAGAGGCTGCACTGGAGCAGTTGAAGGAGCAGGGAGAAAACGACAGATCCACCCTGGCCGCCGCACAGCAGCGCCAGACCGGGCTGCAGGAGCAACACCAACTGCTGCAAAGCGCCCACGCAGACAGCGCGCAACAATGGCAGGCCCTGCAGCCGGCCGATCTGGACTGGCAGCGCCCCGAGCCGCTGGAGCAGGCGCTGCAGCTAGCCCAGGTCAGCCAGGCCGAGGTGCAAACCGCGCTGCAGCAAGCCGAGGACGGCGAACACGCCGTGCAAGCAGCCACCACGGCCCAGCACCAGGCCAGCCAGGCACTGCAAGCGGCCGAGCACCAGCACCAGCGCCTGCTGCAAAGCCAGGGCGAGCTGCAGGCACGCAGCCAGCACCATCAGCAGGAAATGCAGCAGCAGGCCACAGCGCTGGCCGAGCTGCTCACGCAGCTGGAGGCCAGCCTGAAAGGCAGCGGCCACGCCCTGCCCGAGCCCACTGCCACGCCGGCCTGGTTGGAGGAGCGCCAACAGGAATGGCAGCGCTGGCAGGCCAGCGTACAGGCACTGCAAGCGCTGGCACCCCAACTGGCGCTGCAGCAGCAGGCTTGCGCGCTGGCCGAGCAACAAGCCGCGCAATGGCAGCAGCACAGCGCGGCTTTTGCGCCCGGCAGCGCTGCATCCCCCGCATCACTGCCTGCCACACTGGCCGACTGCGCCCAGGCGATTACCGAGCAGGCCCAGCAACTGGCCCAGTTGCAAGGCCGAATCACACAGACCGAGACTGCGACGGCGGCCGCACAAGATGCTGCCGCACAGGCCCAGACCAGTTGGCAGCATGCCCTGGCCACCAGCCCCTTTGCGGATGCAGAGGCCTTTTTGCAAGCCTGTCTGTCCGAGGCAGAGCGCACCCGCTTGCAGCAGCTGCAGCAGCAACTGGCCGCCGGCCTGCAGCGTGCTACGGCCTTGCTGGAGCAGGCCCATGCACAGCAGGCCCAGCTGCAAGCCCAGGCACTGACCGATATACCCCCCGATGCGCTGCAGGCCCAGCTGGACACCTTGGAAGCCCAGCGCGCCGCCCAGGCCGAGCAGCTGGGCGCCGCCCGCGCCCGGTTGCAAGACGATGAACGCTTGCGCCAGGGTCAGCAAGACCTGCTGGCACGCATTGCCGCCCAGCAGCAGGACAGCGAGCTGTGGCAGCGTTTGAATGCCCTGATTGGCTCGGCCCAGGGCGACAAATTCCGCAGGTTCGCCCAGGGGCTGACGCTGGACCATTTGCTGCACCTGGCCAACCAGCATCTGCAGCGCCTGCACGGCCGCTACGGGCTGCGCCGCAAGCCCACGGGCGAGCTGGAGCTGGACATCGTGGACCGCTGGCAGGGCGATGTGGCACGCGACACGCGCACGCTCTCGGGCGGCGAGGCCTTTTTGGTCAGCCTGGCCCTGGCGCTGGCCCTGTCCGACCTGGTCAGCCACAAGACCTCTATCGACTCGCTGTTCCTGGACGAAGGCTTTGGCACCCTGGATGGCGACACCCTGGAAGTGGCCCTGGCCGCACTGGATGCGCTGAATGCCAGCGGCAAGATGATTGGCATCATCAGCCATGTGGAAGCGCTCAAGGAACGCATACCCGCCCAGATCCGCGTGGAAAAAGGCGGCGGCATAGGCCACTCGCGGCTGGTGATCTAAGCCCTCAGCGGCGCTGGCTGCGCCACCACTCCAGCAGCCCCACCGTAACGCCGCTGGCGCAGATCACGCCAATGCCCAGCCAGGTCAGCGCATCGGGAAAATGGCCCCAGAACAGCCAGCCCACGGTGGTGGCGCTGATGATCTGCAAATACACAAAAGGCGCCAGCGTGGAAGCCCCTGCGTTGCGGTAGGCAGCAATCTGCAGCAAATGGCCCAGGGCCCCGGTCAAGCCCATGGACAGCAGCAGCCCCCACTCCAGCGGCGACAGGGCGCGCAGCAGCGGCAGCGCCGTGGGCAGGGCAAAAGGCAGGGCCAGGCTCAGGCCCAGCGTGCCCACGGCACCGCTCCAGACCAGCGAGGTGAAAGCGTCATCTGCGGCCACCCGCCGCGTGGTGATGAACTGGGCCGCAATGCAGCAGGCCGTCAGCAGGCCGAACACCACCCCCAGCGGGTCCAGGCCGCCACCAGGACGGATGATGAGCAACACCCCCGCAAAGGCCACGGCACAGGCCAACCAGCGCGACAGGCGCGGCGGCTCCTTGAGCAGCCAGGGGGCCAGCGCCAGCACCAGCAGCGGCGCCAGAAAATTGATGGCCGTGGCCTCGGCCTGGTGCAGATAGCTGAGCGTGGTGAAAAACAACAGCGTGGCCAACAACATGGACAGGCCACGCGCCAGCTGCGCGCGCGGACAGCGGCTGTGCAACACCGCCAGGCCGCGCTGTGGCAATACCAGGGCCAGCACCAGGGCCAGGTGCACGGCGTAGCGAAACCACGACAGCACCAGCAGCGGCATGCCCACGCCCATCATCCATTTGCCGCTGGCGTCCAGGCAGGACAGCACCCACATCGACAGCACCAACAAGGCAATGCCCAACAAGGGCCGCGGAGCCAGCAAAACCGAAGGCGCCCCACCGGTATCGGCCTGCGCAGGGGAGAGAGAAGAACGGGATGGCACGACGGCTGCAATCTGGAAAAAAGAGGCGGCCTGCTGGCCGCCGCTGATGATACGCAGGCCAAGGGGCTGCGCGCTGTCGCCAAGCGACATGCGCCACCTGCACATTTGCGTCTCCCCCGCGATTGCCAAGCAGGGAAACATGCCCCATGGTGCATGGATGAAAAGATGCGATCCACCAGCCACCTTCGGCCATGGCCCAGCCATGAAGGGGGATCGCTGAATCCACATCAACAACTGATTCAGCGCCGCCTTCACACTGTTTCTAAGGGTTCTCCGTACTGCGCTTATGTGTCGGGATTGATAAAAACGCGCACCCCTGTTCACCTATTCCATAGCAGGCCCCCCCGAATTAAGGCATGCACAGCCCGGCCCACCAGGCAGCTGTGCAGCAACGTAGCGATTTCAAAACTCCCGGAGACTGCTCCCATGTCTAGCAACCCCAGTCCAACGCCGCAGCGCAGCAGCGCCCAACGCATTGGCATACCCAAAGAAACCTTTGCGCTGGAAAAGCGCGTGGCCACCGTGCCCGAGGTGGTGGAAAAACTCATCAAGCTGGGTTTTGAGGTGTGCATCGAATCCGGTGCAGGTGCCGCCGCCAACTTCAGCGACGAGGCCTACCGCACCGCTGGCGCCCAGGTGCTGCCCGATGCGGCCGCCGTCTGGGCGGCTGCCGACATCATCTTCAAGGTGCGCCCGCCCACCAGCGAAGAGGTGGCGCTGATGCGCGAAGGCCAGGTCCTGATCGACTTCATCTGGCCCGCACAAAACCCCGAGCTGATGCAACAGCTGGCGGCCAAGAAAGTGACCGTACTGGCCATCGACGCGCTGCCGCGCACGCTCTCGCGCGCACAGAAGATGGATGCGCTGACCTCCATGGCGGGCGTCTCCGGCTACCGCGCCGTAATCGAGGCCGCCAATGCCTTCGGCCGCTATTTCAACGGCCAGATCACGGCCGCAGGCAAGGTGCCTCCGGCCAAGGTCTTTATCGCAGGTGCCGGTGTGGCCGGCCTGTCTGCCATTGGCACGGCGGCCAGCCTGGGCGCCATCGTGCGCGCCAATGACACCCGCGCCGAAGTGGCCGACCAGGTGATCTCTCTGGGTGGCGAATTCGTCAAGGTCGACTACGAGGAAGAAGGCTCGGGCGGCGGCGGCTACGCCAAGGTCATGAGCGAGGGCTTTCAGGCCGCGCAGCGCCAGATGTATGCCCAGCAGGCCAGGGAGGTGGACATCATCATCACCACCGCGCTGATCCCCGGCAAGCCCGCCCCCAAGCTGATCACGGCCGAGATGGTGCAGAGCATGAAGCCCGGCAGCGTGATCGTCGACATGGCCGCCGAACAAGGCGGCAACTGCGAGCTGACCGTACCCGGCGAGGCGGTGGAACGCCATGGCGTGGTCATCATCGGCTACACCGACCTGGCCTCGCGCCTGGCCAAGCAATCGTCCACGCTGTATGCCACCAATTTGCTGCGCCTGACGGAGGAGCTGTGCAAGGCCAAGGATGGCGTGGCACTGGTCAACATGGAAGATGACGCCATACGCGGCCTGACGGTGATCAAGGACGGCGCCATCACCTGGCCCGCCCCGCCGCTGGCGCAAGCGCCCAAGCCATCCCCCAAGCCTGCGGCCGCGCCCGTGGAGCAGAAAAAAGGCGGACATGGCCATGGCCAGTCAGGGCCGCTGCCCGCCAAGACCTTGGCCATTATTTTTGCCGTGGCGGCCGTGGCCTTCTGGTTCATAGGCGCTTATGCGCCTGCAGCCTTTCTGGGCCACTTCACGGTCTTTGTGCTGGCCTGCTTCATAGGCTATATGGTGGTGTGGAACGTCACGCCGGCTCTGCACACACCGCTGATGAGTGTGACCAATGCCATCTCCAGCATCATCGCCATCGGTGCCCTGGTGCAGATTGCACCGCCGGAGACCGGCCTGGATGGCCGACCTGACACGCTGATCCGCTGGCTGGCCTTTGCCGCGCTGGTGCTCACCGCCGTCAACATGTTTGGCGGCTTTGCCGTCACCCGCCGCATGCTGGCCATGTTCCGCAAATAAGAAAAACGAGAAAACACACCATGTCCCAAAGTCTTGCAACGGTGGCCTATCTGGGCGCCGCTATTTTGTTCATCCTGAGTCTGGGTGGACTGTCCAATCCCGAAACCTCACGCCGCGGCAATCTGTTCGGTATGGTCGGCATGGCCCTGGCCGTGCTGGCCACGGTCTTTGGCCCGCATGTGGGTCAAAGCGGCATCGCCTGGATCGTCATGGCCCTGGTCCTGGGCGGTGGCATAGGCCTGTATGCCGCCAAGGTCGTGAAGATGACCCAGATGCCCGAGCTGGTGGCCTTGATGCACAGCCTGGTCGGCCTGGCCGCCTGCCTGGTGGGTTTTGCCAGCTATGCCGACACCTCGCACCAGCTCCAGGGCGCAGAAAAAATCATCCATGAGGTGGAGATCTACATCGGCATTCTGATTGGCGCCGTGACCTTCTCCGGCTCCCTGATTGCCTTTGGCAAGCTCAAGGGCACGATCGGGGGCAAGCCGCTGCTGCTGCCGGCGCGCCACTGGCTGAATCTGCTGGCACTGCTGGTGGTGGTCTGGTTTGGCCGCGAGTTTCTGCGTGCCGACACCGTGGAGCAAGGCATGCTGCCGCTGGCGGTGATGACGGTGATTGCCCTGCTGTTCGGCATCCACATGGTCATGGCCATTGGCGGGGCCGACATGCCCGTGGTGGTCTCCATGCTCAACAGCTACTCCGGCTGGGCCGCTGCGGCCACGGGCTTTATGCTGAGCAACGACCTGCTGATCGTCACCGGC
This sequence comes from Acidovorax sp., assembly GCA_031277855.1. GTDB lineage: Bacteria > Pseudomonadota > Gammaproteobacteria > Burkholderiales > Burkholderiaceae_C > Comamonas. The sequence continues at coordinate 24,581 of JAITLO010000030.1, read as the reverse complement.
GCGCTGGTGGGCTCCTCGGGTGCCATCCTCTCCTACATCATGTGCCAGGCCATGAACCGCAACTTCATCAGCGTGATTGCGGGCGGCTTTGGTGCGGGTGCTCCGGCCAAGAAAAGCGGCGATGCAGCCGCCGCCGAGCCCCAGGGGGAAGCCGTCCCCGTGAGCGCCTCCGACACCGCAGCCATGCTGCGCGATGCCAAGAGCGTCATCATCGTGCCCGGCTACGGCATGGCGGTGGCCCAGGCACAGCACACGGTCAACGACATCACCCGCACCCTGCGCGAGCAGGGCGTGGACGTGCGCTTTGCCATCCACCCCGTGGCGGGCCGCATGCCAGGCCATATGAATGTACTGCTGGCCGAGGCCAAGCTGCCCTACGACATCGTGATGGAGATGGACGAGATCAACGAGGACTTCCCCCAGGCCGACGTGGCCATGGTCATAGGTGCCAACGACATCGTCAACCCTGCGGCCCAGGACGACCCGGACAGCCCCATCGCCGGCATGCCGGTGCTGGAAGTGTGGAAGGCCAAGCAGTCCATCGTGATGAAGCGCTCCATGGCCTCGGGCTATGCCGGCGTCGACAATCCGCTGTTCTACAAGGACAACAACCGCATGCTGTTTGGCGATGCCAAGAAGATGCTCGACGAGGTGCTGGCAGCGCTCAAGCGCTGAGAGCCTGTCCGCGATCTGAGGCCTGGGCGCTGCCCAGGCCCCTGGGTACCCGATGGCGCCATATGGGTGCCCAGGCCGTGCCCTCTGCAATCTCTTCAGGCACGCTACCATGCCTGCCCTTGCTTGATAGGTACAAGCCATGATCCGGATTGCAGAACTCAAACTCCCTCTCTCCCAGGTGGGCTACCACCCCGAGAACCACAGCGAATACCTGCCTACGGCCAAGCTCACGCAGCTGGCGGCCGAGCGCCTGGAGATCGCCCCCGCCGACATCGCCCAGTTGCAGGTGCACAAGCGCAGCTTTGACGCTCGCAAGAGCGCGCTGCTGGCGGTCTATATCGTCGACATCACGCTGAACGACCCTGCCCAGGAGGCCGCCGTGCTGGCGCGCTTTGCCGACCAGGCCCATGTGGGGCCCACGCCCGATATGGCCTGGAAGCCCGTGGGCCAGGCCCCGGAGCTGGCCGAGGGCGAGCGCCCGGTGGTGGTGGGCTTTGGCCCCTGCGGTATTTTTGCGGCCCTGGTGCTGGCGCAAATGGGTTTCAAGCCCATTGTGCTGGAGCGCGGCAAGCAGGTGCGCGAGCGCACCAAAGACACCTGGCGCCTGTGGCGCCAGCGCGAGCTGACGCCCGAATCCAATGTGCAGTTTGGCGAGGGCGGGGCCGGTACGTTTTCGGACGGCAAGCTCTACAGCCAGATCAAGGACCCGCGCCACCTGGGCCGCAAGGTGATGACGGAGTTTGTGCAGCATGGCGCGCCCGAAGAAATCCTCTACGCGGCCCACCCCCATATCGGCACCTTCAAGCTGGTCAAGGTGGTGGAGGGCATGCGCGAGGAAATCATCCGCCTGGGCGGCGAGATCCGCTTTTCCCAGCGCGTGGCCGATGTACACATTGAAGGGGAAGGCGAAGAGCGCCAGCTGGTGGGCCTGCAGGTTCACGACCAGGCCACGGGCGAAAGCTACCACCTCCCCACCCGCCACGCCGTCATGGCCCTGGGCCACAGCGCGCGCGACAGCTTTGCCATGTTCTACGAGCGCGGCGTGGCCATGGAAGCCAAACCCTTCTCGGTGGGCTTTCGCATCGAGCACCCGCAGAGCGTGATCGACCAGGCCCGCTGGGGCCGGCATGCCGGCCACCCGCTGCTGAGCGCGGCCGACTACAAGCTGGTCCACCATGCGCAAAACGGCCGCGCCGTCTATAGTTTTTGCATGTGCCCGGGCGGCACCGTGGTGGCCGCCACCAGCGAGCCCGAGCGCGTGGTCACCAATGGCATGAGCCAGTATTCACGTGCCGAGCGCAATGCCAATGCCGGCATGGTCTGCGCCATCAGCCCCGAGGACTATCCGCGCGACGCCAAGAGCTTTGCCTGGGCCTTTGACGGCAAGACCTATGGCGTGGAAGACCTGCAGGACGGCGAGTTCCACCCGCTGGCGGGCATCGTGTTCCAGCGCCAGCTGGAATCCAAGGCCTTTTTGCTGGGTGGGCGCGACTACAGCGCCCCAGGCCAATTGGTAGGCGACTTTGTGGCGGGCAAGGCCTCCACCGCCTTTGGCAAGGTCGAGCCCTCGTACAAGCCCGGCATCCACCTGACCAATCTGCACCACGCCCTGCCGGCCTATGCCATCGAAGCCATGCGCGAGGCCCTGCCCGCCTTCGGCAAGAAGATGCGCGGCTACGACATGGAAGACGCGGTGCTGACCGGGGTGGAAACGCGCACCTCCTCGCCGGTGAAGATCGGCCGTGGCGCCGACTTCCAGAGCGAGAACACGCGCGGCCTCTACCCCGCTGGCGAAGGTGCCAGCTACGCCGGCGGCATTTTGTCGGCCGGCGTGGATGGCATCAAGGTGGGCGAGGCCGTGGCCTGCGCCATGCTGGGCCTGGAGTTGCCCTCCTCGGGCGTGCGCGGCTCCGGCGGCGCGGCTTAAACCCGAAGCCTGGCTCCGGGCAGCGCCTGAGAGCCAGCGTTAAAAGTCCACCGAGGCCGACAGCGACAGCGTGCGCGGCGCGCCCAGCGCCAGGCTGGACAACAGCGGCTGCCCCCAGTAGGCCTTGTTGGTAACGTTGAGCACCGTGGCCCGCAGCAGCACGGGTTTGCCGGCAACACGGGTGGCGTAGCGCGCGCCCAGGTCATAGGTGGTGCGGCCCGATGCCCACAGGCTGTTGTCCGCGCTGATGTATTGCTTGGACACGGCCGTGGCATTGGCGTTCAGCGTCAGCCCCGGCACGGCCGGCATATCCCACTCCGCGCCCAGCTTGCCCTGCAGTTTGGGCACACCCATTGCCTGCTTGCCTTGTGCCCCCTGCGTCGAAGTCTTGGTAAGTTTGGGCTGCACATAGGCCACGCCCCCCATCAGCCGCACGCCTCGCAGGGGCGAGCCAAAAAATCCCCATTCCACCCCACGGTTACGTTGCTCGCCCCCGAAGGAAAAATGCTCGCCCTTTTGGGCTTGGTAGCTGCCGGGCTGGGTGATTTCATACAGGCTGAAGGTGTGGGCAAACTCCCCCAGGTCCAGCTTCATGCCCACTTCTTTTTGCTTGGTCTTGTAGGGAGGGAAAAGCTCGCCCGCATTCGGGGCATCCGCCGGTGCAACTTTCCCCTGGCTCAGGCCTTCGATGTAATTGGCATAGAGCGACATTTTCTCCGTGGCCTTGACCAGCAGGGCCACGGCCGGCGTGGTGGCGCTCTCGTCATAACGCGAAGAGCGCACACCATTGATGGGATTGAACGCATCGCTTACCACCTGTTGGTGGCGCACACCCAGCGTCAGCTGCACACGGTCTTCGGCAAATGACAAGGTATCTGCCAGACCATAGCTGGCCAAGCGCACCTCAGTTTGCGCAATATGCGGGCCGACAAATGCCGGCGCGGAGCCCCAGTGGGGATCGTAGATATTGGTGGGCCAGTCCGGGCCAGGAACGAAGCGGCGGCCATAGTCGTTTTGCTTGTGCGAATAATGCGTGGCATTCAGCGCCCACTGGTGCTTGACGCTGCCGGTGTAAAGCCTGCCCTTGAGGCCTACCTCCGCCGACTGCTTTTTGACGTTGAAGGCCAGCTGTCCCATCTTGGTCTCGAAGTCGCCTGCGGAATTGAGCACCTGGGACGACATGGCACCGCTGTATTGGTAGTCCGACTCGCTGAAGCCAACCGCCGCATAGGCGCTCACGCTGTCACTGAGGTCGAACTCGCCGCGCAGCACCGCGGCCTTGTCCTTGGTCTCTGCATACGACCAGTCGGGGTTGAGCAAGGTATCGGGCCTGGGTGGCTTGGGCACCCCCACACCGGGTGCCAGGCCTATGCCCCGGGTCACGCCGTTGACGCGGTCATCGCTGCTGTAGAGGTCTGCCGAGATGCGCACGCGGTCACCGCGCCAATCCAGGCCCAGCGCTGCCAACTGCGCTTTTTTCTGCTGCGCGCCCACGGCGCCATCGCCGTCGCGGTACACACCGTTAAAGCGTATGCCGAACTGCTGGCTCTCCCCAAAGCGCCGGCCCATGTCCAGGTTGGTGCCGAACTGGGCGTCCGACATATAGGTGGCGGTGAGGCGGGTCAACGGGTCTTTGCCGGCGCGCTTGGGCACCAGGTTCACCGTGCCGCCCACCGAGCCACCAGGCGGCATGCCATTGAGCAGGGCCGACGGGCCTTTGAGCACCTCGATGCGCTCGAACATCTCGGGCGTGGTCCGGTAGTACGGCGCCATGCCATACAGCCCCCCAAAGCTCATATCGCTGGCACCGGAGGCAAAGCCCCGGATCGAATAGTTCTCGCTCCAGGCACCGGAGGCACCGTTGCTGAACACCGTGGGGTCGGTGGCGGCAATCACATCGGTGATGCTCTGGGCCTGGCGGTCTTCAATGAATTGCTCCGTATAGCCCACGGTGTTGAACGGGGTCTCCATAAAGTCCTTGTCCCCCAGCAGGCCCACGCGCCCGCCCGAGGTAACCTGGCCGCCCGCATAGGCCGAGGTAGGCCCCGCGGCCTGCTCCTTCACCGTGACCTGGGGCAGTGTCTGGGCACTGCTTTCCTCGGCCCATGCCTGCAGCGGCGGGGTCAGGCCCAGCAACAAGGCCATGGGTATGAGCGTGCTGCGTTTGCGCGCAATGGGAGCAAGTTGCTGCGCAGCGCTGGTGCGGCGTGAGGGTGGATAACGATGGGCCATGCCAGGTTCCTTTGGTTCAAGAGAAAAGCGACGGGGGTTCGCGGGCGCAACAAGCCATGCCTTGGGGCATGCGCGCTGCGCTCCACGAGCACCTCGTCCAATCAAAGCTTTTGGCTGGGCAAATTGCCTGGCTACCAAGCGGGAGTGGTGGGGTGAAGTGGTGAGAAAGTCGGGGAAAAAATCAGCGGAAAGAAAGCCGTCCAGGGACGCGCTTCATCAGTCCTGGTAGCCCTTGAGGACGTCGTCCATCAACAGCTGGAGTGCGGTGGGACTGGCGCCGGTGGTGTACCAGGCGTCGGCATCGACGAACACCACGCGACCGTTTTTCCAGGCCTTGGTCTGGCGCAGCAAGGGGTTGGCCAGGCTGTCGGCATTGATGACGGGGCGGCGCTCCATGACGGCAGTGCGGTCCACCACATACAGAATGTCCGGGTCGGCCTGCTGGATGAATTCACTGGAGATAGGCTGGCCGTGCAGGCTGGTCTCCACAGCGGAGCTGGCAGGCTGCACGCCCAGATCGCTGAACACAAAGCCGTAGCGTGACTGCACGCCAAAGGCGCTGAAAGCACCGTTGTTGTGCAGCACGATCAAGGCTTTTTCCGGGCGCCCTGTGGTCATGCGCTTCACCTGCTCCACCTTGGCCTCCAGCGCTGCCACTTTGTCACTGGCCTGCGCCTCCTTGCCGAAGATGTGGCCCAAGGTCTGCAAATGCGCCTTGACCACATCGATGTGGCGGCGTTCGCTGTTCTTGAAGTCCACATCAAAGTGCAGCGTGGGCGCGATTTCCGACAGCTCCTGGTAGTGGTTGGCCTGCAGCGGCGTGATCAGGATCAGATCGGGCCGCAAGGCATGGACGCGCTCCAGATTGGGCTGGACGATGGCGCCCAGGTCCTGCACCGCCGCGTCGCCGCGGTACTGGGACAGGAAATGGGGCACATAGTCCTTGACCGTACCGGCCACAGGAATGCCCAACTGGTCCAGAAAATCCAGTTCATTCATTTCCAGCGCTGCCACCCGCTGCGGGCGCTGGGCAATCACTGTAGTCCCCAGCTTGTGCTGCACGGTGATGGGTGCGGCAGCCGGTGCGGCCTCGGCCTGGCTGCCGCTGTCTGCAGGCTGTGGCCCGCAGGCCGTCAAGGTGGCGGCAGCCAGGCCCATGGCGGCCAGCAGCCATGCTCTACGCTGTAGTGTCATATGCGCTTTCTGGAGGAATAAAGTAGTTGCAAAAGCAGCCGCGTGCGCTGCGCGTGATCTCGAAGTCCACCCCGTACAGCGCGCGCATATGCGCCTCGGTCACCACCTGCCGGGCCGGGCCGCTGAAGCACAGGGTGCCCCCCTTCAAGGCCACGATGTGGTCGGCGTAATTGACGGCAAAGTTGATGTCGTGGATCACCAGAATCACGGTGCGACCCTGCTCGTCACACAGGCGGCGCAACGCCTGCATGATTTGTGCGGCGTGCTTGATGTCGAGGTTGTTCAGCGGCTCGTCCAGCAGCAGCACATCGGTCTGCTGGGCCATGGTCATGGCCAGAAATGCCATCTGGCGCTGCCCCCCGCTGATCTCGTCGATAGAGGCCTGGCGCAGCGGCTCCAGTGACAAAAAGGCAATGGCCTCGTCCACCGCGCGCCGGTCCTGCTGCGTCATGGCGCCACGGCTGTGGGGAAAGCGGCCAAAGGCCACCAGCTCTTCCACCGTCAGCCGCATGCTGAATCCGGGCGACTGGCGCAGCGTGGCCACATGGCGGGCGTATGCGGCCGGCCGCATGCCCGCCACGCTGCGGCCCTCCAGCAAGACCTCGCCCGCATCGGCGGTCTGCAGCCTGGCCATCAGCATCAGCAAGGTGGATTTACCGGCGCCATTGGGGCCGATCAAGGCGCTCAGCTTCCGCGCCGGAAAGTCCGTGCTGACACCAGCCAGCACGGTTTTCTTGCCGTAGTTCTTCTGAAGCTTTTCCACAGAAATCATGTCAATTCCCCAAGGCTCTGGCGCAGCCCACAGTCCATAAAGCAGGCGCAAGCCAGGGCACCGTGCAAGGGGCGCAGTGCCTGAGAGGGAGATGACGCGAAGCGACTCAGGTGGTGCTTCATTGCAATCCTTTGCGACGCACCATCAGCGTCAAAAAGTACACGCCGCACACCAAGTTGACGATGATGCTGACGCTGGTCTTGTAGTTGAAAACATGCTCCACCAGCAGTTGGGCCGCGAGGAAGATGGCCATGGCCAGACCGCAGCCCAAAGGCAAGGTGGTGCGGTGCCGCGCACTGGGTGCCAACGCATAAGCGATGTTGGCCACAAAGATGCCCATAAAGGCCGTGGGCCCGATCAGGCTGGTGGATACCGCCACCAGCACCGCAATACCGGCCAGACAGCGCCGCAGATACCAGCCATGGTCCACGCCCAGGGAGATGGACTGCTCCCGCCCCAAGGCCAGCACATCCAGCACCGGCAGGCTTTTGCGCGCCAGCAAACCCACGCACAGCAAGGCTGCCACGGCATACAGCAGCGTCTCGGGCCGGACGCGGTTGAACGAGGCATAGCTCATGCCCTGGAACACCGCAAACTCGCCCGGACTGATACGCAGCTGCACAAACTGCGTGAAACTGCCAATCACCATGGTCAGCACCAGGCCGAGCAGGAGCAGCACATACATATCCCGCCCACCGCGCTGCAGCAGCCAGTGCTGCAAGGCCCAGGAGTAGCCCAGCATCAGGCCGCAGGACAGCAGGAAATTGCCCGACGCCCCCAGCATGGCCATGCCATGAGCCCCCATGAGCAGCAGCAACAAGGCCTGCCACAGCAGATAAACCGCCTCGTAGCCCATGACGGCCGGCGTCAGAATGCGGTTGCCCACCAGGGTTTGGAACACCATGGCGGCACAGGCCACACAAATGCCGCCCACCGCAATGGCAGCCAGGCGCAGCAGGCGCTTGGGGATGACATAGTCAAAGTCCAGCCCCGATCCGGTCAGTACAAAAATGGCCGCCAGCAAGGCCACCACCAGCCAGATGATCCATGGCGTTGTGGCGCGCATCAGCGTTGCCCCTTCAGGATCAGCAGCAAAAACAGCACGCCGCCCAGGCCGCCCGCCATCAAACCTATGGGCACTTCAAACGGGTAAATCAGCAAGCGTCCGGCGATATCGCACACCAGCAGCAGCGATGCACCGCCCAAAGCCACCAGGGGCAGGGTATGGCGCAGATGGTCGCCACGGCGCATGGCCACCCACTGCGGCACCACCAGGCCCACAAAGGGAATCGCCCCCACGGCAATCACCGACACCGACACCGTGAGCGCCACCAGCAGCAGCCCGATGGCGGCGGTGGCGGCATAACCCAGACCCAGGCTGGCTGCCATGTCCTCACCCATGCCCAGCATGGTGAAGCGGTGGGCGTAGACATAGGCCAGCAGCACCGCCGGCGCGATGAGGTAGAGGATTTCGTAATGGCCTTGCACCACGCGGGAGAAGTCCCCCATCAACCAGCCCTGCATGCTCTGCAAGATGTTGTGGCGGTAGGCATAAAACTCGGCCACCGCGCTGAGCACGCTGCCATACATCAGGCCGATCACGGGCACCAGCACCGCATTGCGAAACTGGATGCGCCGAATGATGGCGATATAGACCACGCTGGCCAGCAGGCAAAACAGCAGCGCCGCCAGCATGCGCACCCAGCTGCCAGAGCCCGGCAGCACCACCATGGCCACCAGAATGCCCAGCTTGGCGGCATCCAGCCCGCCCGTGGTGCCGGGCTCCACAAACTTGTTGCGCACAATGTGCTGCAGGATCACGCCGCACACGGCCAGGCCGGCCCCGGTCAGCACCAGGGCTGCCAGGCGCGGCAAACGGCTGGCCGTCAGCGTCAGCCAGGCATCGCCGGACAGAGACCACAGCCCGGCCCAGTGCAACTGGCTGGCACCCACCATCAGCGAAGCCGCGCACAACAGCGCAAAAACACCCAGCAGCTGCGGCATCAGTGGCTCGCTTCGCTGGCCACCGACGTCATGCGCCAACCCTTGGCCATCTGGCGCTGGGCCAGGAAATGGGCGTAACGCCCCCCGCTGGCCAGCAGGGCCGCAGGCGCGCCCTGCTCCACCACCTGGCCGGCTTCCAGCACCACAATCTGGTCAGCCATGGCCACGGTAGAGAGCTGGTGGGCAATCACCAGCATGGTGCGCTGGCCGCGCAGGCGCGCCAGGGTCTGGGCGATGATGGCCTGGTTGCCGGCATCCAGTGCGGCCGTGGCCTCGTCCACCAGCAAGATGGGGGCGTCCTTGATCAGCGCGCGGGCAATGGCAATGCGCTGGCGTTCCCCGCCAGACAGCTGTGCCCCACCCTCACCCACGGGGGTATCCAGGCCTTGTGGCAGACGCTCCAGCATCTCGCTCACGCCGGCAAGTTGTGCGGCCTGCAACAGTTCCTGCGCACTGGCCGTGGGCTTGCCCATGCGGATGTTGTCGGCAATGCTGCCGGCGAACAGATAGCTGTCCTGAAAGATCTGGCTGATCTGCCCTGCCAGCTGTGCCTCGGACATCTGGCGCACATCCACCCCGCCTATGCAGATCTGCCCCTGGCTGACATCGAAAAAGCGGGCGACCAAACGGGCCAGGGTGCTCTTGCCCGAGCCCGAGGCGCCAATCAGCGCCGTCATGCTGCCGGGCGCCAGATGCAGATTCACACCGCGCAAAACATCGGTGGCCTGCGGCGCATAGCGGAAGTGCACGTCGCGCAGCGTGATCGCCGCATTCTGGGGCGGCTGGGGCGTAGCCGTCTGCGGCAGGGGCTGGGCATCCAGAATCTCGCGCACGGCCTCCAACTGGCCTCCCGCGCTGCGCAAGATCTCGCTGTAGCTGGCCACTTCCAGCAGCGGATCGATAAAGCGCACCACCAGCAGCAAGACCACGGTAAGCGCCACAGCCTCACTGGCCGCCACAGCACCCACTCCCGCACCTGCCAATCCCCACACAGCTACTGCCAGCAAGGCTACAAAAATGGTTTGCACGGCCCAGGTATTGAGCACCACCGACAGCGCAGACAGCAGCATCAAGCGCAGCGCAGACTGGTGCTGCCGCTCCACGGCCTGCTCCAGAAAGCGGGTGCCGCCGCCCTCGCCCTGGAAGGCCCGCAGCACCGACTGCGCCTGCGCAAACTCCACCATGCGCTGGCTGGTCTGGGCAAAGTGCTGCTGAAAGACACGGTCGGCATAGGCCGCCAGGCGTGCCGTGCACCACAGCACGCCGCCCAGCAAGGGCAGGGCCACCAGGGCCAGCAAGCCCACCTGGGGCTGCAGTGCCAGCAGGACAAGGGCCAGTACCAATGGCGTCACCACCCCGCTGATCACCGGGGTGAACACATGGGCTGGCAGCTGCGCCACGGCCATCATGCCCTGGGTCACCACATGGCCCATGCGCGCCGTGTTCTGCGGCGTGAACCAGCCCACGGGCAGGCGCGCCACATGGGTGCCCACGCAGTGGCGGCCGTTGCGCAGCACGGCCACGCCCACACGCACACCGGCCTGCTCCACCTGGCTGCGCCAGGCCCAGCAGACCAACACGCCCGCCAGCAAGGCGGCCAGCCAGGGCCATGCCTGCTGCGGCTCACCAGCCAGCAGCAAGCGGCACAGCGGCACCAGCGCGGCCATGCTCAGGCCGCACAACAGGCCATAGGTCACGGCCAGCCACAGATAGCGGCGCAGGGCGCGTACGTCCTCGCCCAGCAGTTGCACAAAAGTTTGCACCAAGGTTTTCAGCATGGCTGCACCTCCTCGTACCCGCCTTGCGCCCACAGCTGGGCATAGCGCCCTTGCTGGGCCAGCAGTTCGGCATGGCGGCCTTGCTCCAGCAGGCGCCCTTCTTCCAGCACCAGAATGCGATCGGCATGCATGACGGTGTCCAGCCTATGGGCAATCACCAGCACGGTACGACCCTGGGCAAAGCGCGACAGCGCGTCCTGAATGGCCACCTCGTTCTCGGCATCCGCCGCCGCCGTGGCCTCGTCCAAGACCAGCACCGGCGGGTCCATCAGCACGGCGCGGGCAATGCTCACGCGCTGCAACTCGCCACCAGAGAGTTGGGCGTCCTCGCCCACCACGGTGTCATAGCCCTGGGGCAGGGCCAGAATGCGCTCGTGGATGTTGGCCACGCGCGCGGCCTGCTCAATCTCTTGCTGGCTGGCATGCGGCCGACCCAGCGCAATGTTGTCGCGCACGCTGGCGTGCAGCAGGCGCACGTCCTGCAGCACAAAGCCGATATGGCGGTAGAGCACAGAGGCCTCCATATCGCGCAGATCCACCCCACCCAGGGTGATGCGCCCCTGCTGCGGATCGAAAAACCGCAGCAGCAACCTGGCCAGCGTGGATTTGCCCGAACCGGAGGCGCCCACCACCGCCGTCACCGTGCCTTGCGGCAGCGTGCAGTGGATACCGCTGAGCACCGGCTGCTCCGCCGTATAGCCATAGCCCACATGCTCGAAAGCAATGGCATGGCCTCGGGGCTGCTGCGGCTGGGCAGGGGCCGCCAGCACCGGGGTATCCAGCAGATCACCCACCCGCTGCGCGGCAGCCACCGCACCCTGCAAGTCATGCAGCAAGGTGTGCAGCAGCAGCACGGGCGCACAAATACCCGGTGCCACCAGCACAAATGGCAGCAGCTCCACCGGAGCCATCCAGCCCCAGGCCACAAAGCAGGCACCACCAGCCAGCACCACGCCCAGCACCGTGATGGGGGCAATCAGCGCATGGGCATGGGCCATGGACGCCACCAAGGGCCGGGCAAAACCGGCAAAAGCCTGGGCAAAAGCATCCACGGCCGCGCGGTAGCCCCCATGGGCCTGGGCGCCATCTCCAAAGGCTTTGACCACGGGCATGCCATGCACAAACTCCACCGTGGCACGGTTGATGCGCGCGAACTGTTGGGCAAAGGTGGGCATATGGGCACTGCTGGCAGCCATGGCTTTTTTCAGGAACAGAAAAAAGCCGGGGAACGGCAGCAAGGCCACGATGGCCAAGCGCCAATCCAGAGCGAACAGATACACCACGGCAATGGCAATGGCGCCCACGGCACGGCCCACGGCCGTATAGAAATGGGCCGTGAGGCTGTGCAAGGTGGCAATGTCGTCCTGCATGGCGCGCTGCACATCGCCCGAGGCCTGGCTGGTAAACCAGCCCAGCGGCACCTGGGCCAGACGGCGTGCCGCCGCCACGCGCAGACCATGGGTCAGGCGGTTGTCCGCCAGGTGGGCCAGCAACTCCCCCGCCAGCAAAAGCAACATGCCCACGGCCAGGCTGGCCGCACAAGCACCCAGCACCGGCCAGACCTTGGCAGCGCCCTGCCCCCAGGCCATTTGTGCCAGATGCGCAATGCCCGCCAGGGGGACCAGGGACAGCATGGTGCCGACGGCCGCCAGCACGGCCGCCAGGCTCAGTTGCCCACGTATGGGAGACAGGACGCGACGAATCGGGCCTGGCTGGGGTGGTGCGGCCACTACCGCGTCATCTGCAGACATGAGGAAGGAAATCGAGAAAGTACAAGGCAAGCATTGCGCAATATGCTCTTTTTTCAGGAGCAACAAAGATGCGCTATGGCGTTTGCCACGCCCGCCGGAACGCAAAACGAAATGGCAATGCGAATTAGTTTAATGATACTAAACTAATTAAATGTGACGCAAGAATCCAGCGCGCAAACACCTGCTGCAGCCATGACAATGGCCGCCAACAGCAGAGCACTGCGGAGAAAACAATGTCCCCCACCAAACCCTCTTCCCCACGCGGGCGCCCCCCTTCCATCACACGCGCGCGCATTGCCGATGCAGGCATTGCCATCGGCCTGCCGCAGGTGACTTTCGTGGGAGTGGCCACGGCTCTGGGCGTAAGCCACATGGCGCTGTACAAACATGTCTCCGGGCTGGCGGCGCTCAAGCACCTGATTGCCGAAGAGATCTTCCAGCGCTGGGAACTGCCCCAGGCTCCCGAGGCCGAGCAGGGCACGCTGCAGGACTACATGCAGGTCTTCGTCGCATCGGTGCAGGCCTTCGTCAAGGCTCACCCAGGTGTCACTCCCTATGTGATACGCCGTGTGGTGGCCACCCCGGCCATGCTGGAGAAAATTGATGCCCACCAAAGCCATATCGCCCAGGCCTACGGCATGCCCAAAGAGCAGGCCCGCTGGTTGCTGGCCACGGTGACTTTCAACTGCATTGCGGCGGCCGACACCATCTATGCCGCCGTGGATCGTGGCCCCGAGGCCCATGCCAGCCGCGCGCTGGAAGAAGGCGAGCTGGAGGCTGAGTTTGCACAGGGCATGCAGGCCCTGGTGGCGGGAGCGCTGAGCATGCTGGGCCTGGCAGGCAACGCCCAGGCCAAGGGCTGAGCCGGATAGCGCTGCGCCACAACAGAAAGAAACAAGGTGTAAAGCATGCGGCAGATCGCCCACTTTGCGTGCTTTGTTCAGCCTGTATTAAAAATCTCTGCACACACTGGTCTGTTGGGCCGAATTAGCTGCATGGGCGAGGAGACGCGGCTCCCCCGTCCTGCACCAAGCCGACATACAGGCCCCTCAACATGGCATGTGCCCACCACATGCTTGAGGATGTTTACAGATGATTTTTTCTCCTTCCAAGCACCCCATTTCCAAAGCCATTCACTGCCTGATTCTGTGCAGCAGTGCCTATGCATGCAGCAGCTGGGCTGCAGCAGATGCAGAGACTTCGGGCTCGGCCTGGTCTGGCTGGTCGCTGGGCTATTCGCCCCTGACCTACCACTACTCGGACGCCAAACAAGAACACGCTTGGGAGCCTGAAGAGCAAAAGCATTCCTATGTGTGGCTGCTTCAGGCCGAGAAAACGCTGGATGCCCGCCACATTGCCGGTTTTGCCGTCTTCAGCAACTCCTTCGGCCAGCCCAGCCAATACGGCTACTACGGCTGGCGCTTTCGCCCCTTCGACAGCACGCCCCAGCTGTTTGTGAAGCTCACCGCCGGCATCATCCACGGCTACAAATACCCGTACGACAAAAAAATCCCGCTGAACAACCGCCATGGCTGGGGCATTACCGCGATTCCCGCCGTGGGCTATGACTTCACACCCAATTGGGGTGGTCAGATCAATGTGCTGGGCAATGCAGGTGTGATGTTTCAGCTGAACTACAGCGTGCACTGAGCGGCAGCCAGGTCTTCGTCGCTGCTGGCATTCTTAAAAAAACAAGAGCTGCCTGCGCATATGCAGTCTGGTTTTCCATGGTTTAGCACCATGAAACCCCTATGCCATATGCGTAGGCAGCTCTATTTTTCATAGCCTGCCTTCACTCAGTGAAGGCAGGCCCGGTCCGCTGACTACAGGTCCACGTGCAGCTTACCCTGGCTGATCAGGTCTTGCAGCAGCTTGGTCTGGTCGCTGGTATCGAGCTGCAGGCCTTCCAGCACGATCTTCTGGTCTGCACCGCTGACGCCATCGGCCCCCAAATGACCGTTGCTGGAGATGTTCAGCACTGTGCTGACCCGGCCGTTCACAGTCTCGGTACTGGCGCCCAGATAGCTGCTCAGATTGGAGGCGTTCTCCCCCTGCAGCAGATCGCTCAGGTCCAGCACATCGTGGCCGTTACCAAAGTCCTTCACCACATCCACGGCCGGTGCGCTCACCGTGCCCTGGTCACCGTGTTGCCAGACAAAGCGGTCATCACCACCGCCGCCAATCAAAATGTCGTTGCCCGGTCCACCCAGCAACATGTCATGCCCGTCCGAGCCCAGCAAAGTATCGGCAGCCTCCGTGCCTGCCACCACATTGACGGAGTCATCACCTGTGGCGATGGACGATGCATGCAGACCGTCGCTGGACTGGGCATGTGCCGTCAGGGTGAAGTGCCCATCCTGCACCTGGCTGATGGTGAGGTTGGCCAACACCGTATGCCCATCGGCCGAAATCTCTCCCAGAATGGTGATCTTCCCGTCCGCCCCCACAGGCACGTCAACACCGTGGTAGCTGACCTTGGCACCCGCGGGAATGCCCTCCAGCACCAGTGCAGCGTGCAGCTTGGCCTCACTCCCCACCACCGTGGGCAAGGTGGCGGTGATGGCCACGTCGTACACGGTGTCGTGGGTGACGGTGTCCGGTGCACTCACCACTTTTTCCAGCGTGGTGAGATTGCTGTGACCCGCAGCCAGCAGCTCGCCGCCTGCAATCACCCCCTCCACCCGGTTTCCGCCATTCACCACCTTGGCTCCCGAGCTGGTGGTAATGCTGACGCTCTCCAGCACATTGGCATTGCTGTAGCCATTGTTGCTGGTGGGCTTATCGAGCTTTGCCCCCTGGGCTGCATCGCCAATCAGCACCACATAGTCTGGCGCCGTGCTGCCCAGCTTTCCGCTGTTGCCGGTGAAGTTGTTGAAGTCACGCCAGCCGCCCTTGTCTCCGTCCGGCGTGTTGCCATTGCCAGCCCAGAAGCCGCTCTTGCTGTGCAGCAGGAACAGGTCCGTATTGTTTGCATGGTCCTTGCCCGCGTTGGCATTGGCCTGGCCATTGGTTTCATAGCCGTAGCGGATCAGGTTGACGCCAAACTGGGCGGCAGAGTGAGTGCCGTCCTTGGCATAGACCTGGATGCCATTGGCAAAGTCGTGAATCGGCGTTTTGCCATCCGGCCCCTTGTTGGTCTCTGTGCCCCATACCCGGACATTGAAACCAATCGCCACCACATTCCCTGCGGCATCCAGATTGAAGCCATTGCCGCTGGGATCCTTGGCGCCGCCATTCACTGCGGTGGTGCCCGCCAGCGGGTCCTTGGGTGTGCTGACCGTGGTGTCCACGGTGTGCGACGAGACTTCCAGATGCACCTCAGGCACAACATGCGTCGCAGGGTCGGTTCCACCACCGTCTCCACCGCCCGTATCCACTGCAGCCACATGGATCAACAGATCATCGTGCGCAGAGTCATGGCCGTAATGGTTGGTGGCAGAGACTTCGGCGTGCAGATTCAGATCCGGGCTCCCCAGCGGCACCTGCAGCTTGATCTGTACATCCGCCATGCTCAAGCCGGAGCCGTTGAACAGCGTCAACACACCACCGCTCACGCTATAGTCGCGCCCCTCCACCAAGGTCTGGCCCTGGTATTGGATGGACACCACTGCGGCATTGCCCAGGCCACTGACTGTGACATCAGACATGTGATCGCTGGGATCACCAGGCATGCCCAGCGCGGCATCCAGCTGTAGCGTCACCAGGTCATGTCCTGTGACCGGCGTTTGGTGGTCAAAGCCCGGCATGCCGTTGTCCACGGTCTGACCGTCACCGAACAAGATCCCGGCAAAGCGGTCCAGAGTCAGCGACAAGGTATCAGGCGATGCCTTGTCCTTGATCGTACCCTTCCAGACACCCCCCTGATAAATCAGACCGGAAAGGTCATAGTCGGCCAAGGCCTTGGGCAGCACCAGAATGTCCACAGGCTTTTGGTGCACCGGGTCCCAGGTACCGGTCACATTGGTGGTGCCCAGCACCGTGGTGTGGTTGTAACCCACCTTGTCAATGATCACGGCATGGGGCTGTGTACCTCTCCCCATGTCTGAGGTCACGGCCGTCACATGGGCCTTGTCCATGCCAACCACCTGAACACCACCGTTACCCACGGAGATGGAGCTTCCATCCTTGGTGTAGATGGTTTCGCCCGGAATGCGCACCTGCTCCACATCCGTCTGCTTCAACGAGATAGTGACGGAGGGTGGCGGGCCCGAGGGATCCACCGGTGTTGTCGGTGTCGTGGGATCGGTCGGATCCACCGGTGTTGTCGGTGTCGTGGGATCGGTCGGATCTACCGGTGTCGTCGGCGTAGTGGGATCCGTCGGATCTACCGGCGTAGTTGGTGTCGTGGGATCGGTCGGATCTACCGGTGTTGTCGGTGTCGTGGGATCGGTTGGATCCACCGGTGTTGTCGGTGTCGTGGGATCGGTCGGATCTACCGGCGTTGTCGGTGTCGTGGGATCAGTCGGGTCCACCGGTGTTGTCGGTGTCGTGGGGTCCGTCGGATCTACCGGTGTCGTCGGCGTAGTGGGATCGGTTGGATCCACCGGTGTTGTCGGTGTCGTGGGATCGGTTGGATCCACCGGTGTTGTCGGTGTCGTGGGGTCGGTCGGATCCACCGGTGTCGTCGGCGTAGTGGGGTCGGTCGGATCCACCGGTGTCGTCGGCGTCGTGGGATCGGTTGGATCCACCGGTGTTGTCGGCGTCGTGGGATCGGTTGGATCCACCGGCGTTGTCGGTGTCGTGGGATCTGTTGGATCCACTGGCGTGGTCGGTGTCGTGGGATCGGTCGGATCCACCGGCGTTGTTGGCGTAGTGGGGTCGGTCGGATCTACCGGTGTGGTTGGCGTCGTGGGGTCCGTCGGATCTACCGGCGTTGTCGGCGTAGTGGGGTCGGTCGGATCTACCGGTGTCGTCGGCGTTGTGGGATCGGTTGGGTCCACCGGCGTGGTCGGCGTGGTGGGACCGGTCGGGTCCACCGGTGTTGTCGGCGTTGTGGGATCAGTCGGGTCCACCGGTGTTGTTGGCGTGGTGGGATCCGTTGGATCCACCGGCGTGGTCGGTGTCGTGGGATCGGTCGGATCTACCGGCGTTGTGGGCGTCGTCGGATCGGTCGGGTCCACCGGCGTCGTTGGTGTCGTGGGATCGGTCGGATCCACTGGCGTGGTCGGTGTCGTGGGATCGGTCGGATCCACCGGCGTAGTCGGCGTGGTGGGATCGGTTGGATCCACCGGCGTAGTCGGCGTGGTGGGATCGGTTGGATCCACTGGCGTCGTTGGCGTCGTGGGGTCGGTTGGATCCACCGGCGTGGTCGGCGTGGTGGGATCGGTCGGGTCCACCGGAGTCGTCGGCGTGGTGGGGTCTGTCGGGTCGACCGGCGTTGTCGGTGTGGTGGGATCCGTTGGATCCACCGGCGTGGTTGGCGTCGTGGGGTCCGTCGGATCTACCGGCGTTGTGGGCGTAGTGGGATCGGTCGGGTCCACCGGCGTCGTTGGCGTGGTGGGGTCCGTCGGATCTACCGGCGTCGTTGGCGTGGTGGGGTCGGTCGGACCCGTTGGCTCTATGGGCGTGGTCGGACTATCCTGTGCTTGCTCAGAGGCCTCTCCGCCGCGTCGCTCCTCGGGCACTCCCGTGATACCGCGGGGGTAGGCCAAATTCAGCGGCGCAGTGCTTTCCAGCACCTGGGACAGCCGTACAAAAGTGCTGCCACCACCACCGCCACCCGACAATGTGGCCGCTGCGGGCTCCAGAATATCCAAGGGATCCTGGCCCGCATTGATGGCCGCAATCAGTTGGTCCACCATGGGATCCACTGCAACGGGTACTGCGGCTTCACTGGCAGGAATATCGTCAAACAGCTCGGGGTCCAGGGCCACATTCTGGCTTTCGCCCAGCGTCAGCGGAGGCTGTCCATCGGCCTGCAGCTGTACGGTGCTGCCGGAAGCAGTCACCACCTGGGCATCTGCAGCAATGCGCATGCCTTCGCGCAGCGCGGTCAAGTTGCCATCAGTATCCCGCACCCAGGCCTGCCCGGTTAATTGCGTGACGAGAACGGTGGTCGTGGCCATTGAGCGTATTCCTTTTGCTGATTTCAGTAAGAAAAGGTAGCCTCCCAGCTCCCCTTCCATTGCTGACAGCATAGTAGGAACGCACCTACATTTTTGCCACTGGCGCCTCCGCCATTTTCAATTACTTACAGATTACCGTCTCGTAAGTTTGCGCCAGAGCAAATAAAAGCGTCTTGTTCTGGCGACAGCGGCATAGTGGCCCTGCCAAGCAGGACGCATTGGCTCATGCCCATATGCTCACCCCTGCGTGCGACCTTCGGCCTGGGACACATAAATGCCTTGCTGCTCCAGGGTGATGGCGGCCTCTGCATCGACATGGCCTGCTAGGTAAACCTGCAGCTGCAAGGCCTGGGCCGTAGCCACCATGGCATGCAGCAGGTGCTGGCTTCCGGGACTGGTGCTGGCTTGCAAAGCGAAGTCACTGCCCAGCTTGACGTAGCACAGCGGCAATTTGTGCAGGCGCGCCAAGGCCATGGGTTCATGCTCCAAACGGCGCAAACCTATCTTCACGCCAGCCTCTTCTGCCATGCGTGCCAAGCTTTCCATCTCTTCGGGATAGGCTGCCAAGCCATGGGCGTCAAGCTCCACCAACAGCCGCTGCTGCCAGTGGCCCGGTTGCGACCACAGAGCACGCAACTGCGGCAGAAAGCCACTGTCCGCCAAGGATGGCAGCGATACCTTGACCACCAGGGTCTCGGTCTGGTGCTGCTCCAACCAGCGCTGCCCCAACTGCACAGCGCGCACGTCAAATGCGGCAGACAACCCCAAACGCACCGCCACCGGCAAGAAGAGTGCGCCTTGCAATGGCGCGCCGCTGGTATCGATCAACGTCAACGAGGCTTCGCATCGCTGTACATGCTCATCTGCCCTGGCGTAGTGCTGAGCACTGATTTGCAGTTGCAAACGCTCTTCAGTCAGTGCCTGCACCAGTACCTGCTGCCATTGCTGCTCGCCCACGCTGCTGCGCGGTCCGTTGTCGGTCAGGTATTCCACCTCGTCCTGACCCACGCTTTCGCTGCGCATCAAGGCCTCGTCCAGCCGCGACAGCAGTCCACTGACGGTGGCACCGCTGCCGTAATCGGTCAATGCATAGGCCCAACGACACCATTGGCCAGGGCCAATGGGCTGGCGCAGGGCCTGCAAATCATGTTTGACTTGCTGCACCAGGTGCATGGCCGCTGGGCCTTCCATGCCTGGCAACAGCAGCACAAAGTCCGAACCGTTCAGGCGCGCCAGCATGGTGTTGGCTGCACCACCTTCATCCAGGCTCAAGCTCAGGCCTACGCGTTCGGCCACAGAAGCCAGCCAGGCGTCGGCCTGGGCGCGGCTCATATGGGCATTCAAGGCCTGCAGATCACGTTGGCGGAACAACAGCACATGACCGCCCACGGGTACCGACTGGCCATCGGCCCCGATTTCCCCCTGCAGCACGCGGCGCAGCTCGTTCATAAAGTACTTGCGGTTGGGCAGTTGGGTGACCGGGTCGCGATTGACCTCCACTTCCAGCGATTCAATACGCTGGGTCTGCTCCTGCGCCGTGGCACGCACGCGCTCCCGCGTATCGCTGATGGCATGCATGACCGCCGTCAGTTCGGCCACCACGGGCCGTACCGAAGGGCTTGGTGCCTGTGCGTTCGAGCCAATAGCCAGCACCTGGGCAGAAATTTCTTCACTGAGCACGCGACGGAACCAGCGGATCAGCAAGGCCACAAAGACCGCCCACACGCCGCCTGCCAACACAACCAACAGCAAGGTGCGCACACTGCTGCGCCATAAGGCATCGCGGGCAAAAGCGTTGTCCACCTTCACCGTCAGCTGGCCCACCTGGGTCCAGCCATCGCTGATGGCACGCGCCGCTTCAGGCGTACTCAATGGCAGCAAGCGAGAAAACCAGCGGGGCGCCGTGGCACTGTCATGGCTTTCGGGATGGCTGCGCTCAAACAAAGTCTCGCCATTGGGATCGGCCAGGCGAATGGCGCGAAACTGTCCGCTGTCGAACAAGGCCATCATCAGCAACTCGCGTGTGACCGGGTCTTGATTCCCGGGTTGCGACAGCGACAGCGCCAAGGCCGAGACCGCGTTCTCGCTTTGCGACTGCAACTGGCCATCCAGGTACTGTCGGGCCGAGCTCATGCTCAGCCACAGTGTGCCTCCCAGAATCACCACAATTGCCACGCTCACACTCAGCAGCAGATGTCTTAACAACGACATATCAACCTCGTTCTTCTTTGTTCGACCACAGGCTCACTTCCACCGAACAGCAGGCCTTCATGGCATGAATCCTTCTTGCTTCATGCGAGCCAGCAGCCCCTTCCAGCGGCTGATGCGCTCCACCGACGCAGGCTGCGCGCCCGCCACATAAATGCCCTGGGCATTGAAGCTGAACACAGGCGTCAAGTCTTTGCGCTGACTGGCTGGCAGCATATTGCCCAGCAAATTGTCCAGCACCAGGGGTTCTGACTGTGGCGTTTCGTAATAGCCCAGCACCATGTGGGCAATGCTTTGCGTGCTGCCTATGCCGCCTATCCGTGCGCGCACATAGATGAAGCGCAGCTTCTCTACCGGCAATCCCAGGCGCTGCAGCGAGAAATACTTGCCAATCACATAGTCTTCGCAATCACCCGCGCGCTTGCCCAAGGTCTCCAGCGGTGTGGCCCAGTACTCCTGCTCACCCCAGATCAGAATGTCTTCGGAACCCACCACGTTCTGGTTCCAGAAATCATTCACCGCCTTCAGCTGTGCAGGCACCGAGCGCCCCGCCTGCTGGTCTAGCATGGACAGCCAGGCTTCCAGCCGCTGCACCCCACCCTCGCCAAAGCGCGCCTGCATGCTCTGGCGCATCTGCGCCACCTGAAACTCCAGCGCCTGCGCTGTGCCCCGCGGCCACAGCGTGACCGGGAGCACCGCCGCCACAGCAGCCCCACGCAAGGCCCACAGCAGCTGCCGACGAGATAGCCGAACAGGTGGTGAAGTCAAGGGAGTGGTCACGGACTGGAACAAAAGGTGAGCAAGACAAAGCAGGCAGGAAACGCCTGCACTTGGCAGGGATCAAGACAGAGAGTTCATCCCAAAATACAAAAAGTGTGCAAATACTTTCACACTTTACCCGGAGGATGTGAACCACTCAACATGCCCCACATCCGTAGCACTTGCAATCAAAAAAAGAGCGCATGTAGCAATGTACATGCGCTCTAGAAATGCTTTTCAGCATTCAACAGTGCTGGAGAAGACTTTCATCTCCCCCGGCATCTGTTATTGGTGGTTGCCGTCGACAAGCAACTTCCCTTGTTTGATCAAGTCCTTGATCAAATCGTTTTGAGCAGAAGCGGTATCTGCCGCACTCCAGTTCACACCTTCCAGCGTGATCTTCTGGTCAAAGTTAGCGCCTGTGGCTGTCAGCCCCCCTGCGCTGGAAACCTTGATCACTGTGCTGCCATTTTCGATACCGAAGTGCAGGAACTTGCTGAGATCCGTCACTTTTTCCTCGCCTTGCAACAGGTCACGCAGGTCCAGCTTGTCGTTGCCATTGCCGAAGTCCTTGACGACATCTGCTGCCGGCGCCGCCACAGTGCCCTGGTCGCCCTTGAGCCAGACAAAAATATCGTCACCCTCGCCGCCAATCAAGGTGTCGTTGCCCTTGCCTCCCACCAAGATGTCGTTGCCAGTGCCACCATCCAAGTAGTCATTGCCGGTTCCGCCATACAGGATGTCGTTGCCTTCATCTCCAAACAGCTTGTCGTCACCGCCTTGGCCGTACAGGATGTCATTGCCGGCACCACCGTGCAACTCGTCTTTGCCTCCACCCACAGTTTCCAGCTGGGCAAAATCGGCATGGTGCTTGGTGATGTAGTCATGCACCTGCTCCACAGTCACCTTGCTGGCCTCCAGACCTCCTCCAACCTTGTCAGCCACCAGCTTTTGCAGTGCAGCAAAGCCTTCCAGATTCCCGATCTTGATCTGATCGCCAAACAAAATATCGTTGCCATTGCCACCATGCACGATGTCATCGCCCAAAGGTAAATTGTTATTTTTACCCAAAATGGCATCTGCGAGATTAGCAGCATCGATATTGGCCTGGACCACCCCATCTGTGTCGTAGACCTTCAGATCATTCGCGCTCAACGATGGGCCCAAGCCAATAGCGTCTACGTTAGACACCTTGGCAAGTAAGTCGTAGGCTTCCTTGGATTGCTGCTTCACCGTGGCAGTAGTATTTATTCCATCACCTGCTAATATTGACTTTTCAAAGCCACCCTTTCCGTCTGGGTTCGATGCCCCACTCGTACTATTCGCTTGATAGTAAGTCGGAAGACCATCTGTGATGAAGTACGTCAGATTGGTACCAGGATTAGATGTAACGGAAGTCGAATAGAACCAATTCGCAGCGGCCTTAAAGGCAGCCTCATAGTTGGTACCACCACCACTTGTCATTGAATTCAATAGCGCCTGTACGACATCCGGGAATCCATCATTATTAGCATCGACAAAATTCTTGAGATTGATACTCACAGAACCTTGCACCTTGTCATCAAAGTCGGAAAGGTAAAGATTAACTGTTCCGGAATTATTCCCCTTGGCACTCGCTATCAGTTGGTTGACTACATCTTTCAAAGATTTCACCGCATTGGCAACCGCAGTAGCTCCCATGCTTCCGGAAGTGTCGACAATCAAGGCGATGTTGTAGTTCTTTCCTGGCAGTATCTGCAGCCCTTGCACGTCGGAGACTACCAAGTCATTGCCTCCCGTACCGTTCAAGTTGTCGCCACCAACGCCCCCCGTCAAAGTGGTATACGCAGCCAGCGACAAACCGTCCGATACCGTTACCTTGTCACTGTCGGCCAGCCCCTGTTCATTGGCAGAGACCTCGGCGCGCAGCTCCAGATTTCCGGCATCCAAGGGTACCTTGATCGTGATCTTCACGTCTTCCATACTGGTGTGGCCAGCATTGAGAATCGTCACCGTACCATCGCTATTGGACGTAAATGCTATCGGTTTTCCGCTCTTGTCCACAATGGACTCCACGGTCGCGCCATTCAGGCCACTGAGGGTGATATCAGACAGTGATTCGCTGCCATCACGGTCTTCGCCCAGCATTGCATCCAATTCGACAACCACACGATCAAAGCCGCCTGTTGTCATCGTAGTTGTCGATGTCGAGGGCAAGTAGCTGGTATTTCCATCAGCGAATATCAAACCACCAAGATGGCTTACCGTGATTGTCTTACCAGTATCAAGATCTGTGATGTTCCCGGAGAACGTTCCTCCAGAATAACTACCCACGATCTTGTATTTCACAAAATCCTTTCCAAGCAATAAGTAATCTTTAACCTCTGCAGCAATATTGGTGATATTACCAAATCCACTACGAATATCAATCAGCTCAGCCTTGTTGTTTGGACCAATTGCATTCGACCCGCCAGGTGTTACCAACTCCAGACCAGAAACTTTAACATTGCCTCCACTCATAACAATGGAGCCTTCTGTCACTGTCACCTTGATCTCGGGGATACGCACCGACTCGGTCGTCAGCTTGGTCAAATCAATCGAAGGAGCATCCACGACAGGCTTGATGTCAATCACCAGCTTGGCGATATCCCCTGCGTACTCTCCGATTGCAGGTCTGAAACCAAATGATGCATAGTCACCCATCCGGTTACCTTCACCTTCTCCCCCATTGAGGCCATCAAAACCGGACTCATTAGCTGCAGGTACAAATATCAATTTTCCTGCGGCGATATCCGCTTGGCTGATGTACTTTCCTAAGCCTTCCAAATCCTTGGATGTGAGCACCTCACCATTAAATTTGAGCACGCCATTCACAGGCAATGAGGCAATGTAAATCCCCAGGTCGGGCTTGGTGCTGATGATTTTCAAATCACTCCATTTAATCGTCAGCTCAGTGTCCTCCACGCCTTCAACTTTCCCTCCCGCCGACTCTGAACCCGGCTCAACAGGGTTTTGGTCGACGATCGTGCCCGAGCCTGTGTCGGTGATGCCTGCTGGCAGCGGTGTGCCGTTGGCCGTGCTGCCGCTCAGCGTCGCCGTCAGCGTCAGCAGCTCCGGCCCTTCGAACACTTGGTCGTCCACTGTCTGCACTTGCACCTGGATGCCACCTGTGGTGCCTGCAGGTACCGTGAAGCTGTAGTTGCCGTTCGCATCCGGACCATTCAGGGCCACGGTCTG
>JAITLO010000047.1 GCA_031277855.1 Acidovorax sp. | reverse complement strand
GCCAAGCTGGACCTGCTGCCCATGGCCTTTACCAAGCAGGGCGGCATGTGGGTGTGGATAGATCCGCAGGCCAAGCTGCTGGTGCTCGATACCGGCGCCCAGGGCCGGGCCGACGAGGTCGTGACGCTGCTGGTGGAAGGCCTGCAGGGCTTTGGCGTGGCGCTGCTCGATACCCAGACCAGCCCGCAAGCCGCCATGGCGCATTGGCTGCTGATGCAAGAGGCACCCGTGGGCTTTAGCGTGGACCGCGAATGTGAGCTGAAAGCGGCCGATGAATCCAAGGCCGTTGTGCGCTACGGCCGCCACCCTCTGGACATTGCCGAGGTCAAAGAGCACGTTGAGCAGGGCAAGCTGCCCACAAAATTGGCCATGACCTGGGACGACCGTGTGAGCTTTGTTCTGACCGATGGCCTGCAGCTCAAAAAGCTGGAATTCTTGGATAGCGTGCTGGATGAGGCAGGCGATGAGGGTGGCTTCGATACCGATGTGGCGATTGCTACCGGCGAGCTGAGCCACCTGATTCCCGACTTGATTGAGGCCCTGGGCGGCGAAGGCCGCACCGAGCTGGGGTCTGGCTTCATCACCCCGGGCGATGTCCCGTATTAACCCTCCAGAGCCCGGCCCAGCGCCGGGCTTTTTCTTTTCCACCGCTGAATGAAATTCCAACCCATCAACCGATCTCAGGTCGTGGCCGCCCTCAAAGCAGCAGGGCCCATGACCGCTACGGAGCTGGCCGAATACCTCGGCTGGAAAAGCGAAAAAGTCACCACCACCGTCAGCTCAACTCGCTGGCTGCTGCCCGGGCAGGTGTTTCGCATCGTGCGCTATGCGCCCGTGACAGGGCGCCGTGGCCGTGACCTGGCAGTGTATGCAGCAGAGGCTGGAGCCGATGCGCCCAAGCCTGTCGTGAACACTGCCAAGCGCCGCAAGCAAGCTGATGCACGGTATCGACACAAGCACCGCGCAATCATCAATGCGCGCAACCAGGCCAGCAGCGCCGCAAAGCGTGGTGCACCGGCTATCAACCCATGGGCACAGCTGGCATCGCCCGTGCTGCGCGGCACGATGGCCGCTGTTGCCCGGTGAGTCCCGCAGAAATTCGGTGGCGCTGTGAGCGCCTGGCCGTGCTGCTGGCCCGCGCCAGCCGCGTGGAGGCCCTGGTCACCGTGGCCACCGAAGCGCGCACCCAGCCCTGGTTGGATGACCCACGCCCACCACCACCCTCTATTCCTTCTGGCTCCTACTGGGGAGCCTGACCATCAATGCAGACCAACATCATCAACTTGAGCCAGGTGAACCATGCCCTGGGCGTCGTTTCCGTCAACGCGGCCCAGCTCGCCGAGCTGGGGTTTCAGCCGCTGGACAACAAAGCCATCTGCGAAGCCCTGCCGCGCACACAAATGTTCCCCCGCCAGTTTCGCAACGCCAAGCTGTACCCGGCCGACTCCGTACCCCGCATCCGCCAAGCCCTGGCCGCCAAGCTGGCCCAGCCCGCAGCACCCACCACGGACTTCGAGCGCAAGCGCTCCGACGATACCGAAGGCGGCGACCTCGATTAATCACCACCAGGAAACCCAATGAGCACCTACAAAGAACTGCTGGCCCAGCGCGCCGAGCTGGAAAAGAAGATCGAAGCCGAGCGCGCCACCGCACGCGCCCAGGCCCTGGCCACCGTGCGCGAGCTGTGCGCCGAGCACGGCATCACGGCCGCCGACCTTGTGCCCAGCGCCAGCAAGAGCAAGCCCCGCGCCGTGGGCAGCGTGCCGGCCAAGTACCGCAACCCGGAAACCGGTGATACCTGGACCGGGCGCGGCAAAGAGCCGGTTTGGATTCGCGGCCTGGCCCGCGAGGCCTATCTGATCACCCCTGCCGCATAACAGGGGCATGAGCACAGGCTTCGGCCTGTCCTGATTTCCTTGGTCAGAGCGCCAGCGGCACCCGGTTTCCATCCTTGTCGACCAGGAAATTGCCGTCGTTGACAACCACGATATCGCAGCCCTGGAATTCGGTTTCCCATCCCGGCTCGAACTTGAAGTTCATCGTAGTGATCACCATTCGGCGCCCTTCCACCAGCTCCTTGTTTGTCTGAGCATCGAGCTCAAAACGCAGTGGATATGCGTTGTTGTGCGCCTTCCAGTGGTCCTGGAGCGCTTTCGTCATCGTGATGTAAATGTCGGCCATTGGTCGAGTTTACGACCCCCTATCAGCCCGCCCGGCCCAAGCCCGGCGGGCTTTGTCTTTTCTGGAGCCCTGGCGCATGTCCAACTACTACAACGAAATCGACAAGTTCGCGGCCCAGACCTTGCGCAACCTCATTGCAGCCGGCCACATCGCGCCTGGCGTTGTTGACGAAAGGAGCATTGAAGATGTTCACCCCGATGACCTGCGTGGCTTCACGCAGTGCCACTTCTTTGCCGGCATCGGCGTCTGGTCCTATGCCCTTCGCCGCGCCGGCTGGCCTGATGACCGACCTGTTTGGACTGGTTCCTGTCCCTGCCAACCTTTCAGCTCGGCAGGCGAGGGAGCTGGGTTTGCTGACGAGCGGCACCTTTGGCCGGCGTTCTTCCACCTCATCCAGCAGCGCAGCCCTGCAACAGTCTTTGGAGAGCAAGTTGCGAGCCTCGCTGCAAACCCTTGGATCGACCTTGTACAAGATGACCTGGAAGGCCTGGGATACAGGGTCGGGGCGGTCCCGTTTCCGTCTGCGGGCGTCGGTGCTCCGCACATCCGCGACCGGCTCTACTGGGTGGCCCACGCCGACAGCATCCCTGGCCGAAAAGGGCGTGCGCACCTTCGAGGGAGGACTGATAGAGGCAATGCGCAACCATGGCCCGGACTTGGCAGCAGTGGCATGCCTCACGGGCTGGCCGACGACCACAAGCACGGACGCGGTGCGCTGCCCATCGATCGAGGCCAGCACGCCCAACATCACGTTGAACCATGCGGCAAATCTGGCGGGCTGGGGAACCCCGGCAGCAGCTCAGGGCAATGGATCGACGGGGGGCAGCCAGGTGACGGACTTGCGCGACCAGGTGAAGTTGGCCGGATGGAACACGCCGGACAGCACGATGACGCAGGCCAAGAAGCGCCCGCCAGTGCTTGGCAACCGCAAGCCGACAGATCCGCAGATCAGCCTGGCCGATCAAGCCTTCCATCTTGCGGGGTGGCCGACACCTCTGGTGGGCGGAACGTCTCCTGCATCTCACGGCCAGATCAGCGGGGACTTTCGCCGAGCGATGGAGGTCATCAAGGATGTGCCCTGCCCGGCCCGGTTAACGGCCTCTGGTCAGCTGCTGACTGGCTCCTGTGCCGGGATGGAAAGTGGCGGCCAGTTGAACCCGGCACATTCCCGCTGGCTCATGGGGCTCCCGCCCGAGTGGGACGCCTGCGCGCCTATGGCAATGCCATCAACGCCGAAGCGGCGCGTGTCTTCATCCAAGCAGCAATGAGCTGCATGCCCTAACACCCAGGCCCGCACAGCGCGGGCTTTCTTCATTCTTGGAGCGCGACATGCAAGACAAGATCACCCTGGCCATCGATGCACTGGCATCTGCCGCTTTCGTCGAGGGCGGCGTATCCGCAGACAACACACGGGCCGCGCGCGACATCACAGAACAGCGCAAACGCGAGCTGCTGGAAGCGATTGGCTCGCCCTGCCTGCACCAGATTGCAGAGCCTGCCGCACCCCTGGCAGCGCAGGCCGCCGTGCCGGTGGAGGTAGCGCTTTTGACGCGCATTTTGAATTCTCTTGCGTCATTTGCCGGCGATGGAGGGTGGGCTCAATCTGATATGGACACTCTCGATGACGTCAGCAGATTGTTAGCAGCCGCCATGCTTGCAGCACACCCCGCAGAGGGAGTGCCGGCGGACCAGGCGGAACCCGATGAACGCGAGGCGTTTGAACAAATGTTCATCACTGAAAAGCTGCGTGCGATGGATTGCGGCGAATCTGATACGGCTGTGCAGGCTATCCGCAATTGCCACCTGCAGCGATATGACAACGGAGACTACCCGTCGCTTGAAGCCTACTTTGCGTGGCTCGCATGGAAGGCCCGCGCCGCGCTTGCCGCCACCACGGCAGCAGGTGCGCCCGCAGCGCAAGAGGGGCAGGATGCACCAAAGCCCGCGCTTCTCGCTGAAAAACACACAGGCATGAAGGTGGACTATCGCGGGCTTCTGGGGCAGGCGCAGCGCGAATTGAAGCGAGCCGCGCCGGGCCACTCCGAAATGCTGCGCCAATTGGAATACCACATCACAGAGATGGGCCAGCGCTGGTATGCCGGCGACACCGCCGTGGTGGACGAGCTACTGCAGCTGTACTGCGTGGAGAAGGACGCGCGCGCCGCTATCGCTGCCCAGGCAGCACAAGGGGGTGCGTGATGGCCCCAAAAAGCTCTATCGGCCCCTGGGGGCCTGTTGAAGTGCAAAGGGTCAGGGGAAGCTACTGGAAGCTCATGCGAAGCAATGAAGCGGCATTCCGCAGCCTGGAAACAATGCTCGGGAAGAGTGGGGAGCCGCGCCGATGGCGGTCGAAAGAGGCCGCCGAGACTGCTGCCGACCAAGCCAACAACGCACAGCGCGCAGCAGCGCACAAGGGGGAGTGATGGCTATCCATATCCTGCAAGGCGGCCCGGTGCGGCGCCTCAAAGACAAGAATGGCCGAATCTGGACCTTTGAAATGCACCCGTACTGCGGCCCGTCGGCAGTTGACCCCAACACAGAAATTCCGTGGGTAAAGCAGCCGTCCGAGAAATCACCATTCTGGCCTGCAGTGCATGCCTGGATTTCTCAAGGGCAGCATGTTGACGCCTACGGCCTCTGCATATGGTCACCAACTGCAGAGCCTGACTTGGTGCACCTTGGCGGCAGAAATTACGCATATGCGGGCAGCAAACTGGCACAGCGCGCCCAGGCGCAGGAGGGCCAGCAGTGAAAACGCTTTATGCAAAGCGAATTCAGACCCATGAGTGCGATCTCTATGGCATTCAAGTTAGTTGCGTGAAAACACAACTTCTACGAGTGCATGTTAGCGGGAATGACCGCGCAAGAGGCTTTGGACCGTCAAGGGCAATCTGGGAATGGGCCTGCAATGGCGAGGCTATCGAGGGAGAAGAGTTGGAGCGTCTATTCAAGATGTACCCAGTTTGCGAATTCCAGAACGATGAAGATTTGATGTGGCGCATTGAGCGCAACAAAGGGAGGGCCAGCAGTGAGCTGCGAAATTTGCACCGATCCTGACGGAGCGCCATGCTTTCCGCTGTACGGCATTGGCCCTCACATTCATAGTCCAGACGGAACAACCCTGCTGCCCGGCGCGGCCATGGCGGGCTACACCGAGAACCCAGATGAACCAGGCCATGGCACGCACTGGTGCCCGCACTGCGGGGACGGAAAGCCAGAAGGCGCAGAGCCATCGACACCAATTTTGAAGGACGTGAGGAAATGACCCAAGCACAGCAACCCGAGGCGCTGCGCTGCGCGGATGCCATCGACTCCATACTGGAGCGGTATGGGGGCCTTATGCTGCCGGAGATAGTGGATGAGCTGAAGCCGTCCGCTGCCGAGCTTCGCCGCCTGCATGCCCGCGTGCAGGAGCTTGAATTCGCGCGCGAGATTGCCCGGGCATGCGCCCATAACATCATCACGGCAGCACAGGCTCAGCGCGCGCCGCTGACGGCTGGTGTGTTGGAAGATTGGAAGCGCCGCGTAAATACGCTCGCAGCCTGCAGCTTGAAGGCTGATCGCTATCGCGTGGGTTCGGCATTGAAACACGACATTGCAGATGCCATTGCGGCCATGACCCAGCAATAAGCCCGTCAGCGCCGCGACAAGCGAGCGCCCTACCCAGACCCCTACAACCAGCCCCGCCATTGAGCGGGGTTTCTTTTTTAAGTGAACGAATATGAGCAAACGAGTCACCCTGCTGGCTTGGGCTGCTGCGGCTTTCGACCCCGCGCCTAGTCTTTGGACGCTACGCAAGATGGTGCGTGAAGGTCGGATTGATCCGCTGCCCGTGAAAGTCGGTAAGTCCTACTATGTCCAGGAAGATGCGCGCCCCATTGACCCCTGTCGGCGCCCGACTCTTGTCGACAGATTGAGAAAGGTTGCATGACATGGCTGCACGTCCAAGAGACAGATCCCGGCGCGATTGGCCCACCGGGCTGCGCGAACCGAGGCCAGGCTATTTTGTTTGGCGCAACCCCGTCGACGGCAAAGAGCTGTCTATTGGCCGCGTTACGCTCGCTCAAGCAAAACGGGAAGCCAATGAAGCTTTGGCATTTGTCCTCGCTGACAAACCCACGCTGCTTGAACGAATCCAAGGGAAAGATCACACGATTGCGGATTTGCTGGACAAGATACCTGTCAGCGAGGTTTACAACACAGCAAAGAGCATGCGCTCACTCGACAAGAAGATCCGCAACGCGATTGGTCACATCGCGTGCGGCGGACTGACTGTCGCACACTGCGCCAAATTTATCGAGGACGAGGTGGCTGGTGGACGCAAGCGCCAGGCCCAGGCATTGCGCTCTAGGCTGTTTGCAGTTTGCAACCGTGGCAGGGCCCTTGGGTGGATGGACCTCAACCCTGTTGAGCCAACATCTAAGCCGGACGTGAAAACAGAGCGCAAGCGCCTGACGCTCGATCAGTTCAAGGAGATTCTGGCCGTAGCTGCGGACGCTGCAGACTGGCTGCCTGGTGCAATGCTGGTGGCCCTGCTTTCTGGAATGGACAGGGACACCCTATCAAAGCTTGAGCGCAAAGCTATCGGCAAGGAATACCTAACCATCAACCGGTCAAAAACTGGAATCTGGCTGGAAATCCCGCTATCCCTGCGGATGGATGCCATGGACATGACATTGGCTGAAGCACTGGCCGCATGCCGGTCCAACGTGGTCAGCAAGCATGTAATCCACCACCGTCGAAGCTATCGCGCCGACGTGAAGGCTGGGAGTGCGGTTTTCCGCGACCGCATATCCAAGGCATTCACCGAAGCCCGGGAGCTGGCCGGCATTACTGGTGAGCACCCGCCGACCTTCCACGAGATCCGCTCCCTGAGCAAACGCATCTATATGACCCAGGGGAATGTGGACACCAAGGCTCTGCTTGGCCACACCACAGAAAAGGCGGCGAACATCTACGCTGACCCACGCGGAGTGGAGCCGCTTCGAGTGCGCGTATCCTGACTTATCCACACCCCTAGATATGGCACAAATAAGGTGACAATTAGGGTACAGCCTTCTGGAGCCCGCATGGATACAAGCGTTTCATTGCTTATGGTGTGCATGGGCAATATCTGCCGCAGCCCCACAGCCCATGGCGTGCTGCGTGCCCGCATTGCCGAGCGCAGCTGGCAGCAGTGGGTCACAGTGGAGTCTTGCGGCACCCATGGCTACCACGTGGGCGAGGCCCCCGATGCCCGGGCGCAGCAGCATGCGCTGCGGCGCGGCTATGACCTGTCAGACCTGCGTGCACGCCAAGTTCAAAGCGATGACTTTCGCCGCCATGCGCTGATCTTGGCCATGGACCTGCAAAACCTCGCCCGGCTGGAGCAACTCTGCCCTCCGGCCCTGCAGCACAAGCTGCACCTGTTGCCCCAGTTCTGCAGCCAGCACCGCAGCACCACCGTGCCCGATCCCTATTACGGCGGCAGCGACGGTTTTGAGAAGGTGCTGGATCTGGTGGAAGACGCCTGCAACGGGCTGCTGCAACATCTGGCACGCCTGCATCCACAGCTGCCATAGCGTGCCTTGCTCCGCCTGGCGAGGGGAAATGACGGGCGTCAAGCCTCAGCGTTAACCCTTAATGCTCCATATTCAATAGCAGCAAACGCATGCTGCAACTAGGGAATCCACCGTCACGCAGCCGTCAGAAACCACCGAGAGTGCTCCGTAGAATCGCGCCTTCGTAAGCGTATTGCGGCTTGGCATGTCAGTGCACCCACCACTGGCACGTCAGGCCGTGGGCTTTGCGCTTCGCCATTATTCGGAGACAACATGCAGGCTTTACTCAAGCTTTCCAGAGGCATAGACCGGCTCAACGCGCTGGTGGGCCGCTACGTTATTTGGCTGATCCTGGCAGCCACCGTCATCAGCGGTATCAACGCGGTCGTGCGAAAAGTCTTTCACACCAGCTCCAACGCCTTTCTGGAAGTGCAGTGGTATTTGTTCGCAGCCTCTTTCCTGCTGGCGGCCGGCTATACCTTGCTGGAAAAAGAGCATGTGAAGGTGGACGTGCTCAATGCCAAGCTGTCGCTGCGCACCCGGGTGTGGATTGATGTGTTGGGCTTTGCCCTGTTCCTCATGCCCATGTGCGTGGTGGTGCTGCGTTACGGCACGCCGTTTTTTCTACAGGCCTGGAACAGCGGTGAGATGTCCAGCAACGCTGGCGGCCTGA
Organism: Acidovorax sp.; assembly: GCA_031277855.1. GTDB lineage: Bacteria > Pseudomonadota > Gammaproteobacteria > Burkholderiales > Burkholderiaceae_C > Comamonas. Next base: position 80,659 of record JAITLO010000047.1, on the reverse strand, counting down.
TCCGCTGGCCCGTCTACCTGATGATGCCGCTGGGCTTTGGCCTGCTGCTGCTGCAGGGCGTCTCGGAATTCATCAAGCGTATTGCCTTTTTGATGGGCCTGATCGATGACCCCACGGTCAAGATCGTGGAGAAAACCGCCGAAGAAGCGCTGGCCGAAGCCATACGCAAAGCCGAAGAAGAAGCCGCGCGCAACAGCGCCAAGCACGCCTGAGCGCGGGAGACACTGCAATGGAATTCCTTGCCAACAATATGGCCCCGATCATGTTCGCGGGCCTGATTTTCTTTTTGCTGCTGGGCTTCCCGGTGGCATTCAGCCTGGGCGCCTGCGGGCTGTTTTTTGCCGTGGTCGGTATCGAGCTGGGCGTGCTGCCCGAGGCCCTGATGCAGGCGCTGCCGTTGCGCATCTACGGCATCATGCAAAACGAGACGCTGCTGGCGATTCCCTTCTTCACGCTGATGGGGCTGATACTGGAGCGCAGCGGCATGGCCGAGGACTTGCTCGACACCGTGGGCCAGCTGTTCGGCCCCATTCGCGGTGGCGTGGCGATTGCCGTGATCTTGGTGGGCGCCATGCTGGCCGCCACCACCGGCGTGGTGGCCGCTTCGGTGATCTCCATGGGTTTGATCTCGCTGCCCATCATGCTGCGCTACGGCTATGACCGGCGCATTGCCTCTGGCGTGATTGCGGCCTCGGGCACGCTGGCGCAAATCATTCCGCCCTCGCTGGTGCTGATTGTGCTGGCCGACCAGCTGGGCCGCAGCGTGGGCGATCTGTACAAGGGCGCTTTTGTCCCCGGCTTCATGCTGGTGGGCATGTATATGCTCTTGATTTTTGCACTGGCCATCTTCAAGCCTTCCCTGGTGCCGGCCCTGCCCCCCGAGGCGCGCAGCCTGAAGGAAAAAGACGGCTCCTCCGGTCTGCCTTCTCTGCTGGTGCTCACCATTTTGTGCGTGGGCGTGTCCATCTTCGCGGCCCACCATATGGAGGCCATCCACACCTGGCTGTCCGGCGAGGTGGTGGAGAAAGTAGCCACCGATGAGACCATTGTCTTTGCCATGTGCTTTGGCGTGGCCCTGGCCTTTGTGGCGGCGTCCATCAACCGCATCACCCGCATGGGCCTGCTCTCGCAAGTGGCTGAAAAAGTCACCTTTGTGCTGATCCCGCCGCTGCTGCTGATCTTCCTGGTGCTGGGCACCATCTTCCTGGGCATTGCCACCCCCACCGAGGGCGGTGCCATGGGCGCCCTGGGCGCCATCATCCTGGCCTTGCTGCGCAAGCGCCTGGACTTGCAGCTGCTGCGCCAGGCCATGGTGGGCACCACCAAGCTGTCGTGCTTTGTGCTGTTCATCCTGATCGGCGCCACCATGTTCGGCCTGACCTTCCAGGGCGTGGATGGCCCGCTGTGGGTGGAGCATTTGCTGGCCGGTCTGCCCGGTGGCCAGCTGGGCTTTTTGATCGTCGTGAACATCATGGTGTTCGTGCTGGCCTTCTTCCTGGACTTCTTCGAGCTGTCCTTCATCGTCGTGCCGCTGCTGGCTCCGGTGGCCGACAAGCTGGGCATTGACCTGGTGTGGTTCGGCGTGCTGCTGGCGGTAAATATGCAAACCTCCTTCATGCACCCACCCTTTGGCTTTGCGCTGTTCTTCCTGCGCTCGGTGGCCCCGGACAAGGAATACACCGACAAGGTGACCAAGCAACGCATTGCCCCGGTGACCACGACGCAGATCTATATGGGTGCCATTCCCTTCCTGGTCATTCAGCTGCTGATGGTGGGCCTGATCATTGCCTTCCCGGGCATTGTCTCCAGCGGCCTGGACGAGAAGGTGGACTACGACCTGGACAAGGTGCGCGAGCAGATGGAGTCCGACATGGCCGCGCCCATAGACTTCGAAAATCCCTTTGTGGATGCCGCACCGGAAGCCACGCCCGAGGCCGCCCCCACCACCGAAGACGACCCGCTCAAGGCCATGCAAGACGCGCTGCAAAGCGACTCCAAGGCCAAGTAAATCCAGACCGACACCGGTCACCCTCCTCAACCCCTGTGGCCCCGGCCCAGGGGTTTTTTCATGCCTACGCCCATTGCGCAAGCGCCTTTGCAAGCCCATTTGCATGCGTCTTTACATGCGTCTTTGCTGGTGTCTTGAAGTCATCAAAAAAGTGAGCATTTTTCACATATACCGCAAGACATTGGTGGTATTTCGTTATGGAAATTCAATCCACACTGGCTAAGGTTGCTCCTTTTTTATGGAGCACATCCGGCAAGTGCTTGATGCGTCAAGCCATTTCCCGCAGCACCAACGGTTTTTTGCTGCCCTGCCCGCCACGGCCATTACACTGCCTGTCGGGTGCCCACTCCATGCGGGGGTGATGGCAGGTTTTGTTGCAGCACAGGTCGGGCCGCCTGTGCACCACAAAGCCATCAATCCGTCCATGCACCCTCACGCCCCGCAGGGCCAGGCGTCTGCGCACGCCGCCCAAACCGCTGCCCTCCACCCCGACTTTCCCGCGCCCAGCCCGCATATCCCGCCGCTGCAGCGTGCCACCGAACGCGCCCAGGCCCATATCGCCCATTGGCTGCATATCGAGGCCATGAGCGGCATCGCACTGCTGCTGGCCGCTGCCTGCGCCCTGCTGTGGGCCAACTCGCCCTGGGCCGCCAGCTATTTCGCCACCTGGCACCAACCCGTGGGCCTGACCCTGGGTCCCTGGAGTTGGCAAACCGATCTGCACTTCATCGTCAACGATGTGCTGATGACCGTCTTCTTTTTGGTGGTGGGCATGGAGATCCGGCGCGAGCTGCACCAGGGCGCCCTGTCCCAGCTGCGCCTGGCCGCCTTGCCGGTGCTGGCCGCCCTGGGCGGCGTGGCGGTCCCGGCCCTGCTCTACCTGGGCCTGAGCTGGGGCGAGCCCGCCGCACGCAATGGCTGGGCCATTCCCACGGCCACCGACATTGCCTTTGCCGTGGGCGTGCTGGCCCTGTTGGGCCGGCATATTCCGGGGCCGCTGCGCATTTTCTTGCTGGCGCTGGCCATCATCGATGACATCGTGGCCGTGCTCATCATTGCGTTTTTCTACTCTGGCGGCCTGGCCTGGCAAGGCCTGGTCGTGGCCCTGGCGGGCCTGGCCTTGGTGCTGCTGTTCAAGCGCATGGGCCTGGCCAGCGCCTGGGCTTATGTGCTGCCCGGCGCCGTGCTGTGGCTGGGCCTGCTTTATACGGGCGCCCACCCCACGCTGGCTGGCGTGGTGCTGGGGCTGATGACGCCCGTGGCCCTGCGATCGGCCCGCGCCCACCCCTTGGAGGCCGCCCACCAGGCGCTGGGCCGCGTGCAAGGCCATGCCGAGCAAGGCCGTTTTGATGCCACGGCCTTGCACCAGGAGTTGCGCACCGTGGAACGTGCCCAGCGCGACCTGCTGCCCCCGGTGTTTCGCCTGCCACAGCTGCTGCACCCCTGGGTGGCTTTTGGTGTGATGCCGCTGTTTGCCCTGGCCAATGCCGGTGTGCAGCTTGATGGTGTGGACCTGTCCGCCAGCGCCCCGCACGCCGTGGCCTGGGGGGTGATGCTGGCCCTGGTGCTGGGCAAGCCCGTGGGCGTGGTGCTGGCCACGCTGCTGGCCGTGCGCAGCGGCCTGTGCGCCCTGCCCCCTGGTGTGAACCTGCGTGGCGTGCTGCTGGTGGGCCTGCTGGCTGGCATTGGCTTCACCATGGCAATTTTTGTGGCCGGCCTGGCCTTTGATGACGCAGCCTTGCTGGGCGCTGCCAAGCTGGGCATTCTGGCGGCCTCGGCCACCTCGGCCGTGCTGGGCCTGGCCTATGGCCTGTGGGTGCGCCGTCGCCTGACGTAGCAAGACAGCGCGCTGCCTGCATGAAAAAACCGGGCGGCTGCCCGGTTTTTTCATGCGCCGATGGGGCTCACACTCTCACAGCTTTTGCGCCGACATGAAGTTGTCGAAGCGCGACTCAGCAAAGCGGAACCACAGCACCTGGTCACGCTGGAAGTTACGGTAGTCGGTGTAGATCTTCTTCCAGTCGGGGTTGTTGGCATCCAGCGTGCCATACAGCTCCATGGTGGCCTTGAACGAGGCGTCCATCACCGTCTGCGGGAAGGGCAGCACCTTGGCCTTGTTGGCCACCAACTGCTTGAGGGCACCGGGGTTGCGCGCGTCGTAACGGGCCTGGGTGGTCACATGGGCCTCATAGGCCGCCGATTTGACAATGGCTTTTTGCTCGCTGGTGAGGGTGTTAAAGGCCTTGTCGTTGATGTAGAAGGACAGGTGCAGCGAGCCCTCCCACCAGCCGGGGTAATAATAAAACGGCGCCACCTTGTTCAGGCCCAGCTTGAGGTCGTCATAAGGGCCAATCCACTCGGCTGCGTCGATGGTGCCTTTTTCCAGCGACTGGTAGATCTCGCCGGCCGGAATGTTCTGCGGCACCGCACCCAGCTTTTCCAGCACCTTGCCGGCAAAGCCGCCGACGCGGAATTTCAGGCCCTTGATGTCTTCCGGGCCCTTGATTTCCTTGCGGAACCAGCCGCCCATTTGCGCGCCGGTATTGCCACCGGGCAGCATGACGATGTTGTGCTTGGCGTAGAAGTCGGCCATCAGCTTGGCGCCGTTGCCGTCCACCATCCACGAGGTCAGCTGGCGCGAGTTCATGCCAAAGGGAATGGCGCCGCCAATGGCAAACACCTCGTTCTTGCCAAAGAAGTAGTACGGCGCGGTGTGGGCCATTTCCACCGTGCCGTTTTGCACACCGTCGACCACGTTGAAGGCAGGCATCAGCTCACCGGCCTGGTGCACCGAGACTTCAAACTTGCCCCCCGACATGGCTTTGACCGCCTGGGCAAACACCTCGGCCGAACCGTATATGGTGTCCAGCGATTTGGGAAAGCTCGAAGCAATGCGCCAGCGCACCACGGGCTGGGCATGCACGGCAGGCGCTGCGGCGGCTGCCAGCACACCGGCCACGCCAGCATGCTTCAAAACGGAACGACGATCCATATACCTCTCCTTGTGTTGACTCAGGTTGCGGGAAGTGCATCCGCTTCTGCGGCGGATTCAAGACCGTATTCCAAGTCTCTACCGATGCGCAATCGGGATGAGTTCGAAGCAATGAGGCGCACAAACCACAGCACCAGCAGCTAAAAAAGCCCCAAAGCACGCCGCGCGAAGATCTGGCATATGTTTTTCAGAGACAAAAAAGCCGACCCATGGGGTCGGCCTGCCGTGCAAGCTGCAAGCCCATCCTCACGGAATGCGCTGCAGCATGAGGGCTCTATCAGAGCTTGATAGACGCCATATAGCTGTTGTAGCGGAACTCGGAGAACTTCTCCCACAGCAGCTGGTCGCGCTGGAAGGCGCGCATGTCCTGGTGGATCTTCTTGAACTCGGGCGACTTGGCTTCGTGCTCGGCAAACACCTCCATGGCGGCCTTGTAGCCAGCGTCCATGGTGTCCTTGGGGAAGGCCTTGAGGATGGTCTTGTCGGCCACCAGCTTCTTCAAGGCGATGGGGTTGACGGCGTCGTACTTGGCCGTCATGTCGCGGGCGGCCACGCGGGTGGCGGCATCCACAATGGCCTTGTTCTCGGCCGACAGCGCGTTGTAGGCCTTGTTGTTCACAAAGAAGCCCAGCTCAGCACCACCTTCCCACCAGCCGGGGTAGTAGTAGTAAGGCGCCACCTTGTTGAAGCCCAGCTTCTGGTCGTCGTAGGGGCCGACGAACTCGGTCGCATCCAGCGTGCCCTTTTCCAGTGCCTGGTAGACATCGCCGGCAGGCATGTTCTGCGAGACCACGCCCAGCTTGGCCATAGTTTCACCAAACAGGCCACCACCCAGGCGCATCTTCAGGCCCTTGAGGTCGGCCACCGACTTGATTTCCTTGCGGTACCAGCCACCCATTTGCGTGCCGGTATTGCCCGCGCTGTAGCTCTTGATGTTGTAGTTGGCGCAGAAGGCATCGAACAGCTTGCGGCCGTTGCCATGCTCCATCCAGGCATCCATCTGGCGTGCGGTCAGGCCAAAGGGCACAGCGCAGCCAAAGGCAAACATGGGGCTTTTGCCGGTGAAGTAATAGGGGGCGGTCAGCGCCATTTCGATGGTGCTGTTTTCCAGTGCATCCACCACACCAAAAGCGGGCATCAACTCACCGGCTGCGTGCAGGGAGACTTCAAACTTGCCGCCAGACAGTGCCTTGACCGTTTGCGCAAACTTCTCGCCGCTGCCGAAGATGGTGTCCAGCGATTTGGGAAAGCTTGCAGCCATGCGCCAGCGCACCGCGGCCTGGGCATGCACGGCGGGGGCGGCACCAGCAGCCAACACGCCAGCCAGGCCAGCCTTTTTGATAAGGGAACGACGGTCCATTTTTTCTCCTGAAAAGTGCACGTGAAGCAGCTGCAGCAAGCGCCGAGGAACGACGGCAGCGCAACAGTGCGCGATTGTAGGAATGGACAAATGCCGGCTTCGCAGGGGTAAACCCCCAATTTGGTGCATATCGGGGACAGGGATTCAGGCAACTGTCAGCAGTCGGGTTGCGTGCTCCTTCAGGCATTGCACGCCCCTTGTCCAGCGTTTTCTGCACCGTTTGCACAGCTGCTTGGCGGACAACACCGCTCCCCGACGAACGCCATGGCATTTCCGGCGTTGCTCTTTCAAAGTCTTACCGCCTTGCATGACCTGCTTACTGCAAGCCCGGACATCATGCAGCGTGCCCCACTCTCGTCTGCAGTTTCGCGGCTCCAGCCTTGTTGTTCTCGTATTTTTTTGATAGCACCTATGTCAAACAGCCCCCTCCAGACCCTCTGGAAACTCAGCGGCCTGAGCGTGGCCCTGCCCAACCAGAACGCGCGCCTGCTGCAGATGCAACTGCCCGAGGGATCGGACGCCCCCGAGTTGGTGGTGGAGCGTTTTGACGGCCATGAAGGCCTGAACACCTTGTTTGCCTTTGATATCAGCACGCTGTGCGTGGACGCCAGCTTTGCCCCCGCCAGCTTGATAGGCCAGGAGCTGACGCTGCGCCTGATGCAGGCCGATGGCAGCTTTAGAGCTTGGCATGGCGTACTCCAGGGCTGCGATGCCCTGGGCGGAGACGGCGGCCTGGCCCGCCACCAGCTGTACCTACGCCCCTGGGTATCTGCTTTGGCCCTGCGCCGGGACAGCCATGTCTGGGGCATGCAGACCCTGCCGGACATCCTGGCTGACATCTTTGCTGACTACCCCCATGCCTACTTTGCCATCCAGGCCCAGCGCGACTGGAAGCCCTATCCCACACGGGTGCAGCACCACGAAAGCGATCTGGACTTTGTGCTGCGCCTGCTGGCCGATGAAGGTCTGAGCTACCGGTTTGAGCACCAGCAAGATGGGGAGAACAGCGAAGACAGCGGTTTCAGTTCAAACAGCTCACAACGCCCACCCTCTTTGCACAAGCTGCTCATTTTTGATGAGCAGACTGGATTTCCTGCCTATCCGTTAAGCCCCATCCGCTTTCACAGAGTCGATGCCACCGAGAGCCGTGACAGCATCACCCGCATCCAGGCCATGCGCCAGGCCGTGCCCCATATCGCCACCGTCTCCTCCTGGGACCACGCCCGCCTGCATGCCCCATCGGCACAGCTGCGCTCTGCCTTGGAGCTGGGGCAGTTGCCTCCGCTGGAGCAACACATTGCCCTGAGTGCCCAACGCCATGCCGACAGCGATGCAGCCCAGGCACATGCCGAACACTGGCTGCAACACTGGGAGGCCCAGGCCAAGCGCTGGCGCGCCGAAGGCAGTGTGCGAGACCTAGCACCCGGCCAGCACTTTGCCTTGAGCGGCCATGATCGCTATGGACAAGAAGCGGGCACGGATTTGCAGCTGCGGCCCACGCAGATCTGGCACCGCGCCGCCAACAATCTGGGCGCGCAAATGGCCCAGTTGCTGCAGCACACCGATATCGAAGCCGGCAGCTACCGCAACCGCTTCGAGGCCCTGGATGCCAAGGCGGTCATAGCTCCCACGCCCCGAGCCAAGCCCAGCGCCCCTGAAGCCATGCTGGCCCTGGTCGTCGGCCAGGAGGATGGCAGCGCAGATGCGCAAGACACAGACGAAGGCAGCGGCCGCCATGCCGTGCACACCCAGCGCGACCACCGCGTCCAGGTGCGCTTTTACTGGCAGCAGCATGGCCCCGCAGGCCCTGCATCCACAGACGCTGCAGACACCCCGCGCAGCGCCACGGCCTCCCGCCGCAAAAGCCACACGCCCAGCGTCTGGCTGCGCGTGGCCACCCCCATGGCAGGGCCCAACTGGGGCGCCGTCGTCCTGCCCCGCGTGGGCACCGAGGTGCTGCTGTCTTTTATCGACGGCGATATAGACCGCCCCATCGTCAGCCAACAGCTGCACTCGGCCCAAGACCTGCCGCCCTGGAGCGCGGGCGAGAACGGTGCAGGCAACCACCCCGGTGTGATCTCGGGCTGGCATGCCACGAGCCTGGATGGATCGGGCTACAACCAATGGCTGAGCGACGATGCCCCCGGTCAGCTGCGCACACGCCTGGCCTCATCCCAGGCCGCCAGCCAGCTCAATCTGGGCCACCTCATCAACCACGAGCCCGACAGCAGCCAGCGCGGCGCCTGGCGCGGCACGGGCGCAGAGCTGCGCAGCGACGCCTGGACCGTGGTGCGCGCTGGCGAAGGCCTGCTGATTTCCTCCACCGCCCAAGCCAAGGCCGCAGGCACGGTGCATGAGGCCAGCGCCGCCGTGGGCCAGTTCCAGGCCGCCCACGACACAGCCCAGCGCATCCATGATGCCGTCACCCAGGCCCAGGGCCTGCCGTTGCAAGCCACCGCAGATCTGCAAGCCTTTATCGACGATCTGAATCCCCAAGCCAAAGGCAAGCTGCCCGATCAGCTCAACGGCCAAAGCGCCACCATCGCAGTACCAGGAAAGCGAGAAGGCACAGACCCCGTGCCCGCCTTCGCAAGGCCGGCCATGGTGTTTGATGCGGCCAACAGCCTCAACGCCGCCACACCAGCCAGCACCGCCATCTACGGCGGCCAGGCCCTGCACTGGACCAGCCAGCAAGACTGGCATGCCGCAGCTGGGCGCACCATGGCCATGGCCGCAGGCGGCAGCGCCGGCCTCTACAGCCAGCAAGGCGGACTCAAGACCATAGCCCAGGCCGGCCCTGTTTCCATCCAGGCCCACCAGGGTCCACTGGAATGGACAGCCCAGGACAACATCACCGTCACCAGCAGTGGCGAAGATGTAGAGGTGCTAGCCCAGGGAAAGATCAGGCTGGCAGCGGGCGAGGTCAGCATAGAGCTCGACGGAGAGAACATCACGCTGACCATGCCGGGGCTGCTGGACATCAAGGGCGTGACCAAGAGCTTTGTGGGGCCGGGGAGCAGTCCGGCGGAGCTATCCGCCCTGCCACAAGGCCTTATGAACGAACCGCCTCGTGAACTGGAGCTGCACTACAACTACGACGATCTCTCTGCGGTCCAAGAGGCCAGCTACAAGGTCACTTTTGATAGCGGCGAGGTATTGCAGGGCGATCTCGACGAGAACGGCTACCGGCTGTTGCGCGGGGTCCCGCAAGGTGGTTACCGAGTCGAGTTTGGGGAAGACATCCGTTCTTGGGAACCAACAGCATCAACAGCGAGTACAGCCATTTTTCAGCAACCAGAAGTCCAGGCCAAGGGCGTATCGCACATAGAAAAAGCGCTGCTGACAGAAGCCCCGCTTGATGGAACCGGAGGCCAGACATGAGCGGCACACGTTCACAAATCGAAAGCTTTTTCCGAACGCTGCTGCTGGGCGATTTTGAGGAAGAGCAGAACACGGCGGCCCAAATTGTGGGTGGGCTGATTTCCATGGTTCCCGTGCTCGATCAGGTCATGGATGCACGCGATATCACAGGCTCGCTGTTTCGCATCAACCAGCGCGGCGGCTTTGACAAGGCCAGCAGCGACCAGTTGGTTAATCTGGGTTTTTCGGCTTTTGGTGCCGTACCCATGGTAGGCAGCGCTTTCAAAACTGTATTCAAACCGCTGTGGCGCGAGCGCCATGCGGCCAAAGGTGCAGTCAATGGCGGCTTGCAGGCCATGGAACGCATGCTGGGCATGAACAAAGGCGGAGCCATACGCTGGGTACAGCAGGAACTGCTAGGCAAATGGGCGCAGCGCAGCAATGCGGCCATACAGCAAGTCGATCTGGCCATGGCGTCTTGCATAGAGCTTATGGAGTTTATGGCCACCGCCCAGGGCTGGAAAAACTGGCTGATTCCTGATTCGGTACAACAGCTTGCACGAGAGCTGCTGCCGGGCATGAAAGCCATGCGCAGCCAGATCAAGGCCCCACTACAGCGCGCCAGCAATGAGATTCGCATGTTCTTGGAAGATTTGCTGGGCGAGCAAGCAGCAGCAGTAATGATGGCTGCTGGCGAACGCGCCGTTGCCGGATCAGCCATGCCCGGTAGCCGTGCACGCACAGGACACAACGCAGCCGATACCAGGCCCAGAGGCCACGAAACACCACGTCAGCCCGAAAGAAAAGTAGCAGGCCGTGCCGAAACCGATGCGGGCAAAGGCAAAGGGCCAGCCCATGCCGCAGTGCGGCTCACACGAAAGGCATTTGCCGACTTGGCCAATCAGGAAAAAGGCCTGATTGGTGAGCACATGGCCGATTACCACGAGCTCAAGCGCCTGGGCGGCGGCTGGCCCCATGATCAGCCCCAAGGCGCTTGGTCGCCAACGAACGTGCAAAAGCTCAATGTGGACAAGCGCCCCGTGAATTTGAGTCTGCTGGACTTGCCCAAAGTGAACCATGCCGGTATTGATGCGGTGTGGCAGCACGACGGTAGCTACACCGTGACAGAGGCCAAAGCCAGGGAAAGCATTGCCGCAGCCTATGGGCTTGGCAAGTTTTTGACCAGCCAGGGGAAAATCATTCGGGTCACCGGTTTGAACCCAGACCAGGAGCTGCTGCACTATTTACTCAGTGATAGCAGTGACAAGCGTGGGACGGAGTTTCGGATGGTGCAGATGTCAGTGGATTGGGTCAGAGAGCGTGCAGAAAGAGAAGGTCTTTCAGCTCAAGCTACTGCCGCATTGCAGAAAGCAAAAAATCGCCGAGTACTACTCGTCACCTTCGAATCCGAAGGTGCACTCGATCATGTCCAAGCGTTGACAGATATACACCAGCTGAACAAACCAATAGCCGAATTTCACCCACACCACAGCCATGGCATTACACGAGAATGGCATGCTGCTGATATTGATGTTGTGGTGAAAGCCCGTGACCGTGTACGGGAGGATAAAAAGAAATTGAATGAAGCTCCAGCTACATCAAAAAAAGGAACTAGAACAACATCTCCCAAGCGGGGTTGATCAAAATTAAATAACTAAATGCTATGAATACTGAAGATTTTCGTAAAAATCGCAGGCAGAAGTTTTTAACTTTGCGATATTATCAGTTGAATCAAGCTTTTTTGAAACTGCTAATGGATACACTAGCAGAATCAATGAGTGAGAGCAAGCTTAATAAAGAGCCAGATTCTTCGAGTGCTGGAGGAGTTTTTAAGGATAAGTTAAAGCTTCTAAAGCTTCACTACACTGCAGGCTGTTCTATTAAGAAAATTCATATATTTTATACAGATTTAATAAAATCGCTTGGCGAATGGCATGATGCTTACCGCGAATACATCCAAGCACTGGCTATAGAGTCTGGTGAGGACTTGCGGAATGATGGTACCCCATTGGAATTCGAGGACCTTTATCACTTTCAACTCACATTGGATGTGGTGAGCCTAGGTGTACTACTAGGGGACGGTGATGCACTACGAAAAATTTCCCTCTGGATTCAGCGTTATCGAAATACCGATATTCTCTATGACTTCCTGATTGATTCAGCTTCTTCTCAACCAAGCGATACCACTGAGTATTTTCACTCTAGTCCTTATGATCCATTGATTGATGCTATTTATGCACTAAAAAATCCAGCCGAAGCCAGCACCAAAGTGAAAGAATATCTGGATAGCTGGTATAAAAGCTTTGAAGGAGCACCTTGGCATAACGGCCATTTACATGCCGTAGAAGGTGAATACATGCCTTATTACGGCTACTGGTCTTTTGAAGCCGCTGCCGTATGTGTTATCCACGGAATAGATGACAGCAGTTTCCGTGACCATATCCTCTACCCCAAGGATTTAGCCGACTGGGCAAGGCAAAACCATTCACTAGAACATCTTAAGCCAGGCGCTGCAAGTTCAGGAAGGGCAGACCGAAGCCCCCGACGCACTCCCGGAGGCCAGCCCTGCCCCCAAACCGGCTGGTGGCATACCCTGGCCCAGTCCAATAGCCGCCGTTATTTCAAGGCAGGTGAGCTGATGCCGGTGATTGAGGGCAGTGCCTATGGCCAAACATTCTGGCTGTGGGAGGCAGACCAGTCAGCCCCCAAGCTTTAGAAACAGGAGCTGCCCATGCATGCTGCATGGGCGCTGAGGGCTCTATCAAGCATCATCGCCAGCAGCGGCAACGGTGTGAAAGCGTAGAAATCCTGGCCTAGGGAAAGATCACTCTGGCAGCGGGCGAGGTCAGCATCGAACTCTCATGATTTTAAATTCCAAAGAATTTCATACTAAACGCAGGCAAAAATTTCTGAGTCAAGAATATTTTGCACTGAATCTTAAAGCTCTTTCCTTTCTTATGGGAGAGACAACGAAAGCCATTCAGGAGCGTAAATCTGCTGGTGATCTCGACCCCTTTGGAGAGGGCGGAATTTTCAAAGACAAGCTTGACCTTCTCAAACTTCACTACACCGCAGGTTGTTCTATTGAAGAACTTAAGCCACTTTATACTGATACCCTCCAAGCTCTTGGTGAATGGAATAATGCCGATCATGAATACTCAAAATGGCTGGCGAATAAACGTAAAGAAAATCTTCGACTTGATATGACTCCATTGGAGTTTGAGGATCTTTACCATTACCAACTTGCAATAGATATTGTGAGCTTGGGGGTTTTACTTGGCAATGGTGATGCACTACGAAAGATTGCACAATGGATGCACAATGAACGAGGAACCGATTTGCTATTTGAATCGCTTCTGGCTCCCGCTGTGCCTGACCCTCGAGACAATACTGATTTTTATCACGCTAAGCCATACGATCCTCTGATCGATGCCTTCTGGACTGCAGAAACGCGAGGTGATGCCAGCGCCAAGATAAAAGAGTATCTGGATGGCTGGTATAAAAGCTTTGAAGGAGCACCTTGGCATGATGGTCATTTGCATGCTGTAGAAGGTGAATATATGCCTTATTACGGTTACTGGTCTTTTGAAGCCGCTGCCGTATGTGTTATCCACGGAATAGATGACAGCAGTTTCCGTGACCATATTCTCTACCCCAAGGATTTGGCCGACTGGGCAAGGAAAAACCATTCACTGGAAAAACTCAAGCTAGGCGCTGCAAACTCAGGATGGGTAGACCGAAGTACCCCTGGCGGTCAACCTTGTCCCCAAGCCGGCTGGTGGTACACCTTGGCCCTGTCTAACAGTCGCGGCTACTTCAAAGCTGGTGATCTCATGCCGGTGATCGAGGGCAGTGCCTATGGCCAAACGTTCTGGTTGTGGGATGCAGACCAGTCAGCACCCAAGCTTTAAAAACAGGAGCTGCCCACGCATGCCGCATGGGCACTTCTGGCTATATCAAACACCACGCACCGGCAGCGGCAACGGTGTGAAAGCGTGGAAGTGGTGGCCCAGGGAAAGATCAGGCTGGCAGCGGGCGAGGTCAAAAGCGAACGCGATGGCAGACATCACGTGCTGATCATGCTGCACCTGTCGAATATCAAGACAGCGAGCGAGAGTTCGTCAATCCGCCACACATTCACAAAAAAGCCCTCATCCTGCAAACAGGATGAGGGCTTTTTAAAAGGTACGAGAAACTGCTTGAAAGCCTGCCTCACCCTTGCACAAACCGCTCCCAAATAGAGCGCTCTATCCCCGCAGCATCCAGCCCCTGCAGGGCCAGGAGCTTGACCGGGTCGCCATGTTCGATGAACTGGTCTGGCAGGCCCAGATGCAGCAGGGGCTTGGCCAGACCGGCGGCGGCCAGGGCTTCGCCCACGGCGGATCCGGCGCCGCCCATGGTGCAGCCGTCTTCCACGGTGACGATGGCCTCGTGCTCGGCCGCCACCTGCAGCAGCAAGGCCTCGTCCAGGGGCTTGGCCCAGCGCATATTCACCACCGTCGCATCCAGGGCCTCGGCGGCTTGCAGCGCCGGGTAGAGCAGCGTACCGAAGGCCAGGATGGCAATCTTCTTGCTGGCAGATTCACGGCGGATTTCGCCCTTGCCGAAGGGCAGGCCTTCCAGGCTTTGCAGCGGCTCCACGCCCACACCGGCGCCGCGCGGGTAGCGCACGCAGACGGGGTGATTTTGCTCATAGGCGGTAGAGAGCAGTTGGCGGGTTTCGCGCTCGTCGGCCGGGCAGGCCATGCTCATGTTCGGGATGCAGCGCACAAAGGCGATGTCGTAATTGCCGGCGTGGGTCGCGCCATCGGCGCCCACCAGGCCGGCGCGGTCCAGGGCAAACACCACGGGCAGGTTTTGCAACGCCACGTCGTGGATCAGTTGGTCATAGGCGCGCTGCAAGAAGGTGGAATAGATGGCCACCACAGGCTTCAGCCCTTCACAGGCCATGCCGCCGGCAAAGGTCACGGCGTGCTGCTCGGCAATGCCCACATCGTGATAGCGGCCGGGAAAGCGCTGGTGGAACTCCACCATGCCCGAGCCTTCGCGCATGGCCGGGGTAATGCCCACCAGGCGCTGGTCCTTGGCGGCCATATCACACAGCCAGTGGCCAAACACCTGGGTAAAGGTCTGCTTGGGCGGGGTCGCGGGCTTGACCAGGCCCACGGCCGGGTCGAATTTGCCGGGGCCGTGGTAGGCAACGGGGTCGGCCTCGGCCAGCTTGTAGCCCTGGCCTTTTTTGGTGACCACATGCAGAAACTGCGGGCCCTTGAGGCTTTTGATGTTCTCCAGCGTGGGGATCAGCGAGTCCAGGTCATGGCCGTCGATGGGGCCTATGTAGTTGAAGCCGAACTGCTCAAACATGGTGGCCGGCACCACCATGCCCTTGGCCTGCTGCTCCAGGCGCTTAGCCAGCTCCAGCAGCGGCGGCACCTGCTTGAGCACGCTCTTGCCCACGTCGCGGGCCTTGGCGTAGAACTGGCCGCTCATGAGCTGGGCCAGGTAGCGGTTCAGCGCGCCCACGGGCGGGCTGATGCTCATATCGTTGTCGTTGAGTATGACCAGCAGATTGGCATCGGCCACGCCGCCGTTGTTCAGCGCCTCAAAGGCCATGCCTGCCGTCATGGCGCCGTCGCCGATCACGGCAATCGCACGGCGGCTTTCGCCCTTTTGCTTGGCCGCCATGGCCATGCCAAGGGCCGCAGAAATGCTGGTGGAAGAGTGCGCGGTGCCAAAGGCGTCGTACTCGCTTTCGCTGCGCAGCGGAAAGCCCGACAGCCCGCCAAACTGGCGCAGCGAGCCCATGCGATCACGGCGGCCCGTCAGGATTTTGTGCGGATAGGTCTGGTGGCCCACGTCCCAGACGATGCGGTCATAGGGCGTGTCGAACACGCGGTGCAGGGCCACGGTGAGTTCCACCGTGCCCAGGTTGGAGCTGAGGTGGCCGCCGGTTTTGGAGACGCTGTCCAGCACATAGGCACGCAGCTCCTGGGCCAGCGCCTTCAGATCGCCACGGGACAGGGCGCGCAGGTCGGCCGGCGCATTCACTTTCTGTAGCAGGGGGTAGGCGTTGGTGGTCATCGGCTATTTTTTTGGGAGCTACTCCTGCAGACTGGGTCTGCAAAAGCGGCGGTTTTCATCAATGTGGGGACTGGCGGCGGCGGTCGGTGCAGCCTCGGGCCTGCACTGCACTCAGTGCGAGCGATCCACCACCATATGTGCCAGCGCGCGCAGAGCCTGGGTGTTTTCCAGGCCGCTGCACGTCAGCGCAGCCAGAGATTCTTGCAGCAAAGCGCCAGCATGGGCACGGGCACCGTCCAAACCCATCAAGGAGACATAGGTGGGCTTGTCATTGGCGGCATCCTTGCCCGCGGTCTTGCCCAGCGTTGCGGAGTCGGCCACCACGTCCAGCACATCGTCCACGACCTGAAAGGCCAGGCCCAGGGCCGCACCATAGCGCTGCAAGGCCTGCAGTGCTGTCGCATCGGCGTGGCCGCAGGCGGCACCCATCATCACGCTGCCTTCCAGCAGGGCTCCGGTTTTCAGGCGGTGCATATGGCGCAACTGGTCTTCACTCAAAGGCAGGCCCACGCTGGCCAGGTCTATGGCCTGGCCGCCGGCCATGCCTTGCGAGCCAGCGGCGCGGCCCAGCAGGCGGCACAGCTGGGCCTGCATGGCTGCAGGCACGGCATCGCCCTCGGGGGTGAGCAGCTCAAAGGCCAGGGCCTGCAGCGCGTCGCCGGCCAACAGGGCCCGGGCCTCGCCAAAAGCCACATGCACCGTGGGCTTGCCCCGGCGCAGCACATCGTTGTCCATGCAGGGCATGTCGTCGTGCACCAGCGAATAGGCGTGGATCAGCTCCACCGCGCAGCCGGCGCGCAGCGCAGCCTCGGCATTGCCGTGCACCGCCTCGCAAGCGGCCAGCACCAGCAGCGGGCGCAGGCGCTTACCGCCATCCAGCACGGCGTAGCGCATGGCCTCGCCCAGGCCTGCGGGCGCATCCACGCCCACCCAGGCCGACAGCGCCTGTTCCATCGCCTGCAACTGCACCTGGTTCCAGGTCTGCAGATCGAATGCCTGCTGCTTCGCGTCCTCACTCATTGCTTGCATCACTCCTGGGCCCATTTCTTCAGGGTCTCGCCATCTAATACTTTGATCTGTGCTTCCACCACGTCCAGCTGCTCGCGGCAATAGGCCAGCAGCACGGAGGCACGGCGGTAGCCGGTGAGCATGTCGTTCAGCGGCAGCTGGCCCGACTCCATGCGCTGGGCCAGTTGCTCCAGCTCGGCCACGGCCGCCTCATAGCTCTCGGGCGTCTCAATGGGATCGGGGGGCGCGGAGGCCTTTTTGGGCATGACTGCTCTCGATGAGAAGAAAACCCAGGATTCTAGGCCTTGTACCTGCGGCGAATCATTAGCAAGCGTGCATGCAGCAAGCCCGTGCTTGGCCACACTCAGCAAGACCCGCACCACAGGCGTGCCAGAACGAAAAATTCAAATACACATACATGGGAGACGGAAATAACCCCACCGCCTACAATCCCATTCCTGTCGAACCGGCCCACTGCCTGTGCAGCTAGGCGGACGCTGTGAAAACACTTTGCAGTCTGTCTCCCGCCCTGTGCCAGCCCATGGCCGGTTTTTGTTTTCATTGCGTGCGCACGCGCACCCTCCCGTGGGGAGTCTTTAGGTCAGGTCACCCATGTCTGATTTAAGTCTTCAACTGCAGCAGGCGGCCAGCCAACTACCAGTTTCCAGCTATTTCGATGAAGCGCTGTTCCAGCGCGAAATGGCAAGCATCTTCCAGCGGGGACCACGTTATGTGGGCCACGCCATCTCTGTGCCCGAGGTGGGCGACTACTACGCCCTGCCCCAGGAGAACGAGGGCCGTGCCCTGGTGCGCAATGCCGACGGCAAGGTGGAGCTGATCTCCAACATCTGCCGCCACCGCCAGGCCGTGATGCTCAAGGGCCGCGGCAATTTGCTGACCGAGGGCAAGGGCCATGCCGGCGGCAACATCGTCTGCCCGCTGCACCGCTGGACCTACAGCACCAGTGGTGAGCTGCTGGGTGCCCCGCACTTCAGCCACGACCCCTGCCTGAACCTGAACAACTACCCACTCCAGGAATGGAACGGCATGTTGTTCGAGGCCAATGGCCGCGACGTGAATGCCGACCTGGCCGGCATGCGCCTCAAGGAGCAACTGAGCTTTGACGGCTTTGTGCTCAGCCACGTGGAAATGCACCAGTGCAACTACAACTGGAAGACCTTTATCGAGGTCTATCTGGAGGACTACCACGTCGGCCCCTTCCACCCTGGCCTGGGCAACTTCGTCACCTGCGATGACCTGCAGTGGGAATTTGCCAAAGAGTACTCGGTGCAGACCGTGGGCGTGGCGCCCAGCTTTGGCCAGCCCGGCTCCGAGGTCTACAAGAAGTGGCACGAGGTGCTGCTGCAGTACCGCAACGGTGCGTTGCCTGAGCGCGGCGCCATCTGGCTGACCTACTACCCCCACATCATGGTGGAGTGGTATCCGCATGTGCTCACCGTGTCCACGCTGCACCCCGTCAGCCCGACGCAGACCATGAACGTGGTGGAGTTCTACTACCCCGAAGAAATCGCCGCCTTCGAGCCCGAGTTCGTGCAGGCCCAAAAAGCCGCCTACATGGAAACCGCCATCGAGGACGACGAGATCGGCGAGCGCATGGACGCAGGCCGCAAGGCCTTGTATGCGCGCGGCGACAACGAGGTCGGCCCCTACCAAAGCCCCATGGAAGACGGCATGCAACATTTCCACGAGTGGTATCGATCCACGATGGGTGAGCACGTGCCCCAAGGCTGAGGTTTTTGTTAGCATTTGCAAAGCTGCCGGCGCTTGGAAAAAAGCGCCGGCAGCTTTTTTTCGTTCTGCAGGCCGCAGCCAGCGGCCCTTCAACTATGCAAGTGCTGTGGGTGGTGGTGAGTACATTCCTCTTCGCGACGATGGGGGTGTGCATCAAATACGCGTCGGTGAGCTTCAACACGGCAGAAATCGTCTTCTACCGTGGCCTGATGGGCATGGCCATTCTCTGGGCCATGTCGCGCTCCCAGGGCGTCAGCCTCAAGACGGCCCACCCCTTGATGCACGCCTGGCGCAGCCTGACCGGCGTCACCTCCATGGGCTGCTGGTTCTACGCCCTGACCCAGATTCCGCTGGCCAGCGCCATGACGCTGAACTACATGAGCAGCCTGTGGATTGCAGTCATCTTGCTGCTGGGCGCGGCATGGACGCTGCGCCCCGGCTACCGGGGCCAGCGCCAGGCGCTGAACATTCCCCTGGTCATCACCATTGCCATCGGCTTTACCGGCGTGGTCCTGATGCTGCAGCCCAGCTTTGCCCAGGACCAGACCGTGCCCGCGCTGATCGGCCTGTGCTCGGGCCTGCTCTCGGCCCTGGCCTATATGCAGCTGAGTGCCATGGCCCGCATTGGCGAGCCTGAAAGCCGCACCGTTTTCTACTTTGGCCTGGGCTCCACGCTGATGGGCCTGGGCGGCATGCTGTTCATGGGCATGTCTCCCTGGCCGGGCTGGCAGCAGGCCCTGTGGCTGATCCCCCTGGGCGTGCTGGCGGCTGGCGGGCAGATCACGCTGACCAAGGCCTACTCCAGCGCCAAGACCCAGCGCGCCACCCTGGTGGCCGCCAATCTGCAGTATTCAGGCATTGTGTTTGCCAGCCTGTACAGCCTGTTCCTGTTTGGTGACGCACTGGGCATTGCCGGCTGGACCGGCATGGCGCTGATCGTCATCTGCGGCATTGCTGCCTCCATCTTCCGCGCCCGGGGCGCGGCCCAGCCGGTACCCGCCAGCAAAACCTAGGCACACCGCAGCATGGCGGGTACAAAGGACCACCTTGTCTGCTGGAGCGGGCCTTTGCAATGTGGCCGCGGCGCTGGCAATCCCCCACAACAAGGCCACCGCAAAGCCGCAAGGCTTTGGGCTCTGGGAGGGCATCGCTGCTGCACACGGCTTCACCACCACATTGCATGAACTTGCATCCTCCAAAGCAATGCTCCTGGCTGGCGCACAATGTCTGCATTGTTTGACCTGTGCCGACGCGCGCCCTCTGCCCATGACCTACTCCACCCTGATCACCGTCGCCCAGCTCCAGGCCCTGCAAGCCCAAGGCCAGCCCCTGATGGTGTTTGACTGCAGCTTTGCCCTGACCCAGCCCAACCTGGGCCGCGAGCAATACCTGCAAGCCCATATCCCCGGTGCCATCTACGCCGATCTGGACCAGGCCCTCAGTGCCAAGCATGGCGTGCCGGACAGCGCAGGCCATGTGGCCGTGGAGCACAGCGGTGCGGCCTCCGGTGGCCGCCACCCCCTGCCCAGCCGCGAGCGCTTTGCCACCTGGCTGTCCAGCGTGGGCTTTGCCAACGGCATGCAGGCCGTGGTCTATGACCGCAACGGCGCCAACTACTGCGGCCGCCTGTGGTGGATGCTGAAATGGGCCGGCCATGAGGCCGTGGCCGTGCTCGATGGCGGTCTGCAGCATTGGCAGGCCGCCGGCCTGCCCGTGGAGGCGGGCACAGCGCCCTCGCATTTCCAAAGCAATTTTGAGCTGAGTGCTCCGCTGCGCCAGCTGGCCACCGCCAGCGATGTGCTGCAGGCCTTGGGCCAGCCCAACGTGCAGACCGTGATCGATGCCCGCGCCCCCGCCCGCTACCGTGGTGAGGAAGAGCCCATGGACCCCGTGGCCGGCCATATCCCCGGCGCGCTCAACCGCCCCTTCACCACCAATATCGCCGCCGACGGCCGCTTCAAACCCAAGGACTTGCTGCGCGCCGAGTTTG
Source organism: Acidovorax sp. (assembly GCA_031277855.1). Classification (GTDB taxonomy): domain Bacteria; phylum Pseudomonadota; class Gammaproteobacteria; order Burkholderiales; family Burkholderiaceae_C; genus Comamonas. Next base: position 60,108 of record JAITLO010000047.1, on the reverse strand, counting down.
ATGCCCTGCTGCAGGGCCACGACCCCGCCACCGTGGTCCACCAATGCGGCAGCGGCGTCAGCGCCCTGCCCAATCTGATCGCCATGGAGCTGGCCGGCTATGCGCCCACCAGGCTGTTTGCCGGCAGCTGGAGCGAGTGGTGCGCGGATGCAAGCCGGCCGGTGGAACGGGGCTAAGCCCTTGGCAGCGCTGTTCCAGCCAAACCAACCGCTCGCCCTCTCCGGTCTTCGCAGCTTCAGCAACTCGCCTGTGGCCTAATGCCCAGCTCTTCAAAAAGCTGGAATTGCATAAGCATGCTGCGCGACCGACTGGAACACCACCAGGTCTTGATCTACTTTGCTGCCGTGGTGCTGGGCGCAGCACTGGCCTGGGCCGTGCCGGGCACGCAGGCGCTGGAGGCAGCCATCAACCCGGCGCTGGCCTTGATGCTCTTCGTCACCTTTTTGCAGGTGCCGCTGGCCGAGTTGGGTCGCGCCCTTCAGCAGTCCTCGCAGTGGCGCTTTGTGGGCGCGCTGCTGCTGGCCAATTTTGTGCTGCTGCCGCTGCTGGCCGCTCTGCTGCTGCAAGGCCTGCCCGGCGATACGCTGCTGCGCCTGGGTGTGCTCTTGGTGCTGCTCGCACCCTGCATCGACTATGTGGTGACCTTCTCCCACCTGGGCAAGGCCGATGCCCACTTGCTGCTGGCGGCCACGCCAGTGCTGCTGCTGGCGCAGATGCTGTTGCTGCCGCTGTACCTGAACCTGCTGCTGGGTGATGCCGTGGGCACGCTGATTGCCAGCGGCGCATCGCGCCAGGCTTTTGTGCAGGCGTTCACCCATGCCTTTGTCTGGCTGATGGCCTTGCCGCTGCTGCTGGCCGCACTGGTGCAACAGTGGGCAAAGCGCAGTCCCGCTGGTGAGCGCAGCGCTGCCACCCTGGGCTTGCTGCCGGTGCCTGCCACGGCCCTGGTATTGCTGCTGGTCGTAGCGGCCGTGCTGCCGCAGCTGGGCGCGGCCGGCGATGCAGCGCTGCGGGTGCTGCCGGTCTATATCGCCTTTGCCGTGGTGGCGCCGCTGCTGGGCTGGCTGGCGGCACGCCTGCTGTGCCTGCCCGCTGCTGCGGGCCGTGCCGTGGCCTTTAGCGCCGGCACACGCAACTCGCTGGTGGTGCTGCCGCTGGCCCTGGCCGTGCCAGGCGCCATGCCGGTGCTGCCCGCCATCATCGTCACGCAGACGCTGGTGGAGCTGGTGGCCGAGCTGTTCTATATCCGCTTGCTGCCGCGACTGGGGCAAGGGGAATTTCAAAAACCGTAGCACCCACTACTGATACTGCAAGCATCACAGACCATTTTGACTGTGATGCAGGGGCTACACACCTCAGAACCCTGCCCCCGGCTGGGCCAGATACTCCAGCTCCTGCGCCGTGCTGCTGCGGCCCAGCATGGTGTTGCGGTGGGGGAAGCGGCCAAAGCGCTCGATCACCTCGCGGTGGCGCAGCGCATAGTCCAGGGTGCCGGACAGAAACTCGCGGGTCTCGGCCGTGGCTTCCTGGGCCAGTTGTTCAAAGGCCACCACGCTGTGGTTTTGCATGTTCAGGTCTTCGGCATGCTCCAGCGGCAGATAGAAGAAGATGCGCGCCACGGCGGGCACGCTGTCGTCGCTGTCATGCCCATGGGAGACGCCATCCAGGGCCAGCTGCAGGGCCTGGGCATCGCCGGCAAAGCTTTTGGAGGTACCCCGGTGGGCGTTGCGCATGAACTGGTCGAGCACGATGATCAGCGCCAAGCGCCCCAGGGGGGTAGCCGCTTCATGGTCCAGACGCCCCGCCAGGGCTTCTTGCATCACGGCGCCAAAGCGGTGGCGAATTTCCTCGTCCACCGCCTCCGACTTGGTGAACCACAGCTGCTTGTTCGCCAGCGCCGTGGCATTGCTGGGCTGCTCGGCCCCCAGCCAATACTCCAGCACCTGTGCCAGTCTGGGATCCAGCGGCGCTTGGCTTGCATGCAGGGTGAACACCATTTCTCTCTCCTTGTTTTCGGGCGTGTCTCACATGGTAGTGCGCGCCAGCCCTCTTGGCGGCAATACCGCAGCTCCACACACTGGCTGCGGCATGAGGGCCCAAAGCACAACGCCACGAAGCTGGTTCGTGGCGTTGATAGTGCGCGAGGGAAGTGACCGCGCAAAAGCCCGCACGGTGCAGCCCCCACCCCCACCTTCCCCCGGTGGGGGAAGGCGTCATGCCGAGGGCGTTTACACGCCGCTGGCGAGTCAAGGAGCAGTCACGGCGTCACGCCGTGCCATTCTTTTTACGGGCCAGCCAGGCAATGGCTTCACCCATGATGCCGCGGCGGAAGGCCAGCACGCAGATCACAAAGATCAAGCCGGTGACGATGGTCACCGACTCGCCCAGCGTGGTAAACCATTCCACGCCGGTGAGCTTGGCCATGAAGGCGCCAAAGTCGCCGATCTTGTTTTCCAGCGCCACCACCACGGCCGAGCCGACGATGGGGCCGGACAGCGTGCCCAGGCCACCCATCAGCGTCATCAAAATCACATGGCCCGAGGTGGTCCAGTGCGCATCCGACAGCGTGGCAAAGCCCAGCACCAAGGTCTTGAGCGAGCCCGCCAGGCCGGTGAGCGCGGCCGACAGCACAAAGGCCAGCAGCTTGAAGCGGTTCACGTCATAGCCCAGGGAGATGGCGCGTGGCTCGTTTTCCTTGATGGCCTTGAGCACCTGGCCAAAGGGCGAGTGCACGGTGCGCACAATCAGCAAAAAGGCCAGCACCACCACGACCAGGGCCACGTAGTACATGGTCAGGTCGCTGGACAGGTCGATCAGGCCGAAGAGCTTGCCGCGTGGTACGCCTTGCAAACCGTCTTCACCGCCCGTGAACGGGGCTTGCAGAAAGACGAAGAACAGCATCTGCGCCAGGGCCAGGGTGATCATCGAGAAATAAATGCCCTGGCGGCGTATGGCCAGCCAGCCCGCGACCAGGCCGAGGGCGGCGCCTGCCAGGGTGCCCAGAATCAACCCCAGCTCGGGCGTGACGGCCCATGCCTTGATCGAGTAACCCGCCACATAGGCCGCACCGCCCAGAAAGGCGGCGTGGCCGAAGGACAGCAGGCCGGTGTAGCCCAGCAGCAAATTGAAGGCCGAGGCGAACAGCGCGAAGCACATCAGCTTCATGACGAACACCGGATAGGCCCCGAAGAAGGGAGCGGCGATCAGGCCCAGCAACAGCAGGCCGTAACCGAAGGAAGCGAGTTTCTTGGAGTTCATGTGGCGTGCCCCTGCTTACTTTTCTTTGCCGAACAGGCCGGCGGGGCGAATCAGGAGAACGATGACCATGATGAAGAACACCACGGTGGACGAGGCCTCGGGCCAGAAGACCTTGGTCAGGCCTTCGATGACGCCCAGGCCCAGGCCGGTGAGGATGGCGCCCATGATGGAGCCCATGCCACCAATCACCACCACGGCGAACACCACGATGATGAGGTTCTGCCCCATCAACGGCGTGACCTGGTAGACGGGCGCTGCCAGCACGCCGGCAAAGGCGGCCAGGCCCACGCCAAAGGCATAAGTCAGGGTGATCATCACCGGCACGTTGACACCAAAGGCTTCCACCAGGCGTGGGTTCTCGGTGCCGGCGCGCAGATAGGCGCCAATGCGGGTTTTCTCAATCACATACCAGGTGGCAAAGCACACCACCAGCGAGGCCACGACCACCCAGGCACGGTAGTTGGGCAGGATCATGAAGCCCAGGTCGGTGGCGCCCTCCAGCAGCTCGGGCGTGTCGTAGCCCAGGCCGGAGACACCGTAGACCGAGCGGAACAAGCCCTCGATCAGCAGCGACAGGCCCAGCGTCAGCAGCAGGCCGTAGAGGTGGTCGAGCTTGTAGATCCAGCGCAGCAAAAAGCGCTCGATAAAGACCCCGAACAGCCCCACGATGAAGGGAGCCAGGATCAGCATGACCCAGTAATTGATCTCGAAGTAGTTCATGGCCATCCAGGTGACCATTGCTCCGAGCATGAACAGTGCGCCGTGCGCAAAGTTGATCACGTTGAGCAGGCCAAAGATCACGGCCAGGCCCAGGCTCAATATCGCGTAAAACGAGCCGTTGACGAGCCCCAGCAAGAGCTGGCTCATCAGGCCCGGCAATGACACACCGAAGATTTCCATGGGGACAAACACAAAAGGGGAAAAGGGAGATGCCCTGCTGGCACCGGCCCCAGCCTTGCGGTGGGGGCCGGGCCGCGCACTAGCACCCTGGGCAGGCGCAGCGGCTGCCGCTTACTTCCACAGCGCGCACTTGGATTCGGCCTTGGTGGTCCACACCTGGTCGGCCGGCAGCTTGCTCACCACCTTGTAGTAGTCCCAGGCTTCCTTGGACTCCTTGGGCGCCTTGACCTGCATCAGGTACATATCGTGGGCATAGCGGCCGTCAGGACGGATCACGCCCTCGCCATAGAAGTCCTTCAGCGGCGTGCTCTTGAGCACGGCCATGACCTTGTCGGCATCGGTGGTGCCGGCCTTTTCCACGGCCTTCAGGTAGTTGGTGGTGGCCGAGTAGTTGGCGGCCTGCACGTCGGTGGGCATGCGCTTGGTCTTGGCCATGAACTTCTTGCCGAAGGCACGGGTTTCGTCGTTCAGGTTCCAGTCCCAGCTGGTGGTCAGCAGCAGGCCTTCGGTGTTCTTCAGGCCCAGGCTGTGGATGTCGGTGAGGAACACCAGCAGGCCAGCCATCTTCATGTTTTTGTTGATGCCGAACTCGCGCGCTGCCTTGACGGCGTTGATCATGTCACCGCCCGCATTGGCCAGGCCCAGGATCTGGGCCTTGCTGTTCTGGGCCTGCAGCAAGAAGGAGGAGAAGTCCGAGGCATTGAGCGGGTGCTTGACCGCGCCCAGCACCTTGCCGCCCTTGGCCTCGATCACCTTGGTGGTGTCCGCTTCCAGCGAGTGGCCGAAGGCATAGTCGGCCGTGAGGAAGAACCAGCTCTTGCCGCCGTTGTCCACCACTGCGCCGCCCGTGCCCTTGGCCAGGGCCACGGTGTCATAGGCGTAGTGCACGGTGTAGGGCGTGCACTGCTCGTTGGTCAGGGCCGAGGCACCGGCGCCGTTGTTGAAGTAGACGCGCTTTTTCTCGGCAGCCACCTTGGCCAGGGCCAGGGCCACGCCGGAGTTGGTGCCGCCGAACAGCATGGTCAGGTTCTGGGTGTCGATCCACTCGCGGGCCTTGGTGGCGGCGATGTCGGGCTTGTGCTGGTGGTCTTGCGTCAGCAGCTCGATGGGCTTGCCCAGCACCTTGCCGCCGAAGTCGTCGATGGCCATCTGGATGGCGGTGGCACCGTTCTTGCCGTCCACGTCGGCATAGTTGCTGGACATGTCGGTGATGAAGCCGATCTTCACCTTCTCTTGTGCCTGGGCCTGGATGCTGGCGCCCAGCAGGCCGGTGGTGGTCAGGGCCAGGGCGAGGGCTTTCATCGAGAATGCTTGCATGATGGTGTCTCCTTGAATTGGTGATCGCAGTCGTAACTGTTTAGGGCTTGAAAGCGCTGTGTACTTGCACAAGCAGCTCTTTTTTTGAGAGTGGGTGGCCGGCGCGGTCTGCGCTCAAACCCCCAGCAATTCATTGAGTACAGACATTTTTTCCTGCAGCTGTGCGGACTCAAATCGCTCGACGATGCAGCCGTGCTCCATCACATAAAAGCGGTCAGCCAGTGGCGCGGCGAAGCGGAAGTTCTGCTCCACCATCACCACCGTGTAGCCCTTGGCACGCAGCATGGTGATCATGCGGGCCAGGGTCTGGACGATGACGGGGGCCAGGCCCTCGGAGATTTCGTCCAGCAGCAGCAGGCGGGCGCCCGTTCGCAGAATGCGGGCCACGGCCAGCATCTGCTGCTCCCCGCCCGACAAGCGCGTGCCCTGGCTGTGGCGGCGCTCGTAGAGGTTGGGGAACATTTCGTAGATCTCGTCCACGCTCATGCCCTTCTCACCGGTCTTCAGCGGCGGGGGCAGCATCAGGTTTTCCTCGCAGGACAGGCTGGAGAAAATGCCGCGCTCCTCGGGGCAGTAGCCCACGCCCAAATGGGCGATCTTGTGGGTGGGCAGGTCTATGGTCTCCACCCCGTTGACCTTGATCGAGCCCCGGCGCGCCCCGATCAGCCCCATCACGGCGCGCATGGTGGAGGTGCGCCCTGCCCCATTGCGGCCCAGCAGCGTCACCACCTCGCCGGGCTGGACCACGATGTCCACGCCATGCAGCACATGGGATTCGCCATACCAGGCCTGCAGCTGCTTGATCTCCAGCGCCGGCGTATTCGTCTTGTTATTCATGCTCAATGTGCACCTTGGAGTTGGCCATCGGTGGTGCCCATATAGGCCTCCATCACCTGCGGATTTCGGGATACCTCTTCATACGGACCTTCGGCCAGCACCGCACCGCGTTGCAGCACGGTGATGCGGTCGGCAATGGAGGAGATCACCTTCATGTTGTGCTCCACCATCAAGATGGTGCGGCCAGCCGAGACTTTTTTGATCAGCTGGGTCACGCGGTCCACGTCTTCGTGGCCCATGCCCTGGGTGGGCTCATCCAGCAGCATCAGCTCGGGCTCCATGGCCAGCGTGGTGGCGATTTCCAGCGCACGCTTGCGGCCATAGGGCAGATTCACCGTCACCTCATCGGCCAGGTCTTCCAGGCCCACTTCGGTCAGCAACTCCATGGCGCGGCCATTGAGCTGGTCCAGCAGTTTTTCGCTGCGCCAGAAATGGAATTCCGTGCCCAGCTTGCGCTGCAGGCCCACGCGCACGTTTTCCATCAAGGTCAGGTGGGGGAACACCGCCGAGATCTGAAAGGAGCGGATCACGCCACGGCGCGCAATCTGCGCTGGCGCCTCGCGGGTGATGTCCACCCCATTGAATTTGATGCTGCCCGAGCTGGGCACCAGAAACTTGGTCAGCAGATTGAAGCAGGTGGTCTTGCCTGCCCCGTTGGGCCCGATCAAGGCGTGAATGCTGCCGCGCTTGACGTCCAGATTGACCTTGCTCACGGCAGTGAAGCCCTTGAACTCCTTGGTCAGGTTCCGGGTTTCCAAAATGACATCGCTCATCAATTCCGTCCCACTTCGAGGTAGAGCGGACGCTGCTTGTGGTTTGTCCCCAGGCTGCAGCATCCAGATTCTTATGCAGCAGCGGATCGTACGGAGGGGGCAGGAGAGCCGCACTGGGAGTAATGCGTAAGACCAACAACCTAAGTACAAACCCCAGAGAACTCAAGAAAAGAAAAATCTTCTTTTATTTCAATTACTTGCAATGCAAATTCATGCATTACCCGCAGACAAGCTTGTCGCCTACTCCAGGGTTCGGCAGCTTTTTGTCAGCTTGCGCCCCAGCAAAGCGATGGACCTGGTCGCAGGGCGCAAAAAAAGCGCCTCAGTAGGCGCTTGGTATGCATGTAAAGAAAAGCGGAAAGCCTTATTGCAAGGTTTCCTTGGCCCCATCCGGCAAGGCCAGCGGCAGCACGCCTATGCCCTCGTCCAACAGCTCCATGGCCTCCCGGGGCGTGGCCTGGCCGCGGATGCCACGCTCCTCGACCTCGCCGCGGTGTATGCGCCGGGCCTCATCGGCAAAGCCTGCTCCCACGTCTTCGGTTTGCTGCGCAATGCGCCGGCTCATCTGCAACCAGGCGGCCTGCAGGGCGCGCAGGCGGTCATCGCCAGCCGCAGGCGCCGGCGTTGGCGCTATCGATTCAGAAGCTGTAGCCGCACTCTGCACGGGCGTTGCCCCCAGATTCAATCGAGGGGCGCTCAGGCCTTTGCGTACCTGCACGCTGTTGCACACAGGGCAGGCAATCAGGTCGCGGGCCAGTTGGTTTTGGAAGTCGCCCTCCGAACCAAACCAGCCTTCGAACACATGGCCCTGGTCACAATGCAGGTCAAAAACCTTCATGCGCAGTCTTCCGTCACGGCCTGGCGTCAAGCAGTTGCGCGGCGGCCCTGGCCCAGATAGCGGTGCACAAAGCCGGGGAAGGCCAGGGTCAGGAACAGCGTGGCGGTCACGGCGTAGAACTCCCAGCCTTGGGGATAGATCTGGCCGGCGCGGTGCTCCAGCGCCAAGGCCAGGCCACCGACGATGCCGTACAGCAGCAGCAGCTCCAGCAATCGGCCCCACAGGGGTTTGCGCGGACGCGCCAGCGGGCCGGCCAGCAGCCAGCGCTCATTCAGAAAAGGCAAATTGGCTGCCACAAGGGCAGCCAATATCACGAGCCAGATAGAAGCAGTTTGGGTCACGCTTCGATTCTAGGGCCTCAGGACGCCAAGGAGCGCACTATCGCATCGGCGCACAGGGACATCAGTGCACCGGGGAAGATGCCCAGCAACAGCACCAGGGCGCCATTGACGGTCAGCACGGCGCGGACATCAAAGGGAGCCGACACGGTGCCTGCAGTCAGCGGCTTGTCAAAGTACATGACCTTGACCACGCGCAGATAGTAGAAGGCGCCGATCAGCGACATGATGACGGCAAACACTGCCAGGCCGATATACAGGGCCTGGCCCGAAGCCACCAGTGCCTGCAGCGCGGACAGCTTGGCGTAGAAGCCCACCAGCGGAGGAATACCGGCCATGGAGAACAGGCAGGCAGCCATCACACCGGCGTACAGCGGGCTGCGCTGGTTGAGGCCAGCCAGGTCGGCGATTTCTTCGCTCTCGAAGCCTTCACGCGACAGCAGCAGGATCACGCCGAAAGTGGCCAGCGTGGTCAGCACATAGGTCACCACGTAGAACATGGCCGAACTGTAGGCGCTTTCCACATTGGCGGGATTGACGTTGCCGTCCACCACGCCGGAGAGCAGACCCAGCAGCACAAAACCCATTTGCGAGATGGTGGAGTAGGCCAGCATGCGCTTGAGGTTGGTCTGCATGATGGCAGCCAGGTTACCCACCAGCAGCGAGCCCACGGCCAGCACCATCAGCATTTGCTGCCAGTCGATGGCCAGCGGCAGCAGACCATCTACCAGCACGCGCATCACCATGGCGAAGGCGGCCAGCTTGGGCGCGCCACCGATCAGAGCGGTGATGGCGGTAGGAGCACCTTGGTAGACGTCAGGCACCCACATGTGGAAAGGCACGACACCCAGCTTGAAGGCCAGACCTGCCACTACGAACACCAGGCCGAACACCAGCACCTGGTGCTTGATCTGACCGGAGTTGATGGCCTTGAAGACTTCGCCGATGTCCAGCGAGCCGGTGGCGCCGTAGATCATGGAGATGCCATACAGCAAGAAGCCCGAAGCCATAGCACCCAGGACGAAGTACTTCATCGCCGATTCGGTGGACGTGGCGTGGTCGCGGCGCAGTGCCACCAACGCATAGCTGGACAGCGTCAACAGTTCCAGGCCGAGGTACAGCAGCAGGAAGTTGTTGCCGGAGATCATGATGAACATGCCCAGCAGCGCGAAGATGGACAGGGTGAAGAACTCACCACCGCGCAGCATGTCGCGATCGGCCGCATAGGGGCGGCCATAGACCAGTGTCACCATCACGGCGACGGTGGCAAAGCACTTGAGCCAGTTGCCCATGGCGTCGGAGACGACCATATTGCCCCAGCCATAGAAGGTGTTGCCGCTTGCGGCATACATGCCCTGCATGACGGCCACCACGGCCAGAGTCAGCAAGGTGAGCACATAGGTGCCGGTGCGGCGGGGACTTTTGATGCCCAGATCTACCAAGGCGATCACGCACCCCATGACCAGGAGCACGATCTCCGGGTAGATCGAAAGCCAGCTGATGTTGTCAATCATCTCGAATCTCTCAGTTCATTCCTGTCAGGGGAGCTTGCTCTGTTCCACATGCTGCAGCAGCTGGGCCACCGAAACATCCATCACATCCGTGAAGGGCTTGGGATAGATGCCCATGTACAGCACAGCAATGGCCAGCACGCCCAGAATCAGGAACTCGCGGCAGTTGATGTCCTTCAGCTCCTTGACATGGTCGTTGGCGACCGGGCCCAGGTAGACGCGCTTGTACATCCACAGGTTGTAGGAGGCGCCGAAGATCAGCGCCGTGGCAGCACCCAGGCCGACCCAGAAGTCGAACTTGACGGATGCAAGAATCACCATCCACTCACCCACAAAGCCGGCCGTGGCAGGCAGGCCGCTGTTGGCCATGGCAAACAGCAAGGCAAAAGCGGCGAACTTGGGCATGGTGTTGACCACGCCACCGTAGGCTGCGATGTCACGCGAGTGCACTCGGTCATACAGCACGCCGATGCACAGGAACATGGCGCCCGAGACAAAGCCGTGGGCAATCATTTGCACGATGCCGCCAGCAACGCCCAGGTCGTTGAAGATGAAGAAGCCCAGGGTCACAAAGCCCATGTGGGCCACCGACGAGTAGGCCACCAGCTTCTTCATGTCGGTCTGCACCAGGGCCACCATGCCCACGTAGATCACGGCAATCAGCGACAGCGCAATCATCAGCCAGGCCCATTCGCGGGCAGCATCAGGGGCGATGGGCAGGGAGAAGCGCAGGAAACCATAGGCGCCCAGCTTCAGCATGATGGCAGCCAGCACGGCGGAGCCGCCGGTAGGCGCTTCCACGTGCACATCGGGCAGCCAGGTGTGCACCGGGAACATGGGCACCTTCACCGCAAAAGCGGCAAAGAAGGCAAAGAAGAGCAAGGTCTGGGCTGTGCCGCTCAAGGGCAGCTTGTGCCAAGTCTGGATGTCAAAGCTGCCACCGGACTGGTTGTACAAGTAGATCAGCGCCACCAGCATCAGCAGCGAACCCATCAAGGTGTACAGGAAGAACTTGAAGGCTGCGTAAATCTTGTTCGGGCCGCCCCAGATACCAATGATCAGGTACATGGGAATCAGGGTGGCTTCGAAGAAGACGTAGAACAGCAGACCATCCAGCGCGCAGAACACGCCCACCATCAGACCCGACAGGATCAAAAAGGCGCCCATGTACTGGTTCACGCGTTCGGTGATGTTCTCCCAGGAGGCAATCACCACGATCACCGTGATGAAGGCCGTCAGCGGCACAAACCAGAACGACAGACCGTCCAGGCCCAGGTGGTAGTGGATATTGAAGCGCTCAATCCACAGCACCTTCTCGACGAACTGCATATCGGCCGTCGAGGTATTGAAACCGGTGAGCAGCGGCAGCGTCACCAGCAGACCCAGCACTGCGCCGATCAGGGCCAGCCAGCGCACTGCGCGGGCCTGCCCTTCCCTGCCCATGGCCAGCAAGAGGACACCAAAGGCAATCGGTGTCCAAATAGCAAGACTCAACAATCCCATTTTTCTACTTCCTTACTTGTTGAGCCACACGAAATAGGTCATGAGCACAAACACGCCCAGGATCATGACCAATGCGTAGTGGTAGATGTAGCCGGACTGCAGGCGACGCACCAGTGCAGCCACCTTGCCCACCAGCTTCCAGGAACCGTTGACCACCACCCCGTCAATCAGGGTCTGGTCACCGGCCTTCCACAAGCCTGTACCTATGCAGCGTGCGCCACGGGCAAAAACGTTTTCATAGACCCAGTCCACGCCGTACTTGCCTTCCAGCACCTGGTACAGACCGATCTTTTGCGAGAACGACTTGATGGCAGCCGGAATGCTGGGCATGACCATGTAGAACACATAGGACACCACCACACCCGCCAGGGCCAGCCAGAAAGGCGCAGCCTGGAAGCCGTGCAGCGCCATGGGCAGCCAGCCGTGGATCTCTTGTGCCAGCTCGGCCATGGCGTGGTGCTTGGTCGCATCGACAAAGATCACGCCGTTGAAGAAGTCACCAAACAGCATGGGCATCAGCGCCATGGCACCGATCACCACCGAGGGGATGGCCAGCAGCACCAGAGGGCCGGTCACCACCCAGGGCGACTCATGCGGCTTGGCATCGTGGCCATGACCGTGGTCGTCGTGACCATGGTGGTCATCGTGGTGGGCATCGGGGTTCTGGTCGTAGCGTTCCTTGCCGTGGAAGACGATGAAGTACAGGCGGAAGGAGTAGAAGGCCGTGATGAACACGCCAGCCAGCACTGCAAAGTGGGCAAAGCCAGCTGCAGGCAGGTTGGATGCGTGCACCGCTTCAATGATGGCGTCCTTGGAGTAGAAGCCCGAGAAGAACGGCGTGCCGATCAGTGCCAGATTGCCCAGCAAGAAGGTGATCCAGGTGATGGGCATGTACTTGCGCGCGCCACCCATCCAGCGGATGTCCTGGTTGTGGTGCATGCCCATGATCACCGAGCCCGCGCCGAGGAACAGCAGTGCCTTGAAGAAGGCGTGCGTCATCAGGTGGAAGGTGGCCACGGAGTAGGCGGACACGCCCAGTGCCACGGTCATATAGCCCAGCTGCGACAGCGTGGAGTACGCAATCACGCGCTTGATGTCGTTCTGGATGATGCCCAGGATGCCCATGAACAGGGCCGTGATGGCACCAATCACCAGGATGAAGTTCAGCGCGGTGTCCGACAGCTCATACAGCGGCGACATGCGTGAGACCATGAAGATACCTGCCGTCACCATGGTGGCGGCGTGGATCAGCGCGGAGATGGGGGTCGGGCCTTCCATGGAATCCGGCAGCCAGGCATGCAGCGGGAACTGGGCCGACTTGCCCATGGCACCCACGAACAGGCAGATGGCCGTCACCGTCACCAGCAGCCATGCCGTACCCGGCAGCAGCGTGTTCTGGATCTCGGGCAGCTTGGCGAAGATTTCCGTGTAGTTGAAGGTGCCGGTGTAGGCAGCAATCAGGCCAATGCCCAGGATGAAGCCGAAGTCACCCACGCGGTTGACCAGGAAGGCCTTCATGTTAGCGAAGGTCGCCGAAGGCTTCTTGAAATAGAAGCCGATTAGCAGGTAGGACACCAGGCCCACGGCTTCCCAGCCGAAGAACAGCTGCAGCAGGTTGTTGCTCATCACGAGCATCAACATGGAGAAGGTGAACAGCGAGATGTAGGAGAAGAAACGGTTGTAGCCGTCGTCTTCTTCCATATAGCCGATGGTGTAGATGTGCACCATCAGCGACACAAAGGTCACCACACACATCATCATGGCGGTGAGGCTGTCGATCAGAAAGCCGATCTCCATCTTCAGCGCACCCACCGTCATCCATTCATAAATGGTGGCGTTGAAGGTGGCGCCTTCGAAGACGACCGACTGGAACGTCAGCGCGGAGAGGACAAAGGCAATCAGCACCCCCAGGATGGTGAGGGAGCGGCTGGCCGCGCGGCCGAATTTGTTGCCGCCAAAGGCAGTGCCGAATATGCCTGCCAATGCGGAGCCCGCCAACGGTGCCAATGGCACCGCCAGGAGCATGGATGCAGAGAGGGTTTGACTCATTCTTCTGGACCTTGCTAAGACGGGCGACTCAGCCCTTCAGGGCGTTGAGATCTTCCGCATTGATGCTGGACTTGTTGCGGAACAGCAGCACCAGGATGGCGAGGCCGATGGCCGATTCGGCCGCTGCCACCGTCAGGATGAAAAACACGAACACTTGGCCGTGCATATCACCCAGGTAGTGCGAAAACGCGACGAAGTTCATGTTCACCGACAGCAGCATCAATTCGATGGCCATCAGCAGCACGATGAGGTTCTTGCGGTTCAGGAAAATCCCGATCACCGACATGGCGAACAGCATCGCACCCAAGGTCAGGAAATGTCCCAGTGTGAGCGTCATGCCTTCTTCTCCTCGACAACGGTTTCTTCCACAGGCGCGGGCGCCTGGGTGCTGGGCATCTTGACCATGGTCAGACGGTCCTCGGCGCGCACGCGCACCTGCAGCGAAACACTGATGGCCTTGTTGTCCTTGCGCTTGCGCAGCGTCAGGGCAATGGCCGTGATCATGGCGACCAGCAAAATCACCGAGGCGATTTCAACCGGGTACAGGTACTGCGTGTACAGCAACTTGCCCAGGGCCTGGGTGTTGGAGTAAGGCACGACTTGACCAGCAGCATTGAGCAGCTCGGCCACCGGCTTGGGCTCGTCCATGCCGCTGAAGCCACCCATGACCACCAGGGCCATTTCAAAGGTGATGACCGCGCCAATCAGGGCTGCCAGCGGGAAATGCCGCCAGAAACCGCGCCGCACGGTGTCGATGCGGATGTCCAGCATCATCACCACGAACAGGAACAGCACCAGCACAGCGCCCAGGTACACCAGCACCAGGGCAATGGCCAGGAATTCAGCCTTCAGCAGCAGCCAGATGGCAGCGGCTTGCGAGAAGGCCAGAATCAGATTGAGCACAGCGTGCACAGGGTTGCGCGCCGTGATGACCCGGAAGGCTGCAAACAGCAGCACCGCCGAGAAGAGATAGAAAAAACCAGTCTTGGCATCCATGATTCGAATCTTTCTGGATCAGGAGCCGCTTCAGCGGTACTTGGCATCGGCTGCCTTGGCAGCGGCGATGTCGGCTTCATAGCGGTCACCCACGGCCAGCAACATGTCCTTGGTGAAGTACAGGTCGCCACGCTTTTCACCGTGGTATTCAAAGATCTGTGTTTCCACGATCGAGTCGACCGGGCAGCTCTCTTCGCAGAAACCGCAGAAGATGCACTTGGTCAGGTCGATGTCGTAGCGCGTGGTACGGCGCGAGCCGTCGTCACGCACATCGGACTCGATGGTGATGGCCATGGCAGGGCACACGGCTTCGCACAGCTTGCAGGCAATGCAGCGTTCTTCACCGTTTTCATAGCGGCGCAGCGCATGCAGGCCACGGAAACGGGGCGACAGCGGGGTCTTTTCTTCGGGGAACTGAATCGTCACGCGACGCGAGAACGCGTAGCGACCGGTCAGCACCATGCCCTTGGCCAACTCCCAGAGCATGAAGCTCTTGAGGAAGTCCTTCAAGGAAAATGGGGTTGCAGCAACAGCAGACATTCTTGGTATCCCCGCTTAGTTCCAGATGTTCCAAGGCGAGTGCAACCAGGCACCCACGATGACCAGCCACACCAGGGTGACGGGAATGAAAATCTTCCAGCCCAGACGCATGATCTGGTCATAGCGGAAGCGCGGGAAGGTGGCGCGAATCCAGATGAAGCAGGACACGACCAGGAAGGTCTTGATGGCCAGCCAGATCCAGCCCGGCACAAAGGACAGGGCATCCAGCGGCGGCAACCAGCCACCCAGGAACATGATCACAGCCAGGATGGACACCAGCCACATGCTGGCGTATTCGGCCAGGAAGAAGATGGCAAAGCCCATGCCCGAGTACTCGACCATGTGGCCGGCCACGATTTCCGATTCGCCTTCCACCACGTCGAAGGGGTGGCGGTTGGTTTCGGCGACCACGGAGATCAGGTAGACGATGAAGATAGGCAGCAGCGGCAGCCAGTTCCACGACAGAATGCCCACGCCCATGCTGGCGAACTGGCCCTGGCCTTGGCCCAGCACGATCTGCGTCAGATTCATGCTGCCGCTGACCATGATGACCACCAGGAAACAGAAGCCCATGGCGATTTCATAGCTCACCATCTGTGCCGAGGCACGCAGCGCGCCCAGGAAGGCGTACTTGGAGTTCGAAGCCCAGCCGGCAATGATCACGCCATAGACCTCGATGGAGGTGATAGCCATGACCAGCAGCAGACCGGCATTCACGTCGGCCAGCACGATTTCAGGTGCGAAGGGAATCACCACCCATGCGGCCAGGGCCGGCATGATGGCCATCACCGGGCCGACATAGAACAGGCCCTTGGCCGCAGCCGAGGGGAAGATCAGCTCCTTGGTCAGCAGCTTCAGGCCGTCGGCCATGGGCTGCAGCAGACCCCAGGGGCCCACGCGGTTGGGACCGGGACGCGCCTGCATCCAGCCCAGCAGCTTGCGCTCCCACAGGGTCAGATAGGCCACGGCGATCATCAGCGGAGCCACGATGCAGATGATGCCCAGCAAGGCCCAGATCACAGGCCAGGCTGCAGTGGCCCACCAGGAGGCCGCGACCATATTCAGGCCGCCGTTGTAGATTGCGTCGATCATGCAGCGCCTCCTTCGCGGGCCTCACGCGCATCTGCCGTCAGTTGCAGCGCAGGGGCTCGACGAACAATGCTGTCCAATTGGTAAATGCTGGCGGTCACCGGTTCGGCAGCAGCGGTGCTCACCACGGCAGCAGCGGCATTCGTACGGTTGCTCAGTTCCGCGCCCAGCTGGCTGGTGCCGCGAGCGGCCACGGCCAGCACGTCTTGCGAGGACTCGAAGTCCATGCCCGACACACCCAGCAGATTGCCCAGCACGCGCAGCACCTTCCAGGCCGGACGGGCCTCGCCTTGCGGCTTGACCACGGCGTGGAAACTCTGCACCAGGCCTTCGGCGTTGACGAAGCTGCCCGAAGTCTCGGTGAACGGAGCAATGGGCAACAGCACATCGCTGAATTCCAGATTCGTCTTGAACGGGCTGAGCGTCACCACCATCTCGGCCTTGGACAGACCTTCGGCCGCCTTGGCGCCCGCAGCAGTGTCGAACACCGGTTCGTTGTTCAGCAGAATCACGGCCTTGGCCTGGCCTGCCGTGATTTGCGCGGCATTCAGGCCTTGTGCCTGAGGCTGGGCCTTGACCCATTGCGCACCCACGGTGTTGGCGGCTTGGCTGAGGTAACCCACCACAGCGCCAGTCTGCTCGCCAATCCATTGCGCCAGAGCCAGCAGGCTTTCGGCATGGGCATGGTGTGCAGCGGCATTGCCCAGCAACACGGCCTTGCGCTCGCCCGACAGCAGAGCTTGGGCGATGGCAGCGGCTTCGGCATTGCCTGTACCCGCCACGGGCGCATCCACACCCTTGGCCTGGGCCACGGCAGCGGCCACATCGGCCAGTGCCTGGGCCCAGTCGGCAGCAGCCACGACGGAAGCCGTCACCGGCAGTGCCCAGTCGTAGACACGGCCGTTGATGGCAAACACCTTGCAGCCCTTCTTGGCAGCCTGGCGAATGCGCTGTGCAAACAGCGGATGGTCTTTGCGCAGGTTGGAACCCACGACCAGCACCGACTGCAGCTCGTTCAGTGCAGCAATCGGCATACCCAGCCAACGCACGCCTTGTGCGGCGGCGAATTCGCCATGGCGCAGGCGCCAGTCGATGCTGTCGCTGCCCACGCCGCGCACCAAAGCGCCGGCCAGGTACAGCTCTTCCAGCGTGCTGTGGGGGCTGACCAGGGCAGCCACGCTGTTGGCACCGTGATCGTTCTTGATGTTGCGCAGGCCGTTGGCCACATATTCCAGTGCGGTCTGCCAGTCGACTTCCTTCCACTCGCCGCCTTGCTTGAGCATGGGGCGGGTCAGGCGGTCTTCACCGTTGAGCGCTTCATAGGAGAAACGATCGCGGTCAGCAATCCAGCATTCGTTGACGGCTTCGTTCTCGAAGGGCACGACGCGCATCACGCGGTGGTTCTTGACCTGCACGATCAGATTGGCACCGGTGGAGTCGTGGGGCGAGACCGACTTGCGGCGCGACAGCTCCCAGGTACGGGCGCTGTAGCGGAAGGGCTTGCTGGTCAGCGCGCCCACGGGGCAGATGTCGATCATATTGCCCGACAGCTCGGAGTCCACGGTATCACCCACCACGGTGGTGATTTCCGAGTGCTCGCCGCGGTTGACCATGCCGAGCTCCATGATGCCGGAGATCTCTTGGCCAAAGCGCACGCAGCGGGTGCAGTGGATGCAGCGGCTCATTTCCTGCATGGAAATCAGCGGGCCCACATCCTTGTGGAACACCACGCGCTTGTCTTCCTCGTAGCGCGAGCTGCCACCGCCATAGCCCACGGCCAGGTCTTGCAGCTGGCATTCGCCACCCTGGTCGCAGATGGGGCAGTCCAGCGGGTGATTGATGAGCAAAAACTCCATCACCGATTGCTGGGCCTTGATGGCCTTGTCACTCTTGGTGCGCACGATCATGCCTTGCGTCACAGGCGTGGCGCAGGCAGGCATGGGCTTGGGAGCCTTCTCCACATCCACCAGACACATGCGGCAGTTGGCCGCAATGGACAGCTTCTTGTGGTAGCAGAAATGCGGGATATAGGTGCCGGCCTTCTCGGCTGCATGCATGACCATGCAGCCTTCGGCGACCTCCACCTTCTTACCGTCCAGTTCAATTTCAACCATATGCTTATCTCGCGATCAGGCGGCCTTGGCAGCCTGTTTGGAAGCGTTCTGGATCTTCGCTTCGAACTCGTGGCGGAAGTGCTTGATCATGGCGCGCACCGGCATGGCCGCTGCATCGCCCAGGGCGCAGATGGTGCGGCCCATGATGTTCACGGACACGGAGTCCAGCAACTCGATGTCTTCCGGACGGCCTTCGCCGTGCTGGATACGGTTCACCACACGCCACAGCCAGCCCGTGCCTTCGCGGCAGGGCGTGCACTGGCCGCAGGACTCGTGCTGGTAGAAGTAAGACAGGCGCAGCAGGCTCTCGACCATGTCGCGCGAGTCGTCCATCACGATCACAGCGCCCGAACCCAGCATGGAGCCGGCCTTGGCGATGGAGTCGTAGTCCATGGTGCATTCCATGATGATGTCGGCCGGCAGAACGGGTGAGGACGAACCACCGGGAATCACGGCCTTGAGCTTGCGGCCGGTGCGTACACCGCCTGCGAGCTCCAGCAGCTTGGAGAACGGCGTACCCATGGGCACTTCGTAGTTGCCGGGCAGGTTCACGTCACCGCTGACCGAGAAGATCTTGGTGCCACCGTTGTTGGGCTTGCCGCATTCCAGGTAGGCCTGGCCGCCGTTGCGGATGATCCAGGGAACGGCCGCAAAGGTTTCGGTGTTGTTGATGGTCGTGGGCTTGCCATACAGACCAAAGCTGGCCGGGAATGGCGGCTTGAAGCGGGGCTGACCCTTCTTGCCTTCCAGCGATTCCAGCAGCGCGGTTTCCTCGCCGCAAATGTAGGCGCCAAAGCCATGGTGAGCGTGCAGCTGGAAGCTGAAGCTGCTGCCCAGGATGTTGTCACCCAGGTAGCCGGCGGCACGCGCCTCTTCCAGGGCGGCTTCAAAACGCTCGTAAGCGTCGAAGATTTCGCCGTGGATGTAGTTGTAGCCCACCGTGATGCCCATGGCGTAGGCGGCAATGATCATGCCCTCGATCACGATGTGGGGGTTGTGCACCAGGATCTCGCGGTCCTTGCAGGTGCCGGGCTCGCCCTCGTCCGAGTTGCATACCAGGTGCTTCTGGCCGGGGAAGGTGCGGGGCATGAAGCTCCACTTCAGGCCGGTGGGGAAGCCCGCACCACCGCGACCGCGCAGGCCGGATTCCTTCAAGGTGGCGATGACCTGGTCTTGCGTCAGGCCCTCGGAGCCGTCCTTGCCCAGCAGCTTGCGCAGTGCGGCATAGCCGCCACGCGCTTCATAGTCCTTGATGGACCAGTTGCTGCCATTCAGATCGGCATAGATCTGGGGGTTGATGTGGCGACCATGGAAGCAGGTCTCGTTGCCCGAAGAGGCAAACTTGGCCAGCACCGCATTGGCTGCGGGATTGTTCAGAATGCCGCTCATGCCTTGCCCTCCGCGGCACGCAGGCCGTCGACCAGCTCGTCGAGCTTTTCATTGCTCATGAAGCTGCACATGCAGCGGTCGTTCACCAGCATCACCGGCGAGTCGGCACAGGCGCCCAGGCACTCGGATTGCTGCAGCGTGAACATGCCGTCAGCCGTGGTCTCACCCATCTTGATGCCCAGCTTGGCTTCCAGGTGGTGCAAGGCCTTATAACCGTCACGCAGCTGGCATGGCAGGTTGGTGCAGACGTTGAGCTTGTACTTGCCAACGGGCTGCTGGTTGTACATGTTGTAGAAGGTGGTGACTTCGTGCACCGCAATCTGGGGCATGTCCAGCACTTCGGCGATGACCGCCTCGCTCTCGGGGCTGACCCAGCCCTGCTCCTGCTGAACGATGGACAAGCAGGCCATCACGGCAGACTGCTTCTGCTCGGGCGGGTACTTGGCCACCTCGCGCGCAAAGCGCGCCTTAGTCGCTTCAGTAATCATCGGTCAATCTCTCCGAACACGATATCCATGGTGCCGATGACGGCCACCACGTCAGACAACATGTGTCCGCGAATCACCTCGTCCATCATGGACAGGTGGGCAAAGCCCGGGGCGCGAATCTTCACGCGGTAAGGCTTGTTGGCGCCATCGCTCACCATGTAGATACCAAACTCACCCTTGGGGTGTTCCACCGTCGCATAGGCTTCGCCTTCAGGTACGGTAAAGCCTTCAGTGAAGAGCTTGAAGTGGTGGATCAGCTCTTCCATGTTGGACTTCATGGCTTCGCGGGCCGGGGGCGCCACCTTGTGGTTCTCGGTGATCACCGGACCGGGATTGGCACGCAGCCACTTCACGCACTGCTTGATCAGTTCGTTGGACTGGCGCATTTCGGCCACGCGCACCAGATAGCGGTCGTAGCAGTCGCCGGTCTTGCCCACGGGGATGTCGAAGTCCAGCTCGGAATACACCTCGTAGGGCTGCTTTTTGCGCAGATCCCAGGCTACACCGGAGCCACGCAGCATGGGGCCGGTAAAGCCCATGTTCAGCGCACGCTCAGGCGTGACCACGCCGATGCCCACCATGCGCTGCTTCCAGATGCGGTTGCCCGTCAGCAGGGTTTCGTATTCATCCACGCATGTGGGGAAGCGGTTGGTGAAGTCTTCGATGAAGTCCAGCAGCGATCCCTGGCGGTTCTTGTTCAGCTCGGCCACGCCCTTGGCGTTGCGCACCTTGCTGGCCTTGAACTGGGGCATGGTGTCCGGCAGGTCGCGGTAGACACCACCCGGACGGAAGTAGGCTGCATGCATACGCGCGCCCGACACGGCTTCGTACATGTCGAACAGGTCTTCACGCTCGCGGAAGGTGTACATCAGCACCGTGGAGGCGCCGCAGTCCATGCCGTTCGAGCCCAGCCACATCAGGTGGTTGAGCAAACGGGTGATTTCGGAGAACAGCACACGGATGTATTGCGCGCGCTTGGGCACTTCGATGCCCATCAGCTTCTCGATGGCCAGGCAATAGGCGTGCTCGTTGCACATCATGGACACATAGTCCAGGCGGTCCATATAGGGCAGCGACTGGATATAGGTCTTGTGCTCGGCCAGCTTTTCGGTCCCGCGGTGCAGCAGGCCCACGTGCGGGTCGGCACGTTGCACCACTTCACCATCGAGCTCCAGCACCAGACGCAGCACACCGTGCGCTGCCGGGTGCTGAGGACCAAAGTTCAGGGAATAGTTTTTGATTTCTGCCATGATCGTCCACTCGGAGGCGCTAGGCGCTTCAGTGCAGGCCTCCGTACTTCTCTTCGCGGATGATGCGCGGGGTGATCTCGCGCGGCTCGATGGTCACCGGCTGGTAGACCACGCGACCCAGTTCCTCGTCGTAGCGCATTTCCACATGACCGGACAGGGGGAAGTCCTTGCGGAAAGGGTGGCCGATGAAACCGTAGTCGGTCAGGATGCGGCGCAGGTCGTCGTGACCTTCGAAGACGATGCCATACAGGTCAAAGGCTTCGCGCTCAAACCAGTTGGCTGCGCTCCACAGCGGCGTGACCGAAGCCACCACCGGATACTCGTCATCCTCGGCATAAACACGCACGCGAACGCGCTGGTTCAGGCTCACGGACAGCAGGTGCGACACAGCAGCAAAACGGGCACCTTCGGTGCCCACTTCTGCGTAAGTGGAGTAGTCCATGCCACACAGATCCACCAGCTGCTCGAAACGGCATTCCGGGGCATCGCGCAGCACTTGCATGGCGGCGTAATACTGGGCTGCAGACACCTCGACGGTGACCTCTCCCAGTGCGACTGTGACACTGCGGGCCTTTTCACCCAAGGCAGCAGCCACCAGATCCCGAAGCTTTTCGGGCTGAATAGCGATTGCAGACATCTGAACTCCTTAGACGCGAGCGATGGTGTTCGTGCGGCGGATTTTTTGCTGCAGCTGGATGATGCCGTAGATCAGTGCTTCGGCAGTGGGGGGGCAGCCGGGGACATAGACGTCCACGGGCACCACGCGGTCGCAGCCGCGCACCACGGAGTAGCTGTAGTGGTAGTAGCCGCCACCATTGGCGCAGGAGCCCATGGAGAGCACCCAGCGCGGCTCGGACATCTGGTCATAGACCTTGCGCAGTGCCGGAGCCATTTTGTTGCACAGCGTGCCGGCCACGATCATCAGGTCGGACTGGCGCGGGCTGGGACGGAACACTTCCGCACCGAAACGCGCCAGGTCATAGCGCGCGGCAGCGGCGTGCATCATCTCCACTGCGCAGCAGGCCAGACCGAACGTCATGGGCCAGATCGATCCGGTCTTGGCCCAGTTCACCACAGCGTCATAGCTGGTGGTGACAAAGCCTTCCTTCATCACACCTTCGATCATCGTGTTTCCTTTTTGTCTTTCGCCGTCATTCCCAATCCAGGGCGCCCTTTTTCCACTCGTAGGCAAAACCCACGACCAGAACCGCCAGGAAGATCAGCACAGCCACGAAACCTGCCACACCTACGTCCTGGAGCGCAACAGCCCAGGGCAGCAGGAAAGCGATTTCCAAATCAAAAAGGATGAACAGAATGGCGACGAGGTAGTAACGCACATCGAACTTGCCGCGCGCATCGTCGAAGGCCTCAAAGCCGCATTCGTAAGGGGAGTTCTTGGCATCATCCGGACGATTGGGGCCCAGCACGTAGCCGAGCACCAGGGGCACGACACCAACGGCCATGCCCACGATGATGAACAAGAGAACGGGGAGGTATTGATCGAGGTTCATCTTGAGGTCGCGTTTCCCGCTTGACCTTGCCCCGACCACTGCCTGATCAGGGCAGGCTTGTTATATGTGGTGCCGTCGGCGAGACTCGAACTCGCACAGCTTTACGCCACTACCCCCTCAAGATAGCGTGTCTACCAATTCCACCACGACGGCATTTCGTCCCGAGTGCCTGGATGGCATGAGGAGCCCCCTCTAACAAAGGCTTTGGCTGTCCAGGCAATCTCTGCATTCTATCCTGAAAAACCCGCGTCTTGAGGATTTTTCAGGGTGGCGTCCATTTATTTCGCTGGCGCCGACTCCGCTGCCGGCGCAGCAGGCTGCTGCACCGGTGCAGGCACATCATTGGCCACCGGAGCAGGCACTTCGGGGGTCATGGCTGCAGGCGCGGGGATGCTGGCCGCAGGCGTGCTTTCCAGCACGCTGCCAGCGCTGGCTGCGGGACGGTTGGTGCCCAGATAGGCCAGCGCCAGAGTGCAGACAAAAAACACAGTGGCCAGCACACCTGTGGTGCGCGACAGGAAGTTGGCACTGCCCGAAGCGCCGAACAGGCTGCCCGAGCTACCGCTGCCAAAGGCCGCACCCATGTCTGCACCCTTGCCGTGCTGGATCAGGATCAGGCCAATCATGCCCAGGGCGGTGAGCATTTGCACACCCAAAATCACACCAGATAAAGCTTGCATTCACTTACTCCTAAATCAATAGCTTGTTATGCGCCCACTTATTGGGCCGCAGCAATAATTTGCAAAAAGTCACCCGCCTTCAAGGCAGCACCACCAATCAGGCCGCCATCGATATCGGGCTGGGCCAGCAGTTGGGCTGCGTTGGCAGCATTCATGCTGCCGCCATACAGCAACGGCACGCGGTCAGCCTGTGCCGTGGCAGCCGCCAGCTGGGCACGCAGCACGGCATGCACGGCTTGGGCCTGCTCGGGGCTGGCAGTCTTGCCGGTGCCAATGGCCCACACGGGCTCATAGGCCACAACCAGCTCGCTGACGCAGTGACCCACTTGCTGGATCACGGCTGCCAGCTGGCGCTTGACCACAACCTCGGTCTGCCCGGCTTCGCGCTCGGCCAATGTTTCACCCACACACACCACAGGCGTGATGCCCTTGGCCAGTGCAGCCTGGGCCTTCAGCGCCACGGTGGCATCGGTTTCGCCATGGTATTGGCGACGCTCGCTGTGACCCACCAGGGCATAACGCACCGCAAATTCCTGCAGCATGGTGGCCGACACCTCACCGGTGTAAGCACCTTTTTCGTGCTGCGAGACGTCTTGCGCACCCACGGCAATGGACGAACCTGCGACCGCCGTTTGCACCTGGGCCAGATAAGGCGCAGGCACGGCCACGCCCACATCGCAGTTCAGCGCTGCGGGCAGACCCTGGCGAATACCCGCCAGCAACTCGGCGTTGGCCTGCAGGCCGCCATTCATCTTCCAGTTGCCAACAATCAGTTTTTTCTTCATCTGCTTCGCTCACCAGGTCAAAACAATCTTGCCGATCAAATCGCCCGACTCCATCAACGCATGGGCCTGGGCCGCATCACGGGCCGCAAAACGGCTGTGAATAATGGGCCGCACGCGGCGCTGCTCCAGCAAAGGCCAGACCCGCTCACGCAGCTCGCGGCCAATCGCAGCCTTGAAGGCCACATCGCGCGGGCGCAGCGTGCTGCCCGTCAGCGTCAGGCGACGGCGCATCAACAGGCCGGCGTTGAAGCCAGCCTCCACACCACCTTGCACGGCAATCACCACCAGACGGCCGTCTTCTGCCAGGCAACGCACTTCGCGCTCCACATAGCTGCCAGCCACCATGTCGAGAATGACATCCACACCCCGGTTGGCCGTCAGCCGCAAGGCTTCTTGCTCAAAGTCCTGGGTCTTGTAATTGATGGCGTGGTCGGCACCCAGCTTCAGGCATTCGGCGCACTTGGCGTCAGTGCCTGCAGTGACGATGACCTTGGCACCGAAGGCCTTGGCCAGCTGAATCGCCGTCACGCCAATACCGCTGCTGCCACCCTGGATCAACAAGGTCTCGCCAGCCTGCAAACGGCCACGCTGAAAGACATTGCTCCAGACGGTGAAAAAGGTCTCCGGCAGCGCCGCAGCCTCTTCATCGCCCAGCCCTTGCGGCACCGGAAGGCATTGGCCCACCGGCACGGCACAGTACTGGGCATAACCACCGCCTTGCAGCAGCGCGCAGACACGGTCACCCACCGCAAAACCGGCAGCCGCCATGGCTGCGGCATCACCCGCTTCAATCACCCCCGCGACTTCCAGACCCGGCAGGTCGGAAGCACCCGGCGGCGGCGGGTAAGCACCCTTGCGCTGGATCACATCCGGGCGGTTCACGCCACTGGCGCTCACCCGGATCAACACCTCGCCCGCCTGGTGCTCAGGCATGGGGCGCTCGCAAGACTGCAGCACTTCGGGCGGACCGAAACGGCTGATTTCTATGGCCTGCATGCTGTGCGCATGTCCTTTACAAATTGCTGGCAAAACCATCGCCAATGCCCATGGGGCAAGCGACAGCAGCTCATTTTTTTGATGACCAAGCCATGGATGACTGCACGCACTGGCAGCCTCCATGACCCGCGACAGCGCCGCTGCGCGGCGCGTCACGCAGACAGCTTATTGCTGCTGTTGTTGCTGCTGCTGCTGTTCCACGTCGTCCTGCGATTCGCGGGGAGCACGGGGCTCGCGGGATTCGCGCGGCTGACGGGGAGCACGGGGCTCACGCTCGGCAGGTGCAGGGCGCTCGCTGCGCTCCATGCCTGCAGGACGCTCGGCCAGAACCTTCATGGACAGCTTGATGCGGCCCTTGTCGTCGGTTTCCATGACCTTGACCTTGACGATCTGGCCTTCTTGCAGGTAGTCGGTGACCTTTTCCACGCGCTCGTGGGCGATCTGGCTGATGTGCAGCAGACCATCCTTGCCAGGCAGCAGGTTCACCAGGGCGCCGAAGTCCAGGATCTTGGTGATCGGGCCTTCGTAGACCTTGCCGATTTCGACTTCGGCGGTGATCTGCTCGATGCGCTTCTTGGCCTCGTCGGCCTTGGCGGCATCGCTGGAAGCGATGGTGATGGTGCCGTCTTCCTCGATGTTGATCTGGGTGCCGGTCTCTTCGGTCAGCGCACGAATGGTGGCGCCGCCCTTACCGATCACGTCACGGATCTTCTCGGGGTTGATCTTCATGGTGTAGAGCTTGGGCGCAAAGGACGAGATCTCGGCCTTGGCTTCGCCCATGGCGTCTTGCATCTTGCCCAGGATGTGCATGCGCGCTTCCTTGGCCTGGGCCAGGGCGACTTGCATGATTTCCTTGGTGATGCCCTGGATCTTGATGTCCATCTGCAGGGCGGTGATGCCATTGGTGGTGCCTGCCACCTTGAAGTCCATATCACCCAGGTGATCTTCGTCACCCAGGATGTCGGTCAGCACGGCGAACTTGTTGTCTTCCTTGATCAGACCCATGGCGATGCCGGCCACGTGGGCCTTCATGGGCACGCCGGCGTCCATCATGGACAGGCAGCCGCCGCAGACCGAAGCCATGGACGAGGAGCCGTTGGACTCGGTGATTTCCGACACCACGCGGATGGTGTAGGGGAATTCTTCCTTGCTCGGCAGGCAGGCAGCCAGGGCGCGCTTGGCCAGACGGCCGTGGCCGATTTCGCGGCGCTTGGTCGAACCCATGCGGCCCACTTCGCCGGTGGCAAAGGGAGGCATGTTGTAGTGGAACAGGAAGCGGTCTTCGAACTCGCCGGCCAGGGCGTCGATGCGCTGTGCATCACGCTCGGTGCCCAGGGTGGAGATCACCAGGGCCTGGGTTTCACCACGGGTGAACAGGGCCGAGCCGTGGGTGCGGGGCAGCACGGAGTTGCGGATCTCGATGGGGCGCACGGTGCGGGTGTCGCGACCGTCGATGCGGGGCTCACCGGCCAGGATCTGCGAGCGCACAATGCGCGCTTCGATGTCGAACAGCATGCCGTCGACCTTGACGCCGTCAAAGGCCACGCCTTGCTCGGTCAGTGCGGCCTTCACATCAGCGTAGGCAGTACGGCAAGCCAGGGTACGCACTTGCTTGTTGCGCTCTTGGTAGGCAGCGCGCAGCTTGGCTTCGCCCAGCTCGGCCACCTTGGCGATCAGGGCTTCGTCCTTGGCGGGAGCGGTCCAGTCCCATGCGGGCTTGCCGCCTTCACGCACCAGCTCATGGATGGCGTTGATGGCGATCTGGCCTTGCTCGTGGCCAAACACCACGGCACCCAGCATCACTTCTTCGGACAGTTGCAGGGCTTCGGACTCCACCATCAGCACGGCGGCTTCGGTGCCAGCCACCACCAGATCCATTTGCGAATCCTTGCGCTGGGTCTGACCGGGGTTGAGCACGTACTCGCCATTGATGTAACCCACGCGGGCAGCACCGATGGGGCCGTTGAAAGGAATGCCCGACACCGACAGAGCGGCGGAGACGGCGATCATGGCAGCGATGTCGGCGTCGACTTCGGGGTTCAACGAGATGGTGTGGATGACCACGTGCACATCGTTGTAGAAGCCTTCGGGGAACAGGGGGCGGATGGGGCGGTCGATCAGGCGGCTGGTCAGGGTTTCCAGCTCGGAAGGCTTGGCTTCGCGCTTGAAGAAGCTGCCGGGGATCTTGCCTGCGGCGTAGGTCTTCTCGATGTAGTCCACGGTCAGCGGGAAGAAGTCCTGGCCGGCCTTGGCAATCTTGGAACCCACCACGGTGGCCAGCACCACGGTGTCATCGATGTTGACCAGCACGGCGCCGGAGGCTTGGCGAGCGATTTCGCCGGTTTCCATGGTGACCGTGTGCTGGCCCCATTGGAAGGTCTTGGTGACTTTGTTGAACATCGTCATATGTGTACTCCTAGTTATGCAGCTGCAATAGCTTTTGCAGCAATGGTTTGGAGGCTAAACAGAACACGATGCCATTCCACAAGCGCACATTCAGCTATCTTTTTTGATAGCCCGTGGGCTGGTGGAATGACACAGCTTCGCTCTGTTTGCACAAACTCCAAAGTAAAAAACGCCTGAGCTAGCGCGCTAACTCAGGCGTTCCGATCTTGCACTGTGCTTACTTACGCAGGCCCAGCTTGGCGATCAGGGCGGTGTAACGGTCCGCGTCCTTGGACTTCAGGTAGTCCAGCAGCTTGCGACGACGGCTCACCATGCGCAGCAGGCCGCGGCGACCGTGGTGGTCCTTGGCGTTTGCCTTGAAGTGGGGAGTCAGCTCGTTGATGCGAGCGGTCAGCAGGGCCACTTGCACTTCGGGGCTACCGGTGTCGTTTTCGGAACGGGCGTTGGCCTTGACAACTTCAGCCTTTTTGGAGGCAGCGATCATGATTTTTCCTTGTAGAAAGACAGCACTTGGCCATCTTTTGGTTACTTGCGCCAGGGCTGGAAAGGCTCCGGCGTGCGTCTTGCACCATGCAAAACCCTGTGATTATAGCAACAGGCCGTATTACACCGCCTCACACGGGAACCATGGGCTTACAGCTCAAAACCGGTCCCGCCCCGGCACCCGCGCCAGCACGCGCAGATCAGCCCCCACCTGGCGCACGTCCTGAAAGCCCAGCGGCACGCGCTGGGCCAGGTCGGTCAACGGCCCCCATTGCGCCATGTCCGCGCCCATGCCCAGCAGGCTGGGCGCCAGGTAGAGCAGCAGCTCGTCCAGCATGCCGCTGGCCAACAGCGCGCCGTTGAACACGGCGCCTGCCTCCACATGCAGCTCGTTGACCTCGCGCCGCGCCAGGTCGCTCAGCATGGCGGGGATATCCACCCGGCCCTGCGCATCCGGCATCTCCACCAGCACCGCGCCCCGCTGCTGCAGGGCTGCAGCCTGGGGTGCGTCGGCCCGAGCGGTATAGATCAGCACCTGGCGCTCGGCAGCAAACAGGGCGCCATCGGGCGGGGTGCGTAGCTGGCTGTCGGCAATCACCAGCCGCGGCTGGCGTTCGGTGACCATGCTGCGCACATCCAGGCGCGGATTGTCGGCCAGCACCGTGCCCACGCCGGTGAGGATGGCGCAGGCACGGGCCCGCCATTGCTGGCCGTCATTGCGCGCGGCCTCGCCCGTGATCCATTGGCTGACGCCATTGGGCAAAGCGGTTTTGCCATCCAGCGAGGTGGCAGCCTTCATGCGCACCCAGGGCTGGCCGCGCACCATGCGGCTCAAAAAACCCAGGTTCAGCTCGCGGGCACGCTCCGCCCCCAGGCCGACTTCGACCTCCACACCCTGGCTGCGCAGATAGGCCACGCCCTGGCCTGCCACGCGGGGGTTGGGATCCAGCAGCGCGGCATAGACCTTGGCCACGCCGGCCTGTGCCAGGGCCACACAACAAGGCCCTGTGCGGCCGGTGTGGGCACAGGGCTCCAGCGTGACATAGGCCGTGGCGCCAAGCGCCGCATGGCCACGGGCCTGGGCATCACGCAAGGCCATGATCTCGGCATGCGGGCCACCAGCACGTTGGGTGGCGCCTTCGCCAATCACCTGCCCTCGTGCATCCACCAGCACACAGCCCACACGAGGGTTGGGTGAGGTGCGGTAAAGCGCCTGCTCGGCCAAGTCCAATGCTCTGTCCATCCAGCGGCTGCTGGCCTGTGCTGCGGCGGCTGCCTGCATATCTATCCTTTGTTCTTCTGCGACCAGGCCCGCCGGAGAGATGCTTGAGATGCTCTATTTCCAGCAATAAGCCATGGCCTGCTTTGCATCGGCAAAGCGGCTGCTATCGTAATTCTCCAGGGTTTTGCGACCGTACTGGTCAATGCGGTAATCACCGCAGCGGTCGGCCGCCATGGCACCCGCCCGCAGCGCCTTCAGGCCATAGGCCTCGGGTTGCCTGACATCCACGCTCAACTCCAGTGTGTAGTGCGCCACGCCCTCACCCGGCGCTGGAGACTGCGCCAGCGAGGGCGGAAAGCCGTCCACGGCCAAGGCCGTGCTGCCCCGCACCTGGTAGTAGCTGAAGTTCTCGCTATAAAAACGCTCAAGCCACTGCTGCCCCTGGGCCAGCACGGCCGTCATGGCCACACGCCTGGATTGGGCCAGGTGTTCGGCATAGCTAGGGTAGGCCAAGGCAGCCAGCGCGCCAACAATGACCACCACCATCATCAGCTCTATCAGCGTGAAACCGCGTTGCGGGGAAGAAGACATGGCGCTGGCTCCTGTGGCTAATCGGGGTAGGTGCGCAGGCCGGGAACCTCCCGCCACTGCAGGCGCGGCGCCGTGCTGTCGGCCATGCCCTGGCCCGCCGCCGGCTGCTGCGCATCGGGGAATACCACGGTTTGCAGCACCACCTGGGTTTGCATCGAATAGCCAAAGCCCCGTGCCGTGATGCGGTACATGGCAGACCATGACAAGGCATTGCCGTCACCGGCAATCGCCTGCGACTCCTGCTGGTTGATGCGCAGTTTTTTGCGCCGGAAATACTCCACCAGGTATTCGGACTGACGGGCCACACCCTTGACCGGCGCGGCGCCGGTAAAAGTTCCCAGAGGCACGCCACCCGAGAAATTGCAGCGACCGGCGCTGGCAGGCACGCGGCCGGGTTTTTGCGCAAAGTTGTTATTCCACTTGCCACCCTTGGCCGAGGGCCACCAGACCTCTCCACCGCTGGACTTGTTCCAATCCATGGCCGCATAGGCCACATCGCTGAGCGCGCACAGACCACGGCTGCAATCAGCACTGAAGTCCGCCGGCGTGATGGCCGCCACGCCGCGGCTGCAAGAGGCATTGGCCCGCAAGGCCACACCGGGATTGAGCAGGTCGCGCTCGGCATCGCGCAAGGCGGTTTCTGCGGCCTCGCGCGCAGCGACATGGTCCAGCTGGTTGCGCGCCAGCTGCTCGGAAAAAAGGGATTGCTTGACGCCCCACACACTGATGGCACTGGTCAGCAGCAACAGCAGCAAGACCACCATCAAAGCCAGTCCGCGCTGCGAGCATCCATGGGCAGCGCAGGTGCGCCACTCAATAGCTTTGCTGCAACGCATTGCGCACCCCAAAAACCTGCACCAGGCGCTGCACCCACTGGCCAGCAGGCAGGGTCTGCGGCCTGTCGTCACAATCCAGATAGCGCATGGCCTGGCCTGCCGAGCTCTCCAGCCGCACCGCACTGCCCTGGGATTGGATGAGTATGCAAACCTTGACCGCGCTGACCCGCTGCCAGCCCGTATAGGCCTGCCCGTTGATGCCCACCGCCGGCATGGCGCTGACTTCTGCGGCGGAATAAAACCGGTCGGGAAAGGTAGCGGCAGCGCTGGAATACACGCCGTAGCGAAAGCGCATGTCCTTGAAGCCCGCAACCATGGGCTGGTAAATGCCGGGATTACCGAAGGCGCTCATGCCATTGCCCGAGCAGACCAGGCTCTTGGTGGCCATATCCTGCTGGTCGACAAAATTCTTCAGATCGCGCAGCGCATAGCGGTTGGAGACAAACAGCGGCTGCAACGGAGGCTGGTTCAGCTTTTTGCCGGCATTGGTCCGGTATTTGTTGCTGGGGTCGTTGTCCACGGCCGAACCCGTGCAATCCTTGCGGCTGCCGCTATCGCCCATGGCATCGGCACTGAAGTAATTCACCACCAGGCTGTCGGGCTGACTGGCATCTGCTGCAGGGCAGCTGGCGGTCTGCACATTGAACTCCCCGCCATCACAGCCATAAACGCCCGCCCTATAAGCCAGAGGCGGCCAGCCCTGGGCCTGGTTCTGCCAGTCGCTGTCTTTGCGCACAGCAGACTCCAGCGGCGGATAGCTGTCATAGCCACCCGCCTGGCTGACATCGACGGTGCTGGACGCAAAGCTGGCCGGGTAAAAGCCGGCATTCAGGATATCGCGGCCCAGCAAGTCCATGGCCAATGCGCCCGCCTCCTGGGCTGTACTGCGCCGCTCCTGGGCACGCTGCTGGCTGGCGGAGTGCAGATACACCGCGGTGGCCGCCCACACCACCAGCAAAGCGATGACCATGGCCACCATCAGCTCCACCAAGCTCAGGCCCTGCTGCTGGTGCTTGGCATGTGCGCTGTGCATGGCTGATCTTTGCACCATGGTGGATCACGGCAGAAATGACATGCGCCAGCAACGTACGCCCGCAGGCGCCCGGGCCAGGCCCGGACAACAGTGGTAGACCATGGCCTGCTCGGCGTCTGGCGCGCACACCGGCGCCAGGCGCAGTTGTCTGGTGATTCCTCCGCCGTCTTGGCCCCGGGTTTCGCTGAGCTGCTCCTTGTCCATCCACATCAGCGTCACCTCTATGCCCGACGCTCTATCACCCTGCACCACGGCCGCGCCCTGGGGCAGCAATTCCCTGACCCGCTGGCGCCACAGCGCCATGTCAAAACCTGCGCGCTCGGCCGCGCTGCAGGGTGTGCGGTCGCAGTCCTTGCCCATGGCTGGCGGTGCCCCGGCCTGGTCGGCCCAGCTGCTTTCCAGCATATACAGCGAAGCGGTGCCGCCCTGAGGAACGCCAAAGCCAGGCCCTGCCGCACCGGCATTGGTGCGTATCCGCTCCGCCAGATCGGACACCAACTGGGCCACGGCCGCCTGCGCCTGAATATTGACCCGGTAT
The DNA here is from genome assembly GCA_031277855.1 of Acidovorax sp. GTDB lineage: Bacteria > Pseudomonadota > Gammaproteobacteria > Burkholderiales > Burkholderiaceae_C > Comamonas. The sequence goes on along the minus strand of JAITLO010000047.1, from coordinate 27,837 downwards.
TTCGCCGTGGATGCCTGCAACGCCGCCATGCCCAGCAGGCCCACGGCTATCAGCAGCAAGGCCAGCATCACCTCCAGCAGCGAGCCTCCGGCTTGGTGTGGAGCATATGAATGGGCCCGCATCTCCACCTCATTTGTAATTGCTGCAACTGCGGCTGGAGGGAATGGTACGCGTGCGCCCCAGCGCATCCAGGCAGATATTCAGCCCATATTTATCGTTGAGGGCATTGCCGGCAGAACGGTAGTAAAGATCAAATTCCGAGGCATTGGCAAGCGCATTTCCACCTCGGGCATTGAAATTGATTTTTTTCACCCCGGACTGGGACTGCAAATAATATTCCCCACCCCAACCCATGCGCAGCTCGATAATGTCTTGCGAGGTATCCGGTGTGTTTTTATTCGCATCGCAAGCGGGGTTTAGAAAGAGCATCCACCCGGGCTGCCAGTCTGCATCGCCCTTGCTGCTACAAACCGGCAAGTCCTTGTCAACATTGCTGCTGATGCACATGGTGGTGCAAACATTCTTGCCCACGGCCGCGCTTCTGGCCTTGAAGACCGTCTGCACAAAATCATCGGCAATGCGGCGCAGCTTGCTTTTGATAAAAAACTCTTGCAGCGCAGGTACTGTCAACAGCAAGCACAGGGAAAGAATAAAAACCGTGAGCAGCGCCTCCAGCAAAGTGAAGCCTGCATAGCGGAGATGACCAGCAAAGCATAATGGGCTGCGCATGCGACCTATTATGGCGATGGTGTTTTCTGGTCCTGCCGCCTTTTACGCTTCTGCAATCACCGCCCGGCAGGCCCCCAAACCAGGACAACCCGACCGGACTGACTGCTGGGCTGACTATGCACTGGCCGGCTTGGGGTATTGCACCTCCAGCACCTCCAGCATGCGCACACCCGCAGGCGTGGGCAGTGGCACCTCATCGCCTATGCGTGATTTCAGCAGTGCGCGCGAGACCGGGGCAATCCAGCTGACCTGGCCCTGGGCACTGTCGGCCTCGTCAATGCCCAATATGGTGATGGTGCGTTCTTCGCCTTCATCGTCCACATAGGTCACGGTGGCACCAAAGTAGACCTGGTCGCTGCCATGGTGCACAGCAGGGTCCACCACTTCGGCAATCTCCAGGCGCTTGGTCAGAAAGCGGATGCGGCGATCGATCTCGCGCAGCCTTTTTTTGCCGTAGAGGTAGTCGCCGTTTTCGGAGCGGTCGCCATTGCTGGCCGCCCAGTGCACCACTTCGACGATCTTGGGCCGCTCGTTGTCGATCAAATCCAGCAGCTCATCGCGCAGGCGCTGGTAACCCCGGGGCGTGATGTAGTTCTTTCCCCCTGCCGGCAATGGCGGCAGCGCGCCGATCTCGTCGTCGTCATCCCCGTCGGATTCTTTGGTGAAAGCCTTGTTCATAGCCCGCCATCTTCACACATACGAAGCATGCGCTGCGCAAACGAAAAAGCCTCAGAGCGTTTCCACTCTGAGGCTTGTCGTTTGGTGCGGCTGGCAGGAATCGAACCCACGACCCCTTGGTTCGTAGCCAAGTACTCTATCCAGCTGAGCTACAGCCGCTAAGCTATCGATTATAGGATGTTTTTTAACCCCAAATCGAAATTTCCAAATTACTTTGGAAGAAAGTTCGTTTTTCATGACGCTGAAAAACAAGGCTTTCACAAATAGACAAAAGCCCCAGAAACTTTCGTTTCTGGGGCTTGTATCTGGTGCGGCTGGCAGGAATCGAACCCACGACCCCTTGGTTCGTAGCCAAGTACTCTATCCAGCTGAGCTACAGCCGCATTGGCGGAGAGGGTGGGATTCGAACCCACGGTACGTTTGCACGTACGCCTGATTTCGAGTCAGGTACATTCGACCACTCTGCCACCTCTCCGTGTGTCGAAGCTGAAATTATAGCCTAAAAAATCAGGCCTTCAGCAAAGTTTTGCCCCCCATGTACGAAACCAGTGCTTCGGGCACGGTGATGGAGCCATCGGCGTTCTGGTAGTTCTCCAGCACAGCCACCAGGGTACGGCCCACGGCCAGGCCAGAGCCGTTCAAGGTGTGGACCAGTTCGTTCTTGCCTTGGGCGTTCTTGAAGCGGGCCTGCATGCGGCGCGCCTGGAAGGCTTCGCAGTTGGAGACGGAGCTGATTTCGCGGAAGGTGTTCTGCGCTGGCACCCACACCTCCAGGTCATAGGTCTTGGCTGCGCCAAAGCCCATATCGCCGGTGCATAGGCTCATCACGCGGTAAGGCAGGCCCAGCTTTTGCAGCACGGCCTCTGCGTGGCCGGTCATTTCTTCCAGTGCCTCGTAGCTTTTCTCGGGGTGCACGATTTGCACCATCTCGACCTTGTCGAACTGGTGCTGGCGAATCAGGCCACGCGTGTCACGGCCGGAGGAGCCGGCTTCCGAGCGGAAGCAGGGGCTGTGGGCCGTCAGCTTGATGGGCAGGCGCTCTTCAGCCAGCACCTCGTCGCGCACCAGATTCGTCAGCGGCACTTCGGCCGTGGGAATCAGGTAGAGCGCCGCGGTATCGGGCACGGGCTCGGCGTCCTGTCCGCCCTTTTTGGCAGCAAACAAATCACCTTCGAACTTGGGCAACTGGCCCGTGCCCTTGAGCGAATCGCTGTTGACGATATAGGGCACATAGCACTCGGTATAGCCATGGGCTTCGGTCTGCAGGTCGAGCATGAACTGGGCCAGTGCACGGTGCAAGCGGGCGATCTGGCCCTGCATCACCGTGAAACGGGCTCCGCTCAATTTGACGCCAGCTTCAAAGTCCAGGCCCAGGGGTGCGCCCAGGTCCACATGGTCCTTGAGCTCGAAATCAAAGTTTTTAGGAGCGCCCCAGCGGCGCACTTCCACATTGCCTTCTTCATCCGCGCCCACGGGCACGGATGCATGCGGCAGATTGGGCACGGCGGCCAGCATGGCTTGCAGCTCGTTCTGGATCTGGTCCAGGCGGGCAGCGGACTGCTCCAGCTCGGTCTTCATGGCGGCCACTTCGGCCTTGGCGGCTTCGGCGGCGTCTTTCTCGCCCTTGCCCATCAGCATGCCGATCTGCTTGGACAGCTGGTTGCGCTTGGACTGCAGCTCTTCCGTGCGCGTCTGGATGGACTTGCGTTCGGATTCCAGCGCCTTGAAAGCTTCCACATTCAGGAAGGCTTGCGGGTTCTTGCGGGTCAGCAGTCGGGCGACGACCGAGTCCAGGTCTTTGCGAAGAAGTTGAATATCGAGCATAGACCGCGATTTTAGTGGTGCTGCCGCGCCAGTGTGCGCCGCGGTGGTTTGCGCCAGGGCATGGATGCTGCGCTGCCCCTGCTTTTTCCAGTGAGGGCGGGGTTGGCCCACAAGAAATCCGCACAGTTGCCGATATCAACAGAAATGGGCCTGCACCCAGCGCGCAGGCGACACCAGCCACAGGGAGACTCCATGTTTTATGTTTTTGGCATCAACGGCCCCATGTACCACGGCGGCCCGGAGCGCCTGTCACAGATTGCCCCGGTGCGCCGCGTGCCTCGGGCCCAGGCGCTGAGCACACTCACCACCCAAGTGGACACGCCCAGCCCCTCGCTGGCCCAGCCTTCGACGGAAACCACGCTGCGCCGCGCACCGGCACACAGCGCGGTATCGGCTTACGAAGACACGGCCCAGGGCCTGCAGGATGAACGCCAGCCCCTGCGCCTGGTGCGCGATGTGATGACGCGTGGCGCCCTCACCGTCTCGCCACGCAGCCGCGTCAACGATGCCTGGCACCAACTGGCCGAGCACCGTGTCAGCCAGGCTCCGGTCCTGGGCGATGGCGGCCGGGTCATAGGCCTGCTGCTGCGTGCCGATATGGCACCGCTGGATTTGCTGCCCGAGCCCGGCGCCGTGCGCGATGCCATTGCCCTAGCACGCCGGCCGGTGGCCGATGTCATGCTCACCCCCGTACCGGCAGTGGACGAAACCGCCGACCTGCGCCGCGTGGCCGGCGTGTTGCTGGAAACCGGTCTGCCCGGCCTGCCGGTGACCGACGCCCAGGGCCAGCTGGCGGGCTTTGTCTCCCGCACCGATTTGCTCAAGGCCATTGCCAGCGATCCCCCGCTGGACTTGTGGAGTTGAGAGGCAGCGCATGCGCTGCAGCGCCAAAGCCTCTACATTGAGCCCAAACCTCTCCCTCTTGGTTTGCAAGGAGTTGCCATGTTTGTGCTGTGCCTGCTGGGCCTGGTATGCGCCGCCACCCTGAGCTTTTGGCCCCTGAACCCGCAGGCCCCCAACCCGGCCCGCGCGGCTGCCCTGGCCTTGCTGATGCTGGGCGGCGCACTGACCAGCTTGCTGCTGACCATGGTGGCGGGCTGGAGCAGCTGGCATGGCGGCACGGCCCCCTGGCGCAGCAGCTTGTTGCTGGCCGTGCTCAGCAGCGCCTGCGCCGCCCATGGTCTGCTGCGCCATAGGCCGCAGCCCCTGCCGGCCTGACCAGGCATCCTGGCTGTAAAAAAAGAGAGCGCCTTGTGCGCAACAGCAGCCGGTTTGCAATAGATTCCTATTGCATCACCTTGCTGTGCAAGCACAAAGCGCTCTGGTTTTTGCTGCTGGCTGGCAGCACGCCCCGCCTCAGGCGCCGGTCTCGGGCGCTTTGCGCACCTCAATCTCCAGGCCGGTGGCCGCGTCGATCTTCAAGCCCTTGGGCAGGGGGAACTTGATGGTCTCTTCGATGCCATCCATTTTGCGCACCGCCACCGCACCCAGGCTGCGCACCCGGGCGATCACATCATTGACCAGCACCTCGGGCGCCGAGGCTCCCGCCGTCAGGCCCACGCGCGCGGCATTGGCAAACCATTCCTCGCGCAACTCGTCCGCGTTATCCACCATATAGGCCGGCGTACCCAGACGGGCAGCCAGCTCGCGCAGGCGGTTGCTGTTGGAGCTGGTGGGGCTGCCCACCACGATCAACACATCCACCTGCGGCGCCAGCACCTTGACGGCGTCCTGGCGGTTTTGCGTGGCATAGCAAATGTCCTGCTGCTTGGGCTGGCGCACCTGCGGAAAGCGGGCCGTGATGGCGGCCATGATGCCAGCGGCGTCATCCACGCTCAGCGTGGTCTGCGTCACCACGGCCAGCTTTTCGGTCTGGCGCGGCGCCACACGGGCCACATCGGCCTCGTCTTCCACCAGGTGAATGCCTTCGGACAGCTGGCCCATGGTGCCTTCCACTTCCGGATGGCCCTTGTGACCGATCATCAGAAATTCATAGCCCTCTTTCGCCAGCTTGGCCACCTCCACATGGACCTTGGTCACCAGCGGGCAGGTGGCATCAAAGATGGAAAAACCGCGGGCCTTGGCCTCTTCCTGCACGGCCTTGGAGACGCCGTGGGCGCTGAACACCAAGGTCGCGCCCGCAGGCACATCGTCCAGCTCTTCGATGAAGATGGCGCCCTTGGCCTTGAGGTCGTTGACCACAAAGGTGTTGTGCACGATCTCGTGGCGCACATAAATCGGCGCGCCAAACTTGGCCAACGCGCGCTCCACGATTTCGATGGCACGGTCCACACCGGCGCAAAAGCCGCGCGGCTCGGCCAGCAGGATTTCCTTGGCTCCGACCATTTCAGAGCACACCAATCAGTTTGACCTCGAACGTCACCGGCTGGCCTGCCAGCGGGTGGTTGAAGTCAAACAGCACGGCGCCGTCTTCGCGCACCTGCACCACGGCGCCTGCGTAGCTGCTCAGGCCGTCAGGTGTGGGGAACTGCACCACATCGCCAGCCATGTATTGCTCGTCGGGGTCACCCAGCTCATTCATCAGCTTGCGCGCCACCCACTGCATCATGTCCGCATTGCGTTCGCCAAAAGCGGCAGCTGCCGGCAGCTCGAATGTGGTGTGTGCGCCCTCTTCCAGACCCAGCAGCAACTCCTCCATCGCGGGCGACAGCTCACCGGCCCCCAGCGACAAGGTGGCGGGCTTGTCATTGAAGGTGTTGATCACGTCTCCAGCCGGGCCGGCCAGGCGGTAATGCAGGGTGAGAAAAGAGCCCGGCTGTACGGTGGGCGTGGATGCGTGGGTCGTGGTCGTCATAGGGGTCCCGAGTAATCTGGCCCCATTGTAGAAAACCGGGCATGCCCCCGCGCGAACTGCGCGCATATCCGCAGCCCTCTTCGCCACTACTTTGCTGCCATGGCCCTCAAAGACCTGCCTGCTGATGCCCAGCCCCGCGAAAAACTGCTGGCCCGTGGCCCGACAGCGCTGGCCGATGCCGAGTTGCTGGCCATTGTGCTGCGCACCGGCCTGGCCGGCTGCAGCGTGCTGCAGCTGGCGCAAAACCTGCTGAACACGCCCAGCCAAGGCGGGTTTGACGGCCTGGCAGGTCTGCTCTCGGCCAGCGCCCAGGACCTGGCCCGCATCAAAGGCCTGGGCCCGGCCAAACGCGCCGAGCTGCTGGCCGTGATGGAGCTGGCCAAGCGCGCCACGGCCCAGCAGCTGCGCGCGCGCACCGTGTTCACCGACCCGCAGGCCGTGCGCCACTATCTGCAGCTGCACCTGGCCCAGCGCCCACACGAGGTGTTTGCCGCTTTGTTTCTGGACAGCCAGAACCGGTTGATCGCCTGGGAAGAGCTGTCCCACGGCACGCTCACCGCCACGGCGGTCTACCCCCGCGAGGTACTGCAACGCGCCCTGCACCACCAGGCCAGCGCCCTCATCCTGGCCCACAACCACCCCAGCGGCAGCGTGCAACCCAGCCCTGCCGACCGCGAGCTCACCCGCAATCTGACGGCCGCATTGGCGCTGGTGGACGTGCGCGTGCTGGACCATGTCATCGTCGGCCCCGGCGTGGCGCTGTCCATGGCCGAAGAAGGCCTGCTGTAAGCGAGGCCTTGCATCTGCAAACCACGCAGACCGCAGCCAGGCGCTGTCGGATTTCCCCCACACCAAGTGCTCTGCAGCACCGCGCTTGCCCCCGCAAAGCGACGGCTTTGACATACCAGCATATAAAATGCGAAGAGTTCTCATTTGCATACATGGAGCCATGCCTTCCTCTCCTGTCACCGACCCGGTGCACGCGCTCTATGTCAACCACCACGCCTGGCTGCACGGTTGGCTGCTGCGCAAACTGGGCAACACCCACCAGGCCGCCGACCTGACGCAGGACACCTTTGTGCGGGTGATCGTGGCCGAACAGGTGCATGCCATCCGCGAGCCCCGGGCCTATCTGACCACGCTGGCGCAGCGGGTGCTCTACAACTTCTGGCGCCGGCGCGAGCTGGAACAGGCCTGGCTGGATGCGCTGGCCAGCCTGCCCGAAGAAGTCGCCCCCTCTCCCGAGGACTACGCCCTGGTGCGCGAGGCCGTCGAAGCCATGGACCTGTGGCTGGACGGCTTGCAGCCCAAGGTACGCCAGGTGTTTTTGCTGCGCCGCCTCGACGAAATGAAGCACGCAGAAATTGCCGAGGTAATGGGCATCTCGATCACCACCGTGGAACGCTATATGAAGCAGGCCCTGGTGCATCTTTACCAATCGCCGATGTGGCCGCGGGACTGACAGCCCCATGGACATTGCCACCGATCAAGCCATCGACTGGCTGGTACGGCTTGACTCCGGCCATGCCACAAACCAAGACCAGCAGGCCTTTGCCTGCTGGTTGCAGCAGTCGCCAGCCCATGCCCAGGCGTGGGACCGCGTGCAAGGCCGCCTCTCGCGCGGACAGGCCCATGGCGTGGAACCGATGCTGGCCCAACTGCGCCAGCACGGCAGCGCCAACCTGGGCCGCCAGGCCCTGATCGCGCCCATCCCCACGGCAGCGCGGCGGCGCGGGCTGCTGCGCGGCGGCCTGGCCACCGTGTTGTTGGGCACAGGCACGGCCTGGCTGATTGACCGCCAAACCCCGCTGACCATGCTGGTTGCCGACCTGCATACCGCTACCGGCGAACGCGGCCACCACTGGCTGCCCGATGGCAGCGAGCTGCTGCTGGACGCACGCTCGGGCGCCGACATTGCCTACAGCGCCACCCAGCGTTTGCTGCGCCTGCGCGAAGGTGCGCTGCTGGTGCAGGTGGCCCCCAGCGCAACACCCGGGCAGGCTGCGCGGCGGCCTTTTGTGGTTCAAAGCGCTCAGGGCCAGGCGCAAGCTTTGGGCACACGCTTCATGGTGCGCCAGACCGAGGGCCGCACCCTGGTCCATGTGCTGGAACACAGCGTGCGCCTGACCACCTTGTCCGGCCTGCAGCACGATGTACACCAGGGCGGCAGTGCCTGGATGGAGGCGGACCGCATCACGCCCGTAGACCACGCACGCCTGGCGCCCGCCGCCTGGTCCGACGGCCTGATCGATGTGCGCAACCAGCCGCTGGGTGAGGTGATTGACGCCTTGCGCCCCTACCAAAGCGGTGTGCTGCGCATCAGCCCGGAAGCCGCAAGCCTGCGGGTTTTTGGCGTGTTTCCCCTGGACCGGCCCGCCCAGGTGCTGCAGGACCTGGAAGCCACCCACCCTGTGCATGTGCGCCACTGGGGACCATGGCTGACGGTGATTGATCTGCGAAATAACGTGGGATAGGCGCGCGAGGTCGTTCAGCACAGTCCGGGCCTGCCCGGGCAATCCAGCATGTTTTTCCAGCCATGACGGGTTTTGCCAGCCTCGCTGCACAAAGGAAATGAATCCCATTCACTTTGCTGCAACCACAAGGACTTGCCACACCATGGCCCTCGCACGCCACGCCTCTCGCGCCACCCTGGGCGCCCCCACTGCAAACCACACCCTGCACCCCGCGACAGCGCTGCTCCCCCTGGCCGCGGCACTGGCATGCGCCCTGGCTGGCATTCCCTCCGCCCTGGCCCAACCACAGTCTGCGCCCACCACTGCCAACGCCGCCAGCACCTACCGCTGGAACCTGCCCGCGGGCGCACTGGATGACACCCTGGCGCGTATCGCCCGCCAAGGCCAGCGCAGCATCAGCGCCGACCCCGCCCTGCTCAGCGGCAAACGGGCACCCGCCATCCAGGGCGATTACAGCGTGGAGCAGGCAGCGCGGCTGGCACTGGCGGCCAGCGGGCTGCAGCTCGCCCACACTCCACAGGGCACACTCACCATCACCCCAGCGCCTGTGTCGCCTGCGGCCCTCTCCACGCCCCGCAGCGCAGACCCCAGCCTGGCCGAGGTCAAGGTCACCGCCGCAGCAGCCCTGGAAACCGGCACCACCGAAGGCACGGGCAGCTACACCGCCAAAGGGCCTACCAGCATGGCCACCGGGCTCTCCATGGCCTTGCGCGACACCCCGCAGTCCATCAGCGTGATGACGCTGCAGCGCATGGAGGACGAGCACCTCACCACCATCCACGAAGTGCTGTCGCGCACCCCGGGCATCTCCACCTCGGTGCTCGGCACCGAACGCACCAATGCCAATGCACGGGGTTACGCCATCACCAACTACCAGCTCGACGGCGTCAGCACCCATACAGAGTTTCTGGGGCTGGACGCCTTGCCCACACAAAGCATTGCCGACATGGCGCTGTATGACCGCATCGAAGTCCTGCGCGGCGCATCGGGCCTGACCACGGGCGCGGGCGACCCCTCGGGCATCGTCAACCTGGTGCGCAAAAAGCCCACCGACCAATTCCAGGCCTCGGTAGAGGTCAGCGCCGGCTCCTGGAATCAGGGCCGCGGTGTGCTGGACATCGCATCTCCCCTGAATGCAGCAGCCAGCGTGCGCGGCCGTCTGGTGGCCGTGCACGATGAAGGCGACAGCTTTCTGGATTACTACGGCAAGAAAAAAGATGTGCTGTATGGCGTGGTAGAGGCGGATCTGAGCTCCACCCTCAAGCTCACCGCTGGCATCGACTACCAACGCAGCCGTTCACATGGCTCTCAGGCCTATCTCGGCTTTCCGCTGTTCAACGGCAACGGTGAGCAAAACGACTTCCCGGTCTCGTTCAACAGCGCCAGCCGCTACAACCAGTTCAACACCAACTCCACCACGGCCTTTGCCACGCTGGAGCAGGAGCTGGCTCATGACTGGACGCTCAAGCTCTCGGCCAACTACCTGCGCTCCACCCAGCGCGAAGATGCGGTCTATCTGAATGTCAGTGCCCCACCCTTCGACCCCGTCACCGGCGACGGGCTGAAGCTCAATGCCGAGCGCCGCGACTACCGCCTGCACAACCAGAGTTTTGATATCCAGATGCGTGGCCCGGTCACGCTGGCAGGGCGCGAGCATGAGCTGGTGTTTGGCATGGACTACACCGACTTCCAGAGCCTGACCGATGGCAGCATCGACATCTCTGGCCTGGATGACAAGCCCATCAATATCTACCAATGGGACAACAGCGGCCGGCCCGTTTTTGGTGCGCCGTCCGTGGTCTACGACAGCGGACGCCGCCAGAGCAGCCTGTATGGTGCTGGCCGCTTTGCCTTGACCAATGACCTCAAGCTCATCGTTGGCGGCAAGCTGATGAACTACCGCAGCAACTACCAGACCAAGTCCGCCAACTGGAACTCCAACCCCAAGTCTTCGGAAAACGGGGTATTCACCCCCTATGCAGGCCTGGTCTACACCCTGAACCCGCAGCACACGCTGTATGCCAGCTTCTCCACCATCTACAACCCGCAAACCGCCCGCGACCGCCACGGTGCCTACCTCGACCCGCAAGAAGGCAACACCTATGAAACCGGCATCAAAAGCGACTGGCTGGGCGGGCGCGTAGGCACCAGCGCAGCCCTCTACCAGGTGCGCCAGGACAATCTGTCTGCAGACGACCCAGGCCACCTGATTCCCGGCACCAGCGACACCGCCTCGCGCGCCATCAAAGGGGCAAAAACAGAGGGCATAGACCTGGAGCTCAACGGCGCCATCACCCGAGACTGGACCGTGGCCGCCTCCTACAACTTCAGCAGCTCCCACGACGCCAGTGGCCAGCGCATCAACACCACCTTCCCGCGCCAGATGGTCCGCCTGTGGACCACTTACCGCATGCCCGGCGACTGGCGCCGGCTCACGGTGGGAGGCGGTGTCAACTGGAACAGCGGCATCTCGTACACCGGGGAGATCTGGCAGATCGGCAAGACGGCAACGGCCCGCCAGTCCTCCTATGCCGTGGTGGGCCTGATGGCCCGCTACGAGGTCAATGACCAGCTGACGCTGTCCATGAACGTCAACAACCTGTTCGATCGCAAATACATTGCCGCCATGTCGGGCTGGTGGTATTCGGGCATGCACGGCGCCCCGCGCAATGTGCAGCTCAGCGCCCGTTATAGGTTTTGACAAAATTTTCCGCGAACTGTCATGAGACTGACGAACTCCGCACACCGGCATGCGGTACAACCGACGGCAATATGGCGCAGACAACGGGAACATCACAATGACGCAATGGCGAAGGGGATGGATGCTGGGGCTGCTGCCCCTGCTGGCGGCTTGCTCAGCACAGCCTGTGGCACCGACCGCCTGGGTGTGCCACAGCAGTGCCGCACCCTGTGTGCGCGCCATTGGCATGCAGACCCTGGCCCATGGCCTGGACTACCAGGGCAGCACCGTGGGCGGGCTGTCCGCCATCGACTACGACCCCGTGCACAACCGCTGGCTGCTCCTCAGCGACGACCGCAGCGCCCACCAGCCTGCGCGCGCCTATACCGCGCAGATCCGCTACAGCGCCCGGCAGCTGGAGCCGGTGCAACTGACCAGCGTCATCTGGCTGCAAGCCCCCGATGGCCTGCCTTACCCGTCTGCCCGCCAGCCGCGCGGCAACCAGCCCGTTCCCGACCCCGAAGCCGCACGCTGGGCCCCTGATGGCCGCAGCCTGATGTGGACCAGCGAGGGCGACCCGGCCCACGGCCATCCGCCCTTGTGGGTGGAGAGCCGCAGCGACGGCGCCTGGCTGCGCGAGCGCCCCCTGCCCGCATTGCTCAGCGGCCCCTGGAAGGGCGAAAGCGGCCCGCGCAACAACGGCACGCTAGAGGGCATGGCCCTCAACCCCGACGGCCGCACCACCTGGCTGGCCATGGAAGAGCCCCTGCGCCAGGACGGCCCCAGGGCCACGGCCAACAGCCCCGGTGGCGCCGTGCGCATCACCGCTTTCGATACGGCCAGCGGTACGGCGCTGCGCCAACTGGCCTACCAGCCCGATGCCGTCCCCCATGCGCGTCGCGTTCCCCTGGGTCCGCAGAACAACGGCGTGAGCGAAATCCTGGCCGACGGGCCAGACCACCTGCTGGTGCTGGAACGCGCCTACAGCGCCGGCGTGGGGGTCTCTGCACGGCTGTACCGCGTCGCACTCGCCAGCGGCAGCGACACGCTGAATCTGGCCGCGCTGGAGCCCGGCCGCTACCAGCCCGCCAGCAAAACCCTGGTGGCCGATATAGGCCATTTGGGCCTGCCGCAGGCCGTGGACAACCTGGAGGGCATGGGCTGGGGGCCATCGCTGGCCGATGGCTCGCGTGTGCTGCTGCTGGTGTCGGACGACAACTTCAACCCCGCACAGACCACCCAGTTCATTGCACTGGCCTGGCGCGACCCTCCCACAGACTGAACAAAGCCGCCTGGCCATTGCGGAAAAACGCCCACCACCGCAAAAACGCCATGTGAATGCGGTACAAACCCGGGCATGAAAGCCAAATCCCTCCAGGAACTGCAGCCGCTGCGCCAGGCGCTGGCGCAAGCAGCTGCGCGCGCCGAGGCCGAGCGCCAACGCCGCCTGGAGCTGGAGCGCCGCCTGCGCGCCGAGCAGAACCTGTTCCAGGACTATGTGGGCGAGGTGCTGCCGCTGCGCCATACCAGCCTCCCACACTGGCTGCCTCCCGAGCCGCCCCCGCCCGAGCCCATGCAGTTTGTGCTGGACGAGCAGCGCGTGCTGCGCGAGGCCATGAGCGATGCCTTTGACGTCAGCACCCTGCTGGATGTGGACGACCAACTCAGCTTTCGCCGCCCCGGCATAGGCACCGATGTGACGCACAAGCTGCGCGGCGGGCAGTGGAGCATCCAGCGCCAGCTGGACTTGCACGGCCTGCGCGTGGACGAGGCGCGCGAGGCCCTGGGCCAATTCATACGCCTGTCACACCGCACCGGCCTGCGCTGCGTGCGTGTGGTGCATGGCAAAGGCCTGGGCTCGCCGGGCAAGACTCCGGTGCTCAAGGGCCGGGTACAAAGCTGGCTGGTGCAGAAAAAAGAGGTGCTGGCCTTTGTGCAGGCCCGCCCTGCCGAAGGCGGTGCCGGTGCGCTGGTGGTGTTGCTGCAGCCCAGCAAGCGCTGGGTGCCCCACGACTAAGGTTTAGAACGTTCTTACGATTCAAAACAGCTGTAGAGCCCACCACACCAGCACAAGCCGCTCTCTTTTTAAACACGACTTACGCAAATTCGGTGAAGGCGCGTGCTTCGCCTTAGGGCACAAGCCATGCTCCATCCTGGTTTGCGTAAGTCCTATTAAGAAGAAAAACACTCACAAAGGTTGTGGCACTGGGGCCGCCCCACCGCTGCGCTCGCCCGGGCTCACCGCCAGAATGTCCAGCGGCGCAAACCCCATCAGCCTGGCCACCAGCAGATCGGGGAAACCGCCCGCATGGTCGTTGTAACGCAGCACCTGGTCGTTGTAGTGCTGGCGCGCAAAGCCGATATGGCGCTCGGCATCCGCAATGGCTTCGCGCAGCTGCTGCATATGGACATCGGCCCCCAGGCCGGGGCTGGCCGCCACCAAGCGGTGCAAGGGCTCCAGCTGCCGGCTCAAACCCTGCTCCGCCATGGTCAGCGCCCCCATGGTGCCGGGCTGGCCCGGATGCAGCCGCGCCGTGCTGGCCGCCCCCTGGGCTTCACGGCAGGCGCGGGCCACACATTCCAGCGTGGCGGTTTCCTGGGGCAGATAAACACGTGCCACATCCACCCACTGGGGGATGAAGGCATAGCGACGCTGCAGCTGCACATCCATCTGCGCATAGGCTTTTTCCACGCTGCGGTGCAAACGCCGCAAACGACGCAGCACCACCGCAGCCCACAGCAGTGCCAGCACAATCACGCCCAACACCACCCACTCCCCTGCAGCCATATGCGCCTCCCTGTCATTTTTTGGATGGCGCATCCTAGCGAATCCCTAGGTAAATGTACGTATAGCTGTCAGCCTGGTGCCAGCGAACTCTCGCAGCATTTGATCAACATCAATCATTTTTTGACCTCAGGCATCGCCACCAGCGCGGCAACAGCGCTCTGGCCACTGCTCTAACCGCCGCGGTTTCGCATCCAGTCCGCCGTCTGCATAAAACTGGTGCACAGGCGCTCGCGCAAGGCGGCTGGCACCTCGACCTCGCCCATGGCCTGGTCCATGCAGGCCACCCATTGGTCACGCTCCTTGATGCCGATGGAAAACGGCATATGGCGCATGCGCAGGCGCGGATGGCCAAAGCGCTCGACAAAATAATCCGGCCCGCCCAGCCAGCCGCACAAAAACCAGAACAGCTTGTCGCGGGCATCGTCCAACGTGCTGCCATGCACGGCGCGCAGCTCGGTATAGGCCGGCTCCAGATCCATCAGGTCGTAAAAGCGATCCACCAACTGGCGCACGCGGTCTTCGCCCCCTATCCATTCAAACGGAGTCTGGGGTGTGGTGTTCTGGGATTCCTCGGTCATGGCAAAAAATTCGGCTGGGCCAACGGTTCACTGCAATCCCGCATTGTCAGGCATGCAGCCCACAGCCCACCATGCCGGCCCCTGCGCGTTGCAGCCCAAAGTGCCTGCAACGCTTACGCTACCTGGGGTGCGAGCTCTGCTTGGGATAGCACGCCACAGCTATTCCGCCGCCGCACGCAGCGTATCCATCACCGGGCGCCTGAGCACCTCACGCAGCCCCCACCAGCCGGCAAGCAGCGCCAGCCAGCCACCGGCCACGGCGCCCACCAGCGGCACCCACAGCGGTGCAGTCCAGGCAAAGTCAAACACCCAGCGCGCCAGGGCCCAGCCCACGGCCAGGGCCACGGTGCTGGCCAGCAGCCCGGCCAACAAGCCCACGCCGGCGAGCTCGGCCCGCTGCACCTGGCGCAGCAAGCGGCCCGATGCGCCCATGGCGCGCATCAGCGCATAGTCGCGGGCACGTTCCTCGCGCGTGGCGGTGACGGCGGCAAAGAGCACCACCATGCCGGCTGCCAGGGTGAAGGCAAACAGAAACTCCACCGCGCGCACCACCTGGTCCAGCACGCGCTGCACCTGGGCCAGGGTGGCGCTCATGTCTACATTGGTGATATTGGGAAAGTCGCGCACCAAGGCATTGTCAAAGCTGGGCACAGCAGGGGCACGGTAGGCCGCCAGGTAGGTGGTGGCCACGTCGTCCAGCTGCTCGACCGGGAACATCACAAAGAAGTTAGCCCGCATGCTGCCCCAGTCCACCTTGCGCAGACTGGTGACGCGCACGGCATGCTCCATGCCGCCCACATCAAAGACCAGCCTGTCGCCCAGCTTCAGGCCCAGGGTCTTGGCAATGCCTTCTTCCACGCTGGCGCCGTCCTGCTCGCCCGGCGTCCAGCGGCCGGCGGTGATGCGGTTGTGTGCAGGAGCTTGCAAGGCATTGGAGAGATTGAACTCCCGGTCCACCAGGCGTTGGGCACGCTCCTCGGCATAGTCGGCAGGGTTGATAGGCCGGCCGTTGAGCGCTATCAAGCGGCCCCGAATCATGGGGTACCAGTCGTAATGCGCCACGCCGGCACGCGAGAGTGCAGCCTGAAAACCCTGGGCCTGATCGGGCTGGATGTTGATCACAAAGCGGTTGGGGGCATCCGGCGGCGTGGCCGCGCGCCAGCTGGCGATCAGGTCGGTGCGCAGCAACACCAGCAGCACCAGGGCCAGCAGGCCCACGGCCAGGCTGCTGACCTGCACCACGGCATAGCCGGGGCGGGCCGAAATCTGGCGCGTGGCCAGCACCAGCCAGCGCGGCGCCGTGGCCTCGTTCACCACGGCGCGCAGGCTGCGCACGGCCAGCCAGGCCAGGCTGGCAAACAGCAGCGTGGCAGCCGCAAAGCCGCCCACGGCAATGCTGCCCAGCTTGGCATCGCGGCTCACCGCCATCAAGAGCGCGGCAAAGCCCATCACACCCAGGCCCAACACCCCCAGTGATGCGGGCTTGAGGGCGCCCAGCTCGCGGCGCATCACCCGCAGCGGCGGTACCTGGGCCAGTTGCAGCACCGGCGGCAGGCCAAAGGCCAGCAGCAGCGTGAGCCCCATGCCCAGGCCAAACACCACGGGCCAGCCATCGGGCGCCGGCAGGCCGGCCTCCACCAAGCCTGCCAGCAGCCAGACAAAGACATGGTGCACGGCCCAACCCAGCAGCACGCCCACGGCGCTGGCCGCCAGGCCGACGATGGCGAACTCCAGGGCATAGGCACCGGCAATGCGCCGCTGCGGCAGGCCCAGCACGCGCAGCATGGCGGCCGCGTCCAGATGCCGGCTGGCAAAGCTGCGTGCGGCCAGGGCCACGGCCACAGCGGACAACAGCGCGGCCAGCAAGGCCACCAGGTTCAGGAATTTTTCGGCCCGCTCTAGCGTCTGCTTCATCTCGGGCCGGCCGCTGTCCATGCTTTCCACACGCAGGCCGTGGTAAAGAGGTTTTTCTGCCTCAGCGCTTGCCCAGCGGGCATAGTCAGCTATGGTTTTTTCATCATCCCCGGCCACGGCCAGGCGCCAGTTGATGCGGCTGGCCGGCTGCACCAGGCCGGTGGCGGCGATGTCAGCGGCCGAGATCATCACGCGCGGCGCAAAGCCCAGAAAACCGGCGCCCCGGTCTGGCTCCAGCGTCACGATGCGGGCAATGCGCAGACTGGCATCGCCCAGCAACAGGACATCGCCCACATTCAGCTCCAGCGCGGTGAGCAAGGGCGCATCCACCCAGGCTTCACCGGGGGCGGGAATATCTTGTGTGGGCGCCCCCAGCTGGTCTGCCGCCAAGGCGGTTTGCACAACACCCCGCAGCGGGTAGCCGGCATCCACCACCTTCAGCGCCACCAGGCGTGCGGCGCCGCCCTTGTCCTCCGCTGCCCGGCCCATGGTGGGAAAGCCCAGGGTCTGCACCGCGCGCATGCCCCACTGCTGTGCCTGCTGGGCAAACAGCGGCGGCGGAGCGTTGTCGCTGGCAATCACCACATCCCCTCCCAGCAGCTGGCGCGCATCGCGCTGCAAGCCGCCTTCCAGGCGGTTGGCAAAAAACGCCACCGAAGTCAGCGCCGCCACCGCCAGGGCCACCGCCACGGCCAACAGCCGCAACTCACCCGCACGGGCATCACGCCACAAACTGCGCCAAGCCAAACGCCACACAGAAGATAAATGCATGCTGCGCACAATAACCCAGGTGGGCAAGCCCTGATGCGCCATAGTGCAAGCGCCGTGCTTGGCGTGCTGCCCCTCACCCCCACCCTCTCCCCCGAGGGGCGAGGGAGTAAGCCCAGAAGATGCTCAGCGCAAAACGCAAAAAACTGGCCCGGCCCAACTCAGGGCTGCCGCGCAAGGGCCGCCCCGCCGCGCTGGCAGCGTCCCCCTGCCCGCGAGCGCAGCGAAGCGAGAGCGGGGGGAAGGCGCGCAGCGCCTCAGGGAGGTGTCATTGAAGATTACAAAACCGCTGCAAATCCACATTGCCGCCGCTAAGAATCACCCCCACGCGCTTGCCCTGCAGCTGGTCTTTGTGGTGGCGGGCCGCAGCAAAGCCCAGGCAGCCCGTGGGCTCCACCAGCTGCTTCATGCGGGCGGCCAGAAAGCCCATGGCCGAGGCCAGTTCAGCATCGGTGGCGGTGAGGATGTCTGTCACATCGCGCTGGATGATGGCAAAGGTCAACGCGCCCAGATACTGGGTCTGGGCGCCATCGGCAATGGTCTGGGGCGTGGGGATGCGCACGATCTGGCCGCTGCGAAACGATTGCTGGCCGTCGTTGCCAGCCTCGGGTTCCACGCCATACAGCTCGCACTGGGGACTGAGCGCACGCGTGGCCAGGGCTGTGCCCGACAGCAGGCCGCCACCGCCCAGGGGCACGAACAGCGCATCCAAGGCGCCCACTTCCTCGAACAACTCCTTGGCTGCCGTGCCCTGGCCGCACAGCACATCGGCATGGTCGTAGGGCGGGATCAAGGTCATGCCCTGCTTGGCTGCCAGGTCGCGGCTCAGCTGTTCGCGGTCTTCGGTGTAGCGGTCATACAGCACCACCTGGGCGCCATAGCCCCGGGTAGCCTCCACCTTGGCCACGGGTGCATCCTGGGGCATGAGGATGGTGGCGGGCATGCCCAGTATCTGGGCCGACAGCGCAATCGCCTGGGCATGGTTGCCCGAGGAAAACGCCAGCGCCCCGCCCTTGCGCTGCTCAGGCGTGAAGCGCGAGAGTGCATTGAAGGCACCACGGAATTTGAAGGCCCCCATGCGCTGCAGATGCTCGCATTTGAAGAAGACCTCGGCCCCGAGTGCCTCGTTGACCGTGCGCGAAGTCATGACAGGGGTGCGGTGGGCCTGGCCGCGAATGCGTGCGGCGGCGGCCACGACATCGTCATAGGTGGGAAGCTGTGCCATTAGGAGAACTCCAAAAAGGATGGGGGATTCAGATCGGGCCGCCAGATGCGACCGAAGAAGAGGCCGGAGATGGGGCTGCAAGGCGTGCATCGCTGTACACCGTGGCCCGCGACACGCCCAGGTGGGCGGCGATGGTGTCCATGGCACGGCGCAGCTCCAGCAGGCCGGCCGTGCGCAGTTCCTGCAGCAGGGCGCGGCGGTCTTCGGGGCGCAGGGCGCGCGGCGTGGTGGCCAGGCGGGCAGCAAACTGGTCGATGCGGGCGCGGATGGCATCGCCACCCGGTGGCTCCAGCGACTCCGCAGTAGGCGCGCTGCCGGTGACGGCGGTGAACTGCTGCAACATGCTTTGAAAGCCCTGGAACAGCGTCAAATCCACATTCAGGCACAGCGCCGCCACATAGCGACCCTGGCTGTCCTTGATGCCTATCGAGCTGCTTTTGACCTGGCGGCCATCCGCAAACTGGTTGGGGTAGTTGGCAATGACCTGGGCGTAATCGCTGTCATGGATGCGGGCCTGCCCCATCTCGGTGGTGGGGTCGCCCACGGCCCGGCCGGACAGGCCGTTGTGCAGCGCCAGCACCGCATGCTCCGGGTCCAGCAGGTCGTGCAGCACCACCTCGCAAAAAGGGGCCAGCGTCTGACCCAGCCCGTCGGCCACATGGCGCAGCTGCTCCAGCAGCAAGCGTTGTTCGGGTGTGGTGGTTTTCATTTCTGGACATTTTGTTTTTATCTGGATTTTTTGTCAAATACATGTCCGACATACCACCGCCCTCCTGCAGGTGGGCGCCCGCACACACCTCCACCGCCATTCCATGCAGCAAGCGGCCAAGCGCTCCACACCGAATGGGCTGGCATTTGCTGACAGAGAGCTGTCCATAGCGCCTTTGCAGATTGAAGCAATTTCGCGTGGTTTTGAAATTTTCTGCAGCGCAGCAAAACCACGGGTTTCCTCTAGGCGCTGAAAGCCTCTATCACAGGACTATTGCGCCCGCAACACATAACTTGGGAGCATAAAAACATGGTTTGGCAACAAATCTACGACCCGATGGGCAATATGTGGATCTCCACATTGCTTGCTGCCATCCCCGTCGTGGTCATGCTGGTGGGTCTGGGCTTTTTGCATTTAAAGGCCCATATTGCGGCCGGTGCAGGCTTGGTCGCTGCGCTGCTGATCGCGGTCTTTGTCTACAACATGCCGGCCGATATGGCCGGCACCGCCGCGCTGTATGGCGGCTTCACCGGCCTGCTGCCCATTGGCTGGATCGTGCTGAACATCATCTTCCTGCACCAGCTGACGGAGCAGAACGGCAGCTTCAAGGTACTGCAGGACTCGCTGTCCGGCATCACCGAAGACCGCCGCATCCAGCTGCTGCTGATTGCCTTTTCCTTTGGCGCCTTTTTTGAAGGCGCAGCCGGCTTCGGCACGCCCGTGGCCGTGACGGCCGCCATTTTGATCGGCCTGGGATTTTCGCCGCTGGCCGCATCCGGCCTGTCGCTGATCGCCAATACCGCCCCCGTGGCCTTTGGCGCCCTGGGCACACCGGTGATCACGCTGGCCAAGGTGCATGGCTACGATTTGATGGAAGTGACGGCCATGATCGGCCGCCAGCTGCCTTTCTTCTCGGTGCTGGTGCCGTTCTGGCTGATCTGGGCCTTTGCCGGCCGCAAGGGCATGTGGGAAATCTGGCCCGCCATTCTGGTGGCCGGTGTGTCCTTCGCCATTCCGCAGTACCTGGTGTCCAACTTCATCGGCCCCGAGCTGGTGGACATCATTGCCGCCATCGTCTCCATGGTCTGTCTGGTGGGCTTTTTGCGCGTGTGGCAACCCAAGAAGATCTGGACCTCGGCCTCTCTGCGCGGCAAGGACGTGAGTGCCTCCGAAGCCAAGCCACCCCAAGCCGTGGTCAAGCACAGCCGCTCGGCCCTGATCGCCGCCTGGATGCCCTGGCTCATCCTGTCGGTCTTTGTCTTCATCTGGGGCCTGCCCTCGGTCAAGACCTGGCTCAACAGCCTTTTCGCTCCGGCCTTCCCCATGGGCGGCCTGCACAACCTGGTGGAAAAAATGCCCCCCGTGGTGGCCCAACCCACCAAGGAAGGCGCGGTCTACACGCTGAACCTGTTGTCAGCCACCGGCACCGGCATCTTGCTGTCGGCCGTACTCAGCGCATTCGTGATGAAGTACAACCCCGTGGCCATCGTCCGCACCTTCTTCAAGACGCTGTGGCTGGTGCGCTATTCGCTGCTGACCATTGTGCTGATGCTGGCCCTGGGCACACTGACGCGCTATTCGGGCACCGACACCACGCTGGGCCTGGCCTTTGCCAACACCGGTGTGCTCTACCCCTTCTTCGGCACCTTGATGGGCTGGCTGGGCGTGGCGCTGACGGGTTCGGACACGGCCTCCAACGTGCTGTTCGGCGGCATGCAAAAAGTGGCAGCCGAGCAGTTGGGCCTGTCGCCCAATCTGATGGGCGCGGCCAACAGCTCGGGCGGCGTGATGGGCAAGATGATCGACGCGCAGTCCATCGTCGTGGCCTCCACCGCCACCCGCTGGTTCAACCATGAGGGCGACATCCTGCGCTATGTGTTCTTCCACTCGATTGCGCTGGCTTGCTTGATGGGTCTGTATGTGACGCTGCAGGCTTATGTCTGGCCGTTCCATTTGATGGTGAATTGACCCCCCCCTGAGCCGCTGCGCGGCTTCCCCCCAGGGGGACGGCAGCCTTTGCTGCGGGGCGGCCCTTGCTGGCTGCCACTCGCCTGGGGCGCGCCAGTTTTCGGCGCAGCGCCTTGAAAAAGATAAGAGCTAATGCCGCAGATCCATCAAGGGTTTGCGGCATTTTTTATGTGCAAATGCAGGTGCTATCTTCGTAGGCAGCTATAAAAAAACCGGCATCTCTGCCGGTTTTTTTACGCGCGCTGTGAAGCTCGGTGGGGTCTGCCGGAGCGGGCCCTCGAAGCCCTGTGGACTTTGGAGCTCACCCCACAACGGCCAGACAGCGCTTCAGGCGCGACGTCTCGCCCGCTGACAGTACTTCGGTACGGCAAGGGCGAGCAACAAAGCATGAAGCGCTGTATGGTCGCCCCCGCACGAGAAACCCAACCCATCCCAGAAAAATCAGGTGTTCTGGCTGACGGTGATGGTGGGGAACTTGGCGGAGAAATCCTTGGCCTTTTGGGCCACTTTCACCGCCACATCGCGGGCCAGTTTTTTGTAGATTTGCGCGGCTTCGCTGTCCGGTGCGGCCACCACGGTGGGCGTGCCGCTGTCGGCCTGCTCGCGGATTTGCATGGACAGGGGCAGCGAGCCCAGGAAGTCGATGTGGTAGTCGGACGCCATCTTGGCACCGCCGCCGTTGCCGAAGATGTGCTCCACATGGCCGCAGTTGCTGCAGACATGCATGGCCATGTTTTCCACCACGCCGAGGATGGGCACGCCCACTTTTTCGAACATCTGAATGCCCTTTTTGGCGTCCAGCAGGGCAATGTCCTGGGGCGTGGTCACCACCACTGCGCCGGTCATGGGCACGCGCTGGCTCAGTGTCAGCTGGATATCGCCGGTGCCCGGCGGCAGGTCGATGACCAGATAGTCAAGGTCATTCCAGTTGGTCTGGCGCAGCATCTGCTCCAGAGCCTGCACGGCCATGGGGCCGCGCCAGATCATGGCCTGGTCGTTGTCCACCAAGAGACCTATGGACATGACCTGCACGCCATGGTTGAGCTTGGGCTCCATGGTCTTGCCGTCGCTGCTTTCGGGCTTGCCGGAGACGCCCAGCATCATGGTCTGGCTGGGGCCGTAGATGTCGGCATCCAGCACGCCCACGCGGGCGCCTTCAGCGGCCAGGGCCAGGGCCAGATTGGCCGAGGTGGTGCTCTTGCCCACACCGCCCTTGCCCGAGGCCACGGCGATGATGTTCTTCACCCCCGGCAGCAGCGGCACACCGCGCTGGGCCGCATGGGCCTGGATCTTGGTGACGATATTGGCCGAGACATTGCTCACGCCCGCCACGGTCTTGGCCGCGGCGATGAAGGCGCTGCGCAGGCCGGGCACCAGGCTTTTTGCGGGATAACCGATTTCCACATCAAAGGCGACATCCCCGCCGCTGATCTGCACGTTTCGCACGGCGCGGGCGCTGACGAAATCTTTGCCGGTGTGGGGATCTTGAACGCTTGCCAACGCGGCCAGCAGACTGGATTCGGTAAGAGACATTGCAGTGGTGTCCGCCTCGCACATGCAGGCCTTGCCGGGCTGATGCGGCGCCCGGGTGATGGCTCTGTATGCCCGGCGGAACTTTGTAGACGTTGATGGGGCGATCAGTCTATCCAAGCACAGCACCCCTTGCGTATACGGGACAATCCAGCACCCCCACCACGCCGCTGCGCGGCCCCGACGACGAAGGCATTCCCCGTGAAGTTCAAAATGGCCCCCAACTCCCTGTTCGCCATCCTGCTGCGCTCGCGCTGGTGGATCAGCTTTGCCCTGACCGCCGTCATTGTTCTGCTGGCCCTGGCATTGCTGCCACCAGACTACAAGCTGGTGGGTGCGCTGGGCGCCACGCCTTTCTTTGCCGTGGGCGTCGTGGCCCTGGTGCGCCAGTTCAACGCCCCCAGCCCAGCCCGCGTACAGGCCTTGCTCGATGCTGCGGCCCAGCAAAACTGGGCCCAGTTCTCCGCCCAACTGCAGGCGGCCTGGAAGGCCGAGGGCTATACCGTGCAAGTCACCAGCACCACCAACGACTCCGCAGCCGACTTCCGCCTGGAGCGCCAGGGCAAGACCGCCCTGGTCTGCGCCAAGCGCTGGAAGGCGGCCCACCATGGCCTGGAGCCCTTGAAGCTGCTGCACAACGCCCGCCTGGACCAGGGTGTGCAGGATGCGGTCTACATCGCCCTGCACCCTTTGCATGCCAATGCCCGCGCCTATGCCGAACAGCACCAGATGGTGGTGTTGCAGGGCGCCGATCTGGCTGGTCTGCTGACGAAGGGCTCGCCCTCCTGAGTCGCTGCGCGCCCTCCCCCCCGCTCTTCGCTCGCTGAGACCGCGGGCAGGGGGCGAGCAGATATAAGGCAGAAAATTCTCCAGGTATTCCTGGCACCGGGGCTATGGGCATCTGCGCTAAGGTGGAGTGATGATGCCCGCTTCTTTGCACCATGCCCCCGAAACCGCCAACACGGCCATTGTGCTTTCCGGCGGGGGGGCGCGTGCCGCCTACCAGGTCGGCGTGCTGCAGGCCTTGTCGCGGCTGCGCAAAAAGGCCGGCGCCAGCCACCAGCCCACGCCGTTTCCCATTACCGTAGGCACCTCGGCCGGCGCCATCAATGCCACGGCACTGGCCTGCGGAGCCGACCATTTCGACACAGCCGTACAACGCCTGTCCAAGGTCTGGCGCAATTTTGAGACCGCCCAGGTGTACCGCGCCGACTCCTTTGGCGTGATGCGCAGCGGCGCACGCTGGCTGACCCTGCTGACCCTGGGCTGGGCTTTGACACGCTGGCACCGCACCCAGCCGCGTTCGCTGCTGGACAACGCGCCGCTGCACCAGCTGCTGCAGGAAACACTGCCGCTGGAGCGGCTGCCCGAGCTGCTGCACAGCGGCCAGCTTGCTGCCCTGGCCGTGACCGCATCCAGCTACACCACGGGCGAGCATCTGACCTTTTATGAGACTGGCCCGCATCTGCACCCCTGGTCACGCTCCCAGCGCCGCGCCGTGCAGGACCGCATCCGCCACGAGCATCTGATTGCATCGTCCTCCATCCCCTTTATTTTCCCGCCCACGGAACTCTCCATCCATGGCGAATATGGCTATTTCGGCGATGGCGCCATGCGCCAGACCGCGCCGTTGGCGCCCGCCATCCACCTGGGCGCCAAGCGCATCGTGGTGGTGGGAGTGGGCCGCTCGCACGAGGTCTCCCATCTGCCTGCGGGCCAGCATGCACCCTACCCTTCGCTGGCCCAGGTGGCCGGCCATGCGCTGTCGACAATTTTTCTCGACGCACTGTCGGTGGACATAGAACGCGCCCAGCGCATCAACCACACGCTGTCCCTTATTCCTGCAGCCGAACGCGCGCGCAGCCAGTTGCACCCCGTGGACCTGCTGGTGTTCACGCCCTCGCAGTCGCTGGACGAACTCGCGCTGGCGCATCTGCACGAGCTGCCCCGGCCCGTGCGCACCCTTCTGGGTGCCACGGGCGTGTCCGAACGTGGCAGTGCCAGCAGCGCAGCCCTGGCCAGCTATCTGCTATTCGAGCCCGGCTATACACGCCGCCTCATGGACCTGGGGCGCCAGGACACGCTGGCGCGCAGCGCCGAGGTCTGCCACTTTTTTGGCTGGGATGGGCAGGGCGCCCATCCAGCGCCACACACCGCCCCGAACCAAGCAATCTGAGCCGCAAGACCGCCGCCCAAAACCGCCGCCCCATAGGGTCATGCTGGGCGGCACATGCCCCGCCCCCGGCACGCGGGCGCTCGGCCTTCTACAATGGCAGGTTCGTTTGATGTTTGATCCGCAACGAGAAAACCGTATGTCCCAACGCCAGTTATTCGTCACCACCGCCCTGCCGTATGCCAACGGCAACTTCCACATCGGCCACATCATGGAATACATCCAGGCCGACACCTGGGTGCGTGCGCAGCGAATGCAGGGCAATGCGGTGAACTTTGTGGGCGCCGATGACGCCCACGGCGCGCCCATCATGATTGCCGCCGAAAAGGCAGGCAAAACGCCCCAGCAGTTCGTGGCCGATATTGCCGCCGGCCGCAAGCAGTACCTCGACGGCTTTCACATCGCCTTCGACAACTGGAGCAACACCGACAGCCCGGAAAACCACAAGCTGTCCCAGCAGATCTACCGCGATCTCAAGGCCGCAGGCTTTATCGAAACCCGCGTCATCGAGCAGTTCTTCGACCCCGAAAAGAACATGTTCCTGCCCGACCGATTCATCAAGGGCGAATGCCCGCGCTGCCACGCCAAGGACCAGTACGGCGACAACTGCGAGGTCTGCAGCTCGGTCTACGCGCCCACCGACTTGATCAACCCCTTCTCGGCCCTGTCCGGCGCCACGCCGGTGCTCAAGAGCTCGGAACATTTCTTCTTCAAGCTCTCCGACCCGCGCGCCGTGGAGTTCCTGACCGAGTGGACCCAGAACGGCAAGCATGTGCAGCCCGAGGTGGCCGCCAAGATCAAGGAATGGTTTGGCGTGCGCACCAACCCCGATGGCTCGACCTCCGAAGGTCTGGACGATTGGGACATCTCCCGCGATGCGCCTTACTTCGGTATCGAGATTCCCGACGCACCGGGCAAGTACTTCTATGTCTGGCTGGACGCGCCCGTGGGCTATCTGGCCTCGCTGAAAGAGCTGCTGAACCAGCGTGGCGAGGACTACGACACCTATATGGCCAACCCCGATCTGGAGCAGTACCACTTCATCGGCAAGGACATCATCACCTTCCACACGCTGTTCTGGCCCGCCATGCTGAAGTTCAGCGGCCGCAAGACGCCGACCAAGATCTGCGTGCACGGCTTTATGACCGTGAACAACGGCGAGAAGATGAGCAAGAGCCGTGGCACCGGCCTGGACCCGCTCAAGTACCTGGCACTCAAGATGAACCCCGAGTGGCTGCGCTACTACCTGGGCGCCAAGCTCAATGGCAAGAATGAAGACATCGACTTCAATGCCGAAGACTTCATGCTGCGCGTCAACGCCGACCTGATTGGCAAGTACGTCAACATTGCCAGCCGCGCCGCCGGCTTTATCGCCAAGCGCTTTGACGGCAAGCTGGGCCAGGTGTCCGAAGACGGCCAGGCCCTGCTGGCCGCGCTGCGCGAGCCCCACAGCGCCATCGTCGCCGCCTACGAGGCCCGCGACACGGCCCGCGCCGCCCGCGAAATCATGGCCTTGTGCGACAAGGTCAACAGCTATGTGGACGCCAACAAGCCCTGGGAATTGGCCAAGCAAGAAGGCATGGATGCGCGCCTGCAAGATGTGTGCTCTACCTGCATCGAGGCCTTCCGCCTGCTGACCATTTACCTGAAGCCCATGCTGCCCGCCCTGGCCGAGCAGGTGGAGGCTTTCCTCAAGGTCGAGGCCTTGCAGTTTGCCGACACCGGCCGCCTGCTGGGCGCGGGCCACGCCATCGGCAAGTACGAGCACCTGATGCAGCGCGTGGTGGTGGAGCAGCTGGATGCCCTGTTCGAGCCCCCGGCAGCACCCGTGGTCGAAGCGGTGAAACCCGGCGGCGAAGAGATTGCCCCCACCATCACCATCGACGACTTTGCCAAGATCGATTTGCGCATTGCAAAAATCGTGGAATGCAAGCCCGTCGAAGGCTCGACCAAGCTGCTGCAGCTGACGCTGGACGCCGGCGAAGGCCGCATGCGCAATGTCTTCAGCGGCATTGCCAGCATGTACCGCCCTGAGCAGCTGCAAGGCAAGCTCACCGTGCTGGTGGCCAATCTGGCCCCGCGCAAGATGAAGTTCGGCATCTCCGAAGGCATGGTCCTGGCCGCCGGCCCCGGCGGTGAAGAGATCTACCTGCTGAGCCCGGACAGCGGCGCCAAGCCCGGCCAGCGCGTCAAGTAAGCATCGAGCGGCAGGGAGGCCAACGATGAAACTGCACCACTGGGTAGCGCTCGTCCTGAGCGCCGCCCTCGCCGGCTGTAACGCCTCGTCCGAGCACAGCGCCGGCTCCGGCGCCGCTTTCCAGGGGGAAGCGGCGAAAGCCGGTTCCTTCCTCGCCTATGAACACCAGGTCGGCATCCGCCTGGCCAGCGAGCGCATCGACGCGCAACTGGCCGCTTCCCGTGATGCCTGCAGCCAGGACCGTTTCGGCCAGTGCGAGCTGATCGCCATCGAACAGAGCGGCGACAGCCAGAGGCGCAACGCGCATCTCGTCGTGCGCATCGTCCCCGACGGTGTGGAAAAACTCGTCGCCCTGGCAGCCGAAGGCGGGCAACTGCAGAGCCGCAGCACCCGTGCCGAAGACCTCGCCCAGGCAGTCAGCGACAACCAGCAACTGCAAGACCGTCTGCAGCGCGAATACCAGACCCTGCAAGGCTTCCAGGGCCGCAAGGACATGAGCGTCAGCGACCTGCTGGCCCTGGCCAAGGCCACCGCCGAGGTCGAGCAGCAACTGCATGCCGCCAGTCAGGACGCCGCCCAGCAGCAACGCCGCATCACCACCAATCTGCTGACCCTGGACTTCTCCAGCGAATACCAGCCCAGCGGTCGCTGGTCGCGCATCGGCACAGCTTTCAGCAACTCCCTCGACGAGCTCACCGACGGCACCGTCAACGCCATCCAGGTCGCCGCGTTCGGCCTGCCGCTGCTGGTCGTGCTGCTCATTGCCGGGCTGATCCTGCGCTGGCTG
>JAITLO010000043.1 GCA_031277855.1 Acidovorax sp. | reverse complement strand
CCCATGATCAAAATAACGTCCGCGTTCTTGATGTCGACCCAATGGTTCGTCATCGCTCCACGGCCAAACGTCGGGGCAAGACCTGCCACCGTCGGGCCGTGTCAGACACGTGCTTGGTTATCGAGTGCAAGAAGGCCCCAGGAACGGGCCACTTTGTGCGTAACGTAGCCGGCTTCGTTGCTGGAGGCCGAAGCGGCCAGCATGCCGGTGGTGAGCCAACGGTTGACGGTTTGGCCTTTTTCGTTCTTTTCAACGAAATTGGCGTCACGGTCTTCCTTGAGGAGCTTGGCCACACGATCCAGTGCCTCGTCCCACGACAGGCGCTTCCACTCGGACGAGCCGGGGGCGCGGTATTCGGGGTACTTGAGACGGTTGGGGCTGTGCACGAAGTCCAGCAGCGATGCGCCCTTGGGGCACAGCGTGCCGCGGTTCACCGGATGGTCCGGATCCCCTTCGACGTGCATGACCGACAGCTTGGCGTTGCGCACGCCATCGCTGTAGGAATACATCAAAATGCCGCAGCCGACCGAGCAGTACGTACATGTCTGCCGAGTGACGGTGGCGGCGGCCAGCTTGAACTGACGGACCTCAGCCAGTGCAGCGGTGGGCGAGAAGCCCATCACTGCCAGGCTGGATGCCGCCAGACTCGAACCAGTCACTTTCATGAACTGGCGTCTGGAGAATTGCACCATGGGTTACCTTTTTTAACTTGACGCTTGTGAGGCGCATTGTAGGACGGGCGATTTATAAAAGACACCGTATCCAAGGTACTTGGGCAAGCTCCTCGGAAATGTATCCATGCAGATACATTGCCATTTCGCCTTCCTGCAAGCGCAGCCGCTTCAGTGGTTGCCGTGGGAGTGCCTGCTTTGGGAGAGCAGACTGTAGGGACTGTGTGTCACAAATGCAGGAGCCGTGATAGGGAAAGTCCCTGCCCCGATGTTTTGCGCAGCACCCACTGCGCAAGTGGGTGTGCTGGCTGTGGGGGAATTATTTGGCTGGCGGCGCGTCGTGCTCGGCGCGCGGTGGGGCAAAGATTTCCCAGGTGGCCATGAACAAGGCGGCAATGGCAGGGCCGATCACAAAACCGGACAGGCCAAACAGCGACATGCCGCCAATGGTGGAGATCAAGACCACATAGTCCGGCATCTTGGTGTCCTTGCCCACCAGCAGAGGGCGCAGGATGTTGTCCACCAGGCTGATGACCAGCAGGCCATAGGCCGTCAGGATGACGCCCTTGCCTATATCGCCCGTGGCCAGGAAGTAGATGGCTACAGGGCCCCAGATCAGGCTGGCGCCAATGGCAGGAAGCAGAGACAAAAACGCCATCAGCACGCCCCAGAGGGCCGGTGCTTCAATGCCCATGATCCAGAAGATCAATCCACCCAGAAAGCCCTGGGCAACGGCCACAGCCAGGTTTCCCTTGACCGTGGCTTTGATGACGGTGGTGAATTTGCGCAGCAGCTGGCCTTTGTGGTCTGTGTCCAAAGGCACGGCTTCCAGCAGGCGTGCTGCCAGCTGTGTCCCATCACGCAGCAGGAAAAACAGCAAATACAGCATGATGCCAAAGCTCACCACAAAGCTCAGGGTGTACTGGCCCAGGTTGACGGCGCGGGTGGCAAAAGATTTGGCCGCTTCCCCGGCTAGCGCGGTCAGGCGCTGCTGGATTTCGGTGAGCGAGCTGAGGTTGAGCTTGTGCAGCAGGTCCAGTGCCCAGCCGGGCAGGGCGTCCTTGATTTGCTGCACATAGTTGCTGAAGTCCATCTGCCCTGTGTTGAGGCGGTGGTAGACCGAAACCGCTTCCTGAATCACCGACAAGGTCACGGCAATCAGCGGCAGGATCACCAGCAGCAGGCAGATCAAGAGCGTCAGCAAGGTGGCACTGTTGCGCCAACGCGGCATGCGTGCAAGCAGGCGGCGGTTCAAGGGCTGAAACAGGATGGCCAACACCACGGCCCAGAAAATGGCCCCTGCAAAAGGCCACAAAATACCGAAAAAGCCGCAGGTCACGGCAATCAGCAAGAGAGTGAAGGCGTGCTTCAGGGTCTGGTCCGAGCGCATAGAGGATAGAAAAGGTACCGGCAATGGCCTACAGGTATATGAATGTACGCGATGTGTATTAGCGTTAAGCTCTGTTCTGCCTTTCGGGCCGCTGCACCATTCGGTGGCACAATGCGTGACGCAACAACAGGCCCTTCCCAGCCACAGTCGCATCCGCCATCCGGTACAGCCGTGTCGCGGAAGGTTTACCAACCAGCTAATGCTTTCTCAAGGAAAGCGGAGGTCAGCGGAATATGAGCGATCAGCCATCTGTTTACCAAGCCTATCAAGGCAACACCTATCTCTTCGGGGGCAATGCCCCTTATGTCGAAGAGATGTACGAGAACTATCTGGCGAACCCTGGCAGCGTGCCCGATTCGTGGCGCGAATACTTCGATGCGCTGCAGCACGTGCCGGCACTGGACGGCTCCAACGCCAAGGACGTGCCCCATCTGCCCGTCATCAATGCTTTCGCCGAGCGCGCCAAGCAAGGCGGCACCCGCGTGGTGCAGGCCTCCGGTGCCGATTCGGAATTGGGCCGCAAGCGCACCGCAGTGCAGCAGCTGATTGCCGCCTACCGCAATGTGGGCCAAAGCTGGGCCGATCTGGACCCCCTCAAGCGCACTGAGCGCCCCGACATTCCCGAGCTGGAGCCTGCTTTCTACGGCTTCACCGATGCAGACCAGGAAACCGTCTTCAACGTCGGCAATACCTTCTTCGGCAAGGAAACCATGTCCTTGCGCGATCTGCTGAACGCACTGCGCGAAACCTATTGCGGCACCATCGGCGTGGAGTACATGTACGCCACCGACCAGGTGCAAAAGCGCTGGTGGCAGCAAAAGCTGGAAACCATTCGTTCCAAGCCTGCCTTCGATGCCAACAAGAAAAAACGCATTCTCGATCGCCTGACGGCCGCTGAAGGCCTGGAGCGCTATCTGCACACCAAGTACGTGGGCCAAAAGCGCTTCTCCCTGGAGGGTGGTGAGTCCTTCATCGTGGCCATGGACGAGCTGATCAACGCAGCCGGCCAAAAGGGTGTGCAGGAAGTTGTGATCGGCATGGCCCACCGTGGTCGTCTGAACGTGCTGGTCAACACCCTGGGCAAGATGCCCAAGGACTTGTTCGCCGAGTTCGACCACACCGCTCCCGAAGACCTGCCTGCTGGTGACGTGAAGTACCACCAGGGCTTCAGCTCCGACGTGTCCACGGCCGGCGGCCCTGTGCACCTGTCGCTGGCCTTCAACCCCTCGCACCTGGAAATCGTCAACCCCGTGGTGGAAGGCTCGGTGCGCTCGCGCATGGACCGCCGCGCAGACCCCCACGGCAAGCAAGTGCTGCCCGTGCTGGTGCACGGTGACGCCGCTTTCGCCGGCCAAGGTGTGAACCAGGAAACCCTGGCGCTGATGCAAACCCGTGGCTACACCACGGGCGGCACGGTGCACATCATCATCAACAACCAGATCGGTTTCACCACCTCTGACCCCCGCGACAAGGGCTCCACCACCTACTGCACGGACATCGTGAAGATGGTCGAATCCCCCGTGCTGCACGTCAACGGCGACGATCCCGAAGCCGTGGCGCTGTGCATGCAGCTGGCCCTGGACTACCGCATGGAGTTCCAGCAAGACGTGGTGGTGGACGTGGTGTGCTTCCGCAAGCTGGGCCACAACGAGCAGGACACTCCCGCTCTGACCCAGCCGCTGATGTACAAGAAGATTGCGGCCCACCCCGGCACGCGCAAGCTGTACGCCGACAAGCTGGCTGCCCAAGGTCTGGGCGAGTCCCTGGGCGACGACATGGCTAAGGCCTACCGCGCCGCCATGGACGAAGGCCGTCACACCCAGGAAGTGGTGCTGACCAACTTCAAGAGCCAGTACGCTGTGGACTGGAGTCCCTTCCTGGACCAGAAGTGGACCGATGCCGGTGACACCGCCATCCCGCTGACTGAATGGAAGCGTCTGGCCGAGAAGATCACGACCCTGCCTGCTACGGTCAACCCCCACGCTCTGGTGAAGAAGGTCTATGACGACCGCGCTGCCATGGGCCGTGGTGAGATCAATGTGGACTGGGGCATGGGCGAGCACATGGCGTTTGCCTCGCTGGTGGCATCGGGCTATCCCGTGCGCCTGTCTGGCGAAGACTGCGGCCGTGGCACCTTCACCCACCGTCACTCGGTCATCCATGACCAAAAGCGTGAAAAGTGGAGCGAAGGCACCTACATCCCGCTGCAGAACGTGGCCGAGAACCAGGCTCCGTTCGTGGTCATCGACTCCATCCTGTCCGAAGAGGCAGTGCTGGGCTTTGAATACGGCTATGCCTCCAACGACCCCAACACCCTGGTGATCTGGGAAGCCCAGTTCGGCGACTTCGCCAACGGTGCCCAGGTCGTGATCGACCAGTTCATCGCCTCGGGTGAAGTGAAGTGGGGCCGTGTGAATGGCCTGACGTTGATGCTGCCCCACGGCTACGAAGGCCAGGGCCCCGAGCACAGCTCGGCCCGCCTGGAGCGCTTCATGCAGCTGGCGGCCGACACCAATATGCAGATCGTGCAGCCCACCACGGCCAGCCAGATCTTCCACGTGCTGCGTCGTCAGATGGTGCGCAAGCTGCGCAAGCCGCTGGTCATCATGACGCCCAAGTCGCTGCTGCGTAACAAGGACGCCACATCGCCGCTGTCCGAATTCACCAAGGGTGCATTCCAGACCGTGATCGGTGAGCAAGACGCCGACGTCGTGAAGAACGCCGCCAAGGTCAAGCGCGTCATCGCCTGCTCGGGCAAGGTGTACTACGACCTGGTGAAAAAGCGCGCCGAGAAGGAAGCCAACGACGTGGCCATCATCCGCGTCGAGCAGCTCTATCCCTTCCCGCACAAGGCCTTTGGCGCCGAGCTCAAGAAGTACCCCCATGCGACCGACATCGTGTGGTGCCAGGACGAGCCGCAGAACCAGGGCGCCTGGTTCTTCATCCAGCACAACATCCATGAGAACATGCTCGATGGTCAGAAGCTGGGCTACTCCGGCCGCGCTGCCTCGGCATCGCCCGCTGTGGGTTACTCGCACCTGCACCAAGAGCAGCAAAAGGCTCTGGTCGAAGGCGCATTCGGCAAGCTCAAGGGCTTTGTCCTGACCAAGTAATAGGCGATATCCCCTGCCTGCGGGCAGGGGAGCACAAAACACATTTGGAAAGAATTCAAAATGGCTATCGTTGAAGTCAAAGTCCCCCAGCTGTCCGAATCCATCGCGGAAGCCACCATGCTGACCTGGAAGAAAAAGGTCGGTGAAGCTGTGGCCGTGGACGAAATCCTGATCGAAATCGAAACCGACAAGGTGGTGCTGGAAGTGCCGGCCCCCGCCGCTGGCGTGCTGTCCGACATCGTGCAAGGCGATGGCGCTACCGTGACTGCTGAGCAGCTGATCGCCAAGATCGACACCGAAGGCGTCGCCGGCGCCGCTGCAGCGCCCGCTGCTGCACCTGCCGCAGCAGCTCCTGCCGCTGCCCCGGTTGCCGCCGCTGCACCCGCCTCCAGCGCCAAGAGCGATGTGGCCATGCCTGCTGCCGCCAAGATCCTGGCCGAGAACAATCTGTCTGCTGCCAACGTGACTGGCACCGGCAAGGACGGCCGCGTGACCAAGGGTGATGCACTGTCCGCCATCAAGGCCGGCGCCACCATCCCCACCGGTGCTCCCAAGACTGCGCTGCCCCAGGTGGCCGCACCTGCTGCCAAGGAAGACCTGTCGGGCCGTCCCGAGCAGCGCGTGCCGATGAGCCGTCTGCGTGCTCGCGTGGCCGAGCGTCTGCTGCAGTCGCAATCGACCAACGCCATCCTGACCACGTTCAACGAAGTGAACATGGCTCCCGTGATGGACCTGCGCAAGAAGTTCCAGGACGCCTTCACCAAGGAACATGGCGTGAAGCTGGGCTTTATGTCCTTCTTCGTCAAGGCGGCCGTGCATGCCCTGAAGAAGTACCCGGTGCTGAACGCTTCGGTCGATGGCAACGACATCATCTACCACGGCTATTTCGACATCGGTATTGCCGTGGGCTCGCCCCGTGGCCTGGTGGTGCCAATTCTGCGCAACGCCGACCAGATGAGCTTTGCCGACATCGAAAAGAAGATTGCCGAATTCGGCAAGAAGGCTGCCGAGGGCAAGCTGGGCATTGAAGACATGACCGGTGGCACCTTCTCCATCTCCAATGGCGGCACCTTCGGCTCGATGATGTCCACCCCCATCATCAACCCGCCCCAGTCGGCCATCCTGGGCGTGCACGCCACCAAGGACCGTGCTGTGGTCGAAAACGGTCAGGTTGTGGTGCGCCCGATGAACTATCTGGCCATGTCCTATGACCACCGCATCATCGACGGCCGCGAAGCAGTGCTGGGCCTGGTGGCCATGAAGGACGCGCTGGAAGATCCTTCGCGCCTGCTGTTTGATCTGTGAGCAACCCCCTGAGGCGCTGTGCGCCTTCCCCCTTCTCTCGAATTGCCTTGCAATTCGGGAAGGGGGACGCCATCAGCGCTGCGGGGCGGCCCTTGCGCGATGGCCACTGGCCTGGTCCACGCGTGTGCACAGGGCAAGGCAACACTTGAACATCTAGCAGTGAAAACCCACCGTTGGCTTGACATGGCCTGATGGTGGGTTTTTTCCAGCAACATAGAGA
Organism: Acidovorax sp.; assembly: GCA_031277855.1. Taxonomy (GTDB): domain Bacteria; phylum Pseudomonadota; class Gammaproteobacteria; order Burkholderiales; family Burkholderiaceae_C; genus Comamonas. Next base: position 85,914 of record JAITLO010000043.1, on the reverse strand, counting down.
AGAGATTCAAATCATGAGCAAGCAATTTGACGTTATCGTGATCGGCGCCGGCCCTGGTGGCTATATCGCCGCCATCCGCGCAGCCCAGCTGGGCAAGACCGTGGCCTGTATCGACGAGTGGAAGAACGCCGCCGGCGGCGCCGCTCCGGGCGGCACCTGCACCAACGTGGGCTGCATTCCCTCCAAGGCACTGCTGCAGTCTTCCGAGCATTTCGAACATGCCAAGCTGCACTTTGCCGACCACGGCATCTCCACCGGCAAGGTGGAAATGGACGCAGCCAAGATGATCGCCCGCAAGGAAGCGATCGTGAAGCAGAACAACGACGGCATCCTCTACCTGTTCAAGAAGAACAAGGTCACGTTCTTCCACGGCCGCGGCTCTTTTGTGCGCACCGTGGAAGGTGGCTACGAGATCAAGGTCGCTGGCAAGGAAGAAGAAACCATCATCGGTCAGCAGATCGTGGTGGCCACCGGCTCCAATGCCCGCGCATTGCCTGGCCTGCCTTTTGACGAAGAGTTTGTGCTGTCCAACGATGGCGCGCTGAGCATGGACAAGGCGCCCAAGAAGCTGGGCCTGATCGGCTCCGGCGTGATCGGCCTGGAAATGGGCTCGGTCTGGCGCCGCCTGGGCACGGAAGTGGTCGTGCTGGAAGGCATGTCCACCTTCCTGCCTGCCGTGGACGAGCAGATCGCCAAGGAAGCCAAGAAGGCTTTCGACAAGCAAGGTCTGAAGATCGAGCTGGGCGTGAAGGTCGGCGAAGTCAAGGTGGGCAAAAAGGGCGTGACCGTGCCCTACACCAATGCCAAGGGCGAAGCCCAGCAGCTGGAAGTGGACAAGCTCATCGTCTCCATCGGCCGCACCGCCAACACCATCGGCCTGAACGCCGAAGCCGTGGGCCTGGCCCTGGACGAGCGTGGCTGCATCGTGGTGGACGACAATTGCAAGACCAATCTGCCCGGCGTCTGGGCCGTGGGTGACGTGGTGCGTGGCCCCATGCTGGCCCACAAGGCCGAGGAAGAGGCCGTGGCCGTGGCCGAGCGCATTGCCGGCCAGCACGGCCATGTGAACTTTGCCACCCTGCCTTCGGTGATCTACACCAGCCCCGAAGTGGCATGGGTGGGCCGCACCGAGCAGCAACTGAAGGCCGACGGCGTGAAGTACAAGGCCGGCACTTTCCCCTTCCTGGCCAACGGCCGGGCGCGCGCACTGGGCGACACCACTGGCATGGTCAAGTTCCTGGCCGACGCCGAGACCGACGAAATCCTAGGCGTGCACATGGTGGGCCCCATGGTGTCCGAGCTGATCTCCGAAGCCGTGGTGGCCATGGAGTTCAAGGCTTCGAGCGAAGACATCGCCCGCATCTGCCACGCCCACCCCTCGCTGTCGGAATCCACCAAGGAAGCCGCACTGGCCGTGGACAAGCGCACGCTGAACTTCTGATCAGCCCGTTAACGGTTTGAGCCAAAACAGCGGCCTGCGCCCGGTCATAGGGCGCAGGCCGCTATTGTTTTATATATGGCATGGGCGGCATAGAGACTGCCTCCATGTCGGGGCAAGACACAGGCAGTGCGGAGAAGAGCGGGTGGACGGGGGCGGGAACTTGCACCGGATGTGAAAGGCAGGGCAGTGCTGCGGCAGCTCGTCCTGGCGGCCAGCCTGCGTCGCAACAGGCAGGGCGGCGCAGCGCGAAGCCTTTGCCCCGGGCGGCTAGAATGTACGCTTGTCGCAGGCTCGGCATGCGAGCTACAGCCTTGGTGGAAACTTCCTGCACTTACCGCTTTGACGCCGTGCATCCATGGCGCTTTGCGTCCGGTCATCTTCGCTTTTTTCTCCAGCGACATGCCCGAACGCCGCAGCATGCCTGAGCCCTGGACCCGTGTTGGAGATCGATGGTGAATGTGAGACAAGCGTACGAGGCCGAGCTGGCCACCAAGGGCTTTACGGCCGATCCCGCCCAGCTGCGCGCGGTAGATGCCCTGCAACGTTGTGCGGACGACTGGGCCGTCTACAAATCACGGCGTTCCAACGCCATCAAGAAAATCTTCTCCAAGCCCGAGATTCCGCGTGGCGTCTATATGTATGGCGGCGTGGGGCGCGGCAAAAGCTTTTTGATGGACTGCTTTTTCAATGCCGTTCCCATCAAGCGCAAGGTGCGTTTGCACTTTCACGAATTCATGCGCGAGGTGCACCGTGAGCTGCACCAGCTGCAGGGCACGCAAAATCCGCTGGATGCGCTGGGCGCGAAAATCGCCAAGCGCTACAAGCTGATCTGCTTTGATGAATTCCACGTGGCCGACATCACCGATGCCATGATCCTCCACCGCCTGCTGGTGGCACTGTTCGATAACGGTGTGGGCTTTGTCACCACCTCCAATTTCAAGCCCGACGACCTCTACCCCGGCGGCCTGCACCGTGACCGCATTCAGCCGGCAATTGACCTGCTCAATGAACGCATGGACGTGGTCAATGTGGACAACGGCACTGACTACCGCCGCCGCACGCTGGAGATGGTGCAGCTCTACCACTGCCCATTGGGGGAGGCGGCCGACGCGGCCATGACCGAGGCCTTCGAGCGCCTGGCGGAAGCCAAGGACGAAAATCCGGTGCTGCACATCGAGGCGCGCGAAATCCGGGCCCTGCGCCGCGCAGGTGGCGTGGTGTGGTTTGATTTTCGCGAGCTGTGCGGCGGCCCGCGCTCGCAAAACGATTATCTGGAAATCGCCACCCAATTCCATACGGTGTTGCTGTCCAATGTACCCTTTATGCCGGTGAACATGGCCTCGCCTGCGCGGCGCTTCACCTGGCTGGTAGACGTGCTGTATGACCGCCGCGTCAAGCTCATCATGTCGGCCGCCGTGCCACCCGAGCAGCTCTACACCGAAGGGCCGTTGGCCCATGAGTTTCCGCGCACCGTCTCGCGGCTGAATGAAATGCAGTCGCAGGAATTCCTCTCGCTGGAGCGGCGAGAGGTGGATACCTCCCTGACCTGAACACCTATGCCCCAACGCGCATCTTTTGCCTTTTCTTCCTTGCTTGCGGCCTGCCTGGCTCTGGGCATCGTGGGCGCCCAGGCCCAGCCCGCTGCAGGGCCGCTGCCCGAAGAACCCCAGGCCCGTGCCGCCGTGCTGCAAGAGCGCCAGGCACAGCGTGATGTGGAGCGCCGCAGCCTGGAGTCAAAGCGCCAGGCGCAGGCCGCCGAGCTGCACAAGAAAGAGCAGGCTTGCTATCGCAAATTCGCGGTGGAGAGTTGCCTGGCCGAGGCACGCGAGCAGGCACGCGCTGCTGAAAGTGGGTTGCGCGAGCGCGAGCTGCAGCTCAATGACGCCGAGCGACGCGAGAAGTCGGCAGAGCGGCTGCACAGCATCGAGCAAAAGCTCAACGAGCCACGCAAGCCGCAGCCCATGCAAGGCGCATCGCGCCAGTCGCTGAGCGAACCACAGCAACCCGCCAAGCGTACCTCCGACGATGTGGTGCGGGACCGGGCCTTGAATGATGCCCAGGCGCAGCAACGTGCCCAGCAGCAGCGTGAGCGCGTAGACAGCAAGCAGCGCCAGGCTGCCGAACGCAGCCAGTCTGAGGTCGAACGCCGTGCCGAGGCCCAGCGCCAGGCTGCCGAACGCGCAGCAGACAGCGCCAAGCGCCGCGAGCGACGGGACGAGGCAGTGGCCGGACGCAAGGGCGCACCCTTGCCCGTGCCGGATCAGCAGCCCTGAAGGCTGGCGTCGCCACACAGAGGAGCATCACCTGCTTATCTGCACTACTTGAACAATGGTTTGGATGTCCAATAACGGTGGCTGTGCATGACATCTTCCTTGCTTGATGCCGTGCGCGCCGTGTTTGCGACAGGTGGCGCTTTGTCGCAGGCCGAGCCGCAATACCGTCCCCGTGCGGGGCAGACGGCCATGGCCGAGGCCGTGGCCCAGACCATTTGCGAGCGCGGTGTGCTGGTGGTAGAGGCGGGCACCGGTGTGGGCAAAACCTATTCCTATCTGGTGCCGGCCCTGCTCAGCGGCCAGCGCGTGTTGGTATCCACGGCCACCAAGGCTTTGCAGGACCAACTGTTCAGCCGCGATCTGCCCCACCTGGTGCGCAGCCTGGGCTTGCCGCTGCGCATGGCGCGCCTCAAAGGGCGCAGCAGCTATCTGTGTCTGCAGCGCTTGCTGCAGGTGCGCCTGGGGCGTGAACCGCTGGACGCCCAGGTGCTGCGCGCCGTGGCCAGGGTCGAAGACTGGGCCCGCACCACCCGCACGGGCGATATGGCCGAGCTCCCGGATGTGGCCGAGGACTCCCAGGTCATGCCCCTGGTCACCTCCACGCGTGACAACTGCGTGGGCCGTGAATGCGCCCACTGGCAGGCCTGCCATGTCAACCATGCACGCCAGCAGGCCCTGGACGCCGATGTGACCGTGGTCAACCACCATCTGTTCTTTGCCGATCTGGAGCTGCGGGAAACCGGCATGACCCAGTTGCTCCCCCAGGCCGGCGTGGTGGTGATCGATGAGGCCCACCAGCTCAATGAAACCGGTATTCAGTTTGCCGGCCTGGTGCTCAGCAGCAACCAGCTGCTGGCCTATGCCCGTGATGTGATGCAGGACGCCAGCCAGCATGCACGGGGCATGGCCGATTGGCTGGTGCTGGCGGCGCGCCTGCAGCAGGCCGTGCGCGACTGGCGTTTGCTGGTGGGCACCGGGTCGAGCACGCAGGCACGCTTGCGCTGGCAAGGCCTGGCGCCGGAAACATTGGATGCGGCCACCTGGCGCGCTGCCGTGGTGCATGTGGGCCGGGCGCTGCGTGCCGTGGTCCAGGCCTTGAGCGGGGTGTTGGAGATGGCGCCTGCGCTGGGCCAGCTGCACACGCGTGGAGAGAGCTTGCTGCAACGGTTGGCACATTTTGTGCGGGCTGTGCCGGATGATGCCGTGCGCTGGCTGGAGCTGGGTCGCCAGCACCTGCGGCTGACCGAGTCGCCGCTGCAGATTGCCAAGCTGGTGCGCGAGCAGTTGATGGCCGGTCACCCCGCCTTGGGCATCAAGGCCTTTCACGCTGCCGATATGGAGCCTGGAGGTGCCTGGGCCCTGCCCGTGGAGACCGCTGCCACCGACACGCCAATGTCCCAGGCGGATGTACAGCTGCCAAGTGCTTCTGTGTCTGCGGTGCATGCTGCGGCCCAGCAGCATGCCCATGCCGCCTGGATCTTCACCTCGGCCACGCTGGGGTTGGGGGCCGATCTGCGCTGGTTTACCGAGCCCTGCGGCCTGCAAGGCGCCCAGGTGCTGCGGGTGGACAGTCCTTTTGACTATGCCAGCCAGGCTGCGCTGTATGTGCCCGAACGTTTCCCTCTGCCCAGCGAGCCCGGCCACAGCGCAGCAGTGGCGCAGCTGGCCGGCGAGGGGGCTGCCGTTCTGGGCGGGCGCACCCTGGTGCTGACCACCACGCTGCGGGCGCTGGAGCCCATAGGTCAGCTGCTACGCCAGCGCTTTGGTTTGCTGGAGCCCCTGGATGTGCTGGTGCAAGGCCAGGGCTCCAAGCATGCGCTGATGCAGCGCTTTCGGGCCGGTACCGTGGGTGGACGTGGCTGTGTGCTGGTGGCCTCCAACACCTTTTGGGAAGGTGTGGACATTCCGGGCGATGCGCTGCAGCTGGTGGTGATAGACAAGCTGCCTTTTCCGCCGCCGGACGATCCGCTGGTAGAAGCCCGTTCGCGCCAACTGGAGTGCCTGGGACGCAACCCTTTTGCCGACTATGTGCTGCCCGAGGCTGCGCTGGCCCTCAAGCAAGGTGTGGGCCGGTTGATTCGCACCGAGTCGGACCGCGGCATCGTGGTGGTGGCCGACACGCGCTTGCGCACCATGGGCTATGGCCACAGCCTGCTGCAGGCCATGCCGCCCATGCGCTGGCTGGAAAAAGAGGCCGATTGGCAGGCAGCGCTGCAGGCTTTGCTGCACCCGTCGCGACCCGCGCAAGCAGTCCGTGGTGCGGAGCGCCGTGCCGATGCGGCGGATGGAGAAACCTAAACCCCACCGCCTGTCTCGTTGTGCAGACCTTGTGTGAGAAGCGGCGTTTGCGGATCCACGCCATGGAGTGGGGCGTGGACTCCTGTCAGAAAATATTTTTTGGCAATTCCAAAATATTTCTGAATTCATTCAATAAAAATACGAAAAATTATGTAATTCCCAATCGCGCTGGAATATTTTTTGAGAGAATAATTTTCATTAAATATATTTTGTTTTTATTTGTTTAAATAATTTTTAATTTTCATGGATGAACTGAATATGCAATCCATCAAATTCAAAGCCTTGCTTTTCGATATGGATGGTACCTTGGTGGAATCCACCACAGAGGTCGAGAAAATATGGGGGCAATGGTGCCGCCAGCATGGCATTTCTCTCCAGTCGGTTCTGGCAATTTGCCACGGAGTGCGCTCTCAAGACGTGATTGCGCAAGTTGCGCCACAGCTCAATGTACTTGAGGAGTGCCGTGCGCTGGAGGCAATGGAGCTGGCATCCCATGCGCCGCCGGCCCTCTCTGGCGCTGCTGATTTTTTGCAAAGCCTGGGGGATATACCCTGGGCGGTGGTGACCTCGGCCTGTCGCAAGGTCGCTTTGCGGCGCATACAGCAAAGTGGTTTGCCTGAACCTCGAATGCTTGTAGGGTCTGATGATGTGCGACAGGGCAAGCCTGCGCCCGAGCCTTATTTGGCCGCAGCTTATAGACTAGGCCTGAGCCCGTCCGATTGCGTGGTGTTTGAAGATGCCGCCGCAGGCATTCAAAGCGCGCTGGCTGCGGGATGCCAGGTGATACAGATTGGTGGCAACCCCGTGACCCCATCAGGTATTGCACAAGTACAAGGCTGGCAGCAACTCATGTTGAGCCGTCATCAAAATGAAATTCTGATTAAGAAATAATCAAACAAAATATTGGAGATATTCCGCGCTGGCTGCTTGCATTCGGCAGCCAGGATGTAGAGCCCCGCACCCCGGGCGATGGGGTAGCAAGGGCTCTGACGCGGGAATTACCAGAATTTCCACCAAGGGTTGCTGGTACGGCGCTGCGCCGTGCCTTCCGCGGCGTAGTTGGCATCCAGCACACGCTGGGCATCGTCGCGCAGCTGGGTCATGCCCAGCTTGTCATAAGACTTGACCAGAATGTCCAACGCCTCCTTGATGGCGGGGACACCTTCGTACTCGGTGATCGCGGTCTGGGCACGGCCGATGGCCGCCACATAGGCACCACGCGAATAGTAGTAGCGGGCCACATGCACCTCGTACTGGGCCAGCGAGTTGACGATGTAGGTCATGCGCTGGAGCGAATCGGCTGCGTAGCGCGACTCGGGAAAGCGTTTGGCCAACTCGTTGAAGGACTCGAAGGAATCCTTGGCGGCTTTTTGGTCACGCTCGGACAGGTCCTGGCGTGACACCCAGGAGAACAGGCCCAGGTTTTCATTGAAGTTGACCAGGCCCTTGAGGTAGAGGGCGTAATCCATGGCTGGGCTGGCGGGGTGCAGCTTCATGAAGCGGTCCAGCGTGGCAATGGCCTGGGCCTTGTCGCCAGCCTTGTACTGGGCATAGGCCTTGTCGATTTGCGCCTGTTGCGCCAGCGGCGTGCCAGCGGCGCGGCCTTCCAGCTTTTCAAACAGGGGCACGGCCTTGTCGTAGCCGCCGCCGTTGAGTTCGTCCTTGGCCTCGGTGTAAATGCGGTCAGGCGTCCACTTGGCCGTGGGGTCTTCCTTGGTCGTGTTGCATCCGGCCAGCAGGCTGGCCACCAGCACGGCAGCAGTCAAGGGCAGGCAATGTCGGGGCAGTGAGGACAGCATTCGGACAGAAGAAGTGGGTAGGGAGTGGGTGGCAAAGCAGCATAGCGACAAGCCATGCGCCGCCACAGCGTGGAGGGCATTGTAGCGGCAGGCCAGGAAGGCCTTGATGTTCCGGGCAGCAGGTTATGGGGCTGAGATCGCTTGGGAGTGCTCCGCGCCTTTCTACAATGGCGACCATGTTTGTTCACCTGCGCCTGCACACCGAGTTCTCCGTCGTTGACGGGACCTGCCGTATCGACGATGTCCTGAAGGCCGCTGCCGCCGACGGGCAGCCCGCCATGGCCATTACCGATCTCAACAATATGTTCGGGGGGCTGAAGTTCTACAAGTCGGGCCGCAGCAAGGGCGTCAAACCCGTGCTCGGTGCGGAGCTGATCATGGAAGGCGAGGGCGGGGCGCCCGGTCCTCGGGTGCTGGTACTGGTGCAAAGCAAGCAGGGCTATCACAACCTCTCGGAAATCCTGGCCCGCGGCTGGACGGGCAATGTGCCCCGGGGCCAGGCCCAGGCACAGAGCAAATGGGAATGGCTGCAGGAGCTGGGCGAGGGCTTGATCTTGCTCTCTGGCGCCAATGCAGGCCCCGTAGGCCAGGCTTTTGCGCGTGGCGACAGCGAGGGTGCGGCGCGCGAGGCGCTGCGTATGGCGGCCATGTTCCCCCACCGTTTCTATCTGGAGCTGCAGCGCGCAGGTCGGCCGGAGGACGAAAGCCTGGTGGCGCAGACCGTGGAGATGGCCGGGCGGCTGAATCTGCCGGTGGTGGCCACCCACCCGGTGCAGTTCTTCAAGCCGGACGATTTTGAGTCCCATGAAGCGCGGGTCTGTATTGCCGAAGGCGAGGTGCTGGGCAATACCAAGCGCATCAAGCGTTTTACCCGAGAGCAATACCTCAAGAGCAGTGCCGAGATGCAGGCCCTGTTTGCCGACGTGCCCACGGCGCTGGAAAACGCGGTGGAGATTGCCCGCCGCTGCAGCGTGACCCTGCTGCTGGGCAAGAATTTTCTGCCCGATTTCCCCACGCCCGACGGCTCGCCTGCGGCCGAGTATTTCCGCAAGTCCTCCTATGACGGGCTGGAAGATCGCCTGAGGCTGTTATTCCCCAACGAGGCCAAGCGCGATGCGGTGCGTCCCCAGTACCAGGAACGGTTGGAGTTTGAGCTGGGCATCATCTTGAAGATGGATTTCCCCGGCTACTTTCTGATCGTGGCGGACTTCATCAACTGGGCCAAAAACAATGGCTGCCCGGTGGGGCCGGGCCGGGGCTCGGGTGCCGGCTCGCTGGTGGCCTATGTGCTGAAGATCACCGATCTGGACCCCATCCACTACAACCTGCTGTTCGAACGTTTTCTGAACCCGGAACGCGTTTCCATGCCTGACTTCGACGTGGACTTCTGCCAGGCCAACCGTGACCGGGTGATCGATTACGTGAAGGATCGTTACGGCCGCAATGCCGTCAGCCAGATCGCCACCTTCGGCACCATGGCCGCACGTGCGGCCATCCGCGACGTGGGCCGAGTGCTGGATCTGAGCTACAACTTCTGCGATGGCATCTCCAAGCTGGTGCCCAACAAACCGGGTCTGCATGTCACGCTGAAATACCCACCCAATCCGCGCAAGGAAAACGACAAGTACACCTATGCGGTGGACGAGCCGGTCCTGGCCGAGCGGCTGGACAAAGAAGAAGACGTGAAGATGCTGATCGAGATGGCGCAAAAGCTCGAAGGCATGTGCCGCAACATCGGCATGCACGCCGGTGGTGTGGTGATTGCGCCCGGCAAGCTGACCGACTTTTGTCCGCTCTACCAGCAGCCTGGCAGCGACTCGGCCGTGGCCATGTACGACAAGGACGACGTGGAGCAGATCGGCCTGGTGAAGTTCGACTTCTTGGGCCTGGCCACGCTGACTATTCTGGAAATTGCGCGCGAATTCATCATGAAGCGCCACAAGGGCCAGGAGAACTTCAAGTTCGAAGAGATTCCGCTCGACGACTACCCCACCTACAAGCTGTTCCAGGAAGGCAAGACCGAAGCCGTCTTCCAGTTTGAATCGCGCGGCATGCAAGGCATGTTGCGGGACGCCAAGCCCTCGCGGCTGGAAGACCTGATCGCCCTGAACGCCTTGTACCGTCCGGGCCCCATGGACCTGATCCCCTCCTTTGTGGCGCGCAAGCACGGGCGCGAGGACATCGAATACCCCCACCCTCTGGTGGAGCAGGTGCTGGCCGAGACCTACGGCATCATGGTCTACCAGGAGCAGGTGATGCAGACGGCCCAGGTGCTGGGGGGCTACTCGCTCGGCGGCGCCGACTTGCTGCGCCGGGCCATGGGCAAGAAAAAAGTCGAAGAGATGGCCATGCACCGCAATCTCTTCCGGGAAGGTGCGGCCAAAAAAGGCATCAACCAGGACAAGGCCGACGAAGTCTTCGACCTGATGGAGAAGTTCGCCGGCTACGGCTTCAACAAGTCGCACGCCGCTGCCTACTCTTTGCTGGCCTACCACACGGGCTGGCTCAAGGTGCACTACACGGCGGAGTTCTTCTGCGGCAATATGACCGTGGAAATGGACGACACCGACAAGCTCAAGGTGCTTTATGAAGATGCGCTGAAGATGGGGCTGACGTTCGAGCCACCGGATGTGAACCGCGGCGTCTACCGCTTTGAACCCGTGACGGACAAGGTGGTGCGCTACGGTCTGGGCGCCATCAAGGGTACGGGCCAGCAGGCCATCGAGGCCATCATCGCCGCCCGTGAAGGCCAGGGCGTAGGCCCTAATGCCCATGTCAAAGGGCCATTCACCAGCCTGTTTGATTTCTGCGTGCGTGTGGACCGCTCACGCCTGAACAAGCGCACGCTGGATGCCTTGATCAAGGCAGGTGCTTTTGACGCCATCCACCTGGACCGCGCGGCCCTGTCTGCCTCCATCGATACCGCCTTCGAGTTCGCCAATGCCACCTTGGCGAATGCCAACCAGGGCGGTTTGTTCGACATGATGGGCGACGACGCCGTGGGCTCCAGCACCCAGGAGCCACCATTGACCGAGGTGCTGCCCTGGGGCATCAAGGAACGGTTGACGCAGGAAAAAACCGCCGTGGGCTTTTACCTGTCCGGCCATTTGTTCGACGAGGTGGAGGCCGAGGTGCGCCGCTTTGTGCGCACGCCTCTGGCCGAGTTGCGAGACAGCCGCGAGTCCCAGGTGCTGGCTGGCATCGTCAGCGATCTGCGCGTCATCAACGGCCAGCGTGGCAAGCTGTGTCTGTTCAAGATCGACGACAAATCCACGGTGATCGAAGCCTCGGTGGACGAGGCCTTGCTCAATGCCCACCGCGATACGCTCAAGGACGATGAATTCGTGGTCTTCAACGCCAAGCTGCAGGTGGACCGCTTCAGCGGTGGCCTGCGCGCCAAGGTACAAAGCCTGTGGAGCCTGGCTGATGCACGCTGCCGTTTTGGCCGCTATCTGCAGGTCAGCACCACCGACAAGATGCCCGATGTGCCACGCATGCTGCGGGAGTTTCCCGCCAAGCGCGAGATCAGCGAGCATGGCGATGTGCTACACGGCCTCAAGGTGCGCCTGGGCGTGCGCTGCGAGAGCGAACTGGGCGCGGCCTTGGTGGAGTTGCAGCTGGGTGACAGCAGCCGCTTTTTCCCCAGCGATGCGGCCCTGGCCGCCTGGTGTGCCGAGGCCGGCAGCGGTCGCAGCCAGGTGATGTACGAATAAACGCCGCATTCACACTCTTTGCTACGCTGGTGCCGGGCTTTGTCACATCTTTTGCAGGTGTGCAAAAGCCTTGCATACAGCGAAAACACCCTCACTCTGTTTATCCTGAGCGTGCGCAACGCAAAAGCGCCTCAGGCCATCGCTAGAATGATTTTCATGGCAACCGAACAAGTTCCTCTTCAGCCTTCCATCAAGCCCCAGCTTCCGGGGGAGGATGGCAGTGGCTCGGTCGTGCTGGAGCGCCGCACGCTGCGCGTGGGGCCGCCCCCCATGTACCAGGTGGTGATGCTCAACGACGATTTCACGCCCATGGAGTTCGTCATCCTGGTGCTGCAGGAGTTTTTTGGCAAAGACCGCGAAGCGGCCACCCAGATCATGCTCAAAATCCACCTGGATGGCCGTGGTATTTGCGGGGTGTACTCCCGCGACATCGCTGCCACCAAGGTGGAGCAGGTGCTGCAGGCAGCCAACAAGGCAGGTCATCCCCTGCAGGCTGTCAGCGAACCTATTGAATAAACGCAGAACGTCCCGATTTCAGAGTAGATTCTCTTCAAACTGGCAAGCGCAAAGGAGCCACTACATGATTGCCCAGGAACTGGAAGTCAGCTTGCACATGGCATTCGTCGAGGCGCGGCAGCAGCGCCACGAGTTCATCACGGTCGAGCACCTGCTGCTGGCCCTGCTGGACAACCCCAGCGCGGCCGAAGTGTTGCGCGCCTGCTCCGCCAGCATCGATGATCTGCGTGCCTCGCTCAGCAACTTCATCAAGGACAACACCCCACAGGTCGCCGGCAGCGACGAGGTGGATACACAACCCACGCTGGGTTTCCAGCGGGTGATTCAGCGCGCCATCATGCATGTGCAGTCCACGGGCAATGGCAAGAAAGAGGTGACCGGTGCCAACGTGCTGGTGGCCATCTTTGGCGAGAAAGACTCGCATGCCGTGTACTACCTGCACCAGCAGGGCGTCACGCGTCTGGATGTGGTGAATTTCATTGCCCATGGCATCAAGAAAAGCGAGCCGCCTGAGCCCGCCAAGTCCGATGCCCCCATGGATGGCGAAGAAAACATGGGCAGCGAGCGCAATGAGAAAGCCTCGCCGCTGGAGCAGTACACCCTCAATTTGAACCAGGCGGCCAAGGACGGCAAGATCGATCCTTTGATCGGGCGCGACTATGAAGTCGAGCGCACCATCCAGATCCTGTGCCGTCGCCGCAAGAACAACCCGCTGCTGGTGGGTGAGGCCGGCGTGGGCAAGACGGCCATTGCCGAAGGCCTGGCCTGGCGCATCACCGAGGGCACGGTGCCCGAAGTGCTGCTGGAAGCCAATGTCTACTCGCTGGACATGGGCGCCTTGCTGGCCGGCACCAAGTACCGTGGTGATTTCGAGCAGCGCCTGAAGGGCGTGCTCAAGTCGCTGAAGGACAAGCCCAATGCGATCTTGTTCATCGACGAAATCCACACGCTGATCGGCGCCGGTGCGGCCTCGGGCGGCACGCTGGATGCGTCCAATCTGCTCAAGCCGGCGCTGTCCAGTGGCCAGCTCAAGTGCATTGGCGCCACCACCTTCACCGAGTACCGCGGCATCTTTGAAAAAGATGCGGCGCTGTCGCGCCGCTTCCAGAAGGTGGACGTGGTCGAGCCTACCGTGGCCGAGACCGTGGACATTCTGAAGGGCCTCAAGAGCCGCTTTGAAGAGCACCACGGTGTCAAGTACGCCCTGGCGGCACTGCAGGCTGCGGCCGAGCTGTCGGCCAAGTACATCAACGACCGCCACCTGCCCGACAAGGCCATCGACGTGATCGATGAGGCCGGCGCCGCCCAGCGCATTCTGGCGGCGAACAAGCGCAAAAAGACCATCAACCGCCAGGAGATCGAAGAGATCGTCGCCAAAATAGCCCGCATTCCGCCGGCCAATGTCTCCAACGACGACCGCAGCAAGCTGCAGACGCTGGAGCGTGACCTCAAGAGCGTGGTGTTTGGCCAGGACAAGGCTCTGGAAGTGCTGGCCTCGGCCGTCAAGATGGCGCGCTCGGGCCTGGGCAAGCCGGAAAAGCCGATTGGCTCCTTCCTGTTCTCCGGCCCCACGGGTGTCGGCAAGACCGAAGCCGCCAAGCAGCTGGCCTATATCCTGGGTGTGGACCTGATCCGTTTTGACATGTCGGAGTACATGGAGCGCCATGCGGTCAGCCGCCTGATTGGTGCGCCTCCCGGCTATGTGGGCTATGACCAGGGTGGTCTGCTGACCGAAGCCATCACCAAGAAGCCGCACTCCGTGCTGCTGCTCGATGAAATCGAAAAAGCGCATCCGGACATCGTCAACGTGCTGCTGCAGGTCATGGACCACGGCACTTTGACCGACAACAACGGACGCAAGGCCGATTTCCGCAACGTGATCCTCATCATGACCACGAATGCGGGCGCGGAAACCATGAACAAGGCCTCCATAGGCTTTACCAACCCGCGCCAGGCTGGCGATGAAATGGGCGACATCAAGCGCCTGTTCACGCCGGAGTTCCGCAACCGTCTGGATGCCATCGTGGGCTTCAAGGCGCTGGACGAGCAGGTCATATTGCGCGTGGTCGACAAGTTCCTGCTGCAGCTGGAGCAGCAACTGGCCGAGAAGAAGGTCGAAGTGACTTTCACCGATACCTTGCGCAAGCACCTGGCCAAGTCCGGCTTTGATCCGCTGATGGGCGCCCGCCCCATGCAGCGCCTGATCCAGGACACCATCCGCCGCTCGCTGGCGGACGAGTTGCTGTTCGGCCGCCTGGTCGACGGTGGCCGCCTGGAAGTGGACTGGATTGCCGAGGCCAACGAGGGCAAGGGCGATGTCAAGCTGGACATCCAGGCATTGCCCAAGAAAGACCGCAGCAAGTCCGAGCCGGCCGAGCCGGAAGAGGCCGCCGCGGCCGACTGAGCAAGCGACCGAGCACACGATTGCGCCAGTGCGCGATAGTGCAGGCAGCAAAAAGCATTGTTATGTAGGCAGATACTGCATAATCTGCTACAAAACCGGCAGCAAAGCTGCCGGTTTTTTTATGTCTGCCAAGAAGGGCTGCAAGGCCTGCACATGCGACATACTTGGGACTCGCCGCCGAGCCCCGCTTGCGCTTCACAGGAGATTTTGTGGACTGGATTGCCTCACACCTGACACACCGCAACCTGATGTTGGCCCTGTCCCTCATCTGGTCGGCCTATGTGGTGGTGGTGGGTATCTGGATTTTGCTGCAGCGGCGCGCACCGGTGGCCACGCTCAGCTGGTTGCTGTCCATGGCAGTGATTCCGGTGGTGGGCATTGGCGTGTACTACTTCCTGGGGCCCAGGCGGCTGAAGCGCCAGCGGCTGCGGCGTTTGCGCAGCCGGCGCAAATCGCGCATGCGCAGCAGCGTGGCCCGTCTGCGCGAGAAAGTGCCACAGGCGCCGGACAGCCTCAAACAGGTGGTCAAACTGGTCACCGCCAGCACCCATTTTCCGGTCAGCACGGCCGAGCATATGGAGCTGCTGGTCGGCGGTGCGGCCACCTTTGACGACATCATGGCCGCAGTGCGCGAGGCCCAGCACCATGTGCACCTGGAGTACTACATCTTCGAGCCTGACCAGACTGGCATGGCCTTGCTGCACCTGCTGGCAGAAAAGGCACGCGCCGGTGTCCAGGTGCGGCTGCTGGTGGATGCGCTGGGCTCCAAACGCCTGGGGCGCCGGCATTACGCGCCGCTGGAGGCAGCTGGCGCAGAGTTTGTGCTCTTTCACCCCACCAAGCTGGGGCGGCGGCTGCGGCCGGTGACCAACTTTCGCACCCACCGCAAAATCGTGGTCATCGATGGCCGCATAGGCTATACCGGCGGGGTCAACATCACCGACGAGGAAGACCGGCGTATCCAGCCCGATGCCTACCACGATGTGCATGTGCGCCTGGAGGGCCCGGTGGTCAACTGGCTGCAGACGGTGTTTCTGGAAGACTGGGCCTATGCCCTGGAATACGACAGCAAGACCGAACCCACGGATTACGACGCCTTGCTGCCCGAGTTGCCCGAAGGCCAGCAGGTGGTGCAGGTCATGACCTCCGGTCCGGACAACAATATGGAGGCCATACACCGGGTGCATGTGTCGGCCATCCATGTGGCCACCAGGCGGGTGTGGCTCACCACGCCGTACTTTGTGCCGACCGAGCCCAGCATGCTGGCACTGACGAATGCCGCGCTGCGCGGGGTGGATGTCTGCCTGCTGGTTCCAGAAAAGTCCGATTCGCGCCTGGTGACGGCCGCTGCGCGCTCCTATTTTGATGAGCTGATCAACTGTGGCGTCAAAGTCTTTGAGTACCAGGCCAGTATGCTGCACTCCAAGACCATGGTGGTGGACGACCACCTGGGCATCATCGGCACGGCCAATTTCGACAACCGCAGCTTTCGCCTGAACTACGAGGTCTGCGTGGTGGCCTATGGCGAACGCCTGAACACCAAGCTGGCGACCCAATTCGAAGAAGACCTGCAATCGGCACGCCGCGTGGGCTATGCCCGGCCGCAGTCCTTCTGGCAGCGCTTGTTTGATTCGGCGGCGCGCTTGTGTTCTCCGTTGTTGTAGAACACCCCCCTGAGTCGCCTTCGGCGCCTTCCCCCCGCTCTCGCATCGCTGTCGCTCGCGGGCAGGGGGACGCTGCCAGCGCGGTGGGGCGGCCCTTGCGCGGCAGCCTTGGCTTGGGCAGCGCCAGTTTCAAGTGCTGCGCTCCTGACCTTGCCCTCTTTGCTTTTCTCCCTCGCCCGCGTGCGGGAGAGGGCAGGGGTGAGGGTGCTTTCCGCAAGCGCAGCGCAGCTACCGCATCACTGCGGGTCGGCTGGGGGCTCCACAGTTGCGGGCATACTCCCGCCATGGCCGATTCCGCACCTTTTACCTTTCTTTGGCACGACTACGAGACCTTCGGTGTCAATCCCCGTTATGACAGACCGGCGCAGTTTGCTGCGATTCGCACCGATATGGAGCTCAACGAGGTCGGTGAGCCCTTGATGCTGTATTGCCAGCCGGCACCTGACTACCTGCCCAGCCCAGAGGCCTGTTTGATCACCGGCATCACGCCCCAGCAATGCATGGAAGAGGGTGTGCCCGAGGTGGAGTTTGCCAAGCGCATCGAGGCCGCATTCAGCCAGCCCGGCACCGTGGGCGTGGGCTATAACACCATACGTTTTGACGATGAGGTGACGCGCTTTTTGTTCTGGCGCAACTTGATCGATCCCTATGCCCGCGAATGGCAAAACGACTGCAGCCGATGGGACTTGCTGGATGTGGTGCGCATGGTCTACGCCCTGCGTCCGGAGGGCATACAGTGGCCCAAGAAGGAAGACGGCAGTCCCAGCTTCAAGCTGGAAGACCTGGCCCGGGCCAACGGCCTGGCGCATGCGCAGGCTCACGATGCGCTGAGCGATGTGCGCGCCACGATTGCGCTGGCCAGACTCATCAAGCAAAAACAGCCCAAGCTGTTTGAGTTCGCCTTTGCCCTGCGCAAAAAAGACCGGGTGCTGCATGAAATGGGTTTGCCCGCCGTGCAAACCGATGCCCGCCCGTTTTTGCATGTCAGCGGCATGATTCCTCCGGCACGTGGCTGTATCGCCATGATGTGGCCGCTGGCACAGCACCCCACGAACAAGAACGAGGTGATCTGCTGGGATTTGAATGCCGACCCCTCCGAGTTGGCCAATATTGACGCCGAACAACTGCGCCTGCGCATGTTCACCCGCCAGGCCGACCTGCCCGAGGGCGTGCAGCGTCTGCCCATCAAGAGCATTCACATCAACAAGTCGCCCATGGTGGTGCGCAATCTCAAGACCTTGTCACCCGAAATGGCCGCGCAATGGGGTCTTGATACGGAGCTGTGCATACAGCACGCCGTGCAGGCGCGTGCGCTGCCCGATATGAGCGCGCTGTGGAAACAGGTCTACCAGCGCCTGGACAGCCAAGGGCCGCAGGATGTAGACCAGGATTTGTACAACGGCTTTGTGGGCCCCAATGACAGGCGCCACCTGAACCAGCTGCGTGCACTGAGCCCCGAGGAGCTGGCCCTCAGCCGCATGGGTTTTGACGATGCCCGCCTGCCCGAGCTGGTATTCCGCTGGCGCGCGCGCAACTGGCCGCAGACCCTGAACCCGCAGGAGCAAGAGCGCTGGCAGCAACTCCGCGCCGCCTTCCTGATCGAAGGGCAGAGCGGAGCCCGCACCGCCGAGCAAATGTTTGCCGAAATCGATGCACTGTCCGAAACCGCAGATGAGCAGGGCGAGGAAATCCTGGGCATGCTCTACGACTACGCCGAGAGCATAGTCCCTGAAATGTGAGCGCCTATTGCTTGTAATGCCTGCGCTCAGGTGCTGCTGCCCGTAATACTGGCGCGCCACAACTCAGGGGCACCGCGCAAGGGCCGCCCCGCCGCGCTGGTGCCGTCCCCCTCCGGCGCGTAGCGCCAGAGAGGGGTGAAGGCGCCGCAGGCGACTCAGGGGGTGCCGAAGAACTGATAACAGACCACAATGGCCGCCACCACGCCGGCCAGCTCGGCCACCAGGGCGCAGGGCACGGCATGGCGGGCGCGCTGTATGCCCACGGCGCCAAAGTACACGGCCAGCACATAAAAGGTGGTCTCGGTGCTGCCCTGTATGGTGGCTGCGGTCAGGGCCGCAAAGCTGTCCACGCCCTGGCTTTGCATGGTCTCTATCAGCATGGCGCGGGCCGCGCTGCCGGAAAACGGTTTCACCAGGGCCGTGGGCAGGGCGTCCACAAAGCGGGTATCCAGGCCCAGCAGGTCTACGCACCAGCGTATGCCATCCAGCGCATAGCCCAGTGCCCCCGAGGCGCGAAACACACCCACGGCGCACAGCATGGCCACCAGATAGGGCAGCAGGCCCTTGGCCACATCAAAACCTTCCTTGGCACCGGCGATAAAGCTGTCATACACGGCCACTTTTTTCCAGGCGCCCAGGCAGACAAAAAGCAAGATCAGGGCGAACAGCGTCAGATTGCCCAGCAGGGCAGAGAGGCTGGCCAGCGCTGCTGCGCTGAGTGTGGACAGCAAGGCCATGAGCCCGGCCAGGCCCAGGGCCAGGGGCAGCAGATAGGCCAGCACCACGGGGCTGAACAGGGGCAGGCGCTGCACCAGTGCCACGGCCAGCAGGCCCACCAAGGTGGAGCAGGAAGTGGCCAGCAAAATGGGCAAGAACACCAGCGTGGGATCGGGCGCGCCTTGCTGCATGCGGTACATAAAAATGGTCACCGGCAACAAGGTCAGCGATGAGGCGTTGAGCACCAGAAACAGAATCTGGGCATTGCTGGCGGTGTCGGGGCGGGGGTTGAGTGCCTGCAGCTCCTTCATGGCCTTGAGCCCCATGGGAGTGGCTGCGTTGTCCAGCCCCAGGCCATTGGCAGCAAAGTTCAGGGTGATCAGCCCCAGGGCAGGGTGGCCGCGCGGCACCTCGGGCATCAGCCGGGCAAACAGCGGCCCCAAGACCTTGGCCAGCCACTGCACCACACCGGCTTGCTCGGCAATGCGCAAAAAGCCCAGCCACAGTGTCAGCGTGCCAAACAGCAAGACCATGACCTCCACGGACAGCTTGGCCATGGCAAACAAGGCTTGCACCATGTGGGCAAACACCTCGGCCTGGCCCGCCAGCAGCCACTGCGCAGCGGCGGCCAAGGCCGCGATGACGAAAAAGCCCAACCACAGGGCATTGAGCATGGAGCACCTTTCTCAACAGCAGGGCCGCATTGTCGCGCGCCTCAGTGTCCCGACCTTTCGTCACCTAGTTGTAACAGGCCATACGCACAATAGCCGCCGCGCAGCTTGCGCTTTGTCGTCCCAGCCCATCTTGACCTCTGTTTCTTCCTCTTTCCCCATGGACCCCGCTCCAGGGGTATGGCGCCTGCGGGCGCTGCGCGCGCTGGCTGCCGTATCGGGCTGGTCGCTGTTGCGTTGGGCACCGCCTATTTTGGTGCTCACCACATTGGTGCTGGCCTGGTGGTGGACTGCATTGCGGCTGCAAGCCCAGGAGCGCCAGCTCATGGACAACGCCCGTACCCAGCAAACCGGCCTGGCCGCCATGGTCCATGAGAGCCTGATGCAAGCTGTCGAAAAAGGCCATTTGATGGCCTTGGCTGCAGCCGAAGCACTGGGGGATGAAACACAGGCAGTGCTCCGCACCCGCCATAGGCTGCTGACCATGCAGGCTGCCGACCGCACCTTTGTGCGCTATGCCGTGCTGGACGAGGGGCTGGAGTTGATCACCAGCTCCGCCGCGCCGTCGGATATGGCCGCGCAGCAAAGCCTGCTGCAGGCCTTGCGGCCACGGTTGGCCCAGATGCCCTTGGCGTCACGCCAGGCATTGGTGATGCTGCCGGCCGAAGACGCCAATCAGGCCTGGCAGGTGCCGTTGCTGCTGCCCATACCCGCCTATGTCCAGGCTGCTGCGGGCCTGCCACGGTCTGAGGGCTATCTGTTGCTGACCATGGACATGGCTTATTTTCTGGAGCTGTACCGGGATCTGGACCTGCGCCAGGGCAGCAGCATCCATCTGCTGGGCAGCGACGGCACGGTGCTGGTGGAAATGCAGGGGGACAGTCTGAGCCTGCCGCCTTCTACCAGGCGCTTGCCGGAGCTGGCCCAGTACCATGCCGACAAAGGCCACCAGCAGATACGCCTGGCAGACCAGCAGCCGCGTCTGGCCACATGGCGGCGCAGCGTAGGCATGCCGATTACCGTGGTGATCAGCCAGGAGTTGCGGCAGCTGCGTGCCGAGCACCGGAGCAACAGCCAGCGGATCTGGATCTTGCTGACCGTGCTGACCGCCATCACCGTGCTGGCAGCGCTGGCCTTGACCCGGGCGCTGGGGCGCCAGCACAGTCTGTTCCAGGCGCTGGAGGCCGCGCACGGTCAAAACCAGACTTTGATTGCGCAGCTGGAACAGGAAAAAACCCGGGCGCTGGAGCTGGCTGCTTGCGACCATCTGACAGGTCTGCACAACCGGCGCATGTTCAGCGAACTGGTGGCCAGCCACCTGGCCCTGGCCCGGCGCAGCCGCAAGCACTATGCGCTGCTGTACCTGGATCTGGACCGTTTCAAGCACATCAACGACACCCTGGGCCACCATGTGGGTGATCAGTTGCTGCAGGCCGTGGCCCAGCGCCTGCGTGCCCAGGTGCGCGGCAGCGACATCGTGGGTCGCATGGGGGGCGATGAATTTGCGCTCTTGGTCACGGCCATGGAGCACATGGGCGATATGGAGCCCCTGGCCGCCAAGCTGCTGGACTGCCTGAGCCAGCCCTATGACATCACCGAGGGCATGGTCTGCCACCGCCTGCAGGTCAGCCCCAGCATGGGGATTGCCTTCTTTCCGCGCGACGGACATGACGTGGACACCCTGTGCCGCCATGCCGATGCCGCCATGTATGCCTCCAAAAAAGCGGGACGCGGGCGCTATACCTATTACGACACGGGGCTCAACCCCTCGGACGGACGCAGCTGGCAGCTGGAGTGCGAGCTGGCCCAGGCCATTGCAGGCAACCAGCTGGTGCTGCATTTCCAGCCCAAGGTGCGGCTGGATGATTGCCGCATCGAAGGTTTTGAGGCCCTGGTGCGCTGGCAGCACCCGCAGTTCGGACTGGTCTATCCGGGGGACTTTATCGGCCTGGCGGAGAAAAACGGCCTGATTGTCGAGCTGGGGAATTGGGTCATCCGCGCCTGCTGCCGCCAGGCCGCAGCCTGGCGCAGGCAGGGTCTGGATACGGTGCCCATCGCCTTCAATGTCTCACCGCTGCAACTGCGCGATGCGGCTTTTCCCACGCGCATGGCCACCTATTTGATGGAATACGGCATTCGTGCCTGCGACCTGGAGGTGGAGATCACTGAGAGCTGCCTGGTTGAACCCCTGGATCTGGCGGTGCGCGTGCTCAGCCAGCTCGAAGGCATGGGCATGCGCATCGGTCTGGACGATTTCGGTACCGGCTTTTCCAGCCTGAGTCAGATTCGCAGCCTGCCCATAGACACCATCAAGCTCGATCGTTCTTTTGTGGATGACATCCGCTCCAGCCCGGAAGCCGGGGTGCTGGTGACTTCCATCATCACGCTGGCGCACAACCTGAAGATGCGGGTCGTGGCCGAGGGGGTGGAGCTGCGCGATCAGCTGGTCTATCTCAAGACTGCAGGCTGTGATGTGGCCCAGGGCTATATCCTCAGTCGGCCCGTACCGGCCGAAGAGGCCCAGCGTTTGCTGTGCCACGGTGTGCTGGAGCCTGCCTAATTCAACGGCACTGTGCTGGTGGGGACAGTCTTGTGCGTCATGGCTGGGGTGCGTCAGATGGCTCGCATTTCCATGCGCCAGCGTAGAACGCTGGGCCGCTACAACGCGCGAGGCGGCCTGCGGGTGTATAAAGTCGGCTGCATTTATTTCACAAGGCGCGGCCCTGGCTTCCAAGGTCGCGCCTTTGTTGTTCCCTTCACTCTGACACAAAGGAATCGCACCCATGGGCGCGCAATGGAAAGCCAAGGGCAAGGCCCTGGTCGCCGATGCCAAAGGCAAGTTGTTTGGCAAGCTGGTCAAGGAAATCACGGTTGCAGCCCGTCTGGGCGGTGGCGACCCCGCTTCCAATTCGCGCCTGCGCATGGCGATTGAGGCTGCACGCAAGGCCTCCATGCCCAAGGACACCCTGGACCGTGCCGTGAAAAAAGGCTCGGGCGCTGGCGCCGATGCCGTGAACTATTCCACGGTGCTGTTTGAAGGCTATGCCCCCCATCGCGTGCCGGTGATGGTGGAGTGCCTGACCGACAACCCCAACCGCACGGCCCCCAATATGCGCGTGTGTTTCCGCAAGGGCCAGCTCACTGCCGTGGCCTGGGATTTTGACCATGTGGGCATGGTCGAAGGCGAGCCTGAAAACGGTGCCGATGTGGAGCTGGCAGCCATCGAAGCCGGCGCCCAGGACTTTGAGCCTGCCGATGAAGAAGGCGTGACCCTGTTCATCACCGAGCCCGGCGATCTGGACACCGTGGCCAAGGCCTTGCCGGCACAAGGTATCAAAGTCTTGTCGGCCAAGCTGGGCTACAAGGCCAAGAACCCTGTCAGCATGGCCAGCCTGTCGGCCGAGGAGCAAGAAGAAGTCCAGAGCTTCCTGGCAGGACTGGACAATGATGACGATGTGCAACACGTTTATGTGGGCCTGGTGGACTGATAGTCCCATGGCTTTCAGCGTGCCAAGAGGCCGTCGGTGACGGCCTCTTTTTTTGGGTTGTACGGTCCGTGGCTTCTGCGGTATCGCCCTGCATGCATTGGGGTGAGCGGGGGCTCATCTGGCAAAGATGTGTCGTTATAGTGCCCTGTAGCAGCTTTTTTATAGCCAGGTATTTGAGGTGGTACAGGGCAAAAAGCGATGTGGATGCTTTCGTCGCCTGAGAAACCCGCTATTCTGTTGAGGTTTTTCCACATCAGGCTCGTTGTTTGAAGAGCCTTTGTTTTTTTATAGTAACGCTTGCATGGTGGTCTCTTCCTCGTCGCGCACATGGATTTCGGTCTGGCTTCCACCAGTGGCCGTGCTGTTGGTGGGGGGCATGCTCAGCATGGCCTTGGCCGGGGTGCTACAGCGCAATGTGGAAATCATGGCCAACGAGCGCGTCAGCCACAGGGCAGATGCCTTTGTCCTGGCGCTGGAGCGCCGGATTGATGCCTATAGCGAGATCATCAAAAGCCTGCAGTCACGGTTTTCGCTCAAGCCGCAGCTCAGCCGCCAGGAGTTCGAGGCTGCGGTACTCGAAATGCAGGTCCAGCGCCGCTATCCCGGCGTACAAAGCCTGACCTTCTCCCGCATCGTGCAACCGACAGAGCTGGCCAGCCAGGTGCAGGCTGGCGCATGGCCGCGCAGCCGCGCAGGCCAGGAGCGTGGAGAAGCCGCCATCATCGACCATGTCTGGCCGCAGCAAGGCAATGCCGGCCTGATGGGACTGGACGCACATTTGCAACCCGAAAGCCTGGCCAGCTTGCTGCAGTCTCGTGCCACGGGTGGGGTGTCCATGACCGCGCCATTTCATCTGCTGCAAGACGGCAAGGACCCCACAGGGGTTTTGCTGCGTGCACCGGTGTTGGTCAAAGGCGAGGAAAGTGATGCCGTTTTTGCCGGGGTGGTGAACGTCAGCCTGCGTATGCGCGAGGTGGTGGAGTCCATTTTGGTGAGTGCGCAGCTTGAGGATATGTCCGTGGCGGTGGACGATATGGGACGGGAGGAACAGCAACCCGGCGGTGAGAGCTTGCGGCGCAAGGTTTATGCCGCTGCCGATTGGGCGCAGCTGGCTTCCAGCCATTCGGTCGTGGTGCGCGAGCTGCCGGTGCATGACCGGCGCTGGCGTATCCAGTTTGTACCGCGCAGCACCATGCTCTCGGGCGTGGAAAGCGCACACCCCTGGTTGATGGGGGCGGGCGGTATGGCCGCCAGTGCCTTGCTGGCTTTGCTGGTGGCCTTGCTGGCGCGCCAACGTCAGCAGGCACGTCAGGAAGTGGTGCACACCCAGTCGGCGCTGCAGGAAAGCAATGACCGCTTTCATGCGCTGTTCCACCACTGCGGCATGGGCGTGAGCAAGGTCGACTCGAAGACCGGTCACTTTATACAGGTCAACCAGCGCTATTGCGAAATCCTGGGCTATACCGAGGAAGAACTGCTGGCAACCAATGTGCTGGCGCTGACGGCGCCCGAAGACGTGGCCGAGAGCCGCCGCCTGATGGAAGCGCTGAACCAGGGGCAGATTTCCAATTATCTGCAGTCCAAGCGCATGATTCGCCGCGATGGCCAGGCCGTGTGCCTGGAGGTGGCAGCATCGCCGCTGCTGGACAGCCTGCACCAGCGACTGGGGCAGCATATCTCCGTGGTGCAGGACGTCTCCGAGCGCCGGGGGCTGCAGGTTGCGCTGGAGCAGCGGGAAAGCCGGCTGGCCGCCATGCTCCAGACCCTGCCGGTGGGCATGCTGATTGTCGATGTGCAGCAGCGCATTGTCTCGGTCAACGACCGCTTCACGGCATTGACGGGCTACGGTGCCAAAGAGTTGTTGACTCTGGAAGACTGGTGGCGTGTCACCCAGCCGGACGAGGCCCAGCGCACCACTACACGCGCCTGGGTGGAATCGGCACGCCGCGAGGCCTATGCCCTGGGGGTGATGCCGGCTTGCGAGCTGGCCGTGCACTGCAAGGACGGCAAGATCCGGGCGCTGGAGCTGTCGGGCGGCCCGGTACAGGGCGATTTTGTCTTCACCTTGATGGACCTGAGTCAGCGCAAGCAGGCCGAGGAGAAAATCCGCAACCTGGCCTTGTTCGACATGCTCACCCAGCTGCCCAACCGCCGCCAGCTGCTGGACCGCCTGCACGATGCGCTGCAGTTCTGCGCCCGGGGCCATTCCGCTGGCGCCTTGCTGCTGCTGGACATAGACAACTTCAAGACCTTGAATGAAACCCAGGGCCATGACCAGGGCGACGCCTTGCTGCTGCAAGTGGCGCAGCGTCTCTCACACAGCCTGGCCCATGGCAGCCACCCCGGTTACACCCTGGCGCGCCAGGGCGGCGATGAATTCGCCGTGGTGCTCGAAGGCCTGCCCACCGATGCGCTGCAGGCCGCACAGCAGGCCGAGAAAGTCGGGCGGCGCATGATGGAGGCGCTGCAGGCGCCATTCCAGATCGGCGTGGCGCCTTGCCATGTCACCGTGAGCATGGGGGCCGCCACATTTCACGGGCAGAACGAAACCGTGGAGGAGCTGCTCAAGCGGGCCGATCTGGCCATGTACGAGTCCAAAAGCGCCGGGCGCAATGCCCTGCATTTCTTCGATCCCCGCATGCAGTCGGCCATCAGCGCTCGTGCTGAGATGGAGACCGACTTGCGCATCGCCATTGCGCAAAGCCAGTTCGAGCTTTTCTATCAGCCCCAGGTCATGGGCGAGCAGGTGGTGGGTGCCGAGGCACTGCTGCGCTGGATACACCCCAGCAAGGGGTTTATCTCGCCCGCGCTGTTCATTCCGCTGGCCGAAGACAACGGCATGATCTTGCAACTGGGCCGCTGGGTGCTGCACACGGCCTGCCGCCAGCTGGCGCTGTGGGCCGAGCATCCCGATCTGGCCGACCTGGCCGTGTCCATCAACGTCAGCCCGGTGCAGTTCCACCTGCCGCATTTTGTGCAGGATGTGGAGCAGGCACTGGCCTCGCACGGTGTGCGCTCCGACCGGCTCAAGCTGGAGCTGACCGAGGGCATGCTGCTGTCCGATGTGGAAGACACCATAGGCAAGATGGAGCAGCTGCGTGCCATGGGCGTGGGCTTTTCGCTGGACGACTTCGGCACGGGCTACTCCTCGCTGTCCTATCTCAAGCGCCTGCCGCTGGAGCAGCTCAAGATCGACCAGAGCTTTGTGCGCGAGGTGCTCACCAATGCCAACGACCAGGCAATTGCCAAGACCATCGTGGCCCTGGGCAGTACTCTGGGCCTGCGCGTGATCGCCGAAGGGGTGGAAACCCTGGCCCAGCGCGACTTTCTGGATGCCAACGGCTGCCATGCCTGGCAGGGCTATTTGTTCAGCCCTGCCGTATCGGCGGTGCAGTTCGAGCGCTGGGTGGCCGAGTTCGGCGCCCAAGGGACGACCTAAGCCTGCGCTGCAAGCGCTCGCCAAACCATAGCTGGCGCAGCACACCCCATGGGCTTGATTGCAGCATGGAGCCTGTATGCAGGCCAGGGCCCCAAGCCTGAGCCGGGTGCGCAGGCGCGGTATCATGCGGGTCTGTTTGCCTGCATCGTCTGCTCTTCCACGCTTTCACCTCCCCGACGCTGAACTGATCCGTGCGCCTCAACTCCATCAAGCTTTCCGGCTTCAAGTCATTTGCCGAACCCACCAACTTCCTGCTGCCAGGGCAACTGGTGGGCGTGGTGGGGCCGAATGGCTGCGGCAAGTCCAACATCATGGATGCGGTGCGCTGGGTGCTGGGCGAGAGCAAGGCCAGTGAGCTGCGTGGCGAGTCCATGCAGGACGTGATCTTCAACGGCACCACGCACAGAAAGCCGGCCAGCCGCTCCAGTGTGGAGCTGGTGTTTGACAACAGCGACCACCGCGCCGGTGGCCAGTGGGGCCAGTACGGCGAAATCGCCGTCAAACGCGTGCTCACCCGCGACGGCAACAGCAGCTACTTCATCAACAACCAGCCGGTGCGCCGCCGCGACGTGCAGGACGTGTTCCTGGGCACCGGCCTGGGGCCGCGTGCCTACGCCATCATCGGCCAGGGCACGATCAGCCGCATCATTGAGTCGCGCCCGGAAGAGCTGCGTTTGTTTCTGGAAGAAGCAGCCGGTGTCTCCAAATACAAGGAACGCCGCCGCGAGACCGAGAACCGCCTCTCGGGCACCCGCGAGAACCTGACCCGCGTCGAAGACATTCTGCGCGAGCTCAACGGCAATCTGGAAAAGCTGGAAAAACAGGCCGAGGTGGCAGCACAGTACAACGCCCTGCACGCCAGCGTCACGCTGAAGCAGCAGCAGCTGTGGTTTTTGAAGCGCGCCGATGCCGAGGCCGAGATGGCCAAGATCCGCACCGAGGGGCTGGAGGCCGTCAACGAGCTGGAAGCCCGCATGGCCGAGCTGCGCCATATCGAGGCCGATCTGGAAACCATACGCCAGGCCCATTACGCCGCCGGCGACCAGGTCAACCAGGCCCAGGGCAAGCTCTACGAGGCCACGGCCGAAGTGGGGCGGCTGGAGGCAGAAATCCGCTATGTGGTCGAAGGTCGCCAGCGCGTGGAGCAACGCCTGGCACAGCTGGCCGAGCAAATCGATAGCTGGGGCCAGCGCCGCGATGACGCCGAGATCGAGCTGGAGCAGCTCGCCGGCCAGGGCATGGATGCCGAAGAGCAGGCCGAGATGCTGGCCGCCCAGCTGGAAGAGCAATCGCTGCAGCTGCCCGATCTGGAAGACGCCCACCGCAACGCCCAGACCAAGGCCAACGAACAGCGCCAGCAGGTGGTGCAGGTACAGCAGCAAATCCAGGTGCTGGCCGCCGAACAGCGCAGCACCAGCGAGCAGACCCGCCAGCTGGAAAGCCGCCACGAACGCCTGCGCACCGACCGCAATGCCCTGGCCGCGCCCGATGACACCCGGGTCAACAATCTGCGCCAGCAATACGAAGAGGCTGCCGAAATGGCCGAGATGGCCGAGGCTGCCCTGGTCGAGCTGCAGGACAGCGTGCCCCAGCTGGACGAAGACCGCCGCCAGCGCCAACAAACGCTGAACCAGGAGAGCGCCCGCCAGGCTGACCTGTCGGCCCGCATGGAAGCGCTCAAGGCCCTGCAGGAAAAAGTCAAAACCGATGGCAAGCTCCAGCCCTGGCTGGCCAAGCATGGACTGGACAGCCTGCAAGGCCTGTGGAGCCGCCTGCATGTGGAGCCCGGCTGGGAAAACGCGCTGGAAGCCGCACTGCGTGAACGCATGGGCGCGCTGGAAGTCGGCCGCCTGGACATGGTGCGCGGCTTTCTGGGCGCGGGCGGGCAAGATGCGCCCCCGGCCCGTCTGGCTTTCTACAACAAGCCAGCAGCAGGTACGGTAGGCGCTGCTGCTGCCAGCGCTGCAGGCAATTCACAGCGCCTGTCCGATTTGCTGCGTGTGCAGGATGCGGGCCTGCAGGCCGTTTTGGTGGACTGGCTCACCGGCTGCCAGACCGCGCAAACACTGGATGAGGCGCTGAACCGTCGCGCGGCTCTGCAGCCAGGCGAAACCATTTATGTGCCCACCGGCCATGCCGTCACCGCCCACAGCGTCAGCTTTTACGCCCAGGACTCCGAGCAGTCCGGCCTGCTGGCCCGGGCCCAGGAAATCGAACACCTGGAAAAAGAACTGCGCGCCCAGGCCCTGATCCATGAAGAGGCCCGCATGGCCCTGGCCCGTGCCGAAAGCGCCTATGCCGATGCCTCGCAGCGCCTGGTCACGGCCCGGCGCGAAGCCACGGAGGCCAAGCAAAGCGCCCATGAGCTGCAGGTGGAATCGCTGCGGCTGACCCAATTGGCCGAGCAGGCCCGTGCCCGCACGGCCCAGCTGGATGCCGACCTGGGCGAAGTCACGGCCCAACTGGAAGAGCTGCAGGAACGCACCGTGGCCGCAGAGGCTCGCTTTGAAGAGCTGGACATGCAGCTGGCCGACAGCCAGGAGC
The DNA here is from genome assembly GCA_031277855.1 of Acidovorax sp. Lineage (GTDB taxonomy): Bacteria > Pseudomonadota > Gammaproteobacteria > Burkholderiales > Burkholderiaceae_C > Comamonas. Next base: position 57,208 of record JAITLO010000043.1, on the reverse strand, counting down.
GCCATGCCCAGCTGGATGAGCGCGTGATCGAATGCGAGCGCAAGGTGGCCGAATGCCGCGAGCAGCAGCGCACGCTGGAGCGCCGCGCCCAGGAGGCCACCTTCAGTCAGCGCAGTGTGGAAGCGCGCAAGGGCGAGCTGCAACGCACCATGGAAACCGCGGTGCAACAGGCCAAGGCCTTGGGCGAGGAGCGCGAGCGTGCCCTGGCCGAGCAGGGCCGGCTCAACGATGCTGCGGCCCAGGGCGGTCTGCAGGATGCGCTGAACATCAAGATGGAACGCGAACAGGCCCTGGGCGCCTGCCGCAGCCAGTACGACGACCTGACCAACAAGCTGCGTGCCAGCGACGAGCGCCGCACCCAGCTGGAGCGCGGCATGGAGCCGCTGCGTGGCCGCATCACCGAATTCCAGCTCAAGGAGCAGGCCGCCCGCCTGGGCGTGGAGCAGTTCGAAGGCCTGCTCACCGAGGCCCAGGCCGACCTGGCCGCCGTGGCCCAGTCGATTGCCGAGGGCAATGTGCGCCTGCATGGTCTGCAAGGCGATATCGAACGCCTGCACCGCGACATTGCCGCCCTGGGCGCCGTCAACCTGGCTGCACTGGAAGAGCTGCAAATCGCCCGCGAGCGCAAGACCTTCCTCGATGCGCAAATGGACGACCTGACTCGCGCCATGACCACGCTGGAAGACGCCATCAAAAAGATCGATGCCGAAACCCGCCAGCTGCTGTCCGGCACCTTCGACACCGTGAACCGCCATTTCGGCCGCATGTTCCCCGAGCTGTTCGGCGGCGGCCAGGCCAAGCTCATCATCACCGGTGACGAGATTCTGGATTCCGGCGTGCAAGTCATGGCCCAGCCCCCGGGCAAGAAGAACCAGACCATTCACCTGCTTTCGGGTGGCGAAAAAGCGCTGACCGCCATCGCCCTGGTGTTTGCCATCTTCCAGCTCAATCCGGCGCCTTTCTGTTTGCTCGACGAGGTGGATGCCCCCTTGGACGACGCCAATACCGAGCGCTATGCCAAACTGGTGGCCAGCATGAGCACCAGCACCCAGTTTTTGTTCATCAGTCACAACAAGATCGCCATGGAAATGGCACAGCAACTCATCGGCGTGACCATGCAGGAGCAAGGCGTCTCCCGCATCGTGGCGGTGGATATGGAGTCCGCGCTGTCCATGGCCGATGCGTGACACCAAGCCAATACACTCATGAGCACCTTGCAAATAAGTCTGGCCGTTGTGGGCGTGGTCCTGCTCGGTCTGATCGTGGCCTACAACGCCTGGAACAACCGCCGTCATGCGCCCAAGCGGGCTGACCGTGACGAGCAGCAGCGCCAGGGCGCCGAAGACGCGGCGCGCTTCGAGCCGGCGCTCGATGGTCTGGATGTGACCAATCTGCCGGCCCAGCAACGCCAGTCCATGGCAGCGCAGCCGGAGATGGTGCAGGAGTCCTTGCTGGACTTGGGCGCCGAGCCACAGGGCGATGCCGCAGCCATGCCCGAGCTGCAAACCGGCGCCACCCCAGCCGATCGCGCCATGGCCGCGCCGGACGCGGTCGAGGCACCTGCCATGGCTGGCGCCAAGCCTGTTCCATCCACCGAGCGCAAGCTGGCTTTGGATGGTCTGATCGACGCCATGGCGCCCATCCACCTGGAGCAGCTCATCAGCGGAGACGCGGCGCTGCAGATCCAGCCCACCACCCGCCGTGCCGGCAGCAAGCCGTTTCGCATAGAGGGTCTCAACGAGGCCAGCCGAGAGTGGGAGAGCGTGCGTGCAGGCCAGCGCTACAGCGCCTTCCAGGCCGGTGTGCAGCTGGCCAACCGCACCGGGGCCTTGAACGAAATCGAGTTCTCCGAGTTCGCCGCCAAGGCCCAGCATTTTGCAGACGCCCTGGGTGCCAGCCTGGAGCTGCCCGACATGCTGCACGAGGTGGGTCGTGCCCGTGAGCTGGACCTGTTTGCCAGCGAGCATGACGCCCAACTGAGCTTTATGCTGCGCGCCCGCACCGCTGCCTGGAGCCCGGGCTATGTGCGCCAGCATGCCGGCCAGCTGGGCTTTGTGATGAGCAATATGCCTGGCCGCATGGTGCTGCCTTCGCCGGTGCCCGGCAACTATCCGCTGCTGGTGCTGGGCTTTGATGCACAGGCCGCGCAGGCTGCCGACCTCGACCGCACCGCCTTCCATGAGGTGGCGCTGAGCCTGGACGTACCCCAGGTGCCACGCGCCGAGCAGCCTTTTACCCGCCTGCGTGAAGTGGCACAGGCCCTGTGCGAAGCCATGGACGGCGTGCTGTGCGACCAGAACGGATCGCCCCTGCATCCCCAGGTGCTGGAGCCGATTGCGGCCGACCTGGAGCAGCTGTATGACCAGCTGGACCAGCGCGAGCTGTCGGCGGGGTCTATGCTGGCCCGGCGTTTATTTAACTGAGGCACCCCCTGAGCCGCTGCGCGTCTTCCCCCTCTCTCGCTACGCGGGAGGGGGACGGCACCGGCGCGGCGGGGCGGCCCTTGCGCGGTGCCCCTGGCGAAAGAGTGCTCGGCATGCGACAGGGGATTAGGGCACGTTGGCTCAGTGCTTTGGGTGTTGCTCCTTCCCCCACCGGGGGAAGGCAGGGATGGGGGCCTGTCCCCGGGTTTTTCTCCCTCGCCCCTGTGGGGAGAGGGTGGGGGTGAGGGGCTGTCCCTATGCCCACCGCCATGAATAATTGAATTGCAATGACCGAGAGTTTTGACCTTTTTGGGGCCCAAACGCCCGACCCGTCTGCACAGGCTGCTCCCAAAGCGGTAGTGGACAAGGTGCAGGCCCTGCGGGCGCAGCTGAACCAGTGGGCGCATGAATACTATGTGCAGGATGCGCCCAGCGTGCCCGATGGGGAGTACGACCGGGTGTTCCAGCAACTGCAAGGTCTGGAAGGTGCCTACCCCGCACTCATCACCGCCGACTCGCCCACGCAGCGCGTGATTGGCGCGGTGCTGGATGGATTGACCCCGGTGCGCCATGTGGTGGCCATGCTGTCGATCCGCACCGAGACCGACACCGAGGCCACGGGTGCCCAGGCCTTTGATGGCCGCATCCGCCGCGAGCTGGAGCTGGAAGACAGCGCGCCTGCCGTGGAATATGTGTGCGAGCCCAAGTTCGATGGCTTGGCCATGAGCTTGCGCTACGAGCAAGGCCAGCTGGTGCATGCCGTCACGCGGGGTGACGGCGAGGTGGGTGAAGAGGTCACCCACAACATTCGCACCATACGTCAGATTCCGTTGACCCTGCCCACGGGCGAAGGCGGTGTTCCGCCCGTGCTGGAGGTACGCGGCGAGGTCTATATGCGCCGTGCCGACTTTGCCAAGCTCAATGAGCGCCAGGAAGCGGCCGGCGCCAAGCTGTTTGCCAACCCGCGCAATGCCGCTGCCGGAGCCGTGCGCCAGCTGGACAGCAATATCGCGGCCCAGCGCCCGCTGTCGTTTTTTGCCTATGGCCTGGGCGATATCACGCCTGCGGCCGAAGGCGGCCCACAGTTCGGCACCCACTACGCCATGCTGCAGCAGCTGAAGAGTTGGGGCTTTCCGGTGGCGCCGCAGGTGTGCATTGCACATGGTGCTGCAGAACTCGTAGCGTTCCACGCCCGCATGGGCGCCGAGCGCGCCGCGTTGCCCTATGAAATCGATGGCGTGGTTTACAAAGTCAACAGCCTGGCCCTGCAACGCCAGCTGGGCTTTGTCACGCGCGAGCCGCGCTGGGCCGTGGCCCACAAATACCCGGCCGAGGAGATGCCCACCGTCATGGAGGGCATTGATGTGCAAGTGGGACGCACCGGCAAGCTCACTCCTGTGGCGCGCTTGGCGCCGGTGGCGGTGGGCGGCGTGGTGGTGACCAATGCCACGCTGCACAACCTGTTCGAGACGCGCAAAAAAGGCGTGCGCGTGGGCGACACCGTCATTGTGCGCCGCGCCGGCGATGTAATCCCTGAGGTAGTAGGCAAGGTGGCAGGGGAGCGTCCCGCTTATGTGCCCAACTTCCGCATGCCAGCTGCCTGCCCCATCTGCGGCAGCGCCGTGGTGCGGGAAAAAGGCGAAGCCAACCACCGCTGCAGTGGTGGCCTGTTCTGCGGCGCCCAGCGCAAAGAGGCGCTGCTGCACTTCGCTGCCCGCCGCGCCATGGACATCGAAGGCCTGGGCGACAAGCTGGTGGACCAACTGGTGGACGGTGGCGTGGTGCATACGCTGCCCGATCTGTACCGCCTGGGGCTGACCGCCTTGTCTGCGCTGGATCGCATGGCCGAAAAATCCGCGCAGAACGTGCTGGATGCGCTGGAAAAATCCAAGTCCACCACGCTGCCGCGCTTTCTGTTCGGCCTGGGCATACGCAATGTGGGCGAGGCCACTGCCAAGGACCTGGCGCGCCATTTCGGCCTGCTGGACGCCATCATGGACGCCAGTGTCGAAGAGCTGATGCAGGTGCGCGATGTGGGCCCCATCGTGGCCAACAGCATCCATACCTTTTTTGCCCAGCCCCACAACCGTGAGGTGGTGGAGCAACTGCGCGCCTGCGGCGTGCGCTGGGAGGAGGGGCCTCCGGCCGAAAAGCCAGCCCAGATTCTGGCCGGCATGACCGTGGTGCTCACCGGCACCCTGCCCACGCTGACCCGTGATGCCGCCAAAGACATGCTGGAAGCGGCCGGCGCCAAGGTGGCCGGGTCTGTGAGCAAAAAAACCAGCTATGTGGTGGCAGGGGCCGAGGCCGGCAGCAAGCTGGCCAAGGCCGAGGAGCTGGGCGTCAAGGTGCTGGATGAGGCCGGCCTGCTGGCCCTGCTACAAGGCGAGGGGCTGTAATGGCGCTGGCCCGGCGTACGCCCAAACTGGGTCTGGCGCTGGGCAGTGGCTCGGCGCGTGGCTGGTCGCACATCGGTGTGCTGCGGGCCTTGCAAGAGGCCGGCATACAGCCCGATGTGGTCTGCGGCAGCTCGATTGGCGCTCTGGTGGGCGCGGCCTATGCGGCCGGAGAGCTGGAGCGCTTTGCCGACTGGGTGCTGGGCCTGGGCATGCGCGATGTGTTCGGCTTTATGGACTTCAACCTGGCCGGAGGCATGCTCAAGGGCGAAAAGCTGATCAGTTTCTGGCGCCGTAATTTCGCCGACTTTGATATCGAAAACGCCCCACGGCCTTTTGCCGCCGTGGCCACCGACCTGCATTCCGGTGCCGAAGTCTGGCTACGTGACGGCTCTATTGCCGATGCCGTGCGCGCCTCGATTGCGCTGCCAGGTCTGTTCACACCGGTGCTGCGTGATGGCCGCATGCTGGTCGACGGTGGCCTGGTGAATCCGGTACCGGCCTCGCTGGCACGCGCCATGGGGGCAGACATCGTGATTGCGGTGGACCTGAATGCGGACATTTTGCAGCGCCATATGCAGCCGCTGGAGGTGCAGTCCCCCGAGGTGGTGCAAAGCACGGCAGAAGTCGGTTTGCCTCCCAAGTCCGCCACTGCCATGGCTGCTGCATCTGCGAGCGAGTCCCCGGCGCCTGCGCCCTGGACCACGCGGCTGCTGTCCATGCTGCCTGGCGTGGGCTCTGGCGCTGCACCGCAGAGCGCAGCGGCCAGCAGCCTGCCCACGCCATCGGTGCTGGATGTGGTGATGACCAGCGTCAACATCATGCAGATGCGCATCACCCGCAGCCGCATGGCCGGCGACCCGCCCGAGCTGGTGATAGCACCGCGCCTGGCCCATCTGGGCCTGCTGGACTTTCACCGCGCCCAAGAAGCCATAGACGCGGGCTACGCAGCCACCCAGGCCGCGCTGCCGGGACTTGCGCATTGGTTGCCTGCGTGAACGAGAACCTATGCAACACCTGATTTTTGACGCTCAGTGCATTGTCCTGGAGCACCCCGAGGGCCTGTGCCACCTGGTCGGCTTGGCCGACAGCGAGTTCGACACCCAGCACTATCTGATGCTGCAACGCGACTGGGAAAATGATGGGGAAAGCGATGCCCAGGACCAGGCACTGGGCATGGACAGCTACCACGCCGAGTACGGCGGCGCACAGCGCGCCGGTGGCTATGGCGGTATTGCACGCTGTGTGCTGACGCCGCAAGCCATGCAGCTGGTGTTTGATCCATCAGGCCCGCAGGCCGCAGGGGGTGTGGGCAGCATGGACATACGCTACCAACTGGATGCAGCGCACTACACTGCACTGCAGCAGGCCCTGGATGCCATTTTTGCAGGCACCGATTGCCTGCAGGTGCGTGCGGCATGATCGTGGGCCACCGCCATGTCTGAAGGCCCGCTCGCGCCGGAATCTGCCCCCATCTCTCACCCCATTGCCGCCGTCAAGGTGCATGTGGGCGATGTGCAGCAGGCGCTGGCTTGGTATCTGCGGGCCTTTGACCAGGCCTGTCGCCATAGGCCGCCGGGCACCGACTTTGAATGCCTGCGCATTGCCGGCGTGCAGCTGGAACTGGTGCTGGCCGATCAGAAGGTAGGCAGCGGCCCTGCGGGCTCGGTGGTGTACTGGCGGGTGGACTGCCTGGCCAGGGCGCGCAGCCATTTTCTGGTGCTGGGCGCCACTCCATACCGGGGCCCGCTGGCCATCGAGTCGGGCTTGGGCATATGCCAGGTGCGCGATCCCTGGGGCAACTGCATAGGCCTGCGCGGCCCGTGGAAGCCCGGCGGAGAGGCCGGGCAGCTTTAGGCCAGCACCTGGCGTCTGGCCCGGGTTTGGGGGGCAGCCGATCCTATGGGCTGGCCCGATGCGGGAACGGCACGCTCGCGGCCCCATGCTCTGATGCTTTCAATCTGCTCGGGAGCGGTCTTGGACAGCGGCACCACATTGGTGAAGCTGCGGCGAAACAGCTCGGCCGTGACCACGGCGTCGCCGCGCAGATAGGCTTCTTTGACCACTTCCCGCACGGCGGATTCCAGGTCCGAGCCTGCAAAACCCTCTGACAGCTCCACCATCTCGTCCAGCACGGCGCCGGGCACGGGCTGGGTGAGGCCGCGCCGGGTGTAGATGTCGATGATTTCCCGGCGCTCTGCAGGGGTGGGCAGATCGACAAAGAACAGCTCGTCAAAACGCCCCCGGCGCAGCAGCTCGGGGGGGAGTTTGGTGACATCGTTGGCCGTGGCCACGACAAACACCCTGGCCAGTGATTCCTGCAGCCAGTACAGAAACTGCCCCACCAGCCGCGTGGCTGTGCCGCCGTCGCCACTGCCTCCTGCGCCTGCCAGGCCTTTTTCGATTTCATCGATCCACAGCACACAGGGCGCCACATGGTCGGCCGTGCTCAGCGCGTCCTTGAGCCGGCTTTCGCTTTGTCCCAGGTATTGGCCGTGGATGGTGGACAAATCAAGCCGGTACAGCGGCAGTCCCCAATTGGCGGCAATGGCCTTGGCTGACAGCGACTTGCCGCAGCCCGGTACGCCCACCAGCAGCACCCCACGGGGTGGGCGAATACCGCGCTCGCGCAGGTCGGCCGTGAGCAGGGGTTGCTCCTTGTCCAGCCAGGCTTTCAGGCCCCCCAGCCCGCCCACATTGAGTTCGGTGCCGCGCACATTGACGCGCTCTATGCCGGAGATGTCGGCAAAGATGCGGTCCTTGGCATGCATGACTTCCACCATATCGGCCTTGGTGATGCGGCCGTTGGCCAGCAAGGTGGCAATGATGTTTTCTGCCTCGATGCGCGAGACACCGGTCAGGGCGGCTGCGGCGCGGCGCTCGTCGGCCTCATCCCATTCGATGGGGAAATGCTCGCGGTAGGCGTTGAGGTTCTCGCGAATGATGGCGAGCATCTCGTCCTCGGTGGGCGCGGACAGCACCAGCGACATGCCTGCGCGCTGCAGTTGCCCCCACACCGGCTTGGTGGTGATCACAATCACCGAGCCGCTGTTTTCGGCCGCCAGCATCACCACATCCAGCAGATGGCGGGCGGCAGGGGTGTCGTCCTCGATGTCCGAGACCTCGGTCAGTGTGACGGTGAGGTTTTGGCGCTGGGCAAATTGCTGGCTGGCAAAGTCCACGGCTCCGGTGACGGAGCGGTCATCGTTGACACTGCGGTTGCTGCCCAGCTCGCGTGTGCCCTGGGACAAGGTATGCACATAGACCGGGGCTTGCAATGTGGCGCCGACATCGCGCAACAGCTCCAGCACCCGGCTGCGCTCGGCGCTGCGAATGGAAATGAAGGGGATGCGAGCCTTGAGGTAGCGCGTCAGCGTGGCCTTGAATTCGGTGGTGTCGCTCATGGAAACAAAAGTCAGTTCAGTATGTTGCGCTTGCGGCCTGGAATGCCTGGTGTGGGCGAGGCGGGAGTGCCCGGGTCGCCAGGGGCGCGGATGCTGCCAGCCGAAGCCGCGTCAATGGCGCTGTTGGCATAGCGGGTCAAAGGGTTGTTGCGCAGCAGCGTGGCCAGTTGGCCGCTGCGGTCTGCCTTGGCCGTATCTTCCAGCGACTGCTGGGAGCGCTCGGCAAAACGGCGAATCTCGTCCAACAGATGCTGTTGTGTGGAAGCGGGAAGCACGGGCAGCTGGCACAGCTGGTGTACAAAACCCAGCTGTGCGCGCGCCTGGAGCACGGCGCGCACGATCAAGGATTCCTGCGCCCCGCGCTGCAAATCCCGTGACAGGCGCTCGGAGCACTGCTGCAAGCGGCGCTGGATTTCCTCGCTGACGCGCTTGGCAAACATGGGGGCCACGCCCCCTGTCCATTCCAGCGTGCCGGCCTTCAGCTGCTGCAGGCAGGCCTCATCGTTGTCCCCTTGGGCCAGTGCATCCAGGCAGTGGCTCCACTGGGCATAGGACTGCGGTGGTGCATCGGCCGCCGGCTCCCTGGCCTGGGCCGTGTCAGAGGCAGAGCGGGTGAACCAGCCCCACATTATTTGATGCGGCGCACAAAGGGCGAGCCCGGCAGCAAATCCCAGGCGGGCAGGGCACCCGCCAGGGCATCCCGATCCTGGGCTTGGGTGCTGGCGGCGGCGGTTGCCGCAGGCTGCGCGGCGGCCACGGCAGGAGTGGCAGAAGGGGCTGCCGGTGCGGCAGGTGTCAGGCTGGAGAGAAGATCGCGTGGCATAGAGGTTTCCTTGTAGAACAGCGAGGCTTAGAGCATCAACACGCGCTTATGCAGCCATGACGCGGCGAACGCTGTCGTGACCGGAGAGCAGGTGTTGCTCGGGGCTGATGCTTTCGAGCAAGGCCGTCACATCGGCCGATACCCCATCACGCTGGGCCAGGTCACGGCGCAGCTCCACGGTTTCGGCCATGCAGGCGCGCAGGGCCTGGGCGGACTGGGTTTTCAGCCGCGCAAAGTCATCGCGAATCTTCTGACGCAGCTTTTGCACCGTACGGTAGCCCAGGTAAGCCCAGCCCAGTGCGGCCAGCCCCATCAGCAGGGTCACCATGCCGTAGCTCACGCTCATCAGCACCAGAGCCGCTCCCAGGGCCGCAGCGCCCCATTGCTTGAGCCCCGGCTTGGCTTGGGCCAGTGCCTGCGCTTCGCGTTGGTCCAGATGGGCAGCCAGGCTGGCCAGCAGCTCGGCCTCGTTTTCGCCAGCATGGGTCTGTGCGCTCCAGTCTTCGATTTGCAGGTCGATGCGCTGCGGCACTTTCTGCCGGGCCTTGGCGGTGACATCGCTGTGGGCATCCAGGATCCAGTCACGCGAATGCGCCGTGGCAAAGCGCTGCGTGGCGCGGGTGACATGCGAGGTTTCGGGGTGCATGGCGGCATTGGTGAGCAACTGAGTGAAGTCCACCTCTGCCTCCAGCGTCTTGCTTTGCAGATCGTAGCGGTTTTGTGCCGCGCGCTTGTCACCGCTTTCTTCGATGATCAGGCGGCACAGCTCTTCCTGGCGGCGCAGCGGCAGTTCATCGTCATCAAAGCGGGTCACCAGCTTGGTCAGCAGGTCATCGACGGCCACCAGCACGCTGCTGGCGGGCTTGATCTCGCCCTGGAACACCTGCTCGAAATGCTGCAACACGGCCGATTGCATGGAGGCTTCGCTGAGCGAGGTGTTCAAGCCATCCCAGGTGGGGCTGAAGCGTGACAGGTGCGGGTAGTCGCCCGCGTGGTTGGCATGGGGCGTCTTGGAGCGCAACGCATCGCTCCATTGGCTTCGCTGGGCTTCGGCAAATCCGGCTTGCTGCGACAGCTCATCGATCCACGCGGCAATGCGCTTGGAGCACAGCTGGGTGGTGTCGGCGTTGAAAACGCCGTTGGCCATGGCGTCGACCATCACTACTGTCTGGCGGTCCAGCTGGTGCGGGTTTTGCAGCCCGAAATAACGATCCAGCCAGGTGCGGTTGGCATCGGCACGGCCCGCACGACGGGCCACCAGGGCAAAGAACAGCGAGGTTTTCTCGTCGTCGCGGCGCACCGCCTCGGCCAGCGCCCGCTGGGCCAGGTCGCGGTTGTCACCCAGCCAGGCTGCCAGGGCGACCAGGGCAGGGGCCAGCCAGTAACGGGGTGTGGAGAGCATCAGCTCTTCGGTGGCGCCGCGCAGGGTTTCCTGGCGCACCAGCTGAATATCGGAGGCCTGCAAAATTCCTGTGGCCTGGCGGCGCACCACGGCGTTTTGGCCAAAGCTGTTCTCGATCTCCTGGCGGATCTTGACCTGGCGGGTTTCGGCCAGGGACAGCTCCTTGGCCTTGAGGTCGGCTTCGACAAAGTCGGCAAAAGCCTGCTCCAGTCGCGAGAGCTCGGACCGGGTCTGGGAGAGGTCGCGGCCCACGTTGTCGACCTGGTTGGAAACCGTGCCGATATCGCTTTGCAAGGTGCGAAGCGATCCCAGGATCAAGGACAGGTCGGCGACCTGAATAATGCGTTCAGTGCTCATAGTGCTGGGGTCAAAGGTCGATCAATGCGGTCTGGCCGGAGGCGCTGACTGCGATAAGGCGGGAGCCGTAGACTTCAATAAAGGCGTAGCCAGGATGCAGTGCCAGGCTGCGGGCCCGCTCCAGGCTTGCAGGCAGGCTTTCATGGGTTTTGTAGTGCTGGATGATGCTGCCGCTGCAGTCCAGGGTGTGCACCTCGTACGGTGCGCCCAGGTAGCAGCGGGAGACGATGCCAAAAGGCAGGGCATCGACCGATACCTCGGGCAATTCCTGGCGGATGGCATCGATCAGTGCCTGGGTGGCGGCAGGGCTGTGCACATGGCCGCCGGCATCCAGCTGGGTGACGGCCTGCACGTAGGCGGCAGAGCGCTTTTGTCGCAAGCGCGCCTGCAAGGCCGCACCATGCAGCTGGGAGCGGGGTGACGACGTCGTGGAGAGTTCCGAAGAAGTCTGGGGCGTAGCGGAGCGAATTCCAAGCAGTGAGCGAGCCATGGTTCAACCATCATCCATGCCGAAAAGGGCAAGGCACGGTTTGTAACATAGTGAGCCCATAGCGGGAATGTTCACGATCAGATTTGTGCCGCATCGTGAAAGGCAGGGCCATCAAGTTGCCGGGGCCAGCTGCGCAGTCTGTGACCGGCCTTGTAGCATCTGCAGCAGGCCTGCGGGGCTGAGGCATTGGATCAGCAAGTTCCCCTCATTGGCCCTGATCAAGGCCTCCAGCAAGCGTTGCTGGGCTGGCGCCATGGCCGGGGTGGGAATGATTTGCGCCTTGCCAAAGCGCGCCACACCTTGCAAATCGCTGACCAGCAATCCCAGCTTGCAGCCGGCGTGTTGCAGCACGATGACCTGGCTTTGCGCCGTCACCGTGGTGGGCTGGCCGTGCAGCAGCGCACCCAGATCGAAGACCCAGACATAGCCTATCACCGCCCCCTGGCTGTGCCGTGCCAGCGTGCCCACACAATGGGGCATGCGCCCGGCCGACACCGGCGCAATGGCGGCGGCGGGCAGGGCTTCGAGCACGCAGGCCGCATCCAGGGCCATCAAATGGGCGCCGACAAAAAAAGTCGCCATCTCATGCGCCTGCTGCGAAGGGGCCAGCGACTGAATCCGCATGCTGCGCCGGCGCACGGCGGCAACCGCATCTTCCTGCTCATGGCCAAAAGCCTGGATGGACACCGCCAGCACCTCTTCACGGTAGCCGTCGCTGCGCTTGAATTCGCGGTAGCCGCTGCCAGCGGTGGCCGCCACAATGCAGTACTGGCCGCCATGCACCACGGCCTGGGCGCGGCTTTCGCCTGCGGACAGTTGCAGCAGCTCAGGCGGCAGCGCAAGCTGGCTGCCTGGTGGCTGCTGCGGGTCGGTGGAGGCCATCACCACGCCCTGACGGCTCAGGTACAGCACCCGGGTTTGCAAGCTGCCGGCGGCCTGAGAAGGCACGGCGCTGTCCAGCATGGCGCGCAGCTCGCGCGCGGCATGGAACACCAAGCCTATGCCGCCCAGCAACTGCCCATCTTGCCCGCGAATGGCCGCGTGGTAGGCATAGGTGGGCTCGCGCATCAGGCCTGGCTCTGCGGGATCGTGGCCTGCGTCCAGGCTGTTGGGGCGCCAGGGCGTGACGTGATAGGCCTGGCTGTGGGGCAGTGCCAGAACCTGGGCCAGGGTGTCGGCTTCTATGCGCTGGCCTATCAGCGCATGGGCGCGCCCCGGGGGCTGGATGGGCGCCGGTGCCAAGGCCGGGGCCGTGACTTCGCTGCGCAAGCTGGTGGCGACGATGCAGCCGCTTCTGTCATAGACCACGATCTGGTGGTAGACGGTATAGAGGTTGTGGATGTCGGTCAGCAGCGCGCAGCCTTGCTGCACCTGGGCCGCAGTGGCAAGCCCTGCATGGCTGGCGGCCAGCAATTGCTGCAGCTGCGGCGTCAAGGCCCACCAGCGGCAGTCATTGGCACGCTCGTAGAGATTGCGATCCAGCAGGTCTACCAAGAGCTTGCTGAGCAAGCTGTTGTCACGCAGCGCGGCGCTGAGCACGGTGTCGTAGAGCGCGCGTATGGATTGGCCAAAAACCTCATTCGTGCGGGCGCCGGTTTCGCCGATCTGCTCCAGCACGGCCTGCAGGCGGCTGCTGTCGCTGTCTTCGCCTGCGGTCATCACCTGGCCGTTCCAGACCACGCGGCGTATGGTGTCGGCGGCGGTGACGATGGCATGCAGCGGTGGGCAAAAACGGTGGGCATGGGCCAGCAGTCCCTGGGCCACATGGGGGGCCAACTGGTCCAGCAACTGCTGTCCCTGGCCGGCAAAGGCCTGCTCCAGCGGCACCATGACCTGGCCTTGCCAGCCCGCAGGGCCTGGATAGCCCTGGTAGCCGGCCGAGCGCGCAGACTGCACCAGATAGCTGCGCCCGGCGTGGACATGCAGGCGGGGTTCGGGGCTGTGGTGGGTAGGCACCGGTGTGGCCAGGCCCACCCAGTGCGCATCGCTGCTGGCCAGCACCTGGCCCCCCGCGTCCACCAGCAAGGCGATGCTGTGCCCGCCTTGGTTGTCGCCGGGCAGGCCTGTGCTGCGGGCGTTGAAGATGCTTTGCATCTCGCCCTCGAAATCAAAGCACAGGCACAGCACGCCCACGGGCTCGCCGCTGACGGGGTGGAGCATGCGGTGGGAATACACCAGGGCCTGGGGCAGGTGGGGGCGCAGATCGGTGCGGCGAAAAGTCTCCACATAGCGCGGGCTGGCCAGGGTTTGGGCCAGCAGCGGGTCCTGGCTGCCTTCGACGGGAGAGTCGCCATCGGTTTGGGCCATGACCTGGCCCTCCAGATCCAGCAGCATGATTTCGTTGTAGACGCTGTATTTGCTGCGGTAGGCACGCAGGCGCTGCTGCACACCGGCCCCATCGCTCAGCCCGGCCACATAGCGGCACAGCACGCTGTCGGTGGCCAGAAAACCCACATCAGCGGTGCGCTCGTAGAGATTGCGCACCAGGGTGTCGATTACATGCTGGGCCTGGGTGGCCAGCCCCGCCATCACGCCGGAGACGGACTGCTGCACCATGGAGTGCACCAGCTCCTGCTCCAGCTGCTCAAAACCGGTGCGCGTGGCGGCCATCATGGGGAGGATGGCGTGGGCCTCCTGCGGGCAGTTCATCTTGGCGGACGACTCGATCAGCCGCCACATCAGATTCAGCTCGCGCAGCGAAGTCTCGCAGCGCGTGACGCTGCGCATATAGGGAATAAAGGCATCGCTGTCCAGGCTGCTGGAAGCGGCTTTCGCGGTGGCGGCAGGCGCGGTGTGGTGCATGGCGGTCTCGGCTTTTGCAGTGGTGGCCTGGCGCCAGCGTGCAAAAAACGGGCCTGTTCAGCCGCGATGCCGCAGTCCTGTGGACTGCCTGAAAGCCTGCCGTCAGCTATTGCAGGTCGATGTGGTGGACCCGACCCTGATCGACCACGCCGCTGCGGCGGTCGTCAAACCATTGACGCAGCGTGGTGCTGACGGTGCGAAAAGCCAGCTCCTCCCAGGGAATTTCGGCTTCGGTGAACAGCCGTGCTTCTATGGTTTCCGTGCCGGGATTGAACTGCTCGCTCAGCAAGTCGGCGCAGTAAAACAGGTGAACCTGGCCTACGCGGGGCACGTTGACCAGGGAAAACAAGCGGCCCATGCGGATCTGGGCGCCGGCTTCCTCATCGGTCTCGCGGGCTGCGCCCTCGGCCGTGGTTTCATTCAGCTCCATAAAGCCGGCCGGCAAGGTCCACTTGCCCCAGCGTGGCTCGATGTTGCGCTTGCACAGCAGCACGCGACCATCGGGCATCACCGGGATGGTGCCCACCACATTCAGCGGGTTTTCGTAGTGGATGGTGTTGCACTGGGGGCACACCGCGCGTTCACGGGTGTCGCCGTCGTCGGGGATGCGATAGACAACGGCATGGCCGCATTCGCGGCAGAACTTGATGGGGCTGCGCAAGATCATGCTGGGAATATACGCAAAAATAGCTGCTTGTGCCGAACAGCTATGCACAAGCAGCTATCAAAACATGAGTTTTACAGCAGGCACGCAGCGCCGTTGCGAGCTGCGCGTCTGGCTGTGGTCACACCATGCGCACGCGGATGGGGGCCAGGCCTTCGACGCCGCCTTCCAGTACATCGCCACGCACCACGGCACCCACGCCTTCGGGGGTGCCGGTCATGATCAGGTCGCCGGGCTGCAGCTCCCAAGCCTGGGACAGGATGGCAATGGTCTCTGCCATATTCCAGATCAACTGGTCCACATTGCTGCGCTGGCGGTCCGCTCCGTTGACCTGCAGCCAGATGGCGGCCTTTGCCACATCGCCGGCTTGTGCGGCCGGGGTGATGGCGCCAATGGGCGCGCTGAAATCAAAGCCCTTGCCAATGCACCAGGGGCGGCCCTGGCGCTTCATCTCGCCTTGCAGATCGCGGCGCGTCATGTCCAGGCCCACGGCGTAGCCCCAGACATGCTGCAAGGCTTGCTCCACCGGAATGTTTTTGCCGCCCTGGCCAATGGCCACCACCAGCTCGATCTCGTGGTGCAGGTTTTCGGTCAGCGCGGGGTAGGGCATATCGGCTGTCTGGCCCTCCGCCACGGGCAGCACGGTGTCTGCCGGCTTCAGGAAAAAGAACGGGGCCTCACGGCCGGTAAAGCCCATTTCCTTGGCGTGTTCGGCGTAATTGCGGCCCACGCAGTAGATGCGGTGCACGGGAAAGCGTGCGTCGGAACCTGTGACGGGCAGGCTGGCAACAGGGGCGGGGGGGAGGACGTACTGTTGTGACATGACTGAATAGGGGAAAAGCGTGTTGTCTCTGGGCACAGGCCGGAGCGCTCAAGCGCCGTTCGGCCCAGGCGCAGTGTGCCATGGCTGTGCGGCTTCGC
The DNA here is from genome assembly GCA_031277855.1 of Acidovorax sp. GTDB lineage: Bacteria > Pseudomonadota > Gammaproteobacteria > Burkholderiales > Burkholderiaceae_C > Comamonas. The sequence goes on along the minus strand of JAITLO010000043.1, from coordinate 41,526 downwards.
TGCCCTGCCGCGAGGCAAAAAGTACAGGGCGCTGCGCTATGCTGCCGGCCATGCAGCTCTACAACTACTTTCGCTCCTCTGCTTCCTACCGCGTGCGCATTGCCCTGGCACACAAAGGCCTGCCCTATGACTATCACTCCGTGCACCTGGTGCATGGTGAACAGAACGCCCCCGCATTCGCGGCCCAGGTAGGCGACAGCCTGGTGCCGGCATTGGATGTGGGCAACGGTGCGGCCTGGCTGTCGCAGTCCATGGCCATCATCGAATACCTGGATGAGGTCCATCCCACGCCCAGCTTGCTGCCCGGCGATGCACTGGCGCGGGCGCGTATCCGTGGCCTGGCCCAGCAGGTGGCTTGCGATATTCACCCCTTGAACAATCTGCGGGTGCTGCGCTGGTTGGTGCGGCAGGGCGGGCTGTCGGATGACACAAAAAACCAGTGGTACCACCACTGGGTGCGCCAGGGTTTGGAGGCTTTTGAGCATTCTTTGGCGCTGCTGGCCACGGAGCGCCAGCGTCTGGGTCTCGCACCTTCCACGCTTTGCTGGGGCAGCGCGCTGACGCTGGCCGACTGCTGCCTGGTGCCGCAAATCTTCAATGCCCAGCGTTTTGGCGTGCCCTTGGAGGGCCTGCCTCTCACCATGGCGGCTTACGAGGCCGCGCTTGCGCTGCCCGCAGTGCAGGCAGCCCAGCCCTCTGCCTGCCCGGATGCGCAGCCCTGAGCGGACGCATCAGCCAGCCCATGCCCATGTCTTCTGCCACTCCACACCCCTGGATCACGCCCGACTGGCCACCACTGCCCGGCGTGCATGCCCTGTTCACCACCCGTGCCGGCGGTGTGAGCCAGCCGCCTTTTGACAGCCTGAACCTGGGCGACCATGTGCGCGATGCACCTGCCGATGTGGCCGCCAACCGACGCATCCTGAGTGAGGCGATTGCACAGCGCAGCCCGGGCGCACGGCCGGTGTTTTTGCAGCAGGTGCATGGCTGTGACGTGGAGGCCTTGAGCGCCTGCACGGCCGATGGCACGGCAGCCGATGCCTGCACCAGCAGTCAGCCCGACCAAGTCTGCACCATCATGGTGGCCGATTGCCTGCCGGTGCTGCTGGCCCACCGCCATCTCCCCGTGGTGGCGGCTGCCCATGCGGGCTGGCGTGGCCTGGTGGGGCAGGGCGGTGTGGGGGTGCTGGAAACCGTGGTCCAGCGTCTCATGGCGCAAGCGCAAGCCCTGTGGGCGCAGCAAGCTATGGAAAAAAGAGCGAGCACATGTGAATTGGGTGATGTGCAAGTCTGGCTAGGCCCTTGCATAGGGCCCACGGCTTTCGAGGTGGGCGATGAGGTACGCCAAGCCTTTGTAGCGGCCAGCGAGCAGGCCGCCAGCTGTTTTGCGCCGGGTGCGGTGCCGGGCAAATGGTGGGCCGACCTGGCCGGTTTGGCGCGCCAGCGCCTGCAGGCCCTGGGCATTCGCCACATCTATGGCAACGACAGCAGCGCGGCCTGGTGCACGGTGAGCGATGCGGCACGCTTTTTCTCACACCGGCGCGATGCGGCCGTGCTGGGCAGCACCGGCCGCATGGCAGCTTGCATCTGGCAGGATGGCAGCCCCGCGAATTAGGGCGCGGAAGGCGGTGCTGGTTCCTGGGCTGCTGGCGCAGGCGTGGCTTGCTGGGCCTGCGCCGCATCCCAGGCACGCTGCTCGGCTTCACGCTGGGCGCGCAGGCGGCGCTTGCGCATGGGGGTGCCCAGGATGTAGGCCACGATGCCCATGGGCAGCAGCCCATACAGCGCAAAGGTGATGCAGGCGCCCAGCAGGCTGCCTGCCGGGTTGGTGGCTTCGGCGATGGCCATCATCAGCACCACGTAAAACCAGGCGATCAAAATCAGGTACATGGCTGCCAAGCATAGGGCAGAGCTCGCACACAAGGGGACGTGGCGCTTGATATCCGTCAATGAGCATGCGCTCCAGGGGTGCTGTCCCGCCGGCTTGCGTTGTCAGCTGGGGCTGCCTCGGCAACAATGGCGATGCAGCTGAACGCAAGCGCAACAACAAAGGGGACCAATCCGGCATGAATTCCGATCCTATCTGGGGCCAGAGCGCCCAGGCTTTCCAGCAGTTTTTCGGTGAGCAGTGGTCCAAGGCCATGCAGTCGTTTCAGCAGTTGGAGCCAGGCTCCCAGAACAAGGCCGCAGCCCACCCTGGTGTGCAGTTCGAGCCGGGCAAGCTCCAGTCGGTACAGCAAGACTATGTACGTGAAGCCACCGCGCTGTGGGCCGCCGGCATGAAGGCTCCGGTGCCCAAGGACAAGCGCTTCAGCGCAGCGCCCTGGGAGCAAAATCCGCTGGCATCTTTCTCGGCCGCCGCCTATGCGCTCAATGCCAAGGCGCTGATGGGCATGGCCGAGGCCGTGCAGGGCGACGCCAAAACGCGCCAGCGCGTGCGCTTTGCGGTGGAGCAATGGGTGGCGGCCATGTCGCCCAGCAACTTCATGGCCCTCAACCCCGACGCCCAGCAAAAAGCCATTGAGACGCGCGGCGAGAGCATTGCCAAGGGCGTGCAAAACCTGTTGCACGACATCCAGCAAGGCCATGTCTCGATGACGGACGAGAGCGTCTTCGAGGTGGGTAAAAACGTGGCCACCACCGAAGGTGCCGTGGTGTATGAGAACGAATACTTTCAGCTGATCGAATACAAGCCGCTGACGGCCAAGGTGCATGAGCGCCCCTTTTTGATGGTGCCGCCCTGCATCAACAAGTACTACATCCTGGACCTGCAGCCCGAGAACTCGCTGATCCGCTATGCCGTCAGCCAGGGCCACCGCACCTTTGTGGTGAGCTGGCGCAACCCCGATGCATCCATGGGCGACCGCACCTGGGACAACTACATCGAAGACGCGATTCTTCGCGCCATCGCCGTGGTGCAGGACATCGCCGGTGCCAAGCAAATCAATGCCCTGGGCTTTTGCGTGGGCGGCACCATGCTGGCCACCGGCCTGGCCGTGTTGGCTGCGCGCGGAGAGTACCCAGCCGCCAGCGCCACCTTTTTGACCACGCTGATCGATTTTCAGGACACCGGGATTCTGGACGTGTTCATTGACGAGAACTTTGTCCAATACCGCGAGATGCAAATGGGCCAGAGCGGCCTGCTGGCCGGCCAGGAGCTGGCATCGACCTTCAGCTTCTTGCGCCCCAACGATCTGGTGTGGAACTATGTGGTGGGCAATTACCTGAAGGGTGAAACCCCGCCGCCCTTTGACCTGCTGTACTGGAACAGTGACTGCACCAATCTGCCCGGTCCCTGGTATGCCTGGTATCTGCGCAACTTCTACCTGGAAAACAATATGGTCAAGCCTGGCCGGCTGACGGTCTGCGGTGAGCAGATTGATCTGGGCCTGCTGGATCTGCCGGTCTATGTCTACGGCTCGCGCGAAGACCATATCGTGCCCATCAATGCCTCCTACGCCGCCACGCAGCTGCTGCCAGGCCCCACACGTTTTGTGATGGGGGCCTCGGGCCACATCGCCGGCGTGATCAACCCGCCTGCCAAAAACAAGCGCAGCCACTGGCTGCGTGAAGACGGCCAATTGCCACCGACTTTGCCGCAGTGGCTGGAGGGGGCTCAGGAGTTGCCCGGCAGTTGGTGGACCGACTGGGCAGACTGGCTCAAGGGCCATGCCGGCAAGCAAATTGCAGCGCCCAAGCGCTACGGCAAGGGTACGGCATACCAGCCGTTGCAGGCAGCGCCCGGCAGCTATGTTCTGCAAAAAGCCTGAGTTTCCCGGAGTCTGCCCTGTGTAAACCGGGGCAGAATGCTGCGGTGCAATATGAGGCCGGCATGCCTTGTGCATTCCAGTGCATGCCATAGACGGTCTCAGTCACATATCCCTGACCAAGTGAACACATAAAAGGAACATCATGGAAGACATCGTCATCGTTTCCGCCGTCCGCACTCCCGTGGGCAAGTTTGGGGGCTCGCTGGCCAAGGTGCCGGCGACGGAGCTGGGCGCCATCGTGATCAAGGAAGCGCTGTCGCGTGCCCAAGTGGGCCTGGACCAGGTGGGCGAAGTCATCATGGGTCAGGTGCTGACCGCTGGCGTGGGCCAGAACCCTGCCCGTCAGGCCATGATGAAGGCTGGCGTGGCCAAGGAAACCCCGGCGCTGACCATCAACGCCGTGTGCGGCTCCGGCCTGAAGGCCGTGATGCTGGCAGCCCAGGCCGTGGCCACGGGCGACAGCGAAGTGGTGGTGGCCGGTGGCCAGGAAAACATGAGCCTGTCGCCCCATGTGCTCAATGGCTCGCGCGACGGCCAGCGCATGGGTGACTGGAAGATGACCGACACCATGATCGTCGACGGCCTGTGGGATGTGTACAACCAGTACCACATGGGCATCACCGCCGAAAACGTGGCCAAGGAAAACACCATCAGCCGCGAGCAGCAAGATGCACTGGCCCTGGGCAGCCAGCAAAAGGCCGCAGCCGCGCAGGATGCCGGCAAGTTCAAGGACGAAATCGTTCCCGTTGCCATCCCCCAGCGCAAGGGTGAGCCCGTGGTGTTCGCCGCCGACGAATACATCAACCGCAAGACCAATGCCGATGCCCTGGGTGGTCTGCGCCCCGCCTTCGACAAGGCTGGTACCGTGACGGCGGGCAACGCATCGGGCCTGAACGACGGCGCGGCCGCCGTGGTGGTGATGAGCGCCAGCAAGGCCAAGGCCCTGGGCCTGAAGCCGCTGGCCACCATCAAGGCCTATGCCACCAGCGGTCTGGACCCCGCCACCATGGGCATGGGCCCGGTGTTCGCCACCCGCAAGGCCTTGGACCGCGCGGGCTGGTCCGTGGGCGATGTGGATCTGTTCGAGCTGAATGAGGCTTTCGCCGCACAGGCCTGCGCCGTCAACAAGGTGCTGGGCATTGATGCCGCCAAGGTCAACGTCAATGGTGGTGCCATCGCCATCGGCCACCCCATCGGCGCTTCTGGCTGCCGCGTACTGGTAACGCTGCTGCACGAAATGCAGCGCAGCGGCGCCAAAAAGGGTGTGGCTGCGCTGTGTATCGGTGGTGGCATGGGCGTGGCCATGGCGCTGGAGCGCTGAGTCCAAGCCCTGGCTGTGGCCTGCGAGCCAGGCTGCAGCCAGGCTTTTGCATGGGAGTGCCGGCGCTGAACGCAGCGCCTGCCGCTCTTGTGTTGATAGCGCAAAGCTCAAGCAAAAAGCCATGATTGGTACTTACCTCAAGCTTTGGCCGGGAAATTACAGGTAGAGTGTTAGTAGAAAACTATCGATTAACAGGAGAGATTTCATGAACCAGAAAGTAGCGTATGTGACCGGGGGCATGGGCGGCATTGGGACGGCTATCTGCCAGCGTCTGCATCGTGAAGGTTTCAAGGTCATTGCCGGTTGCGGCCCTACACGCGACTTCCAGAAATGGCTGGATGAGCAAAAGGCGCTGGGCTATAGCTTTTATGCATCTGTCGGCAACGTGGGCAACTGGGAGTCCACCGTGGAAGCCTTTGCCAAGGCCAAGGCCGACCACGGCAGCATCGACGTGCTGGTGAACAATGCCGGCATCACCCGTGACCGCATGTTTCTGAAGATGACGCCGGACGACTGGCAGGCTGTTATTGAAACCAATCTGAACTCCATGTTCAATGTGACCAAGCAGGTCGTGGGCGACATGGTGGAAAAAGGCTGGGGCCGCATCGTCAACATCAGCTCGGTGAACGGTGCCAAGGGCCAGGCTGGCCAGACCAACTACTCGGCAGCCAAGGCCGGCATGCATGGCTTCACCATGGCCCTGGCCCAGGAACTGGCCACCAAGGGAGTGACCGTGAACACCGTCAGCCCTGGCTATATCGGTACCGACATGGTCAAGGCCATCCGCCCCGACGTGCTGGAAAAGATTGTGGGCACCATCCCCGTCAAGCGCCTGGGCGAGCCGGGTGAAATCGCCTCCATCATCGCCTGGCTGGCTTCGGATGAAGGTGGTTACTCCACCGGCGCTGACTTCTCGGTCAACGGCGGCTTGCACATGCACTAAAGCCTGTCAGCCAAAAAGAACAGCAGGGTGCAAGCCCTGCTGCCGCACAGGAGCTGCTTTGTCAGCTCCTTTTTTGTGACTGCATGACAGCCTTGTTCAGAAGCACAGGCGCGGGGCCTGCGCGTTGTGGAACCATAAAAAACAAGAAAGCCCACCGAGGTGGGCTTTCATGGGGTGGAACAACGTCATGGGCGGCGCAACTGTGCGCGGCAAAAAGGCTACCGGGTCAGCTGAGGGTCGCCACTACCTTTCGACAAACTACAGGCGTGCAGGGGCGCGCTTGCGATCACGTTCGTCTTCAGGCCAGGCGGACAGTGTTGCGAAAAGTTGCATGTGGTTTTCACTCCTTGTGCTTGTTTAACGTGCTGAGCCAGGAACGCGTTGACGGGGAGTGCTGCAAGAAAATGCATGAGAAGTTGTGATTTGTATCTGCCTTGTAGGTGTGCACCAAGCCTGAGCGTGGAAAGCAAAAAGCCCGCACAAGCGGGCTGATGGCAGATGGAGCAAACACCTCTGAGGGGCTAGGGCTGACAAAAGATGACATCGAAGAACAAGTCATCCCTGTGAAGGCAGAGAGCGCTGCATGGCCAAGACAGGCCAAAGCGCTGCAACAAGCTACGCTTACAGGTGAGCGGGGCTGCGCTTGCGATCGCGTTCGTCGTCAGGCCAGGCAGACAGAATGGCGGTGGTGTTCATACAAATTCACTCCTTGTGTACTTGCATAACGCCGCAGCAAGACGGGCGGTTGACAGGGCAGAGCGGGGAAAAGCGAAGAAATAAGCCGGATACATCCCCCTGTTTCAGTCTTGCTACGCAAGAAAGAGAGCAGGCAGCAAAAAGCCCGCAGACTGCGGGCTTTTTTGTAAAAGAGGTGACAAGGGCTTGAGAGCGCCGTTGGATGGCAGTTACAGGCCAACAGCCTGCGCACGCTGCTTACAGGCGAGCAGGGCTGCGTTTGCGATCGCGATCGTCGTTGGGCCAGGCGGACAGAGCTGCGGTGTGGGACATGGTCGATTTCTCCTTGTGCTTCTACAACGCAGGACTGCACCGCGTGGTTGACAGCGGGATCACAAAAAATTCCGGGCACGCCAAAAGACTTGCCGCAGCGCATGCTTGCAGCCCCTGCCTACAATGCTTTTTTGCCTGAAACCCGCAGACTTATGTCTTTGCACACTTGGTTGTTGTATGTCTCTTTGGCTGGGGCGGTGATTGCATCACCCGGGCCTTCTGCATTGCTGTGCGCCACCCACGCTGCGCGCTATGGCGTGCGGCCAGCGCTGGCCACCATTGTTGGCGGCATGACGGCGTCGATGACATTGATGGGCCTGTCGGCGCTGGGTCTGGGTGCGGTGATTGCCGCGTCAGACATGCTGTTCCAGGCCATCAAATGGGCAGGCGCAGCCTATTTGCTGTACCTGGGCATCAGCACCTGGCGCCAGCAGGGCGACAAGAATGCATCGGCGGCGGCGCAGTCTGCAAAGCCCCTGGGAGAACAGCCTGCGGAACAGTCGTCCTCTGGCAATTTGTCCATATGGCGCACCTGGGGGCCGCTGTATCGCAAAGGCTTTGTGGTGGGGATTGGCAATCCCAAAGATCTGCTGTTCTTCAGCGCGCTGTTCCCACAATTCATGGATGCCAGCGCACCGGTGGCAGGGCAGCTGGGTGTGCTTGCACTGACCTGGCTGGTCTTGGATGGCTGCATCATGTTCGCCTACAGCCTGTGCGGCGCCACTTTTTTGGCCCGGCTGCAGCATGGCGCTGCGGGGCGCTGGTTTCACCGCGTCACCGGTGGCGCCTTTATTGCTGCAGGCGGTGTGCTGGCAGCATCCAACCGCTAAAGTCACAGGTTCCTCTGCATGTGCAGCAACAGGGTATTAACAATCTGATACATGGAATCTCTAGAATACGCCCCGCCAGCCTGGGGCTGCACCATGCTGGGGCCGCCGCTGCAAGCAGGAGGGAGGCAGCAGGCTGACGGCACAACTTCCAACATCACACAACATATCTCTGGAGAATCTCAACATGGCCTTCAACACATCCGATGACGACAGCCAACAACGCTTTGCCCTGGGCTTTGTTTTTGCTCTTGTGCTCCTGATCGTAAGCACCGTGGTGGGCTCGGTGGTGTACCGCTCTGTGGCCCAAGGGCGTGGCACTGTGTCTAGCAATGCCCCGGCTCCCATGGACGCCGCAGTGGCCAACCAAGGCGTGCCCCCGGCCCTGGCTGCAGGCGCGGTGGAAGAGGGTGAAGGCGCCTACATCCGTGTGGACCAGGGCGTGGTCAAGTTCTACTTTGCCACCGGCAGCGCAGAGCTGGCCGCCGGTGCCGATGACGCACTGGCCGATGTGGTGCGCATTGCCAACCAGCGCGACAAAAAGCTGGCGGTGGCAGGCTTTCACGACGGCACAGGCGATGCAGCCCTGAATGCCGAGCTGGCCAAGCGCCGCGCCATTGCCGTGCGCGATGCCATCGTGACCCTGGGCGTGAACATGGCCAATATCGAGCTGCGCAAGCCCGAGCAAACCCAGGCCGACGGCAGCAACGCCGAAGCCCGCCGCGTGGAAGTCTCGGTGATCGAATAAGCCTGCTGTGCAGGCACTCCCGGTCTGTCAACCAAGACCGGGGCGTTTGCCTCCAAGCCGCAAGCCCGCTATCGCGGGCTTTTTTGTTGCTGGAGCCGGCATCTGTATGGCGCTGTAATACCTTCATCTGTACCAGGTGCGGCCTGGGGTGCCACCGTAGAATTTTCCCCTCTGGCGCCGTTTGCTTTGCAGCTGGGATGCCAGAGCTTTGCGCCCAAGCTTCTAGAAAATCGGCTGACAAGCCCTGTGTGCCATGCAACTACCCATCCACATCATCGACGCGTTCACAACGGAGCAATTCAAGGGCAACCAGGCCGCCGTGGTCCCCCTGGAGGCATGGCTGCCCACAGCCACGCTGCAGGCCATTGCGACAGAAAACAATCTGTCGGAAACCGCCTTTCTGGTCTGGAGCAACGAGCGCAATGCCTATGAGATCCGCTGGTTCTCGCCCCTTCAGGAAATCGACTTCTGTGGCCATGCCACGCTGGCCAGTGCCTTTGTGCTCTTTGGGGCAACTCCTGGGCTGCAGCACATCACCTTCTGGGCGGCTGCAGTAGGCAAGCTCACTGCAAGCCAGGAGGATGGGGGACGCATACGCATGGTTTTCCCCCGCCGCGACGCACAGCCCCTGGATGCAGTGCCCGCCGCGCTGCGCGAAGGGCTCACGCCGGCACCACAGGCTTATCTGGTGAACCAGCAAGCCTATGTGGCGGTTTATGCCTCGCAGGCGCAGGTGCGCGCAGTCAAGCCCGATCTCGCGCGCCTCCAGACGCTGGGGCCGCTGGATGTGGTGGTCACGGCGCCTGCGGATGCCGGCGCCCCCTATGACTTTGTCAGCCGCTATTTCTGGCCTGCCAATGGCGGAGAGGAGGATCCTGTCACCGGCTCCATCCATGCTGCGCTCGCGCCTTATTGGGCGGCGCAGTTAGGCAGGAACAGCCTGGTGGCCCACCAGGCATCGCGGCGCTCGGGCACGCTGTTTTGCGAAGTGAAGCCCTCGAGTGTCGAGGTGGCTGGCCACTGCGTTCGCTATCTGAGCGGCAGCATCACCATCTAACCCGTTCACGCCAACGTCACTGGCTGGCACCCATGGGCCGGCGGCTTATTTGTAGGCGCCCCCGCCCAGGGAAGCAGCCCATGCGGCGCGGCGGCGTGCATCGGCTCGCTCCTGCAAGGCCTGCACCTCGGTCTGCTCGTTACGCCGGGCCGATTCAAACTGGTCCTTGGAGATATGACCTGACTCATATTCCTTGGACTTGTCCACCAGTTGCGAGGCCAGCTTCATCAGATCCGACTTTCCCGCAAAGCTTTTGGTTTGGGCCAGCTGTGTGTATTTGTCGGCATAGTAGTCCGACCATTTGATACGGCCGCTTTCGGCAGCCTGGGAACTGCTGCTTTGCCAGGCTTGCAGCGGCGTGGTGGCAGCGCATGCACACAGCAGCAAGGCTGCGGCCATGCCAATCCATTGCTTCATATTCCCTCCAGACAGGCTTGGGATGCCTCGGTGTTTGTTGGTGTAGCCGTCTCACAGACCGCTCAGCGGATCAACGCCTGGCCCAGGGCCTTGGTTGACGGTCTGTGTGGTGATGAGGGAGAAGAGAAGCACCAGATGCTTGGCTCAGTCGACGGAGCTGAGCCAAGCGACGCAGGAAGCCGGTTCAGGCGCTGCGCAAGGGGTCTGCCGTGGAGCCTGCAGCGTGCTTTCGGGAGTTTTCCTGGATCAGCTCGATTTTGTAGCCGTCCGGGTCCGTCACAAAAGCAATCACCGTGCTGCCGCCCTTGACGGGGCCGGCCTCGCGGGTGACGGCGCCGCCGGCGGCCTTGATTTTTTCGCAGGCCGCATAAGCATCGGGCACGCCCAGGGCGATATGGCCATAGGCCGTGCCCAGTTCATAGCTTTCCGTGCCCCAGTTGTAGGTCAGCTCGATTTCGGCCTGGCCGGGGTTGCCGCCTTCAAAGCCCAGAAAGGCCAGCGAGTACTTGTACTCGGGGTTTTCCGAGGTGCGCAGCAGTTGCATGCCGATCACCTGGGTGTAGAAGTCAATCGAGCGCTGGAGGTTGCCCACGCGCAGCATCGTGTGGAGGAATCGCATAGTCATGCCACCCATTGTGCCTCCAAGCGCAGGCTTGGGATGGAAAACACACACCGGTAACACCTATGAAGTTGATAGCTGCTGATGCCGGTGTGGCAATGGGTAGAGGTCTTTTTTATGCAGTTTTTTGGGGCCGCCGCGTTCCCAGCCACAGCATGCAGGCCCAGGTCAGCAGAGCGATGCTGGCCAGCCAGGCCATATGGGGCAGGGCGGCATCCAGCGGAGCGCCGATCTGGTTCAGCCGCAGCGATGCCTGAATGCCCGCCGTGCTGGGCGAGAGCCAGCGCAGCCATTGCAGCAGCTGGGGCAGGGCTTCCACCGGCCAGGTAAAGCCGCCCACAAAGGCCAGTGGGATAGAGGTGAACAACACCACCTGCAGGGCGCGTTCGCGGTTGGCCAACCACCAGCCGAGCAGGGAGGCGCAGCCGGCCACGGCGGGCACAAAACAGGCCAGCAACAGCAGGGCGCCGCCAGGGTTGCCGCCGCGTGGGTAGTCCTGCCAGATGAAGATCCAACCAAAGTACAGCAGTCCTGCCAGCCAGCCCGGCACGCAAAACGCACAGAGCCGCGCCAGCCAGTGGGTGGCACTGGCATGGGCCAGGCCTTGCTCGCGCCAGGTACCCACCGTCAGCGCTGCGCCCATCAACAGGGTTTGCTGCAGGATGAGAATCGCCACGGCGGCCACGACAAAGCTGCCATAGCCCTCGGTGGGGTTGAACAGCGCAATCGCCTGGGCATTGACGGGCGAGCGGCTGCTGGCGGCCTGCAGCGCGCTCTGGCCGCTGGCAGAAAGCCGCTTGATCTCAATGCCGGCGGACACCGTGCCAAAGGCTTCGGCAAAGCCGTACTGCACCTGTTTGCTCACCAGCGGATAGGCGCCATTGGCATAGACCGGCACCACCACGTTGCTACTGCGCACCACCTCGCGCTTGAGGTCGCGGGGCAGCAGGGCATAGCCCATGACCTCGCCGCGCAGCAAGGCCTCGCGGGCCTCGCCTTCATCGCCGGTGACCAATTGCGGGTCTATGCGCGGGCTGGCCTGGGCAAAGCGCAGCATCTGCCGCGCCAGGTTGGAGTTGTCCTGCACCACCACGGCCACGGGCACGCGCTGCACCACCTGCAGGCCATAGAACCAGGGGTAGAAAAAGCCATACAGCAACGGTGCGCCAAACAGCAGCAGCACCGCGCCCTTGTCGCGCAGCAGGCCCCAAAGGCTGTCTCGCCACAGCCGCCAGAAACCAGGAGATGGGGGCATATTCATCGACCGCCCCATTTCTCGGGATGGGCCAGGCCGCGCAACAGGCCGGCGCTGGACAGTGCCAACAACACCAGTGTGGCCAGCAGCAGGCCGCAGACCACGGGCAGGGTCTGGGCCACGGGCGCGCCCATCTGCCACTGCTGCAGCTGCAGGCGGGCGTAATGGGTATAGGGCATGGACAGCGCCCAGCCGCTGGCGGCCGGTGTCATGGCCAGCAGCGGAAAGCCCACGCCGCTAAAGGCAAAGGCCGGCGCCGACAGCAGACCGGCACCCGACAGCGCGGTGCGCAGCGACAAGGTGATGGCTGCCAGTGCCGCGCCAAGGGCCAGGCTGAGCACGGTCAGCGCCGCCAGGCCCACGGCCATCCAGGCCAGGCTGCCGGCCACGGTCCAGCCACGCAGCTGCGAGAGATACACCAGGCAGACCATGGTGCTGGCCCACAGCATCACGGCCGGCGGCAGCAGCTTGGCCGATAAAGCGCCGGCCACCTGCAGCAGCCCGGGCTTTTCCACGCCGTGGGCCTGCAGCCACTGCCCCAGCGTGCTGTCGCGCAGCTCGCGGCCCACGGACCAGGCGCCCGCCGTCATGGCCAGAATGTGCAGCAGCGCCGGGATCAGCGCCGCCGCCAGAAAAGCCTCGTAATTGGTGGATACATTGAATAGCGCCACTAACTGGGTTTTGATGGGCTCCATGCGCACCTGCAGCACCTGGTGTGGGTCGCCGCGCTTGGCGCGGGCCTGCATTTCCACGCCGGCGGACAGCGTGCCCACCACCTGCTTCAGATCACGCTGCAGCAGGCTGGAATGGGTGGCCAGCTGGGCGTTGTGCAGCAGGGTGACGGTAGCGGCCGTGCCGCGCTTCACATCGCGGGCAAAGTCCGGCGGGATATGCACCACGCCGTACACATCGGTGCGCTGCAGCGCATCTTCGGCCTCATGGGCGTTGAGCACATGGCGCTGTACCGACAGCCCGGGCGTGGCCTGCAGCATGCGCTCCAGCTGGCGCGACAGGGCGCTGTGGTCTTCATTCCACACCGCAATCGGCAGGCCATAGGGCTGGCCGGCGGCAAAAATCCAGCACATCAGTGCCATGGCCAGCAGCGGCACCCAGCTGACCATGGCCATATCCCAGGGGCGGCTGGTCAGCAGCCCCCATTCACGGCGCAGGCTGGCAGCGAATGCGCTCACGCGCCGCCTTCCACAATCACGCTCATGCCGGGGCGTGCGCCTTCAATGGGCTGGGCCGGGCGGGCGCGTATCTCAAAGGTGCGGGCGTCAAAGCCCTGGCTGCCGCGTGTGGCGCGCCAGGTGGCAAAGTCCGGCAGCACGCCCACGTAGTACACGCTGAATTCAGCACTGCGCCCACCCAGGGCCGGCAGCTTGCCTCTGAACTTGCTGCCCACGGCAAAGCGCTGCAAAAAGTCTTCGCGCACATTCAGCACCACCCATTGGTCGTTCAGATCGACCACGGTGACCACGCTCACACCCTGGGGCGAGAGCTCGCCCACTTTGGCCAGCACATTGCTCACTTCGCCGGCAACCGGGCTGCGCAACTGGGTTTCGGCCTCGGCCGCCTTGACCTCGGCAATCACGCCGTCCACTTGGCGGGCCTGGGCCGCGGCGGCGGATTTGTCTTCCATGCGGGCGCCGATGGCGGCCATGTCGTATTGGGCCTTGGCAGCCTGGGCGGCGGCGGCTGAGGCGCGCCAGTTGGTCTGGGCCTCATCGCGTTTTTGCGCAGCCACCAGGCCCTGGTTGAACAGGCTTTGCACACGGTCGTAGGAGGTCTTGGCCAGCTCGGCCGCAGCCTGGGCGCGCTGCCAGTTCATGCGGGCCATTTCCACTTCCTGCGGGCGGGCGCCACGGTTGGCCTTGTCGGCCACGGCCTGGGCTGCGTCCTTGGCGGCCTGTGCCTGGGCCAGCTTGGCCTGGACCTCGGGGCTGTCCATTTCGATCAGCAGATCACCAACCTGGATCTTCTGACCCTCGGTCACCAGCAGCTTGCTGATGCGGGCCGTGACCTTGGGGGCGATATCGGCCTCCTGGGCTTCCATCTGGCCCTGGAAATAAGGGGCCGGTGGCTGGGCCGCTTTCCAGAAACCCCAGCCTATGAAAACCAGCACCGCCGCAGCGACGGCGCCGGCCACCAGCAGGGGTTTGCGGGCAGCGGGTGCACGTGCCGTGCGCACAGGAGCGGAGGAAGCAGGGCGGGGGGCGTTGGCGTCTTGGGTCATGGAGCGTCAGCGGGAATGAGGATGTCGGCACGGGCCATGTACTGGGCAAAGTCATCGGTCTGGCCGGTGCTCTCCAGCAAGGCGGCCAGGGCTTGCACATATTGGTTGGCGGCGGCGGCGCGCTCGGTCTGCACCTTGGCCAGATTCAGCTGGGCGTCGATCAAATCCAGCGTGGTGCTACTGCCTTCCTTGAGGCCGGCCTGGCGCAGGCGCAGCAGCTCGCGCGCCAGATTTTCCTGGGCCTGACCGGCCATATACTGCGTGCGGGCTTGCTCTACGGCCAGCCAGTTTTTCTCCACCAGCAGGGCGATATCGGAGCGGGCCTGGGCATCGGTCAGCTCGGCCTGCTCGATGCTGCGCTGGCCGGCTGCGGCCAGCTTGTCGCGGTCAATGCTGTCCCACATCGTCCAGCGCACGGCCACACCGGCCACCCAGTTGGGCTTGCTGCTGGTGTTGACCTCGCGCATGCCAAAGGCCAGCACCTGGGGCTTGCGCAGCGCTTCCGATGCATCGTGCATGGCTTCCGCCTGGCGCTTTTTGGCGGCGACCTTGCCCAGGCCCGGGTGCTGCTGCAAAGCACTGTCCAGAAACTGCTGCAGCGGCGGCAGGGCCTGGCTGTTCACAAACAGGGCCGAGCTGGGCAAAACGCTGGCGGTGTGCACGGTACGGGCCAGGGCGCTGCGGGCGAGGCGGGCATCGTCATCGGCCTTGAGGGCTTGCTGCTGGGCGTCGGCCAGGGCAGCGCTGGCCTGCAGCCGCTCCACCTGGGCAATCACCCCTGCCTTGAGCATGCGCTGGGCCGCGTCGTCATGGGCGCGCACGCCGGCCAGGGCGCGTTGGCGCAGGGCCGCAGCCCGGGCCGCCAGCTGGGCGCCAAAGTAGCGCTGCACCAGCAGGGAATGCAGCTGGTTGCCGCTGGCGGCGGCATCGGCCACGGCCTCATCGGCCATGCCATCGAGCTGGTGGCGCACGGCGTCGGACAGGCCACCCATGTACACCGGCCAGATGGCGGACAGGCTGGCCGAGCCCACATTGTTCTTGCGCTTGAGGTCGTAGTCGGTGGGGAGGTTGAACTGGGGCAGCGGGATGGGCAGCGAAATGCCGCTGGTCACGCCCCCCAGGTTCAGGTCGACATTGGCGGAGTAGCGATAGCCTATGCCGCTGATGGCCAGCGAAGGCCCACCCAGGCCCTCCATGCCTTCGCGTCGCAGCTTGGCGCTGTCCACCGCCTTGCGAGAGGCTGCCAGCTGGTCCGAGCGCTCCAGAAAAGCGGCCTGGGCCTGGGCAAAGCTCATATCGCTGCCCTGGGCTGCAGCGTGGCTGGCCAGCAGCGCACTGGCAATGGCCAGGCAGCAGCCCTGCCAAACGGATGGGCGATGGGGTGGTCCGTGGTGCAACAAAGGGCTTAAGAGCATGAAGGCAGGGCGATAGGCGTCACAAAACGATAGCGGCAGGTGCCAGGAAAGTGCTGAAGCTGCATGGGGCCGATGGAGTTTTGTCGACGGCTTGGGCAGCACCACCACGGAGGACTGAGAACCTGTTCTCAGGCGTGTATTTTGTGTTGCATTGTGCGCTGTCGCGACCAACGGTTGGAAATACCCAGCAAAGCGCAGCAACAAACAAACAGGCCGCAAGCCCCGTGCTTAGGGGGCTGCGGCCTGTTTCGGGTGTTACCGGGGTGGAAACACTTCACATCTTCATTGCCGAACGGTAATTGAGCGTTGTCATGTGACTGGTGTTGCGGCCATCGTAAGCGCCGCTTCCATGGCTGTTAGTGTGCCGCGCAGGCCACAGAAAATGTTGCTTCAAATTTGAGAGTATGGCGTTGCTGCAGAATTTTCTTCTGCAAAATCTATTTGAGTGGTAAATTTTGCCGATGGATTCTTTGGATAGAAAAATTCTGGCGGCGCTGCAGGCCAATGCACGGGCCAGCTTGCAAGAGGTTGGCCAGGCCGTGGGGCTGAGTGCCTCGCCCTGCTGGAGCCGCATCAAGCGCATGGAGGAGGCCGGCGTCATCGAAGGCTATACCGTGCGGCTCAACCCCCAGGCCCTGGGTCTGGCCGACACGGTGCTGGTCATGGTCACGCTGGACAGCCACTCCGACAACACCCTGGAAAAATTTGGCGAGGTGCTGGCTTCCATCCCCGAGGTGGTGGAGGCGCACCTGGTCTCAGGCGAGTACGACTATTTGCTGCGCGTGGTGGTCAAGGACACGCGCGACTACGAGCGTCTTCTGCGCGAAAAGCTCTACAAGATTAAGGGCATACGCCACAGCCAGTCCAGCTTCGTGCTACGCACCCTCAAACGCGCGGATTTGCCGCTGGGCGTTTGATTGCAGGTAAACAGGCGCTAACCTAAGGCGCGCTTGCGTTGCATGCTCACAAAATTTGAAATTGCTGCGGCGCTTTTTGCATTGCTGCCGCTCCCTGCCTGTGCTGAAATGCGGCTGCGCCGGCCATCGGCGTGACTGCACCACGCACACCATGAAACACTGCATTGTTCTGTCCGCCCTGGTTCTGGCCGCTTCGCTGGCCCATGCCACCGACAAGGCGCCTACGGCCCAGCAAAATCTGATGGCCACCTGCAACACCGAGGCCACGGGCAAAAAAGGCGATGAGCGCAAGGACTTCATGAAGTCCTGCCTATCCGACGGCAAAAAGCGCCAGCAGGAACGCATGAAGCTCTGCAACGCCGACGCCACCGGCAAAAAGGGCGAAGAGCGCAAGGCGTTTATGAGCGAGTGCTTGAAGAAATAACTCCCCCTGAGCCGCCTTCGGCGTCTTCCCCCCAGGGGGACGGCATCATCGCTGCGGGGCGGCGCGGCCGGCGTAGGCCCTTGCTCGATGCCCCTGGCATATGCCGTGCCGTGGCGAACAACTTTCTACCGCACGTAAAAAAGCCCGCAGTCGCGGGCTTTTGTTTTTCGCTGGGCTGGTATTTCAGCCCCGGTGTTTGTCCCAGAGGTACTGCAGCGCCATGCCCAGCAGCATGGCGGCAACAAACAGCCAGACTTCGGGTTGCAGCGTAGACAGGTTCATCAGGGCCGGGCCGGGGCAAAAGCCGGCCAGGCCCCAGCCCACGCCGAACAGGGCGGAGCCGGTCAACAGGCGCTTGTCGATGCGGGTGTTATCAGGAAGCTGCATGGGCTCGCCCAGCAGGGCGGCTTGCTTGCGGGCTGCGCGGGCTTTGGCCCAGGCAAAGGCCGGCAGGCCCATGGCAATGGCACCGCCCATGACCAGGCCCAGCGAAGGGTCCCACAGGCCCCATATATCCAGAAAGTTTTGCACCTTGGCTGGATTGCCCATGCCGGAAAGAATCAGCCCCAGGCCAAAGACCAGGCCAGCGGCCAAGGCGAACACAGAGGTGTTAACATTTTTCATAGCATTCATCGCTTGCTGTGACTGCATCTCAGACTGTTTGGATTGCATGGCGCAACACCCACACGGTGAGCACGCCCGTGGCCATAAAGGTCAGCGTGGCGGCCAGCGAGCGCAGTGACAGCCGTGACAGCCCGCACACGCCGTGGCCGCTGGTGCAGCCCGAGCCCAGGCGGGTGCCAAAGCCCACCAGCAAACCGGCCAGCACAATCAGCAGCGGGCTGCGGGGCATCTCCATGGCGGGCAGGGGGGCGAACCACTGCCATACCAGTGGCGCGGCCAGCAGGCCCAGCACAAAGGCCAGGCGCCAGCTCCAGACACCGGCGTTGCGCCAGCTGCCGCGCTGCAGCAGCGCTCCCACGATGCCGCTGATACCGGTGACCCGGCCCAGCAGCACCACCATGCCGGCCGCAGCCAGCCCAATCAAAACCCCGCCGGCCAGCGAAGACCAGGGAGTGAATGCATTCCACCAAATTGTCATAGTGTGTTTTCCGGAGCACAAAACAGCTGGTGCAAGGTCTGCATCAAGGCCAGCGCGGGGCCTTGACTCAGTTGGTACCAGATGAATTTGCCATCGCGCCGGGTGGTGACCAAGCCCTCGCGGCGCAGCACACCCAGCTGCTGTGACAGCGTGGGTTGGCCTATGCCGGTGAGCTGCTCCAGCTCCCCCACCGTGCGCTCCTGCTGTGTCAGCTGGCACAGGAGCATCAAGCGGTCGGCATTGCCCAGCACCTTGAGCAGGGCCACAGCCTCGCCCGCATGGGCGCGCAGGGCTTGCACATCCATGGCAGCAGATGCAGGGACGGTGGTATCGGTCTGGGACATGGTGGGAGCTGGCAGTGGAACGTCAGATACCCGATGCTATATAAAAAAGTAGACTGTGATCACCGCAGGGCGATTGCCGCTGCTGCAGTGATCCCGAAGTGCTCAGCGCTTGCAGCTGCTGATGCCCAGCACCGGGTAGAGCGGGCAAAACCGCAGCAAGCCGGTGAGCAGCGGCACGATGCCAAGCCACCCCCACCAGCCCACGGTGCTCGTGGCTGCCAAGGCGATCAGCACCAGGCCGACCAGAATGCGCAGGATGCGGTCCAGACCGCCGACGTTGTTTTTCATGCTCGCTTCCTTTCGTTGAGTGAACCCACTGTGGCCCAGCGCCCAGGCTTCAGGAGGAAGCAGAGGCTAGACATACAATATGTTTTTGTATATTATATAAAAAGATAAATTAATCAAGCTTTTTGCACCCAACTGAAGGAGTTCCCATGAGCACTTTTGCCCACCAAGCCCTGATCCGTGACATCAATACCTCGCTCAAGCCCTTTCGCAGCTCGCAAAGCGAAGCCATGAAAGGCTTTGCCCAACTGGCCCAGGCCGCTATGGCCGAAGGCGCCATCAGCGCCAAGCACAAGGAGCTGATGGCCCTGGCCATTGGTGTCACGCAGAAATGCTCGGGCTGCATAGGCTTTCATGTCAAAGCCCTGATCAAGCTGGGCACCACCCGCCAGGAATTGGATGAGATGCTGGCCATTGCCGTCTACATGGGCGGCGGCCCGGCGCTGATGTATGCCGCCGAGGCCGTGCACGCCTGGGAAGAGATGTCGGCCGCCGCGCCGGCTGCAGCCTGAGCAGGCTGGCAGAGCTCAAAAGCAGAGCGCCCTATACGCATGGGCGATGCGTGCAGGGCGCTTTTTGGGGGAGAAACCGTTAGCGCTGGACCTTGCGGGTGTCTGGCAGCAAGGCGGTGGCCAGGCCCAGCAGCGGCAAAAAGGACACCAGGCGGTAGACCCAGACAATGCCGTGCGTGTCGGCCAGGTCTCCCAGGGCGGCTGCGCCTATGCCGCCTATGCCGAACATCAGCCCAAACATCAGGCCCGAGACCATGCCCACACGGCCGGGCACAGCCTCCTGGGCATAGACCACCATGGCGGCAAAGGCCGAAGACATCACCAGGCCGATGGCAATGGCCAGCACCGCCGTCCACACCAGGCCCACATGGGGCAGCAGCAGGGCAAACGGCGCCACGCCCAGGAAGGAAACCCAGATCACAGCCTTGCGCCCGATGCGGTCACCCACAGGGCCGCCGGCAAAGGTGCCGGCCGCCACCGCCGCCAGGAACATGAACAGAAACATCTGGCTGTGCTGCACGCTCAGGCCAAAGCGCTCGATCAGGTAGAAAGTGAAGTAATTGGTGAAGGAGGCAATGTAGACAAACTTGGCAAACATCAGCACGCAGATCACCACCACAGCGCGTACCACGCCGGCGCGGTTCAGTCCCTGCACATGGCGGGCGGCCAGGCCCTTGGCCGTGGCTTGGCCATGCTGCTTGACCCAGAGCGTCAGGCGGTAGAGTACATAAATCGCGGCCAGTGCGGCCAGGATGAACCAGGCCACAGCACCCTGGCCGTAGGGGATGACGATGGCGGCCGTGAGCAGCGGGCCTATGGCCGAGCCGGTATTGCCGCCCACCTGGAAGGTGGACTGGGCCGTGCCAAATCGGCCACCCGATGCCAGGCGTGCAATCCGCGAAGCCTCGGGGTGAAAAGTGGCCGAGCCCACACCCACCACGGCGGCGGCCACCAGGAGCATGGCGTAGCTATTGGCCACGGCCAGCAGGGCAATGCCCGCCAGCGTCATCACCATGCCGCTGGGCAGCAGATAGGGCTTGGGGTGCTTGTCGGTGTACAGCCCCACCCAGGGCTGAAGCAGGGAGGCCGTGACTTGGTAGACAAGGGCGATGAGGCCGATCTGTCCAAAGCTCAAGGAGAAGCTGGTCTTGAGCATGGGAAAGATCGCCGGCAACATGGCCTGGATCATGTCGTTGAGCAAATGGGCCAGAGCGGCCCCGCCCACGATGGGCAATAAAAAACCATGGGGCTTGGCGTCGGTGGCCGGGGCGGCCATGGCAGCCGAGGGCGTGGAAATGGTGGCGCTGGGGGGAGTCATGAAAGCAAATGCAAAGCTGCACAGGGGAAAGAGCAAGAAGGCTGAAGCGTAAGCGGCGGCGGACTGGCTGTCTCGCGCTAACATGCCAACACTTATCGCATTTCTGCCATTTGAACCCGTCCACACACCCGGTGCTGCCCATGCGCGTCGCTGTCCGCTCCACGCCGACCGAACCCACACACAAGCACAAGGCCTACGACAACCTGCCTTGCCCTGTGGTGGTGATGGAAAACCGCTGGCCCTCGGGCCTGTCCACGGGCTGGCACTCCCACCCCAGAGCCCAGCTGCTGTATGCCACCGAGGGGGTGATGGTGGTGCACACCGAAGCCGGCTCCTGGGTCGTCCCGCCCAACCGGGCGCTGTGGGTGGCGACGGGCCTGCGCCATACCGTCAGCATGTCGGGCGATGTGTGGATGCGTACCGCCTATCTCGATGTGGACCAGGTGGCACAACTGCCCCAGGCCAGTTGCGCCATCCATGTCTCGCCGCTGCTGCGTGAGCTGCTGGTTGCGGCCTCCCAGCTCTCTCCTCACGAGCCGCCCGAAGGGCGCGATGCCAGGCTGTTGACTCTGCTGATCGATGAAATCCGGGCCGCGGCCACGCGGCCGCTGCATCTGTATCTGCCCATGCCCCAGGATCTGCGTCTTCGGGCCATCTGCGAGGCACTGGTGGCCCAACCTTCAGACGCCACCAGCGTGGCGCAGTGGGCCGCATCCATCCATGTGGCAGAGCGCAGCCTGCACCGGCTTTTCTCCCAGCAAACCGGCATGACGTTTGCGCGCTGGAGGGAGCAGGCCCGCTTGCTGCATGCGCTGCGCAAAATTGCCAACGGCGACAAGCTGATCGATATTGCCCTGGACTGTGGTTACGCCAGCCCCAGCGCCTTCACCGCCATGTTCAGGCGCCACTTTGGCTGCACGCCCTCCAGCTTTTACCAATAAGTTAGGCGAGGGCGCGCTCTGCCAACAGCAGCAAGGCAATGCCCACCATCAGGGCGCCAGACACCCGGGTAACGACAAAAGCCGCCGCAGGCCGGGCACCCAGCACACGCTGCGAGGCCATGCCCACGCCAAAGTAGACAAAGCAGCAACTGATGGCATGCACCGCGCCCAGGGCCAGAATCTGGGCGCCCACCGGCCAGGCCGCGGCGGGCCGCACAAACTGGGGCAGCAAGGCCAGCAGCAGCAAGATCAGCTTGGGGTTGAAGCCGCTGACGCCCGCCCCCTTGATGGCCCAGTGCCACGGCCTGTCGGCGGCATGGCCGCTGCTGCCTGTCGCAGCGGCTGTCTCCAGCGGGCTGGCCTGGGCCGGTGGTGGGCTGCGCCACATGCCCACGCCCATCCACAGCAAATAAGCCGCACCGGCTACCGTCAACGCGGTCAGCACCATGGGCTGGCGCGCCACCAGCGCGCCCACGCCGGCGGCCACGGCCAAGGTCGCCAGCAGGGCGCCACAGGCCAGGCCTATCACCGCAGGCAATACCAGCCGGCGCTCTCGCAGCCCGGCCGAAATCACATAGGCCCAGTCCGCTCCCGGGGTGATCACCAGCAAAAACGACACGGCCCAGAAGGCCGTCACAGCAGTCAATGGCACACAGCTCCCTACAGTTTTGTAAAGCAGGGAGCTTATGCAAGTTCATCCGGCATATGCTTTCAAAATCTGCCCATCAAAGATTTATTTCTGGAAGTTATTGCCCCATGAACGCACTCGATAGAAAAATTCTTGCGGCGCTGGAAAACGATGGCCGCCTCAGCGTCACCGAGCTGGCTGAGCGCGTGGGTCTGAGTCTCTCGCCTTGCCACCGCCGCGTGCGGGCGCTGGAGGAGGCCGGGGTGATCCGGGGCTACCGGGCCGAGCTGGACCCGGCCGCTCTGGGCCTGGACTTTGCGGCCCTGGTGTTTGTCACCCTCAGCAACAGCAAAGAGGTTCAGGCCTTTGAAAGTGCCGTGGCCTTGCTGGACAACGTCACCCAGGCGCAACGCCTGTTCGGTGACCCTGACTACCTGCTGCATGTGGTGGTGCGCGATCTGCCTGCTTTTCAGCGCCTGTATGACGAGCAGCTCACCGCCTTGCCGGGCGTGCTGCGCATGACCTCCACCCTGGTGATGAAGCATGTGGTGCGCAACCGACCGCTGACACTGGCAGCCGGCTAGCGGACTGGCCAGGGCGCACAGCTTGTGCAGCAGGGTTTTTCTATCAAAAAAAGAGCTGATAGCGCTGATGCTGCAAGCCTTTGAGGCAGATTTCATCCACTTTTTAAGCACCGGCGTTGAAGTAGCCCGGAGGCGCCGCATTTTGCATGCTGGCGAATTTTCTCGATAGCCATTATCTCCATGGCAATATGCATGCATTTAATAAGTGAGTGACAGCTTATTAATTAATGCCTGAAGCAATTTCGGTATTCTAAAAGCCGTTAATGCCATAAAAAAACAGCTTAGAAAAAGCGATTCAAAAATACCGTTCGTCGGTAGGTGTGATATTTTCAAGCTGCGCGCCACATGCGTGGTTTATCTCTTTCTTCAGAGTGTGCATGGGAGATCAATCTCTGCACCTATTTACTATTTACGATTGCAAAGGAATCTGTCTCATGGGATTGGCCGAGCAAACAACTGAAAATACCTTGCCCCATTCAAAAATAATGGGCTGGAGAAATACAGGCAGCAAAGAGGGGCGGACAGGTCAAACCAGGGCTGCCAGTGGTGCATCCCATGCCAGCGCCAAGTACAGCCCGGTGCGAGTGCGCTGGAGGGCTATTGCTTTGGCGGCTGCCATGCTGACCTTGGGTGGAGGTCTACCTTCCTGGGCGCAGACCGTGGTGGTGACAGGGGACAACGATCCCGGAAAATCGGGCAGCTCTCCGAGCTGGGACCTGGGTAATCAGATGCTGAAAATAGGCCATAAAGGCCAGGGCAGCATGCGTATTCAAGACGGTGGCCAGGTGAGCAGTGAATCTGCTTATGTTGGCAATACCGCCAAAGGTAGCGGCTTCGTCAGCGTGCAGGGAGTGGGCTCCACCTGGAAGGTC
This sequence comes from Acidovorax sp., assembly GCA_031277855.1. Classification (GTDB taxonomy): domain Bacteria; phylum Pseudomonadota; class Gammaproteobacteria; order Burkholderiales; family Burkholderiaceae_C; genus Comamonas. The sequence continues at coordinate 17,983 of JAITLO010000043.1, read as the reverse complement.
AATGGATCCCTGAATGTAGGCTATTACGGTACGGGGGAGATGCACATCACAGACGGTGCCAGGGTCAGCAGCGACAAAGCCGAGATCGGCAACCTGGCGGGCAGCACGGGCCGCGTCACGGTCTCAGGCTCTGGCACGTTGTGGGAGATGGGAAAGGGCGCACTCGGATTGAGTATTGGCAGCTATGGAAATGGGGAGCTGACCATACAAGACGGTGCCAAGGTGGTGAGTACAGGCGACGCTCTGATTGGCATATCGGATGGCTCGAAAGGCAAGGTCACGGTCAGCGGCGCAGGCACGCAGTGGAGAGGCTCCCTGGGTTTGACCATTGGAGAGTTTGCTGACAGCGAAGGGTATTTGCTGATTGAGAATGGCGGCCACGTTGTCATGAGCAATGTGGTGCTGGGGCGTGATGCCACCGCCAAGGCCACGCTGGAGATCCGCTCTGGCGGGGTGTTGGAGCTCGTCCAGCTCCAGGACTTTGCCTACTCCAGTTCCGACAATCTGATCCTGGACGGCGGCACCCTGCGGGCCCGCCGCAGCATTGCCAATTTCATGGCCCGCTTTGGCAATGTGGACCTGCAAGCGGGCGGTGTGAACATCGACAGCAATGGCTTTGACATCGGTGTGCAAACCGACTTTGCAGGCAGCGGCAAGCTGGTCAAACAAGGCGCAGGCACGCTGACGCTGGATGGCAGCAGCACCTATACCGGCGGCACCTGGGTGCAAGGTGGTACCTTGCTGCCCACCACCAACACCGCTTTAGGCACCGGCGATGTGCTGATTGGCAACGGCAGCCAAACCGCGGTGCTGCGTGTGAACCCCGGAATCGATCTGGTCAACCTCATGACGGTGGGCAGCAAAGGCTATCTGATGGGGACCGGCACGGTTGGTGCGACCACGGTCCAGGCCGGCGGCACGGTGGCTGCAGGTGTACCGGACAATATCACCGGCACCTTGACGGTGAATGGCGATCTGAATCTGGGTGCAGGTTCCACCGTGGCGGTGCACACCAACCCCAACGCGGGCATTAGCAATGTGGTGGCAGTCAATGGCGTGGCCAACCTGGATGGGCGTGTGCTGCATATTGGCGCCGAAGAGAAATTCGAAGCCGGCACGCTTTACACCATTTTGACGGCCACCGGCGGTGTGAAGGGCACGTTTGCCGCGCTGGAAGACTATTACGCCTTCCTGGACCTGAAGGCGATTTACAACGCCAACGATGTGCAGCTGGGCTGGATTCGCAACCAGATTGATTTTTCCGACCTGGCACTGACGCCCAACCAGTTGGCCGTAGCCAAGGATGTGGAAACCCACCCGACCACGGGACCGATTTACGACTTTGTCGAGCATTTGCAAGACGGCCAGGTGCCGGATGCGCTGGACAGTCTGTCGGGTGAGATCCATGCCAACATCCTGGGTCGGCTGGAGGATGTCAGCAGCAAAATTGCCACCGTCGGTTCCCGGCATTTGTTCAGCGACCTGCCCGCCTGGGTGGAGGTCGAAGGCAGCTGGCGCAATGTGAAGGGCGATGGCAATGCGGCCAAGCTCAAGCAAAACACCAGCGGTCTGTACCTGGGCATGAACCAGGATCTGGGCCAAAGCGGCTGGCGGGCGGGCGGGCTGCTGGGGTATTCGCGCACCAGCGCCAAATCCTATGCCCGGTATGCGTCTGCCGATATCGACAACTACAGCGCCGCTGTCTATGCAGGCAAGGGCTTTGCGCACGGCGTCAACAAGGTGAATGTGCTGGGCGGCCTGTCTTACAGCCACCACAGCATAGACACCGACCGCAGCGTGCCCCTGCTGGGCCAGCGCTTGAAGACGGACTACAGCGCCCAAACCACACAGCTGTTTGCCGAGCTGGGCTATGCCATGCCCTGGGATGCCAAAACCACCATCGAGCCCTTTGCCGGCCTGACCGTGGCCCAGCAGCGTGTGGATGGATTCCATGAACGCGGTGGTTTTGCCGAGTTGAGTGCGGCGTCCAGCAGCCAGACCCGCACGCATATGACGCTGGGTGTGCGCGGCCACAGCCAGGTGCAACTGGCAGACAAAGACGTCAAGCTGCACGCCACCCTGGGCTGGCGCCGTGGCCTGGGCAATATGGACACCACACGCGCCATGGCGTTCTCGAGCGTGGGCAGCGAGTTCACCATTGCCGGCGTACCCCTGGCGCGCAACAGCGCCTTGCTGGGTGTACAGGCTCTGGCACAGCTCAGCCGCAATGCCCAGCTGGAGCTGGGCTACAACGGTGAATTTGGCGGGCGCAGCAGCGCCCATGCCATTCAGGCCAAGCTGAACTGGCTGTTCTGAGGCTGGATAAATTCCAGGGTGGAGGGCCGGCGCATCGCCGGCCCTTTTTTCATGCACTCAGCCGTCCACAGGCTGCAGCGGCGTCTCCAGCAGCATCTGGTAGAGCACCAGGTCCAGCCAGCCGCCAAACTTGAAGCCCACCTGCGGCAGCTGGCCCACCAGTTCAAAGCCCAGTTTCTCGTGCAGTGCGCGGCTGCCCAGATTGGCGGCATCTATGGCGCCCACCAGGGCGTGCACATCGCGCTGTCTGGCTTCAGCGATCAGGGCCTGCATCAGCACCCGGCCCAGGCCACGGCCGCGCTGGCTGTGGTGGATGTAGACCGAATGCTCCATGGTGTATTTATAGGCCGGCTGCGGGCGAAACAGCCCATAGCTGGCAAAGCCCAGCAAGGTGCCGGCTTCATCTTCCAGGCCCAGCACCGGAAAACCGCCATCGCGCTTGGCGGCAAACCAGCCCTGCATCTGCTCGGCCGTGCGCGGCTTGTAGTCGTACAGCGCGGTGGAGTGGAGGATGGCGTGGTTGAAGATATCCAGGATCGCGCCGGCATGGCGTTCATGGCTGCAGGCCACCAGATGGTGCGGGTTCATGATGGAGTGGGGGTGAAAGAGGGGGAGGTGGAGGAAGTGGCGCTGCTCAGGGCCAGCACATAGCGTGCCGGTGTGGAAGAAGGGTTGGCAAAGACAATGGGCTGGTTGACCGCCATGGCCAGGCAGTCACCGGGCTGGAGCTGCCAGCATTGCGTGCCCACGGTCAGTGTCATTTGGCCTTCCAGCAGCCACAGCTGCTGTTGTGGCGCATCGCTGGTGTGCATGGCGTTGTCAAAGGTCACGCTTTGGCCTGCCGGGAAGACCACCTCGGTCAGCTCCAGCCGCCCGCCATGACCTGCAGGCGTGAGATGGCGGCGCAGATAGCCGCTGGCCGGGTCTTGCCAGCAGGGTTGGGCGGCATGGCGCGCCAGCGGGGAGGGAGCGGTGCTGGCTGGTGCCATGTCAAACAGCGCGGCCAGTGGCAGACCCAGTGCAGCAGCCAGCTTGCCCAACACGGCTGCTGTAGGGCTGATCTCGCCACGCTCTATCAGCGAAATCGCAGAGCGGCTCACACCGCTGCGCTGGGCCAGTTGGTCCAGGGTATGGCCCTGGGCTTTGCGCAAAGTACGCAGACGGGCGGCGAGAAGGGCGTCTATGTCCATGATTCCATTTTATTGGAATAAATTTCCAATTTGATGGAATCAAACATTCTCAGGCCAAAGTCACAGCCAAGCCAGCCACAAGGCCATGCCCAGCAGGGCTGTGAGCAGGGCCAGGTGGCGGATATGGCGCTCCAAGTAGGTGAACATCAGCCCCAGTGCACCGGCAGCAAAAGTCAGCAGCCCGACCCAGGTGGCCAGTGCCACCGAGGTGTTCCATTGCCCCAGGCAGGGCAGCAGCGAAATAGCCAGCAAGGCATAGCCGCCCAGGCGCCACAGCAGCAGGTGGCGCTGGCCCAACGTTTCTGTACCCAGGGGCTCCAGATGGCGTTCCATGGTGGAGGCAATGGTGGTGAAGGCCGAGAAAGCCAGCAGCAGCGAAACCCAGACCATCATGATGCTTGCTCCAAGGTGGTGCGGGCCACTGCGGGCGCATCGGCAGACGCAAGCGGGGGGCGGACAGAAGCGGACTTGGAAGAGGCAGATACCTGCCCCTTGGCGGGCCGCAGCAGCCACCAGGTGATGGCCCCATGCAACAGGGCCAGGGCCAGCATCATCAAATCAAAGCCCGCCACACTCCATTGGCGTTGCGCCAGGGTCTGCAGCAGCGAAGCACCTCCTGTGAGCGGGTTGAGCAGAGGCAGCAGCGCAAACAGCGCCGTGGCCAGGGCCAGTTGCTCGGCCCAGGCCTTGCGATGCGGGCGCAGCAGCGGATGCAGCAGGCACAGCAGCCAGACGGTGAAAAAGCCGCGAATCTCCCAGTCGCTGCGCGCGGCCATGTCGGCCGGAATCAGGCGGTTGAACCAGAAGTAGGCGGCCGTGGCCACGGACAGGCCGGCAATGGCACCCACATTCAGCACCTCCACCAGGCGGTGGCCTGCTGGCGTGCGGCCCAGCTTGCGACGCTCCGGCAGGCGCTTGACCACCCACAGCACCATGCCGGAGGCCGCCATGATGGAGCCCACCACGCCGCTGAGGAACAGCAGCCAGCGCAGCGCGGGCTCGGCAAAGCGGCCCAGGTGCACGCTGGCAAACACATTGTGGGTGGCGCGCACCCAGGAGACTGGCGGGCTGTCCGGGCCTTGGCGCAGGGCGCCGCTGGCAGCATCAAAGCGCAGGCTGCGGGACAGGCCCCGGTCCAGCAAGCTGGTGCCGCCGCGCTCACGCAGCTCCACGGTGGCGCGTGCCGTGCCGGGGGCATTCACGGTGATGCTGCCCACCTCGCGCCCGGACCAGTGCTGGCGGGCTTGCTCCAGCATGGGGCCTACCGCTGCCAGGGGCAGAAAGCCAGAAGCGGAATCTGCCTGAGGCGCACGCGGGCCGCGCTCGCCGGGGCCGGCGGCGGCCTGGGCCTGGCGGTTGCCCCGCAGCTCGGCAAAATAGGCCTGGCTGTCACCCTGGTAGGCCGCCTGTATGCCCCAGGGCATCAGCATATGCATCAGCAGCAGCAGGCCGCTGAAGGTGATGAGGATGTGAAAGGGCAGGGCCAGCACGGCCGTGGCGTTGTGGGCGTCCAGCCAGGAGCGCTGGCCCTTCTTGGGCCGGAAGGTGAAGAAATCGGTGAAGATCTTCTTGTGCGTGATGACGCCGCTGATGATGGCCACCAACATCAGCATGGTGGCAATGCCCACAATCCAGCGTCCCCAGATGCGGGGCATGGCATGGAGCTCGAAGTGGAAGCGGTAGAAAAAACTGCCGCCACGGGTTTCGCGCGGCTGCAGGCGCTCGCCGGTGGCAGCATCAATCTCCGCCCGCTGCAGGCCGGCGCGTCCGGCCGGGGCGCCTACATCGCGCCAGCTGGCTTCGACCGCAGTCTGGCGAGGACCTGGCAGGTTCAGTGTCCAGGTGGCAGCCTTGGGTGCTATGCCTTGCATAGCATCAAGTGCTTTCTGGATGGTGTTTTCATTGCTGACAGACTGGTGTAGTTCGGGCCGCATCCAGTCGGTGATCTCATCGCGGAAATAGCTCATCGTTCCGGTGAAGAACACCGCATACAGCAGCCAACCCAGCAACAGGCCGCTCCAGGTGTGCAGCCAGGACATGGACTGGCGCAGACCTTCGGGCTTACCGTCCACCCTCATGCCTGTGCCCCCGATTGCAGCAACCAGGCCAATGCGGCCAGCAACAAAGTGGGAACCGCCCAGCCCAGCCAGGCGCGTTGCACCGTGGCACAGCCAAAGCACCACATGGCCACCACGGCAAAAGCAATAAAGGACAGCATGCTCGCCGCCATGGTGGCATCGCTGCGACCCAGGCCCAGATGCTGAAAGCCCAGCGCCCCGGCGACAGCACAGGCGGTGGCCAGCGCATAGCCGCCGCCAATGGCGGCCAGGGCTCTGGAAGCCACGCGCAGGCGGTAAGCACCCAGCGAAGTGGTGGAAACGGTTTTACTCACAATGTCCTCGTTGTTGCAAAAGCCCCGCTTGCAGCGCAAGTGCGTGCAGTAGTCAGGGAAGTGCCGGGCTGTCTATGGCTTTTGCGGTCTGCTGACGAGGGCATCAGGAGGGGCGATGGCTAGACGGCGCTACACACATGGAAATAAGTATGATTCTTATTTTACAAAATATATGCGCGCCCATTGCCTTGGCGGCATCTTCAACGCTGGAAAAGGGTGCGGCAGGAAAAAGTCGATCAGAACTTGATTGACAGAGGCATGGTCGCAGGCATGCGGCAATCAGCGTTTTTTCCCGCAAACGAGTCGTGGGCTGCGGCGGCGCCGGCCAGGGGGAAGGCGAGCATGTGCAAGGATTTTTTGCGATACCCCATCAAATACCCCGGCGCATGCCCTGTGCGCACGGGGGGATGTTGATATGCCTGCCTGTGGCGTTCTCAGGGCTTGGGCCCAAACACCTCGGTCAGCTTGCCCTCGGGCGCACCGGTCAGGGTGTGGACCTGGCCCTGGGCGTCTTTCCAGACCAGGGCAGGGGTGGCTGACAGGCCCAGCTGGTTCATGGCGTGCTGGTTGTTGGCCAGCTGGGTGCGGATGTTGGCGGGAATGTTCTTCATGGGCTGCAGGCCTTTGCCATCCACGGGTTGAACACGGCCGCTGCCGTGCAGCTTGGAATGTGCGGCCAGGGCGGCGGCCGGGTCCTTGCTGGTCAGCACGGCGGCCGCCTTGCCTGCGCTGTCGGGGCGGATTACCCCCACCAGAATATGGCGCAGCTGCACCTTGCCGGCTTCCACCCAGGGGCGGGCATCGGCCCAGAGCTTGTTGCAATAAGGGCAGTTGGGGTCGGTGAAGACATAGATTTCGCGTGGGGCCTTGGCGCTGCCGTCGGCCACCCAGTGCGTGGTTTGCACGGTATCCCAGGCCTGTTTGTCCAGCGCGGGCTGGACCAGGGTTTCCAGCGCGGAGCGGTTCACATCCTCGCCCTCGGCATTCAGCAGCACGCCGGTGACCACATGCTTGCCATCGGGGGTGAGGTACATGGCCAGGGGCTGGCCTTGGCGCTGGCCGGCCCAGGCCTGCAAGCCGCCCTGGGCCTTCATGGGGCCGATGATTTCCACGCCGAACTGCTGCATGGCGGCAATCGGCGCCGGCGGCTTTTGCGCCCAGGCTGCAGACAAGGGCGCAGCCAGAACCAAGCCGGCAACCAGGGCCCGAGCCCCATGCATTGCGGCGAAAGAGGTGGAAAGCAAAGACGTAAGCGGTGTCATGGCAAGGCAGTTTTCGTAGAAGAAGAGGGGGGCACGCTGGCAGCTGCAACGCCCAGGGCTTGCAGCTGTTGGGCCAGCGTGGCGGTAGAGAGCTCGCCCACACGCAGCGCGGTCTGCCGGCCTTGGGCGTCGACAAACACGGTGGTGGGCAGGGCGCGGCTGCCCAGCAGGCGGCCCAGGTCCTGGGGCATATCCAGCAGCACCTGGGACGGCGGCAGCTGGTGCTGGGCCGCAAAGCGCAGAACCGTCTCCGGGGCTTCACCCTGGTTGACCCAGAGAAAGCGCACGCCGGGGTGCTGGCGCTGGGCTTGCAGCATGGCGGGCATCTCACGGCGGCAGGGCGGGCACCAACTGGCCCAGAGGTTGATGACCAGGGGCTGGCCATGCTGTGCAGGCAGCTGGTCCAGCTGCAGTGTTTTTCCATCCAGCGCCACGGCGGAAAACGCCGGCAGCGGGGTGCTGCCTGGCGCTATGGCATGGCGCAATGCTTGCACGCCCAGCCACAGCGCCAGGGCAGTGACTGTGCCCACGGCGGCGGCCCGCAGCAGCGGGCTGCGCCTGAACCACAGCACGCCCAGATAGAGCAAGGCTGTGGCAACGCCCGCCTCAGCGGTCCAGCCGCCGTCGCGTATATCCAGCGCTCCCCAGGCCGGCGTGCTGTAGTGTTCTGTGTACTGCAGCACAAAGGTGGCGCGGGCCATGACCAGGCAGCCAAGCAGCAACAGCCAGCCCTGCAGGCCCCAGTGCAATTGCTGGCGGGCGGCCAGGCGCTGGGCCAGGGCATCTCCTATCCACCAGGCTGCGAGCAGTTGCAGCGGTGCCCAGGGCAAGGCCAGAGGGCCGATTTGCAGAACCTCTCCCATTTCAAGCGTGGATATAGGCCCAGCCGGCCTGTTGCAGCAAGGCCAGCTCGATCACGGCCGGGCGCTCCAGCACCGTGAGGGGGGCATGGGCCTGGCGGCCGCTGTGGGCCAGGGTGTTGGGACACAGGCCGGTGAGGGCGTCAGCATCGGCATGGGGCTGGTCCAGTGCGGCGGCCACTGCAGCGGCATTGGCAATGATGCGCACGCTGCACTGTGCATCGGCCTTGCGGGCGTTCAGCGCGCTGGCGCGGGCACGGGCCAGCGCGTCGGGCGTGGGAGCGTGCAGCACAATGCGCAGCGCGGGGGAGTGGGGTTTGGAGTTGGTCATGGGTGCTTCCTCATTGCCAATACGAGTAGGGGGGGAAATGCAGGCGGCCGCGCTCAGCACGGCGCGCCAGGATCGCATTGCCGCGCTGCGTCTTGCAGCGCGCTGGGAATCATCTCTTCCACACAGGGGTGGTAGGTGGGCAATTCCTGCAGGCTGTGCACGGTTTCCCCGCGCATCACGGCCCAGGCCAGCAAATGGGCCAGGTGTTCGCCCCGCTCGGCAACCACGGTGGCGCCCAGCAAGCGGCCCGTGGCCCGGTCGGCGTAGATGCGCAGCAGGTTGTCACGCGCATGCATGACCTTGCTGCGGCCATTGCCCGCGCCACGTGCCGTGCCCACCGCCGTGCGCTCGGGTTCCAGCGCCTGCCAGGGCTGGCCGACCTGGGCAATGTCCGGGTTGGTGAAGACGATGGACAGCGGGGTGCGCGGCTGCGGCGCCGCAACCGTTGCGGGCAAACCCAGCACACGTGCCACCTGCCAGGCAGCCATACGGCCCTGGTCGACTGCCTCGTGCATCAGCGGGCGAATGCCGCTCACATCGCCTGCAGCAAAAATAGGAGCTGTACCCACTTGCAAGGTCTGCGTATTCAGCAGTTTTTGTGCGGAATCTGGCAGATGCTCCACGGCATGCTGCAGCTGCAAATCTTCCCAATTGGGCCGGCGGCCCACGGCCAGCAACACGCGGTCCACCTCGCGCGAGATATTTCCCACGGTAAAGCGCAGGCTGCTGCCGACCCGCTCCACACGTGCTGCCTGGCCCAGGTGCATGTCCAGGGTGCGGCCCAGCCAGGCTGTGGCCAGCTCGGCAGCCACGGGATCGGCCAGGCCGGCAGGTGCGGCTTGCAGATCGGCAGCAATCACCTCGCTGCCCAGGCGGCGCAAGGCCATGCCCATTTCCAGCCCTATGGCGCCCAGGCCCAGCACGCCCACGCGGGGCGGGGGGGCAGGCAGGCTGAACAATGCATCGGTGGTGATGGCGGCATCGCCCAAGGCCTGCAGCGCGGCCGGTACCACGGGGCGGCTGCCTGTGGCCAGCACAAAGGCCTGGGCGGTGAGGGTGGTGATATCTCCGCTCTCACTTTCCACCTCCAGGGTGTGCGGGCCGGTGAAGCGGGCCATGCCTTGCAGAAGGCGCTCTCCCAGGGCCAGGGTGCGCTGGGCCTGGGCGCCAGCCAGCTCATCGCGCACGGCCAGGGCTTGCTGCCACAGCTGGTGGGCTTGCTGGTAGGTACCCACCGGGCTGACGGTGCCCTGGGCCAGGTGTTGCCACTGCGAGGCGGCATGCAACACGGCCTTGGAAGGCATGCAGCCCACACGGGCGCAGGTGGTGCCCAGCGGGCCGCGATCGACCAGCAGCACGTCCACGCCTTGTTGGCGCAGCGCGTGAAACGCATTCAGACCGGCCGAGCCGGCCCCGATGACCACGGCCTGGGCCTGGCGAGAAGAGGATATGTGAAAGGTTTGCATGGCGCCCGCTATTGAAAAGAGGAGCGCTTAAGGCTGTATTAACGCGCTTTTCAAGGGGTATTGCTGGCTGCTTTGGACATAAAAAATCCCCTGCTCCCGTAAGAGAGCAGGGGGTCAAACACAAGCGCCAGCTTGGCAACGGTGCGGGGGCGCAGCCGTTGTGCGGCAGGCAAGGGGATTGGACTTGGATCGCGTTATGGCCGCATTAAGTGGCCTGGTGCCTATGGTTGGGCGCGGCCCAATTCATTGCATATGCGCTTCAGATGCCCTTGCCCAGCAGCTTGCCGTTGACTTCCAGGCCGTACATGGAGTTGGGGCTGTCGTGGAAGATTTCGCGGGTCTTGGCAATGTTGCCGTTGAAGCGCGGGTCTTGTGGGCGCTCGAAGCTGTTGATGAAGGTGGCCACTTCCCAGGCTTCCTGGTCGCTCAGGTCGTTGTGCAGGCCGTAAGGCATATTGGCCTTGATGAAGCTGGCCGCCTTGTCGATCTCGTGCATGCCGGCACCCCAGTTGTAGGAGTCCTTGCCCCACAGTGCGGGGAACACGGTCACGCCGTCCTTCTTCTGGCCCTGGCCGTTGTCGCCGTGGCACAGGGCGCACTTGGCTTCATACACCTTCTGGCCTGCCTCAAAGGTGGGGGTGACCTCGGCCTTGGGCACTTTCTTGAAGCCTGCGCCGGGCAGCTTTTCACCCAGCGGGGCTTTTTGCGCCATCCAGTAGGCATAGGCTTCCACGGCCACCAGAATGTCGTGGCCGTCGTCCGGTGCCTTGCCGTTCATGGAGTACATAAAGCAGCCGCGCACGCGTTCGGCAAAGGTGTCGACGTGGTCGGTTTTCTTGCGATAGGCCGGGTACAGCGGGTAGGCGCCCCACATGGGAGCTGCATTCTTCAGGCGACCTGCATCCAGGTGGCAGTTGACGCAGTTGAGCGAGTTGCCCGAAAAGCCCTTGGCGTTTTCCGGCGTGCGCATAAAGATGGCTTCGCCGCGCTGAATCCACTCACCCATTTTGCTGTCGGGAATGGCATTGGCCGCAGGCACGCTGTAGGCGGCAGGCTGCAACCCAGCCTGGGCAGCCTTGGCCAGAGCGGCTTCCTTGGCGGCCTTTTCGGCTGCTGCGCGCTGGGCCTTGGGGGTGTCGGGGATGCTGTAGGCAATACCGCCCAGGGCGGCAACCAGGGGAATGGCGCAAAACGCAACGGCCATGACAGCGCCCAGCTTGCCGCTGTTGCCCTTGTCCGCCGTGGTGTGCACAGAAGAGTCTGTGGTCATATCCGATGTCCGTCTTTTAGTTGGGGGCGGCTTGGCTGCCGTGCTGCTGCTGGTAGTAGGCCGCAACATCCTGGATGTCCTTGGGCGTGAGCTTTTGGGCAATCGAGCCCATCAGGCCCAAGGGGCCGTTGTCACGCGTTTTTTTCTGCCAGGCATCGACCTGGGTCTGCATATAGGCAGCGCTCAGATGGCCAATCGCCGGAAAGTCCAGGCCCACACCCGTGCCGCCGGGGCCGTGGCATTTGGCGCAGGCAGGAATGCCGTCGGCCCAGCGACCACGCTCGACCAGCCAGGCGCCGTTGCCGTCCTTGGCCGTGGGCAGAGGGCCTACCTGGCTCTTGATGGGCAGCTTCAGGCTGGCGTAATAGGCTGCGACATCGGCTTTTTCCGCATCGGTCAACGCACGGGCATTGGGCTCCATGGTCGGGGCCTTGCGCTTGCCGGCGGCAAAGCTCAGCAGCTGGCGCTCCAGGTAACCGGCAGACTGGCCGGCCAGGGGAGGGAAGCCGGGGCCGCCCTCACCATTGCTGCCGTGGCAGGAAACGCAGGCGGCTGCGCCTTGGGAGCCACCGTTGGCAGCGATTTTGGCGCCGGCGCTGGCGTCGCCGGCCCAGCTCGGAATATGGCAAGCTGCCAGCAGGGCAAAGCACGCCAGCCCTTGGATAGGGGCCTTGGTTACAGGCATAGGAATGAAGTGACAAAGTGGGGGAGAACCAGGGCCGGTCCGCATATGGGCCGCCCTGGGCGTGCGCTTTTCGTATGCCTCCGGCGCGCGCAGGCATTGACCCCCAAAAGACTAAGGGCAATGCATTAAGACGGAATTAAGACTTTGGCAAAGCTTGCGCTCGGGCAAAGTCTTGCAAAAAGTCAGTGTGTAGACTGACTCCTGCCCTGTGCCATGGGCAGTGTGGCCACCAGCACGCTGGACAGCGCCATGCCCAGGGCCAGCATCTGCAGCGGCAGCAGCGACTCGCCCAGCAGCAGCACACCGGTCAATGTGGCACTCACTGGCAGCAACACGGTAAACACACCGCTTTGCGAGGCCGGCACGGTGCGCAGCCCCGTCATCCACAGCCACACCGTCCACATGCTGGCAGCCAATGCATACAACAGCAGCAACCACCAGATGCCGCTTTGCACGCCGGCAAAGTCAAACTGCAATGCCATGTAAAGCCCCATGGGCGTGGACAGGACAAGCCCCCATAGATTGATGATGGCGGTGATGCGCTTGGGGGGCAGGGCGGCCGTGAGCTTTTTGCCAATCACCGCATAGCTGGCCTCGCACAGCACGGCTGCCACCAAAAGCACATGCCCCACCACACTGCGCCAGGACTCTGCCGCTGCTGCGGTCTCGCTGCTGTGCTGTCCGGGAGCCAGGGCCAGCAGGCCAATACCCGCCACGGCCAGTGCAATTGCCCACCAGGTCCGGGTGCTGGCGGTCTCACGCAGAAACAGCCAGCTGAACACCGCGACCGCAGCCGGAATGGCCGCCATGATGACACCGGCCGAGACGGCACCGGTCAGGCTGACGCCGGTAATCATGCACAGCGTGAACAGGAAATTGCCGAAGAACGACTCCAGAAACAGCAAGCCTCGCGTTTGCCGGCTGATGGGGGCTTCCATCCCCGTTTTGCGCAGCCAGGGGAGCATGGCCACCGCTGCAATGCCAAAACGCAACCATGCCAACAAAAACACCGGAATGGCTGCCACCAATGGTTTGGTCAGTGCCACATAACAGCCCACCATGGACATGCTCAGAGCCAGACAGGCATAGGCCACGGGTTTGGAGGGCGGATGGGACATGAGAGGGAAGGGGCAGACAAAGAAGAAGAGAGATCAAGACCTGGGCTGCAGGCAGTCAGCCATCATGCCGCAAAGCCTGGCGACCTTGTTCCACTTGATGAGGAGGGCGGTTATGGCGGGGACGTTGTACATGGCGTGCATGCGAAATATTGCCATCCGAAAAAGCGTTTTCACCATGTGGAAAATGACGATGCTGCCATGCAGCAATTTTTCTCGATATGAGAAAATGAATTTCACATCCAGAAAAATCAAAATAAGCTATTGAATTTAAACGATAATTTTTTTGTCTTATATAAGATATAAGTGCTTGTTCGAGGCGCTTGCTTTGCCTACAGTTGTCTCCAATGCCGAACACCACGGCACCCCGGTTTCACCACCTTTCAAGGAGATCACGATGTCGAATGCGCTGAACACACAACTGAGCCGCGAGCAACAAATCGCCGCCCTGGAAAAAGACTGGGCCACCAACCCCCGCTGGAAGGGCGTCAAGCGCGGTTACTCCGCCGCCGACGTGGTGCGTCTGCGCGGCAGCCTGCAGCCCGAATACACCCTGGCCCAGCGTGGCGCCCAGGTGCTGTGGGAAAAAATCAACGGCACTTCCAAGAAGGGCTATGTGAATGCCTTCGGCGCCATCTCCGCCGGCCAGGCCATGCAGCAGGCCAAGGCAGGTCTGGAAGCCGTGTACCTGTCGGGCTGGCAAGTCGCTGCCGACGGCAACACCTCCGAGACCATGTACCCCGACCAGTCGCTGTACGCCTATGACTCGGTGCCCACCATGGTGCGCCGCATCAACAACACCTTCAAGCGTGCTGACGAAATCCAGTGGGGCAAGGGCATCAACCCTGGCGACAAGGACTTCATCGACTACTTCCTGCCCATCGTGGCCGACGCAGAAGCCGGTTTCGGTGGCGTGCTCAACGCTTTCGAGCTGATGAAGAACATGATCCAGGCAGGCGCTGCCGGCGTGCACTTCGAAGACCAGCTGGCAGCCGTGAAGAAATGCGGCCACATGGGTGGCAAGGTGCTGGTGCCCACCCGTGAAGCCTGCGAGAAGCTGATCGCAGCCCGCTTTGCCGCCGACGTGATGGGCGTGCCCACCATTGTGCTGGCCCGTACCGACGCCGAAGCCGCCAACCTGATCACCAGCAACCATGACGCCAACGACCAGGCTTTCCTGACCGGCGAGCGCACGCAAGAAGGCTTCTACCGCGTCAAGAACGGCCTGGAGCAATCCATCAGCCGCGGCGTGGCCTACGCTCCCTACGCCGACCTGGTGTGGTGCGAAACCGGCGTGCCCGACATCGGCTTTGCCCGTGAGTTCGCCCAGGCCGTGCACGCTGCCTGCCCCGGCAAGCTGCTGTCGTACAACTGCTCGCCCTCGTTCAACTGGAAGAAGAACCTCAACGACAGCCAGATCGCTTCCTTCCAGGAAGACCTGTCGGCCCTGGGCTACAAGTTCCAGTTCATCACCCTGGCTGGCATCCACAGCAACTGGTACAACACCTTCAAGTTCGCCCACGAATACGCTCGCGGCGAGGGCATGAAGCACTACGTGGAAATGATCCAGGAACCCGAATTCGCCGCACGCGACAAGGGCTACACCTTTGTGTCCCACCAGCAGGAGGTGGGCGCGGGTTACTTCGACGACGTGACCACCGTGATCCAAGGCGGCTCGTCCAGCGTCAAGGCCCTGGCTGGCTCCACCGAAGAGGAGCAATTCCACTGATCTGCACCGTGCTACTGCCTCACTGACATGGCGCAGTAGAACGGAGACTGATGCTTGTTGTCTGGGGCCTGTGTGGCGGGGGCGAGACTGCTGCCAGGAGCCCATTTCAGCCCGGAGCTTTACGGCTTCGGGCTTTTTTGCGCAGACGGCGTTAAAATGGCGCCCAACATCCATCTACAAGAGCGAGAAAGGCAGTGCTGGTTATGACACCGCGAACTACGACCGAGAGGTTTTTCAGCCGCTAAGCGGCTGGCGGTTCGCGCCTGCACGAGAAGCAGTCAAACAGCTTTCTCCCCCTGATCAAAGCGCGGATCTGTTCCGCGCTTTTTGCTTTTCAGACAAGGCATGGGCTGCGGTCCCGTCCCCATACAAGGTTTCCAAGGATTTCTATGCTCAAGATTACGCTTCCCGACGGCTCGCAACGTGAATACCCCGGCCCGGTGACGGTGGCCGAGGTGGCTGCCTCCATTGGCTCGGGTCTGGCCAAAGCCGCACTGGCTGGCAAGATCGGCAAGGGCGATGCAGCCAAGGTCGTCGACACCAGCTTTCTGATCGAACAGGACTCGCCCCTGTCCATCGTCACGGCCAAGGATGCCGACGGCCTGGAGGTGATTCGCCATTCCACGGCCCACTTGCTGGCCTATGCAGTCAAGGAGCTGTTCCCCGAGGCCCAGGTCACGATTGGCCCGGTGATCGATAACGGCTTTTATTACGACTTTGCCTACAAGCGCCCCTTCACGCCCGAAGATCTGGTGGCGATTGAAAAGCGCATGAGCGAGCTGGCCGCCAAGGACGAGCCCGTGGTGCGCCGCGTGCTGCCGCGTGATGAGGCCGTGCAGTACTTCAAGGGCCTGGGCGAGCATTACAAGGCAGAGATCATTGCCAGCATCCCCAGCAATGAGGACGTGAGCCTGTACCGCGAAGGCGGCTTTGAAGACCTGTGCCGTGGCCCCCACGTGCCCAGCACGGGCAAGCTCAAGCACTTCAAGTTGATGAAGGTGGCAGGCGCCTACTGGCGGGGCGACCATCGCAATGAAATGCTGCAGCGTGTCTATGGCACGGCCTGGGCCAGCAAGGACGAGCTCAACCAGTATCTGCATATGCTGGAAGAGGCCGAGAAGCGCGACCACCGCAAGCTGGGCCGCGAGCTGGATCTGTTTCACATTGACGAGCATTCGCCCGGCACGGTGTTCTGGCACCCCAAGGGCTGGACGCTGTGGCAGGAGGTGGAGCAGTACATGCGCCGCGTCTACCGCGACAACGGCTACCAGGAAGTCAAAGGCCCGCAGATTCTGGACAAGACGCTGTGGGAGAAGACGGGCCACTGGGACAAGTACCGCGACAACATGTTTATCACGGAGTCGGAAAAGCGCGACTACGCCTTGAAGCCCATGAACTGCCCGGGTCACATCCTGATCTTCAAGCAGGGCATCAAGAGCTACCGCGATCTACCGCTGCGCTACGGCGAATTCGGCCAGTGCCACCGCAACGAGCCCACGGGCGGCCTGCACGGCATCATGCGCGTGCGTGGTTTTACGCAGGATGACGGCCACGTTTTCTGCACCGAAGACCAGATCCAGCAGGAAGTGCTCGACTTCACGCAGCTGCTGCAAAAGGTCTACGCCGACTTTGGCTTTACCGAAATCATCTACAAGGTTGCCACGCGCCCCGAGGCACGCATTGGCTCGGATGAAGTTTGGGACAAGGCTGAAAAAGCGCTGTTCGATTCGTTGAGCGCTTCGGGCTGCGAATATGAAATCGCCGAAGGCGATGGTGCTTTCTACGGCCCCAAGATCGAGTACACGCTCAAGGACGCCCTGGGTCGCCAATGGCAGTGCGGCACCATCCAGGTGGACTTCTCCATGCCCGAGCGCCTGGATGCCGAGTACGTGGGTGAGGATGGCAACCGCCACCGCCCCGTGATGCTGCACCGTGCCATCGTCGGTTCGCTGGAACGTTTCATCGGCATTTTGATCGAGCAGTTCGCCGGTGCGCTGCCAGTTTGGCTGGCCCCGGCGCAGGTGGCGGTGCTCAATATCACCGACGCCCAGGCCGACTATGTGCAAGAGGTTGTGGCAAAGCTGCAAAAAGCGCTGCCGAATCAAAGCCTTAAGATTGTGTCTGATCTGCGCAATGAAAAGATCACGTATAAAATACGCGAGCATTCGTTGCAAAAGCTGCCTTACATTCTTGTCGCCGGCGACAAGGAGAAGGCAGCCGGAGCCGTCGCAGTGCGCGCCCGGGGCAACAAAGACCTCGGTGTGATGTCCGTCGATGCCTTCATCGAACTGCTCAGCAAGGACATTGCTTCTAAAGCGTAACCTCAAGGATTTGTGCTTTGGACTGCGTGAATTGCGCGCAAGCAGCTACGCTTTTCGTAGCGTTTTGAAATTAGGGTGAAAGCCATAGCTACTGAATTTCGTGATCGTCGCCACCGCGAGGAACGCAAACACCGTCTTAACCGTGAAATCCAGGCGACCGAAGTCCGCCTGACCGGTCCTGAAAACGAACCCATCGGCGTCGTCAGCCTCGCAGAAGCCCTGCGCATGGCCGGCGACCTGGATGTGGATCTGGTGGAAATTGCCTCCACGGCGAACCCGCCTGTCTGCCGCTTGGTGGACTACGGCAAGTTCAAATACCAGGAACAGAAACGCGCTGCCGAAGCCAAGGCCAAGCAGACCGTTATCGAAATCAAGGAAGTCAAATTCCGTCCTGGTACCGATGATGGCGACTACAACATCAAGTTGCGCAACATCCGCCGCTTTTTGGCCGATGGCGACAAGTGCAAGATCACGCTGCGTTTCCGCGGTCGTGAAATCACGCACCAGCAACTGGGCCTGGATCTGCTGAACCGTCTGCGTGACGATCTGGCCGACACCATTCAGGTTGAGCAGTTCCCTAAGCTGGAAGGCCGCCAGATGATCATGATGATCGCTCCGGCGCGCAAAAAGCCTGCGGGTGCCGCAGCCAAACCCGCAGTGGCGGAAGAGGCCGGCAAAACTGCCGCGTAAAGACCTCGCAGCTTGGCTGCGATCGGGTTAGAATATGCAGTTGGCGCAGAAATGCGTCAGCTGCATTGCACTTTGTATGTCTTGGCGATTTTGTCAAAAAGACAGGCAGAGTGTGGCTTCGGCGTTTGACTGGCTTTGGCTGGCCTTATGCCCAAGCACAAAAGTGCCTCGGAGCGCAGACAAGCGCTGTGCATGGTTGTACAGCCGCCTCGCGAGCACAAATAAAGGAGCATTTATATGCCCAAAATGAAGACCAAGAGCAGCGCGAAGAAGCGTTTTCGCGTTCGTCCCGGTGGTACCGTCAAGCGCGGTCAAGCCTTCAAGCGTCACATCTTGACCAAGAAGACCACGAAGAA
>JAITLO010000040.1 GCA_031277855.1 Acidovorax sp. | reverse complement strand
CAGAATGAGCTGGATGCGATTGCGAGAAAATTAAACGAACGGCCCAGAAAAACCTTGGGCTACAGAACCCCGGCTGAGATGTTTAACGAATGCGTTGCATCGATCGGTTGAATCCACACCCCTAAGCGGCCTCTCCTGATCAAGACATACTGGTAGCCTGAGGGGGATCAAGCTGGTGGCAGAAAGTCGGGGCTTTCACATCGCGCAAACACGACAAGGCGCAGGTACTCTGGCTTCTTAGATATCGGGACTGCTTGATACTCGTCGAGGATCTTCCAACCTAGGCCGTATCCAGCGACCAGTTCCGTGACCACAAATTCCATGTTCTCTCTGGCCATTGGATGAATCTCAGATTCGGTTTGCACAAGCATTCGAATAGTCCGCTCGGTCTCATTAATTTCCATCGAGATAGCTCGAATCTCTGGCGCGATTAGGCCCAAAAGTGCAACCTGTGCCCTAGCACGTAGGTGTAGGTCGTTATCAGCGATGGTCATTGAAATACCCCTCTGAAGACCCGACGTTCTCCGCGAATTGGGCCGTGTTTCGGCTTGGAGTGAAGTCTTTGTGGCTGATTCTGGCCGACTTCAAAGACAGGCCGCCCCCTTAGCGGACCGTGGCTTGCAGGATTTTTTTAAGCTCATCCCAAAAAATTGGTCTATCAAAAAGCGTCTGTGCCATTCCCGGATTCACTGCCAGCGTAATGTTGGCTGGAATGCCTTCTCTGGCCAGCAATCCTCTTGCCTCTTCCAGCACCCTCTTTTTACCAGTCAACCACCACTCCGTATTCCTGGCCAGCCTGCGGGCGTCAGGCAAAGAGCAACCTATTTTGCGATGCAGGTGTAGCACCCACTTTGGGTCATACCCATCAAATGCAGGGTGCAGCACATACTTTTTTTGCCCTGCAAACAGCAGATTCTGTTTGTCAGCTAGGTATTTCTCAACTGAACAGTTGCTTCCAACTATTTCAATTTTACCGGTAGAAGGGTCAACGATATATGCATTGACTCCCACACGGCAGAACTCTGTCTGTCCATGGAGGACGTGCCGGGCATCATTAGCTCGTACAACCCAAGATGCATTGCCTGCAGAGCGTTCGCACGACTGAATTGCAAAGGGTGCTTCGTCAGTACTGCAGAGACGTAGCACAAGACTCTCGATTTCCTGACGTGTGAGCATGTGGACGACGTTTAGCGAAAACACCAATTTTCATGGAATTGGACTCAGTAGATGAAATACATAATTTTCATTTGTAAATTTCCGCTATTGGCCGCCCCGGAGCGGTCTGCGAAGAAGTCCTACCTGGCCTTGAGTACTTGTAATGCCAAACTACCAAATGAGCGACCAGTTCCGGGTAGTTTTTCAGAAACTGATATCTTTGGCGTGGCATCGTCGAAACTCTCTATCGAAAGCACAGCACCTGTTTGGCGGGATAGCGTAACTGAGAACTCCCAAAATTTCTCGGACGATGAAAGCCAGATCCCAAAAGCCTCCACTCCCATCTGCTCATCAACATATCCAATACGTACGAGTACCCCTTGCTTTGGGTTTTGCCCTTGAGATTTGAGTACGGCAGGTAGCCAATGATGAGAAGCATATGAGGCCGCAGCACTTTGAATTTGCTCAAGGGTCGCTTGATTCTGCTGAGTAGTGCTGCGTTTTATGGCCACAAGATGCTCCCGTTGCGTTTGAAGAAAACAATTGCGGAAACTCCGTTTCCTCACCAGAGTTCCAATTAGTCAAATATGGTGCCACAAAGCTAGACGTCTGCGTCTGGCTACCAGCAGAACGCCCCCCACACCTCACCTCCTGCCCCAATTCATCACCCCCGTCCCCGCCACCGCCATGGCCCCGCCTATGAGCATGGAGGCGTCTATGGATTCGCCCAGCAGCAGGGCCGAGATCGCCACGCCAATCACCGGCACCAGGGTGATGTAGCCGGAGGCCGCGCCTGCGCCCAGGGCTTTGACGCCGTCGAAGTACCAGGCATAGGCCAGGGCCGTGGCACCCCAGGAGAGAAAAAGCAGCGCCCCCCAGGCGGTGGCCTTGCTGTGCACGGCGGCCTGCAGGCCGGCCGGTCCTTCCACCACCAGGCTGGTCACCAGCAGCAGCATGGCGCCTATGGTGCTGGTGATGGCGGTGGTGGAGAGCGCATCCACCCCGGCCAGCAGCACCCGGCCCAGCAGGGTATAGGCCACCCAACAGACCACACAACCCAGAATGAGCAGCTCGCCCAGGCCCACCTGGCCCTGCAGCAGGTCTTGTGGCCTGCCGTGGGAGATGACCACCACCGCCCCCACGGCGGCCAGCAGCATGCCCAGCACAATGGTGCGATTCAGCCGCTCCTTGAAGATCCATACGGCCAGCGCCAAGGTGACCACGGGGTTGAGTGTGATCACCAGTGCCGCTTTGCCAGCCGGCAAATACTGCAGGCCCGACAGAAAAAAAGCCGCATAGCCAAACACCCCTGTGGCGCCGGCAGCGACCATGCCCAGCCAGCGCTGGGCGCTCCAGTTTTTGAGCTGGGCAAAGCCGCCGGCCCAGTACATCCAGGGCAGCAACACCAGTGCAGCCAGCACAAAGCGCAGGCTGGCACCCGCCAGCGGCGGCATGTTTTGCGCAATCACCCGGCCCGCAGGCCAGGAGGCGCCCCACAGCAAGGCCATGCCCAGCAGGCGCAGATGGGGTCCAAATACACGTTGTTGCATTTCCATGGCGCAGCACTATGCCGCAAGCCAGACTCCGCATCCGGCATGGGCGCGACAAAACAGGTGGTGCAAAGGCCTTTTATCCCTGCCCAAAAAATCCAGGTTTTTGGGCTTCTAACGCAATACAGGTCTGCGTAGAAAGCTCCTGAAACCGAAGCATGTGGAATAGCAGGCACCAGATTGGTGCGCAAGCACGTAGACTGTGTTGGTCCTCCTGTCCGGCCACTGCCCGCCAAAGGCCGGACAGTTCTTTATCCCCTTTCAAGGAGAGAGTCCATGTCGACCCCACGCATTCAGGAAAAAGATCTGCTGAGCACCGCAGAGATGGAGTTGTTCAACTTGAGCCAGTCGCAGTCCGTGATGGCCCAGCGCAGCCCGGCCCAGCTGCGCGACAAGATCACCCGTGCCCGCGGCCTGCGCGACCGCGCGCGTGCCCTGTACCGCAAGCAGGTGGGCCGCACCCTGGCCACCACCAGCACCAAGCGCGGCTTTACCGGCCTGGCCAATGAGCGCACACGCCAAAAGGCCGAGGTGTTGGACGGCGTGGTCACCCGCCTGAGCACTGCGCGCGCGCAGCAACTCGAAGCAGCCTGAGTGGCCGATCAGACCTGAGCCCCATGGGGGCTCTGGCTTGGTCTGTCTGCCGGTCAAGTCCAAGGAGCGCCAAGACGCTCCTTTTTTTCGCCTGCTGTCTGCGGCGCGCCCATGGCTGTGAGAAATCCCGCGCCATGTCCGGGGATATGACGGGGGCGCGTGCCGGCCCATTCGTACAAGCGTACGATCGCGCATTTCGTACAACTGTACGACGCATTTTTACGGACACCCCATGCCGCCGGACACCGCAAGCCTGACCTTGACTCCCTCCACCTCACCCGCCCCACTCACCCGCAGCAGCGCCTTGTTCGGTCTGTTTGTGCTGGTGGGCCTGGCCACTTCCACCTGGGTCACCCGCACGCCCGCGCTGCGTGATGCGCTGCAGGCGTCGACCGAGCAAATGGGTATGGTGCTGTTCGGCTTTTCGCTGGGCTCCATGCTGGGCATTTTGACGGCCAATGCATTGACCCAGCGCCTGCACGCCCGCCGTGCCACCGGGCTGGGCATGGTGATCAACCTCTGCGGCCTGGCGCTGCTGGCCCTGGGCACAGGCTATGCCAGCGTGCCCCTGGCCTTTGCCGGCTTTGTGCTGTTTGGCCTGGGCATGGGCTGGAGCGATATTGCCGTGAATGTGGAATGCGCCGCGCTGGAAAACGCCGTGGCCCGCCCGCTGCTGACCACGCTGCATGGCTGCTTCAGCCTCGGGGCCTTGTTGGGTGCCCTGCTGGGCAGCCTGATGGCCTGGCAAAACGTGCCCGTGCTGTGGCATTTGCTGGGGGTGGCCGGGGTGGCGGCGATGCTGAGCGCGCCGCTGCTGCGCCAGATTCACAACACCAGCGCACAGGCGGCGCAAGCGGCCCCGGGGACTCTGGCCGACACCACAGCGGGCTCGGGCTCCATGCTCCAGGCCTTTAAACAGCGCGGCGTGCTGCTGATTGGCCTGTTTGCCTTGGGCCTGGCACTGGCCGAGGGCGCTGCCCATGACTGGCTGCCGCTGCTGATGGTGGACGGCTACGGCTTTGCACCGGCACAGGGCACGCTGATCTATATGCTCTTCACCCTGGGCATGGCCGTGGGCCGCTTTTCCGGCCAGGCCTTGCTGCGCCGCGTGGAGCGCCACACGCTGATGCGCGCCAGCGCATGCGCCGCAGCCTGTGGCCTGGCGCTGGTGATTGTGGCCCAGCACCCACTGCTGGGCGCCCTGGCCGTGGTGCTGTGGGGCCTGGGCGCGGCCCTGGGTTTTCCGCTGGCCTTGTCGGCCGCAGCCGAAGGCGGTGGGGCCAGTGCCCCGCGCGTCAGCGCCGTGGCCACGCTGGGTTATGTGGCCATTTTGGTGGGCCCACCGCTGCTGGGCTTTCTCGGCGAACACCACGGCCTGCGCCTGGCCATGTTGCCGGTGCTGACCATGGTGGCCATTGCCTGGGCCGTGGCCTACACGCTGCGCCCGCAGGGCTTGCAGCTGCGAGAGGTAAAGGCTGGATAAAGCACCCCTGTGCCGCTGCGCGTCTTCCCCTCTCTCACGCTACGCGTGGGAGGGGACGGCACCGGCGCGGCCGGCGTAGGCCCTTGCGCGGTGCCCTGATGTGATCCGCGCCAGTTTTTACGGCTTGGGTCGTCATCGTTTTCTGGCTGCAGTCCAAGCATCTCCATGGGCGCTGCTTGCTTGTTCCAGGGAAGGTAGCGGAGGCAGCGCGCAACTCATTCGCTTGGCGGCTGCAACCCGGCCTGTGCCTGCACGGTGCGCAGAATCTGCGCCCTGGGCATGGGCTGGGCGCCCAGCACCTGGTGGATGGTCAGGCCCTCGATCAGCGCATCCATCATCCGGGCCGTATCGGCGTCAAAGCACAGCTGCAGTGCAACCTGGCTTTGCGCCATCCACTGGTGCATCACGGCGCGGTAGGCCTCGCTGCGTGCGGCCATGGCATAGAGCTCGAAGGACAGCAGCAAATGCGCGGTAGTGGGCCAGACCTCACCGCAAATCAAATCCACCACCGCCTCACAGGCCTGCTCGGGGCCATTGGCTGCTTGCATACGGGCATGAAAACCCTGGCTGATGGTGTCGGCAAACTGCCGGAATGCGGCTAGCAGCAAATCATCAATGGAGGGGAAGTGGTAGGTCAGCGTGCCTGGCGACAGCTGTGCCTGCGCGGCGATCTTGCGGTAGGTCGCACCCTGCACCCCACTTTCGGCAATCACGTGGAAAGCGGCATCAATGGCTTGCTGGCGGGTGTCCATGGGCGGTGGCAATCAAAAATCAGGCGACAAGGCCATGGTACTGCAAGTCAGAATGGCGGCAGATGCAGGCCCCGATTGCGTTGACAGCTATCAATTTAAGAATTTCCGAAGAAGCGCTCATACGGTTTTGCATTCAATGGCATAACTAGGCGGGGAGCCGCAGGCAGTGCTGTAGCACGACAAGGCGACCCAGCAACGTTAGGCGATTGAAGACAAAGCCGTATCAGAACACGCCCAGCGCCAGCCCTGTGGCCAAGGCCTCGCCCAGGGCGTGGCTGGCGGCCAAGTCGGCAGCGGCGATCTGCTTGGGCGCCAGAATGGCCTCGGGCGTCTGGGCATGGGTGCAGACGATCAGGGGTTCGGCCACGACCTTCAGCCGCCAGCCCGTGGCGATGCGCGCCATCTGCCGCGCGGCATTGCTGCCATCGCTGCCAGCACACACCAAGCTGGCATAGGGCCGGCCCTGGATGCGGTCCAGCGCGCCGTAGTAGCTGCGGTCAAAAAAATCCTTCATCAGCCCGCTGATGGCGGCCAGGTTTTCGGGCGTGGCAAAGAGATAGCCATCGGCGTCCAGCAGGTCTTGCGCCCCGGCTGCACTGGCATGCAGGAGGCGCACGGTCACCCCTCCTTCAGCCTGTGCCCCCGCGCAGGCGGCTTCCACCAACTGGCGCGTGCCGCCGGTGTGGCTGTGGTAGACGATGAGCAAGGTTTTGGTGGGCTCCATGCCTGCAGCATACGCGCTGTATGAGCCACAAATAGACACATCTTGGCTACATACAAACGGTGTTTTCTGACAGACAAGCGGCCATGCCGGCGCTGCAATGCAAGAACTCCATTCCAACTGGGGTTTTGCCATGCGACGTACTGCCCGAAATCCATGCCACCACCCGGTGCTGGCCTTTGTGCTCACCGCCATTTTGGCGCTGCTTGCTGCCTCCTCCCTGCTGGGAGTGGACATGGTAGCCAAGTCGGCCGACTCCATGAGCGTGGTGGACACCAGCGCCCTGCTGCCCCGCTAAGCCTGCACAACCTACCCAGCCCGCAGCGCAGCATTCGGTATGCTGCCGGCCATGACTTGGCTGCTGCTTGCTCTGCACATACTGTTGATTTCCGCCTTCGGGCTGCGCATTTTGCTGCGTGACGATTTGCGCCCCGATGTGCGCATGGGCTGGCTGCTGGTGATGGTGCTGCTGCCTTATGCCAGCTGCCTGCTGTACTACCTGTTTGGCGAAGCCGCCCTGGGCCGTGGACGCAGCCGCAAGCGCCTGAACACCCACGCCTATTTGCTGGCCCATGCCCCGGCCAGCCAGTTGCAGCAGCTGCAGCTGGGCAACACGCCCCAGGCCGCAGCCGCCAGCATGGGCGCGGCCCGGCAGGCCATTGCCCCGCGCTGGCAAAGTGCTTTTGCCTATGCAGCCTCGGTCAACGGCTTTGTGCCTCAGGGCGGCCACCAGGCCGAGCTGCTGGCCGACGGTGCCCAGGCCCGCGCCCGCATGCTGCAGGACATGGATGCGGCGCAACAAGAAATCCTGGTGCTCTACTACATCTGGCTACCGGATGAAACCGGCACCGCCATGGCCCAGGCCCTGATGCGCGCAGCCCAGCGCGGTGTGCGCTGCCGTGCCATGGTGGACGGACTGGGCTCACGCAGCCTGCTGCGATCGCCGCTGTGGCAGCAAATGGGCGCTGCCGGTGTGGAGCTGGCCGTGGCACTGCCCGTGCACCGCCCGCTGCACGTGATGCTGACCAGCCGCATCGACCTGCGCAACCACCGCAAGATCACCATCATCGACCGCCACACCACCTACTGCGGCAGCCAGAATTGCGCGGACGAGGCCTTTCACATCAAGCCGCGCTACGCACCCTGGGTGGACATCATGCTGCGCATGCAAGGCCCGCTGGTGCTGCAGCTGCAGTGGGTATTTGCCAGTGACTGGGGGCAAAGCGATGCCAAACCCTTTGTACCGCAAGCCTTCGTCCCGCAAACCTTTGAGCCTCCAACTCCTGCACCCCAGCCCCAAGCGCCGGAGGATGGTGCTCCTGGCCCAGCGGAGGGCTTTGTCGCCGTGGCCATTGCCGATGGCCCCACGGAACGCCCCCGCTCCACACCCCAGCTGGTGGCCACGCTGCTGGCCAGTGCCCAGCGAGAGGTGGTGATCTCCACCCCCTACTTTGTGCCCGACGCTACCGTGCTCGAAGCCCTGTGCACCACGGCCTGGCGCGGCGTGCAGGTCAGCTTGATTTTGCCGGCCCGCAATGACTCCTGGATTGTGGGCGCCGCCAGCCGCAGCAGCTACCGCCGCCTGCTGCAAGCCGGTGTGCAGCTGTACGAATACCGCCCCGGTCTGCTGCATGCCAAGACACTGTGCGTGGATGGCGAGCTCAGCCTCTTGGGCTCCACCAATCTGGACCTGCGCAGCTTCGACCTTAACTTTGAAAACAATGTGCTGCTGCAAGACCGCACACTGACCCAGGCCATACGCGCGCGGCAACAAGACTACATCCGCGACTCCTTTGCAGTGACCGCCACCCAGGTACGCGCCTGGCCCTGGTGGCGCCGCATCTGGCACAACCTGCTGGCCATGCTCAGCCCGGTGCTGTAGATCCCCTCTTACTTTTGGTCAAAGGTCTGGGCGCACCCTTGACCTAAGATGCCAACAAGGTCTCCATGGCCCAACGCCTGCCGACACCTGTTTGTATTTGAGGAAAGGACTGCCCCATGAACCGCAACGACGTCACCGAGAAAATCATTACCGCCAAGGTCAGCAAGGGCCTGAAATGGGAAGACGTGGCCAAGGCCGTGGGCCTGAGCAAGGAATGGGTTACCGCAGGCTGCCTGGGGCAGATGACGTTTGACGCCCACCAGGCTGCCATCGTGGCCAGCATTTTTGACCTCAACGCAGAAGAGGCGAAATGGCTGCAGGTGGTGCCCTACAAGGGCTCGCTGCCCAGCGCCGTGCCCACCGACCCGCTGATCTATCGCTGGTACGAGGTGGTGAATGTGTACGGCAGCACCATCAAGGAGCTGATCCACGAGGAGTTTGGCGACGGCATCATGAGTGCCATCGACTTCAGCATGGACATAGAGCGCGAGCCCCATGCCAATGGCGACCGCGTGCGCGTGGTGCTCTCGGGCAAGTTTCTGCCCTACAAGGCCTATTGAGGCAGGCCCCTCGGCCATTGCCCCTGCTCCACGCTCATGCTCTGCTTGTCCCCGGACAATCGGCAGGCGTAGCATGCGCCGCACCTGTTTAGAGCGTGTTGACGATCTCCTTGCGGCGCCTCCATGAATAACTCGCTGTTTGTTGAAATCCGTTTTTGGCTGCTGGTGCTGTGCTCCTTGGTGGCGCCGCTGGTGATCTACATCAGCATGCTGGTCAAGCGCGCCATCTCCCGCAAGACGGTGCTGCTGCTGGGTGTGGTGCTGGTGTGGATTGCCGGGCTGGATGTGTATTTGCTGCAGATACTGAGCCTCAAGGCCAAGCTCACCCCTTCGCTGGCCGACGACTATCTCTTCAGCTCCGAGCTGTCCATGGCGCTGTACCTGCTACCTCTGCTGTTTGGTGGTGTGGGGGTCAACCTGGTCTCCCATGTGCTGACCCAGCACCTGCGTGAGGCCGAGGCCCGGTACGACGCAGAAAACCCGGAGCGTTAACATCACCACGCCTGCGAATCCCCGTGGGCACTTGTGCAGGAGACGCTCATGCAGATCACGGTTGCCACCACCATCAACGCCCCGCTGGATGCCGTCTGGCATGCCTGGAACACTCCTGCCGACATCCTGCAGTGGAACACCGCATCGGATGACTGGCACACCGTGCGTGCCCAGGTCGATCTGCGTGAGGGCGGTCAGTTTTCCTCGCGCATGGAGGCCAAGGACGGCAGCATGGGCTTTGACTTTGCCGGCACTTACACCCGCGTTGTAACCGGACAGTTGATTGCCAGCGAGTTTGGTGGCCGCACACTGGTGGTGGAGTTTGAGGCAACGCCCCATGGCGTGACCGTGCGCGAGACTTTTGATGCCGAGTCCACGCACCCCATAGAACAGCAGCGCGCCGGCTGGCAAAGCATTCTGGACCGCTTTGCCCGGCATGTGGAGCAGCAGGCCCGCAGCCGCTGAATCGCCCCCGGCAGGGCCTGGGCTTTTCTGGCACAGCGCCGCCGCCGCATGCATCGGTCGCGGTGCGCCATGCCCTACCATATGTGGCAACGGTGCCCCCGCACCACCTCTTTCCCACTTCCATCAAGACTCCCATGCACCTGGGCTACACCATCATCTACGTGCCCGATGTGGCCGCCTCCCTGGACTTCTGGCAACGTGCCTTCAGCCTGCGCCAGCGCTTTTTGCATGACTCCGGCAGCTATGGCGAGCTGGACACCGGCGCCACCACCCTGGCCTTTGCCCACCATGGGCTGGGCGACAGCAACTTCCCCGGCGGCCATGTGCAAGCCCATTCCTCGCCCCAGCCGCTGGGTTTTGAGATTGCACTGGTCACCGCCGACGTGGGCGGCGCACACGCACAGGCCCTGGCCCAGGGTGCAACCGAGCTCGCAGCCCCCAGCACCAAGCCCTGGGGACAAACCGTGTCCTATCTGCGCTGCCCGGATGGGACGCTGGTGGAGCTGTGCACCCCCATGGCGGGCTGATCCCAAAGTAATTTCGAAGCGAAAAGCCTTGAAACACAGACCACAAGCGCGCCAATAGCTCTCTTTTTTGAATTGCATGTCCGCCCTCGATCACAAAATTCCTCCCCCTGTTGTGGCCTTGCTGTGTGCGGCCCTGGCCTATGCGCTGGCCCGTGCACTGCCCCAGGCCACCTTGGATGGCGCGCTGCGCCTGCCCTTGGCGGTGTTGCTGGCCCTGTGCGGCCTGGGCTGCGATCTGGCAGGTCTGTGGGCTTTTCGCCGCCACCGCACCACAGTCAATCCGCTGAGGCCGGGCAAGGCCAGCGCCGTGGTGCAAGACGGCATCTACCGCTTCACCCGCAACCCCATGTATGTGGGCATGGCCCTGCTGCTGACGGCCTGGGTGACAGGGCTGGGCGCGCCGCTGGGCCTGCTGGCTCTCGCGCTGTTTGTGGCCTTTATCACGCGCTTTCAAATCCAGCCCGAGGAACACGCCCTGCAGGCCAAGTTTGGGGCGGACTACGCTGCCTACTGCGCCCGTGTGCGCCGCTGGCTGTAAGCCGGCACCACCCCCATGAATGCCTCAAACGCCTCGTGCCTGCAAGGCTGACACAGCGCATGCAGCAGCTGGCTGCACACAGCACAACTGCAGTCCGGTGACAATGCAGGCCTGACGATCTCCGGACACCGCCTTCCAGGCCTGCCTGGATCGCTCTTTATTGCCTTCACCTTTCCCATGACTGTTTTCCTGCTTCCCATGATGGCGCTTGCCGCCTGCGGTTTTTTACTCAGTGCAGCCCTGCATTGGTCCGCACTGACAGGCCTGGCCCCCACCTGGCTGCCGCTGCTGGGGGAGGACTTTCGCAGCACCCTGGTCATGGGTATTTTTGTGGTCTGGTTTCCCGCTGCTTTTCTGGCACAGCGCATGCACCCCACAGGGCGGGGCACGTTCTCCTGGCGCGCCCTGCTGGCCGGCTGCCCACCCTGGATGCGCTACGCCGCCGGCGGCCTGTTCGTCTACGCCTTTGTCAATTTCTTTCTGAGTGTGCAGCGCGTGGATGATGGGCCTTTGAGTGGGCTGCGCCCCATCACCGGCCACGCCATGCTGTTTTACGGCGTTGCCTTTTGCATTTTTTATTCCGCCTGGCAACGCCCGCGCATGCTGGAACAATTGCAATGCCCGCAGGGCCACCGCCTGCGCCACAACGACCGCTTCTGCCCGGAATGCGGTGCCAGTGCACCGCCGCCAACGCCTGGCCAGGAGTGAGTCCCCATGTTGTTTGCCCACCTGCCCCATACCTTGCTGACACCGCGGCTGCGGCTTCGCCCCTGGCAGCCCGCAGACTGGCCAGCCTTTGCGGCCTTGAATGCCGATGCTGAGGTGATGCGTTACTTTCCCGCCCCGCTGAGCCGTGCACAAAGCGATGCGCTGGCCGATGAGATTCAGCGCCGCATCGCACGCCAGGGCTGGGGTTTTTGGGCCGCTGAGCATCTGGAAAGCCGCAGCTTTATCGGCATGATTGGGCTCAACACCCCCACCCCGACCTTGCCGTTTTCCACCCTCAGCCAGCCCTGTATGGAAGTGGGCTGGCGCCTGGCACGGCCCTGGTGGGGCCAGGGCCTGGCCACCGAAGGTGCCCGTGCGGCACTGGACTTTGCCTTCCAAACGCTGCGCCTGCCCGAGGTGGTGAGCTTTACGGCCGTGCCCAATCTGCCTTCGGCCGCCGTCATGCAGCGCCTGGGCATGCAGCGTGACCCGGCCACGTTTGAGCACCCTGCCCTGCCGGCAGACCACCCGCTGCGCAGCCATGTGCTGTATCGCCTCACGGCCCCATAGCCTTTGACTCTGCCTGCGCACAGGCACCCGGCCCGGGGCATACTGGGCGGTCTTTACCGCCCGCTCTGCGCCCATGTCTGCACCACGCTCCGCCACTCCCTCTCAGGCCCCCAGTTTTTCGGCACCGATTGGCGTGTTTGACAGCGGCATTGGCGGCCTGAGCGTGCTGCAAGCCCTGCGCCATGAGCTGCCGCATGAGCGCTTTGTCTACCTTGCCGACAGTGGCAATGCGCCCTATGGCGAGCGCGGCGATGATTTCGTCATCGCCCGCACCCGCACCATTGCCCAGCACCTGATACAGGCCCATGGCATCAAGGCCCTGGTGATTGCCTGCAACACGGCCACGACAGCGGCTGTCAGCCTGCTGCGCGCCGAGCTGCCCGGCCTGCCCCTGATTGGCGTGGAGCCTGCGCTCAAGCCGGCCTCGCTGTCCAGCCAGACCCACCATGTGGGCGTGATCGCCACACGGGGCACGGTAAGCAGCCAGCGCTTTGCCCGCCTGGTGGCCGAGCATGGCGCCCATACCCAATTCCATGTCCAGGCCTGTGACGGTCTGGCACGCGCCATTGAGCAAAGTACGGAAGTGCCGTTGCCGGCCGACCCATCCGCTACTGAAACCAGAGCACTCTGCGCCCTCTACACCGGCATGCTGGGCAGTTTCGGTGTCAAGACTGGGCAGATGGACACCCTTGTGCTGGGCTGCACCCATTACATCTTTGCCAAGGATGATTTGCGCGCCCTGCTGGGCCCGGAGGTACAGCTGATCGACACCGGCGCCCCCGTGGCACGGCAAACGCGCCGCCTGCTGGCGGCCGCTGGCCATCTGGCTCCAGAGCCTGCCGGTGCCCCTGCAAATGCACTGGCCGGCCCGGCGCAGCTGCAGCTGATGACCACGGGCAGCCTGGCGGCCTTGCAGTCTGGGGCCCAGCGCTGGCTGCAGCTGCCCGCCACCTGTTGCCAAGCGGCGGATATGGAGCAACCCGCTACGGCTCGCGGTTAAGCTGCCATCCGCACAGCTGGCCCGCCGGTGTAACGTACTCACCAAGCCGATAACTGGGCAGCAATAGCCTTTCCTGGCTGTCTAGACTCGAGGGTTCGCACTCCTTGCAGTTCCGAACCGTGGCGCACACTTCATCTTTGCACGCTTGGCTGTATGGTCAGACCGACTTTGCGCCCGACGAGGAAGTGCACGCCTTCCAGTACCGGTTTTTGGTGGCGATTGCAGTGACTGCTGCCATCTGCAATGTGGCGCTGATTTTTGTCTACTGCCTCACCGCCTGGGGGCAGCCCTATCTGCCCTCTATCATCGCTTGCTGGCTAGGTTTTATGCTGGTCCACCTGACGCATTGGGGCTGGATGCGCCGCCATCCCCGCCAGTTGCTGAGAACAGGACTGCGCACGGTCTTGCTCTATGCAGCCAATCTATTCGCCTCCGCGTGGTGGCTCCCCTCAGATCCGCTACTCCCCATATGGCTGGCTTTGCTGGTGATAGGCACCTTCATCATGCTGGGCCGTGTCTGGGGCTGGGGCTGCCTGGGCCTAGCGCTGGCCGGCGGCTTTTGGCTGCTCAGCCTGCAGGACCTTTCGGCCTACCCCAATATCTATGCCACTTTATGCTTTGCCATGGTCGCCAGTGCCATCGTGGGCCATATCTATGTCGCCCGCTTCTACTACCTCTATGACCGGCTAGAGCACCACCAGCAAGAGCTGCAACACCTGGCCAGCCATGATTCGCTGACCCATGCGCTCAACGCCCGTGCCTATTACGAGCAATCCAACGCCCAACTCCAGCTGTGCCAGCGCTTGGGATTACCGGTGTCTGTGCTGTTTGTGGATCTGGACCACTTTAAAAGCATCAATGACAACCACGGCCATGCCATGGGAGACCATGTGCTGCGTGAATCCTGCCAGGTGCTGCAGCACTGCCTGCGCGACAGCGATCTGCTTGGCCGGGTTGGTGGAGAGGAGTTCTCCATTTTTTTACCCAACACCACGTTGGACAGCGCCTACAGCGTGGCCGAGCACATCCGTGCCGCGCTGGAAGGGCTTCCCATTTTGTTCCACGGGCAGGTATTACGCGTCACAGCCAGCATCGGCGTGAGCTGCAGCCCTGCGCATGCCAGTCCTCCGCCCGCCATGGAGCGCCTGCAGCAGCGGGCCGACCAGGCCATGTACCACGCCAAACATGCAGGGCGCAACCGCGTGGCCTGCGAAGAGCAGGAGGCCGCCCAGGTTTCTTGAAGCACAAGGTGCTTCAGACGCTGCCCTCGCCCCACAGCCGTGCACCACCAGCCTCCACATGGCTCAGGTACAGACGCACCTCGAACTCGTACTGGTGGTAGTCGGGCTCCATGTGTGTGCACAGTGCGTAGAAGGCCTTGTCATGGTCTTGCTCGCGCAAATGGGCCAGCTCATGCACGGTGATCATGCGCAAAAAAGCCTCGGGTGCCTGGCGAAACAGCGCGGCAATGCGAATCTCATGCCGGGTGTTGAGCCGGCTGCCCTGAACCACGCTGCGCCGGGTGTGGGTGCCCAGTGCATTGCGCACCACATGCAGCTTGTTGTCATAGACCACCTTGTGCAAGGTGCCAGCCTTGCGCAAAAAGCTGGTCTTGAGCGCATCCACGTAGGCAAACAAGGCCTTGTCTGTGCGCAAAGCATGGGCCTTGGGGTGGCGGCGCAGCAACCACTCTTGTGCGCCCTGAGGCTGGGCCAGCAATTGGCGCACCTGTGCCTGCAGGGCCTGCGGATAGGCCGCGAGATAGGGCAAGGCGATGGGGGCAGAAGCGGACATGAAACCGGGCAAAAGCAGGCACCGGTCATGCCATGCATGACCTAGTGCGTCGGCTCAATGCAGATGGCGAGGGCGGCGGCCGTTGCCGCCATGGCCTCCCGCCGCGCCACCTGGGCCGCGCGGGGTCTTGCCCAGCTCCAGCGAGCTGACCAGGCTGTCAAAGCGCTGGGTGAAGAGCTTGTCGATCTCGGTCACCACACCACTGAGCTCCGCAGCGTCGAAATGGCGTTCCATCATATTGATGACGTCCTGCACCAGCAGATCGCGCTGCACCTGCATGATGGCGGCCGGCGTAGGGCCGACAAAGAGCATCACGAAGTCGTCGCGCGACTGTGCCTCCGGGCCTTCTTCCTCTTCGTCGAACTCGGCGTCGTAGAACGTCACCTCGATCGAGGCGCCCTGTTCGGCCAGCTCATTCAGGCCCATGCACATATCGTCCAGCGCCTGGCGGAAGTCATCGTCACCCGAGACAGTCCAGCACATCTGCAGCAGGCGATCCTTGGCGTTGTACTGAATGCCGGGCTCTTCCTCATAGGCGCTGGTTGCGCCGTCGGCCAGCGAGCGTGCTCCGGCATAGGCCCACAGCGGCTTGAGCGCATCTTGCAGCTGCTCAAAGGTCACATCCGCGCGCAGCAGCACCTGGCCGTGGACGTGGATTTCAAAAGGGGCGTTGTAGCTTGGCATGTTCTGTCCGTTGATTCTTCGGCCTCGGGCCGGGGCAGCTGTGCAGGCAAAGGCATTTGTTCTCATCTGGCATGGTGCCGGCACAGCAACCAAAAGCGTATTTTCGCATGTATGCAGTAAAGGGGCTGCACCGTCGCCCAGCACCCATGCCCGCCAACACGGTTCACACCGCTCCCAGATGCAAAAAAGGGACCATCTGGTCCCTTTGGGGTCGTACCGCCCAAGGCGGCAGGCTTATTGGATACGGCTGGCGATCCGGGGTGATGCGTCCTTGGACTCCATCCAGTGGCGCACGCGTTCAGCATCCGCCAAACGGCTGAATCTTCCAGCCGAATCCAGGAACACCATGATGAGCTTGCGGCCGGCGACATGGGCCTGCATCACCAGACAACGACCTGCCTCGGAGATATAGCCCGTCTTTTGCAGGCCGATATCCCAGTTGTCGCTCTTGACCAGGCCGTTGGTGTTGTTGAACTGCATCATGCGATTGCCCACTGCCACTTCGAAGTTCGGCGACGTGGACAGCTCGCGCAGCAAGGGATCAGCATGGGCCACATTCACCAAAATGGCCAGATCATGTGCGCTGGACTGGTTGCTGCTGGACAGGCCGGTGGGCTCCACATAGCGTGTGCCCGTCATGCCCAGCAGCTTGGCCTTGGCATTCATCTGGCCCACAAAAGCGTTCAGACCACCGGGATAGGTACGGCCCAATGCATGGGCTGCACGGTTTTCGCTGGACATCAGCGCCAGGTGCATCATTTCGCCACGGGTCAAAGTGGTGCCCACGCGCAGGCGCGAGCTGCTGTGTTTTTCGGTGTCCACATCATCCTGGGTGATGGTGATGTGCTCATCCATGGGCAGCTTGGCTTCGGAGATCAGCAGGCCCGTCATCAGCTTGGTCAGCGAGGCGATAGGCAGCACGGCGTGGTCGTTCTTGCTGAGCAGCACCTCCTTGGTGTCCTGGTCCATCACCAGGGCCACGCTGGACTTCAATTCCAAGGGATCGCTGACCTGGTGCAGACCGGCCATTTGCCCAAAAGAAGGTCGGGCCAGCACCACGGCTGCCGCACCACCGGCGCTGGCCGCTGCCACCGCCTTGCGAGAGTTCGCACCGCGCTTGGGGGTGGACTTCGCCACCACGGCCTTTTTGCGCTCTGCACTGACCTCAACACGCTTGCGCGGCTCGGCCTTGGCCTTGGCTGGGGATTTGCTTGCGGCAGCGCTGACCTGTTTTTTTGCAGGCTGCTTGCTGGGAGCCGCCTGTACGCTCAAGGCACAGGACAAGGTGAAAAATGCCAGTGCTTGGGCGAGACGGCCGTACGCAGGTCGGAGAAGGGAGTGCATGCAAATGCTCCGGCAGCAAGATTTGGGAGGCGCACGGGACTAAAAATCAAGTAAATCAATTACTTACAAAGATGTCCGCATGCCGATTCTTAAATTATATTCTTGGCACATTTTTTTGCACATGCTTGTTTGCAAAAATTGAAGCATTCACTTCGCGAACGGCGCTGCAATACGAACAAAAATCCCCGTCCTTCCTGATGAAAAGACGGGGATTCGGGGCCATTACCATTTGTTAAGTGGCCATGGCGTGGCATTCATCCCATCACGCAGCGACCACTTGCTCTGCACCTTGTGGTGCGCGGCGCAGGCCCGACAAAATGGCACGAATGGAGGCCGAGACGATATTGGCGTCCTTGCCCACGCCATGCACCACCTCGGAGTCATCCACCCGCACTTCGACATAGGCAATGGCCTGGGCATTGGCACCTTCACCCACGGCATGCTCGCTGTAGTTCAGCACCCGCACCGTGCGGCCCACGGCCTGGCTCAGGGCTTGCACAAAGGCGTCGATGGGGCCGGTGCCCTGGCCTTGCAGCTCCAGGCGCTGGCCTTCCCAGTCCATGGCTGCCGACAGGGTCACCACGCCATCATCTTCCTGCAGGCGGTACTGGGGCGTGCGGAAGTCGCCCAGGCCATATTCACGCTGGAACAAGGCCCACAGGTCAGCCGCCGTCAGCTCCTTGCCGCTTGCATCCATCTCGCGCTGCACGGCCTGGCTGAATTCGATCTGCAAGCGGCGGGGCAGTTGCAAGCCATATTCGCTCTCGAGCAGATAGGCAATGCCGCCCTTGCCCGATTGGCTGTTCACACGAATCACGGCCTCATAGCTGCGCCCCAGATCCTTGGGGTCGATAGGCAAATAAGGCATATCCCAGATGTCGCCATCCTTGTAAGCGGCGAACGCCTTCTTGATGGCATCTTGGTGAGAGCCGGAGAAGGAGGTGTAGACCAGGTCACCCACATACGGGTGGCGTGGGTGCACGGGCAACTGGTTGCAGTGCTCAACCGTTGCACGGATATCGTCGATGTTGGAGAAATCCAGGCCAGGATTCACACCCTGGATGTACATATTCAGAGCCACGTTGACCACGTCCAGATTGCCTGTGCGCTCACCGTTGCCGAACAAGCAGCCTTCCAGGCGATCGGCACCGGCCATGATGGCCAGCTCGGCAGTGGCGGTGCCGGTGCCGCGGTCGTTGTGCGGGTGCACGGACAGCACCACGCTGTCACGGCGCTCGATATGGCGGTGCGTCCACTCCACCATGTCTGCAAAGATATTGGGCGTGGAGTGCTCCACCGTGGTGGGCAGGTTGATGATGCACTTGTTCTTGGGCGTGGGCTGCCACACGGCGGTGACGGCATCGATCACACGTTTGGAGAACTCCAGCTCGGTGTCCGAATACATCTCGGGCGAGTACTGGAACGTCCATTGGGTTTGCGGATAGGTGGCCGCAATGTCCTTGAACATCTGTGCATTGGTGGTGGCCAGCTCGACGATTTCGTCTTCGCTCATATTCAGCACCACGCGGCGCATCACCGGAGCCGTGGCGTTGTAGAGGTGGACGATGGCGCGCGGCACGCCTTCCAGGGCCTCAAATGTGCGGCGCACCAGATGTTCACGCGCCTGGGTCAAGACCTGCACGGTGACATCATCAGGAATGCGGTTTTCCTCGATGAGCTTGCGCATGAAGTCGAATTCAACCTGCGAGGCAGAGGGAAAGCCCACTTCGATTTCCTTGAAACCGATCTTGACCAACTGCTCGAACATGCGGATCTTGCGGTCGATGTCCATGGGCTCGATCAGCGCCTGGTTGCCGTCGCGCAGATCCACGCTGCACCAGACCGGGGGCTTGGAAATCACCGCATCGGGCCAGGTGCGATCCGTGAGACGCACCGGAGCGAAGGGACGGTATTTGGTGGCGGGATTCTGCAACATCGGAGAGATCTTTCTTTAGTGAATCAAGAAAAGTGGCCTGCCCCCAGCGACTTCAGAAAACAAAACGGCCCGTCGCTGGTGCTGACGGGCCGTGGAAGTAGGTGGTTGTACGCGCGCGCTACTGGCTCTGCCCGTTGGACATGGAGATTAGTAGGGCTAGCGACAGGTTTTGCATGCGGATCACTTTAGCACAGGTTTGGCGTTGCGCTGTATTTTTTGCGCTGCGCATCAATCATCGTGGTGCAAACCACGCTCATCCGGCTCGTCTTTCGAGGTTGCCACGATGCTCACGTGATGGCCTTTGGAGCGGCGCCAGCCGTAGATGACATAGCCCGAGATGGAGTAGCCCACAAAGATCAGGAACAGCATGGTGGCCGGCTCTATACTCACCACACCGATCAACAAAGCCGCCACCACCAGGAACACAAAGGGCACGCTGCGGCGTCCGCCAAAGTCCTTGAAACTGTAGTAGGGGATGTTGGTGACCATGGTCAGGCCGGCGAACAAGGTGACGGCAAACATGATCCACGACAGATCGGCACGGTCTGTGGGATAACCGCCGAACCAGGAAATCACCTCGCCAAAGATGGGCACATCGCGGTGCGACACCAGCAGCGCGCTGGTCAGCCAGATAAAGCCAGCCACCAGGGCTGCAGCCGCAGGCGACGGCATGCCCTGGAAATAGCGCTTGTCCACCACGCCGGTGTTGACGTTAAAGCGCGCCAGGCGCAGTGCTGCGCAGGCGCAATAGACAAAGGCGGCAATCCAGCCCCAGCGACCCAGCGGACGCAGTGCCCATTCATAGGCAATCAGGGCCGGCGCGGCGCCGAAGGACACCATGTCGGACAGCGAGTCCATTTGCTCACCGAAGGCGCTTTGGGTGTGCGTCATGCGCGCCACGCGGCCGTCCAGGCTGTCCAGCACCATGGCGCAGAACACGCCCACGGCCGCCAGCTCGAACTGGTTGTTCATGGCCATGACGATGGCATAGAAACCACCGAACAGCGCAGCCAGCGTGAACAAATTGGGCAGTATGTAAATGCCTTTGCGCAGCTTGCGCGGCATGCTGGGTCTGGTGTCACCCGAGCCGTTTTCGTTTTGCATCAAACTCAACTCCTAAGCTTTACCTGTCAACACAGGCAGCTATCACAACCATAGTATTTCAGGTGCACGCCCATGGCCGCACCCCATGGCCTGCAGTGTACCCGTGCTGCGGCAGCCCACTGCACACCTGCCCTCGCAGACAAAAAAAGCCACCCAAATGGGTGGCTTGCAAGCGGTGTGGCACAGGCCGCATCACTGCGCCCCGGCCACAGCACCATCAGTTCTTGGACTGATCGACCAGCTTGTTCTTGGCGATCCAAGGCATCATGGAGCGCAGCTGACCGCCGACCTTTTCGATGGCGTGGTCGGCGTTCTGGCGGCGGCGGGCCGTCATCGATGGGTAGTTCAGGCGACCTTCGCTGATGAACATCTTGGCGTATTCACCGCTTTGGATGCGCTTGAGCGCATTGCGCATGGCCTTGCGCGATTCTTCGTTGATGACTTCGGGGCCGGTCACGTACTCACCATACTCGGCGTTGTTCGAGATGGAGTAGTTCATGTTGGCAATGCCGCCTTCGTACATCAGGTCCACGATGAGCTTGAGCTCATGCAGGCACTCGAAGTAGGCCATTTCGGGGGCGTAGCCGGCTTCGGTCAGGGTTTCGAAGCCCATCTTCACCAGTTCCACCGCGCCACCGCACAGCACGGCCTGCTCGCCGAACAGGTCGGTCTCGGTTTCTTCCTTGAAGTCGGTCTCGATGATGCCGCCCTTGCCACCGCCATTGGCCATGGCATAGGACAGCGCCACATCACGGGCCTTGCCGGACTTGTCTTGGTAGATGGCGATCAAGGAAGGCACGCCGCCGCCCTTGAGGTACTCGGAGCGCACGGTATGGCCGGGGCCCTTGGGGGCAATCATGATCACGTCCAGGTCAGCGCGGGGGATGACTTGGTTGTAGTGCACGTTGAAGCCGTGGGCAAAGGCCAGGGTTGCGCCTTGCTTGATGTTGGGCGCAACGTTGTTGTTGTACACCTCGGGGATGTTCTCGTCGGGCAGCAAGATCATGACCACGTCAGCGGCCTTCACGGCGTCGTTGACTTCCATGACCTTCAGGCCGGCCTTGCCCACCTTGTCCCAGGAGGCGCCGCCCTTGCGCAGACCGACCACGACATTCACGCCGCTGTCGTTCAGGTTTTGCGCGTGGGCATGGCCTTGGCTGCCATAGCCGATGATGGCCACGGTCTTGCCCTTGATCAGGCTCAGGTCACAGTCTTTGTCGTAGAAAACTTTCATGGTTGGCTCCAGTTGCTTGTTGGTGTGGGTGTTGGTTCAAAAAAGGGGATTGTGGATGATGGTGCACATTGCACCGTCAAAGCCGCGTCAGCAGCACTCCACAGGCATGGGGTTTAGACGCGCAAGATGCGCTCGCCGCGGCCAATGCCGCTGGCGCCAGTGCGCACGGTTTCCAAGATGGCGCTGCGGTCAATGGCTTGCAAAAAGGCGTCGTTCTTGGACTGGTCACCGGTCAGCTCCACGGTGTAGCTTTTCTCGGTGACATCAATGATGCGGCCGCGGAAGATGTCGGCCATGCGCTTCATCTCTTCACGTTCCTTGCCCACGGCGCGCACCTTGACCATCATCAGCTCGCGCTCGGTGTAGGCACCTTCGGTGAGGTCCACTACCTTGACCACTTCGATCAGACGGTTCAGGTGCTTGGTGATCTGCTCGATCACGTCGTCCGAACCGGTGGTCAAAATAGTCATGCGCGACAGCGATGGGTCCTCGGTGGGCGCCACGGTCAGCGATTCGATGTTGTAGCCGCGGGCCGAAAACAGGCCGACCACGCGCGACAGGGCTCCGGGCTCGTTTTCGAGCAGCACGGCAATGATGTGTTTCATCTGCAGATTCCTCTTTTCGCTGCCCTCCCCCGACGCCGGTAAGCGGCGGGCTTGGCAGACAATAGATTCGTCAATTTAGGAGCGCTTACCGCAGGCATGACCTGGGCTTGCGCGTTCAAACACTTGGAAACCAGCGGTATAGAGGCTATAGCCGCTATGGTTTCCAAAGCGTGGCTTACAGGTCGTCGGCGCCCAGCAGCATCTCGGTGATGCCCTTGCCCGCTTGGACCATGGGGAAGACGTTTTCCGTGGGATCGGTGCGGAAGTCCAGGAACACGGTCTTGCCCTCTTCACGCACGATGCGGCGAGCTTCGCGCAGTGCGCTCTCCACCTGCGCCGGATCTTCAATCAGCATGCCGCGGTGGCCATAGGCCTCGGCTAGCTTGACGAAGTCGGGCAGCGAATCCATATAGCTGTGGCTGTAGC
Source organism: Acidovorax sp. (assembly GCA_031277855.1). GTDB lineage: Bacteria > Pseudomonadota > Gammaproteobacteria > Burkholderiales > Burkholderiaceae_C > Comamonas. The sequence goes on along the minus strand of JAITLO010000040.1, from coordinate 28,391 downwards.
GGCCGGAGTATTCAATCTCCTGCCACTGGCGCACCATGCCCAAGAAGCGGTTGTTCAGCGCGCAGATCACCACCGGCGTGTTGTACTGGAAGCAGGTGGCCAGCTCCTGGATGTTCATCTGGATGGAGCCTTCACCCGTGATGCAGAACACCTCGGATTCGGGCTTGGCCAGCTTGATGCCCATGGCGTAAGGCAGGCCCACACCCATGGTGCCCAGACCGCCGGAGTTGATCCAGCGACGTGGCTCATCAAAGCGGTAGTACTGCGCAGCCCACATCTGGTGCTGACCCACGTCGGATGTGATGTAGACGTCATCATCCTTGGTCATATTCCACAGCGTTTCCACCACAAACTGCGGCTTGATCACGCTGCCATCACCATGGCTGTACTTCAGGCAGTCGCGCTCGCGCCAGCCTTCAATCGTCTTCCACCACTGGCCCAAAGCCGTGGCGTCAGGCTTGGCTGTGCCTTCGCGGATCATGGTGATCAGCTCGCCCAGCACGTCCTTCACATCGCCGACGATGGGCACATCCACCTTCACGCGCTTGGAGATGGAGGAAGGATCAATGTCGATATGGATGATCTTGCGCTCCACCGACATGAAGTGCTTGGGATTGCCAATCACACGGTCATCAAAGCGCGCGCCCACGGCCAGCAGCACATCGCAGTTCTGCATGGCGTTGTTGGCTTCGATGGTGCCGTGCATGCCCAGCATGCCCAGGAATTTCTTGTCGCTGGCCGGGTAGGCACCCAGGCCCAGCAAGGTGTGGGTGACCGGGTAACCCAGCAAATCCACCAGGGTGCGCAGCTCGCTGCAGGCATTGCCCAGCAGCACGCCACCGCCGGTGTAGATATAGGGGCGCTTGGCAGACATCAGCAGCTGCAGCGCCTTGCGAATCTGACCGGAGTGCCCCTTCTTCACCGGGTTGTAAGAGCGCATTTCCACGCTCTGCGGGTAGCCGGCGTAAGCCACTTTCTTGAAGGACACATCCTTGGGAATGTCCACCACCACGGGGCCCGGGCGACCGGTGCGGGCGATGTGAAATGCCTTCTTCATCGTCGCCGCGATATCGCGCACATCCTTGACCAGGAAGTTGTGCTTGACCACCGGGCGGGTAATGCCCACGGTGTCGCATTCCTGGAAAGCATCGGTGCCGATGTAGTTGGTCGAGGTCTGGCCGCTGATCACCACCAGAGGGATGGAGTCGGTATAAGCCGTGGCAATGCCGGTGACGGCATTCGTCAAGCCGGGGCCGGAAGTGACCAGTGCCACGCCCACTTCACCTGTGGCGCGGGCAAAGCCATCTGCAGCATGCACAGCCGCCTGTTCATGGCGCACCAGCACATGCTGAATCGAATCTTGTTTGTAGAGTGCGTCGTAGATATACAACACTGCACCACCGGGATAGCCCCACAGGTGCTTGACGCCTTCGGCCTGCAAGGCCTTGACCAGAATTTCGGCACCCATCAATTCCTGGGTACCTGTCTGTGTGGAAGCAGCCGCTGCAGAAGACAGCTCGGCCTTGGAGATTTCCATGATCAACCTTTGTGAATTTCTCTAACGAAAAACCTTGGGTGCCCCTGGCCTCCTCCTTGTGGGAGTGGTTCAGGACTTAGGGCCAGGGACATGAGCGCGATGAGTGTGCGCCGGACCGTGACCTGTTTGCCTTTTTGAAATGCAGTGAACATTATTGCACTGCAAAACGCGTTTGTGCCGCTCGCCACAGAAATTCGTACACAAATGCGATAATCACTGCTTTCTACCCGGCTGCCGGGCAGCCTGCGACCTCTCCCCCGCCCCGTTTTGGCCACCGAATCCGAACTGTCACAATTTCTCAAAGACGTGGAAAAGCGCGCTTTTAAGCGCGCGATGTTCCACGTTCGCGACGAGGATGCCGCACTGGACATTGTGCAAGACAGCATGATCAAGCTGTCCCAGCACTACGGGGACAAGCCGGCGGGCGAGCTGCCCATGCTCTTTCAGCGCATTTTGTCCAACTGCACGCTGGACTGGTTTCGCCGCCAAAAGACCCGCAATGCCCTTTTCACCAATATTGGCGACCTGGAGCAGCGCAGCGGCGAAGACGAGGGCTACGACTGGCTGGAAGTCCACGCCAACAGCCGTGACACCGAAACTGCGCAAAGTGCCGAAGACACCACGCAGCGGGCGCAGATTTTGCAAAGCATAGAAAAAGAGATACAAGAATTGCCAGCACGTCAACGCGAGGCTTTCCTGCTGCGTTATTGGGAAGAGATGGATGTCGCAGAAACCGCAGCCGCCATGGGCTGTTCCGAAGGCAGTGTAAAAACACATTGTTTTCGTGCCATCCAAACCCTCAGCAAGGCTCTGAAGGCCAAAGGAATCGAGCTATGAACACCGCCTCTTACCTGGACAGTTCTGTAGACCAGTTCGGTCGCAAGATTGCTGCGCGCCTGACTGCCGGCGAGGCGGACCTGCCTTACGTGGTCACCGAGCGCCTGCGTGCCTCGCGAGAGCAGGCGCTGTCCGTGCGCAAGCGCGATGCCCTGCAGATTGAACGCTCTTTGCAAGAGGCGACCCTGCACGCCATCCAGCTGGGGACAGATGGCTCCGCCACACTGGGCTCCGCACCCTCTGGCATGGGCTGGGGTGTGCCGCAGTGGCTGCGCACTGCGCTTACCGCTTTGCCGATTGCCGCCATGGTGGCCGGCATTGCCTTCGTCGGCGTGCAGCAAGACAGCAGCACCACGACGGCGGTGGCCGAGCTCGATACCGAGCTGCTGACCGCCCCCCTGCCGCCTGACGCCTATACCGACGCTGGCTTTATCCAATATCTGCAAAGCCAGCCCGATATGGCTGCGCGCTAAACCAGACACCCCACCGCCCCGACTGCATGCACACCAGAGCACCGAACGCCGCCTCCTCACCCTGCCTGCGCGCCGCCACCACCGTGGCGGCAGCTGTGTTGTTGGGCCTGGCAATCGGTGGTGCCTGGTCGGTGTCACAGGTTCGCATGGCGCCCAGCGCCGTCCCTGCAGATCTGTCGGTTCCCGGCCCCAGCGGCAAACCACGTCTTTCCCTGGCAGCAGGCACCCACCAGAACCTGCAACGCAGCAGCTCGGGCCCGCAATGGAAAGAACTTTCCGCGCAACAGCGCAAGGTGCTGGAGCCCCTGCAGGAGCGCTGGGGCAGCATGGGCGAGCTGACCAAACGCCGCTGGATGAGCCTGGCCGATGGCTTTGAGCAGTTGCAACCCGAAGACCAGAACAAGCTGCGCCAGCGCATGCAGACCTGGGCCAGCCTCAGCGTTCAGCAGCGCAACCAGGCACGACTGAATTTTTTTGCCAGCCGCCAGTTGTCAGCCGAAGAGCTGCAGGCCAAGTGGGATGCCTACCAGGCCTTGAGCGATGAGGAAAAGCGCCGCCTGGCCGCCAAGGCGGCCCCCAAGGCGCGCGGTGCGGCCACGGCGCTGCAAGTGCCTGCCAAGCGCAAGCTGGCCGTGATTCCAGCGGCCAACACCCCTGCAAACGTGGCCAATCCACCGAAGATTCCGCCACACCCGACAACGGCTGTCCTGCCGCCTCCACCCGAGGCACCAGTCCAGGCAGCCCCCGTCACAACGCCGCAAGCGGCCCCCGTGATCAGCCTGCCGCCCTTGGGCGACAATGCACCGCTACAGCAAACCGAACTTCCGCGGTCCGGGGGGCTGTATTCGCACCCTGACTTCCCCCCCATCCACTCTCCGCAGTAAGCGCTGCGGGTTTTCCGCGCCCGCTGCCTGTGAACGCACTGCCCTCTTCTCCTTCTCCCACTTCCAGCCTGACCACGCCCAGCCTGCGCCGCCGCATGGCCTGCTGGCTGTATGAAGGTCTGCTGCTGTTTGCCCTGCTGTTCATCGCCGTGCTGACCCAAGGGGTGCTGGCCTTGCTCATCCCGCCGCTGCAAGGCTCTCATGTGCTGCAAGTGCTGCTGTTTGTGGTGTTCGGTGCCTACTTCGCCTGGTTCTGGAGCCGTTCGGGCCAGACCCTGGCCATGAAAACCTGGCATGTGCGCGTGGTGGACCAATACGGCCGCCCCATCACTGCGGTGCGTGCACTCGCCCGCTACGCCCTGTGCTGGCTGTGGTTTCTGCCGCCGTTGGCCGCCGTGGCCCCGTTTCACCTGCCGGCCGCAGAAAGCACCGTCATCACCCTGGGCTGGGTCGCAGTCTGGGCCTTGCTCAGCCGCTTTCACCCCCAACACCAGTTTCTGCACGACGCATTGGCCGGCACCCGCCTGGTCAGCACCCGCTCTTGAGTTTTTCCACCATGCAACCTGCACCTTTTGAAAACCTGCAAAAGCAGCGCACCGGTCTGCGCCGCATGTGGCATGCACTGAGCTTTTCCCGCGATGGTCTGTGCGCAGCCTGGCAGGAGAAAGCCTTCCGCACCGAGGCCTGCCTGTGTCTGGTGCTGCTACCCCTGGGCCTGTGGCTGGGCCAGAGCTGGCTGGAGCGCATGTTTTTGCTGGCCACACTGGTGCTGGTGCTGGTAACCGAGCTGCTCAACAGCGCAGTGGAGGCCGCCATAGACCGCTTCGGCCCCGAATGGCATGCGCTTGCCAAGGCCGCCAAAGACATGGGTAGCGCAGCCGTGCTGCTGACCTTGCTGCTGTGCGGCTGCGCCTTTGCCGCCGCAGCCTATGCCCGTTTTGCCTGACATTTCCCACTCCATCTCTCCATGACTGCCACCGCCACTCCCCACTTCTCCATCTGTGTGTACTGCGGCTCCCGCCCTGGTGAAAAGCCCGAGTACGTGGCTGCTGCCCGTGCCGTGGGCCATTGGATAGGTACGCATGGCGGTCAACTGGTCTATGGCGGTGGGCGCACCGGCCTGATGGGCACCGTGGCCGAGGCCACACGCGAGGCCGGCGGCCGCGTGATCGGCATCATTCCCCAGGCCCTGGTGGACAAGGAAGTCGCCAACAGCGCCTGCGACGAGCTGCACATCGTGACCACCATGCACGAGCGCAAGGCCATGATGGCCGAGCGCAGCCAGGCTTTTCTGGCCCTGCCCGGTGGCATCGGCACTTTTGAAGAACTGTTCGAAGTCTGGACCTGGCGCCAGCTGGGCTACCACGACAAGCCCATAGGCCTGCTGAACGTGGCCGGCTATTACGACACCATGCTGCAGTTTTTGCAGCAAACCGTGGACAACGGCTTTATGGGCGACTGGCAGATGGACCTCATTCGCCACGACCACCAGGTGGAGCCGCTGCTGCAGTCCATGGTGCAGGCCGCCGGCCTGGCCCCGGAAAGCCAGGACCTGCGCGACAAGATCTAAACCGCATCTCCATGCACAAAAAAAGCAGCCTGTTGGCTGCTTTTTTGCGTGCGGGTCACACACTCAGATTGCGGCATTGTCCAAATCGCCGGTGCGTATGCGCACCACACGCTCCACCGGGGAGACAAAGATCTTGCCATCACCAATCTTGCCGGTACGCGCGGCGGCCACCACGGCATCCACGCAGCGGTCCACATCTTCCGAGGCCACCACGACCTCGATCTTCACCTTGGGCAGAAAGTCCACCACATACTCAGCACCACGGTAGAGCTCGGTATGGCCTTTTTGGCGACCAAAGCCCTTGACCTCCGTCACAGTCAGACCCGTCACGCCGCATTCGGCCAGTGCTTCGCGCACCTCCTCCAGCTTGAACGGCTTGATGATGGCGGTGATCATTTTCATGGTGTGTACTCCAGACAAAGTTGCAATTCAAAAGCGACGCGCTCTTCAGGCACGAAAGGCATTGGTGATGGGATAGCGCCAGTCCTTGCCAAAGCTGCGCGGGGACACGCGAATGCCCACCGGCGCCTGACGGCGCTTGTATTCGTTGATGCGGATCAGCCGCGTCACGCGGTCCACATCGGCGGCCGGGTAGCCATCGGCAATCAGCGCTGCCACCGACTCGTCATTTTCCATGTAGCGCACGATGATGGCGTCCAGCACCTCATAGGACGGCAGACTGTCCTGGTCTTTCTGATCCGGACGCAGCTCGGCACTGGGGGGGCGGGTGATGATGCGCTCGGGAATGGGGCTGGCGCCCGTACCGTAAGGGTCGTTGGCATTGCGCCAGCGCGCCAGGTCAAACACCCGCGTCTTGAGCACATCCTTGATCACGGCAAAGCCGCCCGCCATATCGCCATACAGCGTGCAGTAGCCCGTGGCCATTTCGCTCTTGTTGCCCGTGGTCAGCACCACGGCGCCATGTTTGTTGGACAGGGCCATCAGCAAGGTGCCGCGTATGCGGGCCTGCAGATTTTCTTCGGTGGTGTCCTCGGCCAGGCCGGCAAAGTCGGCCGCCAGCGCGGCCTTGAAAGCCTCGAACTGCGGGGCAATCGAAATTTCGTCATAGCGCACGCCCAGGCGCTCGGCCATGTCGCGCGCGTCAATCCAGCTGATGTCGGCCGTATAGGGCGAGGGCATCATCACCGTGCGCACCTTGTCTGCGCCCAGCGCATCCACGGCAATCGCCAGCACCAGGGCAGAATCAATACCGCCAGACAGGCCCAGCAGCGCCCCGGGGAAGCGGTTTTTGCCCACATAGTCGCGCACGCCCAGCACCAGGGCGTCCCACAGCGCGGCGTCTGGCGTCTGCGCCAGACTGATATCTCCTGCCAACTGCACACCACCATGCGCATGCGTGGCACGCAAGGCCACCAGGCTTTCGCGGAACGCGGGTGCGCGCATTACCACATCGCCCCGTGCGCTCACGGCCACGCTGCCGCCGTCAAACACCAGCTCATCCTGCCCGCCCACCAAATGGGCATAGACCAGGGGCAGGCCGGTTTCGGCCGCACGCTGCGCCAGCACGCGCTCGCGCTCCTCTTGCTTGTGGTGGTGGAAAGGCGAGGCATTGAGCACCGCCAGCAGCTGCGCCCCCTCGGCCTTGGCGGCCGTGGCCGGCGCGCTCTGCCAGGCGTCTTCGCAGATCAGCAGGCCCACATTCACCCCGGCCACATCCACCACGCAGCTGTGCTGGCCGGCCACAAAATGGCGCTGCTCGTCGAACACGCTGTAATTGGGCAGACATTGCTTGTGGTAGCTGCGCTCCACCTGTCCCTGGCGCAGCACGCTGGCCGTGTTGTAGCGGCGCTGCTCGCCAGGCTCGGGCACCACACTGGGGTGGCCCACCACCAGGGTCAAGCCCGGCCAGGCCTCAGTGGCCTTGGCAATGCGCGCCAGCTCCTGGTCGCAAGCGGCCTGGAATGCGGGGCGCAGATACAAATCCTCGGCCGCGTAGCCACACAGCGCCAGCTCGGGGGTGAGCAGCAGCTGCGCGCCATCGGCATAGGCCTGGGCAGCGGCATCAATGATTCTCTGGGCATTGCCTGACAAATCGCCCACAACAAAGTTCAGCTGGGCAATGCGGATGGAAAGCGTCATGGAAGGTGATGGGGCCGATGCGGCCTGCCTAAACTGTGCGGAACGAGACCTGATCCACGCCCCGCATGACCGAAAAGCCCATTATCACCCGCGTGTTTGCCACCGTGCAGGAGATTGCTGCAACAGCCTGGGATGCATTGTTGGCACAACAAGCCACCCCCACCCCTTTCATGCGCCATGCCTACCTGGCCGCATTGCAAGAAAGCGGCAGTGCCAGCACCGATAGCGGCTGGGATGCGCGCTGCATCACCCTGTGGCAGCAAACGCCCGAAGGCGAACAACTGCTGGCCGCCTGCCCGCTGTATGTCAAACACCACTCCTGGGGGGAATATGTGTTTGACATGGCCTGGGCCCGCGCCTACCACGAGCATGGCCTGGCCTATTACCCCAAGGCCGTGGTGGCCGTGCCCTTTACCCCCGTGCCAGGCAGCCGGCTGCTGGCCAGCAACCCACAATGGCGGCTGCGGCTGGTGCAGACCGTGCAAGCCTGGTGTGCGGAGCAAGGACTGTCTTCAGCCCATGTGCTGTTTGGCGATGCAGCCGATCATGCCGCACTGGCGCAAGCAGGCTGGATAGCGCGCGCTGGCGTGCAATTTCACTGGAAGAACATGGCCCCCACGCTCCCCACTGCGTGTGGTTCGCTGCCCCCCGAGGGGGCCGTATCCGCCTTGGGGCGGCCCGGCAGCGGATGGGCCCCCACGCTCCCCGCTGCGCGTGTTTTAGCGGCCACGGATAGGCTCTATGTCGATTTCGACGATTTTCTGGCCAGCTTGCAACAGGTCAAGCGCAAGAAAATTCGCCAGGAGCGACAGAAAGTAGCCCAGGCCGGCGTGCAGTTCAGCGTGCGGGCGGGGCGCGAAATCAGCGAGCAGGACTGGGACTTTTTCTACGCCTGTTATGCCCGCACCTATGTGGAACATGGCAACCCGCCCTATCTGCAGCGCGACTTTTTCACCCGCATGGCGCGCGATCTGCCCGGCCACTGGGTGTTGTTCATTGCCGAGCGGGACGGCAGGCGCATGGCCTGCAGTTTGATAGCAGTCAGTGCTGATGCCACGCCGGCTTCAGTCGGAAAACCCTCTCAAATGCCCGGTGTATCTGCGCTGGCAGCTACTGAAATTGCAGAGCCCCTGCGCGGTGCCACGGCCTATGGACGCTACTGGGGCGCGCTGGAGCGGGTGGACTGTCTGCACTTCGAGGCCTGCTACTACCAGCCGCTGCAGTGGTGCATAGCCCAGGGGTTGGCGTACTTTGAAGGCGGCGCCCAGGGCGAGCACAAAATGGCCCGCGCCCTGCTGCCCGTGGCCACGGCCAGCTACCACTGGCTGTCCCACCCGGCGTTTGCTGATGCGGTGGAGCGCTTTTTGCAGCGCGAAGGCGAAGGCATGGCCCACTATATGCAAGAACTAGAGCAGCACAGCCCCCTGCGTCAAGCAGCACCGCAGATCCCACAGCGGTGAGTTACGCACCATGGCGCATGCAACTGGCGCAGACCAAAATCAGAGACAGCGAGCAAGGGCCGCCCCGCAGCGAGGCTGTCGTCCCCCTCCGGCGAAGCCAGGGAGGGGGAAGCGGCAAAGCCGCTCAGGGGGTGTTACGCAGCATCACTCACCGCACGCAGCAAGCCCATATCGGCCGAGCCCAGCAAGGACTCGATATCCACCACGATCAGCATGCGCTCACCCAGCTTGGCAATGCCTTTGATAAAGGCGCTGTCCACATGCGCCTGCAGCTGCGGCGCGGGTTTGAGGGCATCGGGCGGCAGGCGCACCACATCGGCCACGGCATCCACCACCGCGCCCAGCACCGTGGTGCCCACGTTCAGGATGATGACCACGGTAAAAGGCGTGTACTCGGCCTGCTCGCAATGGAGCTTGAGCCGCAAATCCACAATGGGCACGATCACACCCCGCAGGTCGATCACGCCCTTGATATAGGACGGCGCATGCGCAATGCGGGTGGGCTGCTCATAGGAGCGGATTTCCTGCACCCGCAAGATGTCGATGCCGTATTCCTCTTCCCCCAGCCGGAACGTCAGGCACTCGGAAAAATTGCTGCTGCTGGCTGCGGTCATTTCACTCCTCCCCGGCCCCAAGGCCGCACGGTCATGGCTTGCTGGTATATACGGCATCTGCCGCAAGAGCGCTGCTGCAGACTACCGCCTCGGGCGCTGCAACAGCCTGGGTATTTTGCCGCCCATCTCAGATGCTGGGCCGGATGGCACATAGAGTGGAACTGGGCCGACAAGCCCTGTCAACCACAAAACCCCTGCGACCGAGCACCTGCCCATGCGCCGCAGGGCGCGGGCGCCAGTGCTCGCCCCCTTCCCCCTTAAAACTGCGCCCAGTCGTCTTCCTTGGCGTTCGTCAATTCCGCGGCGGCGATAGCGCCCATGCCCGCCGAGGATGCTGCAACCAATGCCGGTCGCGCTTCAGGGCGCGGCGCGGCCACCGGGCTGTGGTGCAAGGGCCGGGGCTGCACACTGCCCTGTGGCCGCGCCGCGCCCTCGGCCGTCCGAAAACGGGACACGGCCTGCACCAGGTCGCTGGACTGGCGTTGCAAGCTTCCGGCCGCTGCCGCGCTCTGCTCCACCAGGGCCGCGTTTTGCTGGGTGGTCTGGTCCATCTGGGTGATGGCATGGGCCACCTGGGACACGCCTTCGCTTTGCTCGGTGCTGGCGGCGGTGATCTCGCCCACCAGATCGGTCACGCGGCGGATGGCGCTGACCACTTCCTGCATGGTGCTACCGGCCTGGTCCACCTGGCGCGAGCCCTGCTCCACCTGCTGCACGCTGGCCTCGATCAGCTGCTTGATCTGCTTGGCCGCTTCGGCACTGCGCTGGGCCAGGGTACGCACCTCGCCCGCCACCACGGCAAAGCCGCGCCCTTGCTCGCCGGCACGTGCGGCCTCCACGGCGGCGTTCAACGCCAGGATATTGGTTTGAAAAGCGATGCCATCGATGACGCCGATGATGTCGGCAATCTTGTGGCTGCTGTCATTGATGCCGCGCATGGTGGCCACCACCTCGCCCACCACCTCGCCGCCCTGGGCAGCCACGGTGCTCGCGCTCATGGCCAGCTGGTTGGCCTGGCGGGCACTTTCTGCGTTCTGCCGCACCGTGCCCCCCAGCTGGGTCATGGCCGCAGCCGTCTGCTGCAAAGCGCTGGCCTGCTCTTCGGTACGGCTGGACAAATCACTATTGCCGTGGGCAATTTCCGCACTGGCCGTGGCCACAGCTTCGGCATTGCGACGCACATGCTGCACCACCTCACCCAGGCTGGTGCGCATCTGCCCCAACGCATGGAGCAGCACACCCATCTCGTCCTTGCCACCGGCAGGCACGGCCTGGCTCAAATCGCCTTCGGCAATGCGTCGGGCCACGCTCACCGCCTGGGCGGCCGGGCGGGTCACAGCACGGGTTACCAACCAGGCACACAGCAAGGCCAGCACCACGCTGGCAGACACTCCTGCCACCACCCACCACCAGGCAGCGGCATACACCTGCTGGCCTGCGCTGCGCGCACGGTTGGCATCTTCCAGGCTCAAGGTCATGAGCTTGCCCACGGTCTCGGCCATGGCCACAAAATTCGCCTCGGCCTGGCCGGCATAGAGATTGGAGACGGTATCGCCCAGCAACAAATCACCGCTGCCCTGGGTATAGTCCTTGGCCAGCGCCTCTTTCATGAACTGCGCATGGCTTTCCATATAGGTTTTGCGGTGCTGCTGGTAGGTCTGCATCAACGCTTTTTCCTGCTCGGAACGGGGCAGCGACTCGAACGAGCGTTCGGTTTTCTCAATCCCCTCCAGCACCTTGTCGGCCTGCTGGGCAATCTGCTGTACTTCCTGCACGCCAGTGGCATTGAGGATGCCGGCCTCCATCCGGCGATAGCGGTTCCACTGCCCACGCAGATTGCCGGTATCGGCCACGCTGGGCATGGCGTGGTCGCTGACCACCAGCATGGCACTGTTCAGGCGTTGCAGCTGCCACAGGGACAGCCCGCCCACCACCAAGGTCAACACCAGCACCAGCGCAAAACCACCAAACAGCTTGGTGCCCACGCGCATATCGGACCATCGCAACATTCGCTCTCCTCCCGATCAGAAATGCCTCCAGGCATTCGCCCGCTCGCAGCGCACCCCACATGCGCCTCCCCACGGCAGGCGCGAGAATGTTACAAAAGAAAACGCGCGTTCTCTTTCGAGAACGCGCGTTTGCACCTGGGCTTTCAGCTGCCACCAAGGGACTTGTCCCCTGGCAGCCGTCAAGCTGACAACAGCTGACGCTGTCTTTCAATAAACCATTTTTAAAAAATGGTTTATTGCCACTCAGCCCTTGTAGGCAGCGATGCCGTCGGTGATTTCCTTGTGGGCTTCGTCCAGGCCCTTCCAGCCCAGCACCTTGACCCACTTGCCCTTTTCCAGGTCCTTGTAGTGTTCAAAGAAATGGGAGATCTGCTGCAGCGTGATGTCGTGGATATCGCTCAGGTGGTTGATCTTGTCATAGGCGGGCAGCAGCTTTTGGGTGGGCACAGCCAGCACCTTGCCGTCCACGCCGGACTCGTCTTCCATTTGCAAGATACCGATGGCGCGGCAGGGCACGACCACACCGGTGGGCAGGGGGAAGGGAGTCATCACCAGCACGTCCACCGGGTCACCGTCGCCAGCCAGGGTTTGGGGCACATAGCCATAGTTCACGGGGTAGTGCATGGCCGTACCCAGGAAGCGATCCACGAACACGCAGCCGGTTTCCTTGTCCACTTCGTACTTCACGGGAGCGGAGTTGGCCGAGATTTCGATCACGACATTGAAAACTTCAGGCGCCTTGGAGCCGGGGGTCACATTGTTCAAAGACATGGTGGTGAATAGAGAGAAGTTGCAAACACGCGCCCTCAGCACAACCAAGGGCAAACCCAGGCATTTTAGGCGCTCACCCTTGCCAACTTCTTGCAGGGCGGTGGAATATCCGCATCCCCTGCTCTATCCGCCTCGGCCGTAGGCCTTCAAGAATGCTGCACCTGGCGCCGGCGCACCGGGCCGCTGCGCTCCTCCACTGCCTGCTGTACCTCGCGGCGCAAGCCCAGGCCAAAGCCCATTTCGGCCATCACGAACAGCGGGCCTATCAGCAAGCCCACGATGTCGTCCATAAAGGCGGGCTTGCGCCCTTCCCACCAGTGGCCCACAAACTGGATCACCCAACCCACCACAAAAATTCCCAGGCCCCAGCCCAACCAGACACTGGTGTCCTGGCGGGCCAGCGGCACTGCCAGCGCCAGCATGGCCGCCAGCACCACGGCCATGGCCAGGCCATAGCGCATATCCAGCAAGAGGTAATAACAGCAGACCAGCAGCGCCGCCACCAAGGCCGGTGAACAAGGCAAACCGCCCAGGGCCGCCAGCTCCCAGGCCGGGCGCGACAGCAAGATCACCACGGCCCACAAAATCAGGGGCACACCGACAAAATGGGTGAGGATGTTGCGTGGATCGCGGTGGTAGTCGGCGTACTGCGACAGCTGATCGATCAAGGTTTTCATGGGCAGGCTCCCAAAATAAAGATCCTATGACGACAAAAAGCACGATCGTGTGTTTTTACAAAATTTTTCTGTATCCAAGACCATTTTTCTCTAGGGATATCCCGTCTTGCTGACTGTCGCCAGGCAACTGGCTTCCGACCAGGGAAAACCCCGGTATTCATGTTTTCAATAGCAGCATGCCCTTGATAGATAAGCTGCCACAAGCTTTTCGACACCAATGTGTATTTGTCAATAACGCCTGCACGACTAGCCCGTCGAATGTAGATCGCCACAATATTCAGCATGCAATACCACTACATCGCCAATGCTCCCGTTCCGTCCACCTCCGGCCGCACGATTGCGGTGATGGATCCTTCGGACGGCCAGATCTTTGAAGACATTCAGCGTGGCAATGCCGAAGACGTGGACGCTGCAGTCTCTGCCGCACGCCAGTGCTATGAGAGCGTGTGGCGCAAAACCCCGGCCGTGGAACGCGGGCGCCTGCTGATGCGCCTGTCTCAGCTGGTACAAGAGCATGCCGTGGAGTTGACGGCCATCGAGCAGCGCGACTGCGGCAAGCCCACCAAGCAGGCCCGAGCAGACGCGCTCTCGCTGGCACGCTATTTCGAGTTCTATGCCGGCGCCTGTGACAAGCTGCATGGCGAGACCATTCCCTACCAGGAAGGCTATAGCGTGCTGACCTGGCGCGAGCCCCATGGCGTGACAGGCCATGTCGTGCCCTGGAACTACCCCATGCAGATTTTTGGCCGCTGCGTGGGCGCGGCCCTGGCGGCCGGCAACACCTGCGTGGTCAAACCTGCGGAAGATGCCTGCCTGTCCGTGCTGCGCGTGGCCCAACTGGCCGCAGAGGCCGGCTTCCCCCCCGGCTGCATCAACATCGTCACCGGGTATGGTCATGAAACCGGTGATGCCCTGGCCCGCCACCCCGATATCAACCACCTCAGCTTTACCGGCAGCCCCCATGTGGGCACGCTGATCCAGCAGGCCGCGGCCGAACACCACACCCCTGTCACGCTGGAGCTCGGCGGCAAAAGCCCGCAAATCGTCTTCGAGGACGCCGACCTGGACGCGGCCATCCCCACCCTGGTCAACGCCATCGTGCAAAACGCCGGCCAGACCTGCTCGGCCGGCTCGCGCCTGCTGGTACAACGCAGCATCTACGAGCCGCTGTTGGAGCGCCTGGGCCAGGCCTTTGCCGCACTGCGCGTGGGCCCAGCCGCTCTGGACTTGGACGTGGGCCCCTTGATTCGCCAAAGCCAGCAGCAGCGCGTCTGGGATTTTCTGTCCGATGCGCAAGTAGCTGGCATTCCCGTGGTGGCCCAGGGCCAGATCGTGGACGATGCACCCGAAACCGGCTTCTACCAGGCCCCCACCCTGCTGCGCGATGTGCCCCCCGAGCACCGACTTGCGCAGGAAGAAGTCTTTGGCCCGGTGCTGGCCGCCATGGCTTTTGACGATGAGGCCGATGCCATTCGCCTGGCCAATGGCACGCAATTCGGCCTGGTGGCTGGCGTGTGGACACGCGACGGCGCCCGCCAGTTCCGCATGGCGCGGGCACTGCGCTGCGGCCAGGTCTTCATCAACAACTACGGCGCAGGCGGCGGTGTGGAGCTGCCCTTTGGCGGCGTCAAATCCAGCGGCCATGGCCGCGAAAAAGGCTTTGAGGCCTTGTACGGCTTTACCGTGCTCAAAACCGTGGCCCTGCGCCACGGCTGAGGCCTGCACCCTATCCCGCATGGTTGACAAATAGCGGACAACCCAGAGTCCGCTTTCCCGGTAGGATGCAAGCCCTGACCGGCTTGCGCCCCCCCTCAGCGCTGCAGCCGCTATCAAATTTACAAGGCCTGCCCGCCACACATGGACAGGCCCATGCCCCACGCCTCACATGCCTTTGTCTGCTCCCGCGGTTGCCCGCCAGCCCCAGCATATTCGCCGCACCAACTTCCACAGCTTTGTTCGCGAGGACGGGCTCTGGGACATTGAAGGCGAGCTGATCGATACCAAGGCCGTCGATATTCCCTACGTGAACCGCGGAGGCATACGCAAGGCGGGCGATCCCATACACCATATGTGGATACGCGTGACCGTGAACACCCAGCTGGTGGTGCAATCCATAGAAGCCGCCATGGATGCCCATCCCCTGGGCGGCTGCCCTGCGGCCCTGGCGTCCATGCAAAAAATGGTGGGCTGCTGCATGGCCCGCGGCTGGCGCAAATCCATAGAAGCCAACCTGGGCAGCGTGGCCGGCTGCACCCATATGCGCGAGCTGCTGCAATCCATGGCCACCGCCGCTTTCCAAAGCATTGTGGGCGCCTTCAACGCCCAGCCTGGCGAGCCGCCCCGCTATCTGGGTCAATGCAAGGGCTGGGACTTCAACGGCCCCGGCGTGGCCGAGTTTTTCCCACAGTTTGTGGGGTATAGAAAGCCTGGAACCCCCTGAGCGGCACGGCCGGCGTAGGCCCTTGCGCGGTGCCCTGGTGTGGGCGCCCAGACTTCATACGCAGCGCCATGCACCACTGGACGCCAGATTAGGACTTGCAGCCGGCCGGAGTGGGCTTGAAAAATTCAGTGGGCACTGAACCCCACCCCACAACGGCCAGACAGCGCTTGAGGCGCGGCGTCTCGCCCGCAGACAGTATCGGGATACGGCAAGGGCGAGCAACAAAGCATCAAGCGCTGTATGGCCGCCACAAAACAAGGCGCGAGCAAAGCCCAAGGTTTTCACATGAATCAGCGCAGCTGTTTAGCCGTGGCGGCGCAGCGTCTGCAGGTACAAGGCCTCCACCTTCTCGCGCGCCCAGGGCGTTTTGCGCAGCAGGCGCAGGCTGGAGGTAATGCTGGGCTCTTGCTGAAAGCAGCGCAACTGGATGCGCCGCGCCATGCCGTCCCAGCCGTAAAAATCAACCAGATCGGTCAGCATGCGCTCCAGCGTGATGCCGTGCAAAGGGTTGCGGGGTTGCTGCTCAGGGCTTGTCATGCTCAGATTGTCGCGCAGCGGCGGGCGGCCAGCTGGGTCAAGGCTTTTGCCTGTGGCCGTCGCATCTGCTTTGGCGTCAAGCGCCTCCCCCCGCCGGCATGAGTGCCTGCCACCAACGCTCGCCCGCATGCGGCGCATTCAGGTCCAGGCGCTCACCCATCATGGGCGTGGCAACGGCCACGCCCTGTGCCTGGCCCAAAGCCACTACCTGCTCAAACGGGTCCCACCAGGCATGCATGGCCAGGCTGAAAGTGCCGTTGTGTATGGGCAGCAGCCATTGGCCACCCAGGTCCTGGTGGGCCTGCACGGTCTGCGCCGGATGCATGTGCACATAGGGCCAGTGTTCGTTGTAGGCGCCTGTTTCCATCAGCGTGATGTCGAACGCGCCAAAGCGCCGACCGATCTCGGCAAAGCCGTCGAAATAACCGCCGTCGCCACTGAAGAAGATGCGCAGCGGCCGGGCACTTTCCAGGTCTTCAATCACCCATGAGGCCCACAGCGTGCGATTGCCATCGCGCAGTCCTCGGCCCGAGAAATGCTGGGCCGGCGTGGCCGTGAAGCGCAAACCATCCACCTCGGCGCTTTGCCACCAGTCGTACTGCTGCACCTTGGCAGCGGGCACGCCCCAGGCTTGCAGCCGGTCGCCCACGCCCAGGGTGCAGAGAAAGACATCGGTCTTGGCCGCCAGCGCGCGCACGGCGGCGCGGTCCAGGTGGTCGTAGTGATCGTGGGACAGCAGCACGCCGCGCAATGCTGGCAGCTCATGCAGGGCAATCGGCGGCGCATGAAAGCGCTTGGGCCCAAAAAACGGCAGTGGCGAGACACGCTGGGCAAACACCGGGTCGGTAATCCACCAACCGCCGCGCAGCTTCATCAGCAGTGTGGAGTGGCCTATGCGGTAGAGGCTGCGCTCGGGCACCGCATCCAGCTGGGCCCTGGTGAGCGGCTGCACCGGCAACGCCACATCCGGCTCGGCATGGCGGGGCTTGTTGAAGAAAAAATCCCACAACACCTTGGCGTCAGGCTTGGGCTCCTGGACAGGCCGGGGGTGGATGTTGCGAAAGCGTCCGCCAACAAACTGGGGGGACTGTACATAGTCGGCCACCGGTGCGCGAAAAAAACCGTCAAATTTCATGGCAATCCTCGGCGGCCGAATAGGCAGCCATGCGTGAGACCCCACAGGGCCTTTGCCTTAGCTGGGGGCGAACTGCGGCCATGACAAGACATGCCACGGCGCAACGGCAAGCGCATTTAAAAAAAGGAGCTACCCATGCAGATGTAGCAACGCTTTGTATCGGATTGAATGCAGATTTTTTTCTCTACGTCACAGCTCCACCACCGCCTTCTGGCATCAGCAGCTCGGCCATGCGCTGCTGAATCCACAGCACACAGTCATCCAGCACCGCGCCCTGCAAGCTGAGCATGCGCACGGCCAAGGGTGGTGGCTTGAGGTCGGCACAGTGCAGCACGGCAATGCGTCCTCGTGCTCCGCCATATTCGATGATGTTGCGCGGCAAGATGGACCAGCCCAGGCCATCGGCCACCATGTCCACGGTGATGTAGAAGCTGTCACAGCGCCACACGCGGGGGCTGTGCACCCGGTCGGGCACGCCTTCGATGTGCATCACCAGCTGGCGCAACGCGGCCAGCTCCTGGCGGCTGACCACCTGCTGCCTGGCCAGCGCATGGCCGCGCGCCACGCACAGCATTTGCGGCACGCCGGCCACATAGCGCTGGCTGAAGTCACTGCCCACCGGCCCCCAGTCAAAATGAAATGCCAGCTGCGCACGCTGAGCCTGCACATCACGCGCCACCTGGGCCGCTGTGCCATTGAGCACCGTCAGCTCCAGCGCCGGAAAGCGCTGCGCCAGCTCGCCCAGCAGCTGGCGTATGGGCTGGTAGGGCATGGCCTCGTCCAGCGCCATGGTCAGCTTGGCCGATGGCCCATTCACCAGCGACTGGGCACGCAGGTTCAGCGCCTGGGCCTGGTCCAGCAGGGCGCGCGCTTCCAGCAGCATCACCTGGCCTGCCGGAGTCAGGCGCACGGCACGGCCGGATCGGTCAAAAAGCTCCAGTCCCAGATCCGCCTCCAGCAGGCCCATGGCCATGCTGATGGCCGATTGGGCACGACCCAGACGGCGCGCAGCCAGCGTCATCGAGCCACAGTCGGCCACGGCCACGAATTGGTTCAAGCGTTCCAGTGTCCATTCCATGCATCAATTTTACTGATGCCACAAAACTTTTATAAATCACGTAATTGATGAATCATTTGCGATTCAAAAAGACCGCAAGCCTGCTGGATGGCATGGGTTTCGACCAGCGCTGCCGTCTTTTCATGCAAGGATTTTTCTTATGTCGACCACCCACTGCATGGCTGCGCCCGCCGCAGCCCCAGCCCATCGCTGGCTGGTGCTGGGCATCGTCTCCGTCGCCCTGATGCTTATCGTCATTGACATGACGGTGCTCTACACCGCGCTTCCGCGCCTCACCCACGATCTGGCAGCCACCGCCTCGGCCAAGCTGTGGATCGTCAACATCTACGCCCTCGTCGTCTCCGGCCTGCTGCTGGGCATGGGCTCGCTGGGCGACCGCCTGGGCCACAAGCGCTTGTTCATGGCCGGCCTGGTGGTTTTTGGCGCCGCCTCGCTGCTGGCCGCTTTTGCACCCGGCTCCGGCGTGCT
This sequence comes from Acidovorax sp., assembly GCA_031277855.1. Taxonomy (GTDB): domain Bacteria; phylum Pseudomonadota; class Gammaproteobacteria; order Burkholderiales; family Burkholderiaceae_C; genus Comamonas. The sequence goes on along the minus strand of JAITLO010000040.1, from coordinate 9,801 downwards.
GATTGCCGCACGCGCCCTGCTGGGCGTGGGCGCTGCCATGATGATGCCGGCCACGCTGTCGCTGATCCGACTGAGCTTTAGCGATGCCCGCGAGCGGGCGCTGGCCATTGGCATCTGGGCTTCTGTAGCCTCGGGTGGCGCAGCCTTCGGCCCCGTGGTGGGCGGTGCGCTGCTGGAGCATTTCTGGTGGGGATCGGTGTTTCTGGTCAATGTGCCCATCGTGCTGCTGGCCCTGCCGCTGGCCTGGCGCTATGTGCCCCACAGCGTGGGTGACCGCAGCCACCCATGGGACTGGCAAGGCAGCCTGTTGGTCATGGCTGGCCTGGTGGGCTGCACCTATGCCATCAAAGAAGCCGGCAAGGTGAGCCCTGATTGGAGCCTGGCTGCCTTGACCCTGGTGGCCGGCGCCGCATTGCTGGGCGTGTTTGTGCGCCGCCAGCGGCGCAGCGCCCACCCGCTGCTGGACCTTTCCCTATTTCGCAACCCCGGCTTTAGCATGGCTGTGCTCACGGCCCTGGTATCGTCTGCGTCACTGCTGGGCATGGAGCTGGTCTTCAGCCAGCGGCTGCAACTGGTGGAAGGTTATTCACCACTGGAAGCCGGCCTGGCCATTGTGCCGCTGCCACTGGCGGCCTTTGTGGTCGGCCCCATCGCCGGACGCCTGCTGCACCGCTGGGGCAGCGGCCCGCTGCTGGCCAGCGCCCTGCTGCTGTCCGGCCTGGGCATGGGTGGCTATTGGCTGGTGCACCAGGGCGCCACGCACTGGCAGGCGCTGAGCCTGGCCGTGCTGGGCCTGGGCATTGGCGCAGCCATGACCGCAGCCTCGGCAACGATTTTGATGAGTGCCTCCGCCGAGCGCGCCGGCATGGCCGCCTCGGTGGAAGAGGTCTCTTATGAACTGGGTGGAGCCCTGGGTGTGACGCTGATGGGCAGCTTGCTGTCCGCCGTCTATGCTTGGCAGCTGTACCTGCCCACCGGCCCCGCCCTGCCCGCCATGGTGCGTGACAGCCTGGATGAAGCCTTGTTGGCTGCCGAGCAACTGCCACACACCGTGGCCGAGCCCCTGGTGCTGGCGGCACAGACCGCTTTTGACCACGGCTACACCGCCGTGCTGCTGACAGCCACCGCCTTGCTGCTGCTGGCTGCGATCACCGTACACCTGCGGCTGCGCTCTGCTGCCCACGCCGCACATTGAAAGGATTGCCCATGACCACCATTCGCCTGCGCCCGCTGGAGCGCGAAGACCTGCGCTTTGTGCACCGCCTGGACAACAACGCCAGCGTGATGCGCTACTGGTTCGAAGAACCCTTTGAGACCTTTGACGAGCTCACCGCCCTGTACAACGACCACATCCACGACCAAGGCGAGCGTCGCTTCATCGTCGAACACGAAGGCCTGCCGGCCGGCCTGGTCGAACTGGTCGAGATCGACCAGGTGCACCGCCGTGCGGAATTCCAGATCATCGTCGCCCCCGAGCACCAGGGCAAAGGCATTGCGGCCCAGGCCGCACGCCTGGCCCTGGACTACGGCTTCAAGGTGCTGAATCTGCACAAAATCTATCTGCATGTGGACCAGGAAAATGCCAAGGCCATCCACATCTACACCAAGCTGGGCTTTGTTTCCGAAGGCCAGTTGGTGGATGAATTTTTCTCCAATGGTGCCTACCGCACCGTGCTGCGCATGTACCAGTTGCAAGCACATTACCTGGCACAGCCCCACACCCCGCAGGCTTGATGCCACCGGCCCGCCCACTGCGGGCTAGCTACTGGCACCATGGGTGGGGAACAGGAGACCGCCCCATGCATCCCACGCACCCCATGACCCAACGCCTGCAAGCCCTGCTGGATGCAGGCAAGGAAACCGCCCTGCTGCGCCTGACCCTGGGCAAGGCCGCGCTGGACGAGGAGCAACCCGCCAGCGCCCGCGAACACCTGCTGCGCGCCACGGCGCTGGACCCGCAGTACTCCGTGGCCTGGAAGCTGCTGGGCAAGGCCGAGCTGGCCCTGAACCACCCCGAGGCCGCACGCCAAGCCTGGCAGCAAGGCCTGGCCAGCGCCCAGGCCAAGGGTGATGCCCAGGTGGAAAAAGAATTGGGGATTTTTTTGAAGCGGCTGGACAAGCAGGCTGCAGCTTGAGAGGGCTGCAAGCTAACACACAAGATCTGGCTATGTTTCGTATCCAGACGGCTTTGCAAACCATGCCCCTCAATATCCACCCGTGGCTCTGCATCGCTTACACAGATTTGGGCTTCCGTCCCCTAGGTTTGCGCACCGACTCATTACGTTGATTCAAGGGATCTTGTTGCAACACAGTGCGTGAAACAGCCCAGCCGCTCTTATGGTGTTGTCTGAGCATCTCACGCAACAGTGGCCCTGCACGCTCTTTCAGCGCCACCAACATCTCCCCATGCTCGCGTACGGCCTGGCGCCAACGCACCGGATCCTGGTTTCCTGCGTAGCGATAGCGACGTATACGTGCGCACTCAGCCGCATAAATACGCGAGAGCACAGGGTTACAGGCAGCATCCACAATGCGCTGGTGTATGGCCTGGTTGATCTGAAAGTAAGACATCAGATCACCTTTTGCATGCACCTCCACCATGTCTGCATGCAGTTGCTCTATCTCAGTGAGTTGGGCATCCGTAGCATGCGCGCAAGCGAGCTCGGCGGCCATTGCCTCAAGGCCGATCAGCACCTCAATCGAGGCCTCTACCTCCTGAGCTGACAAGGCCGTCACCACCGCCCCTCGGTTTGGCTCCAGCGTGAGAAGCCCCTCGGCAGCCAACACCTTGAACGCCTCTCGCAAAGGCGTACGCGAGACGTCTTCCAGCTGCTCGGCGATTTCTCTTTCAGACAGCCTATGTCCCGGCTTCAGGACTCCTGAAACGATCAAAACACGCAGCTTCCCCGCAACCACATCGGTGCGTGTTCCGTCTCTGCTTGCAATCTTGCGATTACCTAAACCATCCCTTTTGGTCGTCATTCCCCAATCTTATTCGAAAGAAAAGTGCATGCACTTTTGCTGATAAATAGTCTTCAAAAGGGTTAACCCTGAAATAAAAATGAAATATTGCATGCAAACTTACAAAAACCTTTACAGAGAGTGCCTGATGGCACCCATTTTTTCCGGACATTCATGGATCATCTTCATCGTTATGCCAACACGGCCTCCCCCATAGAAGTGTGCGTTGTAGGCAGCGGCGGCTTTGGCCGCAGCTTTCTCGCCCAGTCGACCCGTGTTCAGAGCGTGAGTGCACGCGTGGCAGTCGACCTCACTGCCGAAATTGCTGCCCAGGCCTGGCAAGCCGTGGGCCTTCAAGCCGAACAAATTGCCTGCTGCAACACGCCAGAAGATGCTGTCCGTGCCTGGGAAGATGGCAAATACATTGCCGCTGGCGACGTGGCTACTGTGACCAAGCTGCCCATCCAGGTGTTGGTGGAAGCCACGGGTCACCCTGAAGCCGGTGCACGCCATGCCCGGCTAGCCATAGAAGCCGGCTGGCATGTAGCCATGGCCTCCAAGGAAGTGGACAGCGTTGTGGGGCCCGAGCTGTCACGCATGGCTCGTGCCAAAGACCGTGTGGTCACCCCGGTCGATGGCGATCAGCCCTCACTGCTCATCGGCTTGGTGACCTGGGCCCAGGTACTGGGCTTTGAAGTCTTGTCGGCAGGCAAGTCCAGCGAATACGACTTTGTGTTCGATGCAACCAGCCAGACCATGCACAGCAACGGCTCCAGCATCAAAGTGCCAGGTTTTGCCGCACTCTGGAAGTTGCAAGACGGCCCCCTTACTCCTCAGGCCAAAGCCCGTGCCGATATTTGCGCCGAGCTCCCTCAGCGGGCTGTTCCGGATCTTTGCGAGCTGCAGGTCGTGGCCAACAGCACAGGGCTGGTTTTTGATGTCCCCCAGCTGCATGCCCCTATTGCACGCCCCGCCGAAGTTGCCGACATGTTTGCCTTACAGGCTGAAAACGGCCTGTTGTCCGGAAACGGCGTCATTGACGTCTTTCACTGCCTGCGGACAGCCGATGAGCTGAGCTTTGCAGGGGGCGTATTCATCATCATTCAGTGCGATGACGATGCCACCTGGGAGCTGCTGCACGGCAAGGGCCATGTGCTCAGCCGCGACCGCCGCCGCGCCATGGTGTACTTGCCGCGCCACCTGCTGGGACTCGAAGCCATGACCAGCGTGTTGGATGCCGCATTGCATGGGGTCTCCAGCGGTGCCCAAGCCCCCAAGCCTTGCCTGGACCTGGTGGCCCGAACCACGCAGCCGCTGCCTGCCGGCACGATGCTGACTATGGGAGGGCACCACCACTCCATCGAACATGTGACTGCCGAGCTCATGCCCGCAGCACCGCTGGCGGAGGGCGTTCCCGCACCTTTTTACCTGGTGGGTAATCGCCGCTTGCTACGCGATCTGGCTGCCGGTGAATTGATCTGCTTTGACGATGTCGAGATCGACGCCTCATCAGAGCTGTTACAGCTACGCCAGCAGCAAGACGCTGCTTTTTTCTCTGAACACCACCCCCAGGTCTGATGAGGGCAGTCCCGCCCCGTTTTCATCTACTTCGAGGAAGCATCATGAAGAACCCCAGTCTCCGCCCCCATTTGACAGCGACCGCCGTGCTGGTGCTTGCAGCAGCTAGTGCATCGGCCGCCGAATGGAAGCCCAACCGTCCCGTAGAGTTCGTGGTGACCGCTGGCCCCGGCGGTGGTACCGACCAGTTCGCCCGCGTCGTACAGGTGGTCATACAAAAACACAAGCTGATGAGCGCCCCCGTGATCGTTAGCAATAAAGGTGGTGGTGCAGGCTCTGAGGCCATGATCGATTTGCAATCCTCCGCCGGGGATCCACACAAGCTGGTGTTCTCCACCAACCTAGCCTATCTGATGCCCATGATCACCAAGGTAGGCTACAAGATAGAGAATATGACCCCCGTGGCCATCATGGCTGCCGACGAGTTCATTCTGTGGTCCAACGCCAATGCGTCTTATAAGAGCGCCAAGGACTTGATCGATGCCGCACGAGCCAAGCCGGGCAGCATCAAAGTCGGTGGCGCACAATCTAAGGACACGGACCACATACTCACGCGCCAGATCGAGATGCTCACAGGCACGAAGATGGTGTATGTCCCCTTCAAGTCCGGTGGTGAAGTGGCTGCTCAACTGTCGGGCGGCCATGTGGATGCCAACGTCAACAACCCTTCCGAGAACATTTCCCACTGGCGTGCGGGCAAGGTCCAGCCGCTGTGCGTGTTTGCCAAGCAACGCCTCGATATCAAAGACAAGGTGCGCGGCGACAAGGGCTTCGGGGACATACCGACCTGCAGCGAATCAGGCATCGCCATAGACAGCTTCAACATGCCACGCACCGTCTGGGCCGCAGGCAAGCTGCAGCCCGAGCAAGTGAAGTTCTACGAAGACCTGATGCGCCAAGTGCGCGAAAAGCCGGAATTCAAGGAATGGCTGGCCCGCGGCCTGCAAACCGACTTATTCCTCGAAGGTCAGGCCCTCAGAGACTACATTGCGGCTGACGCAGCCAAGAACAAAGCCCAGTTTGCCAAGGATGACTGGCTGATCAAAGACTGAGTCGGAGTAGTTTCAGTATGTCAAAGTCTGTTTCACGCCAGGCACTGGAACTCAGCGTCGCTGGGCTCATTAGCGCCTTTGCCGCGGCCATTGTTTACGCCAGCCTCCAACTGGAAACCGGCTGGGGTGCCACCGGCCCTGAGGCTGGCTATTTTCCGCTGCGCCTAGGGCTGCTGCTTTTAGCAACGGGGATTGCACTGACTTTGCAAGCCGCACGCACTCCGAGCGACGAGGTATTTGCCTCAGGCTTGCAACTACGCCGCGTACTCTCGCAATTCATACCCACAGTGGAACTTGCACTGGCCGCACCCTTCACAGGCTTTTATCTGGCAGCCGCGGTCTTTCTGAGCTATATGGCTCGCAACCATGGCAGCTTTGCTTGGCGTCAAGCCATAGCCATCGGTTTGCTGGCTGCTGCAGTGATGTTCGCTGTTTTTGAAGTTTGGTTTGGCGTGCCGTTGACACGTGGACCGCTGGAAGAGCTATACGACGCCTGGCGGGCGGCCTGAGGATTCGACGTGCTGGAACAACTGCAATTTCTCATGTCAGGGTTTCAAACTACCCTGAGTATGTACCACATCGCCCTGATGATGGGCGGCGTCTTGCTCGGCATTTTGGTGGGTGTTCTGCCCGGCCTTGGGGCCCCCAATGGGGTCACATTATTGCTGCCGCTGACCTTCACCATGGAACCGGTCTCGGCCATCATTCTCTTGTCATCGATGTACTGGGGGGCACTGTTCGGCGGCTCTACCACCTCGATTCTGTTCAACATCCCAGGAGAACCGTCATCAGTGGCGACCACCTTCGACGGCTACCCTATGGCACGCAATGGCCGTGCAGCCGAAGCATTGGCCACCGCTTTTCTCTCTGCAGGCTTTGGCGCCATGGCAGGTGTGATCGTGGTGACGCTGATTGCGAATGCGATTGCCGATTTCGCCCTCAAGTTCGGACCAGCCGAGTTCTTTGCGGTCTATCTGCTGACCTTCTGCAGCTACCTGGTCAGTGGTGGCTCTCCCCTCAAGACGCTGGCCTCGCTATGCATAGGTCTGATTCTGGCAGCCGTTGGCATGGACACTGTTTCGGGCGAAGTCCGCTTGACCTTTGGCTCTGACACCCTGATCGGTGGTGTGTCCTTTCTGGCGGCCGTCGTCGGCCTGTTCGGCATCGGGGAGTTGCTTGTGACCGTAGAGGAGGGCCTGCGCTTTGAGGGACTTCATGCGCGCGTGAGTTGGAAAGTGGTCTGGCAATCCGCCAGAAACCTGCCTCGCCATGCCACAACCCTGATCCGCTCGACGCTGGTGGGTTGCTGGATGGGCATTACACCGGGAGGCCCTACCGCTGCTTCATTTATGTCTTATGGGCTTGCCAAACGTTTTTCCAAATTCCGAGCCGGTTTTGGCAAGGGTGAGCCTGATGGCGTAGTGGCCCCCGAAGCCGCAGACCATTCTGCGGGAGTTTCTGCGCTGCTACCTATGCTGGCTTTGGGTGTACCGGGATCAGCTACTGCCGCCGTGATGATGGGGGGGCTCATGATCTGGGGCCTACAACCCGGCCCCATGCTTTTTATTGAAAAGCCAGATTTTGTCTGGGGCCTTATCTCCTCCATGTACGTCGCCAACATCGTGGCCGTCGTGCTGGTGCTGGCCACGATCCCACTGTTCTCCTCCATCTTGCGTTTGCCGTTTGCCGTGATTGGCCCCTTGATCATTGTCATCTGCCTGATTGGAGCTTTCACCATCAGCGGCAAGATGTCCGATGTCTATATCGCCCTGGCCTTTGGCGTTGTGGGCTATGTGTTCAAAAAGCTGGACTACCCCATTGCACCGCTGATTCTGGCCATGGTGCTGGGTGACAAGACAGAGGATGCATTCCGCCAAAGCATGCTGCTGTCTGAAGGTTCGATGTCGGTATTTTTCAGCAATGGTCTGGTAGGCACCATTTTCACCGCAGCCATCGCTCTCATGCTCTGGGGTCTGCTGGGCCGTATGTTCAAAAAACGCAGCCCTACAACGGCTGCCACGCAAACCAATACCTGAGATTTTCCCGAGATGACCCAATGTGACAGCGCCAAGCGCATTGCTCTTGGCTGTATTGCCGATGATTTCACCGGTGCCACGGACCTTGCCAACAATCTGGTACGCGCCGGTATGCGCGTGGTGCAAACCATTGGCATACCGGATGCAGGGCTGAGCATTGAAGCGGATGCCGTCGTCGTAGCGCTCAAAAGCCGCACTATTGCTGCCAGCGAAGCTGTGGAGCAGTCGTTGCGGGCACTGCGATGGTTGCAATCCCAAGGTGCCCAGCAGATTTATTTCAAATACTGCTCCACCTTCGACAGCACGCCTGCAGGCAATATCGGCCCGGTTACCGATGCCTTGATGCAGGCACTCGATACCCATTTCACGGTGGCAACACCGGCCTTCCCTGACAACCAGCGCTGTGTCTTCAAGGGCTATCTGTTTGCGGGTGATTTGCTGTTGAGCGAAAGCGGCATGCAAAACCATCCGCTTACGCCCATGACGGACCCCAACCTTGTGCGTGTGCTACAAGCCCAAACCCAACGCAAGGTAGGTCTGGTGGACTACCAGGTCGTAGCCCAGGGCAGCGATGCCATACGCGCGCACTTTGACACCCTCAAGTCTCAAGGCGTGGAAATCGCCATCGTGGATGCACTCAGCAATCGTGACCTGTTTGCCCTGGGACCTGCACTTCGGAGCTTGCCACTGGTGACTGCAGGCTCGGGCCTAGCCATAGGCCTTCCTGAAAATTTCGGTATTGGTACAGACTCTGCGGCGGCAGATCTGCCATCAGCCGCAGGCCTGCAAGCCATTGTCTCAGGCAGTTGCTCGACAACGACCAATCGCCAGGTCATGGAATTCATCCAATCCGGCCGCCCTGCCTTGGCTATCAACCCGCTGCACATCGCCTCGGGAGCCGATGTCTGTACCCAGACACTGGCATGGGCAGGTGAGCACCTGTCTTCCGGCCCTGTACTGGTGTATTCCACCGCCGAACCCGAAGCCGTGCGCACCATTCAAAGTCAGTTGGGCGTAGAGAATGCTGGCGCCCTGGTAGAACAAACCATCGCCGCTATCTCCTGCGGCTTGGTGGAAATGGGCGTACGCCAACTGGTAGTCGCAGGAGGAGAAACCTCCGGCGCCTGCGTACAAGCGCTTGGCATTGCGCAGATGCGCATAGGCGAGCAAATCGACCCCGGCGTACCCTGGTGTTTTGCATCCACCAAGCTTGCACCGCAAGGCCTGCACATTACGCTCAAATCGGGTAATTTTGGCTCACCAGACTTCTTCACCAAGGCCTTTGCACAGCTGAAGCTCAAGCATGAACTACCTTACTGAAGACGCCGCGCGCGCGCAAATCGTACGCGTAGGCCGCAGCCTTTTTGAGCGCGGCTATGCCCACTCCACCGCAGGCAATATCAGCGTACGTCTAGCCGACGGATATCTGATCACACCCACCGATGCCTGCCTGGGCTTTCTGGAGCCTCAGCGGCTTGCCAAGCTGAATCTCGAGGGGCGGCAGGTCAGCGGCGACCGCGCCAGCAAAACCATTGTCCTGCACCGCCGCATTTACGAAAGCAGCGAGACCACGACCCGCCCTGCCTTGTGCGTTCTCCACACCCACAGCACACATCTGGTAGCTTGCTCCCTACTGCGCGAAGAAGAAAGCGAACTACTGCCCCCCATCACACCTTATTTTGTGATGAAAGTCGGGCATGTACCCCATATCCGCTACCACAGTCCCGGTTCAACCCAAGCAGCAGAGGAAGTCGCCGACACCATCACACAGCGCCACAATCTTGGCCACCCCATACGTGCGGTCATGCTTGCTCGCCTAGGGCCCAATGTCTGGCACGAGACGCCTGAAGCGGCCATGGCCACACTGGAGGAGTTGGAAGAAACCGCCCGTCTCTGGCTGCTGGCCCGACCCCACCCACTTGATGAAAGCGCCCTGGAAGACTTGCGCCAGCGTTTTGGTGCAATTTGGTGATAGGAGCGGAGTAGCCAAACCTGAATCTTCACACTACCTGCAGTCCAAAACAAAAAACCCTCTTGAATCCAAGATTCAAGAGGGTTGTGTATTGGTGGGTGATACATGGATCGAACATGTGACCCCTGCCGTGTGAAGGCAGTGCTCTACCGCTGAGCTAATCACCCCAACTACCCAGGCAATACCTGGACAGTTTTTTAAA
>JAITLO010000013.1 GCA_031277855.1 Acidovorax sp. | reverse complement strand
CGCGGCCGAACGCCAGCTGTGCGAGGGTGGGCTGGCATGACGGGCCGCAGCAAAACCATCCTGGCAGCCCTGGCGCTGGCCGCGGCCTTTGCCGCCGGCTGGACTGCCCAGGGCTGGCGCATGGGCCTCAAGCTGGAACAGCAGGCCCACCAGCAGACCGGCGCAGAGCTGGCCGGCGCCAATCAGGCCGTGGCCGACATGGCCGGATTTCAGAAGGGATTCAATGATGCACTCGCCACTTTCCAGCAGGCCCAGCAAGGCAACGCCCAGGCTCAGCAAGACCTGGGCCGCCTGCTGCTCGATCTGCGTAGCACTACTGCAGGGTTGCGCGGCGACTTCGCCGGCCTGCCCGGGCGCATCAGCGCCGCTGCCCAGCCCGCCCTCGCTGAGTACGCCAGCACCTGCACAGCCGTATTCGAAGCAATGGCAGCAGGAGGTCAGCGTATGGCAGAAGCTGGTGGAGAGCTCGCGCGCCAGGCTGATGGGCACGCAGCTGATGCGCGACTGATGCTGGAGGCGTGGCCGCGCTGATGTTGATTTTCTGAAAGTCGACTGTAGGCCCCAAACGAAAAAAGAGCCCCGGCACCCTGATGGATGCCGGGGCTCTTTGTCTTTCTTCGCGGGATCAGCTGTAAGGGCGCAACGTGTACCCTAACTGTGTGCTAAGTGATTGATTTTATTTGCACACAAAACACTCAATCCACAGCGATAAATGCCTGTGCGATTGGTTGTGCAAGTCATTGTTTTTATTTGGTTTTTGTGTGTGGAAAATGTGATTCTGCGCGCATGCTGCCCATGCAGACCATCAAGATGGAAATGTGCGGCGTGGTGTGCATGGTGATCAGGCCGGTTTTTCCTTGAGCAGCCGCAAAAAGCTGTGCATGCAGGCCGAGGCATCGTTGCTGCGGTGGACTGCAGCCAGCTCGGCCGTAACATGTTCGATGCCGCTGATGGGGAGGTGGGTGAGCGTATCCCCACGCAAGCGCGTCAGGGAGTGGGGAACAATGGCCGTGCCCATGCCGCTTTCCACCAGCAGCAAGATGGTGGGCACCATGGACAGCAAAGTGGGACGGGTGCGCAGGTCTGCCTGCACAAACAGGCGCTCCAGCAGGTCGCTGAAGTAATGCGAGTCCTTGGAGTGGTAGCCAATCACGCGGGTCTGCAAGGCCTCTTGCAGGCTGACCGACTGCCTGCCTTCCTTGACGTCTTCCGTGGGCTGGCTCAGAAACATGGGCTCCCGGTACACCACCTGGGAGCGCAGGGCGTCGCTGCAGGCAAACGGTCTGGCAATGGCCAGATCGATCTGGCCGGTCATCAGGGCCTGGCCCATGTCGCGCGAATTCATTTCCTTGAGCGTGAGCTGCACACGCGGAAACTGCTCGCAAAAGCGTCGCAGCACCAGGGGAATCGGGGAGAAGGCCGCAGTGGGGGTGAGGGCCACGTTGAGCGTGCCCTCCATGCCCAGTCCGGTCTGTCGCACGGCCTCTATGGCCAGGTTGTAGGCGGCCTCGATGTCAGGCAGGCGCTGCAGCAGCTCGGCGCCTGCGCTGGTGAGCTGCACATGGCGCGTGGTGCGCACGAACAAGGGCACATCCAGCAGCTCCTCCAGCTGGCGAATGCTCAGGCTCAGGGGCGGCTGGCTCATGTGCAGTTTCTGGGCCGCACGCCCAAAGTGCAATTCTTCGGCCACGGCCTTGAACGCACGCAGCAAGCGACTATCGATCATCACATTAAGACACGCACCATATCAATCCATCCAAAAGCGGTATTGGACCCGGTGCTCTCCTGTTTCCTACTATTGCCTCAAGCGTCCAACAAACGCTCTGCCCAAGCGGCTCATGCAGCGGCTTATCAACAATAGATTGTAGAAGTGAGACATTCAAATGGGGAATCGCAGAACCACTGTCGCTCAATTGCTGGCCCTGGGTGTTGCAGGACTGAGCCTGTGCCAAACCGCAGCGGCCAGCCAGCAGGCCTCCTATCCCAAGCAGGTCATTACCTTCATTGTTCCCTATGCGGCCGGTGGTAGCTCGGACACGCGCTCGCGCCAGCTGGCACAGCTGATGGGGCAGGAGCTGGGTGTGACCGTGGTGGTGGACAACAAGCCCGGTGCCAGCGGCAATATCGGCACCACGGCCATTGCCAAGGCCAAGCCCGATGGCTACACCATCGGCCTGGGCAATTTTGCACCCCTGTCTGTGAATGCCCACTTGTATGGATCGACCATGCAGTTCAACCCGCAAAAAGATCTGGCGCCTGTGGCCTTGATCGAGCGCGGTGCCGTGGTGATGGCCGCCAAGACCAATGGCTCCATCAAATCGGCCAAGGACTTGATCGCAGGCAAAGCCACCCATGCGCTGAGCTATGGCTCCACGGGTGCAGGCAGCGCCTCGCACCTGAGCACCGAGCTGTTCAAGCAACTGGCCAAGGTGGAGGCCGTGCACGTGCCTTACCGCGGCGGTGCACCGGCGCTGAATGACCTCATGGCCGGCAACATCGACTTTTATATGGAGCTGCCCAGCCTGTTCCTGGGCTATGTGGGTGGTGACAAGCCGCGCATCACGCCTTTGGCAGTGGCCGGCCCGACCCGCCTGAAGTCCTTGCCCGATACCCCCACCTTTGAGGAGCTCGGTGTCAAAGGCATGGTCGCCTTCAACTGGTTCGGTGTGGTGGCTCCTGCAGGCACGCCCAAGGACATCATCGACCGCCTCAATGCCGCAGTGAACAAGGCATTGAAGGACAGCAACTACCGCTCCGTCGTGGAGTCGCAAGGCGCGGAAGTGGCCGGCGGCACGCCCCAGGAGTTCAAGCAGTTCATTGATGCCGAGTCCCAGAAATGGTCTCAGCTGATCAAGGACCGCGGTATTCAGCTGAACTGAGGTTGCCCCGGCCCTGAGCGCCCTGGCCGCTTCCCTCTCCCGTTAGGGATGGGGGAGGCCGCCAGGCCATGCAGGGCGGTGGCTGGCGCACAGCGCCATGGATAAGGAAGAGGTAGTGCATATGTGGGAGTGGCAGCGGCACGGATTCATGTCCGAGGTCCAGATCAAGGCATGGGCATGGCTCCCAGCCATGCAGGAGGCGGCCCAGGCAGTCAGCGGCCCTTTGGCAGGTTTGACGTTTGGCGTCAAAGATGTGATGGATGTCAAAGGCATGCCCACACGCTACGGCTGCGAAGGCCTGCCCGAGACGCCCAAGGATTGGGATGCCACCGTGGTGGCCCAACTGCGGGCTGCGGGTGCCACCCCCATAGGCAAGACCGTGACGGCCGAATTCGCCTTCGTCAAGCCCGGCCCCACCCGCAACCCACATTCCCTGGAACATACGCCGGGGGGCTCTTCCAGTGGCTCGGCCGCTGCGGTGGCGGCTGGCATGGTGGACTTCGCCCTGGGCACGCAAACCGGTGGCTCCATGATGCGGCCTGCCGCTTACTGCGGCGTGGTGGGCTTCAAGCCCAGCTTTGGGCTGGTGCACCGCCAGGGCATGATGGTCACGGCCGAAACCCTGGACACCATTGGCTGGTTCACGCGCGATGTGGCCCTGTCCAGCCAGCTGTTGTGCACCTTGACCCAGCAGCCGCCCGCAGCCCTGGCTTTGCCCAGCAAGATGGTGCTGGTGCGTGGCTGGCCCGAGCTGGAGCCCGAGGCCGTGGTGGTGCTGGAAAAAGCCGCCATGACGCTGCAGCAATATGGTGTGAGCGTGGACATCATCGACGCCATGCCCAACTATTTGCAGCAACTGGCGGATCTGCACCAGCTCACGGTGCGCTATGAGCTGGCCCGCGGCATGCTGGGTACCTTGCAGGCCAGCGAGCATTTGCTCAGCCCCTTGCTCAAGGCCGCCATTGCCCAGGGTCTGGCCATGGACCAGGACAGCTATACCCGCGCCCAGCAAGCACGTGCACGGCTGGCCTTGCAGCTCACCCAGGAGCTGGGTTCTGCCAGCTGCATCATCGCCCCCAGTGCCATGGGGTCTGCGCCACAGGGCCTGATGAGCACAGGCTCCTCTTTGCCCAACCGCCCCTGGTCCTTGCTGGGTTGGCCCAGCATGCACCTGCCGGTGGGACGCTCGGCCCATGATCTGCCCTTGGGCATACAGCTGATAGGCCGGCCCGGGAAGGACCATGCGCTGCATGCCCATGCCACGGCCATTGCCGGGATACTCAATCCCTGAGGGATGGTCTGCATAAAGCGAATCCAAGCGTGGTAGCGCCTGGATGAGTCTTCCGTCACGCACTCCATAGCTCCCAAGATGCCTGCGTTTCGCGGGCATCTTGCCTTTTTAGGCTGCCATCACAGGCTTGGATAGGCTGCTCACCAGCAAGCGGGCACGGGCCATCCACAAGTTCGCCAAGGCGAACAGGGTATGCAACTGCTGGGTGTTCTTTCTCAAACCTCGGTAGCGAACCTTGGTGTGGCCAAACTGGCGTTTGATCACTCTGAATGGATGCTCGACCTTGGCTCGAATCTTGGACTTGACCAGCTCAAGTTGCTCTTGCAAGGCAGGTATCGGTTGCTGTAGATCCAGAGCCTTGCGCTTGCTGCGCTTCATTGCGATATGCCAACGCAGCTTGCGCTGCGGCGTCTGCATGGGCATATCCGGGCGTTTGTCAGCTCCTTGGTAGCCTGCATCGCCATATCCATCACTTTCTTGACCATGTAGCAGGCTGTTGGCTTGTACAACATCGCCAACATTGGCAGCGGTGCCACGCACGGTGTGCACCAAGCCAGAATCTGCATCCACGCCAATGTGGGCCTTCATGCCGAAGTACCACTGGTTGCCTTTCTTGGTCTGGTGCATCTCTGGATCACGAGACTTGGTCTTGTTCTTGGTAGAGCTGGGCGCAGCGATCAGCGTGGCATCCACGATGGTGCCCGTGCGCAACAGCAGATTTTTATTCACCAACAAGTCCGTGACTGTCTTCAGGATTTGCTCGGCCAGCTTGTGCGTTTCCAGTAAGTGGCGGAAACGCAGAATGGTGCTCTCATCTGGTGTGGCACTGTCCCATGACAAGCCAGCGAAGTCCCGAAACAGCGGCATGTCGTGCAGTGCTTCCTCCATGGAGGGATCGCTAAGCGTGAACCACTGCTGCATGAAGTGAATACGCAGCAGCATCTCAACAGGAAACGGTGGCCGACCTCGGCGCCCTTCGGGGGCGTAGGGCGCAATCAACGCCACCAAGTCCTTCCACGGCACGACCTGCTGCATCTGCTCGAGGAATTCGCGTTTGCGTGTCTTCTTGGTGGAGAGATTCAGGCCGAGATCAGATTGCTGCATGGGCCGCGATGCTGCCGCACCCGGCACGCATGTGCAAGCACATGCGTTGGGCAGTTATGCAGAGCTTCCTGAGAGCCTGAATACCCGCTCTCAGGAGCAACCTGGGCTACGCCACATTGCGGCGGCCCAGGTTTTTTTATTCCACGGCAAAGCGCTGCACAAAAGCATCGGCAAACGCGCCGCGCCCCGTCAGGGTCAGCGCGAGCGTCAGCAAGTCTCCATCGGCCATGGGCGGATGGCGCAGGCTGAGGGCGCGCAAATCCACCTCCAGTGCCACGGCATGGCCTGCGGCGTCGCTGGCGCTCAGGTCGAAATCCCATGTGGCACCTTCATCGATGGCGCCGCGCTGCTGGGGAAATTGCTGCTCGGCCCAGCCCAGCACTTGCAGAACCTCCTGCTTCAAGGCCGGTAGACGCTCGGCGCGCACGGTGGCCATGGCATCCCAGGTGGCAGTGCCTTCGTCGTCTTCGCTGTAGTCAAAAATCAGATAGTCCAGGGAGGTGGTCATGGGCGTGAAATTATGGAAGAGCGTGTTCACGATCTCCTCGTGGCGCGCCAGTGTCTTTGCGGGATGGGATACAAGGCGCGATACCGCAGCAATAGCCGCGCTATTGCGAGGATTCGCAACGCCGTAGACCGCCCGCAAAGGCACTGGCCCGAAGGGTTGGAGCGAAATCGGGCGATTTCTTCGCGCTGGCTCTTGCTTGCACACGAGTGCAAGCTGCGCCCCATCGACTCGAACTCATCCCGATTGCGTTCCAACGCGCCTGCGTAGAGATCGTCAACACGCTCTAAAGGGCGCAGATTGTGCAGTCTCTGGGCCAGGAAGTGGTTTCTAAAATGGCATGTCCCTCATCACTCAAAAACTAGAGTTCTCCATGGCTAACGAGGTTCCCCAGTTTTCGCATTCGTCCGCAAGCCCATTTGTTCCACATCAACTGCAGCTGCAAGGCCTGGAAATTGGCCATGGGCCCTGGCAGCTGTGCCAGGGTTGGAACCATGGCTGGGCGCCAGGCCTGCATTTGCTGCAAGGGGGGGGTGGCGCGGGCAAGAGCAGCTTGCTGCGGGTGCTGGCAGGTGCCCAGCCGCCGCAAGCCGGCACGGTGCGGCTGGCGGGGCAGGCCTTGGGGGAGCGGGATTGTTTTTGGGTTGACCCGCGCCAGCCCGGCTTGCAACCTGAGCAAATGGTCAGGGACTGGGTAGGTGCACAGCAAGCGTTCTGGCCGCAGTGGCAGGCGGCGACATGGCAAACCCATGTGCAGCACTGGCAGCTGGAGACGGCGCTGGACAAGCCCTGGCTGGCCCTGTCCACCGGCACTGCGCGCAAGCTGTGGATGGCCGCCGGCCTGGCCAGTGGCGCGGCTGTGGTGTTGATTGACGAGCCCATCGCCGGGCTGGATCGCCCTTCGACAGCCTATCTGCGCCAGGCGCTGGCACAGCAGGCCGGTGCGCAAAACCGCTGGGTGATGGTGGCGCATTACGACGATTTGCAGGGCCTGCCCTGGAATAGTTTATTGGAGCTGGAAAGCCTCCCCCTGAGTCGCTGACGCGCCTTCCCCCTGAAATAGGGAGACAAGAATGCGATGCCAGTAGGGCGAGGACATGACTTTGCTTGTCTGCCGGAGTGGGCTAGCGCAGCACAGAGGGCGCTCAAGCACAGCCCCAACGGCCAGACAGCGCTGGAGGCGCGACGCGTGCCCGCAGGCAGTATCGGGATACGGCAAGGGCACGCAACAAAGCATCAAGCGCTGTATGGCCGCCTCCAAGCAGGGCGCTCACACCATTCAAGGATTTTTTCGCTGGCGGACAAATTCCAGGTTGAGCAGGGCCGCTTCCATGGAGGCGGCACAGGCTTCGGGCTGCTCCATGGGGAAAAGATGGCTGCCATCGAGCATGCTGATCCGCCCCTGGGTGATGCGCTGGGTCAGGTCCATGCCCACTTGCTTCATCTCGCGCGAAGCGCGGCCGCCGATAAAGGCCACGGGGCAGCGCAGCGGATGGCGGGCCAGCCAGCTGCTGAGGTTGTCCGGCAGCGTGTTGTAGATGGCGGTCTCCACCTCGCGGGTAAAGCGCAGGCGCTGCTGGCCCTGGACATCGGCCTCCAGCCCATGGGCCATATAGTCGCTGAGCACTTGGGGGTGCCACTGGGCAAACAGGCGCTTGCCCTGGAAATGGCTGTGCGCATCCTGGATAGAGGGCCAGCTGTTGCGCCGCCGCTGGCTGATCTTGCCGGGTGAGACGCTGCCCACCAGCTGGGTGCGCTTGGCCACCCCCAGCGTGGTGGCGCGCCAGCCGGCAATCAGGGGGGAGTCCAGCATCAGCACGCCACGCGCCAGTTCCGGGTATTTGGCAGCGGCCATCACGCTCAGAAAACCGCCCAGGGAATGGCCAATCAGAAACGGAGCCTGCCTCCAGCGGGCTTGCTGCTCCCGGGCAAATTCGGCCAGCTGGTCCACCAGATGGGGCCAGTTGTTGGAGACGGGAAAGCGCGGATCATGGCCAAAACGGTCCAGCGCCTGCACCTCCATGCCGCGCTGCTGCAGCAGCTCGAACAGCAGGGAATAGGTGCCGGCCGGAAAACTGTTGGCGTGGGCAAAGACAACGGGCAGCATGGCGGGCGACTGTAGAGGGCTGGACTTACACCAGCTTTTCGCTGGAGGTGGTGATTTTTTTCAGCGGCTGGGCGCGGTGGCTGTGCACGCGTATCGGCGTGCTGGTTTGCTCACCCTCCCAGGCCGGGTCTTCTATGCTGTCAAACACCGCGCGCAGGCGCTGGCCCCAGCTCTCGTGCAGCATGCGCAGATAGGGGTTGTGCTCGTCTATGCACACCAGCTTGTCGGAGCTGAAGCGGTCGGCCTCGTACAGCACCATGTCCAGCGGCAGGCCCACCGTGAGATTGGACTTGAGCGTGCTGTCCATGGACACCAGCGCGCATTTGGCGGCCTCGTGCAGCGGCGTGTCCGCCGTGATGACACGGTCCAGCACGGGCTTGCCGTACTTGGCCTCGCCGATCTGGAAATACGGCGTCTCGTGCGTGGCTTCGATGAAGTTGCCGGCCGAATACACCTGGAACAGGCGCATGCCCTCGCCCCGGATCTGGCCGCCGAATACCAGCGAGACATTGAAGTCCACACCGGCGCGCTGCAAAGCGGCGCCGTCGCGCTCGTAGACATGGCGCACGGCAGCGCCCAGCACGCGGGCTGCGTCAAACATGCTGCAGGCGTTCCAGATGGTCAGCCGTTGGTCGGTGGCCGGGTCACGGATTTCCTGGGTCTGCAGAATTTCGCGTATCGACTGCGAAATCGACAGATTGCCTGCAGACAGCAGCACCATAAAGCGCTCACCGGCCTGTTCGTAGACCATCATCTTCCGGAAGGTGCTGATCTGGTCCAGCCCGGCATTGGTACGGGAGTCGGAAAGAAACACCAGCCCGGCATGGAGCTTGATGGCAACGCAGTAGGTCATGGTGGGGCAGGGAGCGACAAAGTAGCGAAGTGTAGTGCGCAGCGGTGGCGGGCGCTGTGGGCACAGTCCTGGAGCGGGAATCAGACGGCATTGGTGAAGACTACGTAAAGCTTACAAACCAGCCATGGAGCGCCGCTAGGATGGCGGCAGTTGTTATTTGGAGTGGACTATGCATTTTCCGCAAAGCATGCGCGGACGGGTATCTACAGCGTGGTTGGTGCTGGCTTGCATCGCCGTGCTGGCAGGCGGCGGGCTGTGGTGGTGGCTGGCCCATCGCCCGGCCGATGCCACGCCCGGAGCGGCCAGCCAGCAGCCGGCTGGCAGGGGCGGGCGCATGGGGCCGGGAGCCGGTGGCACCCAGCCGGTGTCGGTGGGCGTGGTGGAGCTGCGCGATATGCGCCAACTGGTCAGCGCCATCGGCACCTTGAATGCCAGGGCCACGGCGGTGGTGCGGGTCAAGGTAGCGGGCGAGCTACAAAAGCTGCACTTTAAAGAGGGCGACGAGGTCAAGGCCGGACAGTTGCTGGCCGAGATCGATCCGCGCAGCTACCAGGCCAGCCTGGACCAGGCCCAGGGCGCGCTGCAGCGCGACCAGGCGCAGCTTAAAAATGCCCAGCTCGACCTGCAGCGCTACCAGGCCTTGCTGGCCCAGGACTCGATTGCCAGCCAGCAGGTGGACACCCAAAAATCCCTGGTGCAGCAGTTGCAGGGCACGGTGGCCAATGACCAGGGGCAGGTGGATGCCGCCAGGCTGCAGCTGAGCTACACCAAGGTCATCGCCCCCATTGCCGGGCGCCTGGGCTTGCGCCAGGCCGATCTGGGCAATGTGCTCAACCCCTCGGATACCAATGGCCTGGTCAGCATCACCCAGGTGCGGCCGATAGATGCCGTGTTCTCCCTGCCCGAGGCCCATGTCAGCACCCTGGCCCAGCAACTGGCCAAGGGCCAGCAACTGCCGGTAGAGCTGTGGGACCGCGACCAAAAACAGCTGCTGGGCAAGGGACAGCTCAATGCGCTGGACAACGCCATCGACACCACCACCGGCACCGTCAAGGCCAAGGCCGCATTCCCCAATGCAGATGGCAGCCTGTTTGCGAATCAGTTCGTCAACGTCAAGCTGCAGGTGAACCGCTTTGAGCAGGTGCTCACCGTGCCCAGCACGGCGGTGCAGAACAACTATGTCTATCTGGTGCAGGCCGA
Source organism: Acidovorax sp. (assembly GCA_031277855.1). Lineage (GTDB taxonomy): Bacteria > Pseudomonadota > Gammaproteobacteria > Burkholderiales > Burkholderiaceae_C > Comamonas. Next base: position 101,338 of record JAITLO010000013.1, on the reverse strand, counting down.
CCACACCGTCACGCAGCGCAAGATCAAGGTGGGCGTCACCGATGGCGACCGTGTCAGCGTGCAGGGCGAGCTTGCGCCCGGTGACCAGGTGGTCACCGATGGCATAGACCGTCTGCGCGAAGGCGCACAGGTGACGGTGATTGCCGACGACAAGGTGCAGCAGGTGGACCAGGCCGTGCAGCAAGCCCGTAGCCAGCCACGTGGCATGGGCAAGCTGACGCCCGAGCAGCGGGAAAAGCTGGCCAAGATGAGCCCGGAAGAGCGCCAGGCCTTTATCCAGAAACTGCGTGCCGAACGCGGCGGAAAGCCCGCAGCGGGCGCCCCGGATCGGCCCGCCGCAGCGCCGGATGCGCCCCGCAATGTAGGCGGCAATGCTCCAGATTCGGGAGCGGCTGCAGCAAGCACCACGGGCGCTGCAGCCCCATCGGGCAACAACGCGGCGGCCGGCCGCTGAGACGGATTCATTGCACAGCGCAGCCACGCAGCAGCGTCCCAGCTCACCATGAACCTCTCACGCCTTTTCATTCTGCGGCCCATTGCCACCTCGCTCTTGATGGTGGCGGTGCTGATCTCCGGCATTCTGGCCTACAGGCTGCTGCCCACCTCGGCCCTGCCCGAGGTGGACTACCCCACCATCCAGGTCACCACGCTGTACCCGGGGGCCAGCCCGGATGTGATGACCTCCAACGTCACCGCGCCGCTGGAGCGCCAGTTCGGTCAGATGCCGGGGCTGGACCAGATGTCCTCCACCAGCTCGGGTGGGGCCTCGGTCATTACCCTGCGCTTTGCGCTGACCATGGCCATGGATGTGGCCGAGCAGCAGGTGCAGGCCGCCATCAATGCCGGCACCAATCTGCTGCCCAGCGATCTGCCCATGCCCCCGCTGTACAGCAAGGTGAACCCGGCCGATGCGCCGGTGCTGACGCTGGCCATCAGCTCGCCCTCGCTGCCGGTGATTCGCGTCAACGACCTGGTGGAAAACCGGCTGGCACCCAAGCTGTCCCAGGTCAAGGGCGTGGGCCTGGTAGCCATTGCCGGCGGGCGCCGCCCCGCCGTGCGCATACAGGCCAACCCCACGGCCCTGGCCAGCTATGGCATGACGCTGGACGATGTGCGCACCGCCATTGCGGCCTCCAACGTCAACAGCGCCAAGGGCGGGTTTGACGGGCCGGAGCGTGCCTCCACCATCGATGCCAACGACCAGTTGCAGTCGGCGTCCGAATACCGCAATCTGATTCTGGCTTTCAAGAACGGCAATCCCGTGCGCCTCAGCGACGTGGCCGAGGCCGTGGACGATGCCGAAAACACCCGCCTGGCTGCCTGGGCCGGCACGCCGGCACAGGGCTCGGGGGCGGCAGTGATTCTCAACATCCGCCGCCAGCCCGGCGCCAATGTGATTGCCACGGTGGATGCCATCAAGGCCTTGCTGCCGCAGCTGCAGGAGACGCTGCCCGCGGCGCTGGATGTGCACATCCTCACCGACCGCACCGTCACCATCCGCGCCTCGGTGCACGATATGCAGTGGGAGCTGGCCCTGGCCATTGCCCTGGTGGTGATGGTGATCTTTTTGTTCCTGCGCAGCGCCTCGGCCACCTTGATTCCCAGCGTGGCCGTGCCCCTGTCCCTGGTGGGCACGTTTGGCGTGATGTATTTGGCCGGCTTTTCCATCAACAACCTCACCTTGATGGCGCTGACCATTTCCACCGGCTTTGTGGTGGACGACGCCATTGTGATGATCGAGAACATCGCCCGCTATGTGGAAAAGGGCGAACCGCCGCTGCAGGCCGCGCTCAAGGGCGCCAAGCAGATTGGCTTCACCATCATCTCGCTGACCATCTCGCTGATCGCGGTGCTGATTCCGCTGCTGTTCATGGGCGATGTGGTGGGGCGGCTGTTCCACGAGTTCGCCATCACCATGGCAGTGGCCATTTTGATTTCGGCCGTGGTCTCGCTCACGCTCACGCCCATGCTGTGCGCGCGTTTGCTGCGCCACCAGCCGGTGGAAGCGGTGGAAGCGGTGGAAGAGGGCGCAGCCGCCGCACCGCGCAGCGGCTTTGGCCGTGCGGCCGATGCCGTGGGCCACTGGTTTGAGCGCGTCATTGCCGGCTATGGCCACTGGCTGGACTGGGTGCTTGCGCACCGTGGCCTGACCTGGGCCGTCTTTCTGGCCACCATGGCCATCACCGTGCTGCTGTATTTTGTGGTGCCCAAGGGCTTTTTCCCTGACCAGGACACGGGCACGATTGCCGCCACCACCGAGGCCGACCAGTCCGTCTCGTTTGCCGCCATGGCCGAGCGCCAGCAGGCCCTGGCCGAGCAACTGCTCAAAGACCCGGCGGTGCAAAGCATTTCCTCCTTCATCGGCGTGGATGGCAGCAACACCACGCTGAACACTGGGCGCATGCAAATTGATCTGTTGCCCCATGGCCAGCGCGAGTCCATGCCTGTGGTGCTGCGCCGCCTCAGCGACGAGGCCGAGCAGGTCAGCGGCATACGGCTGTTTGCCCAGCCCGTGCAGGACTTGACCATAGAAGACCGGCCGGCCCGCACCCAGTACCAGCTGCTGCTGTCCTCGCCCGATATGGCCCAGCTGGAGCGCAGTGCCCAGGCCCTGGTGGAGCGCTTGCACGCACTGCCTGAGCTACTGGATGTGGGCAGCGATTTGCAAAACCAGGGCCGCCAGGCCTATGTGGAAATCGACAGGGCCCAGGCCAGCCGCCTGGGGGTCACGGTGTCGGCCGTGGACACGGCGCTCTACAACGCCTTTGGCCAGCGGTTGATCTCCACCATCTTCACCCAGTCCAACCAGTACCGCGTGGTGCTGGAAGTGGCGCCGCAGTTCAAGATCGGGCCGGAGGCACTGCAGTCTATCTATGTGGCGTCCAGCATGGGTGCGCCCGTGCCCATGACTTCGGTGGCCACGGTGCGCGAGCGGCCCATGGCCCTGGCCGTCAACCATGTGGGGCAGCTGCCTGCGGCCACCATCTCGTTCAATACGGCGCCCGGTGTGTCGCTGGGCCATGCGGTGCAGGCCGCACAGCAGGAAATACAGGCATTGCGCAACCAGGGGTTGCTGCCGCTATCGGTGGATGCCGAGTTCCAGGGCGCGGCCCTGGCTTTCCAGGCCTCGTTGTCCAACACGCTGCTGCTGGTGCTGGCGGCCGTGGTGACCATGTACATCGTGCTGGGCGTGCTGTATGAGAGCACCATACACCCCATCACCATTCTCTCCACCCTGCCTTCGGCCGGCGTGGGGGCGTTGCTGGCGCTGCTGGTGGCGGGGCTGGATCTGGACATCATCGCCATCATCGGCATCGTGCTCTTGATCGGCATCGTGAAAAAGAACGCCATCATGATGATCGACTTCGCGCTGGAGGCACAGCGCGAGCAGGGCATGGCTGCGCGTGCCGCCATTCACCAGGCCTGTCTGCTGCGTTTTCGCCCCATTCTGATGACCACGCTGGCCGCCTTGCTGGGCGCGCTGCCGTTGATGATTGGCACGGGCGTGGGCAGCGAGCTGCGCCACCCGCTGGGGGTGACCATGGTGGGCGGCCTGCTGCTGAGCCAGCTGCTGACGCTGTTCACCACGCCGGTGATCTACCTCACCTTTGAAGGCTGGGTGGAGCGCTGGCGCGTGAAGCGCGGCCTGCCTGCTGTGCAGCATCTGCGCCATAGCGAAGATGAGGCGGAGGACGGCCATGCGTGAGTGTGCCGTCAACATGGAGGGCCTGCAGCCATGAGCCTGTCCACGCCCTTTATCTTCCGCCCTGTGGCCACCCTGCTGCTGACCATTGGCATGGCCCTGGCCGGCGGCGTGGCCTATTTTTTGCTGCCGGTAGCGCCGCTGCCGCAGGTGGACTATCCCACCATCTCGGTCTCGGCCAGCCTGCCCGGGGCCTCGCCGGACACCATGGCCGCCACCGTGGCCACACCGCTGGAGCGGGCCCTGGGCGCGATTGCCGGGGTCAACGAGATGACCTCCAGCTCCAGCCTGGGCAGCACGCGCATCACGCTGCAGTTTGATCTGTCGCGCACCGTGGACAGCGCCGCGCGCGATGTGCAGGCCGCCATCAATGCGGCGCGCACCCTGCTGCCCTCGGGCATGCCCAGCAATCCCACTTATCGCAAGGTGAACCCAGCCGATGCGCCGATTCTGATTCTGGCGCTGACCTCGGACAGCCTCACCCGTGGCCAGATGTATGACGCCGCCTCCACCGTGCTGGCGCAAAAACTCTCCCAGGTTGACGGCGTGGGCCAGGCCAGCATCAGCGGTGGTGCTCTGCCCGCCGTGCGCGTGGAGCTGGACCCGGTACGCCTGGCTGCCAATGGCGTGTCGCTGGAGCAGGTGCGCACGGCCATCACCAGCACCAATGCCAACCGCCCCCTGGGCGCGGTGGAGCGTGAAGACCATTACTGGCAGATAGGCACCAACGATCAGGCCACCAAGGCCGCCGACTACGCCCCCCTGGTGCTGCGCTGGGACAACGGCCACGCCGTGCGGCTTTCGGACGTGGCTGAGGTCAAGGACTCGGTGCAGGACGTGCGCAACTTTGGCGTGGCCAATGGCAAGCCCTCGGTGTTGCTGCAGGTCTTCAAGCAGCCGGACGCCAATATTCTGGAGGCCGTAGAGCGGGTGCGGGCCTTGCTGCCGCAGCTGCAGGCGTCCATTCCCGCGGCCATCGACATGACCATAGTCTCCGACCGCACACCCACGCTGCGGGCCTCGGTGGAGGAGGTGGAGCGCTCGCTTGTGATCTCGGTGGCCTTGGTGATCCTGGTGGTGTTTCTGTTTCTGCGCAACGCCCGCTCCGCACTGATTCCGGCCGTGGCCGTGCCGGCCTCGCTGATGGGCACCTTCGGCATCATGTATTTGTGCGGCTACACGCTGGACAACCTCTCGCTGATGGCCCTCACGGTGGCCACGGGCTTTGTGGTGGACGACGCCATCGTGGTGCTGGAAAACGTGATGCGCCACATGGAAAAAGGCAAATCCCCGCTGCAATCCGCCCTGCAGGGCGCGCGCGAGATCGGCTTCACCGTGGTCTCTATGAGCCTGTCGCTGATTGCGGTGTTTGTGCCCATTTTGTTCATGGGCGGCATCGTGGGGCGGTTTTTTCGCGAGTTCGCCGTGGTCATGTCGGCGGCGATTTTGGTGTCCATGCTGGTGTCGCTCACCACTACGCCCATGATGTGCGCGGCCTTGCTGCGCACACCGGCCCAGCAGGCCGAGGCCAGGGCGCGCCGCAGCACCGGGCCCTGGCGCCAGCGCTGGGACGGGATGTGGCAATGGCTGTCTGCCGCCATAGGCCGGGGGGAGGCCGCCATGGCCCATGGCTACCGCCATTCGCTGGCCTGGGGTCTGCGCCACCAGCCCCTGGTGCTGCTGGTGTTGCTGGCGGTGATTGGCCTCAACGTCTATCTGTACACGGTGATCGAAAAAGGCTTTATGCCCCAGCAGGATACGGGCCGGGTGATGGGCTTTATCCGTGCCGACCAGGCTGCCTCCTACCAGTCCATGGAGCGGCGCATACAGCGCTTTCTGGCCATCATCCAGCAAGACCCTGCGGTGGAATATGTCACCGGCTTTACCGGCGGTGGCCAGCGCAATGCGGCCAGTGTCTTCATGTCGCTCAAGCCCTTGGCCGAGCGCAAGGACACCAGTGACCAGGTCATTGCCCGGCTGCGCGAGCAGCTGAAAAACGAGCCCGGTGCCACGCTGTACATGATGGCCCAGCAAGACATACGCATAGGCGGGCGCCAAAGCATGGCCTCGTATGACTACACATTGCAGGCCGATGACAACGCCGTGCTGCGCACCTGGGAGCCGCGCATACGCCAGGTGTTGTCGACCCTGCCCGAGCTCACCGATGTGAACAGCGATGTGCAGGAAAAAGGGCTGCAGACCACCCTGGTGATTGACCGCGACCAGGTCACGCGCCTGGGGCTGACGGTCTCGCAGATCGACAACACCTTGAACGACGCCTTCGGCCAGCGCCAGGTGGGCGTGATTTACAACCCGCTGAACCAGTACCGCGTGGTGATGGAGGCGGCGCCGCAGTTTCTGCAAAGCCCGGAGACGCTGCGCGGCTTCTTCTTTGTCAACAGCAGCGGCCAGCAAATCCCGTTGACGGCCTTTGCCAAGATCACCACCACCAATACGGCGCTGTCGGTCAGCCACCAGGGCGGCACGCCGGCCAGCACCATCAGCTACAACCTGCCGCTGGGGGTGTCGCTGTCACAGGCCAACGAGGCCATACGCCAGGCCATGGATAGCCTGGGCGTGCCCGTGTCCATACGCGGCAGCTTCAGCGGCACGGCAGGGGCGTTTCAGCAGGCGCTGGCGGGCCAACCTTTGTTGATTCTGGCGGCCATCATCACCATCTACCTGGTGCTGGGCGTGCTGTATGAAAACCTGGTGCACCCGCTGACGATTCTGTCCACGCTGCCTTCGGCCGGCGTGGGCGCGCTGCTGGCGCTGATGCTGTGCAAGACCGAGTTCTCTCTGATTGCCTTTATCGGCGTGATCTTGCTCATAGGCCTGGTGAAGAAGAACGCCATCATGATGATTGACTTCGCGCTGGAGCGCGAAAAAAGCGGCTGCGTCACGCCGGCCCAGGCCATTTACCGCGCCGGCAATCTGCGGCTGCGGCCTATCTTGATGACCACCATGGCCGCCATTTTTGGTGCCCTGCCGCTGGCCCTGGGCCGGGGCGACGGGGCGGAGCTGCGCCAGCCCCTGGGCATCGCGATTGTGGGTGGCCTGCTGGTCAGCCAGTTGCTCACCCTCTACACCACGCCCGTGGTCTATGTGCTGCTGGACCGCCTGCGCGCGCGCGTGCAAAAGACCTGGCAAGGCCGCCGCTGGCTGCGCCGCAGCACAGGCCATGCGGCAGCACCGGGAGCCAGTGCATGACTGCCTGGATGGAATTTATGCAAAAAAACGGTCTGAAACGCCCAGCCTCTCAGCAGAACATGCTCATTTCTTTGAATCTTCCATGGGCCCGCGCCGCCTTGCCTCTGGCGTTGGTGGGGGCGTTTACCGCTGTGTTGGCAGGCTGCAGCATGGCGCCGGTCTACCAGCGCCCGGCACTGGCTGTGCCCGCCAATTTCAAAGAGGCCACGCCGGCCGCGGCCGAGCAAGGTATCTGGCTGCCGGCGCAGCATGGGGCCGCCAATGCACCGGCCGCTGCACTGCCCCAGGACTGGTGGACGGTGTTTGGCGATGCAACGCTCAACCAGTTGCAGACCCAGGCCGCGGCGGGCAGCCCTTCGGTGGAGCAGGCCGTGGCCCGCCTGCGTTCGGCCCAGGCCCTGGTGGCCACCAGCCGTGCGGCCCAGTCGCCCACGCTGGGCCTGTCGGGCAGCGGCAGCCGTGCCCGCAGCAACACCACCAACAGCAGCAGCGGCACCCAGAGCAGCCGCATTGCCGAGAGCTATTCCCTAGGCCTGAACGCCAGCTGGGAGCTGGACCTGTGGGGGCGTTTGTCCGGTCAGGTGGATGCCAACCGCCTCAGCGCCCAGGCCAGGCAGGACGACCTGGACGCCGCCCGCCTGAGTGCCCAGGCCACGGTGGCCCAAACCTATTTCTCGCTGCGCGCTGCCGAAGCACAAATGCTGTTGCTGCAAGACACGCTCAAGGCCTACCAGCAAAGCCTGCAGCTGACGCAAAACCGCTACCGGGCCGGCGTGGCATCGTCTGCCGATGTGGCCCAGGCCGAGTCGCAATACAAAAGCACCCAGGCGCAGTTGCTGGCCAGCCAGACCACGCGCGCTCAGTACGAGCATGCGCTGGCCGCTTTGCAGGGCCTGGCGCCGGCCAGCTTCAGCCTGCCGGTCACCGGCCAGCTGCCGGTACCGCCCCAGGTACCGGCCATGTTGGCGTCCACGCTGCTGGAGCAGCGGCCCGATATTGCATCGGCCGAGCGCAGCGTGGCTGCCGCCAATGCCCAGGTGGGCGTGGCGCGGGCCGCCTACTTCCCCTCGCTGACGCTGTCGGCCGCCGGTGGCTATGCCGGCAGCACCTTGTCCAATTTGCTGAGCGCGCCGAATCTGTTCTGGTCGCTGGGCCCGGCGCTGGCGCAAACCCTGTTTGATGGCGGTGCACGCTCGGCAGCAGTGGAATCGGCCCGCGCCGCGCTGGACCTGGCCGGCGCCACCTACAAGCAAACCGTGCTCACTGCCTTGCAGGAGGTGGAGGACAACCTGGTGGCCGCCACCAATCTGGCCCAGCAGCAGCAGGTCCAGACCGAGGCCGTGGCCGCTGCAGAGAAAGCCCTGACCGTGGTCAGCAACCAGTACCAGGCCGGCACCGTGGCCTATCTGAATGTGCTGACCGCCCAGACCACCATGCTCAGCGCGCAAAGCAGTTTGATCAGTGCGCAAAACCTGCGCCTGGCGGCCATCAACACCTTGCTGAAAAACGTGGCCGGGCGCTGGACGCCGCTGTCTGCTGTGGCGCAGGATAAAGGGGTTGCAACGCCTTGAATCCACCCGGGCCTGGCTCCTATACTGGCCGCCTTTTTGCTTTGCATGGTGCGGATATGGATGCCCTGGCCTTTGCTCCTTTGAGCGTGCTGATCGCCCTCACTCCTGGCCCGAATAATTTCTGTGCGCTGAACAACGGCATGCGTGCCGGTGTGGCCAAGGCGGTATGGGCCACCTGGGGCCGGGTGGCAGCGTTTGCCATTTTTCTGACGGTGTCGGCCGTGGGCCTGGGGGCCATGTTGCTGGCGTCGGAGACGGCCTTCACCATCGTCAAATGGGCGGGCGCGGCCTATCTGTTCTGGCTGGGCTGGCGCACCTGGCGCAGCCGCGATTTCAGCGGCCTGGATGTGCTGGACGATGACGCCAATGGCGCACCGCGCAAGGCCTGGTCGCTGCGCCGCTTAATAGGCCAGGAGTTTGCGCTGGCCATTACCAACCCCAAGGCCATTATCTTGTTTGCGGCGATTTTTCCGCAGTTCATCGATCCCGGGCGGCCGGCCGCTTCGCAGTTTCTGGTGCTGGGTTCTTTGTATCTGGCGGCGGAATTTGTCTCCTCGGCCATCTACGCTGTGGGCGGGCGCCAGATCCGCCGCTGGATTCGCACACCGCGTGGTGCGCTGCGGCTGAACCGCGCCACCGGTGGCATTTTTATGGGTGCAGGTGGGCTGTTGCTGGGGGCGCAGCGTTGAGTGCCGTGCTTATTTGATGTCTCGATTCCTTGCTAACTGGGCAGTGAATTGCATTTAGAAACTCAATTTCAAAAATATTCCAGCACTCCCTAAAGTGGGGCCACCGTCGGAGACGGTCTGTGCACACCATGATCAAGGAGAGGGAATGAAGGACGTTCTTGTACACATTCTTCGCCGCAAGCGCGAATACTCCCGTCTGCCGCTTTTCGAGCGCATGCGCGACGACAGAATTCCGGCACGCAACCGTTTGAGCTTCTTTCCGCAGCTGGGATTTTTCATCATGTGTTTTGGCGATCTGAATCGCTATATCTTGCGTGACGAAAAAAATACGGAGCCGCTGCAGCAGGTGCTCAACGCCCATACGCACGAGGACGATCACCACTGGCCTTGGTATCTGGAAGATATGGAAGCCCTGGGGTGGAATGCGCAAACCACCATGACCAATGCCATGCGCCACCTTTGGGGTGAGGAAAGCCACAGGGCTCGGCTGCTGATGTATGACTTGTGCGCCACCCTGGCCAGGGCCACAGGTCACGAGCGCCTGGCCGTGGTGGAGGCGATTGAGGAAACCGGCAACGTCATGTTCACACTGACGGCACAGTTGGCTGATGCTGTGCGCATGGAGTCTGGTGAGGAGCTCAAATACCTGGGCAGCTTTCACACCGACCTGGAAAGTGGCCATATGCAAAACAGCGACCACCAGCAACTGATGCGTATACCGCTGGATGCCGATCAGCGCCAACGTTGCATCGCCCTGGTGGACGAAGTTTTTGACACTTTTGCAGCCTGGACGCAGGAAGGCCTTCGCAACATGAAGGTGGAGGTGGACTTCGTGTGAGGCTCCGCCTGGAGATGGTCCTGAAGCAGCCTTGCTTGAGGTCTATGCCGCCGCTGGCAGCCTGGAATATATCCGGGCTGCCCAGCTGAAAATATCTTGAAATATGCGGGAGAAGAGCGGGGGAAATCTCTGTGTTGCACGAAAGTTTTTCCCTGAAAATGGCGGGATTTTTTCGATGTTATGTGGTTAATTTCTTGGTTGAAAATATTTTTCGATAAAAAAGTTATAATGTATAGGCGCACTTGGATATTTTGGTGGTAGTGGGCGTGAAATTCCTGCTGAATTTTTCAGGCCCTGCAAGCTATTTTCCAAGGAATCGAGCGCAAAAATATGACGTAAATACGGCGTAAATACGAAGCAAGCACGACAAAGGAATAGAAATTTGATTAAGTCCATTACCGCAGCACAACGTCTTCAAATCATCAAATTGCATGATGGGGGCAAATCCTGTAGCGCCATCGCTGAAAAGATGGGGATCTCCTTCAAGGCAGCCTCGCACTTTGTTGCAGGCAAGGGAAGGCTGACATCGCTCCACTCTTTGAGCCATCGCAGCAGGGGCAGAAGCTCGGTAAAGGCATCGCCCACGGCGATTCCCGTGAAAACAGCAGACACCATCTACACCATTGCCAAATTCAAGCCCGACCCGAACGGGCCCCATTTGAACGCCACCATGACCGGGCGATATCTGGGTTTGGAGCTGGATTACCGCAGATAAAAATGCCATCCCAAATAAAAGGCACGGAGCACTTTGGGCTCTGTGCCTTTTTTATTTCCGGCATCACATGGCTTTGAATCGGTCGGCATACAGCCGGCTGACGGCCAGTTTCTCCGGCCTCTCACGCAGCGACAGCTGCAAGCGGCCCTGGGCGTCGCGCGTGGCGCTGGCCACGGCGCTGGCGCGCACCACGGTGCCCCGGTGCACCTGCCAGAACTGGGTGGCATCCAGCTGGGGCAGCAGGGCCTTGAGCGGCGTGCGCACCAGATACTCCTGGGTGGCAGTGCACACGCGCACATATTTGTCGGCGGCTTCCAGATACAGCACCTCGGCCACCGGCACCAGGTGGATATGGGCGCCCTGGCCGGCCTGCAGCATTTGCAGCGGCGCTGCGTTGGGCGCAGGCGCAGCGGCAAGCAGGGCACGCAACTGGGCCAGTGTGCTGTCCAGCGAGCTGTCGACTGCAATGTTGGCACGCACCGCCAACTGCTGCTGCACGCGCTGCACGGTGCGCGCCAGCCGCGCTGGCTGCACGGGCTTGAGCAGATAGTCCAGGGCCTGGGCCTCAAAGGCCTGTAGCGCGTATTCGTCGTAGGCCGTGACAAACACCAGGGCGGGAAAGGGCGTGTCGCCAGGCCAGGCATCGGCCAGCTCGGCGGCGGCTTCCAGCCCGCTTTGGCCGGGCATGCGGATGTCGAAAAACAGCACATCGGGCCGCAGCGCCAGGGCTTGTTCCACGGCCGAGATGCCGTTCATGGCCAGGGCACTGGCATCCAGCTGCGGCCAGGCCTGGGCCAGTGCTTGCTGCAGGCCAAGGGCCAGCAGGGGCTCGTCTTCGGCAATCAGGGCGCGCGGGTTCATGCGGTTTTCAGGGGAAAAGTGATGGTGGCGCAGGTACCTCCTGCATCGGCAGCTCTCAATTCCAGAGTGGCTGCGTCGCCGTACAGTGTGCCCAGGCGTTCGCGCACCTGCTGCAGGCCAAAGTGGCGGGCGCTGGTGTCGGCTTGTGCAAAGTCATCCGGCAGGCCGGCGCCATTGTCGGAGACCTGCAGTTGCAGCCGGGCTTGGCTTCCCTCTCCCAGTTGGCGGGCTTGCACATCGATGCTCCCGGGCGCAGCCTGGGGCTCCAGCCCATGGCGTATGGCGTTTTCCACCAGGGGCTGCAGCAACAGCGGCGGCACGGGTGTGGCTGCCAGCGTGGCCGGCAACTCCAGCGCATAGCTCAGACGCGGGCCCATGCGGATCTGCATCAGCGCCAGATAGTCCTGCAGCCGGGCAAACTCCTGCTCCAAGCTGTGCCAGGGCTGGCGAGAAGCCCCCAAGGTGGCACGCAGATAGCAGTTCAAATGGTCCAGCATGGCCTGGGCCTGTGGCGGGTCGGTGGCGATCAGCACGCGCAGATTGGCCAGGGTGTTGAACAGCATATGGGGCTCCAGCTGGCTTTCCAGCAGCTTGAGCCTGGCCTCTGTGGCATCGCGCTCGGCCGCGGCTTTTTGCATCTCCAGCATGCGGGCCTTGCCACCCAGGTAGAACATCCAGGTGGCCAGGCCATTGGCCAGCAGTGCCAGCACCAGGGTGGAGCCGAGGTTGGAAACATTCAGCAAACTCTGGCCTGCAATCAGGCGCAACACCCCATCGCCCACCAGCAGGCCTACGCACATGCCCGCCAGCACCAGGACCGGGCCACGCCAGGTGCGGGGCCAGGGCGTGGACTGGTCGCGGCTGAGCCACAGGCGCCCGGCATCGATGACCAGCCAGCTGGGCACGCCTATGGCCAGCGACACCCACAGGTTTTGCAGCCAGTCAGAAGGGACCAGTATGGTGCGCACCAGGGCAATGCCCAGGCATAGCAAAAACACCCGGGGTGCGTGGCGCGGGAGGGGAAAGAGCAGTGCCGAAGTGGAGGTGGAGGGCATGGAACTTGTCATGCTACGTCAGTCCTGCTGCATTGGCGCAGCGCTTGCCTGCAGCCTGGCACGCTCGCGTGCAAGCTGGCGCTCAAACCAGGGGCTGCCGGCGCGCATAAAAAGCACGGACAGACCATGGGCCAGCAGGCCTATGCCCCAGCCAAGCAGCGGATAGACAAACCAGTGCCGGCCCTGGTACCAGCACAGCAGAGCCAGGCCCAGATTGACCAGCAGGTACAGCATGGCATGGCACCACCAGCCCAGCTTGGCATGGGTACGTTGCCGGGCCAGACGTTCGCGGGTCATCTTGTGCTCCTGTGGATGGAATGGGCGCCACTGTGGTGCAGCCGCAGGGACGGAACCAGTGTGGTGCGACGAATTGCAGCTGGAGGGCGTGAACAGGAGGTGCGAAGGCCTCAAGTGCATGGTCTGTACAGAGAAGGAAGGGGGCAACTTCAACCCATGTGCTGCCAAAGCAAATCGCCCAGCAAACGGCCCGGAAGCAGGGTGAATGCACCGGCCACCAGGCAGGCGCCAAAGTACAGCCTGCGCATGATGCGGCGATGCCAGTCAATGCGGTGATGGGCCAGATGCCAGAACGAAAAGCCCAGGCTGCCCAGCGTGACGGGGACCAGCAGGTGAACGGGCGTGAAGCCGGCGACATTGGGCCGATGAAAGTCGCGCATGAACGCGGCTGATAGCGCGGAGCCCAGCATCAGCAGCACGAATGCATAGCCTGCAGCACGGTGCAATGCCGGGCGCTGCGCACCACGGCGGCGCGCCCAGAATGCGACGGGGCCCACAGCGGTTGCGCCCAGGGCGCACACCAAGTGAAAAGCAATCAGCGGTGTCAGTTGCATGGCATACCTCCCCACGTTTCTACGTGGCGGCGCACACTGTGCGGCGGCGCGAGCTGAGTGCCGAGCGCCATGCGACCAATTGCAGCCAGCAGGGGGCGAAATGCAGCCCGCGACCGGGAAATGCCGTAGGCCCAGGTGATGTGCTTGTCCCTGGGGTTTTGGCAAGGTGAGAAAGGGACTGCTGGTGGAAAATTAGGCTTGACCGCCAGCGCTGTTCATCAGCCGGTCATGGCGGGCGGCGGATAATGCCGGCTTTCCATTTCACAAGCACATACCGTGGACACCTTATTGCTGCTCAAGGCCGCCATCATGGGCGTGGTGGAGGGCTTGACCGAGTTCCTGCCCATTTCTTCCACCGGCCATTTGATTTTGGCGGGCTCTTTGCTGGGCTTTACCGACGAGAAGGCCAAGGTCTTTGACATCGCCATCCAGACCGGCGCCATTTTTGCCGTGGTGCTGGTGTATTGGGAAAAGATTCGCAGCACCGTGGTGGCCCTGCCCAGCAGCCGCCAGGCGCAAAAATTTGCGCTGAATGTGCTGATCGGCTTTTTGCCCGCCGTGGTGCTGGCGCTGATTTTTGGCAAATTCATCAAGGCGCATTTGTTTACCCCCACCGTGGTGGCCACCACTTTTATCTTGGGCGGCTTCATTATTTTGTGGGCCGAGCGCCGGCCTGCATCGGCCACGCGGGTGCACAGCGTGGACGATATGACGGCGCTGGATGCGCTGAAGGTCGGCCTGGTGCAATGCCTGGCCATGATTCCCGGCACCAGCCGCAGCGGCTCCACCATCATTGGCGGCATGTTGATGGGCCTGTCGCGCAAGGCGGCCACCGATTTCTCTTTCTTTCTGGCCATTCCCACGCTGATTGGCGCGGGCGTCTACAGCCTGTACAAGGAGCGTGCGCTGCTGAGCGCGGCCGATATCCCGCTGTTTGCCGTGGGCCTGATCTTTTCCTTTATCAGTGCCTGGATTTGCGTGCGCTGGTTGCTGCGCTATATCTCCAGCCATAGCTTTGTGCCGTTTGCCTGGTATCGGATTGCCTTTGGCATCATCGTTCTCGCCACCGCCTACAGCGGCCTGGTGAGCTGGCATGAGTGATTGCTTTTGGGCTTGGGGCTGCGCCTTGTTTTGAGGCGCCCATACAGCGCTTCATGCTTTGTTGCTGGCCCTTGCCGTATCTCGATACTGCCTGCGGGCCAGCGCCGCGCCTGAAGCACTGTCTGGGCGTTGTGGGGTGAGACCCAGTGCCAGCTAGGCTGCTGAGGCCCGCTCCGGCCGACATCAAACTTCCAATAAAAATGCCAGCCTGGGTGAAATGGGCTGGCATTTTTTTGTGTGATGCTCAAAAGTTGTGCTGTAAAAACAGGAGCTGTTGATGCCTTTATAGGGCGGCTTTGGAAAATAAAACTATCTGAGATCTAGCTGTGTAGCGCACAGGTTGCTCCTGCTTTTAACTCCCTCCTCTTGGGGGGGAGGGTTGGGGTGGGGGCCTGCGGCGCATATGCCTCCCAGGTGCTGGCTGCTGTTCAGGGGGCCCCCCCCATCCCTGCCTTCCCCCGAAGGGGAAGGAGTCATACCAAGGGCTCAAGTGCGTTGCGCCAGCTTTTTCAGCTGATACAGCGCCTCCAGCGCCTCGCGCGGGCTGAGTGCGTCGGGGTTGATCTGGGCCAGTGCCGCATCGATGGGGCTGGCGCCCAGATCGCTGTCGGCTGTGGGCGGGGCCTGGAACAGGTCCACCTGCAGGCGGTCTTCGTTGGCGCGCTCTTCCAGTGTGGTGAGGGCATGGCGGGCGTGGTTGAGCACGCCGGCGGGCATGCCGGCCAGCTTGGCCACGTGGATACCGTAGCTGCGGCTGGCGGGGCCGGGCTGGATCTCGTGCAGGAAGACGATGTCGGTGCCGGCCTCGGCCGCGCCCACGTGCACATTGATGGCGGCCCTGGCCTTGGCGGGCAGGTCGGTCAGCTCAAAGTAGTGGGTGGCAAACAGGGTGAAGGCCTTGGTTTTGTCGTGCAACTGGGTGGCAATGCCGCTGGCCAGGGCCAGGCCGTCAAAGGTGCTGGTGCCACGGCCAATCTCGTCCATCAGCACCAGGGAGTGGGGTGTGGCGGCGTGCAGAATCTGCGCGGCCTCGGTCATCTCCATCATGAAGGTGGACTGGGCATTGGCCAGGTCGTCGGCCGCGCCAATGCGGGTGTGGATGGCGTCGATGGGCCCCAGCAAGCAGCGTGCGGCCGGCACATGGCTGCCCATGCTGGCCAGCAGCACGATCAAGGCCACCTGGCGCATATAGGTCGACTTACCGCCCATATTGGGGCCGGTGATGATCTGCATGCGGGTGTTGCTGCCCAGCTGGGTGTGGTTGGGAATGAAGCTGCCGCTGGAGGTCTCGGCCATGCGTGCCTCCACCACGGGGTGGCGGCCGGCTTCGATTTCGATGCAGGGAATCTGCGTGAACTCGGGGGCGCACCACTGCAGCGTCAGGCTGCGCTCGGCCAGGGTGCACAGCACATCGAGCGCGGCCAGGGCCTGGGCCACGCGGGTGAGGCCGGCCACATGGGGTTGCAACTGGTCCAGCACCTGTTCGTACAACAGCTTTTCACGTTGCAGCGCGCGCTCCTGGGCGGACAAGGCCTTGTCTTCAAAGGCCTTGAGCTCGGGGGTGATGTAGCGCTCGGCGTTCTTCAGCGTCTGGCGGCGGCGGTAGCGCTCGGGCACCTGATCGCGATAGCTGTTGGTGATCTCGATATAGAAGCCGTGCACCTTGTTGAATTGCACGCGCAGATTGGGAATGCCGGTGAGCAGTTTTTCCTTGGCTTCCAGCTCCAGCAAAAAGCCGTCGCAGTTGTCCTGTATGGCGCGCAGCTCGTCCAACTCGGCATCAAAGCCGGTGGCAATCACGCCGCCGTCGCGCACCAGGGCGGCGGGCTCCTCTTGAATGGCGCGGGTCAGCAGTTCGGCACAGCCCTCGGGCGGCACCAGGTCGGCAAAAATCTGGTTCAAATAGTCGGAAGGCGCATTGCCAGACAGCGCCAGCTGCTGCGCTTTGTGTAGCGTCTTGCCCAGGGCCACCAGCTCGCGCGGGCGTACCTGGCGCAGGGCGGTGCGGGCGGTGATGCGTTCCACATCGCTGACGCCCTTCATGGCGTCGCGCAGGCTTTGCCAGGGCGCTGTGCCGCTGCCCTGGCCGCGCAGCACCTGGGTGGCTTGCAAGCGGGCCTGGGCCTGGCTGCGGTCGCGGCGAGGCTCCAGCAGCCAGTGCTTGAGCAGGCGGCTGCCCATGCCGGTCATGCAGGTGTCCAGCAGGGCGAACAAGGTGGGGCTGTCTTCGCCGCGCAGGGTCTTGACCAGCTCCAGATTGCGGCAGGTGGCCGGGGGCAGGGCGATGAGCTCGTCGTCGCGCTGCACCTGGATGCTGTGCAAATGGGTGAGGCTGCGGCCCTGGGTGTGCTCGGCATAGCTCAGCAGCGCGGCGCAGGCGGCATGGGCCAGGGGCAGGTCTTCGGCATGCCAGGCGTTGAGGTTGGCACTGCCCAGTTGCTCCAGCAGCTTGCGCTTGCCCAGGCCGCTGTCGAATTGCCAGTCGGGCCGGGGTGTCAGCGGCGCGGCCAGGCTGCCGGATTGGCGCAAGGCATACAGCCCTTTTTCAAAGCGCTCGGTCACGCCGGCGCTGTACAGCACCTCGCTGGGGTTGATGCGGGCCAGCCAGGCGCCCAGTTCGTCGGCGCCGCATTCGGCCATGTGGATGCGGCCCTGGGTCACGCTCAACCAGGCCAGGCCGCAGCGCTGGCGGCCTGCGGTGTGCAGGGCCAGCAGCATGGCCTCTTGCTTGTCGTTCAGCAGCTCGCTGTCGGTGATAGTGCCGGGTGTGACCACGCGCACCACCTTGCGCTCCACCGGGCCCTTGCTGGCACCGACCTCGCCCACCTGTTCGCAAATGGCCACCGATTCGCCCATCTTGATCAGGCGACCCAGATAGCTTTCCAGCGCGTGAAACGGCACGCCGGCCATGGCCACCGGAAAACCGGCGGACTGGCCGCGTGTGGTCTGGGTGATGTCCAGCAGGCGGGCGGCTTTTTCGGCGTCTTCCCAGAACAGCTCGTAGAAGTCGCCCATGCGGTAGAGCACCAGGGTGTCTGGGTAGTCCGCTTTGATTGTCAGATACTGGGCCATCATGGGCGTGTGGGCTGATAGCGGCGCGTCATAGGGCGAGCCGGCGGGCTTGGGGCTTTCGTTCTGGGTATCGGTAGAGGTGGGTGCCGGGCTGTGCAAAGTGGAATTCCTTGGGGGACTTGCGCTCACCAGAAGGGCTCAGCTGGGGCCTCAAGACGAGGCGCTGACCTGGACCGGGTGGGCGGGCGTCATGTGCCGTGCCACGCGCAGCGCCTGCGCGCGCGTGGGGGATCAGCCGGCCATTATCCCGGATGGCAATACCGGGGCGTTGCTGGAGGATGTCCAGTCGACGAACCAAGGCCTTGTCTGCGAAAGCGTTCATGCCGTGCTTCTTCACGCGTTTGCTGCGTTGTCGCATCGATTCGCGTGCCGGTTTCGGTCCTGACTGGAGCACACCATATTCAGGCCTTGCTTCCAGATTTTTCAGAACTTATTCTTACCGTTTGGTCTCAAATTGAATGCCAAATGCGGGTACTTACTTTTTTGAAGAAGTCCAGTTGAAGCCAGGCGATGGCTTGAATTACGGCATAGTAATAATTGATTTGATTTTTTGGGATTTATCCTAATACTCGGATATCTTGTTTCGAACTTTGGGGCATTAATTTTTTGTTTGTGAGTATTGACTTCTAATTTGTATTGGGTTTTGGGAAAAATCCTAAAGAAGAGCTTTGAGTGGATCTATACCATAAGGGCTAATGTTTGACGAATATGTTTTCAAAACATCTTTTTGAAGATATTCAAAGAACATATACGCATAAATTCCCATTTAAAGTTTTCAAGGAGTCAGCATGAAGTCCTATTTTCTGAAGCCCGTTATCTGTGTAGCTCTGTTGGCCGCTGGCGTGGCCCACGCTCAATCGACCAACACCGGCAAGGTCTATATGAAGGGGAAGATCATCGCTTCGACCTGTGAAGTGCTGGTCAATGGTCAGCCGGGTACAAAGGATGCAACCGTAAGCATGGGGACTTATGGGGTGGCTGATTTCACCAAAACGGGTGATCTCGTTGGTGGCGCTGGTATGGATGGGCAAGTGAAGTTTGAATTGTCCAACTGCCCTGAGGGAAAGAGTCAGGCGAAGATGCGGATACAGGCGACGACTGTTTCGGGAAGCAGCAACACGATTCAGCTGGATTCTGGTTCTAACACTGCAGGCAATGTCGGAATTCAGCTCTTCAGAAAGACTGATATGAGCAAGCCAGTGAACTTTGAGCTGGTGCAGAACTATCCGATCGACACATCTACCAATAAGGCTACCATCGAACTGGTCGGAAAGTATGTGAGTCTGGCTGATACCGTGACTCCAGGAGATGCGAATGGTAACTTTAATTATACGATCAGCTATAATTAAAACGAATAACACGCGTCGTGTTTTCGGGTCCACCGGGCTCTCGCGGGGCGGCATATGCCGCCCTTTTTTGTTCCAAGAATTTGCTTACTCAGAGGAGAGCATACAGAATGATTAAAAAAATATTGTTTTTCATGGCTGCAGCTTGTGTAGGAATAGGTAATAGCTTGGCCGCATTCTCTGTGGAAACCACGCGCCTGGTGTATGAGGAAAACAATAAAAGTGAGCAGGTCACGGTAGCGAATAAAGGGGGCAAAAATTATCTGGTGCAGACCTGGATAGAAGACATCAATGGAAAGCACAGCATGGATTTCCTGGCGGTAGCTCCGTTATTCAAGCTCAAGGGGGATTCCAAGCAATCCATCCAGATCATTCGCAACAGTGTGCAGCCTACAGACAGAGAGTCTCTGTACTGGATCAACATAAAATTTGTGGAGCCCACATCCAAGGATGGTGCCAATGTGCTGCGCTATTCTTTGGTCAATAGAATCAAGCTGATTCACCGCCCCAATGCACTGCTTGATGTGCAGATGGCGGAAGAAGTGAAGAAAATAAAAGCCTCGGTGGAGGGGACGCAACTGGTGTTGGAAAATCCCAGTGCAGTATATATAAATCTGAATGGTGTTTATGTGAATGAGCAGGTTCTGGAAAACCCTGGATATATCGCTCCGCATAGCTCGGAACGCATTGAACTGAAGGAAAGTTTAAAGTCGAAAAGCATTGTGCGGTTGAACTACATCAATGATTATGGCGTTTCGCTGAATCATGAGGTTGGTGTTGATTAAAATCTGAAGATTCCTGGCGGCGTATGCGCAATGTGCAAAAATTTCTGAGTTAAAAATATTAACAGGTGCGCTGTTTGGTGCTGACCAAGATATCAAAATCTTTGTAATCAAATATAAGTATTTATATCCGTCCTATAGGGTAGAGGGAGGGGATGTTGGATTTCAAATTACATCAATTGCAAGCGGTGGTACTGCTCGCATGTGCCGCAATGGCAAAGCATGCTTTTGCAGAAGAGTACTTCCATGCCGATTTGCTGCGCATTGGTGGCGAGGCGCAGCAAACCGAGGAAAGCATTGCGGTCCTGGCAGACAACGAATTTTTGCCAGGTGTTTATGAAGTCAGGCTGAACATCAACCGCAAGCTGGCCATGGTGCGCGAAGTGGATTTCGTGCTGCACCAAGGCCAGGTGATCCCCTGCCTGAGCAAGGAGTTGCTGACCGAGCTGGGGTTGAAGCTGGGTAATGCCGAGGAGTTTGCCTGGGAAGACCAGTCTTGTGTGGACTCCAGCAAGCTCGACTATGTGGACTTTATTGTCAACTGGGAAAACCGTTCGCTGAATCTGACCGTGCCGCAGATTCATGTGGATGAAAAGCGCCTGTTGAAGGCCCAGGAAAAGCTGTGGGACAACGGCGTCAACCACTTTTCCATGAACTATGCTTTTTCCTCCTACACCACCCAGGATAGCTCCTCCAACCAGTATCTGAATCTGCGGCCTCGCGTGAATATCGGGGCCTGGCGCTTGCAAAATTATTCGGTCTGGACCAATCAATTGAGCTGGAACCATATCAACACCAGTGCATCGCGTAGTCTGGTGTCTTTGCGCAGCGAGGTATCGCTGGGCGATACCTATTCCTCGTCGTCGATGTTTGATTCGCTGAAGCTGCGGGGCATATCGCTGCAAAGCAGCGAGCAAATGCGCTCTGCCAGCGAACGCAGCTATGTGCCAACAATTTCGGGTATTGCCAATACGGATGCACTGCTGACCGTGGTGCAAAGCGGCAACATCATTTACCGGGCGAATGTGCCTGCGGGCCCCTATGCAATCACGGATTACTACCCTGCCAGCATGGGGGGCGATCTCACGGTCAGCCTGCGTGAGGCTGATGGGGTGGTGAAGACCTCGATTGTTCCCTATGCGGCCCTTCCCATCATGGAAAAGAAGGGGCGCTTTAAATACAGCTTCAGCAGCGGGCGCCTGCAAGAAGACACCGGGCCGGTGTCCAACCAGTATGTCAACCAGCTTGAAGTGGTCTATGGCCTGACAGAGCAGCACACGGTCTATAGCGGCTTGCAGGCTTCGCAAAACTACAAGGCAGTGGTGTTGGGCGTGGGCTCCAACCTCGGTAGCTGGGGGGCCTTGGCCACCGATCTGACCCGTGCCTCCCATAAGCTGTGGGATGGCAGGACCGAGTCGGGCAGTGCCTTGAAGCTTAACTACGCCAAGGGCTTTGAAACGTCGACCATGCTGTCCATGACATATTCGCGCAGCCTGAATGATGGATTCGCCCGCTTTCGCTCGGCTGTGATGCAGCCGGATTCGGACCGTGAAAAATCCCAGCTCAATCTGGCGCTGAGCCAGACATTGCCCAATGGCCTGGGGGCGCTGTCCCTGAATATGTCGCGCTATGAGCAGCAAAATAACAAGAGCTCGATCTCCTATAGCCTGGGCTACAACGGGTCGTACAAGAGCATCACCTATGGCGTGTATGTGAACAAGTACAGCAACGAGTGGAGCTTTGGTGGCAACACGGGCAGCTCGGTGTCTGTGACGGCCAGCATTCCCTTGTCCTTGCTGACGGGCCAGACCCGAAGCAATACCTCGGTCAGCTATTCGGCCAGCCGTGACCAGAACCAGGATGTGGACCAGAGTGTGCGCCTGAGTGGTACGGCCATGGACAACCAGCTTTCCTGGGGGGCCTATCAAGGCTATGGCAACCATGGCATGGGTGCTTATGGCGGGGTGAACACCGCCTACCGCAGCAATATGGGTGACCTGAATGCCAGCTATGCCTATACCGGTGGCGGCAACCGCAACTGGGGTTTCGGTGCAACAGGTGCGCTGACGGTCACTCCTTACGGGGCCGTGATGTCGCGTTCACTGCATGAGTCCAACGCCCTGGTCTTGGTGCCCGATGCCAAGAATGTGCGGGTGAAGAATCAGGCATCGATTGAGACCAATCGCTGGGGTTTGGCCATTGTTCCGGGCATGGGGGCTTTCCGTAGCAACACGGTGACGCTGTCGACCGACACCATTCCCGACAATGTGGAGATCGAAAACAACGTTGTCACCAATCTCTTCCCCACCAAAGGGGCACTGATCTTGTCGCGCTTTGAGACCCGCCTGGGCCATAAGACCTTGTTTGTGGTGAACAACCAGGAGATTCCCACAGGTGCCAAGGCGCGTATCGCGAATACGGACACGGTTTCTGTGGCCAGTGGCTTCAACCAGGTTTATATGGTGATGCCCACCCAAAAGGGCAGGCTGGAACTGTCCTGGCTGCACGACGGCCTGGAGAAACATTGCAGCATGGATTTTGATATTCAGCATGCCAACAAGGCTGGTGGACTGTATCTGGTGAATGCAGCATGCCTGCCAAATCAGGAGGAATTGGAATGAGAAAAATGCTTCGCTATTTCCCTTGGATACTGCTTTTTTCGCTGGGAATGGTGCACAGGGCATTTGCAGACTGCGCTCCTGGCGGTATCAACCACGGCACGATGATGGCTGAGGTGGTGCTTGATGTAACAGGTAATACCAAGGCCGGTGACTTTATTGGATCGGTCCCTTTCAATCGGGAATATAACGTCAACACCCCTGTGGGCCATTGTGATCCGGGAACTGATCTGTTGCTGTATGCATTTTCCAGCCCGGATGGTCGCAAGGCCAACTATTATGGAAATATTGATGGTCGTGAAGCCTTCTATATTTTCTTTGGTGGCGCAGACTATGTCTATACCCTTGAATGGGATGGAGTTCCATTCAGCCAGGGTGGGACCAGAAAGCCGCATGAAGGGGTGTGGACCACGCCAACGGGCTCCACGCTGCGTATTTATGCTGCGGTGGACAATCCCAAGCCGGTTTATAACTGGCAAGGAGGAGATAATGCACATTATCTGGGGGCGATACGCATGGCACCGACCAACCAGCAACGTGGTTTTAGCTACCGGGCCAAGTTCAATATCAAGGCCATTACCAGTTGCGAAGTGACCAACCGGGATTTGTACATCGATTTGCCCACCATCACCATTGATAATTTTCCTTCGATTGGATTTTCCCAGCAGGAGACCAAGGCGCAGGATTATCTGGATATAGCCTGTTCTGGCGATATGACAGCCTCCATTCGCATCAATGGTATGTATGGCATGGCGTCTTATCAGGGCAAGAATGTGGTCTTCAAAACCCAGAATGAAGGCCAGGGGAGTAATGCCTCAGGTTTTGGTTTTGTGCTGAGTGCCCCCAATTATGTGAATGGCTATTTTGCAGACAACGAAAGCGTGTCGTTGGGAAAGATTGGCAGCAGCGGAGCCCGCATTCCCATTCAGGCCGAGTACTACCGGTACAGCGACAGCGTGCGCCCGGGGAGCATGCAGTCTGCCGCCTCCTTCGTGATTCAGTTCAATTGACTGCGCTGGCGATGGAAATTGTGGCGGCCAGCAAAAAGCCGCCGGACCAGGGGGGGCGGCGGCTGTTGGGCGAAGCTGATGCTATGGGTCTAGTGGGCTGTTTTCTGCCCGGCGTCCGGACTGCTGCCTAGGGGCGGTGGCGTTGGGTGGGAAGCGAAGGAGGAAGAAGCCTGTGCCTCCAGGTCCTGGTCGTGAATGGGGGCGTAACCCGGCCCGCTGAACGATACATCCCCCAGGCGCCAGCCCGCGCGGCAGCGCACCGCGCCCCAAAAGCGCTGCAGCGTATACCACTGCATGGCAATCACGCCCATGCCGTTGTCGGCATCCACCACAGGGTCGCCCACGCCCGTGGGGCGCATGGTTTCATCGTGGTAGAGCGCGGTGCCAAAGAGCTGGTCCCACCAGGGCAGGACCTGGCCAAAGTTGCAGTTGTGGCGCTCGGGCCGCTGGGCATCGCGCAGCATGTGGTGGTTGCGGTGAAAACGCGGGCCTATCAACAGGCGCTCGCCCACCTTGCCCAGCCAGCCCAGGCGCAGCGCCACATTGGCGTGCGAGAAGTTCTGCACCAGTTCGCTGAGCAGCGTCAGCAGCGCGAACTCCGCGGGCTCTACGCCCATGGCCAGGGCCACGCAGGCCAGGATGATGGATTGCAGCATGCCATCCAGGTAATTGCTGCGGTCATTGGTCCAGCAGCTCATCTGGCGCTGGCTGTGGTGCATGCTGTGCATGGCCCACCACCAGGGCAGGACATGCTGGGCGCGGTGTATCCAGTAGTAGGCGCAGTCATACACCAGGTAATACACGGCAAACAGCACATAGGGGTGGTCTTCAAACCATGGCACCAGGGCCTTGAGGCCGCTGGCTTCGCTGGTCGCAGGGCCTGCGCCCAGTAACTGCGCAAACGGCATCAGCACCAGAAAGCTGAACAGCGGAAACAGGCCTAGCAGCATCAGCAGTGTGAAGTTGCGGTCCACTGTGGTCAGGCGCCGGTCCTGCCAGCGTTCGGCCGGCAGCAGGCTTTCCAGCGGGCGCATCACACCCGCAATCAACAGCAACTGGATGGCCGCAATCAATACGGCTTCGGCGATCTCGCGCGGATCTCCGGCCGCCTGCGCAATGTCCAGGGCCTGTACCACCGGCACCACGGCCTGTGTGCTCACCCCGTCGATGGCCAGCTGCCAGTGCTGGCTGAAGAACTCAAAGAAAGAAGCCATGTCGATTCATGCAATAGCACCCGGTGCTTGCGGGCCGATCGGGAATTATCGAAGGCCAATATGTGCAAACGGTGGAGAGCCATGTGCAGCGGGCAAAAAACAAGGAGCCCATGGGCTCCTTGTGTCGACACCGTGCGCGCTGCGCAGCTGCGGATTTATTCCGCGGCGTCCTGCTCGGCGGCGCTTTGCTTCAAGCAGGCTTGCACGCTCATCTTGTCGCCAACACCGGCAAACTTGCTGTACTTGCCCAAAATGCCCACCAATTGGCCATAGGCGCGGGGATTGCCGGCCAGGCATTCGCGCTGCTCCAGGAAGTCGGCCTCGCCGGTGAAGTTGCCCACCAGGCCACCGGCTTCGGTCACCAGCAGGCTGCCGGCGGCGATGTCCCAGATGGACAGGCCAGTTTCAAAGAAACCATCGGTAAAGCCGGCGGCCACATAGGCCAGGTCCAGCGCGGCGGAGCCGGGGCGGCGCACGCCGGCCACGCGCTCGGTCACGTCGGCAAACATCTGCAGGTACTGACGCAGATTGTCGCCGGGGCGGAAGGGGAAGCCGGTGGAGACCAGGCAGTCCTTGAGCTGGGCGCGCTTGGAGACGCGGATGCGGCGCTCGTTCAGGAAGGCGCCACGGCCACGGGTGGCGGTGAACAAGTCATTGCGGCTGGGGTCATACACCACGGCGTGTTCGATCTTGCCCTTGTACGACAGGGCAATGCTCACGCAGTACACGGGGAAGCCGTGAATGAAGTTGGTGGTGCCATCCAGGGGATCGATGATCCAGATGTGGTCGGAATTGGGGTTGCCGTATTCCTTGCCGGACTCTTCAGCCAGGATGCCGTGCTGGGGATAGGCACCCAGCAGGGTTTCGATGATGGTGCGCTCGGAGGCTTGGTCCACCTCGGTCACAAAGTCATTGACCTGCTTTTGCGCTACGCGCACGTTCTCCACATCGAGGGCTGCGCGGTTGATGAGAGCGCCAGCGGCGCGGGCGGCCTTGATGGCCACGTTGAGCATGGGGTGCAGGTTGGTCGACATAGAGATTGTGTAAGCGTTGGGGGCTAGGCCACGGGCGCGCGCTGCTTTACTGCTACGCAAACCGTAGCCCATATTTCTCAGACAAACAACCAGCAGACGCACCGCTCGCAGCGGATGAAGAACTTGTTTTGGCAGCCGAGGTGCGCAGTGCAAAGCCTGTCTATTCGGTGCCTGGCGCGCGTCCGGCGATGCGGGCGGCGACAATAGGGGAAAGATTCTAACTGGCTTTGCTGATTTTTGCCGATGCCCCTGCAGCCACCTTCTGCGTCAGCTTGCGCGCTGTGCATATTGACTGACTCCCTCGCCCCGCAGGGGATAGGGTGGGGGTGAGGGGCGGCCCGCAAAGCCCAGTGCCTAGGACAACCGAGATTGAGTGTGATGAAAACCCGTTTTGTACTGATTGAAACCAGCCATGCTGGCAATGTGGGCGCTGCTGCCCGGGCCATGAAGACCATGGGCTTTGACGAGCTGGTGCTGGTGCGCCCGCGCTGGGCCAATGTGCTTCGCAAGGAAGAAACCATCCAGCGCGCCAGCGGCGCCCTGGATGTGCTGGACAAGGCCCGCGTGGTGGAGACGCTGGATGAGGCCCTGGATGGCATCAGCCATTTGTGCGCCACGGCCATGACGCCGCGCGACTTTGGCCCGCCCACGCGCATGCCGCGCCAGCATTTCGAGATGCTCATCAAAGGGGAGCTGGATGTGCGCTCCCCCTCTACGTTAGAGGGGGATTTGGCACCGAACTCCGCTGCGGCCTGCAACCAGACCGGCATTGGTCTGCTCTTCGGCTGCGAACGCTTTGGCATGAGCAACGACGATGTCTACCGCTGCGATGTGGCGCTATCGATTCCGTCCAACCCCCAGTTCGGCTCGCTGAATTTGGGCGCGGCCATCCAGGTCGTGGCCTATGAATGGCGCCAGGCCCTGGGCGGCTTCCCCGTGGAGGAACATACGCCCGAGCCCTTGCGTGCCGATGTGGCCCAGGTGGGCGGCATGCTCACGCACTGGGAAGAGGCGCTGACGCATATCGGCTTTCTGGACCCGGCCGCGCCCAAAAAGCTGATGCCACGCCTGAACCAGATGTTCAACCGCGCCCAGCTGACGCAGGAGGAAATCCACATCCTGCGCGGTGTCGCCAAACGCATGCTGATGAGTCAGCCCGCAAATCGCTAGACTGGCGAGCCTTGTCTCTACTTTGTTACGCCTGATGCTTTCCCGCCTGCGCTCCGACATCCAGTGCATCCTCGACCGCGACCCAGCGGCCCGCAGCACCTGGGAGGTCATCACCTGTTACCCCGGCCTGCATGCCATCTGGCTGCAGCGCCCGGCGCACTGGTGCTGGACGCATGGCTTCAAATGGCTGGGGCGTTTTATCTCCCACATGGGCCGCTGGCTCACGGGTATCGAGATCCACCCCGGGGCGGTGATTGGCCAGCGGGTGTTCATAGACCACGGCATGGGCGTTGTCATCGGCGAGACCGCCGTGGTGGGCGATGGCTGCACCATCTACCACGGTGTCACCCTGGGCGGCACCTCGCTGTACAAAGGTGCCAAGCGCCACCCCACGCTGGGCCAGAACGTGGTGGTCTCCGCCGGCGCCAAGGTGCTGGGCGGCTTTGAGGTGGGTGACAACGCAAAAATAGGCAGCAATGCCGTAGTCATCAAGCCCGTGCCCGCAGGTGCCACGGCCGTGGGCATTCCGGCGCGCATCATCCCGTCCAAGGAAGGCAGCAGCGCCGATGTGACCGAGGCTGGCGAGATGCCTGCCGGCCCGTCTGCCAGCAGCGCGCCGGCCCAGCCCATGCGCCCGGCCGCCATTGTTTCGCCCTGCTCGGGTCAGGAAGGGCCTTTCACGGCCTATGGCGTGACGCAGGAGGACGACCCGCTGTCCCAGGCCATGCGTGGCCTGGTCGATGGCGCGGCCTGCCATGAAGAGCAACTGGCCAAGCTGTGGGTGGTGGTGGAAAAGCTCTCCGAGCAGCTGTCTGCGCGTGACTGCGTGCCGGCCAAGGACGAGCGCGGCCAGCATTTCGAGAGCGACAAGATCAAGCAGATCCTGGGCAAGTAAGCGCCGCTCTGGGCGGGCGCTGCTGGCGCCAGGCTGAAGCTGCGCGCCCACTTCAGCGCCAATTTCTGCGTCACCTAGGCGGCCCTGATCGGGCCGCTGCTCTTGTACGCTTGCGGTTTTCCTCCTCTTTTGACACACAGGACTTTCTTCCCATGGACGTGAACCAAGCCCTGCGCGAACGCCGTTCGGTGCGCGCCTTTACCGAACAAGTGCCCCAGGTCGAGCTGGTGCAGCGCCTGATGCAAGATGCCGCACAGGCCGCATCCGGCGGCAATATGCAGCCCTGGCGCGTAGCCGCCATCACCGGTGCGCCCCTGGCAGCCATGCTGGCCGATGTGGCCCAGGCACCGGGGGAAGAAAATCCCCAATACCTCTCCTATCCCCCCAATCTGTGGGAGCCCTACCGCACCCGCCGCTTTGCCAATGGCGAAGAGCTGTACCAAAGCATCAACATCCCGCGCGAAGACAAGGCGGGCCGCCTGCAGCAGCTGGCCAAGAACGCCCGCTTCTTTGGTGCACCCGTAGGCCTGATCATGTTCACCGAGCAGCGCATGGGCCCGGTGCAGTGGATGGACCTGGGCATCTACCTCCAGTCCTTCATGCTGCGCGCCACCGAAGAGGGCCTGGCCACCTGCCCCCAGGGCTTCTGGCGCCGCTACGACAGCGTGATCAAGCAGCATATCGAGGTGCCCGAGGGCTATCTGGTGGCCTTTGGCATTGCCCTGGGGTATGAAGACAAAACCGCCCCCATCAACACCATGCGCGCCACCCGCGCCGAGTTTTCCGAGTGGGGGCAATTGAAAGGCTTTTGAAAAACCTTTGTGTTGGACGCGAAGCCTGGCGGCTTCGTAGGGCTTGTTTTGAAGGCGGTCATACAGCGCTTGATGCTTTGTTGCGCGCCCTTGCCGTATCGGCATACTGTCGGCGGGCACGCGTCGCGCCTCAAGCGCTGTCTGACCGTTGTGGGGTGGGATTCGGGGCCCGCTGCTGTGCCTGGCCCCGCTCCGGCCGGCATCTCGCCCAAGGCATATGCGCGCCGTGCCCATGGGGATGGCAGGCATACAGCCAGCTCCAAGCATCAGGCGACAGTCGCATAAAACTGGCGCAGTCGACGTCAGGGCACCGCGCAAGGGCCGCCCCGCCGCGCTGGTGCCGTCCCCCTCCAGCGCGTAGCGCCAGAGAGGGGGAAGACGCGTAGCGGCTCAGGGGGTGTTTTCAATGCCCCGCGGTTTTGGAGAACAGATTGATCACCAGCACGCCGGCGAGTATCAATCCCATACCGATCAATGCAGCAGCATCCAGCTTCTGGTTGAGAAACACCCAGGCAATGCCCGAGACCAGCACAATGCCGGCGCCCGACCAGATGGCATAGGCCACGCCGGTGGGGATGGTGCGCAGCGTCAGCGACAGAAAGTAAAACGACAGCACATAGCCCAGGCCCACGGCCAGGCTGGGCCACAGGCGTGAAAAGCCCTCTGTGCTTTTGAGCAGCGAGGTGGCCACCACCTCGCAGGCGATGGCAATCGCCAGGAAACCGTAATTGCCCATGGGGTGAAGCCTGGGCTCAGGGAGCAGGGTAGGCGCCCGTGCCTTCGGGCCAGGGGGTGAGCACCTCGTAGCCGTTGGCGGTGACCAGCACCATATGCTCCCACTGGGCAGACAGCGATTTGTCGCGGGTGATGACGGTCCAGCCATCATCCAGCTCCTTGGTGGTGGGCTTGCCCACATTCACCATGGGCTCGATGGTGAAGATCATGCCCTCTTGCAGCGCCATGCCCTGGCCGCGCTGGCCGTAGTGCAGCACCTGGGGCTCGTCGTGGTAGGTCTGGCCAATGCCGTGGCCGCAGTAGTCGCGCACGATGGAGAAACCCTGGCGCTGTGCCACGGTCTGGATGGCATGGCCTATATCACCCAGCGTGGCGCCGGGCTTGACAACACGTATGCCGGCCACCATGGCTTCGTAGGTGGTGTCTATCAGCCGACGCGCCAGCGGTGCGACCTGGCCCACGGTGTACATGCGGCTGGTGTCGCCATACCAGCCGTTTTTGATCACCGCCACGTCCACGTTGACGATGTCACCGTCCCTGAGCACTTCCTTGTGCGAGGGGATGCCGTGGCACACCACATGGTTGACCGAGGTGCACACCGTCTTGGGAAAGCCGTGGTAGCCGATGTTGGCAGGTATGCATTTCAGCTCGCCCACGATGAAGTCGTGGCACAGCGCATCCAGCTGTTCGGTGGTGACACCGGGCTGCACATGGGGGGTGAGCATTTCCAGCACACGGGCGGCCAGCATGCCGGCTTCGCGGGACTGGGCAATGGCCGCTGCATCGTGAATGGGAGGGAGGCGTTTGCGCATGGTGGGTATGAAGTGGCTGCAAGCCAAGGGCTGCGGATGCTTCCCATTATCGGACGCTGGCCTGCGCTTTGCTCTACGGGGCGGTGAAGGAGTGCTGCAAGAAGGGATTGCCGGAGCACAAAAGGCCATCGCAGGCCTGCTGGTATCAGTCTTCTATTAGATATAAAACACCATTCAAAGCCTTGTCATTACTGGTTTTGTTGCTATTAAATTTGTTGCAGAATGCACGGCTTGTGCACAGGGCTGGTGGCTGGCGGCGGGGGGAGAATCCGATGGCCGCTGCCGGCCCTGTCGCCATTTCTTCCGCACGAATTACCCCCGATCACAGCATTGCAAAGGATGTCTCCATGGGCGAAGAGCGCACAACAGCAAACCGGCCGGCCCGTATCGTCGTGGTGGGTGGCGGCGTGGCGGGCCTGGAGATTGCCTCCGCCCTGGGCAAGCGCCGCGATGCGCAGATTGCCAGCGTCACGCTGATCGACAGCGACTCTGCCCATGTCTGGAAACCCATGCTGCACACCATTGCCGCCGGCACCCGCGACCTAGCCCAGCAGCAAACCACCTACCTGGCCCAGGCGGCCGATGCGGGCTTTGCCTACCAGCCCGGTGAAATGTGCGGGCTGGACCGCAGCGCCAAGGAGCTGCTGCTGGCTCCCATCCACGCGCCCGACGGCCGCGAAGTGGTGCCGGGCCGGCGCCTGCCCTACGACAAGCTGGTGCTGGCCATTGGCAGCGGTGCAAACGACTTTGGCACGCCCGGGGTGCTGGAGCACTGCTTCATGATCGACTCGCGCCGCAAGGCCGATGCCTTCAACCACGAGATTCGCCTGCGCATGGTGCGCAGCATGACCCAGGGCGAGGGCTTGCAGGTGGCGATTGTGGGCGGCGGCGCCACCGGTGTGGAGTTGGCGGCCGAGCTGGTGCAACTGGCCGAAAGCGCCCGCGCCTACGGGGCCATTGGCGAGGCCGCACGTTTTGGCATTGTGCTGGTGGAGGCCGGCCCGCGCCTGCTGCCCAGCTTTACCGAAGACATCTCGGCCGCTACCCAGCGTCGGCTGGAGGCCCTGGGCGTGACGGTGCGCGTCAACGAGCGCGTGCGCGAGGCGACGGAAGAGGGCCTGGTGCTGGGCGAGGGCGAGCTGGTCAAGGCGGGCCTGCGCGTATGGGCTGCCGGCGTGAAGGCCCCGGAATTCCTCTCGCGCCTGGGCCTGCAGACCACGCGCGGCCACCAGCTCATCGTCAACGGCCATTTGCAGACCGATGACCCCGACATCTATGCCGTGGGCGATTGCGCCAGCTTTACCCTGCCCGGCCAGGAGCAGCCCCTGCCGCCCACGGCCCAGGTGGCCCACCAGCAGGCGCGTTATTTGATTGCCCACCTGCCCCGCTTGCTGCGGGGGGCCGAGGCGCCGAGCCACAGCTTTGCCTACCGCGACATGGGCGCTCTGGTGTCGCTGGCCAATTACGATGCCTATGGCTCGCTGGGCAAGTTCGGCCTGTTCAATGGCGGCACCATACGCGGCCGCCTGGCCATGCTCAGCCATCTGTGGCTGTACCGCTCCCACCAGGCAAGGCTCTACGGCTTCTGGCGCGGCGGCTTTCTGTGGTTGGTGGACATGATGAATTCGCGGCTGCGGCCTTCGATTCGGTTGGATTGAGGGCTTTGAAAAAGAGAGTGGTCGCTGCCGGTGGATGTTGGTTTTCAGGCTGATAAGCCCGGATTGGCCACATGCCTCAGATGAAGCCTCACGACGAATTGCACTGCTGCGCAGACATGACGTTCTGAGGCCGGGTCTCGCCCCGGCTTCGGAACATCACTTCACAGCAGTGCCTGAGATAAATATCTAATCAGGTGATAAGCATCTGCAAATCAGACTGAATCTGCACCACATGCTCTCTTCTGGGTAGCTCCTATGCGGGAAATTCAGGCAGCAGAGCCGCTGCGCCCGCAAACCTCCCGGCTAATGCGCTGCAAGATCTCGCGGCTGCGCTGCAACAGCGGTGTGTTTCTTTTCTTGGCGGACTGCACCAGGCACAGCCTGCAGTCCACATGGGGCTGAATGATGGGGTGCTGGCTCAGCCCCTGCTCGGGGGCATGGGCGCGCAGGGCGCTGCCGGTCAGCGCGGCATAGCCATAGCCGCCGCGCACCAGGTCCAAAATGGCCGGCACGCTGGAGACTTCCCACACCACATTCAGCTTGACCTGCAGCAGGGCCGCCTGGGCCTCCATCAGCTTGCGAAAGATCTGGCCACGCGGCGGCATGATCAGCGCAAAGCGCGGCAACTCGGCGAATGCCACCTCGGCATTGCGCGGCAGGGCGGAGGCCGGGGCAATCAGGTGCATGCGCTCGCCCAGCACGGGTGTGATCTCCAGATCGGGCTGGGCCTCGGGGCTGTAGACCAGGCCCAGGTCCATGCGCCCGGTACTCAGCCACTCGGCAATATTCACGGAAAACCCCTCGGCAATCACCAGATGGGCCTTGGGCATTTGCTTGCTGAAGCTGTCAATCAAGGGCAGTGTCAGCCGCCGTGCCAGGCTGGGGGGGAGGCCCACTACGATCTGGCCCACGGGCTCGCCGCGCTGGCTGTGCAAATCGGCCTTGGCCCAGTCCACCTGCTGCAAGATGCCATGGGCATGCACCAGCAGGCGCTGGCCGGCCTCGGTCAGCTCCACCCCACGGCCGGTGCGCAGCAGCAAGGTCTCGCGCAGCTCCGTCTCCAGCGCACGCACCTGGCGGCTCAGCGCCGGCTGGGCAATGTGCAGCAGGTTCGCCGCCTTGCTAAAGCTGCGGTGCTCGGCCACACGGACAAAAGTCTCCAATTGCTGCAGGTTCATGGCGGTTCCTGGTATCTGTTTCCAGCATATCTGATAGATGAGCAATGCCGTAGCGTTATGTGTCTGGGCCGCACAGAATGGGTGCATGGAATCTCCGGAGCACAGCACCATGCGCCAGACAGCGATTCCCGCTATGTGGATGCGGGGCGGCACCTCCAAGGGGCTGTTTCTGCGGGCCGAGGATGTACCGCAGCAACAGAGCCTGCGCGACCGCGTGCTGCTGGCGGCCATGGGCTCGCCCGATGTACGCCAGATCGATGGCCTGGGCGGCGCCCACCCGCTGACCAGCAAGGTGGGCCTGGTGTCACGCTCCAGCCGTGAGGGCATGGATCTGGAGTTTTTGTTTGCCCAGCTGCAGCCCAGCCAGGACACGGTAGACACCACGCCCAACTGCGGCAATATGCTGGCCGCCGTTGTGCCTTTTGCGCTGGAGTCGGGCATGGTGCAGCCCCAGGGCGAGCGCAGCACATTTCGTGTGCTGACGCTGAACACCGGCATGGCGGCCGACATCACACTGGCCACGCCGGAGGGCCTGGTGGAGTACGAGGGTAGCACCCACATCGACGGCGTGCCGGGCGGGGCTGCACCCATAGAGATTGCGTTTCTCGACACCGCAGGCTCGGTCTGTGCCAGCCTGCTGCCCACGGGGCAGCCCAGGGATACGGTCACGGTCACAGGGGAGGGCTTTGCCCCCTTCTCGCTGGAGGTGACTTGCATAGACAACGGCATGCCCCTGGTGATCTTCAAGGCCGCTGATCTGGGGGTGACGGGCCAGGAGAGCGTGGCCGCACTCAATGCCGACACGGGGCTGAAGCAGCGCATCGAAGCGCTGCGCCTGCATGTTGCCAAGACCATGGGGCTGGGCGATGTCAGCACCCGCAACTACCCCAAGATGACCTTGATTGCCGCCCCCCAGCGTGGCGGCAGCATAGCCACACGCAGCTTTATTCCCCATGTCTGTCACGAGGCCATAGGTGTGCTGGCGGCGGTGACGGTGGCCACCGCCGTCAAGCTGCCCGGCACGGTCTGTGCCGATGTGGCGCAGCTGCCGCCAGGCCAGGAGGCCGAGGGCCGGACCACAGTGTCGGTCGAGCACCCGAGCGGAGAGTTCAGCGTCACGCTGCAAGGCGCTGCGGCAGATTCGGCAGTGCCAGGGTCTGCCGCGCTGCTGCGTACCGCCCGCTTGTTGATGCGGGGCGAGGTCATGGTGCCGCACGCAGTGTGGAGCGGCCAGCAAGCGGCTTGATGTGAAGCACCATCACCACAACAAGCATCACCACCACCACCGGAAACCAAGGAGCGCTGCCATGCCAGTATCTGCTGCAAGCACCTCGCCTCAGGATGAGGCCGTCGATGTGCAGACCGTGCTCAACGAGCACCGGTTTTCGGGCTATCAGTGGCTGATTTTTGCCCTGTGCTTTGGCATTGTCCTGCTCGACGGTTTTGATACGGCAGCCATAGGCTATATCGCACCGTCGCTGATGGCCGAGTGGGGCGTGAGCAAGCCGGCCCTGGCCCCGGTGCTCAGCGCCGCGCTGTTCGGACTGGCAGGGGGCGCGTTGCTGTCCGGTCCGCTGGCAGACCGCTTGGGCCGCAAGCGGGTGCTGGAGGGCGCCTGTGGCCTTTTTGGCCTGGCCTGCCTGGGCTCTGCCTTCGCCCAGGATTTGCACACCCTCACAGCGCTGCGCTTTGTCACCGGCCTGGGCCTGGGGGCGGCCATGCCCAATGCCGTGACCTTGATGAGCGAGTACTGCCCGGATGCGCGCCGCTCCACCATCACCAATGCCATGTTCTGCGGCTTTCCGTTGGGCGCGGCCTTTGGCGGCTTTCTGGCGGCCTGGATGATTCCGCTGTGGGGTTGGCGCAGCGTGCTGCTGCTGGGCGGGGTTGCGCCCTTGCTGCTGGTGTTGGGGCTATGCTTTCTGCTGCCAGAGTCGGTGCGCCATATGGTGGCCAGGCAGTACCCGAGCGAGCAGATTCGCCAGGTGTTGCAGCGCATGACAGGGGCCTCGCTGGCGGGCGTGCGCCGCTTCACCATGACGGAAAGCAAGCCCGTGGCCGATGGCCAAAGCGGCCTGGCCGTGGTGCTGTCCCGGTCTTACTGGCTGGGTTCGGTCATGCTGTGGCTGGCCTATTTCATGGGGCTGGTGATTTTCTATGCCCTGGTCAACTGGATGCCGCTGCTGCTCAAGGACGCCGGCCTGGATACGCGCACCAGTACCTTGGTGGCGGCCCTGTTCCCGCTGGGGGGCGTGGGCGCGGTGTTCTTTGGCTGGCTGATGGACCGCTTCAACGCCAACCGCATCATCGCCATTGGCTATGCGCTGACGGCCGCATCCATCTGGTGGATAGGCCAGGAGGTGGGCCACCTGGGCTGGCTGGTGCTGGCGGTGCTGGTGGCCGGCACGCTGATGAACACGGCCCAATCCTCCATGCCGGCGCTGGCCGCGACTTTCTATCCCACCAGCGGCCGGGCCACCGGCGTGGCCTGGATGCTGGGCATGGGCCGCTTTGGCGGGATTGCGGGTTCTTTTTTGGTGGCCGAGCTCACGGCGCGGCAGCTGGATTTCAGCAGCATTTTTGCCGTGGTGGCCGTGCCAGGCTTGATTGCCATGGCGGCCTTGATCGTCAAACAGCTTGCCGCGCCCCGGCCGCAGTCCGCGCCGAGCGTGCAGGGGCCGGCTGATGTCTCCCACGCTCCCGCATCGGAGGGCCTGTCATGATCATCGATGTCCACGGCCACTACACCACGGCGCCTGCAGCGCTGGGGGCCTGGCGTGCGCTGCAGATTGCGGGCCTGCAGAACCCTGGCCAGGCGCCCAGGGCCAGCGATTTGCGCATCAGCGACGACGAGATCCGCGAGAGCATAGAGGCCAACCAGCTCCGGCTGATGCGCCAGCGCGGTGCAGACCTGACCGTCTTCAGCCCGCGCGCCAGCTTTATGGCCCACCACATCGGGGACTTTGAGACATCCAGCACCTGGGCCGCGATCTGCAACGAACTGTGCTTTCGCGTCAGCCAGCTGTTTCCCGATCATTTCATCCCCGCAGCCATGCTGCCCCAGTCGCCGGGCGTGGAGCCCAAGACCTGCATCCCCGAGCTGGTGAAATGCGTGGAGCAGTACGGCAACGTGGGCATCAATCTCAACCCCGATCCCTCGGGCGGCCACTGGAGCGCGCCGCCGCTGTCCGATCGCAGCTGGTACCCGCTCTACGAAAAAATGGTGGAGTACGACATCCCCGCCATGGTCCATGTCTCCACCAGCTGCAACACCTGTTTTCACACCACGGGCGCCCACTATCTGAATGCCGACACCACGGCCTTTATGCAGTGTCTGAACAGCGAGCTGTTCCAGGACTTTCCCACGCTCAAGTTTTTGATTCCCCACGGCGGTGGTGCCGTGCCCTACCACTGGGGGCGGTTTCGCGGCCTGGCCCAGGAGCTGAAAAAGCCGCTGCTGGAAGAGCACCTGCTGCACAACATCTTTTTTGACACCTGCGTCTACCACCAAAGCGGCATCAATCTGCTGACCGAGGTGATCCCGGTGAAAAACATTCTGTTTGCCAGCGAAATGATTGGCGCCGTGCGCGGCATAGACCCGCAAACCGGCCACCACTACGACGATACCAAGCGCTTTATCGCGGCCACACCAAATCTCACGGACGCGGAGCGGCACATGGTCTATGAAGGCAATGCACGCCGTGTGTTCACGCGGCTGGACAGTGCGCTCAAGGCCAGAGGGCTCTAAGAAAAAAGGAGCTGTCAGCGCTTGAGGGGATTGGGTTTTCAATGAATTTCATACGGAAACCTTTGAAACCAAAGCGCTGAATGCTCATGTTTTTTGGGAAACATGGTCTCAAGAGGAATCGCAATGTACGAACTCGGAGTCGTTTACCGCCACATTCTGCGTGCCGATCGCGCTGCCGCCGATGGGCTGGCAGCCCTGGGCACGGCCACGGTGCATGAGGCGCAGGGGCGCGTTGGCCTGCTCCAGCCTTCTATGCGGCCGGTTTACCCGGGGGCACAGGTGTCGGGCACGGCCGTCACGGTGCTGCTGCAGCCCGGTGACAACTGGATGCTGCATGTGGTGGCCGAGCAGATTCAGCCCGGTGACATCGTGGTGGCTGCCGTCACCAGCGCATGCACGGATGGCTATTTTGGCGACCTGCTGGCCACCAGCTTCCAGGCCCGGGGAGCCCGGGCTCTGGTCATCGATGCCGGCGTGCGCGATGTGAAAACGCTGCAGGACATGGGCTTTGCCGTGTGGAGCAAGGCCATCTCTGCCAAGGGCTGCATCAAGGCCACGCTGGGCTCGGTCAACATTCCCGTGGTGTGTGCGGGCCAACTGGTGCAGCCCGGCGATGTGATCGTGGCCGATGACGACGGTGTGGTCTGCGTGCCCGCCGCCCGTGCGGTCCAGGTGCTGGAGGCGGCGCAAAAACGCGAGCGCCTGGAGACGGAAAAACGCGCCAGGCTGGCCAGTGGCGTGCTGGGGCTGGACATGTACCAGATGCGGGAACCTTTGGCCCAGGCCGGCCTGCACTACATAGATTGAGGGGCAGTTTATGAGTGCCTTCGAAAAAACACCGGGCTGGCTGGACTGGTATCAAGGCCCCTCCACACCGCGCTTTCAGCTGCCCGCAGGCGCGGTCGATGCCCATTGCCATGTGTTTGGGCCCGGCGACGAGTTTCCGTTTGCGCCCGAGCGCAAATACACGCCTTGCGACGCCGGTAAGGCCCAGCTGTTTGCGCTGCGCGACCACCTGGGTTTTGCCCGCAATGTGATTGTGCAAGCCACCTGCCATGGCGCAGACAACCGCGCCATGGTTGATGCCTGCCGGGCCAGCGCGGGCCGGGCGCGTGGCGTGGCCACGGTGCGCCGCAGCGTCACGGACGGGGAGCTGCAAGACCTGCACGCTGCCGGCGTGCGCGGCGTGCGCTTTAACTTCGTCAAGCGTTTGGTGGACTTCACGCCCAAGGATGAGCTGCTGGAGATTGCCGGCCGCATCGCCCAGTTGGGCTGGCATGTGGTGGTGTATTTCGAGGCCGCAGACCTGCCCGAGCTCTGGGACTTTTTCACCCGTTTGCCCACCACCGTGGTGGTGGACCACATGGGCCGCCCGGACGTGGCCCAGGGCGTGGACAGTGCGGAGTTCGCGTTGTTTCTCCAGTTGATGCGCGAGCATCCCAACATCTGGAGCAAGCTCAGCTGCCCCGAGCGCCTGTCCCTCACCGGCCCAGCGGCGCTGCCGGGCCAACCGTTGGAGCAGGGCGCTTACCGCGATGTCCAGCCCTTTGCCCGTCGTGTGATCCAGGAGTTTCCCGAGCGCGTGCTGTGGGGCACGGACTGGCCTCACCCCAACCTCCGGCAGCACATGCCCGATGACGGACTGCTGGTCGACGTCATCCCCCATATCGCACCCACGGCCGAGCTGCAGCGCAAGCTGCTGGTGGACAACCCCATGCGCTTGTATTGGCCGGAGGAATTTTGCCCCCCCTGAGTCGCCTGCGGCGCCTTCCCCCCAGGGGGGCATACGGGCAGCCGGCGACACCAGCGCGGCGGGGCGGCCCTTGCGCGGTGTCTCTGACGTTGGGCTGCGCCCGTTTTGCGCGCTGTGTACCTGGCTTGGCGCCCTCTGGAGAAAACGAAAAGAGTTGACAAGGAGACAGCATGGCATTGGACAAACCTTATCTGGACGTGCCCGGCACCATTGTTTTTGATGCCGATCAGTCGCGCAAAGGCTATTGGCTCAACCAGTTCTGCATGTCGCTGATGCGGGCCGAAAACCGCCAGCGCTTCAAGCAGGATGAGCGCGCCTACCTCGATGCCTGGGCCATGAGCGAGGCGCAGAAACAGGCCGTGCTGGTACGCGATCTGAACCGCTGTTTGCAGCTGGGTGGGAATATCTACTTTCTGGCCAAGATCGGTGCCACGGATGGCAAAAGCTTTCAGCAAATGGCAGGCTCCATGACCGGCATGAGCGAGGAAGCCTACCGCGCCATGATGGTCGCCGGGGGGCGCTCGCCCGAGGGCAACCGCTATGTGGGCGAGGAAGGCGATGCCCAGCACCAGGCAGGGCCTTCGGGCGATGCCGGCGCTGCCGGTGTGAAAGCGCAAGAAGCGCACAAGGACTAAGCCATGGCCCGCATCACCGCCTCTGTCTACACCTCCCATGTGCCCGCCATCGGTGCGGCCATGGACCTGGGCAAGACCCGGGAGCCTTATTGGCAGCCGCTGTTTGCAGGCTATGACTTCTCCAGGCAATGGATGAAGGAGCATTCGCCTGATGTGATTTTTCTGGTCTACAACGACCATGCCACGGCCTTCAGCCTGGACTGCATACCCACCTTTGCCATTGGTACGGCGGCCGAGTACCTGCCCGCCGACGAGGGCTGGGGCCCGCGCCCCGTGCCCAAGGTGCAGGGCCACCCCGAGCTGGCGGCGCATATCGCGCACAGCGTGATCCAGCAGGACTTTGACCTGACCATTATCAACAAGATGGACGTGGACCATGGCCTCACCGTGCCCTTGTCGCTGCTGTGCGGCGAGCAAGACCCCGTGCACGGCGCCTGGCCTTGCCCGGTGATTCCCTTGGCCGTCAATGTGCTGCAGTACCCCGTGCCCTCGGGCCAGCGCTGCTTCAAGCTGGGGCGTGCCATTGGCCGTGCGGTGGAAAGCTATGACCAGGACCTCAAAGTGCAGATCTGGGGCACGGGCGGCATGAGCCACCAGCTGCAGGGCGCGCGCGCCGGGCTGATCAACAAAGAATGGGACAACCGTTTTCTGGATCGCCTGATAGCCGACCCCGAAAACCTGGCCCGCATGCCCCATATCGACTATGTGCGCGAGGCCGGCTCCGAAGGCATAGAGCTGGTGATGTGGCTCATCGCGCGTGGTGCGATGTCCGATTGCTCGCGTGGTGCGATGTCCGATTGCGCACGCGGTGCAATGTCGGATGGCTCGCGCGGTGCCATGCCCAAGCTGGTGCACCGCTTCTACCACGTACCCGCTTCCAACACGGCCGTAGGCCATCTGATTTTGGAGAACCCATGACCATGTCCACAAAAAACATCAAGGTCGCCCTGGCGGGCGCTGGTGCCTTCGGCATCAAGCATTTGGACGGGATACAAAACATAGCCGGTGTGGAAGTGGTGTCCTTGGTTGGCCGCGAGCTGGAGCCCACCCGCGCCGTGGCCGCAAAATACGGCATAGGCCATGTCAGCACGGATCTGGCCGACAGCCTGGCGCTGGCCGAGGTGGACGCGGTCATTTTGTGCACGCCCACCCAGTTGCATGCGGCCCAGGCCCTGCAGTGCATGCAGGCCGGCAAGCATGTGCAGGTGGAGATTCCGCTGGCCGACAGCCTGGAGCAGGCCGAGGCCGTGGTGGCGCTGCAAAAGCAAACCGGCCTGGTGGCCATGTGCGGTCATACGCGCCGCTTCAACCCCAGCCACCAGTGGCTGCATCAGAACATCGCGGACGGCCGCTTTC
Source organism: Acidovorax sp. (assembly GCA_031277855.1). GTDB lineage: Bacteria > Pseudomonadota > Gammaproteobacteria > Burkholderiales > Burkholderiaceae_C > Comamonas. Next base: position 60,916 of record JAITLO010000013.1, on the reverse strand, counting down.
ACATCCAGCAAATGGATGTGCAGACCTATTTTTTCCGCCGCACGAATATGAATGCCCTGGGCCAGCCGCGCAGCTGGACCGACCACCTGCTGTGGCACCACGCGGCCCATACCGTGGACCTGTTCGCCTGGCAGACCGGTAGCCCCGTGGTGCGTGCCCATGCCATTCAAGGCCCCATCCACCGCCAGCTGGGCATTGCCATGGACATGAGCATCCAGCTGCAGGCCGGCAATGGTGCCATCTGCACCCTGAGTCTGTCGTTCAACAACGAGGGGCCGCTGGGCACCTTTTTCCGCTACATCGGCGACAGCGGCACCTATATCGCCCGCTATGACGATCTGGTGCGTTCGACCAAGGAGGGCAAGGAAGACAAGGTCGATGTCTCTGGAGTGGCAGTGTCCATGAATGGCATAGAGCTGCAGGACCGCGAGTTTTTTGCTGCCATACGCGAGGGGCGTTCGCCCCAGGCCAGTGTGGCCCAGGTCCTGCCCTGCTACCAGGTGCTGCATGCATTGGAGCAGCAGCTAAGGCAGTGAGCGAGTCACAGAGCGCATTGCTTGCTATCGATGTGAGAGGAGACACAGATGCGAACCCAAGTGGTCATCATTGGCGCAGGGCCTGCCGGCCTGTTGCTGGGACAGTTGCTGCACAAGGCCGGTATTGACAACATCATTTTGGAACGGTGCAGCGCAGCTTATGTGCTGGGCCGTATCCGCGCAGGTGTGTTGGAGCAGGTGGCGGTCGATCTGCTGGCCGAGGCGGGGGCGGATGCGCGACTGCGTGCCGAAGGTCTGCCGCATGAGGGCATAGAGCTGCTGTTTGGAGGCAAGCGCCATCGCATCGATTTGCACAGCCTCACGGGAGGTAAGTGCGTCACGGTCTATGGTCAAACCGAGGTCACGCGGGATCTGATGCAGGCGCGTGCCGACCTGGGGCTGACCACAGTCTATGAGGCCGTGAATGTGCAGCCCATGGATTTTGAGGGGGAGCATCCTCGCGTGCGCTATGAAAAAGACGGTGAGGTGCAGGAGATTGCCTGTGACTTTATTGCCGGCTGCGACGGATTTCACGGCGTGTGCCGGGCCAGCGTGCCAAAGGACCGTATGCGCTGCTTTGAAAAGCGCTATCCATTCGGATGGTTGGGACTGTTGTCGGACACGCCACCGGTATCCGAGGAGCTGATCTACGCCCACACCGAACGCGGCTTTGCCTTGTGCAGCCAACGCAGCCAGACCCGCAGTCGCTACTACCTGCAGGTGCCGCTGACGGACAAGCCAGAGGACTGGAGCGATGCGGCCTTTTGGGCAGAGCTGCGGCGGCGCCTGGATCCCGAGGCTGCCGAGCGTTTGGTCACAGGCCCTGCGCTGGAGAAAAGCATTGCGCCACTGCGCAGCTTTGTGACCGAGCCCATGCGCTTTGGTCGTATGTTTCTGGCCGGAGATGCGGCCCATATCGTGCCACCCACGGGGGCCAAGGGGCTGAATCTGGCGGCCTCCGATGTGGGCTATCTGGCGCAGGCCTTGTCTGTCTACTACCAGGACAAGAGTGATGAAGGCATAGAGACCTATTCGGCCAAATGCCTGTCACGCGTCTGGAAGGCGGAACGCTTTTCTTGGTGGATGACATCGCTGCTGCACCATTTCCCGGAAGAGGGGGGCTTTCACGCTCGGGTCCAGGAAGCGGAGCTGGACTATATGGTGCACTCTCTGACCGCCTCTGCAGCCCTGGCCGAGAACTATGTGGGCCTGGCATTGCATTGAAGGCCTGGCCGCAGCCCATGGACAAGGCTTTGCGCACAAAGAAAAAGCCCGCAGGCGCAAGGCATGCGGGCTTTTTGCCATGTCGGTATGCGCCTTGCGGCGCATAGATCAACGCTGGGCGATGGGCTTGACGTCGCGGGACACCGAGCCGGTGAACAGCTGGCGGGGACGGCCGATCTTGTACTCGGGGTCAGCCATTTGCTCGTTGAGCTGGGCGATCCAGCCCACGGTGCGGGCCAGGGCGAAGATGCCGGTGAACAGCTTGACAGGGATGCCGATGGCGCGCTGCACGATGCCGGAGTAGAAGTCCACGTTCGGGTAGAGCTTGCGCTGCACGAAGTAGTCGTCTTCCAGGGCAATCTTTTCCAGCTGCTTGGCCAGTGCGAACAGCGGATCCTTTTCCAGGCCCAGCTCTTGCAGGATTTCGTTGCAGGTTTCCTGCATCAGCTTGGCGCGGGGATCGTAGTTCTTGTAGACGCGGTGGCCAAAGCCCATCAGCTTCACGCCGCTGTTCTTGTCCTTGACTTGCTCCATGAACTCGCCGACCTTGGCAATGCCGCCGTTGGCCTGGATGTGCTCCAGCATGTTCAGGCAGGCTTCGTTCGCGCCGCCGTGGGCAGGGCCCCACAGGCAGGCCACACCGGCGGAGATGGCGGCAAATGGGTTGGTACCCGAGGAGCCGCACAGGCGCACGGTGGAGGTGGAGGCGTTTTGCTCGTGGTCTGCGTGCAGGATGAAGATGCGGTCCAGCGCGCGCTCGACCACGGGGTTCACCTTGTACTCTTCGCAGGGGTTGCCGAACATCATGCGCATGAAGTTGCCGGCGTAGCTCAGGTCGTTCTTGGGGTACATGTAGGGCGCACCGATGCCGTACTTGTAAGCCATGGAGACCAGCGTGGGCATCTTGGCGATCAGGCGGATCGCGGCGATTTCACGGTGCTCGGGGTTGGTGATGTCGGTGCTGTCATGGTAGAAGGCCGACATGCCGCCCACCAGACCGGTCAGAACGGCCATGGGGTGAGCATCACGGCGGAAGCCGCGCAGGAAGAACTGCATCTGCTCGTTGACCATGGTGTGCTGGGTCACGCGGTTTTCGAAGTCAGCCTTTTGCGCTTCGTTGGGCAGCTCGCCGTACAGCAGCAAATAGCAGGTTTCCAGGAAGTTGCAGTTCTTGGCCAGCTGCTCGATGGGGTAGCCGCGGTACAGCAGCTCGCCCTTGTCGCCGTCGATATAGGTGATCGCCGACTGGCAGGATGCGGTCGAGAGGAAGCCGGGGTCGTAGGTGAACATACCGGATTGACCGTAGAGCTTGCGGATGTCGATCACATCCGGGCCAATATTGCCCTGGTAGACCGGCAGCTCGACGCTGGGGGCGCCGTTGCTGAACGACAGCGTAGCTTTGTTATCAGCTAATTTCATTTCCAACTTCCTTCTCTGATGAGCTAGTGGGCCTAGCTTGTGTGTGTCTGTGCTCCCGGCTGGCGCTTGCGCACCAGCTCGAGCACTTCTCTAACTTCGGGGGTGTCCAATGCACCTTCCGGCTCCTTGCGGCGCAGGAACAGGTCCATCAGATCGTTGTCCGCCAGATCCATCAGGGCGGACATGCCAGCTGCGTGCCTCCGCGTCAGCTGGTCGCCGTAGGCGGCGAAGAACTGCTCGATGAACAGATCGTTCTCCACCAGGCCACGTCGGCTACGCCAGCGCAGCAGGTCGCGTTCTCGTTCTTCGAGCAGCGTCTCGGTCATGGTGTGTCCAGTTAGATGGCCCGACGGACCATCAGTTCCTTGATCTTGCCAATGGCCTTGGTGGGGTTCAGGTGCTTGGGGCACACGTCCACGCAGTTCATGATGGTGTGGCAGCGGAACAGGCGGTACGGGTCTTCCAAGTTGTCCAGACGCTCGCCGGTGAACGTGTCGCGGCTGTCCGCGATGAAGCGGTAAGCCTGCAGCAGACCGGCCGGGCCCACGAACTTGTCGGGGTTCCACCAGAAGCTGGGGCAGCTGGTGGAGCAGCTGGCGCACAGAATGCACTCGTACAGGCCGTTGAGCTCTTCACGCTCTTCGGGCGACTGCAGACGCTCCTTGCTCGGCGTAGCGTAGATATCGCTTTGCAGATAGGGCTTGATCGAGTGGTACTGCTTGAAGAACTGCGTCATGTCCACGATCAGGTCGCGGATCACGGGCAGACCGGGCAGGGGCTTCAAGACGATGTCACCCTTGAGGGTGTTCATGTTCGTCAGGCAGGCCAGGCCGTTCTTGCCGTTGATGTTCATGGCGTCCGAACCGCACACGCCTTCGCGGCAGGAGCGGCGGAAGGAGATGGTGGGGTCCTGGGCCTTGAGCTTGACCAGGGCGTCCAGCAGCATGCGCTCATGGCCGTCCAGTTCGACTTGGACGGTCTGCATGTAGGGCTTGGCGTCTTTATCGGGGTCGTAGCGGTAGATTTTGAAAGTACGCTTCATTTTGATCTTCTCTCGTGGGCGGCTGGATTAGAACGTGCGGACCTTGGGCGGCACGCTGTCCACGGTCAGGGGCTTGAGGTTCACAGGCTTGTACGACAGGCTGTTGGTGGCGCTGTCCCACATGGTGTGCTTGAGCCATTCCTTGTCGTTGCGGCCCAGCGGGAATTCGGGGTGGTCGGCAGGGTGCTCGTAGTCGTACACGGTGTGTGCGCCACGGCATTCCTTGCGGGCAGCGGCCGAGGTCATGGTGGCCTGAGCGACTTCGATCAGGTTGTCCACTTCCAGGGCTTCCATGCGGGCGGTGTTCCAGACCTTGGACTTGTCCTTCAGGGTCACGGAGCCCACTTGCTCGCGCAGGGCGTTGATCTTGACCACGCCTTCGTCCATGCTCTTTTGCGTGCGGAACACACCAGCGTGCTGCTGCATGGAGGTACGGATTTCGCCGGCCAGATCCTGGGCGTAGACGCCCTCCTTGGAGTTGTCCAGCTGGTTGAGGCGTTCCAGGGTGCGGTCAGCGCCGTCGGCAGGCACTTCATGGTGCGGGCCGTAGTTGTTGACGAACTGCACGATGTGCTTGCCGGCGGACTTGCCGAAGACCAGCAGGTCCAGCAGCGAGTTGGTGCCCAGGCGGTTGGCGCCGTGCACCGACACGCAGGAGCATTCGCCCACGGCGTAGAGACCGTTGACCACCTGGTTTTGCTGACCGTCCCAGACAACGACCTGGCCGTTGATGTTGGTGGGCACGCCACCCATCTGGTAGTGGATGGTGGGCACCACGGGAATGGGTTCCTTGGTGATGTCCACGTTGGCGAAGTTGTGGCCGATTTCTTCCACCGAAGGCAGGCGCTTGCGGATGGTGTCTGCACCCAGGTGGTCCAGTTTCATCAGGATGTAGTCCTTGTTGGGACCGCAGCCGCGACCTTCCTTGATTTCCTGGTCCATGGAGCGGGACACGAAGTCGCGCGGAGCCAGGTCCTTCAGCGTGGGAGCGTAACGCTCCATGAAGCGCTCGCCTTCGCTATTCAAAAGAATAGCGCCTTCACCGCGGCAGCCTTCGGTCAGCAGCACGCCTGCACCGGCCACGCCGGTGGGGTGGAACTGCCAGAACTCCATGTCCTGCAGCGGGATGCCGGCACGTGCCGCCATGCCCAGGCCGTCGCCGGTGTTGATGAAGGCATTGGTCGATGCCTGGAAGATGCGGCCAGCGCCACCGGTGGCCAGCAGCACGGCCTTGGCGTGCAGCTCGTACAGGTCGCCGGTTTCCAGTTCGATGGCTGTGACACCGACCACATCGCCCTGGGGATTGCGGATCAGGTCCAGCGCCATCCATTCCACAAAGAAGTTGGTCTTGGACTTGACGTTCTGCTGGTACAGCGTGTGCAGCATGGCGTGGCCGGTACGGTCAGCCGCGGCGCAGGCGCGTTGCACAGGCTTTTCGCCGTAGTTGGCGGTGTGACCGCCGAAGGGGCGCTGGTAGATGGTGCCGTCGGCATTGCGGTCAAAAGGCATGCCGAAGTGTTCCAGCTCGATCACCACGTTCGGTGCTTCGCGGCACATGAACTCGATGGCGTCCTGGTCGCCCAGCCAGTCGGAACCCTTGATGGTGTCGTAGAAGTGATAGTGCCAGTTGTCCTCGGACATATTGCCCAGGGAAGCCGACACGCCGCCTTGGGCGGCCACGGTGTGCGAACGGGTGGGGAAGACCTTGGACAGCGAGGCGACGGACAGGCCGGCACGGGACAGTTCCAGGGCAGCGCGCAGGCCGGAGCCGCCGGCACCGACGATGACAACGTCAAACTTGCGCTTGGTGATATTCGCTTTGGAGTAGCTCATTCTTAACCTTCAATCGTGGAGGGGAGGGCGCAAGTCACAGACGCCACAGGACCTGGAAGCCCCAGCCAGCACAGCCGACCAGCCAGACAATGGTGAACACCTGCAGGGTCAGACGCAGGCCGGTGGCCTTGACGTAGTCCATCCAGATATCGCGCACGCCAATCCAGACGTGCCATGCCAGCGAAATGATCACACCGAAGGTGACAAACTTCATCCATTGAGCAGCAAAGATGCCTGCCCACAGGTCATAGCCGATAGGGCCTTGGCTGAACACCAGCTGGGCCAGAACGGCCACGGTGAACAGCACGATCAGGACTGCGGTAACGCGTTGCACCAGCCAGTCGCGGATGCCGTAGTGGGCACCGACCACGGTGCGCTTGGAGCCGTAATTCACGGACATGTTGGTATTCCTCTTCTAACGTGAGATCAGTACAGGCCGAACAGCTTGGCGCCCAGGACCACGGTCAGGGCGACGCTGATGACCAGCACGGTCACGGCGGAAGACTTGCCGAATTCCTTGGTCACGGAGCTGTGGGACACATCCATCCACAGGTGACGCAGGCCGGCAATGAGGTGGTGCATGGAAGCCCAGATGATGGCCAGCGTCACCAGCTTGATGAACCAGCCCGGCACAAAGCCAATACCGACGTTGAAGGCGGCCTTGAAGGTCTCGAACGAGAACTCGGACGACAGCGACTTGTCGAACATCCAGAGGATGAAGGGCAGCAGCAGGAACATGATCAGACCGCTGATGCGGTGCAAGATCGAGACGATGCCTGCGGCCGGGAGGCGGTAGGTTCGCACGTCGTTGAGGAGGTGGATGTTGCGGAACTCTGGCCGCTGTTTTTTGGCTATCTCAGTCATGGCGGGGGGCTTTCGTGATGTAACTGCGTGGTAATCGCACTGGTGCAGCTGACCCAAAATTCTATTGCACTGGCGCAGTTTTGGGTGCTTGAGAATCAGGGATTGTGCTGTCTCTTCCTCTTGTGGGCGAGTTTCAGCTCAATTCATTGCGGTAGTGGTGGGTGTCGGTGCGGTAGATACCGCGTCGTAACTCCATCGGAATGTCGTTGTACGTATAGGCAATGCGCTCCACGCTCAGCAAGGGGGTGGCGGTGCTGACTTCCAGCAAACGGGCCTGCTCTTCATCGGGCAGGACGGCTCTGATTTTTTCATCGGCGCGCACCATGCGCACGCCGAACTCCAGCTCGAACATGGCATAGGTCGGGCCCTGGTAGTTGCCCATTTGCTCGGCGGTGAGACCTTTGAAGGCGTGACCGGGCAGCCAGATGTCTTCCACAATGGTGGGGGCGCCGCTGAGTGTGAGCACGCGGCGAGCCTGGATGACTGCGTCACCGCTCTTGAGCTGCAGCAAACGGGCCACTTCGGCACTGGCGCGCACGCGCTTGCACTCCAGAATGCTGCGCTGGGCGCGGCCTTCTTTTTGCAGGTCGCCCGTGTCGGGCTGCAGCTTCAAAAAGCGGTACTGGACCTGCTGCGCTGCATGGGTGGCCACAAACGTGCCCTTGCCCTGGCGGCGCATGACCAGGTTTTCCGCTGCCAGCTCATCGATGGCCTTGCGCACCGTGCCCTGGCTGACCTTGAAGCGTGCAGCCAGCTCCATCTCGCTGGGGATCAGCTCACCGGGCCGCCATTCACCTGCCTGCAGGCTGTGCAGGATCAGCCCCTTGATCTGTTGGTACAGCGGGCTGAATGAGGGGGTGGAAACAGCCGAGGCAGTCCCGGTTTTGGGAGAGGGCTCGGGGGCAGGGCTTGAGGGTGATGACATGGTGCGAAAATAGATGCGGTCAGCAATCTCCGGGGACAAAAAACAGTCGAGGCAGTCTTGTGATCAAGGTCACGATCATATCTTATATAAGACATAAGACAAATTGACCAAGGAATCAAATCGGCAGTACACTTTCGCCCTGTGTACGGAGCATGGGCGGCTGGTGATGGATGCTGGTGCTTCCTTGCGCCTACAACTGTACGACTTGCGCAAATCCGGTAGAGGCAAATGCCTCGCCTAGGGATACAGGCCATGCGCCATCCTTGCTTGCGTAAGTCCTGAACCGTTTTTCCATACCTGGAGTTCTCACATGAGCAAGAAGCCTGTCCGTGTTGCCGTTACCGGCGCAGCTGGCCAAATTGGTTACGCCCTGTTGTTCCGCATCGCCTCCGGCGAAATGCTGGGTAAAGACCAGCCCGTCATTTTGCAACTGCTGGAAATTCCCGACGAGAAGGCTCAAAACGCACTCAAGGGCGTGATCATGGAGCTGGAAGACTGCGCCTTCCCTTTGCTGGCTGGTATCGAAGCCCACTCCGACCCTCTGCAAGCCTTCAAGGACACCGATTACGCTCTGCTGGTGGGTGCCCGTCCTCGTGGCCCCGGCATGGAGCGTGCCGACCTGCTGGCCGCCAATGCACAGATCTTCACCGCCCAGGGCAAGGCTCTGAATGCTGTGGCTTCGCGCAATGTCAAGGTGCTGGTCGTGGGCAACCCCGCCAACACCAATGCCTACATCGCCATGAAGTCGGCTCCCGATCTGCCAGCCAAGACCTTCACCGCCATGCTGCGTCTGGACCACAACCGCGCTGCTTCGCAACTGGCTGCCAAGGCCGGTTTCAAGGTGGGTGACATCCGCAAGCTGACCGTCTGGGGCAACCACTCCCCCACCATGTACGCCGACTACCGCTTTGCCTCCGTGGACGGCAAGTCGGTGAAGGACATGATCAACGACCAGGTCTGGAACAAGGATGTGTTCCTGCCCACCGTGGGCAAGCGTGGCGCCGCCATCATTGCAGCGCGCGGCCTGTCCTCGGCTGCTTCGGCTGCCAACGCCGCCATCGACCACATGCGTGACTGGGCCCTGGGCTCCAACGGCGAATGGGTCACCATGGGCGTGCCTTCCAATGGCGAGTACGGCATTCCTGCCGGCATCGTCTTCGGCTTCCCCGTGACCACCGAAAACGGTGAGTACAAGATCGTTCAAGGTCTGGAAATCGACGCCTTCTCGCAAGAGTGCATCGACAAGACCCTGGCCGAGCTGCAGGGCGAGCAAGACGGCGTCAAGCACCTGCTGTAATTCTCAAGGACCGCATGCTCGACTGGAACCCCGCGCTGTACCTGCGCTTTGCCGATGAGCGCACGCGCCCTGCGGCAGAGCTGCTGGCGCGGGTGCCGCTTTCGGCCACCCAAGTCCGCCATGTGGTGGACCTGGGCTGCGGCCCCGGCAATTCCACCGAGCTGCTGGTGCAGCGCTTTGCCTCCGCCCAGGTGCTGGGCGTTGACAACTCCGCTGCCATGCTGGCCACAGCTGCCAAGCAGCTGCCGCAAGCCAGATTCTCTTTGGGCGATATCGCCCACTGGGTGCCAGAAGCCGGCTGCGCGCCGGACCTGATCTATGCCAATGCCTCCCTGCAGTGGGTGGGAGGGCATGAAACCCTGATTCCCCGTCTGCTCTCGCTGCTGGCGCCTGGTGGCGTGCTGGCGATTCAGATGCCTGACAACCGTCAGGAAGCCACGCACCGCCTGATGCGTGAGGTGGCGCGCCTGCCCGAGTTTGCCCCGTATATAGGCGATGCAGACAAGGTGCGTACCGACATTCTGCCCATAGGGGCTTATTACGATTTACTGGCCGCACCCGGGCTACATACCGCATCCGTGGATGTGTGGCACACCATTTACCAGCACCCTATGGAATCTGCCGCAGCCATGGTGCAGTGGGTGCGCGGTACAGGGCTCAAGCCTTTTGTGGAAGGCCTGCCTCAGGATTTGCAGGCCGCTTTTCTGGCGGAGTATGAGCGCCGTGTGGACGCTGCCTATGCCCAGCGTGCCGATGGCCGACGCCTGCTGGTGTTTCCCCGCCTGTTTCTTGTAGCACAACGCCAAGCATGAGCATGTCTTCTCTCCATCCCGCGCAGGTGCTGCTGGACGCCCAAGCGGGTGCGGTCCAGCGCCTGCCTGTGTGCGATCACTACAGCGGCGTGGAAGAGCGCATGCGCAAAAGCCTGCAACTGCAGGCGGCCATGATGGCCGAGTTCGGCGCCTGCGTGTTTGACGTCACCCTGGACTGTGAAGACGGCGCCCCGGTGGGTCAGGAGCAGGCCCATGCCAAGCTGGTGGCCGAGCTGGCGCGCCAGGCCGCGCCCGGTGCCCGCGTGGCAGCCCGTGTGCATGCGGTGGACCACGCTGCTTTTCAGCAGGACATGGACATCATTGCCGGCGAGGCTGGCGCCCATCTGTGCCACATCATGCTGCCCAAGGTGGAGAGTGTGGACGATGTGTTGCTTGCTGAAAAAGCCTTGAAACGCGCTACAGACAAGCAGATCCCGCTCCATGTTTTGATTGAATCGCCAGCTGCGGTGCACCGTGCCTTTGACATCGCAGCCCACCCGGCCGTGCAGAGCATCTCGTTTGGCTTGATGGATTTTGTCTCGGCCCATGGTGGTGCCATTCCTGCGAGCGCCATGGGGGTGGAGGGGCAGTTTCAGCACCCTCTGGTGGTGCGGGCCAAGCTGGAGATCTCGGCAGCCTGCCATGCCCACGGCAAGGTGCCTTCGCACTGTGTGGTGACCGAGTTCAAGCGTCCCGAGGTCATGCAGGCCGCTGCAAGCCAGGCCTTTCAGGACTTTGGTTTCACCCGGATCTGGAGCATCCATCCGTCGCAGATTCGACCCATTCTTGCGGCTTTCATGCCCCCAAGCAGCGAAGTCGCCCTGGCTGCGGATATTCTTGTCGCCGCCGCCAAGGCGAAGTGGGCCCCCATTAGCCACCAAGGCGTGCTGCACGACCGTGCCAGCTACCGGTATTACTGGCAGTTGCTGGAGCGTGCGCACCAGACAGGGCAGCAGATTCCCGAGGCCGCAAGCCCCTGGTTTGTCTCTGCAAGCTCATAACCGTAGCAAACAACACATGGAAATCGCTGGAGTTGAAATGAAAGCTCTCATTGCCTCCGTCATCGCTCTTGTCCCCGCGCTGATGCTGGCGCAGCCCGCTGCTGCTGCCACCAAGGAAAAGCCCGCTGCCACCAAAAAGGCGGCACCTGCCAAGAAAACGGCAACCAAGAAAACCACTGCCAAGACGGCTGCTGCGGCCGCCGCTGGCGCAGGCGTGGCTGTTGCAGCCTCGGGCCCTGCCTCTGCTGCACTGTCGCCCGAAGCCCTGGTGCTGGCCGACCGCGTGCACACCGGCCGTATTGGCTGCGAGCTGGGTCAGCATGTGAACGTCACCAAGGACGGTAGCAACCCCGGCTATTTCATCGTGGATGGCAAGGGCTTCAAGTTCCACATGGCGCCCGTGACCACGTCCACCGGTGTGGTGCGCCTGGAAGACAAGAGCGCTGGCGCCGTGTGGCTGCAGATTGCCAACAAGTCCATGCTGATGAACCAGAAGCAGGGCCAGCGCCTGGCGGATGAGTGCATGAGCGCCGAACAGATTCAGGTGGCAGAAGCCATCAAGAAGAACCCCCCGCAAAGCCTTTTGGAGAGCCCTGCCGCCGGCAAGTGATGCACTGATGCTGGCAGCAGGGGCTGACCCAGAGGTCGCCCCACCCATAAAACCATTGGAGAGAGAACCATGTTGAAAGCCTACCGTGACCATGTGGCCGAACGTGCCGCATTGGGCATCCCCCCGCTGCCCCTGGATGCCAAGCAGGTCGCAGAGCTGATCGAGCTGATCAAGAACCCGCCCGCTGGCGAAGGTGACTTCCTGCTGGATCTGCTGACCCACCGCGTGCCACCAGGAGTGGACGATGCGGCCAAGGTCAAGGCTTCCTTCCTGGCCGCCGTGGCCCACGGTGACCTGAAAGTGGCACTCATCTCCAAGGCCAAGGCCACCGAACTGCTGGGCACCATGGTGGGTGGCTATAACGTGCACCCCCTGATCGAGCTGCTGGACGACGCTGAAGTCGCCGCTGTGGCCGCCGAAGCGCTGAAGAAGACACTGCTGATGTTCGACTTCTTCAACGACGTGGCTACCAAGGCCAAGGCTGGCAATGCCAAGGCCAAGGAAGTGCTGCAAAGCTGGGCCGACGCAGAGTGGTTCACCTCGCGTCCCGCCGTGGAAAAGAAGATCACCGTCACCGTTTTCAAGGTGCCCGGTGAAACCAATACCGACGACCTGTCGCCCGCGCCCGATGCCTGGAGCCGTCCCGACATTCCGCTGCACTACCTGGCGATGCTGAAGAACACCCGTCCCGACGCGGCCTTCAAGCCCGAGGAAGACGGCAAGCGCGGCCCCATGCAGTTCATCGAAGACCTGAAGAAAAAGGGTCACCTGGTGGCCTATGTGGGCGACGTGGTGGGCACGGGCTCTTCGCGCAAGTCGGCCACCAACTCCATCATCTGGGCCACGGGCGTGGACATTCCCTTTGTGCCCAACAAGCGCTTTGGTGGTGTGACCTTGGGCGGCAAGATTGCCCCCATCTTCTTCAACACCCAGGAAGACTCCGGCGCGCTGCCCATCGAAGTGGATGTTTCCAAGCTGGAAATGGGTGACGTGATCGACGTCTATCCCTACGACGGCAAGATTGAAAAGAACGGCGCCAAGGTGGCTGACTTCGCTCTGAAGAGCGATGTGCTGCTGGACGAAGTCCAGGCTGGTGGCCGTATCAACCTCATCATCGGCCGCTCGCTGACCGCCAAGGCGCGTGAGGCCCTGGGTCTGTCCGCTTCCACCGCTTTCCGTCTGCCCCAGGCGCCTGCCGCTTCCAACGCCGGCTTCACCCTGGCGCAGAAGATGGTGGGTCGTGCCTGCGGTCTGCCCGAAGGCCAGGGCATTCGCCCCGGTACCTACTGCGAGCCGCGCATGACCACCGTGGGTTCGCAAGACACCACCGGCCCCATGACCCGTGACGAGCTGAAAGATCTGGCTTGCCTGGGCTTCTCGGCCGACATGGTGATGCAGTCCTTCTGCCATACGGCTGCCTACCCCAAGACCGTGGACGTCAAGACCCACCGCGAGCTGCCTGCCTTCATCAGCAACCGCGGCGGCGTGGCCCTGCGTCCTGGCGACGGCGTGATCCACAGCTGGCTGAACCGCCTGCTGCTGCCCGACACCGTGGGCACCGGCGGTGACTCGCACACCCGCTTCCCCATCGGCATTTCCTTCCCCGCAGGCTCCGGCTTGGTGGCCTTCGGTGCCGCCACCGGCGTGATGCCGCTGGACATGCCCGAGTCGGTGCTGGTGCGCTTCAAGGGCGAAATGCAGCCTGGCGTCACCCTGCGTGACCTGGTGCATGCCATTCCCCTGTACGGCATCAAGGCGGGTCTGCTGACCGTGGCCAAGGCTGGCAAGGTCAACGTCTTCTCGGGCAAGATCCTGGAAATCGAAGGTCTGCCAGACCTGAAGGTGGAGCAGGCTTTTGAGTTGTCCGACGCCTCGGCCGAGCGCTCTGCTGCCGGTTGCACCATCAAGCTCAACCCCGAGCCGATCAAGGAATACCTGACCTCGAACATTGTTCTGATGAAGAACATGATCGCCGACGGTTATGCCGACGCCAAGACCCTGCAGCGCCGTATCGAGAAGGTCGAAGCCTGGCTGGCCAAGCCCGATCTGCTGGAAGCCGACAAGGACGCCGAATACGCAGCCGTGATCGAGATCGATCTGGCCGACATCAAGGAGCCCATCGTCTGCTGCCCTAACGATCCGGATGACGCCAAGTTCCTGTCCGAAGTGGCCGGCACCAAGATCGATGAAGCCTTCATCGGTTCGTGCATGACCAACATCGGTCACTTCCGCGCTGCAGCCAAGCTGCTGGGCGGCCAGCGTGACATCCCTGTCAAGCTGTGGGTGGCACCTCCGACCAAGATGGACGAGAGCGAGCTGATCAAGGAAGGCCATTACTCGGCCTTCGGCACCGCTGGTGCGCGCACCGAAATGCCGGGCTGCTCGCTGTGCATGGGCAACCAGGCACAGGTGCGCGAAGGCGCAACCGTGATCTCTACCTCCACCCGCAACTTCCCCAACCGTCTGGGCAAGAACACCAATGTGTTCCTGGGCTCGGCCGAGCTAGCTGCCATTGCATCGCGCATCGGCAAGCTGCCCACCAAGGAAGAGTACTTGAAGGAAATGGGCGTGATCGATGCCGACAAGGCTTCTGTCTACCGCTACATGAACTTCAACGAAATCGCTGAATACGCCGAAGTGGCCGAGAAGATCTAAGCCCTGTGTTTCCCGCAGCCGTTGACGGCTGCGGGCTCACACCCAACCCGCCGCAGGCGGGTTTTTTTGTACCTGTACATCAAGCAAGGCCTGCTGTCCGATAGACGTGTCATCTGGGGCGCCGCACAATGGTCTGGTCGTCATAAGCATTGGGCTTGTGAATTTTGACTTTTGAGGACGGAGAACCACAGATGAAACACGCGTTTGCTTCCACCCTGAAAGAATTTCGCACGGCTTCCGGCAAGGAAAGACAGTTTTTCTCGCTGCCGGCCCTGGCCAAGAAATACCCCAATATCAAGCGTTTGCCGGTTTCGCTGCGCATCGTGCTGGAGTCGGTGCTGCGCAACTGCGACGGCAACAAGGTGACGCGTGAGCATGTGGAGCAGCTGGCCAACTGGAAGCCCAAGGCCGAGCGCAGCGAAGAAATCCCCTTTGTGGTGTCCCGCGTGGTGCTGCAGGACTTCACTGGCGTGCCGCTGCTGGCCGACCTGGCCGCCATGCGCGCCACGGCCACCCGCCTGGGCAAGAATCCCGCTGCCATCGAGCCCCTGGTGCCCGTGGATCTGGTGGTGGACCACTCCATCATGGTGGACTACTTCGGCACGAAAAAGGCCCTGGACCTGAATATGAAGCTGGAATTTCAGCGCAACCAGGAACGCTACCAGTTCATGAAATGGGGCATGCAGGCCTTTGACACCTTTGGTGTGGTGCCGCCGGGTTTTGGCATCGTCCACCAGGTGAACCTGGAGTATCTGGCGCGTGGCGTACACAAGGCCAAGGGCGGTCTGTGCTATCCCGATACCTTGGTGGGTACGGACAGCCACACCACCATGATCAATGGCATTGGCGTGGTGGGCTGGGGGGTGGGCGGCATCGAGGCCGAAGCCGCCATGCTGGGCCAGCCGGTGTACTTTCTCACCCCCGATGTGGTGGGCTTTGAGCTGACCGGCCGCCTGCGTGAAGGGGTGACGGCCACCGACCTGGTGCTCACCGTGACAGAGATTCTGCGCCGCGAGAAGGTGGTGGGCCAGTTTGTGGAGTTCTTTGGGGCCGGCACGGCCAGCCTGACGCTGCCCGACCGCGCCACCATAGGTAATATGGCGCCCGAATATGGCGCGACCATGGGCTTTTTCCCGGTGGACGAAAAGACGCTGGATTACTTCAAGGGCACAGGGCGCAAAAAGGGCGAGATCGAAGCCTTCGAGGCCTATTTTCGCGCCCAGGAATTGTTTGGTGTGCCCCAGGCTGGCGACATCGATTATTCGCGGGTGGTGAAGCTGGACCTGGGGACCGTGGCGCCCAGCCTGGCAGGCCCCAAGCGCCCGCAGGACCGCATCGAGATTGGCGATGTGGCTGCCAAGTTCACCGAACTGTTCAGCGCCTCGGTGGCCAGCAACGGCTTCAATTTGCCGGCAGAGCAGCTGGACCGGCGCTTTGGCGTGGCTTGCGGAGAAGGGGGGCAGGCCCTGGATGCCCCCCCGCTGCAACCGGGCTCCGACCGGGCCGTGGTGGAGATGGTGGGCAACCGCCCCACACTGGAGACCGCGCAGGACGATGCCGTGAGCGCGGTGTGCGCCATGCCTGGCGATGGAGCCCAGGGCCTGCACATCGGCCATGGTGATGTGCTGATTGCAGCCATCACCAGTTGCACCAACACCTCCAACCCCAGCGTGCTGCTGGCGGCCGGGCTGTTGGCCAAAAAAGCGGTCAAGGCCGGCCTCAAGGTTCAGCCTCATATCAAGACTTCGCTGGCGCCCGGCTCGCGCGTGGTTACCGAGTACCTGACGGAAACCGGCCTGCTGCCCTATCTGGAAAAGCTGGGCTTTGCGCTGGCGGGCTACGGCTGTACCACCTGCATAGGCAACGCTGGTGATTTGACGCCGGAGCTCAACGAGGCCATCACCCGCAATGACCTGGTGTGCGCTGCCGTGCTTTCGGGCAACCGCAACTTCGAGGCGCGCATTCACCCCAATATCAAGGCCAACTTCCTGGCCAGTCCGCCGCTGGTGGTGGCTTACGCCATTGCCGGTACGGTGCGCAAAGACCTGATGACCGAGCCGGTGGGCAAGGGTAAGGGCGGCAAGGATGTGTACCTGGGCGACATCTGGCCGACCAGCGAGGAAATCCACGCCCTGCTGAAGTACGCCATGAATGGCAAGGCCTTCCGCGCCAACTACGAGAAGGTGAAAACCGAGCCGGGCAAGCTGTGGGAGAAGATCCAGGGCGTGACCGGTGCCACCTATTCCTGGCCGGAGAGCACCTATATCGCCGAGCCGCCGTTCTTTGCGGACTTTGCTATGGAGTTGGAAGCGCCTTCTGCAGGCAAGGCAAGCGCCAAAGACAAGACAGCATCCAGCAATGCGGTACACGGCGCACGCGTAATGGCCTTGTTTGGTGACTCCATCACCACCGACCATATCTCGCCGGCAGGCTCCATCAAGGAGAGCTCGCCCGCAGGCCAATGGCTGCTGGCCCATGGTGTGCAAAAGGCCGACTTCAACAGCTACGGTTCGCGCCGCGGCAACCATGAGGTGATGATGCGCGGCACCTTTGCCAATGTGCGCATCAAGAACCTGATGATTCCTGCGCAGGCCGATGGCACGCGTGAGGAGGGCGGGGTGACGCTGTACCGTGACGCCCAGGGACAGGTGGAGAAGATGTCCATCTATGACGCGGCCATGAAGTACCAGGCCGAAGGCCGTGCAACGGTGGTGCTGGCCGGAGAGGAATACGGCACAGGCTCCAGCCGCGACTGGGCCGCCAAGGGTACGCAGTTGCTGGGCATCAAGGCCGTGGTGGCGCGCAGTTTTGAGCGCATCCACCGCTCCAACCTGGTCGGCATGGGCGTGTTGCCGTTGCAGTTCAAGGGCAAGGACAGCTGGCAAAGCCTGGGTCTGACAGGAGAAGAGTTGCTAGATGTCATTCCCGCAGCCGACCTGGCGCCGCAAAGCGATGCGCAACTGCTTATCACCCGGGCGGATGGTAGCCAACAGTCCGTCATAGTGAAGTTGCGTATCGACACACTGATCGAAGTGGACTATTACCGCCACGGTGGTATCCTGCCGTTCGTGTTGCGCCAGCTTCTGGCGGAATAAAGGTGTGACGCTGATTTACATAACGGATACAATTTATTTTCGAAATCAGCGTCAACCCTGTAAACCAACTGTTGACCCGGCGCGTTTTGATCAATACATGCGTGTGCATGCGTGCCCTAGGCGGGCATGTGCGCAGCACCTGATCCAGGTGCGTCCAGGGTGGACGGGCGGGTGCGGCATACTGAATAACTCATCCTCAAGAGGAAAATTGTCATGAAGAAGTCTCTGGTTCTGGCTACTGTGATCGCTGCTGCTGCTCTGGCTGCTTGCGGTAAGAAGGAAGAAGCTCCTGCTGCTCCCGCCGCTCCTGCTGCTGAAGCTCCCGCACCTGCTGCAGAAGCTCCTGCCGCTGAAGCACCTGCTGCTGCTCCCGCCGCTGAAGCCGCTCCTGCTGCTGATGCCGCTGCTCCTGCTGCTGACGCCGCTGCTCCTGCTGCCGCTGAAGCTGCTGGCCAAGCCGCTGACGCTGCCAAGCAAGCTGCTGATTCCGCAGCCAAGTAATTTGCACCTGCTGTCTGCAAGGTCGGCATGGTCTGACCGCACAGGCAGCGTGAATGCTTGAAAAAACCCGCCTTTGGCGGGTTTTTTTGTTGGGGCAGCAGCATCTTGGTGTCATGCCTGCGGCTCGGGGATTTCTAGATGCCCGGAAGCTTGTGCCAGGCAGGAGCAGCCCTTGGCGGGCTGAATCTGGAGTGGATAGGCCTGTGTTTCCGGGCTGGGTGCATGCCGGGCAGGCGGCGCTTGGAATGCGTTCTTAGGGCCAGACTTGGGCTTCACCGTGGCATCCCATCAGCACCAGGCTCAGGCTGTGTCTGGCAATCGCCTGCCAGCCTGTCTGTCATTCGGTGATGGGGTTTGCGCAGGCATGAAAAAGGCTGCCGAAGCAGCCTTTGGGGAGTGCGCAGCGGCGCGATTTATTTGAGGTCGTCGGCAATGACGCGCACGATGCGCTGGGCATTGACGTCGCTCTCGGGCTGGCCGTTTTCGCCCAGCACCACCACATGCGACTTGGCGCCTTCGCTGCGCACGGCGATTTGGTACTTGGCGGGCTTGGCCTCGGCCTTGGAGCCGAACAGGCTGCCGAAGAAGCCCTTTTTCTTCGCCTCGGTGTCGGGGTTGGCCGGCACGTAGCGCACAAAGTACAGGCCCTTGCTGCGGTCGCGGTCTTCCACCGTGAAGCCGGTGCGGTCCAGAGCTACGCCCACGCGGCGCCATGCGCGGTCAAAGCCTTCGTCGATTTCCACGGCGGGTTGGCCATTGAGCGTGCTCACGCGTGCGGTCTGGGCCACGGTGGGCTTGTTGCCGCCAGCGGCCACCACGGCCTTGGACTGCTCGTCGGTGCTGCCCAGGCGCACCATGATGCGGCGCAGGAATTCGGTTTCCAGCTCGGGATCGACCGCGCGCGGCTGCCACACAGTGCTGTCTTTTTGCTGGTTGGTGTAGACCTCTTGCATGCCGCGGTGGGTCACGTAGATTTCGGTCTTGCCGTCAGGGCGGCGTTCCAGGCGGGTGCGGAAACGGTCGCGCTCGCTGGTGGAGTACAGCGAATCCAGCACCTTGCCCAGCGCTGCGCGGATCACGTCCTGCGGCAGCTTGGCGCGGTTCTCAGCCCAGTCGGTTTCCAGAATGCCCAGCTCGGGCTTTTCGATGGCCAGATTGAAGCCGCTTTCCAGCCAGAAGTCGCGCACCGGATCCCACAGCTTGTCGGCAGGGCGGTTGACCACCAGCCAGCGCTGGTTGCCGTCGCGCTCGATGCTCACATCGCCCACGCTCAGTGTTGCAGCCTTTTCCAGTGGTGGTGTGATGCTGGCCTGACCTGCCTCCAGCTCGCGGGCCGAAACGCTGGAGCCAGGCACGTTGTAGCGGGTGTCGCGCGAGAGCTGGTTCAGATCGGGAGGCACTTCCAGGGTCACGCCCTTCTTGGCACTCTTGTAGTCGATCTTGTCGTTTTCCAGCACGGAGCAGGCCGACAGAGCGACGGCCATGCCCAGCAGGCTCAGTCGTGTGATGTTTTTCACGCAGGAAATCCTTGAGGGTCGAGACAGTGGAGTGCGCCGTGGCCAATATCAAAATACCAGGCGCAAACCTCTATTAGATCAGACCGGCAGCACGCAGTGAAGATTCCACAGCAGCATGGTTGCCTGTAGACAGCGCGGTCATGGGAAGCCGCATGGTAGCGCCACACAAACCCATACGCGCGACTGCCCATTTCACGGGAATGGGGTTGGCTTCGATGAACAGGTTTTTGTGCACCGGCATCAGCTTGAACTGGATCTCCATGGCGCGCTTCACGTCGCCGGCCATGGCGGCCTTGCACAGCTCGCTCATCAGGCGGGGCGCTACGTTGGCGGTGACGGACACATTGCCATGGCCACCCAGCAGCATCAGTGCCACGGCAGTGGGGTCATCACCGGAATACACACCAAAGTTCTCGGGTACTTCGCGGATCAGCCACTGCGCACGCTCGATATTGCCCGTGGCCTCCTTGATGCCGAAGATGGAGTCGATCTGCGCCAGGCGCAGCACGGTGTCATGCTGCATATCGGCCACGGAGCGGCCGGGCACGTTGTAGAGCATCATGGGCAGATCGCCCACGGCCTCGGCAATGGCCTTGAAGTGCTGGTACTGGCCTTCTTGCGTGGGCTTGTTGTAGTAGGGCACGACTTGCAGCTGGCTGTCTGCGCCCACCTTCTTGGCGTACTTGGCCAGCTCGATGGCTTCGTGCGTGCTGTTGGCGCCGCAGCCTGCCATCACCGGCACACGGCCTGCGGCCTGCTCGACAGCGACGCGAATGATCTCGCAGTGTTCCTCCACATTCACCGTGGGCGACTCGCCCGTGGTGCCCACCACGCCTATGCAGTCCGTGCCTTCGGCCACATGCCAATCGATGAGTTTGCGCAGGTGGGGATAGTCAACGCTACCGTCCTCATGCATGGGGGTGACAAGGGCAACAATGCTGCCCCGCAGGGCGACGGAAGAAGTGGTCATGTCCGCAAAGTGAAACGGGAAAAATTCATTCTACCCAGCCGCCCTGGCAAAGCGCGGCTTCTACACACAGGCCAACGTTCATGACGTTGTTTTGGTCATTATGATGTGATTATTCGCCGCTTCGGCGGAAAAATATTTTCTGTTTCGTCGAATGTGAGGTGTTTGCAGGGGGACGGCTTGTGCGTCGCAGGTTCAGATCTGGTGCAGCCAGGTTCCGACAACGGCCTGGTCCAGGCGCTCCAGCAGTGCGGGCGCATCGGCTTCTCGGACCACCAAAAAGCACAGCGAGGAGATCGTCAGCACGGTCTCAGGGAGCCAGGCAAGCGGCGCTGGCGGCCGAGCCGCTTGCCAGTGGGCGAATCGCCGCAATGCGCTGCACCACGCGCTCGGGCTGGCGCAGCTGGCCGCATTCATAGGCCACCACATTCCAGTCGCGGCAGACCTGGAGCAGCTCGCCCGGTGCCAGCAAAAAGTCGGTGCGCGAGGGTTTGCCAAAGGCCTCGTTGCCCTGGGCAAAGGTCTCATACAACAGCACGCCGCCCGGGGCCACGCTGTCCAGAATCTGGGGCCACAGCGGACGCCACAGGTAGTTGGTCACCACCACGGCGCCAAATTGGCGGCCAGGCAGCGGCCAGGGCGCGTTTTCAATGTCGGCGCACACCAGCTCACCCAGACCTTGCAGGCCGGCCAGTGCGGCGCTGTCGCGGTCTACACCGGTCATGGCGTGGCCATTGGTGGCCAGCCAGCGCAGATGGCGGCCGCTGCCGCAGGCCAGGTCCAGCACCGGGCAGTTGGCGGGCAGCAAATGGCGCCAGCGCTCAATCCAGGGCGAGGGAGCTTGCGGGCAATGGGCAGAAGCGGGGACAAAAGAAGAGGGGCTGGTCATGGAAAAACTATAGCAGTCCCAGCGCAGCTGCTTTGCGGTATAGCCTGTTTGTGCTGAGTTGGGTCAAGCCCTGGTGTTGGGGCGCTGAAGTGCGGCCAGGGCCATGCGCTCCACCACGCCTGGCGCAATCAGCTTGACCCAGCGGCCCAGCTTGCCCTGGCGGGTCATGACCACCTCGCGCTGGCGGCGCTCCATGCCATGCACGATCAGGCGCGCGCATTCGGCCACGGGCATGGCCTGGTCTTCCTTCAGGCCGCTGACGCCGGCAGCCTGGCCGCTGGCGTTGTAGCCGTGGTAGCGGATGCGGGTGTCCACCACGCCGGGGTAGGCAATGGTCACGGCCACGCCTGCGGGCTTGAGCTCGGTGCGCAAGGCTTCGAAAAACCCCGACATGGCAAACTTGCTGGCGCTGTAGGCCGTGCGATCGGGCACGCCTACCAAGCCCGCCAGGGACGACACGGCCACGATGGCGCCGCGCGATGCCTTGAGATGGGGCAAGGCCTCATGGGTGCACCAGACACTGCCCCAGAAGTTGGTGCGCATCAGTCGTTCGTACCAGGCCAGGTGCTCGGCGCTGACCTCTTCCAGTAGCGCATGGGCCGAGACGCCGGCATTGTTGATCAGCACATCCAGGCCGCCAAAGTGCTGCACGCTGCTGGCAACCAGCGAGCGGCATGCGTTTTCTTCGGAGACATCGGTGGGCAGCACCAGGGTTTGCGCGCCATGGGCTTGGCATTGGGCAGCCACGGCTTGCAGATGCTCCAGATTGCGCGCCGCCAGGGTCAGCCGCAAGGCCTGTCCGTGCTGCTGCGCCAGTTGGCGAGCTATTTCAGCGCCTATGCCATCAGAGGCGCCGGTGAGAATGATGCGGGGCATGGTGTGCCTCCGGGCCATGCCGCCGGAGCAGCCGCGCTCAGGCTCAAAAACAGGCCCACACCTGGTCGGCCAGTGTGACCATGAACTCCGGCAGCAGATACAGGGCAAACACCGCCATCAGTACCAAGGCGATGGCAACCCACACCAATACCCGCTGCCAGAGCGGCAGCGGGCGGGAGGTGGGCGTGGAAGAAGGTGTAGGCATGGCGTTCAGGCGGCCAACGGCTTGCGCATCAGGGACTGCTCGCGCACCGGCAGATTGACCAGGGCCGCAAAAACGCCCAGCGCAATCGCCAAATACCAGACCATGTCGTAATTGCCGTTGCGGTCATACAGATAGCCACCCAGCCACACGCCCAAGAAGCTGCCCACCTGGTGGCTGCAAAACACAAAGCCACCCAGCATGGACAAATGCTGCACGCCAAAGATCTGGGCGATGGTGGCATTGGTCAGCGGCACGGTGGACAGCCACAGAAAGCCCATGGCGGCCGAGAAGATGTAGACCGACCAGGGCGACAGCGGCGCCAGCAAAAAGGCGATGATGACCACCGAACGCAGGCCGTAAATGCCCGACAGCAAATAGCGCTTGGGCATTTTTTGCCCCAGGTTGCCGGCGATATAGGTACCAAAGATGTTGAACAGCCCCACCAGGGCTAGCGAATAGCTGGCCACCTGCGGCGCCATGTTGAAGTCCTTCAGATAGCTGGGCATGTGCACACCAATAAACATCACCTGAAAGCCGCAGACAAAATAGCCCGCCAGCAGCAGCACAAAGCTGGGCGTGGTCCAGGCCTCGGTCAGCGCCTGGCCAATGGTTTGGTCACGCTGCGGGCGGGGGCCGGCATGGGCGCCAAAACCGGGTTCACGCAGGCCAAAGGCCAGCACGGCAATCAAGAGGACGATCACGGCCAGCAGCAGCAAGGCATTGCTCCAGCCGAACTGGGCAATCAGCCCGCCTTCCACCGGCACCATGAAGAACTGGCCGAAAGAGCCGGCCGCAGCCGTCACCCCCATGGCCCAGCTGCGCCGCGCCACGGGAATCTGCCGGCCCAGCACGCCATAAATCACCGCATAGGTGGTGCCGGCCTGGGCGGCGCCAATGACCACGCCCGCCGTCAGAGCGAACCAGGTAGTGCTGGGTGACAGCGCCATGCCCGCCAGGCCCAGGGCGTAGAGCAGGGCCCCACCCAGTAGCACCTTGAAAGCGCCCAGCTTGTCGGCAATCATGCCCACGAAAATGCCAAGAACACCCCAGGACAGGTTCTGGATGGCAATGGCCAGCGCAAAGGATTCACGCGTCCAGCCCATCTCCTGGGTGATGGGCTGCAGCCACAGGCCAAAGCCATGGCGTATGCCCATGGACAAGGTCACCACTGCGCCCCCGCACAGCAGTACCTGCAGCATGGGCAGATGTTTCAATGTGTTGTTTTGTTTTTGCATAGGGCCAGAATGTAGCGATTTCCTTCCCCGCTTGCGGTGCTGCCCCACCTCGTGCATGGACACTGGCGCGACACTTGGCAGCTGTTGCTCTGTGCAAACCAGAGCGCTGCAAGGTAACTGTTTATTTATCCAGCGGTGCGCCAGCGCGCGCACTACAATTCGCCCCCATGGCAGCCAAACCCTCTACTTCCATTCCCGAATATTCCGAAGGTTCGATCCGCGTCCTCAAGGGCCTGGAGCCGGTCAAGCAACGTCCCGGCATGTACACCCGCACCGACAACCCCCTGCACATCCTGCAGGAGGTGATCGACAACGCGGCCGACGAAGCCCTGGCCGGCTATGGCAAGCGCATCAAGGTGTCGCTGCACACTGATGGCTCGGTCAGCGTGGAAGACGACGGCCGTGGCATTCCCTTTGGCATCCACCCCGAAGAAGGCGCACCCGTGGTGGAGCTGGTCTTCACCCGCTTGCACGCAGGCGGCAAGTTCGACAAGGGCCAGGGCGGTGCCTACAGCTTCTCTGGCGGCCTGCACGGTGTGGGCGTGTCGGTGACGAATGCGCTGTCCACGCGCATGGAAGTCACCGTGCACCGCGACGGTCAGGTGGCCCGTTTGGTGTTTTCCGGCGGCGATGTGATCGAGCCCCTGAGCGTGCGCCCGCTGCAAAGCGGCGAGCGCAAGCAGGGCACCACGGTACGCGCCTGGCCTGACGCCAAATACTTCGAGTCCTCCAACTTGCCCATGGGCGAGATGGTGCATTTGCTGCGCAGCAAGGCCGTGCTCATGCCCGGCGTCACCGTCTCCCTGGTCAACGACAAAAACCGCGACACGCAAAGCTGGCAGTACAAGGGCGGTCTGCGCGACTACCTGGCGCAAAGCCTGACGGGCGACCCCGTCATCCCCCTGTTCGAGGGCGAGGGCTTTGCCGACCGCCACCACGACAGCTTTGCCGAAGGCGAGGGCGCGGCTTGGTGCGTGGCCTTTACCGAAGAAGGCGCACCGCTGCGCGAGAGCTATGTCAACCTGATTCCCACCACCGCCGGCGGCACCCACGACAGCGGCCTGCGCGACGGCCTGTTCCAGGCGGTGAAGGCCTTTATCGACATGCATTCGCTGCTGCCCAAGGGCGTGAAGCTGATGCCGGACGACGTGTTTGCCCGCGCCAGCTATGTGCTGAGCGCCAAGGTGCTGGACCCGCAATTCCAGGGCCAGATCAAGGAGCGGCTGAACTCGCGTGACGCCGTGCGCCTGGTCTCGGGCTTTGTGCGCCCGGCGCTGGAGCTGTGGCTGAACGAGCATGTGGAGCACGGCAAAAAACTGGCCGAGCTGGCCATCAAGGCCGCGCAAACCCGCCAGCGCGCCGGCCAGAAGGTGGAAAAGCGCAAGGGCAGCGGCGTGGCCGTGTTGCCCGGCAAGCTCACCGATTGCGAAAGCCGCGACATTGCCCACAACGAGGTGTTCCTGGTCGAGGGCGACTCCGCTGGCGGCTCCGCCAAAATGGGCCGCGACAAGGAGACGCAGGCCGTGCTGCCGCTGCGCGGCAAAGTGCTCAACACCTGGGAGGTGGACCGCGACCGCCTGTTTGCCAACACCGAAATCCACGATATCTCGGTGGCCATTGGTGTGGACCCGCATGGCCCCAATGACACGCCCGACCTGTCCGGCCTGCGCTACGGCAAGATCTGCATTCTCTCGGACGCTGACGTGGACGGCTCCCACATCCAGGTGTTGCTGCTGACCCTGTTCTTCAAGCATTTCCCCAAGCTGATGGAGGCAGGCCATGTCTGCATTGCCCGCCCGCCGCTGTTCCGCGTGGACGTGCCGGCGCGCGGCAAAAAGCCTGCGGCCAAGATCTATGCCCTGGACGAGAGCGAGCTCAACGCCATTTTGGAAAAAGCCGCCAAGGAAGGCGTGGCGCGCGAGAAATGCCAGATCAGCCGCTTCAAGGGCCTGGGCGAGATGAATGCCGAGCAGCTGTGGGAAACCACGCTCAACCCCGACACCCGCCGCTTGCTGCCGGTGCAGGTGGACACCACGCCGCTGCTGGAGACCGAAACCCTGATGACCCGCTTGATGGGCAAGGGCGAGGCTGCCTCGCGTCGCGAGCTGATGGAGCTGCATGGCGACGAGGTTGAGGTGGACATCTGAGCCCCACCATGCATTGCCCAGCTCCCGCACCGACCGACCAGGCCGTGGCGCTGCTGCGCCATGTGCCAGGCAATGACCATCCAAAAATACAGCAAAAATCGCATCAAAAAATGCGCTACGGCTTGTTCTTAAAGCGCAGGCTGCTCTCTTTTTCGTTAGCTGCTGCTGGCGCGATGCTGCTGGTGCCCGGCATGGCCAGGGCCGATATCTGGGCCTATGTGGACGCTATGGGCGTGACCCATTTTTCCAACCAGCAGCAGGATGCGCGCTACCGCCTTTTCTTTAAAGGCAGCGACTTTGACTCCCAGCGCGACGGCACGCCGCGCCAGGCTGGCCAAGCGGGCCATGGGCTGAAGGTGGATGCAGCATCGGCCGGCGCAGCAGCCAAGCTGGCCGGCTATTTCGCCAGCTCCAGCCAGTACAAGCAGGTGCGCGCCCATGTGGAACGCACGGCCCAAAACACCGGGCTGGACCATGAGCTGCTCAAGGCGCTGATTGCCACCGAGTCGGGCTTTGCGGCCCATGCGGTCTCGCCCAAGGGCGCAGTCGGTCTGATGCAGCTCATGCCCGATACCGCACAGCGCTTTGGTGTGCGCGCTGACAAAGACCGCACCGTGGCGCAAAAGCTGACCGACCCGGCCACCAATTTGCAGGCCGGCGCCCGCTATCTGCAATACCTGATGGGGCTGTTCCCCGGCCGCCTGGACCTGGCGCTGGCCGCCTACAACGCCGGTGAGAACGCCGTCAAACGTTTTGGTCAGGCGATTCCGCCTTACCAAGAAACCCAAAATTACGTCCGCACCGTGCTGGCGCTGTATGAGCAGCTGGCGCCCGGCGCCGTGCAAAACCATGGCCGTGCCGCAGTGCCCGGCCGCGCCCCTGCCGCAACCGGCCGGGTGCGCATGGAGCTGCCCGGCAGCCAGCCTGCTGCGGACCTGAGCAACACCCCGAGCCTTCTTCCATGAGTGATCTTTTGACATTGGAATCAGCCCGCCCCGACAGCGCGGGCGACTTGCTGGACCTGGGCGCCTACGCCCAGCGCGCCTACCTGGAATACGCCCTGTCCGTGGTCAAGGGCCGCGCACTGCCGGACGTGAGCGACGGCCTCAAACCCGTGCAGCGCCGCATTCTGTACGCCATGGACCGCATGGGCCTGTCCTATGGCGGCAGCGGTGGCAACACGGCGGCCAAGCCGGTCAAAAGCGCCCGCGTGGTGGGCGATGTGCTGGGCCGCTTTCACCCCCACGGTGACCAATCGGCTTACGACGCCCTGGTGCGCATGGCCCAGGACTTCAGCCAGCGCTACCCGCTGGTGGATGGCCAGGGCAACTTCGGCAGCCGCGACGGCGACGGCGCTGCCGCCATGCGTTACACCGAGGCGCGCCTGTCCAAGATCAGCCGCTTGCTGCTCGATGAAATCGACCAGGGCACGGTGGCCTTTGTGCCCAATTACGACGGCTCTACTGAAGAGCCCCAGCAGCTGCCCGCACGCCTGCCGTTCTCGCTGCTCAATGGCGCCAGCGGCATTGCCGTGGGCCTGGCCACCGAAATCCCTAGCCACAATCTGGTGGAGGTGGCCGAGGCCTGCATGGCCTTGATCAAGCGGCCCGCGCTGAGCGACGGCGAGCTGTTTGACATGATCCCCGGACCGGACTACCCCGGTGGCGGCCAGATCATCAGCAGCAGCCATGACATTGCCGAGGCCTACCGCAGCGGCCGTGGCAGCCTGAAGGTGCGTGCGCGTTGGACGATTGAAGAGCTGGCCCGTGGCCAGTGGCAGCTGGTGGTGAACGAGCTGCCCCCGGGCGTGAGCACGCAAAAAGTGCTGGAAGAGATTGAGGACATCACCAACCCCAAGGTCAAGACCGGCAAAAAGGCACTGACGCAAGACCAGAACCAGCTCAAGGCCAGCATGCTGGCCGTGCTGGACGGTGTGCGTGACGAGTCCAGCAAGGACGCGCCGGTGCGCATCGTCTTCGAGCCCAAGACCGGCAAGGTGCCGCAGTCCGAGCTGGTGACGGCGCTCTTGGCCCACACCAGCCTGGAGACCTCCAGCTCCATCAACATGACCTGCATAGGCCTGGATGGCAAGCCGGTGCAAAAGCCGCTGCGCCAGATGCTGGAGGAGTGGATCGCCTTCCGCCAGGACACCATCACCCGCCGCAGCGAATACCGCCTGGCCAAGGTGCTGGACCGTATCCACATCCTCGAAGGCCGCCAGGCCGTGCTGCTGAACATCGACGAGGTGATTGCCCTGATCCGCGCCAGCGACGAGCCCAAGCCCGCGCTGATGGAGCGTTTCAATCTCTCCGAACGCCAGGCAGAGGACATTCTGGAAATCCGCCTGCGCCAATTGGCGCGGCTGGAAGCCATCAAGATCGAGCAGGAGCTGGTCGCGCTGCGCGGCGAGCAGCAGGGCCTGGAAGACCTGCTGAACGACAGCAAGGTGCTGCGCAACCTGATGGTCAAGGAAATCAAGGCCGACGCCAAGGAATTCGGCGATGCCCGCCGCACCCTGATCCAGGAAGAGAAAAAAGTGGTGGCCGAGGTCAAGGTGGTGGACGAGCCCGTCACCGTGGTCATCTCCGACAAGGGCTGGGTGCGCACCCGCCAGGGCCATGGCCATGAGGCCTCGGTGTTCAGCTTCAAGTCCGGCGACCAGCTGCGTGCCACCTTTGAGTGCCGCACGGTGGACCAGCTCATCGTCTTCGGTGACAACGGCCGCGTCTACAGCGTGGCTGTCTCCAGCCTGCCCGGCGGGCGCGGCGATGGCCAGCCCGTCACCACCATGGTCGACCTGGAGGCCGGCACCCAGATCACGGCCTACTTTGCCGGTAGCGGCGACAGCCAGCTGCTGCTGGCCAGCTCGGGTGGCTACGGTTTTATCGCCAAGCTGGAATCCATGGTGGCGCGCAACAAGGCCGGCAAGGGCTTTGTCACCGTGCAAGACGGCGAGACCCTGTGCCAGCCCTCCGTCATCGATGCCCTGCCTGCCACCACGGCCGACGGCGCAGAAATACCGGCCGCTACCCATGTGGCCTGCCTGTCCAGCGATGGCCATGTGCTGACCTATGCGCTGTCCGAGCTGAAGCTCATGAGCAGCGGCCGCGGCCTGCAGCTGATGAAGCTGGACGACAAGGCCAGCATGGTGGGCGCCGCCGCCTACACCCGCAGCGTGCGCATCACCGGCAGCGGGCGCGGTGGCAAGGACAGGGAAGAAAGCCTGGAAATCCGCAGCCTGAACAACGCCGCAGGCAAGCGCGGCGCCAAGGGCAAGGCCACGGGCTGGACCTTCAAGCCCAACGCCATCTTCCGGGTGGAGTAAACGCCACTCCCAAATCAAGAGCTGTAAGTGCTTGTGTACCAAGCGTTTACGGCTGAAAAAAAGCGGTAGGCTCTCGCAAGAGGCCGCCGCTTTTTCTTTCTATGCTGTTAACCCAGCATCTTGCAGGCCATGGAGCAGGGGCATCACATCAAGATGGCTTGCATACAGTCTCAGTCTCTTGCGGCAATGCGTCTGCAGTCGGCAAGCTTTCTAGACTTGCTCCCACCGCATGGTCTATGACGTAGAGCCAGCGGCCATCGTTCTGTCTTCTGATGAGCTCTGCGGAGCTGCCCGATGCCACGATGGCACCGTCATCGGCTGCTAATCGCCAATCGGCGCGCAGCAACGCAAGGTTGTCGTGAACGAGGCAGAAGCGGTTGTGTGAGAGCATTCGGCCAGGTATTTTTAGCAGCTGCTGCAGCGCTTTTTCGATAGCGTCAATGCCTACCTGCGCAGCCCCGTTTGGGGTGGCGCACAGCATGGCCTTGGGTTCGTACAGTTGGAGCAGGTTGGCAATGTCGCGGCTGTTGAATGCCTCGGCAAACGCCGCGTTCATGCGATCCGGTGATCTGACATCGGGTGCCATGCTGTCGTTTCCTTTGTTGCGATAGGGCCATGCTGAACGCGGCGATAAGTACTTACCAAATGGGAAAAGCTGCAAAGAAGAGCCGATATGAGTGAATACACATTGGACGCACCTGTTCCTCGGCGCCCGCCCGAGTGCCCTGTGGAAGATTGGCTGACCTTTCTCGGGCACCGCTGGAATGCGCTGCTGCTATGGCATCTGCAAGCTGGGCGAAAACGGCACAGCGAGCTTGTTGCCGCGCTCCCAGGTGTTTCTTCCAAAGTGTTGTCAGAGCGGCTGCTGGGGCTAGAAATGCGGGGTTTGTTGGAGCGTTGTCCTCAACCCGTTTTCCCCAGAGAGGTGAGCTACAGTCTGAGCCCTTCTGGGCAGAGTCTTCTTCGCATCCTGGACCAGTTGGAAGTGTGGTCTTATGGGGTGGGGGAGAGCCAAGCCACAGGCAATGGCGGGGCCGTCAAACCCCACGCTATTTTCCCAATGAGGTAAACGTCACTCTCCAATCAAGAGCTGCAAGTGCTTGGTACACAAGCACTTGCAGCTTTTTCATGGGGCAAGTTCTGCTTTGCTATGCTGTGCTGACCTTGGATGACGACCATGGATTTCTACGACGCATTCGCTCCGCACTACCACCTGATTTACCCAGACTGGGACCGCAGCATGGCACTGCAGGCGGAGCAGCTCGACCATGTGGTGCAGCGACACTGGCCGGGCGCCCACCAGGTGCTGGATGTGGCCTGTGGCATTGGCACCCAGGCCCTGGGGCTGGCTGCCTTGGGCTACACCGTGGTGGCGTCCGACCTGTCCCACAAGGAAGTGGAGCGCGCCCGCGTTGAAGCTGAAAAGCGGCAGCTCACACTGGCGCTCAAGGTCGGGGATATGCGCCAGGCCCATGCCTTGCACGGTGGTGGTTTCGATGTGCTCATGGCTTGCGACAACGCCGTGCCGCATCTATTGAACGATGAGGACTTGCTGCAGGCCTTCAGACAGTTCTTTGCCTGCCTCAAGCCCGGTGGCGGCTGCCTGATCACCGTCCGCGATTACGCCCAGGAGGCGCGCGGCCGCAACCTGGTCAAGCACTACGGCGCACGCGTGGAAGACGGCAA
Source organism: Acidovorax sp. (assembly GCA_031277855.1). Taxonomy (GTDB): domain Bacteria; phylum Pseudomonadota; class Gammaproteobacteria; order Burkholderiales; family Burkholderiaceae_C; genus Comamonas. The sequence goes on along the minus strand of JAITLO010000013.1, from coordinate 30,255 downwards.
GCGCTATGTGCTGTTCCAGGTCTGGGATTTTGAGGGCAGCCACTACGACTTCTCGTTCTTTGTGGTCGAAGAAGACCTAGCCACAGGCCAGGTGCACACCCATGTCATGCGCTCGCGCTATTACGCCGTCTCCACCCAACGCCTGTGCGAGCTGATGCAGGCCGCGGGCTTTGTGCAGGTGCAACGTCTGGATGGCTGTTTTTATCAGCCGGTGCTGGTGGGAACCAGGCCCCTGGACAGGGCTTGAGCCAGGACTTATTCCGGCCGCAGCAGCATGGACTGCCCCAGGCAAGGCTGTCGTTGCCTTGTCCCTCTATTTCAGAGGGACGGTTTGGCAGGCGACCCAGGGAAAATTTCAGTTCTCCACGGTACTGTGCTCCACCCACCGCCCATAAAACTGGCGCGCTCCAGGTGCGGGACGGCCAGCAAGGGCCGCCCCGCAGTAAAGGCCGTCGTCCCCCTGGGGGGAAGGCGCCGTAGGCGGCTCAGGGGGTGTTTATTTGCTCTCCATCACAAAAATCTCCACCCGCCGATTCTGGGCACGGCCGGCTTCGGTGTAGTTGCTGGCAATCGGCTCGCGCGCGCCGCGGCCCTCGGTTTGTATGCGCGGGCCTTGCACCTTGCGGCTGAAGATATAGCTGCGCGTGGTGTTGGCCCGCTGCAGCGACAGGGTTTCGTTGCTGGCAGCGTTGCCGCTGCTGTCGGCATGGCCCACGATCAGCACCTGGGCCGTGGGGTTGCGGCGCAGGCTGTTGGCAAAGCTGTTGAGTACGGTGCGTGCCTGGGGCCTGAGCACGGCGCTATAGCTGTTGAAGGTGATGTCGGCGGGCAAGTTCAGCTTCAGGCGGTTGTCATCCGTGCGCGTCACCTTGATGCCCGTGCCCTGGGTGGAACGCTCCAGCTCCTGCTTTTGGCGTTCCATGTTTTTGGACCACAGATAGCCCGCAGTGCCGCCTATGGCCGCTCCCACCACGGCGCCGGTAGCTGCCTTGCCTCCCGTGGCATGGGCCACACCGGCACCGGCCACGGCACCCACAGCCGCGCCGGTGGCGGTATGGCGCTGGGTGGGCGTGGTGTTTTGGCAGGCACTCAGGGCCAGGATGGCCGCCAGGGCCAGAGGTCGCACGGGCTTGCAGCGCAGCATGGTGGATTGCATGTAACAAAAATCGGAAGGCCCGATGGTAGCGATTTTGCATGAAATCAACTGCAAAAGCTTGTGCAGAGCGCATAAGCAGCTACAGGAAAGTGAGTGTGCGCTGGGTGCTTTTTCCGGTGTGGCTGTTACATATTTCAAGGCCGTGTTCGCACGGGGAGCAGGCCCGGGTCGCAGGCTTCACGGCCTGCAGAAAGACCTTTGGAGTGCGGCAATGGGAATTATTTTTTTTCCATACACACCGTGTTTTGGGATCGAAAGATTAATGGGCTTTAATCTTTGAGCGACTGATTGCGGTTTTTATGGGAATAGTTAATTGTTTTTAATTTTGAAAATTAAACAAAATTAATGCATGCAATTCTAGGTAATTGTGCGTACGACTTTCATCTGATCGATCAAGACAATGGGCATCCTCTACGAACGGAGGTTGCATGTTAGATAGAGATATAAGAGACATATTGGCCGGTTTATTTGTCGCCACCGTGGGTATTTATTTCACCCTGGTGGGGTCTGAATACACTTTTGGCACGGCAGGGCGCATGGGGCCGGGTTATATACCCGTGGTGCTGGGCTGCATTCTGGTGGTGCTTGGTATTTGCATCATGATTCCCGCCTTCTTCCGCAAGGGCGAGCGCATAGAAGTGCATTGGGACAGCTTGATCGCATCGCTGCTGTCCCTGGTGGTTTTTGCTTTCACGCTCAATATCATGGGGGTATTTTTCAGTACCATGATTGCCGTGCTGATTGCCAGCGTGCCAAAACCCATGCCTTTGATCAAGCGATTCATGATCGCTGCCGTGATTTCCGTGGTGACCTCGGTGATTTTTGTTCTCGGTCTGGATATGACCATTTCCATGTTTCCTGAATTCTAAAAATGGAATTATTCAATAATCTCCTCTTGGGTTTGCAGGTTGCGTCGGACCCCGCCATTCTCTGGTTTTGTTTTCTGGGTGTTTTTCTCGGGACTGCGGTAGGGGTGTTGCCCGGCATTGGTGCCTTGGCGGCCATTTCGCTGCTGCTGCCCATGACATACCACATGTCTCCCACCTCGGCCATCGTGATGCTGGCCGGCGTCTACTACGGCTCGCAATATGGAGGGTCTACGGCGTCGATTCTGATGAATCTGCCGGGTGGGCCGGCTTCCGCGGTGACCTGTCTGGATGGCTATCCCATGGCCAAAAAAGGCAAGGCGGGGGTTGCGCTGTTCATCACCACGATTGCATCGCTGGCGGGCGCCATGATCGGCCTGCTGCTGCTGGTGCTGTTCTCGCCGGTGATTGCCGAAGTGGGCCTGAAGTTTGGCCCGGCCGAGTTGTTTGCCATGATGGTGATGGGCCTGGTGGCTGCGTCGTCCATTGGCGCGGGCTCGCCCGTCAAGGGCCTGGCCATGGTGGTCATGGGGGTGTTGCTGGGCATGGTGGGAACGGATGTGAACACCGGTATTGCACGCTTTACCTTCGATATTCCGGAATTGATGGATGGCATCAATCTGGTGGCGCTGGCCATGGGCTTGTTCGGTGTGTCGGAAGTGGTGCGCAACATCCATGGTCAGGATGAAACGCAGAAGGTGGAGTCGGTCACGCTGCGCTCCATGATCCCCACGCGCCAGGAAATGAAGCGCTCCTATCCCGCCATGCTGCGCGGCTCGGCCCTGGGTTCTGCCCTGGGTGCGCTGCCTGGCGTGGGTCCGTCGATTGCGGCCTTTATGTCCTACGCCATTGAAAAGCGTGTGGCCAAGAACCCCGAGGAGTTTGGCCAGGGTGCGGTGCAAGGCATCTCGGCCCCCGAGTCGGCCAACAACGCCGCCGCGCAGACCGCTTTTGTGCCTTCGCTGTCCCTGGGCATTCCGGGCGATGCGGTGATGGCCATCATGCTGGGGGCGCTGATCATTCACGGCATCACCCCCGGGCCCATGTTGATTACCGAGCAGCCCGAGATGTTTTGGGGCCTGGTGGTGAGCTTTGCCATTGGCAACATCATGCTGGTGCTGCTGAACATTCCCACCATCGGCATCTGGGTGTCGCTGCTGCGCATCCCGTTTACCTGGCTGTATCCGGCAATTTTGGTGTTCGTGGCGCTGGGCGTGTACAGCGTCAACAACAACCACTTCGACATCTATATGGTGGCGGTGCTGGGGGCCTTGGGCTATTTGCTGATGCTGCTGCGCTTTGAGGCCGCTCCCCTGCTGCTGGGCTATATCCTGGGGCCTATGGTGGAAGAGAATCTGCGCCGCGCCCTGCTGATTTCGCGTGGCGATCCTTCGGTGTTTTTCGAGCGTCCCATCAGCGCCACCTTGCTGTATGTGACGCTGGCCATGCTGGTCTGGACGCTGTTCAAGTTCGTGCGTGGCAGCCTGCGCAGGCCACGTATTTAAGTTCCGATATCCTCTCTAGAATGGCCCTTTGGTGTGCAACCTCGGGGCCTTTTTTTTCTTGTGATGAAGCATATTTTGTTGATTGAGGACGACGGCGCGAATGCCCAGTACGTGATGGAGCACCTGAACCATTCGGAGTGCCAGATCACGCATGCCGCCGAAGCCAATGCCGGGCTGCAGCTGGCGCTGTCGCGCCCCTGGGACTGCATCATCTTGGACCGCATGCTGCCCATGGGCGTGGATGGCATCGATATCCTCAAGGCGCTGCGCGCCATTGCCAACCGCACGCCGGTGATTGTGGTGAGCGCGCTGGAGCAAACCGAGGAGCGCATACGCTGCCTCAAGGCTGGTGCCGACGACTACCTGACCAAGCCTTTTTACCTGGGCGAGCTGGCGGCGCGGCTGGAGGCCTTGATGCGCCGCAGCGCGACGGTGATGGGCCAGACCGAGCACATGCTGCAGCTGGGGGATCTGCATGTGAATCTGCTGAGCCATGCGGTCTACCGCGCAGGTGAAAAAATCAGCCTGAACCCGCGCGAATTCAAGCTGCTGAGCTATCTGGTGAAAAACGCCGGCCAGACCGTGACGCGGGCCATGGTGCTGGAAAACGTCTGGGAGTATGACTTTCAGCCGGAGACCAACATCATCGATGTGCACATCAGCCATTTGCGCCAGAAGATCGATGTGCCAGATGCCAACTCGCTGATCCGCACGGTGCGTGGCGTGGGCTACCGCATCGATGCGCCGCAGGCCTGACGGAAAGGGCGCGCAGATGGCCGTGTCGCCGCGCAGGGCGTGGCAATCCAATTCGTTTCGTGTGGCGCTGTGCTTCAGCGCCGTGGTGGTCAGCATATTGGCCGGTACGCTGGCCGTGTATTACGTGGAGATCGTGGGCACGGACAGCCAGCGGCTGGACGACTACGCCCTGCGCAACAGCAAACGGCTGCAGGCCGTCTACGAGCAGCAGGGCGAGCCGGCGCTGATTGCGGAAATCCAGCAACTGGTGAGCGACGGCATAGACAGCCAGGAAGAGATCTTCAGCTACCAGAACGCACAGGGCCTGGCATGGGCCGGCAATGCCATTGCCGATATGCGCCATGCCCAGGCTTCGGCTGCCTTGCAGGATTTGCCGTTTGAGCGCGAAGACCTGCGCTTTACCGGCCGGGTGCAGATTACGGCCTTGGGTGAGGGGCGTTTTCTGATTGCAGGCAGCGATCTGCAGGCGCTCACCGATATCCAGCACCGCTATATGAAGGCCACCGGCCTGGCCCTGCTGCTGGCCGTGGTGCTGTCGCTGCTGGGGGCGCTGGCCTTTGTGCGGCTGATGGACCGGCGCGCCGGCGATATCCGCCGTGCATTGCGCCAGGCCGGCCAGGGCAATCTGCAATTTCGCATCGCCATGAAGCAGGGCAAGAGCGACGAGTTCACGCTGCTGGAGCAAGACATCAATCTGATGCTGGAGCAGCTGGAGCAACTGGTGGGCGGCATACGCCATGTCTCCAATATGATGGCCCACAATCTGCGCACACCGCTGAACCGTGCCCTGCACCAGGTGCAGCAGGCCTTGGATGCGCCCGAGCACCGCCGCCAGACATTGCTGGAGCAGGTGCTGGAAGAGCTAGACCAATTGCAGCGCCTTTTCTCCAAAATGCTGTTGCTGGCCGAGGTGGAGGCCGGCGTGGGCCAGCACAACTTTGCGCCGCTGGATCTCGGCCTGGTGCTGCAAGAGGTGCTGGACTATTACGCGCCGCTGTTCATTGACCGCCAGGTGCAGCTGCACACCGATCTGCAGTCGCATTGCATGGTGCGTGGTGACAGCCATTTGCTGGCCAACGCCCTGTCCAATCTGCTGGACAATTTCCTGAAATATGGCGGGCAGGGCGGCATGCTGCGGCTGGAGATCAGCCTGCATGTGCAAGACGGCGTGGTGTGCCTGCGCTGGCGTGACCATGGCCGTGGCGTGCAGGAGGAGACGCTGCAGCGCCTGGCCGTGCATTTTGTGCGTGACCCGCACCACCAGCAACTGCCTGGCCATGGCCTGGGCCTGTCCAGCGTGCAGGCCATTGTGCGGCTGCACGGCGGCGAGATCGGCTGGCGCAACAGCCAGCCGGGGCTGGAGACGGTGATACGTTTGTCGTTGGCGGCCGAGGGAACGCAGCCTTTATGAGCCGGCTGCGTCCGGCAGCACATAGGCCAAAACGGTCGCATAGTGCAGGGCACTGCCGGCCAGCACAAACAAATGCCAGATGCCGTGAAAGTGGCGCACACGCTGGTCCAGCGCAAAAAACACAATGCCCACGGTGTAGAGCAGGCCACCCAAGGTGAGACAGACAAAACCGGCCGTACCCAGGGCCTCCAGCAGCGGGCCCGTCGCCACCAGAGCCACCCAGCCCATGAGGGCATACAGCACCAGGGACAGCACCCTGGCCTCGCTGCGGGGCTTGAGCTCTTGCAGCATGCCCACTGCGGCCAGGCCCCAGACCACGCCAAACAGCGACCAGCCCCAGGCACCGCGCAGGCTGATCAGGCAAAACGGTGTGTAGCTGCCTGCAATCAAGAGGTAGATGCTGAGGTGATCCAGCTTTTGCAGCACCTGCTTGGCCCGGCCACGCACGCTGTGGTAGCTGGTGGAGATGGCATACAGCAGCACCAGGGTGGTGCCGTAGACCGCCACGCTGGTAATGCCCATGCCGTCGCTGTGCAAGCTGGCATAGACCAGCAACCACACGGCACCGCCCAGGGCCAGCAAGGCCCCCAGCAGGTGGGTCCAGGCATTGAATCGTTCGCCTTCATACATGGTTGGCAGATCCTCTCGCATACGCCGGTGTGAAGAGCAGACAGTGTGCTGTCTGTATGTAAAGCAACAGCCCCGAAGACCATGCGGCGTTCGGGGCTGAGGGGAGTGACAAGGCTCCAGAAACCGGGGCGGCAGAGGCTGACCTGCACACAGTGAAAGAGGCCAGCCTTGGCCGCCCCGGCGGAGAGGGGCGAGGCGGCGGCTTATTCGCTTTCGCTGGGGCTGCCGCAGTCGTCGCAGGCTTCGGTGCTGCAGCCGCCTTCGGCTTCGATGGTGTGGGTGCACATGCAGTGCGGGCAGAGAATGCGGCCGAGGTAGCTGCCTTCGTTGGTGGCGTTGCTGTCAGCGGCGAGGGTCACGTGGCGGTTGGGCATGGGATGCTCCTTCAAGGTCGGTGGCGAAGGGTGGAGACCGCAACGCCAAATGAAAAAATCATGGGTGTGAAACACCATCCCTTGCACAACTTGAATTTAAGCACGGTGGTGCGGAAATTCTGGCTGGCAGTGCGGCACAGCAGGTAGGTGCTGTGGTCCTGAGTGGTGGGGCCGGAGGGTGAATCCAGAACCACCACCGAGGGCTGGCATGGTTTGTATTGTTTGCGTTGCAGCAATTTTTCTCACGCTGTGTAGAAAAAGTTTTTTATTTTTTAAATCAATAACTTATAAAAATATTTCACAATGAAAAATTATTTTGCGCGCTGCAAAAAAGAATATTTCTCTGAAATTCTGCAATATGAAATCAATATTTCGTAATACGGGAAAATGCGGCGGCGCAGCGTGAGAAAGCCAGACATCCTGTGCTTCAGCCATGCGACATGCGGGGAATGGCAGTAGAAGCCGGTCGATCACAGTGTTTTAGATGGCGATGTTCGTATCTAAAGGTGTGAGGTGTATGAAATATCTGTGTTTCCCCTGGTGCTAACACCGATGCGTAGCAGGTCGGCTTTGCGGTCCACTCCATAAAGCGAACGCATGTGCTTTTTTGTGCAGAGGTCGCGATAAAAAGAAATGGGAGACAAGGGCTATGAAGCACATGGGCGTGACGCACAAGCTGTGGCTGGGTGTAGGAGCCATCGTGGCGGGGTCGGTGGTCATCGTGGGACTGGCGGGCTACAACTCGGCCCAGCACCAGAAAAAACATGGAGAGCAAGACCAGCTGCTGTCGCAGCGGCTGGAGCAGGCCACGCGCTGGCAGGCTTTGGCGCAGGTGAATGCCGTGCGCACCCAGGCCCTGGTGCGCAGCCGCGATGCCCAGGACCAGGCCGAGCTACAGGCACAGCTGAACGCAACCAGCCAACAAATCGTCCAGCTGCAGCAGGCACTGGCATCTTCGGCACGCGATGCGGCCGACCGCAGCCAGATGCAGCAGCTCCAGCAACAGCAGCAGGCCATGCAGGCCCAGCGCGAGCGCCTGGTGCAACAGGCGCGGGAGCTGGCTGCACAGGGCCAGGTGGCGAACAGCGCCGATTTTCAGCAGACCATGCAGGCCTATCTGGCGGCGTTGCAGACCTTTGTGCAGCACCAGGCTGATGGGCTGGCCGCCATGCGGGCGGAAATGGGAGCCGCCCGCCAGGGCGTGGTGCGCGCAGCGGCCCTGAACATGGTGGTATTGCTGCTGGGCATTGCCGTGGGGGCTTATGTGCTCATCAATGGCATACGCCGCTCGCTGGTGCAGGCCAATGGCATTGCGGGAGAGATTGCCGCCGGCGATCTGCGCGCGCAGTGGCAGGTGCAGCGGCGCGATGAATTTGGTCAGCTGCTGCTGTCGCTGCAGGCCATGAGCCAGTCGCTGGGGGGCATGATCCAGGATGTGCGCACCAGTGGCGATGCGATTGCCCAGGCCAGTGCCGAGATTGCCAGCGGCAACCAGGATTTGTCGCAACGCACCGAGCTCACCTCCAGCCATTTGCAGCAGGCTGCCAGCGCCATGCTACAGCTCAACGGCATGCTGCAGCAGACGGCGGGCAGTGCCCAGCAGGCGGCCGGTCTGGCGCAACAGGCTTCCGGCGTGGCCGAGCGTGGCGGGGCCGTGGTGCAGCAGGTGGTGAGCACCATGACCGACATCCATGCACGCAGCCAGAAGATTGCCGACATCATCGGCGTCATCGATGGCATTGCGTTCCAGACCAATATCCTGGCCTTGAATGCCGCCGTGGAAGCCGCACGCGCAGGCGAGCAGGGCCGAGGCTTTGCCGTGGTGGCCTCGGAAGTGCGTTCGCTGGCCGGGCGCAGCGCCCAGGCGGCTAAGGAGATCAAGCAGCTGATCCAGGACTCGGTGGACCGCATGGCCGATGGTGCCCGCCTGGTACAGGACGCGGGCACCACCATGACCGAGGTGGTGCAGTCCATACAGCGTGTCAGCGGTGTGATGGCGCAGATCAATGCCAACGCTGCCGAGCAACGCGACGGTGTGGCCCAGGTCAGTGAGGCCGTGGGTGCGCTGGACCAGATGACACAGCAAAACGCGGCCCTGGTGGAGCAAAGCGCGGCCGCTTCGCAAAGCCTGAGCGAGCAGTCCCTGCACATGAAAGTGGTGGTGGAGCGCTTCAAGGTCGCGGCGGCCGAGCACATGGGGGCAGGCCTGGGCCAGAGCAGGGGCTTGGTGGCCCAGTCGGGCGGTGGCGCTCCGCGTGCTTCCGCATTACCCGTGGTGGCGGGCCTGCTGCAGCTCAAGGCTTGATCCAGCGCGGTCTGCATGGCCTGTTTTTGAACACGCTCTTACCGTGGGGCGATGCGCGGCGTGGCTCGCTGGGCCTGGTTTTCACGGGGCTTGCTTCTAGGCAGTCACGGCTTCTGACAGCCAGGCTTGCGCTGCATCAGCTAGGCATGGTATCGGTGTTGCTCCATCCGGTGAACTCCTGATGCGGGCCTGTGGGCAGCCACGGTCCACTGTAGCCATCTAACAGAACTGGCGGCGCATGTGCCACATGCCTGCCAAGCTGGAGCAGCAATGAACAATATCAGTGTGACGCGCAAGCTGTGGATCAGCGTGCTGTGCATCGTGGCCGGCCTGATGGGCCTGGCCGGGTTTGCAGGCATCAGTGCCTATCGCATGCAACAGCAGCAGCAAGCTCAGGAGGCGGCCTTGGCCGAGCGCATGGACCAGGCCAGCCAATGGGCGGGGCTGACCCGCAGCAATGCCGTGCGTACCCTGGCCGTGGTGCTGAGCACCGAGCCCAGTGTGAGCCAGGAGTTCTCTCCCACGATCAAGGCCACCACGGAGCAGATTTCCGGTGTGCAGAAAAAGCTGGAGGCAGCCGATCTGAGCGCGGCGGAAAAGGCGCAGATGGAGCGCATTGCCCAGCTGCGCAGCGCCATGATTGCGCTGCGCCAGCAGGCCCTCAAGCTCAAGGAGGCGGGGCAGGTCGCCGAAAGCGCGCAGCTGGTGCAGTCCAGCTTCAAGCCGGCGGTGGACCAGTATCTGGAAGGGCTGCAGGCCTTTGTCGGCATGCAGGAAGAAGCGGTTGCCCGCATGCGCGCCGAGATGACCGGTACGCGCACCCAACTGGCGCTGTGGGCCGGCGTGGGCTTGCTGGCGCTGGTGGTGGCCATTGTTCTGGGCGCGCACTGGCTGATCAACAGCATCCGCCAGCCCCTGGCCCAGGCGAATGCCATTGCCGAGCGCATTGCCGCAGGCGATCTGAGCCAGCAGGTGGGCGTGAGCCGCAGCGATGAATTTGGCCAGTTGCTGCTGTCGCTGCGCAATATGAACCAGGCCCTGGGTGGCATGATTTTGGAAGTGCACCGTAGCACCGACAGCATTGCCCTGGCCAGCAGCGAGATCGCCATGGGCAACCAGGATTTGTCCCAGCGTACCGAGCAAACCTCCAGCCGGCTGCAGCAGGCCGCCACGGCCATGACCGAGCTCACCGGCACCTTGCAGCACACCGCCGGCAGCGCCCAGCATGCGGCGCAGATGGCCGAGCAGGCCTCGGGCGTGGCCCAGCGCGGTGGCGAGGTGGTGGGCCAGGTGGTCAACACCATGAACGACATTCACGCCAGCAGCCAGAAGATTGCCGACATCATCGGTGTCATCGATGGCATTGCCTTCCAGACCAATATCCTGGCGCTGAATGCCGCCGTGGAGGCGGCGCGGGCAGGCGAGCAGGGCCGGGGCTTTGCCGTGGTGGCTGCCGAAGTGCGCTCGCTGGCCGGGCGCTCGGCCTCGGCAGCCAAGGAGATCAAACTCTTGATCCAGGCCTCGGTGGAGCGTGTGGCCGACGGCGCCCGCCTGGTGCATGAGGCGGGTGGCACCATGCAGGAGATTGTGCAGTCCATACAGCGCGTGACCTCGACCATGGCAGAGATCAACGCCGTGGCCGCCGAGCAGCGCGACGGCATCACCCAGGTCAGCGAGGCCGTGAGCTCGCTGGACCAGATGACGCAGCAAAACGCTGCCCTGGTGGAAGAAAGCGCTGCGGCTTCGCAAAGCCTGAACGAGCAGTCCCAGCACATGAAGGCCATTGTGCAGCGCTTCAAAGTGCCTGCTGCTGCCGATATGGCCCACCATAGGGTCCAGGCCGGAGGCGGCGCGCATCGCCAGCGCACGGCCACCCCGGCGGCGCAACAGGCGCTGGAGTGGGAGGGCTAGTGTCTTGAAGTAGAACTCAGGACACTAACCCTCCGGTCACCATGCAAAAACGCCACTACTGTGAGGCCGGTGGCGTTTTTTGTTGCTATCTTCAAAAGAGCAGATAGCGCATATGCGGCGGGAATCTGCGGCATGAATGCAGCCGAGATTCCCGGCTGGAGCGCTATGGCTGCTTCTCTTTTGATTCAGCCCAGGGCTTAGGCAATCTCGGCGATCAGCTCGATTTCCACGCAGGCGCCCATGGGGATTTGCGCCACGCCAAAGGCGCTGCGTGCATGGGTGCCCTTGTCGCCAAACACCTCGCCGAGCAGCTCGGAGCAGCCATTGGTGACCAGGTGCTGCTCGGTAAAGCCGGAGGTGGAATTCACCAGGCTCATCACCTTGACGATGCGCTGCACGCGGTTCAGATCGCCACCGCAGGCGGCTTGCAGCGTGCCCATCAGGTCCACGGCCACGGCACGTGCAGCCTGCTTGCCTTCTTCGGTGCTGATGGCACCGCCCAGCTGACCTGTCCACACCTTGCCGTCCTTGCGGGCAATATGGCCGCTCAGAAACACCAGCTTGCCGGTCTGCACAAAAGGCACATAGGCCGCAGCGGGCACCGCCAGCGGGGGCAGGGTGATGTTCAGGGCTTGGAGTTTGTCGTAGACGCTCATGGAAATTCCTTGAAGAGGGAGGGAAAAAGGCCGGGCGCTGCGCGCCCATGAGGGTGCGCAGCAATGCGGACCTCCGGGACCAGCCTGACAGTATGCCAAGAGCCATCCCTTTTTTGGGGCAGCGTCGTGCTTTGTTCCGTCTTGCCATATGTCCACCACCGCAATGTTGTTGCGCACACCATGGGCCCGTCCGGAGGGATGGGCCCTGGCCGCCGTGGCCGGGGTGGTCTTGCAACTGCTGCAGCCCACGTTGTGGCAGATGTCGTTCTATACCTGGTGTGGCGCAGGGGCGGCGCTGGGCTGGCTGGCCTGTCTTTTTCTGGCATGGCGGCGCCGCTCCTGGCTCTGGTGGGTGGCAGCTTGGTTGGCATGGGCCTGCATGGCGTTTGCCTGCACCGGCCTGCAGGCACTGCAGCAGCAGGCACAGCGCCTCGCTCCCGGCCTGGAAGGGGTGGACCTGCAGGTACACGCCGTGGTGGACGCCATGCCGCAGCGCACGGCCCAGGGCTGGCGGCTGCGCCTGGCCGTGCTCCATGCCCAGCGACCCCGTCCCGAAGGCGGCTTGGTGGATGTGGCCCTGCCCCAGCTGTTGGAGGTGATGTGGTATGCCCCGCGCACAGCTCAGGCAGGGGCGCAAACATCCCCATCGAACGCGGCATTGCCTGCCGTGCGGGCCGGCGAGCACTGGCAATGGACGCTGCGCCTCAAAGCCCCGCACGGTGCCCGCAACCCCCATGGCTTTGACTGGGAGCTGTGGCTGTGGGAGCAGGGCGTGGGTGCCACCGGCTATGTGCGCACAGGGCCGGGCCTGCCACAGCCCGAGTGCCTGGCCGCAGCCGGTATGGCACGGCCCGTGGAGCAGCTGCGCCAGCAGGTGCGCGATGCCATCGTGGCGCGTGCGGATGCCGCGCCCCCAGGCGATGCCCACGCCCGGGCCCTGGGCGTGGTGGCAGCCTTGGTCACGGGGGACCAGCGCGCCATCACCCTGGAGGACTGGGAGGTGTTCAGGCGCACCGGCGTGGCCCATTTAGTCAGCATCTCGGGCCTGCACATCACCATGTTCGCCTGGCTGGCCACGGCGGCCATGGGCTGGTTGTGGCGGCGCAGCGCCAGGCTGTGCCTGTGGTGGCCGGCACCCCAGGCGGCGCTGTGGGCCGGTGTGCTGCTGGCCGCCAGCTATGCGCTATTCAGCGGCTGGGGGCTGCCGGCCCAACGCACCGTGGGCATGCTGGCCGTGGTGGCCTGGTTGCGCAGCGGTGGCTGGCAATGGCCCTGGCATGCGGTGTGGGCCGTGACCCTGGCCGTGCTGGCGCTGTGGGATCCCTGGGCGCTGTGCCAGGCAGGTTTCTGGCTCAGCTTTGTGGCCGTGGGCGTGCTACTGGCCTCGGGCCCCGCGCCGCACACCTCTGGCCTGTGGGGCAGCGTGCGGCAGCTGCTGCGCGAGCAAACGCTGGTGGTGGTGGCGCTCAGCCCGCTGTCGCTGCTGTTCTTTGGCCAGATCTCGCTGGCGGGCATGCTGGCCAATTTGCTGGCCATTCCCTGGATCACGTTGGTGGTCACACCGCTGGCCATGCTGGGCGTGCTGTGGCCTGCGCTGTGGGAGCTGGCCGCGGGCGCCATGCAGGTTTTGCTGTGGCTGCTGCAGCTCATGGCCAGCTGGCCCTGGGCCAGCCTGGCCAGGCCCCAGGCACCCTGGTGGGCTGCATTGGCGGCCATCGCCGGCGGTGTGCTGCTGGCCATGCCCTGGCCCCGGGCCTGGCGCTCGCTGGCCCTGCCGCTGCTGTGGCCGGCGCTGTGTTGGCAGGCGCCGCGCCCCGCTCCCGGCATGTTTGACCTGCTGGCCCTGGACGTGGGGCAGGGCAGTGCCATCTTGCTGCGCACGGCGCGGCACAGCCTGCTGTTCGATGCCGGGCCGGCCTGGCAGGGCGGCGATGCCGGTGCGCGTGCCGTGCTGCCCTTGCTGCAGGCCTGGGGCGAGCGCCTGGATGTGCTGCTGCTCAGCCACAGCGATATGGACCATGTGGGCGGTGTGGACAGCGTGCTGGCGGCCCAGCCCGGGGTGGCGCTGTGGGGTGCAGGTGCGGCCGATTTCGCCCGCACGCGGCAGCGGCCCTGGCAGCCCTGTGTGGCCGGCGAGCAGTGGGAATGGGACGGTGTACTGTGGCAGGTGCTGCACCCGCTGGTTGGAGGCGCGAGCCAGGGCAATCCCTCCAGCTGTGTGCTGCGGGTGCAGGCAGCCAATGGTGCGACGGCGTTGTTGACCGGGGATATCGAAGCACCGCAGGAGGCCGCGCTGCTGCGCTCAGGCCAACGGCTGACGGCCGATGTGCTGCTGGCGCCCCACCACGGCAGCCGCACCTCATCCAGCCTGGACTTTGTGGCGGCGGTGGCGCCACGCACCGTGGTGGTGCAGGCCGGTTACCGCAACCGCTTTGGCCACCCCGCGGTGCAGGTGGTGCAGCGCTATGCCGACCTGGGTGTGGCCGTGGTGGCTACGCCCCAATGCGGGGCTGCGTACTGGAGTGCCGTGGCAGCCTCCGCCGTGGTTTGCGAGCGCCAGCGCTATCCGCACTACTGGAGTGCGGATAGCGCACCGTGAAGCCTGGAGGATGCTTCGCAGTGTGGGCTTACACTGTTTGGTTGATTCCATAGAACATCGCTATGGCCCGCAACTTGCTTGGCAACCCCAGGAGGCCCCGATGTCCATGACGCAGACGTTCGACGCGAACTACCACGCTAAGTACGACGAAATGTACGCCCTGCTGCCCTTTGGCGGCAGCGATGTGCGCACGCATTACAAGGCCTATGCGCAGTGGCTGGCGCAGCAGCCTCCCTCCACCATGGCCGACCGGGCCGCCGAGGCCGAGCTGATTTTTCGCCGCGTGGGCATCACCTTTGCGGTGTATGGCGACAAAGATGCCGAGGGTGCGGGGGCGGAGCGTTTGATCCCCTTTGACCTGATTCCCCGCATCATTCCCAGCAGCGAATGGCAACGCATGCAAGCCGGCCTGGTGCAGCGGGTGACGGCGCTGAACCGCTTTATTGAAGACATCTACCACGAGCAGGCGATTTTGCGTGCCGGCCTGGTGCCGACCGAGCTGATCGCCCGCAACAGCCAGTACCGCCCCCAGATGGCCGGGGTGGAGGTGCCGCGCGGCATTTATGCACATATTGCCGGCATCGACATCGTGCGCGCCGCCAATGCCCAGGGCGAGGGCGAATACTTTGTGCTGGAAGACAATCTGCGCGTGCCCTCGGGCGTGTCGTACATGCTGGAAAACCGCCGCATGATGATGCGGCTGTTCCCCGATTTGTTCACCCGCCATGCCGTGGAGCCCGTGGCCCATTACCCGGACATGCTGCTGGAGACGCTGCGCGCCAGTGCGCCGGCCGCTGCCTCGTCGGCCTCGGCCACGGTGGTGGTGCTGACACCGGGCATGCACAACAGCGCCTATTTCGAACATGCTTTCCTGGCCCAGCAAATGGGCGTGGAGCTGGTGGAGGGGCAAGACCTGGTGGTGCGCAACAAGGTGGTCTATATGCGCACCACGCGCGGACTGCAGCGGGTGGATGTGATCTACCGCCGGGTGGACGACGACTTTCTCGACCCCCAGGTGTTTCGCCCCACCTCCACGCTGGGCTGCGCCGGGCTGATGGAAGCTTTGCGCGCCGGCAACGTCAGCATCTGCAACACCGTGGGCACCGGCATTGCCGACGACAAATCGGTCTACCCCTATGTGCCGGAGATGATCCGCTTCTACCTGGGTGAGGAGCCGATTCTCTCGAACGTGCCCACCTGGCTGTGCCGCAAGCCCGAGGACCTGAAATATGTGCTGGACCATCTGCCCGAGCTGGTGGTCAAGGAAGTGCATGGCGCAGGTGGCTATGGCATGTTGATAGGTCCTGCCGCCACACGGGCCGAGATCGAAGACTTTCGCCGCGCCCTGCTGGCCAAGCCCGATGGCTATATCGCCCAGCCCACGCTCAGCCTGTCCAGCTGCCCGACCATGGTGGAGTCCGGCATTGCGCCGCGCCACATCGATCTGCGCCCCTTTGTGCTTAGCGGCGAAACCGTGCGCATGGCCGCCGGCGGCCTGACCCGTGTGGCCTTGCAGGAGGGCTCGCTGGTGGTCAATTCTTCGCAAGGCGGTGGTACCAAGGACACCTGGGTGCTGAACGCCGAGGCCGCAGGTGTGCCTTCGCCCGAGCTGGTGCAGGCCTTGGGTGGCGTGGTGCAGCAGATGGGAGGGCGGCCATGAACGGAAGCTGCACGTTGTCTGATTTTGTCCGGAAAGGATACCTATGCTGAGCCGCACTGCCGATCACCTGTTCTGGATGTCGAGGTACACAGAAAGGGCAGACAAGCGCGAAGCGCTTGCGCTACAACACAGCCGGCATGCGCAGCATGCGCGGGGTTTTCTGCCCAAGGAGGGCCTATGCTGAGCCGCACCGCTGACCACCTGTTCTGGATGTCGAGATACACCGAAAGGGCAGAAAACACCGCCCGCATGCTGCGCGTCAGCTACGAGACTTCCATGCTGCCGCAGCCGGCCGAAGTGGTGCGCAAGGACTGGCTGGGCGTGCTGTCCATCAGCGAGCTGATTCCGGCCTATTACCGCCGGCATGAACAGGTTACGCGCGACGATGTGCTGCACTTCATGGTGTGTGACGAGCGCAATCCCTCGTCCATCTATGCCTGTTTGCAGGCCGCACGCGAGAACGCCAGGGCGGTGCGTGGCGCGCTGACCTCGGAGGTCTGGGAAACCCAGAACCAGACCTGGCTGGAATTGACCCAGCAACTGAAAGACGGGCGTTTTGCGCAAGACCCGGCCCGCTTGCTGGAATGGGTCAAATACCGCTCCCATCTCTCGCGCGGTGTGTCCTCGGGCACCATGCTGCAGGACGAGGCATTTCACTTTGTGCGCCTGGGCACTTTTCTGGAGCGGGCCGACAACACGGCGCGCCTGCTGGATGTGAAGTTCCACGCGCTGGAGCATGACTACCACGGCAGCGATCCGCAGCAGGCCGGCCAGCGGCAGTTCGACTTCTACCACTGGAGTGCACTGCTGCACAGCGTTTCGGCCTTTGAGGTCTACCGCAAGGTCTACCGGGATGCCATCACGCCCGAGCGCGTGGCCGAGCTGCTGATACTGCGCCGCGATATGCCGCGCTCCCTGCATGCCAGCTTGCACGAGGTCATGGGCCATCTGGGCCAGGTGGTCCACGAAGATGCCAGCGAAAGCCTGCGCAGCGCGGGCCTGTTGCTGGCCCAGCTGCAGTATGGCCGCATCGGCGAAATCATGGAAACCGGGCTGCATGCTTATCTGACGCAGTTTCTGGACCGGGTGAACGCCCTGGGCGGCCAGATCAGCCGCGACTTTCTGGTGCCTGAGCTCGCCTGAAGCGTGGGCAGCAGGGCTGGCCTTCGGCTCAATCCGCTGTCTGCACGGTTGCAGGCTGGGGCGCTGTCTTGGGTGTGGGCTCGGCAGCGCAGGCCTCCATGCGCAGCGGCGGCGTGGGCAGACCGTAGGAGCGCATCACCAAGGCCTCCAGCTCACCCGAGGCGCGGGCGCATACCAGCTCGGCAATGACTTCGGCGCGGCTGCGTCCGGCGGCCTGCTGGGGAGGGGGGGGGATGGGGGCTGCAGCCTGCTGGTGTGGGGCTGTGGTGGCGGTCTCCGCCACGGGTGCTGGCTGGGCTTGGGCCTGGGTCAGCGGGCAGAGCAGCAGCGGTGCGCAGAGCAACAGGCTCCGCAGTGCGGTGCCAGCAGCGAAGCAAGAGGCGGTAAAAACGGTGGAGACAGTGGACATGGGACAACTCCTGACAGCGGCGAGCTTGCCGCAGGCAGGACTGTTGCCGGTCATGGCCGCAGCGGACAGCCCGCTGCGACGAAACCCCGCAGGCACGGCGTGTGCCGCTGTAGCCGGGCGCCAAATGCAGGCATGGCGCGCCGGCGGTGCTGCGCTTGACAGGCCGCTTTACAAGCCAATCTGGCGGCGCACTTCGGGCATGACTTCATTGGCCATGCGGCGCATGGAGTCGTGCACCAGCTGCGAATCCAGCACGCCAAAGTTCTGCAGGAACATGACATGGTCTATGCCCATCTCATGCAGGCCCACCAGCTGCTTGGCCACGGTGGCGACCGAGCCAAACATGCCCAGGCCGGCGCTCACCACGGTGTCGTAGGTGCGACGGGTGTCGTAGAACAGTCGCGTGTCCAGATAGAGGTTGAAGGCCTGCTCGGCATTCAGCTTGGCCTGCTCGTCGGTCTCGGCCACATGGCAGTGAAAGGCCAGCACCGCACTGCCTTCGCCCGGCGCGCCGGATTCGCGATAGCCCTTGCGGTAGTCCTCCACCAGGCCCCGGATTTCCTCGAACGAGGTCAGGCAGGAATAGGGCAGGGAGAAGATGTTGCGGCCCTGGCGGCCCACATGGTAGGCGGCCTCGCGGCGCTGTATGGCCACGTGGATGGGCAAGCGGCTTTCCTGCAGCGGCTGCACATTCAGTGCCACGCCGGGGATGTCGTTGTACTTGCCCTGGAAGTTCACCGGCTCGCCCGACAGTGCCTGCACCAGCACCTGCAGGTTTTCGTCAAAGCGCTCGCGCTTTTCCTCGGGGCTGACGCGGTGGCCCTCGAACTCATGGCGCAGATAGCCCGAGCCCACGCCCAGCGTCAGGCGGCCGCCCGAGAGCATGTCCACCATGGCGTAGTCTTCGGCCACGGTCAGCGGGTTGTGGATGGTGATGTTGGACACGGCCACGCCCAGGCGGATGCGGCGTGTCTCGCGCGCCAGCGCCGCCAGGAACACGGCGGGGTTGGGCACGGAGCCGCATTCGTGGAAATGGTGCTCGGCCACGAAGAAGGTGTCATAGCCCAGGGACTCGGCCAACTGGGCCTCGGTGATGACCTGCTCATACAGCTGGGCGACCGAGCGGTGCAGCCCGGGGTGGTGGTCTTGTACGGAAAAAATCGAATAGCGCATGGTGCTTACGGGGTCTGTCGAATGCGTTCGATGGTCTGGGCACCGAACTGCTGGTTGAAGGTCTTGTAGCTGGCTTCCAGTGCGGCCACAAACGGGGCCTTGTCTATGCGTTCCACCACTTCCATGCCGTGCTGGCGCAGATTGCGCACGCCCGACAGTTCATCGGCCGCCACGCGCTGGCGCATGGCGGCTGCGCCGGCCTTGGCCGCAGCGCGGAAGGCTTCCTGGTCGGCCTTGGAGAGCTTGCCGAACAGTGCCGGCGAGACCAGGAACAGCGCCGGCGAATACAGGTGCTGGGTCAGCGACAGGTATTTCTGCACCTCGTAGAGCTTGGAGGCCTCGATCACCGAAATCGGGTTGTCCTGGCCGTCCACGGTGCGCTGCTGCAGCGCCATAAAGGTCTCGGGCCAGTTGATGGGCGTGGGGCTGGCGCCCAGGCCCTTGAAGGCCGCGATGTGCATCGGGTTCTCTTGGGTGCGGATCTTGAGACCGCGCAAATCCTTGGGCCCGTGGATGGCGTGCTTGTTGTTGGTGATGTGGCGAAAGCCACCCTCACCCCAGGCCAGGGCCACCAGGCCGCGGGCGGGAAAGCGCTGCAGCATCTCGCTGCCGATGGCGCCATCCAGCACCGCATGGGCGTGGGCATAGTCGCGGAACAGAAACGGCAGATCGAACAGCGTCACCTGGGGCACAAAATTGCCAATGGCACCGGTGGACACCAGGGCCAGGTCCTGGCTGCCCAGCTGTATGCCCTCGATCATTTCGCGCTCGCCGCCCAGGGCGCTGGAGGGAAAGAGCTTGACCGTGAAACGGCCCTCTGTGCGCTGCGACAGGGTCTGGGCAAAGGCCGTGGCGGCCGCACCGAACTGGGAGTTTTGCGGCAGCGGAAAGCCCAGCTTGAGCTCGGTGGCAGCCTGTGCGTTATGGGAGAAAAACAGGGGGAGGGAAGCGGTAGCAGCCGAAACCATAAAGGCGCGGCGGCCGGTGAGAGAGTGCGATGGCACGGGGAGATTCCTTCAGGTCCCAGACTGGGAACGCAGCCACTTGCGTGGGAGGCGCAAGCGCTGTCCATGCGGTATGCATGAAAGCGGCGGATTCTAATGCCCGTGCCGGCAGGCTGCAGAACAGCGGTTTTGCTGTCCCCGTGGCGTCTGGGCGCGTCAGGCCTGCGGGTCAACACCCTGCCGCACCGTGCCAGCCCACTTTCATAATGGGGCCGCTGGCTGCCGGCGGCGATATGCCCGGCCAGGCTGGCGTTCTTTGGACACAGAAAAAAGAGGGAGACGGTATGCAGCAGCGCAGCGCAGGCCATCTGGTGGTGGAGTGCTTGATGGCACAGGGCGTGGACATGGTGTTTGGTGTGCCGGGTGAAAGTTATCTGGATGTGCTGGACGGGCTGCACGCCCACCGCGATCGCATCCGCTTCATCACCTGTCGCCAGGAGGGTGGTGCCAGCTTTATGGCCGATGCCTACGGCAAGCTCACCGGCAAGCCCGGCGTGCTGATGGTCACGCGTGGCCCGGGGGCCACCAATGCCTCCATAGGCATTCACACCGCCTTCCAGGACTCCACACCCATGGTGGTGCTGATTGGCGATGTGGGCAGCGATATGCGCGACCGCGAGGCCTTTCAGGAAGTGGACTTCGGCACTTTTTTTGGCCCCGGCACGCGCGGCATGGCCAAGCGGGTGGAGCGCATCGATGATGCCCGCCGCATTCCCGAATACATGGCCCGCGCCTTCACCACGGCCATGCAAGGCCGCCCGGGCCCGGTGGTGCTGGTGCTGCCCGAAGACATGCTGACCCAGCAGGTGGATGGCCAGCCACTGCCCGCTGCCCCCGTGGTTCAGAGTGAAATCGGCCCGCAAGGCGCACTGCAATTGCGTGAGATGCTCTTGAAAGCAAAGCGCCCCTTCGTGATTGCCGGCGGCCCGGGCTGGACGCCGCAGGCCGCCCGGCAGCTGCAGGCCTTTGCCGAGCGCTGGCAGCTGCCGGTGGGCAATGCCTTTCGCTTTCAGGACACGTTTGACAACCACCACCCGCTGTATGCCGGTGATGTGGGCATTGCCATCAGCCCGGCGCTGGCACAGCGCATCAAGGAGGCCGACCTGCTCATCGCCCTGGGGGCTCGCCTGGGCGAGATGACCACCAGCGGCTACACCCTGCTGCAGTCACCGCGCCCGACCCAGCAACTGGTGCACATACACCCCAGCGCTGAGGAACTGGGCCGCGTCTACCGCGCCGATCTGCCGCTGTGCGCCACCATGCCGGCTGCGGCCCAGGCGCTGGCGGCGCTGGAGCCGCCGGCCCATCTGCCCTGGACCGATTGGGCGGCCGCTGCCCATGCCGACTACGAAGCCAATCTCCAGCCCCAGGCCCTGGCCGGGCTGGATGCGGCCAAGGACGGCGCCATCGATATGCCCGCCATCATCGCCACGCTACAGCGCCTGCTGCCGCAAGACGCCGTCATCACCAACGGCGCGGGCAATTTCGCCAGCTGGGTGCACCGCTATTTCCGCTTTCACGGCTGGAGCAAGGGCCACAAAACCCAGCTGGCCCCCACCAATGGCGCCATGGGCTATGGCGTGCCGGCCGGGGTGGCTGCCAACCTGATCACCGGGCGCACGGTGTTCACCATTGCCGGGGACGGCGACTTTCTCATGAATGGCCAGGAGCTGGCCACGGCGCTGCAGCATGGTGGCAAGACCATCATCGTGCTGCTGAACAACGGCATGTACGGCACCATACGCATGCACCAGGAACGCGAATATCCGCACCACACCAGCGGCTCGGACCTGGGTCAGGGCAATCCCGACTTCTGTGCCCTGGCCCGCGCCTACGGCTATGCGGCCGAGCGCGTGGAACGCACCCAGGACTTTGAAGCCGCCCTGCAGCGTGCCCTGGCCGCGCCCACGGGCAGCCTGATCGAGATTCCGCTCAGCCCCGAGATCATTACCACCCGGGCTACACTGAGCCGCATCCGCGATCAGGCCTTGCAAAGCCGCAAGGCCTGAGAAGGTGTTCTAAGTGGGCTCTGCGCAGATCTACGCAGCGTGGGGGCGCTGGGTCTGCAGCAGCGGGTGGCCGGCAAACAGCTCGGCCGCCCAGTCCACAAAGGCGCGCGCCCTGGCGCTCAGGTGGCGGTTGGGTGGGTAGACCACATACACCGGCACCAGTGGGTGCGACCAGTCCGTCAAAATGGGCACCAAGCGGCCCTGCTCTATATGCGGCTGGGCCTGGAAGGTGGAGATCTGTCCAACGCCCAGTCCATGGAGCACGGCGTTCATATAGGCATTGGACTCATTGACCGCTAGCTGCGTTGGTCCGGAAATCTCGAACATCTGCCCGGCCTGGTGAAACTCCAGCGGGTAGCGGCGAGTGGACAGGGGGGAGAAATAGATCACGCTTTGGTGGCCGTTTTCCAGCGCCTGGGGGTGCTGGGGCGTACCGTGCCGCTCCAGATAGCTGGGCGCGGCCACGGTGATGAATTCCACATTGCCTATGCGCCGGGCGACCAGAGACTGGTCGCTCAGCTCGCCGCCACGGATCACGCAGTCCACGTTGTCGCTGATCAGATCGACCGTGCGGTCGCTGACCCCTAGATCGATCTGGATATCGGGATAGCGGGCCTGAAAGTCGGCCAGATGGGGAATGATGAGCAACTGGGCCACCGAGGTGCCCACATCCACGCGCAACCGTCCGCGCGGGCGGTTGCCGGCCTGGCCCATGCAGGCCTCGATATCGTCGAAATCTGCCAGCAGCCGCACCGTGCGGTCGTAATAGGCTGCGCCATCGGGCGTGACCGTGACCCGGCGCGTGGTGCGGTTGAGCAGCTTCACCCGCAGCCTGGCTTCCAGCGCCTGCACATGCTTGGTGACGGTGGCTTTGGGCAGCTGCAGCGAATCTGCTGCGCGCGTGAATGTGCCTGCTTCCACGACACGCACGAATATGCGCATGGCCTGAATCTGGTCCACGGTGTTTCCTCCTTCGGCCAAATTCTCACACGCTGCAAAGGCGCCATTGTTTCGTTATGGGAAACAGAGCGGTGGTGATTTCTGGGTTTATCCGGATGCACGGCTTCACTACATTAGCTAGCAACCCATTTTGTCCGGCCCTGCCATGCCCCCCACTCCACCTTCATCACCGTCGTTGTCAGACCCTTGCGACACCACCATTGAGGTGGCACAAGGGCGCAACGTGGCCGTGCGCCTGTATGGCAGCAAGCCAGCAGGGGAGTTGCGGCCCTTGGTGGTGCATTTCCATGGCGGTGCGTTTGTGTCCGGCGATCTGGACAACGGCTGCACCGTGGCCGGTCTGCTGCAAGAGGCCGGTGCCCGTGTGGTGTCGGTGGCCTATCCGCTGTCGCCTGCGCACCCGTTTCCGTATCCGCTGGAAATCGGCTATGGCGTGCTGCAGTGGGCCTTCAAGCACCGCACCCGCCTGGCGGGGCCGCGGGCCTTGGTCTATGTGGCAGGAGAAGAGGCCGGTGGCAATCTGGCCGCAGGGCTGTGCCAGATGGCGCGGGACCAGTCCCATCCGCCTCTGGCAGGGCAGATTCTGCTGTCACCCATGCTGGACCCTTGCGTGGGCACGCCGTCGCTGCGCGCGGCAACGGGCACCGAGACGGTCTGCAAATGGGCCGAGGGCTGGCGCCGGTTTCTGGGCTGTGCCCATGATGCCGAACACCCTTATGCCGTGCCCGCTGCGGCCCAGCGCCTGAAGGGCCTGCCGCCCACGCTGGTGCTGGTGGGCAGTGACGACCCCATGCGCGATGAAGCCCTGGCGTATGCCGCGCGGCTGGAGGGCGCAGGCCTTTTGGTGCGCCAGCATGTTTTCGCCAAGGTGCAGCAATGGCCCGATGCCTTGCTGCAACCAGGCAGGGGGCATTGCCCTTGTGCCGCCGAGGTGCAAGCCCAGCTGCAGCAGTTTTTTACGGCCACACGATGTCCGGCATCACCGTGATGCAGCGGAGCTAGCGCCTCGCAGCGCAGCAGCCGTTCTCTCTTTACATAGCACCAGCCTGCGCTGTCCCTAGCGCCAGGCTTTCCTTGTCATGTCTGCTTTCTGGCGCGGGGCGCCAGAGGGAAAGCTGTGCCTGGGCTGGACGCTGTGGATTGGATTGTTGGAAAGACCTCAAGGAATCACCATGAACAAGCTATTTTTCTCTACACCCCAGCGCCGCTGGTGGACGGCCGCAGGTGCTGCGGTGGTCGCGGTTGCGGCGGGCGGCAGCTTTGTCGGCCTGCAGCGCTCGCATGCCCAGGCGCCCGCGGCCGCACCGGCCGCCATTCCCGTGTCGGTTGCAGCGGTGCTGCAGCAGGATGTGGCTTTGTGGGACGAGTTCTCGGGCCGACTCGAAGCCGTGCAGCGCGTGGATATCCGCCCGCGCGTGGCGGGGGCCGTGCAGGCCGTGCACTTTCGCGAAGGGGCCCTGGTCAAACAGGGCGATCTGCTGTTCACCGTAGACCCAGCCCCCTTTGCGGCGGAAGTGGACCGTGCGGAAGCCCAGGTGGTAGCCGCCAAGGCCCGCATGTCCTATACCCGCAGCGAGGCGGAGCGTGCCGCGCGTTTGCTGGAGGAAAAAGCCATTGCCCAGCGCGAGCATGACGAGCGCGTGAATGCCCAGCGCGAGGCCGACGCCAATCTGCGTGCCGCCCAGGCCGCATTGCAGACCGCCAGGCTGAACCTGGGATACACCCAGGTGCGCGCGCCGATTGCGGGCCGGGTGGGCAGGGTGGAAGTGACTGTGGGCAATCTGGTGGCCGCCGGCGCGGGCGCGCCGGTGCTGACCACGCTGGTGTCGGTCAGCCCTATCTATGCCAGCTTTGACACCGACGAGCAGATTGTGGCCCGCGCACAGCAAGACCTGCGCGCAGACCACAAACCCCTCACGGCCATGGGCAGCATTGCGGTGCAAATGGGCACGGGCACGGCCGGGAGCACGCCTTACACCGGCCATTTGCAGCTCATAGACAACCAGGTCGATGCCAGGAGCGGCACGGTGCGGGTGCGCGCCGTGTTCGACAACGCCGACGGTGTGTTGATGCCCGGCCAGTTCGCCCGTATTCGCATGGGCCAGGTGCGCACCACCGAGGCCGTGTTGATCAATGAACGCGCCGTGGGTACGGACCAGAGCAAGAAGTTCGTGATGGTGCTGGGCCAAGGCAACCAGCTGGAGTGGCGCGAGGTGCAACTGGGCGCCCCGGTGGATGGCTTGCGCATCGTCACCTCCGGACTCAAGGCCGGTGAGCGCATTGTCGTGAACGGCCTGCAGCGTGTACGCCCCGGCGCCCTGGTCGCGCCGCAGGAAGTGCCCATGGATACCAAGACCGAGTTGTCCGCAGTGAGTGCCTCGGCACGCCCTGCAGTCTGAAAGGCCAAAGGCCATTCCTATGAATCTTTCCCGATTTTTTATTGACAGGCCCATTTTTGCCGGTGTGCTGTCGCTGCTGATTTTTCTGGCCGGCCTGATTTCCATGCGGGCGCTGCCGATCTCGGAATACCCCGAAGTTGCGCCGCCCTCGGTGGTGGTGCGCGCCACCTACCCCGGTGCCAGCCCCAAGGTGATTGCCGAGACCGTGGCCACGCCGCTGGAGGAGTCCATCAACGGTGTGGAAAACATGCTCTACATGGGCAGCCAGGCCACCACCGATGGGGTGATGACGCTGACCGTGACCTTCAAGCTGGGCACCGATCCGGACAAGGCCCAGCAGCTGGTGCAAAACCGGGTGTCACAGGCCGAGCCGCGCCTGCCGGAAGAGGTGCGCCGCCTGGGGGTGACCACGGTCAAAAGCTCGCCCGACATCACCATGGTGGTGCATATGACCTCGCCCAATGGGCGCTATGACATCGACTATCTGCGCAACTACGCCGTGCTCAATGTCAAAGACCATCTGGCACGCATTCAGGGCGTGGGCCAGGTGCAGATTTTTGGTGGCGGTGACTACGCCATGCGGGCCTGGCTGGACCCGCAGAAAGTCGCGCAGCGCGGCTTGTCGGCCAGCGATGTGGTGGCCGCCATCCGGGGGCAGAACGTGCAGGCTGCAGCCGGTGTGGTGGGGGCCTCCCCCGGCCTGCCCGGCGTGGACACGCAGCTGACCATCAATGCCCAGGGGCGCTTGGGCAGTACGGAAGAGTTTGGCGACATCATCGTCAAGACCAATGCGGACGGCGCCGTGACGCGCCTGCGCGATATCGCCAGGCTGGAGCTGGGGGCTGCCGATTATTCGCTGCGCTCTTTGCTCAACAACGATGCGGCCGTGGGCATGGGCGTGTTCCAGGCACCGGGCTCGAATGCGCTGGAAATCTCGGCCCAGGTGCGCTCCACCATGGAAGCGCTGCAAAAAAACATGCCCGAGGGGGTGGAATACCGCATTGCCTATGACCCCACGCAGTTTGTGCGCGCCTCCATAGACTCGGTGGTGCACACGCTGCTGGAGGCTATTGCGCTGGTGGTGGTGGTGGTGATTCTGTTCTTGCAGACCTGGCGCGCCTCCATCATTCCGTTGCTGGCCGTGCCGGTGTCGGTGGTGGGCACGTTTGCCGTGCTGCACCTGCTGGGCTTTTCCATCAATGCCCTGAGCCTGTTCGGCCTGGTGCTGGCGATTGGCATTGTGGTGGACGACGCCATCGTGGTGGTCGAGAACGTGGAGCGCAATATCGAAGCGGGGCTGACGCCGCGCGAGGCCACCTATCGCGCCATGCAAGAGGTGTCCGGCCCCATCATTGCCATCGCCCTGGTGCTGGTGGCAGTGTTTGTGCCTCTGGCTTTCATCAGCGGCCTGACCGGCCAGTTCTACAAGCAGTTTGCGGTGACGATTGCCATCTCCACGGTGATCTCGGCCATCAACTCGCTGACGCTGTCACCGGCCTTGTCGGCTCTGCTGCTCAAGGGCCACCACGAGCCCAAGGACGCACTCACGCGCGGCATGGACAAGGTGCTGGGCGGCTTTTTTCGCCGCTTCAACCGTCTCTTTCACCGGGGCGCCGAGGCCTATAGCGGCGGCGTTCGCAGTGTGATTGGCCGCAAGAGCCTGATGCTGGCGATGTATCTGGTGCTGGTGGGCGTGACCTGGGGACTGTTCAAAATCGTGCCCGGCGGCTTTGTGCCGGCACAGGACAAGCAGTACCTGGTGGGCTTTGCCCAACTGCCAGACGGTGCCACGCTGGACCGCACGGAAAACGTGATTCTCCGCATGGGCGAGATCGTCAAAAACAACCCGAACGTGGCGGATGCGATTGCCTTTCCAGGCCTGTCCATCAACGGCTTCACCAACAGCTCCAACTCCGGGATCGTGTTTGTCATGCTCAAGCCTTTTGCCGAGCGCCGGAATGCCGACCAAAGCGGCGCGGCCGTGGCGGGCCAACTGAATCAGGCTTTTGGCGAGATCCAGGAGGCCTTTATTGCCATGTTCCCGCCGCCACCGGTGGCAGGGCTGGGCACCACGGGTGGCTTCAAGCTGCAGATCGAAGACCGTGCCTCGCTGGGCTATGAAGCCATGGACAACGCCGTCAGGGCCTTTATGGCCAAGGCCTACCAGACGCCGGAACTGGCTGGCATGTTCAGCAGCTGGCAGGTCAACGTGCCCCAGCTGTTTGCCGGTATCGACCGCACCAAGGCGCGCCAGTTGGGCGTGCCGGTGACCGATATCTTCGAGACGCTGCAAATCTACCTGGGCAGTCTGTACGCCAACGACTTCAACCAGTTTGGCCGTACCTATAGCGTGCGGGTGCAGGCGGATGCGAACTTCCGCGCCCGTCCGGAGGATGTGGGCCTGTTGAAGGTGCGCTCGACCACGGGCGAGATGGTGCCGCTGTCGGCCTTGATGCAACTCGCTCCCAGCTTTGGGCCCGAGCGTGCCATGCGCTACAACGGTTTTCTGTCGGCCGACATCAACGGCGGGCCGGCGCCCGGCTATTCCTCGGGCCAGGCCCAGGCTGCCATCGAGCGCATTGCCGCCGAGACCCTGCCCCAGGGCATTGGCTTTGAGTGGACGGAGCTGACCTACCAGGAAATCCTGGCCGGCAACTCAGGGCTGCTGGTCTTCCCCATCGCCTTGTTGCTGGTGTTTTTGGTGCTGGCCGCGCAGTACGAGAGCTTGACGCTGCCGATTGCCATCATTCTCATCGTGCCCATGGGCATCTTGGCCGCCATGACAGGGGTCTGGCTCAGCGGAGGGGACAACAATGTCTTCACCCAGATCGGGCTCATTGTGCTGGTGGGGCTGTCCGCCAAGAACGCCATTCTGATTGTGGAGTTTGCCCGCGAGCTGGAGTTTGCCGGCCACACGCCGGTGCAGGCGGCCATCGAAGCCAGCCGCCTGCGGCTGCGGCCCATTCTGATGACCTCCATGGCTTTCATCATGGGTGTGCTGCCCCTGGTGCTGTCCAGCGGCGCGGGCGCAGAAATGCGCAGCGCCATGGGCGTGGCGGTGTTCGCCGGAATGATTGGGGTGACGGCCTTTGGCCTGTTCCTCACCCCCGTGTTCTATGTGATGCTGCGGCGCATGGCCGGCAACCGGCCGCTGCAGCAGCACGGCAGCCATACCGCTCCGCTGACCGAAACCGATGCCGCGCACAGCCCCGGCGCCGTGGCTCGCCCGCTGCTGGCAGCCCCGCGAGGCCGCAATGAATAAACAAAGGATTTCTGCCATGACGACCTGGGTAACGATATGGTCCCGCTGGACCCGTGGGATGACGCCGCTGGCCGCCGCGCTGGTGCTGGCAGGCTGCGCCAGCGCATTGCCCCCTGCCGCACCGCATGCCGGTGTGGACCTTCCTGCCCGCTTTGGCAGCGCCGAAGACACCGCCCGCTGGACCACGGCCGCCCCGGCCGAGGCCCAGCCCCGGGGGGCCTGGTGGCGGGTGTTTGGGGACCCCGTGCTCAGCGATTTGGTCGAGCGCGCCGGGCAGGCCAACACCGAGGTGCAGCAGGCCGCAGCCCGGTTGGCAGAAGCCCGTGCCTTGCTGCGCTCGGCCGATGCCCAGCGCATGCCGCAGCTGGGTGCATCGGCCGGCGTGGCCCGCCAGGCCGGAGCCGACACCGCGGGCGGTATGCAACCAGGCACGCTGGGCACGGCAGGCCTGGGCCTGTCGTATGAGCTGGATTTGTTCGGGCGCCTGTCCCAAGGCAGCGAGGCGGCGCGGCAAGATGCCCAGGCCCGGGCCGCACTGCTGCAAAGCACTTTGTTGGTGGTGCAGGCCGATGTGGCACAAACCTATTTGCAGCTGCGCGCGGTGCAGACCGAGCGCGCGCTGGTGGCCCAAAGCCTGGTGGCCTACCAGGACAGCCTGCGGCTGACGCAGCGCCGCTACCAGGCCGGCGATGTGGCCGAGTTGGATGTGGCGCGCATGCAGACCGAGGTGGCGGCCACCGCGTCCGATGCCCTGGTGCTGGAGCGCCGTGAGGTCACGCTGACCCATGCGCTGGCCGTGCTGGTGGGCGAGGTGGCGGGCCGCTTCACATTGGCACCGACAGAGGGAGAAGTGGCGCTGCCGGTGATTCCTGCTGGTGTGCCCGGCACCGTGCTGGCACGCCGGCCCGATGTGTCGGCGGCCCAGGCTGCGGTGTTGGCGGCCCAGGCCCGTGTGGGCGTGGCCCAGGCGGCCTGGTTTCCGGCCATCACGCTGACGGGCCACGGGGGCTATGCCTCGCCCGATCTGGGTGACTTGTTCAAATGGTCGGCCCGCTCCTGGGGCCTGGGAGCGCTGCTGTCACTGCCCTTGTTCGATGGTGGCCAGCGTGCGGCCCAGGAAGAGGGCGCCAAAGCACGGCTGGAAGCCGCCGTGGCGGCACAGCGCGGCCAGGTGCTGGGGGCGTTCCGGGATGTGGAGGACCAGCTCAGCAGCTTGCGTTTGCTGGCCGGCCAAAGCCAGGTGCTGGGCCAGGCCGTGGAGTCGGCCCAACGTGCCACGCATTTGTCGGATGTGCGCTATCGCAATGGATTGGTCAGCCAGCTGGAGCTCCTGGACGCTCGCCGCAATGAATTGAGCAACCGCCGCCAGGCCTTGCAGGTACGCAGCGCACAGTACACGGCAACCGTGGGCCTGATACGTGCCCTGGGTGGTGGCTGGGGTGAGGCCCAGACTTAGTAAATTCGATAGCTGCTGATGCAGATGTGGCGACGGATTTGGCTGTATGCGACCTGATTCGGTAGTTATCTCAGGCACTGCTGTGAGGTGATATTCCGAAGCCGGGACTCGCCCCGGCGGGCGACCGACCTTGTTGCTCGCACAACAAGGTAGGCCAAGAATGCGCCCCTGCTATCCCCGACCCCGGCGCTATCGCGCCGGGGCAACCTGCGTCACACAGCACACAGGGCCTGCCGCGGAACTCGCTTTGCGCTTGCAGCGCTCCGCTCGAACAGCCGCGGCAAGTCAGTTGACGAAGCATGGCTGTCCTGCGGCAGCCATGCGGCCCTGCGTGCTGTGCGCCGCAGGCGTGTATAGAAGGGGAATAGCCGCAGCGCCAGTAATGTGACGAAACGATAGGTGCTGATGGTTTGAAGATACTGTTCGATAACGGCGCAGCCCATGCAGGGCCGGTATTGGGTTCCCGTATTTCACCCCTTCTGCCCATGGCTTGGCGCGCAGAGCCCGGGGCGGGCAGCTGTGCCGCAGGACACAGCTGCTTCGTCATCTGACTCGCCGCGGTTGTTCGAGTGAAGCGGCCATGCCGCGCAACGAGTTCTGCGGCGCCGCCC
>JAITLO010000038.1 GCA_031277855.1 Acidovorax sp. | reverse complement strand
ATCGGGCGATTTCTTCGCGCTGGTTCTTGCTTGCACACGGGTGCAAGCTGCACTCCATCGGCTCGAACTCATCCCGATTGCGCTCCAACGCGCCTGCGTAGAGATCGTAAACACGTTCTTAGTAACGCTCGAACACAGCGGCAATGCCCTGGCCGCCGCCTATGCACATGGTCTCCAGGCCATAGCGGCCCTTGCGCCGCTCCAGCTCGTGCAGCAGCGTGGCCAGAATGCGCACGCCGGTGGCGCCAATGGGGTGGCCCAGCGAGATGCCGGAGCCGTTCACATTCAGCTTGTGTTCAATGGCCTCGCAGTCCTTCCACTCCCAGCCCTTGAGCACGGCCAGCACCTGGCAGGCAAAGGCTTCGTTCAGCTCCACCAGGTCCATATCGTCCAGCGTCAGATGCAGGCGCGACAGCAGCTTTTTCACAGCCGGCACAGGGCCTATGCCCATGTGCGAGGGCTCGCAGCCCGCAGCCGCCCAGCCCACCATGGCGGCCATGGGCGTGAGGCCCAGCTCGGCCAGCTTGTCCTCGGCCACGATCAGGCAGGCGGCCGAGGCATCGTTTTGCTGGCTGGCATTGCCCGCCGTCACCGTGCCGCCCGGCATCAGCACACGCAGCTTGGCCAGGCTGTCCATGGTGGTGGCGGCGCGAAAGCCCTCGTCCTGGCTGAACAGCAGGGGCTCGCCCTTGCGCTGTGGTACGGACACGGGCACGACCTCATCGTTGAAGCGGCCGGCGGCCCAGGCATCGGCCGCACGCTGGTGGCTGCGCATGGCAAAAGCGTCGGCCGCGTCGCGCGTGATGCCGTAGTCGCGGGCCAGGTTCTCTGCCGTCTCGATCATTCCCGAGATCTTGCCAAAGCGCTCCACAGGCTGGGAGCGCTCGCGGCCACGGTCCAGGCGGTCAAACATGCGCACATTGCCTGAGCGCGCGCCCCAGCGCATATCGGGGCTGTAGTACTCGATATTGCTCATGCTCTCCACGCCGCCGGCAATCACCACATCGGCTGCGCCGCTTTGCACCATCATGGCGGCCGTGGCAATGGCCTGCAGGCCACCGCCGCAGCGGCGGTCCAGCTGCATGCCTGGCACCTCCACCGGCAGGCCGGCCTGCAGCGCGGCCCAGCGGCCCACGCAAGGCGTCTCGCTGCTGGCGTAGGACTGGGCAAACACCACATCATCGATG
The DNA here is from genome assembly GCA_031277855.1 of Acidovorax sp. Taxonomy (GTDB): domain Bacteria; phylum Pseudomonadota; class Gammaproteobacteria; order Burkholderiales; family Burkholderiaceae_C; genus Comamonas. The sequence continues at coordinate 111,297 of JAITLO010000038.1, read as the reverse complement.
CGGGCGGGGTCTATGCCGCTTTGGGCCACCACGGCACGTACCGTGGTGGCGGCCAGCTCCTCCACGGGAACGGGGCGCAGACTGCCGCCGAAGGTACCGACGGGGGTGCGAAGCGGGGAAACAATGGCGGCACGGCGCATGGGTGGACTCCTGGTGGTGATGTGGTGATCAGGTGATGGGGGGATGAGGGCGGAGGCTCAATGGGGGAAAGCCGCTCCGCATTGGCGCAGCAGGCCATGGGCCTCCCGCTCCAAATGTTCCTGGTGCGCGGGTGCGGCAATGTCTATCAGGCGGCGCACGCGCCGGGACAGCGGCTGGCCGCGTAGGTCGGCCACGCCATGCTCGGTGACGATCAAGCCGGCATCGGCGCGCGGGGTGCTCACCGGGCCGGAGAGGCTGGCCACGATGCGGCTGTGGGCCTTGGCGGTAGAGGGCAGGGCCACAATCGGCAGACCGCCCTTGCTGCGGGCGGCGCCGCGCAGAAAGTCCACCGCCCCGCCCACGGCGCCCATATAGACGCCGCCGGCGACCTCGGCATTGATCTGCCCCGTCAGGTCCACCTCGATGGCGGAGTTGATGGTCACCAGCTTGTCCATGCCCGCCAGCACCTCGGGGTGGTGGGTGTAGCCGGTGTCGCGCAGCTGCAGCTGGGGGTTGTGATGGGCCCATTGGCGCAGCCGCACTCCGCCCATGAGCACGCCTGCCGTGCCCACGCCGGGGTCTCTGTTTTTGCGCGCATGGGTGAGCACACCGGCCTCGGCCAGGGCGACCACGCCGTCGCCAATGGCGCCGCTGTGCAGGCCCAGGTCTTTGTGCTGGCGCAGTGCGGCCAGCACGGCTTCCGGCAGATTGCCCACGCCCAGTTGCAGGCAGCTGCCGTCTTCGACCAGGCCGGCAATATGGGCCGCAATCGCCTGCTCTGCCGCGCCGGGCGCGGTGCGTGCCATGTCGGGCAGGGCGGTGTCGGCGTCCACGAGCAGATCAAAATCGCCGGCCTGCAGATAGGGGCCGCCGGTGGTCCACGGCACATCGGGGTGGACCTCGCCCACGATGACGCGGGCACGCGCCATGGCGGCGGGCAGGTATTCGCGCATCTGGCCCAGGCTGTGGCGGCCCTGGGCATCGGGCGGTGACACTTGCAGGAACACCACATCGGCCGAAAGCGCACCACGTTCCAGCAGCGGCGGCAGCTGCGAGTAATGGGCGGGAATGATGTCCAGCACACCGGCCTGGGCCAGCGCGCGGTGGGGGCCGCTGGCGGCATAGCCCCAAAAATCCAGCACATCGGCATGTGCGGGCTGCAGCGTGTCCGACAGGCCCAGGCCCACAAACACCTGCAGCCGGCCGCCTTGGGCCAGCGCATGGCGGTGCTGCACCAGGGTGCGGGTCAGCGTCAGCGGCTCGGCCGTGGCCTGGCCCCACCACAAGCTGTCACCGGGGCGCAGCAAGGCCTGCAGCCGCGTGGCAAGCGGGCTCATTCCTTGCGGTCCCAGTCAAAGCGCAGCGGTTGCTTGTTCTTGAAGCGCTCAATCGCGTCCAGGTGGTAGTCGGAGCCGCGGCAAATGGCTTGTGCACTGGCTTCCAGCTCGGCCATGGCATGGGCGTTCAGCTCAAAGGCCTGGTGCATGATGTTTTTGGCCATGCCGATGGCCACCGTGGACGCGCCGGCAAAGCGGGCGGCCATTTGTTGGGTGGCCTGCTGCAGCGCTGCGGCGTCTTCCACGATGTCGTAGACCATGCCCAGGGCCTTGGCCTCGTCCGCACCCACGGTGCGCGCGGTGAAGACCAGTTCCTTGGCCTTTTGCAGACCCACGATGCGCGGCAGCAGCTGCATGGCGCCCAGGTCGGGCACCAGGCCGATGCGGCCAAACACGGCGCAGAACTTGGCGCGGCGCGTGGCAAGCACAAAGTCGGCGGCCAGGGCCAGGCTCAGGCCTGCGCCAAAGGCCGGCCCATCCACGGCGGCAATCACCGGTTTTTCCATGTTCACCAGCTCGGCAAACCACTGGTGCAGGGCCCGCATGCGCTCGCGGTGGGCCACGCTGCCTTGCTGGCTGTTTAGCATCAGGCTGATGTCGCCGCCCGAACAAAAGGCCCCACCGGCGCCGGTGAGCACCACGGTGTGTACGTCCGCGTCATCGCGCATCTGGACCACAGCCCGCGCCAGCCCGTCGCGCACTTCCAGGCCCAGGGCGTTGCGTGCCTCGGGGCGGTTGAGGGTGATGGTTCCCACACCGTTTTCCACGGTGGTCAATACGGCAGAGTGGTTCATGGATGGTGCCAATCAAAAAGAAGAAAAAGTGGAATGTGCAGGCGGGGCAGGCCCTCACCCCCACCCTCTCCCGCAAGCGGGCGAGGGAGCCATACCGGAATCACGCAGGCCCCTGCTGCATGCGATACCCCATTCGCCAGAGACAGCGAGCAAGGGCCGCCCCGCAGCGAGGCTGTCGTCCCCTTCCGGCGAAGCCAGAGAGGGGGAAGGCGCGTAAGCGACTCAGGGGGTGTTTCATCCGAGTTCCGCAAACCCATGGCTCAGCACCACCTTGTCCCGCTCCTGCACCTTGGCGCGCAGCTGGTAGTGGCTGGAGCTGCCGGGCACGCGCCAGATTTCGGTGACCAGGGTCTCACCTGGGAACACCGGCGAGGCAAAGCGAATGTCCAGCGCCCTGAAGCCTGTGGCATCACCGCCCGCGCACTGGCGCAGAAGGGCGCGGGCGACCAGGCCATAGCTGGCAAGGCCATGCAAGATAGGGCGCTCAAAGCCTGCAGCCTGGGCCACGGCAGGGTCGGCATGCAGGGGGTTGTAGTCACCGCTGAGGCGGTAGAGCAGGGCGGCCTCGGGGCGGGTGGGCTGGATGTCGGTGAAGTCCGGGGCGCGGTCTTCGGGTGTGGGCTGCAGCGCGGGCAATGGGGCATCGCTGGGTTGGCCGCCGCCTGCTTGGCCAGTTTGGCTATAGCCGCCATCACCGCGCAAGAACGAGACCTGCTGCACGGTGGCCAGCAATTCGCCGGCTGCGGTTTCCAGGTGGCGCTCGGTCACCATGATGCAGCCCTTGCCTTCGCCCTTGTCCGTCAGGTGGGTGATGCGGTTGTGGCCCACCACCTCTGCCGCTGGCGGCAGCGGCCGGTGCAGCCGCATGCGCTGCTCACCATGCAGCAGCTTGACCCAGTCAATGCCGGTATCGGGCTCGCGCGCCCAAAAGCCGGGGTAGCCCAGCACCACGGCCTGCGAAGGCAGGGTGAGCAGGCTCTGGCCGTCCTTGCCCTCGTACACATAGGGCAGGGCGCTGTGGTCCAGCGGGTCATTGCCCAGGCCCAGGCTGAGCGCATACAACATGCTGTCGCGCGCGCTGTAACTCTGGCGCACAGGCGCAAACTGGCGCGCCTTGAGGTGGTGGTAGTCAATGGCCATGGAGAGGTTCCTCGGTGTGATTCACTAGAGAGACAGTGGTCGTGATTCGACACATTCAGCAAACGCCTTGCTTTGCCAGCAGCCCCTCTCCCCCACCCTCTCCCCGAAGGGGCGAGGGAGTAAGACACAGGGTGTGGCGCACAAAACTGGCGCAGCCCAAGTCAGAGACAGCGAGCAAGGGCCGTCCCGCAGCGAGGCTGTCGTCCCCCTTGGGGGAAGGCGCGCAGCGCCTCAGGGGGAGTCGTCAGACTGGATCCCAACTGAACACATCAGCAGAGCGATCCATGGGCACAAACGAGGCCTTGAGCGCCGGCATGCCATGCTCGGCAATGAACTCCGGCGTCCAGCCTTCGCTGCGGTGTACCGAGCGCAGCGGGCGGGGTTGGCTCATCAGAAAGAGCTCGTTGTTGCGCACGGCAAAGACCTGGGCGTTCACATCTTTGGCCTGCTCGGACAGCAGATAGACCGCCAGGGGCGCGATCTTGTTGGGTGTCATCTGCTGGATCTTGGCCACGCGCGCCTGTTGCTCGGGGGTGTCGGTGGGGATGGAGCCAATCATGCGGCTCCAGGCAAAGGGGGCGATGCAGTTGGAGCGCACATTGAACTTGGCCATGTCCAGCGCAATCGACTTGGACAAGGCAGTCAAACCCAGCTTGGCGGCGCTGTAGTTGGCCTGGCCCAGATTGCCTATCAGGCCGGAGGTGGAGGTCATGTGTACCAGGGCGCCGCTTTCCTGCTCCTTGAAGTGGTTGGCTGCGGCGCGGCTCATGTAGTAGCTGCCGTAGAGGTGGACCTTGATGACGGCATCCCACTCGTCCAGGCTCATCTTGTGGAAGAAGCGGTCGCGCAGAATGCCGGCGTTGTTGACGATGCCGTCGATGCGGCCAAAGCTGTCCACGGCGCATTGCACGATGCGGCCGGCACTGACCGCTTCCGACACGCTATCGGTATTGGCCACGGCCTGGCCGCCAGCGGCCTTGATTTCGTCCACCACTTTCTGTGCCGGGCCGGCGTCCGTGCCTTCGCCGGTGGTGGAGGTGCCGATGTCGTTGACCACCACCTTGGCACCCGCTGCGGCCATGGCCAAGGCAATGTCTCGGCCTATGCCGCCGCCGGCGCCGGTCACTACGACGACCTTGTCTTGCATCATCTTCTGGGCCATGGTTTGTCGTCCTTTTCTGTTGTTGGGAGAGATGGAACGAGCATGCCGGCAAACCGCGCTGGGCGCCATTTGCCAATCCCAAGGGTGGACTTTGGCAATGTGAAACCAGCACCTGATGCATGCCCTTAGGCAGAGCCGAAGACACGCTTTCACAAACGCAGCTTGCCTGCTGCTGGCGCTGGCCTGACCATGGCAGCCATGACAGAACCGCAACATGCAACCATCGATGCCGCCATGCAGGCGCATCTTCAGACTTGGCAGGGCAAGAGCGAGTCGCGCGTCGACCTGGTGGCTGCGGCGCCCGTGGCGGCCATGGCGGCCACGCTGGACCGTGATGACGCAGCGCCGGTGGCAGGTACGGCCTTGCCGCCGCTGTGGCACTGGATGTACTTTTTGCCCCACGCACGCCAAAGCGAAATCGGTCCCGATGGCCACCCGCTGCGCGGTGGTTTTCTGCCCCCCGTGCCGCTGCCGCGCCGCATGTGGGCCGGTGGCCGGTTGCGTTGGGAGGCGGGCAATGCGCTGGCGGTCGGGCAGGAGGTGGAGCGTGTCTCCACCATACAGTCCGTCAAGCACAAGGCCGGGCGCTCGGGCGAGCTGCTGTTTGTGCAGGTGGAGCACCAGTTCCGCAATGCCAGCGGCCTGGCGCTGACCGAGGAGCACGACATCGTCTACCGCCCGCTGGCCCAGCCCGGCGAAGCCGCGCCCGCGCCGCAAACACCGCCGCTGGCCGGCCAGGCCGCATGGTCGCGCACCATCGTTCCCGATGATGTGCTGCTGTTCCGCTATTCGGCCCTGACCTTCAATGGCCACCGCATCCACTATGACCGCCAGTACGTCACCCAGGTCGAAGGCTACCCGGGCCTCATCGTGCATGGCCCCTTGATTGCCACGCTGCTGGTCGATCTGCTGCGCCGCCATTTGCCCCAGGCACAACTGCTCAGCTTCGACTTCCGTGCCGTGCGCCCCACGTTTGATCTGCATGCCTTCAGCGTGCATGGCAAGCCCTCGCAGGACGGCAAGACCGTGGAGCTGTGGGCCCAGGACCACGAAGGCTGGCTGACCATGCAGGCCACGGCTGTGCTGGCCTGAGCAGGGCTATCGAAAAAAGAGCTGCTTGTGCATATGCAGCAAGCGCGAGAGGCCTGAAAGGCTTGAAACAGTTGGAGGCGACAAGGCCATGATTGAAAAAACACTGAGCAACAATTACCCCGAAATCCGCGATGCCATCCGCGATCTGTGCAAGCAGTTTCCGGACGAGTATTTCCGCAAGGTGGACGAGGCACGCGCCTACCCAGAAACCTTTGTCAACGCGCTGACCGAAGCGGGTTGGCTGGCGGCGCTGATTCCGCAGGAATACGGCGGCTCGGGACTGGGGCTGACCGAGGCCTCGGTCATCATGGAAGAGATCAACCGCTGCGGCGGCAACTCCGGCGCCTGCCACGGCCAGATGTACAACATGGGCACGCTGCTACGCCATGGCTCCAAGGCGCAAAAGGACAAATATCTGCCAAAAATTGCCAGCGGCGAATGGCGGCTGCAGTCCATGGGTGTGACCGAGCCCACCACCGGCACCGACACCACCAAGATCAAGACCAGCGCGGTGAAAAAGGGCGACCGCTACGTCATCAACGGCCAGAAGGTGTGGATCAGCCGCATACAGCACAGCGACTTCATGATCTTGCTGGCCCGCACCACGCCGCTGGCCGAGGTGACCAAGAAGAGCGAGGGCATGTCCATCTTTATGGTGGACCTGCGCGAGGCCGAGCAAAACGGCATGACGGTGCGGCCCATTCCCAATATGGTCAACCACGAGACCAATGAGCTGTTCTTCGAGAACCTGGAGATTCCGGCCGAGAACCTGATTGGCGAAGAGGGCAAGGGCTTTAAGTACATCCTCGATGGCCTGAATGCCGAGCGCACCTTGATTGCCGCCGAATGCATAGGCGACGGCTACTGGTTCATGGACCGCGTGACCAAGTATGTGAAGGATCGCCAGGTGTTTGGCCGCCCCATTGGCCAGAACCAGGGCGTGCAGTTCCCCATCGCCGAGACCTTTATCGAGCTGGAAGCCGCCAACCTGATGCGCTGGAAGGCCTGCGAGCTGTTCGACAAACATGAGCAAATGGGTGCCCAGGCCAATATGGCCAAGTACCTGGCGGCCAAGGCCAGCTGGGAAGCGGCCAATGCCTGTCTGCAGTTCCACGGTGGCTTTGGCTTTGCCTGTGAATACGACGTGGAGCGCAAATTCCGTGAGACGCGTCTGTACCAGGTGGCGCCGATTTCTACCAACTTGATCTTCTCTTACGTGGCCGAGCACCTCCTTGGTCTTCCTCGTTCGTTTTGATATGGACAACCCCCTGAGCGGCTGCGCCGCTTCCCCCTTCTCTCGCGCTGCGCGCGGGAAGGGGGACGACGCCCTTGCTGTGGGGCGGCCCTTGCTCGGCGTCTCTGGCCTTGGTCGTGCTGGCATGGAGACCCGCTCCGAGAATTGGAGTTTTTATGATTCGACCGCTTGATGGCATTACCGTGGTCTCGCTGGAACATGCGGTGGCCGCACCGTTTTGCACGCGCCAGCTGGCCGATCTGGGCGCGCGCGTGATCAAGGTGGAGCGGCCCGGCAGCGGCGACTTTGCGCGCGGTTATGACCAGCGTGTGAAGGGCCAGTCCTCGCACTTCACCTGGATCAACCGCAGCAAGCAAAGCCTGGCGCTGGATGTGAAGCAGCCCCAGGCCAAGGCAGCGGTGCTGGAGCTGTTGAAGACGGCCGATGTGCTGGTGCAAAACCTGGCGCCCGGCGCTGCGGCGCGCATGGGGCTGTCGTACGAGGCATTGAAGGCGCACAACCCCAGGCTCATCGTGTGCGACATCAGTGGTTATGGCAGCGACGGCCCCTACCGCGACAAAAAAGCCTATGACCTGCTGATCCAGAGCGAGGCGGGTTTTCTGTCCGTCACCGGCACGCCGGAGACACCGAGCAAGTCCGGCATCTCGGTGGCCGATATTGCGGCAGGCATGTATGCCTACACCAACATCCTCTCGGCCCTGCTGCTGCGCGGCAGAACGGGTGAGGGCAGCCATATCGACGTTTCCATGCTCGAAGCCATGGGCGAGTGGATGGGCTACCCGCTGTACTACGCCTATGACGGCGCCACGCCGCCGCCGCGCACCGGGGCCTCGCACGCCAGCATCTACCCCTATGGGCCGTTCACGGCCGGCGACGGCGGCACGGTGATGCTGGGCCTGCAGAACGAGCGCGAATGGAAGGTGTTTTGCGAGCAGGTGCTGTTGCGCCCCGAGGTGGCCGTGGATGCACGCTTTCACAGCAATGCACAGCGCAATGCCAACCGGGCCGAGCTGCAAGCACTGATTCTGCAGGAGTTCGCGCAACTGACGGCGGCCCAGGTGGTGCAACGCCTGGATGCGGCCGGCATTGCCAACGCCCATGTCAACGATATGGCGGGGCTGTGGGCCCATCCGCAGCTGGCTGCGCGCCAGCGCTGGCGCTCTGTGGCCACGCCCGTGGGCGAGGTGCCGGCCCTGCTGCCTCCGGGCGTGAACAGCGCCTTTGACTACCGCATGGACCCCATACCCGCCGTGGGCCAGCACAACGCCGCCATCCTGGCCGAGCTGGGCTGGAGTGCCGAACAGATTGCGGCGCTGCAGCAGGCGCAAAGCGCCAAGGCCATGGATGTTTAAAACCCTAAAACAAGAGCAGTCCATGCAGATGCAGACTGCGCTGGAGACCGATATGAAGCAAGAAAGCCAGGTGGCGGTGCATCCGCTGGCCCAGTTCGCCGCCACGCTCGCCTGGAGCGATGTGCCCGTCGCCGTGCAGCGCAAGGCCGAAGACCTGTGGGTGGACTGGTTCGGCTCGGTGCTGGCCGGGCAAGGTGCCCGCCCGGTGCTGAGCCTGGCGCGCTTTGCGCTGTCGCAAGGGCCGGCGCAAGGCCCCAGCGAGGTCATAGGCCAAAGCGCCACCACCTCGCCCATGATGGCCGCGCTGGCCAATGCCGCTGCCTCGCATGTGGCAGAGCAGGACGATGTGCACAACGGCTCGGTGTTCCACCCCGCGGCCGTGGTGTTTCCGGCGGCCGTGGCCGTGGCCCAGAGCCTGGGCGCCAGCGGCGCGCAGCTGATGGCGGCCTGCGTGGCCGGCTACGAGGTGGGCATACGCGTGGGCGAGTTTCTGGGCCGCAGCCACTACAAAATCTTCCACACCACGGGCACGGCAGGCACCTTGGCCGCGGCCGCTGCCGTGGGCAATCTGCTGGGGCTGACGCCGGCGCAAATGCAGCATGCCTTCGGCTCTGCCGGCACACAGTCCGCCGGCCTGTGGGAGTTTTTGCGCACCGCTGCAGACAGCAAGCAGCTGCACACGGCACATGCGGCATCGGCAGGCTTGATGGCGGCCTATCTGGCCCAGGATGGCTTCACCGGCGCGCAGGACATCTTCACCGGCCCCCAGGGCCTGGCGGCCGGCATGTCCAGCGACAGCAACCCCGCCAAGCTCACCGATGGCTTGGGCACGCGCTGGGCCACGGCCGAGACCAGCTTCAAATGGCATGCCTCCTGCCGCCATACCCATCCGGCGGCCGATGCCCTGCTGCAGGTGATGCAGCAGCATGGGGTGGCACCGGGCGATATCGCGCAAGTCATCTGCCATGTGCACCAGGGCGCCATCGACGTGCTGGGCCCGGTCACCTCGCCCGCCACGGTGCACCAGAGCAAGTTCTCCATGGGCACGGTGCTGGCGCTGGCGGCACGCTTTGGCCATGCGGGTTTGACCGAATTCGATACCCAGTACCTGGCGGCTGACACTGTGGCAATGCGCGACAAGGTCAGCATGGTGCTGGACCCCGAAGTGGATGCCGCCTACCCCCAACGCTGGATTGGCAAGGTGACGGTGCAGACCACGGATGGACGCAGCCTGCACGGCAGGGTGGACGAGCCCAAGGGCGACCCGGGCAACACCTTGAGCCGCGAGGAAATCACCGCCAAGGCCTTGCGCCTGGCAGCCTATGGCAGTGCGCTGCCGGCAGAGCGGGTACAGCAGGCGGTGCAGCAGCTGTGGCAGGTGGCCGCATGGCCGCAGGTGGCCAGGCTGCTGGGCTGAGCAGGTTCGGAGGGAGGTCAATCTCTGGCATGTCTGCGGCGGGGGCCGTGGACATCCTTTTCCCCGGGGACAGAGGCATCACAGAAATGCCGGCCCCATGACACCAGGAGACTTTGCATGACCCATTCATTCACTTCCCGACGCTGGACCCTCAAGGCCTGTGCGGCAGGCGCTGTGCTGGCGCTGGGTGCCGGTACGGCCATGGCCAACAGCTGGCCGGACAAGCCCATCACCCTGGTCGTGCCCTATAGCGCCGGAGGCCCTACCGACGTGGTGGCCCGACTGATTGCCGTGCCCATGGGCCAAAGCCTGGGGCAGAGCGTGCTGGTGGAAAACACCGTGGGCGCGGGTGGCACCATTGCCCCCAACCGCGTGGCCAAGGCCAAGAACGATGGCTACACCATTCTCATCCACCACATGGGCATGGCCACGGCACCGGCGCTGTACAAAAAACTGCCCTACAACCCGCTGACCGACTTTGAGTACATAGGCCAGGTGCTGGATGTGCCCATGACGCTGTTGTCGCGCAAGGACTTCCCGGCCAACAACTTCAAGGAGCTGCAGGACTACGTCAAAAAGCACCAGGACTCGGTCTCGCTGGCCAATGCCGGCATTGGCGCGGTGTCGCAGCTGTGCGGCATGCTGTTCATGCACCAGCTGGGCGTGAAGCTGACCACCGTGCCCTACAAGGGCGCAGGCCCGGCCATGAACGACTTGATGGGTGGCCAGGTGGACCTACTGTGCGACCAGACCACGCAGACCGTGCCGGTGATTCAGGATGGCAAGCGCGTCAAGGTGTTTGGTGTGACCACGCCCGAGCGCCTGAAATCCCTGCCCGATATTCCCACGCTGAACGAACAGGGGCTCAAGGGCTTTGATGTCAAGGTCTGGCACGGCATGTATGCCCCCAAGGGCACGCCCAAGGAGGCGCTGGACAAGCTCAACAGGGCCTTGAATGTGGCGTTGAAGGACGAGAACGTGAAAAAGCGCATTGCCGACCTCAGCTCCGACCTGGTCTCGCCCGATAAAGCCACACCCGATGGTTTGCGCAAGCACCTGGAGGTCGAGGTGGCACGTTGGGACAAGGTGATCAAGGCGGCAGGCGTTTCGGCAGAATAAGCGCCTCTGTGCAACCCCCGGCAAGGCGGCTTTTCGCCTGTCTTGCCGGCTTGAAAGCCCTCTATGACTGGATTGATCGATCGCCTGGACCACCTGGTTCTGACCACCGCCCACGAAACCGAATGCGTGCATTTTTACTGCACCGTGCTGGGTATGGAGCTGCAGACTTTTGGCGAAGGCCGCAAGGCCTTTGTCTGGAACGGGCAGAAGATCAATCTGCACCTCAAGGGCAAGGAGTTCGAACCCAAGGCCCAGCACCCCATGCCGGGGGCGCTGGACCTGTGCTTTATCGCTGCCGTGCCGCTGACCCAGGTGCAGCAGCAGCTGGCCCAGCATGGCATTGCCGTGGAGTCCGGCCCGGTGCAGCGCACCGGTGCGCGTGGCCCCATACGCTCGGTGTACGTGCGTGACCCCGATCTGAATCTGATCGAAATTTCCGAATACCTCTGACCGCGCAAGCGGTCTGCCTGAGAGCCTGTCCGTCTATGTCCGATCTTGTGCAGCGCGCCTGTTCTTTTCTGTTTGTGCCGGCCAACCGCCCCGAGCGCCTTGCCAAGGCCTTGGCCAGCGGTGCCGATATGGTGATTGCCGACTGGGAAGATGCGGTGGCCCCTGTCGACAAGGACGCTGCCCGTGCCGCGCTGCTGACGGCTTGCAAAGCATTGGAGCCCGCCCAGCGCGCGCGCCTGCTGGTGCGTATCAATGCAGAGGGCACGGCCTGGCATGCCGAGGATGTGCGCGCCCTGGCGCAACTGGTGAGCCAGGGCGTGGCCGGTGCGGTGGTGGCCAAGGCCGAGTCACCGGGCACGCTCTCCGGCGTGGCTGCCGTGGCGGGAGCTGGTTGTGCACTGCTGCCACTGGTGGAATCTGTGGCCGGTCTGGATGCGTTGGATGCCCTGGCCCGCGCGCCCCAGGTGGAGCGCCTGGTCTTTGGCCATCTGGACTTTCAGGTTGACGCCGGCATGCAGTGCGGCCCGGACGAGGCCGAGCTGCTGCCCGTGCGCATGGGCCTGGTGTTTGCCTCGCGCCGTGTAGGGCTGGCCCAGCCTGTGGACGGCGTCACGGTGGACACGCGCGATGCGGCACGGACCACGGCCGACACCCAGCGCGCGCAGCGCATGGGCTTTGGCGCCAAGCTGTGCATACACCCGGCCCAGGTGGCTGCGGTGCATGCGGTGTTCGATCCAGACGCGTCCTCCGTGGCGCAGGCACTGCGCGTGCAGCAGGCCTTGCAGCAAGCAGGTGGTGGCGTCTGCGTGCTGGATGGGCGCATGGTGGATGCGCCGGTGCTCAAGCACGCCGAGCAGCTGCTGCAGCGCCATGCCTGGGCACAGCAGCGCGCGCTTCCTGTGGCCGCGGGATAAGACAGGCCGCAGGAAAAACGCCTAGCGCCCGGCCGTGGCGGCTGGCTGGCGGGCGATGAGTTTGAACGAGCCTGTGGCCATGGCCACCAGGCTGCCGTCCTCGGCACGGACCTCGCCACGCGCAAAGCTGATGGAGCGGCCACGGCGCTCACAGCATGCAGTGGCAATCAAATCGCCGCTGCCCGCAGATACATAGTGCAGGCTCAGGTCGATGGTGGCCACACCATAGGCCTCGGGATCATGCGCGCGGCAGGCCGATGCGAGTACGCAGTCCAGCAGCGTGGCGATGGAGCCGCCATGCACTTCGCCACGGCTATTGGCTTGCTCCGCCTGAAAGGCCATACGGATCTGGGCCTGGTTGTCGCCAATACGCTCTCCCTTGAAGGCCATGACGCGGGACATGGGCATGGGCAGGCCAAACAACAGGCCTGCGGGCTCGTTGGCAAATCGGGTGCTGATAGGGTCGGAAGAGGAGGAAACTGTGCTGTGCATGCGATGGAAATGGGGGGAGACGGTAAGTGCCCGTGAGGCAGGCTTCATTGTGCCGTCTCCGTCTGAAAACACGCCAGATGCATGCAAGGGGGCTGGCATCCACAAAAAAGCGGCCTCAAGGGCCGCCATGGGAGCACTGCACGGTCGGGCCGTGCATGGGGTGTGCTTTATGGGTACAGACCGCGCATTTCGCGGGCGTGCAAGATGCGCTTGCAGGCCACGATAAAGGTGGCGGTGCGCAAGCTGACCTTGTTCTCCTGTGCCACCTGCCAGACGCCGGCAAAGGCTTCTTGCATGATGCGCACCAGGCGGGCGTTGATCTCGTCTTCGGTCCAGAAGAAGCTAGAGAAGTCCTGCACCCATTCGAAGTAGGACACGGTGACGCCGCCGGCATTGGCGATCACATCGGGCAGCACCAACACGCCCTTGTCGTTCAGGATGTCGTCGGCTTCGGGTGTGGTGGGGCCGTTGGCACCTTCGATCACCATCTTGGCCTTGATCTTGCCGGCGTTGTCCTTGGTGATCTGGCCTTCCAGTGCAGCGGGGATCAGGATGTCGCAGTCCACGCCCCAGAAATCGCCGTTGTCCATGGCCGTGGCGCCGGCAAAGCCGCCCACGCCACCGGTGTTGCCCACATGGTCCAGCAAGGCGGCCACATCCAGGCCGGCCGCGTTGTGGATGGAACCGGTGTGGTCCTGCACGGCCACGATCTTGGCGCCGGCATCAGCAAACAGCTTGCCAGCCGTGCCGCCCACATTGCCAAAGCCCTGCACGGCCACGCGGGCGCCTTGCACGGCCAGGCCGGTCAGCTTGGCGGCCTCCATGCCCACGGTGAACACGCCGCGGCCGGTAGCTTCCACGCGGCCCAGCGAGCCGCCCAGGTCCACCGGCTTGCCGGTGACCACGCCGGTGGCGGTGGCGCCGGTGTTCATGGAATAGGTGTCCATCATCCAGGCCATGACCTGGCCATTGGTGTTCACGTCAGGAGCAGGAATGTCCTTGGAGGGGCCGATCAGCAGGCCGATCTCGCTGGTGTAGCGGCGCGTCAAACGCTCCAGCTCGCCACGGCTGAGCTTCTTGGGGTCCACGCGGATACCGCCCTTGGCACCGCCGTAGGGCACGTTCACGGCGGCGTTCTTCACCGACATCCAGGCCGACAAGGCCATGACTTCGGACAGGGTCACGTCCTGGTGAAAGCGCACGCCGCCCTTGCCGGGACCACGGCTGAGGTTGTGTTGCACGCGATAGCCCTCGAAGTGGGCAATGCGGCCGTCATCCATTTCAATCGGCACGTCCACCACCAGAATGCGCTTGGGGCGCTTGAGTGTTTCCACCCAGCGCGCCAGCGAGCCGAGGTAGGGCGTGACGCGGTCTACCTGCTGCAGGTATTGGCCCCAGGGGCCGAGTTCGTGCGGGTTGAGGTAGGAGGGCAAGGGGTGCGCCGCAGAGGACGCGGAAGTGGCAGGGCTGTGCATGGTGATACCCGGAGGAACATGAAATAGAGGTGCGCGGTAGTGCGCGCTTCCACCTGTTTTTGCAGCGTAGGCACTGCGTCTCAGTCTGTCCAAGGCCTGTTGTGGCTTGCGTTATGCGTTCTATGCATAATCAAGAAATGTCATGCTTTTTTCGATAATTTACGCGCTTTTGCCGCTTTCGTGCGAGCAGTTTGTGTGGTCGGCATGGGCATGCTGCAGTGCGGTATCGATGCTCGGGCCGAATGACCCCTGTTGTCGCTAGGAAAAAATGGAAAAACCAAAGCCCTCCAGCCGCTGCTGAGGGGGCAAATAGGCCATCATCACGCCCATGTCGGAAACCTCTGAATGCCGCAGCGGCAGCTGTGGCCCCGCCCCTTTTGCCAATACCCCGCCCATAGGCCTGGCCCCCGAGCTGCAGACCCAGGATGAGCTGCTGCCGGACTGGGCGCAGATGGCACCCCAGCTGCATGAAGACGCCTACGCCATGGCCGATGCGCTGTGGTGGTCGCGCAAGCTGGGCAGTCCCCAGGCCCAGGGTGCCGATGTGGCACCGCTGCTGCGTGGCCCCGAAGACGCCCGCGCCGTGCAGCGTGCATTGGCACAGGCCTATGGCTGGTGGCCGCAGGACCGCGCTCCGCGCTATTGGAAAAGTGGCGGCCCTGGCCGCAACCAGCCCCTGGTGCATGCGCCCTTGCCCGAACCCGGCGTGCTGACCGGTATGGACGAAGCGCCCGCGCCCAGCCTAGTGTTCCAGTTGCGTGGTGCCGAGGCGGAAATCGCCTTGCGCATAGGCCAGAACGTGACGGCCGAGCAGGCCGCCACGCTGGACCATGCCAGCGCGCTGGCCCTGGTCGATGCCTGGTGTTTGGCCCTGGAATGGGTGGACGTGCGCTGGCGCGATGGCTTGAAAGCCCCGGCCCTGGCCCATTTGGCCGATGGCCAATGCCATGGCGGCCTGCTGCTGGGCCACTGGCAGCCCATGCAAGCCTTGCAAGGCAAGGACTGGAGCGCCCAGAGCTGCACCATCACGCTGGACCATGCGGCGCCGCAGACCTTTACCGGTACCCACAGCCTGGGCGACCCAGCCTGGTTGCTGCTGGACTGGCTGCAGCATGTGGCGCGCGAATACGGCAGCGTGCCTGCGGGCACGGTGGTGACCACGGGCACCTGGTGCGGCTGCATGCAGCTGCAGGCCGGACAGCGCTTTCAGGCCGAGTTCGCCGGCCTGGGCACGCTGGCGTGGCAGTTCTGAGCGCCCTGCACACGCGGGGCTTTGGCGCCCTGAATCAGGGCACTAGAGCGTGATCTGCGCCTTGCGAATGATGTCCGCATTGCTGGCGCTTTCTTGCTGCAGCAGTGCGGTGAACTCCTGGGGCGTGAGCTGCAGGCCCACGTTGTCGGTGCTGCGCAAGGCCTCTTGAATGCTGGCGGTGGCCAGCTGTTCCTGCACCACGGCGTTGAGCCGGTTGACGATGTCGGCCGGCGTGCGTGCCGGCGCCATAAACCCGAACAGCGAGGTGATGTTGGCCTCGGCCACGCCTTTTTCGGCCAGCGTGGCGATCTGGGGTTGGTTGGGTGCACGCTGCGGCCCGGTGGTGGCCAGCACGCGCAGCTTGCTTTGCGCGATGAGTCCGTTGATGGTGCCAAAGGGGTTGGCCGTCATGATCTCGAAATGCCCGCCCACGGCGTCGTTCACGGTCTGGCCCACGCCTTTGTAGGGAACATGGATGAACTGCGCGCCCGTCTTGTGCTGGATCTGCTCCAGCATGATGTGGCCTACCGAACCCACGCCCGATGTGGCAAAGCGGATGGTGCCGGGCTTGGCCTTGGCGTCGGCAATCAGCGCTTCCCAGCTCTTGCCGGCGTAGGCCGAGGTGGCCAGCACATACACCGGTGAATACATCATCGGCGCCACCGCCACCAGGTCTTTGGCGGGCGTGTAGCTCAGCTTCATCAGATGCGGTGACAGCGTCAGCGGGCTGATGGCGGAAAGCGCCAGGGTATAGCCATCGGGCGCGGCCTTGGCCACCTCGGCCATGCCCACGGTGCCCCCGGCTCCGCCCTTGTTCTCCACCACCATGGCCTGGCCCAGGGCGCGGGCCATTTGCTCGATCAGCTTGCGGCCCACGTTGTCGGTCACGCCGCCGGCGGCATAGGGAATCACCACGCGTACGGGCTTGTTGGGCCAGGTCTGGCTGCGGGCCAGCAAAGGCAGGGAGGAGGCAGCAGCCAGTGCGCTGCTATGGGCCAGAAAATGGCGGCGATGGAGCATGGGAAACCAATCCTTGAGTCAAAGGGGGAGAGGGCTCCGATGCTCCGCGCGGGCGCAGGCGGCGTCCATTGCCGATGTCCCTAGGACGGACTGCGCGCAGCGTGGCTGAAAGCGTGTTAACGCTGCTGCGTAGACGCGGCGAATTCCAGCATGGTGTTCAGCAGCTTTTCCAGATGCGGCTGCACCTTGTCGGCACGCTCGGGCAGGTAGTCAAAAGGCAGGGCCTCTTGCATATAGCTGCTTTGCGTCATCTCCAGCTGTACCGCATGCACCTGGCTGGCGGGCTGGCCGTAATGCCGGGTGATGTAGCCGCCCGTGAAGCGGCCATTGAGCACGCTGGTGTAGCCGTCCTCGGCGGCTTGCTGTGCGGTGTGCAGCAGCCGCTCGCCCAGGGCCGGCGCGCAGCTGGCACCCAGGTTGGTGCCCAGGTTCAGGTCCGGCAGCGTGCCTTCAAAAAAGCGCGGCAGCACGGAGCGTATGGAGTGGGCATCCCACAGCAGGGCCACACCGTGCTGGGCCTTGATGCGGTCCAGCTCGGCGCGCAGCTGGTCGTGATAGGGCTGCCAGATGGCGGCACGGCGCTGGTCGATTTCGGCCGCATCGGGCAGCAGCTCGGGGCTGCGGTACAGCGGGGTGTCGTCAAAGCTGTCGACCGGGCACAGACCGGTCACGTTCTGGCCTGGGTAGAGGCTGGCGCCATCGGGTGGACGATTCAGGTCCACCACATAGCGCGAATGCGTGGCCACCAGCGTGGAGGCACCCAGGGCCTTGGCAAAGGCATACAGGCGCGGCAGATGCCAGTCGGTGTCGGGCACATGGCGGGCCTCGTCGTTCAGGCGCTCGGCCACGCAGGGCGGCACATAGGTGCCCACATGGGGAAAGGACAGCAGCAGTGGTGCCGTGCCCTGGTGGAACTCGAACGCCACGCGGTCGGTGGTGAATAACATGCTGATTTACTCCTGGATCAAGACGCTGCGCGCCTGCACGAATGCGGCGCTTTGCAGAGGGGAAAGGGTGAAAATTTATGCAGTGAGTGCATGTGAAATGCGGGCCGCAGCGGTCAGTGTTTGCTGCAGCCATTGGGCCTGCTGCTCCTGCACGCGCTGCTGGGGGGCCATCAGCGTCAGCGCCGCAAGGGCGCGGCGCCCAGCGCCGAACAGCGGCACGCTGCAGCCCCAGACGCCGGCGTCCACCTCGCCCACGGTGACCACATAGCCGACATCGCGTATGGCTTGCAGCCTGGCCTGTGCCTGGGTGAGGGCCTGTAGATCGTGGCCGTAGTGCTGGTGCAGCACGGCCTCGCGCTGTGCGGTGGGCAGATGGGCCAGCAGGCACAGGGCCGAGGCCCCGCGCTGCAGCGGCACGCTGCGGCCTTCGGCAAACGAGCAGCGCAGCGACTGTGGACTTTCTGCCATGGCCAGGCACATGGCCTGGCCGTCGCTGGCCACGATGAGACCGGCGCTTTCCTGGGTCAGTTGCGCCAGCTGTGCCAGAAAAGGGCGGGCGGTGTGTACCAGGCTGGAGCTGCGTTCAAACCCGTTGGCCAGCTGCAGACACAGCGGGCCGGGGGCGTAGAGGCCGGCCTGCTCCTGCACCAGGTCAAAGCGTTTGAGGCGGGCGAGCTGGCGGTAGAGAGCGCTGCGCGGCAGGCCGCTGGCCAGCATCAGCTCGGCGGCAGACAGGGCTCGCGGGGCACGCGCCAGCACCGTCAGCAGATGCAGCACGCGGTCTGCGGCGGGGATATCGGTGTCCGGGCTGTGGGTGGCAGGCATGGTGCGGGATGGCAGAAAACTGTATTCCCAATTTATGGGATAGCTATTTCATGGGCTCTTGCGAGTTCAATGCCTAGAATTGTCTTTTGATGCGCTACCTATATGTGTTTGTTGCTCTAAGTGCATTCCCTAGGTGTTTCGATGAAACTGGTCTGCAGTCCCATAAATTGGGATTTGTGATGGAACGTGCACCATCCGCAACGACCGGGTGCCGCAGTGCGGGTGGATATTCAGGTTCGAGGGCGTTCGCGCAGCATTTGCACAAAGCGCTGGCCTGCCAGGCCCAGCGGACGGGCCTTGGACCAGACCCAGTCCACAAACAAGGTGCTGCCGTTGCTGATGCTTTGCATGGGCACTTCCATCAAGGTGCCTGCGGCGATGTGGGGTTCTACCAGCCCCCTGGGCAGCCAGCCCCAGGCCAGCCCGGTGTGGATGAGAGACAGCGCGGCCTGGTAGCTGTCGCAGCGCCACAGCTGGTGGGCGAACACAAAGCGCGGGTGGGTGTGCAGCGGGTCGCGGCTGGTGACCAGCACCTGGCGGCTGGCGGCCAGCTGGTCGGTGCTTAAGCGCACCTCGGGGCCATGGGCTGCCTGTGCGGCGCGCCAGGGGGCGAACTGCGGCGCCATGACGGCCACCAGGGTTTCATGGCCCATGCCCTGGAATTCCTCGCGCCCGTCCATGGCCGGGCGCTCGAACATCAGCGCCAGCTGGGCCCGGCCGGCGTGTAGCAGCTCCAGCGCGTCGGCCTGGGGCGCGGCCAGCACTTCCACCGTCAGCCCGGGAAACTCCTGGGCCAGCGGCACCAGGCCATCGGCCCAGGCGGTGGACAGCAGCTCGGGCGCAATCGCAAAGGTCAAACGCTCCTCCAGCCCCTGGTGCAAGGCCTTGGCCTGCTGGTTCAGCTGCTGCAGCTGTGCCGCCAGCAGCCGGGCCTGGGGCTCCAGTGCGCGGGCGGCGGCGGTGGGGCGGGGCTCGCGCCCGCTGCGGTCGAAAAGCGGGAGGTCCAGCTCGGCCTCCAGCTGGGCAATGGCCATGCTGACGGCCGAGGGTACGCGCCCCAGCTGGCGTGCGGCGGCGGAAAACGAGCCGTGGTCCAGCACGGAGAGAAACAAAAGGACTTGTTCAGGGGGAAAGGCCATGGCGGTCAATCTATCAAAAAAACTGAAAGAATCTGACTTTTGTGCTCAATTTACGGCACATATACTGCCGGCCATGTCGAAACCTGTCAGTGCGATGGCAACCGCAAATTCTCTCTCTGCCACTTCTTCTTCTGCTTCTTCTGCTTCTTCTGCTTCTTCTGCTTCTTCTCCTGCCTCCTCCACGTCTCCCGCTTCCCCCAAAAAACCCACAGGCCTGCAAGGGCCCTGGCGCCGCGTGGTGTTTGTCGGCCTGTACGAGCTGATCGCCATCATTGTCTCCAGCCTGCTGTTCATGGCCACGGGCCAGAACTCGGGCGACTCCGGTGTGATGGCTGTGGCGGCCTCCACCATTGCGATTGCATGGAACCTCACCTTCAACTGGCTGTTTGAGCGCTGGGAGCTGCGCCAGACCCGCAAAGGCCGTTCCCTGCTGCGCCGTATTGCGCATGCCATAGGCTTTGAAGGAGGTATTGCCGCCATGCTGATTCCGCTGATGGCTTGGTGGTTCAAGATCTCGCTGTGGGAAGCCACGGTGCTGGAAGCCGGCCTGCTGGTCTTCTTCATGCTCTACACCTTTGTCTTCAACTGGGCGTTTGACCGCATCTTTGGCCTGCCTGCCTCGGCCCAGAACCTGAAACCCTGATGCGCTGCCCGGGCGCCGGGCGTCCGCGCGCATTCCCCGCGCCGGCACGTTCCGGCGCCACGCCGTAAAATCGCCGGCTTCGCCCCGAGGAGCGCTGCAGCGGGCCGAGGTGTGCATGCCAATGCACGCTCGGCCGGTCAGGCTCGGGGCCCGCAGATGCCTGGCTTTGCCCGCTTCTGGCCGCGTTTCACGCTTTTGCAACGGCGCTCACCTGTCCCCGATTTTGTTGTCTGGTTTTCACACAGGTGAGCTGATGTCTGTTGCTGCTGCCCCCTCTACCGTCATTCCCCCCATGCGCCTGTCGGGCCTGGAGCCCGTGTTCATCGGCGAGGACACGCTGTTCGTCAACGTGGGCGAGCGCACCAATGTCACCGGCTCCAAGGCCTTTGCCCGGCTGATCCTGAACGAGCAGTACGAAGAGGCCCTGGCCGTGGCGCGCCAGCAGGTGGAAAACGGCGCACAAATCATCGACGTGAACATGGACGAGGCCATGCTGGACAGCAAGGCCGCCATGGTGCGCTTTCTGAACCTGATTGCCTCCGAGCCCGATATTGCCAAGGTGCCGGTGATGGTCGACAGCTCCAAGTGGGAGGTGATCGAGGCCGGCCTGCAATGCCTGCAGGGCAAGGGCATCGTCAACTCCATCTCCATGAAGGAGGGGGTGGAGAAGTTCAAGCACGAGGCCAAGCTGATCCAGCGCTACGGCGCGGCCGCTGTGGTCATGGCCTTTGATGAAAAAGGCCAGGCCGACACCTACCAGCGCAAGATCGAAATCTGCGAGCGGGCCTACCGCGTGCTGGTGGACGAGGTGGGTTTTGCGCCCGAAGACATCATCTTTGATCCCAACATCTTTGCCGTGGCCACTGGCATCGAGGAGCACAACAACTACGGTGTGGACTTCATTGAGGCCACGCGCTGGATCAAGCAAAACCTGCCGGGGGCCAAGGTCAGCGGCGGTGTGTCGAACGTGAGCTTTTCCTTCCGCGGCAACGACCCGGTGCGCGAGGCCATCCACACCGTTTTCCTCTACCACGCGATTGCGGCTGGCATGGACATGGGCATCGTCAACGCCGGCATGGTGGGCGTGTATGACGACCTGGAGCCCACACTGCGCGAGCGCGTGGAGGACGTGGTGCTCAACCGCCGCCCCGATGCGGCCGAGCGCCTGCTGGAGATTGCCGACAGCGCCAAGGGCGCGGCCAAGGACGACAGCAAAAAGCTGGAATGGCGCGGTACGCCCGAGCAGCCCAAGACCGTGGGCGAGCGCCTCTCGCATGCCCTGGTACACGGCATCACCGACTTCATCACCGAGGACACGGAAGAGGCCTACCAGCAGATCGTGGTGCAAGGCGGTGGCCGCCCGCTGCATGTGATCGAAGGCCCGCTGATGGACGGCATGAACGTGGTCGGCGACCTGTTTGGCGCCGGCAAGATGTTCCTGCCCCAGGTGGTCAAGAGTGCCCGCGTGATGAAGCAGGCCGTGGCCCATCTGGTGCCCTATATCGAAGAGGAAAAGCGCCAGCAGGAGGCCGCGGGTCTGGACGTGTCCAGCAAGGGCAAGATCGTCATCGCCACCGTCAAGGGCGATGTGCATGACATCGGCAAGAACATCGTCACCGTGGTGCTTCAGTGCAACAACTTCGAAGTCATCAACATGGGCGTGATGGTGCCCTGCCATGAGATTTTGGCGCGTGCCAAGGCCGAGGGCGCGGACATCATCGGCCTGTCCGGCCTGATCACCCCCAGCCTGGAAGAAATGCAGTATGTGGCGGGCGAGATGCACAAGGACGACTACTTCCGCATCAAGAAGATTCCGCTCTTGATCGGTGGCGCCACCTGCTCGCGCGTACACACGGCCGTGAAGATCGCACCTAAATACGAAGGCCCTGTGGTCTACGTACCCGATGCCTCGCGCAGCGTGAGCGTGGCGCAGAGCCTGCTGGGCGAAAACAAGGACAACTACCTGGCCGGGGTGCAGGCCGACTACGACAAGGTACGCACCCAGCACGCCAACAAAAAAACCACGCCACTGTGGCCGCTGGACAAGGCCCGCGCCAATGCCACGGCGGTGGACTTTGCCCACCATGCGCCCGTGGTGCCGCGCGTGCTGGGCCGGCGCGTGTTCAAGAACTTCGATCTGGCAGAAATCGCCCAGTACATAGACTGGGGTCCGTTCTTCCAGACCTGGGACCTGGCCGGCCCTTACCCCGCCATCCTCGACGACGAAATCGTGGGTGAGCAGGCGCGCAAGGTGCAGGCCGATGCCAAGGCCATGCTGAAAAAAATCATCGAAGGCCGCTGGCTGCAGGCCAATGGCGTGATGGGCCTGTTCCCCGCCAACCGCGTGGGCGACGACATCGTCTTCTACACCGATGAATCGCGCACCCAGGTCTTGAGCTCCTGGTATGGCATGCGCCAGCAGACCGAAAAACAGGCCGTCGACGGACTGATGCGCCCCAGCCGCTGCCTGGCCGACTTTGTGGCCACCAAGGACAGCGGCATCGCAGACTACGCCGGCATGTTTGCCGTCACCGCCGGCATAGGCGCCGAGAAAAAGGACAAGGAATTCGAAGCCGCGCTGGACGACTACAGCGGCATCATGTTCAAGGCCCTGGCCGATCGGCTGGCCGAGGCCTTTGCCGAATGCCTGCACCAGCGCGTGCGCCAGGACTTGTGGGGCTATGCCGAGGATGAGCAGCTCAGCAACGAGCAACTGATCAAAGAGGAATACAAGGGCATACGCCCGGCGCCTGGCTACCCCGCCTGCCCGGACCACACGGCCAAGACCGATTTGTTCCAGGTGTTGAATGCGGCCGATATCGGCATGCACCTGACGGAAAGCCTGGCCATGTTCCCGGCCTCCAGCGTCAGCGGCTTCTATCTGGGCCACCCGGATGCTGTGTATTTCAACGTGGGCCAGATCGGCGAAGACCAGCTGGCCGATATGGCTGAACGCCGCGGCATGGACATCGAAGAACTGCGCCGCGCGCTGGCGCCGAATCTGGGCTGATGGTGAGCGTGGCCGTGCCGGTCTTCCGGCCCGCTGTTCCTGCCGATGCGGCCATGTGCATCGAGATTCGTGGTCGCACGCGTGAAAACGCTTTTTCTGCTGCCGAGCTGCAGGCGCTGGGCATCACCCAGGCAAGCTGGAGCGCGGGCATAGAAGACGGCAGCCTGCCCGGTGTCATCGCCTGTGTGGATGGGCAGATGGCGGGCTACTGCTTTGGCGACCGGGACAGCGGCGAGATCGTGGTGCTGGCGCTGTTGCCCGAGCATGAGGGAAAAGGCCTGGGCAAGGCCTTGCTGGAACGCGTCGTCGAGGATTTTCGGCGCCTGGGAATGCGCCGGCTGTTTCTGGGTTGCTCCAGCGATCCTCTGGTGCGCTCCCATGGCTTTTACCGCCACCTGGGCTGGCAGCCCACGGGAGAGATAGACGAGCTGGGTGACGAAATCCTGGTGCTCAGCTTGGATTGAAAGAGACCGGCTGCCTATGTGATAGCCCCGCTTGTGCCCATGAAAAAAGCCAAGGCGTACCTTGGCTTTGGAGGGACAGCCGCCGCATTGTGCGGCTGCGTGCTCAGGCCTTTTTGCTGGCGTGACCGCGCTTGGCCTTGTTGCTCTTTTTGCCGCTGGTCTTGGCCTGGATCAGGCTGCCCTGGCTGGTGGCGCTGAAGTTGGTGGCGTTCAGGCTGGCGGGTTGGGTCAGTGTGGCACTGTGGGCAGCAGTGATGCTGGCGGCTGCCAGGCCCAGGGCGATGAGCATGCTTTTCATGGATTTTCTCCGGTGGTGTTTGCACAAAAGCGAGCGAACGCCTGCATTGTGTGTCTGCCATTCGGAGGCGGCAATGACGAGCCGGCAGCCAGTTCATGGGACGTTGTGGCCGCGCGTCAGCGCCAGGGCGTCGGCATGAAAGTCACATGCCGTTCAGCTTGGGCTGCTAGCGATGAATCGCTAGTAGGCAATCTGGATATTGGCCTTGTCTTCGTTGTTACCGCTGGTGCTCAGCAGGCGCCGACCCTGATCATCGACCACGATGAATTGCATGGGGTCCTTGGGATCGCGCTTGGCGGTGACGCTGATTTGCTGCACGCGCTGCCCGGCAATGATGACGGCCGTGGCGGTGGGGCGGTGGGGCGGAAAGATCAGGCAGGAGTGACCGGCCAGCTCGCCCTGGGAACACTGCTCGGTGCCATAGAGCTTGCCCGGCTTGCCCTTGTATTGCACGGGAGTGCCGGGGGCAAAGTACAGGGTTTCGGGCAGCATCTCGTCATGCTGGCAGCCGCTTAGTACGCAGGCAGCTGCCAGCAGCAGGCCACAGCGGAGGGTGGGCATGTGTTTTCTCCAGAACACGTTTTTTGAAGTGGTTCGCCACGCTCGGCAGCCTGTACAGCCTGTGGCTGCAAAGCGGTTTTCAGATGAACGGTCTCAGGCGCCGGCGGCGAAGATTAGCCTGCGGCGCAGCATTGGTGGATTGAAAAAATCTTTGCACTTGGTGATGCAGTTAAGCTTTCTGTAGGACAGCAGCCATTGGGACTGCGGTCGCTCACCAGAAGATGGATGGTGAAATCACTGTTTTATGTAAATCCATAAAGCACTTATAGCTATTAAATAAATAGCTAAAAGGCCGTCAAGGCAAGCGGGCTGCCATCTGGGCATTTTTCGTGCGGCAGCACTTGTGTATCGCTTGGGGCCGGCGCAGCATGGCGGCAGCCGCGCGAGGGCGCGGCATTTTCTCCACCAGGAGTGCACCTATGCGCAACACATGGAAAATCTGGCTGGCCTCGGCCTTGATGGGCGGCACAGCGGCCTGGGCTGCCGGCACCACGGCACCGGCAGCGGCGCCCGCAGCGGCACCTGCCGCCATGCAGACCTTTGTCTGCAAGGACGGCACCTCGGTCAGTGCCACCACCTCCAAGGGGGCATGCAAGGGCCACAAGGGCATAGATACATCGGCCGCCGCTGCACCGGCTCCGGCGCCAGCCAAGGCCGCTGCGGCGCCAGCCAAGGCCGCACCGGCACAGGCCGTTCCCACCAAGGCGGGCGCCACGCCAGCCCCTGGTGGCGGCCCGGGCAAGGTCTGGGTGAATGAAACCAGCAAGGTCTACCACTGCCAGGGTGACCGCTATTACGGCACCACCAAAAATGGCAAATACATGACGGAAGCCGAAGCCAAGGCCGCCGGCATGCATGGAGCCAAAAACAAGTCCTGCACCTGAGCCGGATTGCCTGCGCTCTGATGCAACGCCTGCACGGTGCAAGCCGGCAGGCGTTTTTTACGTTCCGTCTCGCTGTGGCGCAGACAGGGTCAGCGAATACAGCTATGTATTCAGGAGTTGGGAGATGGGCTCTGCCCCAGCCTGGGGGTAGACGGCCTGCACACAGTCCAGCCAGGCGCGAGCGGCGCGTGACAGATAGCCGGGCCGCCACATCAGCACCACATCCCAGCCCATTTCGGGTGCCACCAGCGGGCGGCTGGCCACCAGGGCGGGGTCATACCTGGCGATCACATGTTCGAACATCACGGCCACGCCCACATCCTGGGCCACCAGGTCGCCGATGAAGTCCCAGTAACGGCTTTGCAGCAGCACGCGGGGGGTGAAGCCGGCATCGGCACAGTGCTGCTGCACGGCCTCGTGCAAGGCAAAGTCGCTGGTGTAGAGCAAGAACGGCAGCGTGGCCAACTCGTCCCAGCGCACGGGGGCCTCAGGGTCGGCCACGCGGTGGCGGGCAAAGGCCACGCGGGTTTTCTGGTGGGCAATGGTGTAGCTGGCCAGCTGCGGGTCCACGGCGTCGAACAGGCCCAGGGCCATGTCCAGCTTGCCCTCCAGCACCAGCTGGCGCTGGGCGCGGGCGCCCTGCTCGTTGACCTGCAGATCCACGCCGGGGTAGAGGCTTTGGAAGCGCGCCACCACCGGCGCCATGTAGTGGC
This sequence comes from Acidovorax sp., assembly GCA_031277855.1. Lineage (GTDB taxonomy): Bacteria > Pseudomonadota > Gammaproteobacteria > Burkholderiales > Burkholderiaceae_C > Comamonas. The sequence continues at coordinate 85,401 of JAITLO010000038.1, read as the reverse complement.
CGGCCGTGGGCATGATGCCCACGCTCAGCTGGCCGCGCGCCATGCCGTCCACCTCGGCCACCTCCTGGCGCAATAGTTGGGACTGGGCCAGCAGCTGCTGGCCCCGGTCATACACCACCTGGCCGGCATCGGTCAGCAGCACACCCCGGCCCTCGCGCAGCAGCAGCGGGCCGCCCAGCTCGTCTTCCAGCGCCTTGACCATCTTGCTGATGGTGGGCTGGGTCACATGCAGGCTGTCGGCCGCGCGGGTGAATCCGTTCTGGCGCACCACCTCGATGAAGTAGCGCAGGGCACGCAGGTCCATGGGGATTCCTTTATGGCATTGCTTTCATGGAAATTATTCATTTTACGAATACAAGGGTAAACCCTAGACTTCCTGCCATGTCCAAAATGTTGTCCCTGTTTTCGCAAGCCCGCAGCGCCCGTGCCGGCCAGCCCCTGTGGAGGTCTCTGTGCCAAGGGGGCAAGGTGGTGCTGCAGGTGGGCCTGCTCAGCGCCATCTGGGTGGCCATGGACGTGGCGCGCCAGCATTTCGGCTGGAGCATGCCGGCCGGCCTGATTGGTTTTGGCCTGCTGGCCGTGGGCTTGTTCACCGGCCTGGTCAAGGTGCAGTGGCTGCAGGGCGGCACCAACTGGCTGCTGGCCGAGATGCTGTTGTTCTTTGTGCCCGCCATGCTGGTGGTCACGGAATACACCGATTTGATCCGCACCGAAGGCCTGCGCATTCTGGCCGTCATCGTGGCCAGCACCGCCTGCGTGATGGCCGTGACGGCACTGGCCGTGGACCGGGTCTACCGCTTCGAGCTGTGGCTGGCACGGCGCAGCCGCGAGACTGTCTCCGCTACTGCCGCAGACAAGGAATAAGCCATGGTGTCGAATGAAGTGATCGGCCTGCTGTCGCTGCTGGCCACAGTGGCCTGCTATGGCGTGAACAAGCGCCTGTACCGCAAGCTGCCCCATCCGCTGCTGATGCCTATCGTCGCCACGCCCATGGTGCTCATAGGCATGGCCATGCTCACCCATGTCAGCTATCCGCAGTACATCGCCCAGACGCATTGGCTGGTGTGGCTGCTGGGCCCCACCACGGTGGCCTTTGCACTGCCGCTGTACGAGCACCGCAGCCTGCTGCGCAAGCACTGGATGTCGATTGGCACCGGCGTGGTCGTGGCCAGCGTGGTGTCTATCTCCACCAGTCTGGCATTTGCCGACGCCTTTGGCCTGTCCGAAGCGCTGCAAAAAGGCCTGGTGGTGCGCTCCATCACCACGCCTTTTGCCATCGAGGCCGAGAAGGTACTGGGCGGCCCCACTGACCTGGCCGCGCTGTTTGTGCTGCTGACCGGGGTCAGCGCCATGCTGCTGGGTGAAACCGTGCTGCGCCTGCTGCCGCGCATTCGCAGCAAGCTGGCCACCGGCGCCAGCTGGGGCGGCGCCGCCCACGGCAGCGGTGTGGCCCGCGCCCGCCAGGCCGGTGAGGTGCAGGCCGTGATGGCCTCGCTGGTGATGATGATCGCCGGTGCCCTCAATGTACTGGCAGCGCCCTGGGTGCGGACGCTGCTTTTCTAGAACCCCGTTGCAGCAGGGTCAAGAACTGCACATGGGCTGCGTCATAGCGGCCTGGGGCTGACCGTGGTGTCGGGCGCAGCTTGTGCTGCGCTGCTGGGGGCTGGATTTCGAACGAAAAAGGCCGCCAGCAAACCCAGTGCCACGCCGAACATCACATAGAACGCCGGAGCCATGGGCGAGCCCGTGGCACGAATCAGCCATGTCACGATGAACTGGGCAAAACCGCCAAAGACCATGACGGCCAGGTTGTAGGCCATGGACATGCCGGTAGAGCGCACCTGGGGCGGGAACAGCTCGGCCATCAGCGTGCTGAAAACACTGAAGAAAATGGCCACAAAGGCGCAAACCACGAGCTGGGTGATCAGCAGCTTCTGGGTTGTAGGGCCGTCCGTGAGCCAGGCGTAGAGCGGGTAGAGCACGGCCAGGTAGCCCATCAAGGCGCCCATGAGCAGCATGCGGCGGTCTACGCGGTCGGACAGGGCGCCAAAGAAGGGCGTGACCACCGCCATCATTGCAGCACCCGCCATTTGCACCATGAAGGCGTCGCGCATGGGCAGCTGCAGCGTCACCGTGGCATAGGTCACCAGGTAGATAAAGGTGATGTAGATCGACACCGTCGCGGTGATGACCAGGCCCATGCCCACCAGCGTCTCACGTGCATGGGTGCGCAGTATCTCCAGGATGCCGAGCTGGCGTGTCTTGCCACTGGCGTGATCGGCTTGCACCTGTTTGAAGACCTCGGGCTCGTCCACGTGGCGGCGGATGTACAGCGCCACGGGCACGATCAACAGCCCCAGGGCAAAAGGCAGGCGCCATGCCCAGTCCATCAGCTCCTGCTCGGTGAACAGCTCCGTGATCAGCGTGCCCGCAGTGGCGCCCACCAGCAGTGCCAGTACTTGGCCTGTCATCTGCCAGGAGCCGTAGAAACCACGCTTGCCCGGTGGTGCCAGTTCAATCAAAAGGGCTGTGGATGCACCGAACTCGCCGCCCGTGGCAAAGCCTTGCAGCAGCCGCGCCAGCACAATGAACAGCGGTGCCAGAACGCCTACGGCCGCATAGGTAGGCGCCAGCGTGATCAGCGCGATGGCCACTGCCATCAGCGATGTGACCAAGACCATGGCGGCCTTTCGGCCTTTGCGGTCGCCGTACAGGCCCAGCAATATGCCGCCCACAGGCCGCATGAAGAAACCCACACCGAAGACGGCGGTGGTCATCAGGATGCGGTTGATGTTGTCGTCCGGGTTGTCGGGATTGCTGGGGAAAAACAGCCTGGAAAGAATGGGCACCATGAAGGCGAACACGAAAAAGTCATACCACTCCAGCGCGTTGCCGATGACGGCGGCAACGATGTTGCGTGTCGAGACAGTTTGCGTAGTCAAAGCAGAGTCCTTTTCTGAGAAGCGGTGGAAGGGCTTGCGCTCACGTCTCTGGTAGAGGGCATGACCGCCTGGTGCACAACCCGGCTGTACACCGTGCTTGCGCATGCAATACCCATGCCTTGGTATGCGCACAACTTGTGCAGCGGGAGTAGCGCAGGCGCCCACGCGGACAGGCCTCGAGCTGCTGGCGGTTGGCGCAGCCCGAGGCCTGTGGGTTTCTTCTCCGAAGAATCAGCCTGTCTTTGTGATGCCGGACAGGGTGCTCAGCGCACCGGAATGGCAATCGGCCGCAGCGGTGCGGCGTCACCGCCACGGATCTTCAGCGGGCCGCCGATGAAGGCGAACTCATAGACCTTGTCGCGCGAGAGTGCGTCCAGGGCCACCAGCTCCATGATGGGAATGCCTTGCTGGGCCAGCAGATAGCTGTGCAGCGGCACATAGTCGTCGTCCACCTCGGAAGGGAAGGTCTCCAGGCTCAGGTTGTCGGCGCCCACAATCATGGCGCCGCCGTCCTCGGCCAGAAAACGTGCGGCATCCAGACCCAGTCCGGGGGGCTTGGCCATATAGGCCTGGGGCTGGCCGTACAGCTGCATGCGGCCCGTGCGGATCAGTACGATGTCGCCCTGCTGCAGCGTCACCTTCTGGCGCTCCAGCGCGTCCTTGAGGTCCTGGCGCGTGATGCGGTACTGGTCGGGCAGCATGTCCACACCCTTGGCGGCGGCCACGTCGATCAGCACGCCGCGCGCCACCAGCGGCGGGAATTTCTCTATGCCCGTGCGCTGCCATCCACGGTCGCCCAGATGCTCGTCGGCACTGAAGCCGTTCCAGATCTTGCCGCGTATGCCGAAGTGGTTGAGCGCGTCGATGTGGGTGCCCGTGTGGCTGTACATGGAGAACGCCGTGCCCGTGTAGCTGCGTGTGCTGTTCATGCTCTTGCCCACGTTCATGGGGTCGTCCACCACGGTGCCGCGCGGTGTGTGCGTCATCCAGAACTGGTAGTGCGGGTCGCCGGCGTCCTGCCAGCTGGGCATGCCCACGTAGTACTCGGTGGCCAGGTCATAGACCTGTCCACCCGTGATGCGCTGCAGGATGGCGGCGCGCGAGGCGGGTGTGATCAGGTTCAGCCGGCCGATTTCATCGGCCGGGCCCCAGGGGCTGCTGCCCACATCCTGGCGCGCGCCGGCCGGCGCTTCGTGGCTGCCGTGGCCATGGGCCAGGCCGGAAAAGGCGGCGGCCATGGCGAGCAGCAAGGCGGGGAGGCCCTGCAAACGGGCGCGGGGGGAGACAGTCATGGTTTTTCCTTGAAAGCGGTGCGCTTTGCGGCGCGGGAATGAAAGCGGGAGAGAAGAGGGAAGAAGCAAGGGCGCGGCGTGGTCAGCCCACCAGGCCGCGCAACCGCTCACGCAGTGCGGCGACAGACTGGGTTTGCAGCGGCGGCAGGCCCGGTGCGACCAAGGTGGGAATGGCGTGCAGGCCCATGCGCTGTGCTAGTGCGCGGTCTTGCTGGACCAGGTTCAGGGCTTCGGCGCTTTCCATGCAGCGTGCAAAGGCATTGCGCTCAAAGCCGGTGCGGGTGGCAATGTCCAGCAGCACATCGGCGTCGGCGATGTTGCGGTGGGCGCTCATATGGGCGTGCTGTATGGCGTCGAACAAATCCCAGTGGGCCTCGTCGCCGCCCAGAATCTGGGCTGCCTGGCAGGCCAGTGCGCCGGCCATGCCGCTGGGGTATTCAAAGGTCTCGCGGCGCATGCCTTCGATGTCGATGCGCTGCGCGTCGTCATGCCGGGCGCAGGCCTCCCAGTGGCCCAAAATGGTGTGCTTGGCCTGCTCCATGGAGCCAAAGGTCGCCACCATCTCGGCGCGCGAGGCCTGCAGCACAAAGCTGCGCTGGCGCACACGCAGGCCCAGCTCGCTGGCCACCTGGCGCAGGCGGGGCGACATCACATAGCACCAGCCGCAGACCACGTCGTGGAAGAAGTCGATGGTGGGTACGGTCGGTGCTGCCGCAGGCAGGGCCGTGGTGGAGGCAGCCTGGTCGGCGCTGGGTGCTGCGCAGTGCGCTGCGTTTTTTGTAGCGGGTTGTGCAGTGGTCTGCGCGGGCAAAGCGCAGGCGAAATCATGGCATTGCGTCATGCTTGTGTCCTTCATGGCTGATGAACTCCAAGCGTAGGGCGCAGGCCCAGTGCGAGTAAGGGCCGCGCGCTTGAGAAACTCTTAACGCCGCGTCAAGAATCCCCACCCATGGCCGCAGGCAGTTCCTCGGCCAGAAAGTCCACAAAGGCCCGCACCTTGGGCAGCAGGTGGCGCTGTGTGGGGTAGACCGCGTAGACATGGCGCGCCGGCGCGGACTGGCCCGGTATATCCAGCGCCAGCAACTGGCCAGCCGCTATCGCCGGCCGGGCCAGAAAAGACGGCAGCGCACCAATGCCCAGGCCAGCCACCAGCAGCTCGCGCAGCATCAGGCTGTTGTTGACGCTGGCACGGGCTTCGGTTGGCGCTTCCAGTCCATCGTCGGCCTGTGCCAGGCTGTAATGCAGCAGGGCGTGTTCACGCAGCGCAGCCATGCTGGTGGGGCGGCCATGCTGCTGTACATAGGCGGGTGAGGCGCACAGCATTTGCGACAGCGAGGCCAGGCGCCGCGCGATCAGCGAGGAATCGGCCAGCTCGGCGCGCAGGCGTATGGAGACATCAAAGCCCTGGCCCACGGCGTCCACCAGCCGGTCTTCCATGGACAGGTCGAGCTGCAGCTGTGGATGGCGCTGCATAAAGCGCGCCAGCAGCGGGGCCAGCGTGCTCAGTGCAAACGACAGCGGAGCGTTCACGCGCAGCCGCCCCGCGACCTGCTGCGACTGGGCGCGTACCGATTGCTCCAGCGCATCGAAACCATCCAGCAGCCGGCAGCATTCGGCGTAATAGGCCTGACCGGTATCGGTCAGGCTCATGCGGCGTGTGGTGCGCTGGATCAGCACGGCACCCAACTGGGCTTCCAGTGCGCGCAGCTGTTTGCTGAGCGCGGCCGAGGACAGGTCCAGTGCATCGGCCGCCTTGGCAAGGCTGCCCAGTTCAACAATGCGCCGAAAGGCGCGCAAAGGGGTGAGCGTATCCATGGAGGAGAAAAGCAAAAGCGTGGCCTGCAGCGTAGCAGCTTGCGCAACAGCGCACGGTGCGTACCGGCTTGCTTGTTTTTTCAAAAAAGTGAGCTGCTCAAGCAAATGCAGATTGCCTGAGCAGCTCAAAACACCATGGAGGGTGCGTGCAGCCTCAGGCCAGCGTGTACGCTGTCTTGACCGTGGTGTAGAACTCCTGGGCATAGCGGCCTTGCTCGCGCGGGCCGTAGCTGGAGCCCTTGCGGCCACCAAAAGCCACGTGATAGTCCACCCCTGCCGTGGGCAGGTTGACCATCACCATGCCTGCCTGGCTGTGGCGTTTGAAGTGGTGGGCGTATTTCAGGCTGGAGGTGGCAATGCCGGCGGACAGGCCGAACTCGCTGTCATTGGCCAGGTGCAAGGCCTCTTCGTAGTCGCGCACGCGGATCACGCTGGCCACGGGGCCAAACACTTCCTCGCGGTTGATGCGCATCTCGGCCGTGCTTTCCGCAAACAGCGTGGGCTGCATGAAAAATCCCTGTTTGCCGCTGCCGGTATGGCAGAGGGTGCGTGCGCCGCCGGAAGCCAGCACGGCGCCTTCGGCCTTGGCAATGTCCACATAGTGCAGGTCTTGTTCCAGCTGCGCCTGGCTGACCACGGGGCCGATATCGGTGTCCGTGGCGCGGGCGTCACCCACCCGCATCCGGGCCATGCGGGTGCGCAGTGCGGCCACAAAAGCGGGGTAGATCTGGTCGGTCACGATGAGGCGGCTGGAGGCCGTGCAGCGTTGGCCGGTGGAGTAAAAACAGCTTTGTGCCGACAGCTCCACGGCCTGGGCCAGATCGGCATCGTCCAGCACCAGCTGCGGGTTTTTTCCGCCCATTTCCAGCTGCACTTTTTTGCCACTGGCCGCGCAAGCCGTGGCAATGCTGCGGCCCACACCCGCTGAACCGGTAAAGCTGATGGCCGCCACATCGGGGTGCTGGACCAGGGCCTCACCCACCACGCGCCCGGACCCCATGACCAGGTTGAAAACGCCCGCCGGAATACCGCTGCGGTGAATGATGTCGGCCAACGCCCAGGCGCTGCCTGGCACCAGGTCGGCAGGCTTGAAGACCACGCAGTTGCCAAAGGCCAGGGCGGGCGCAATCTTCCAGGCCGGAATGGCGATGGGGAAGTTCCAGGGTGTGATCATGCCCACCACGCCCAGGGGTTCGCGGCTGATTTCCACGCCGATGCCGGGGCGCACCGACGGCATTGTCTCGCCCGATATGCGCAGGCATTCCCCGGCAAAGAACTGAAAAATTTGGCCGGCGCGGCCCACTTCGCCCATGGCCTCGGCCAGGGTTTTGCCTTCCTCGCGGGCCAGCAAATCGCCCAGTTCGGCCTTGCGGGCCAGTATCTCGTTGCCAATCTTCAGCAAGGCATCGTGGCGGGCCTGTATGCCGGAGTGGCTCCAGGCCGGGAAAGCCGCAGCGGCCGCAGCCACGGCGGCCTGCACATCGTCTGCAGTCCCCATGGCGTACTCAGCGATGACATCGTCCACATCGCTGGGGTTGGTATTGGCCAGATAGCGGGCCGCGGGCGTCCATTGGCCGTTGATGAGGTTGTCGTAGTGGTGGGGCATGGATATTCCGTAAAAAAGAGAGTCGCAGGCCTGCGCTGCAGGATCACCTCACCATGCAGGGCCGTTTGGGATCAAAGCTCCAACCCGGGATGAGGTATTGCATGGCCATGGCATCGTCGCGAGCGCCCAGGCCATGCTCCTGGTACAGGGCGTTGGCGCGCAGCAGGGCGGCGCGGTCCACGCTCACGCCCAGGCCCGGGGCTTGGGGCACTTCCACAAAGCCGCCCTTGATCTGCAGCGGGTTGTGCGTCAGGTACTGGCCGTCCTGCCAGATCCAGTGGGTGTCTATGGCCGTGACCTTGCCGGGCACGGCCGCTGCCACATGGGTGAACATGGCCAGCGAGATGTCGAAGTGGTTGTTGGAGTGCGAGCCCCAGGTCAGGCCCCAGTCCCTGCAGGTCTGGCCCACGCGCACGGCGCCGGCCATGGTCCAGAAATGGGGGTCGGCCAGCGGAATGTCCACCGATTGCAGCGACAGCGCATGCACCATCTGGCGCCAGTCGGTGGCCACCATATTGGTGGCCGTGGGCAGGCCGGTGGCACGGCGGAATTCCGCCATCACCTCCCGGCCCGAGAATCCGCCCTCGGCCCCGCAAGGGTCTTCGGCATAGGCCAGGGTGCCCCGCATATCGCGCATCAGGCGGATGGCGTCTTTCAGCAACCATCCGCCATTGGGGTCCAGCGTGACTCTGGCCTGCGGAAAGTGCCGGGCCAGCGCGGTGACGGCTTCGATCTCCTGCTCGCCACGCAGCACACCGCCCTTGAGCTTGAAATCGTGGAAACCGTAGCGGGCATAGGCGGCCTCGGCCTGGTGCACGATGGCCTGGGGCGTCATGGCCGTGCGGTGGCGCACCTGGGTCCATTCGTCATGGCCGGTCGCATCCTGGCCGGGCTGCAGATAGGGCAGCCGGGTCTGTGCGCTGGGGCCGACAAAAAACAGATAGCCCAGCATCTCCACCCGCTCGCGCTGCTGGCCTTCACCCAGCAGCGCTGCCACGGGGACTCCCAGGTGCTGGCCCAGCAAGTCCAGCAGGCAGGACTCGATGGCGGTGATGGCATGCACGCCTATGCGCAGGTCAAAGGTCTGCAGGCCACGCCCGCTGCCATCGCGCCCGGCCAGCATGGCCTGCAGCTGTTGCAGCAGCTGCAGATGCCTGCCTATGGGCTGGCCCTGCAGCAAGGGCTTGCAGTCCTCCAGTGCCCGGCGAATGCCTTCGCCACCCGGAACCTCTCCCACGCCGGTATGGCCGCTGCTGTCATGCAGCAGCACCACGTTGCGGGTGAAGTAGGGTGCATGGGCGCCGCTGAGGTTCATCAGCATGCCGTCGCGCCCGGCCACGGGAATGATCTCGATCTCGGTGATGGTTGGTGTCTGGTGCATGGCGGCCTGGCGTCTTAGTCTGCGGTGATCTTGCGCTGCCGGATGAGCTGCTTCCAGCGCTCGAATTCCTGGGCCTGAAAGCGGGTGAAGCTTGCCGGGCTGCTGGCAATGATTTCAAAGCCCTGGGCGATATAGCGCTCCTGGACCTCGGACTTGCGCAGCGCGGCGATGGCGGCCTGGGCCAGCTTGGCCTTGACCTCGGTGGCCAGGCCCTTGGGCGCCACCATGCCTTGCCAGGAATAGACCTCGGCACCCTGCACGCCCGCTTCGGCCAGCGTGGGGACATAGGGCAGCGCAGGAGAGCGCTGCTTGCTTGTGACGGCAATGGCCACCAGCTTGCCGCTGCGCAAATGCGGGAGCACGGCATTGATGTTCTGGAAGGAATACTCCACCTGACCGCCCAGCAAATCGCTGATGGCAGGGGCCCCGCCCTTGTAGGGCACATGCAGGCCGGTGGTGCCGGTCTGCTGCCAGAACAGCTCGGCCGAAAGATGGTCGGACGAACCTATGCCGGAGCTGGCAAAGCTGTGCTGCCCGGGCTGGGCCTTGAGGGCTGCGATCACATCGGCCACGCTGCGTGCGGCCTGCTTGGGGTGAACCACCAGCACATTGGGCGCTTGCACGGCCATGGAGATGTAGTCGAAGTCCTGGACCGCGTCGTAGCCGGGATGGCTTTGCAGATGCGGTGTGATCACCAGAGGGCCTAGCGAAGTCACCAGCAAGGTGTAGCCATCGGCAGGGGCGCGCTTGACAGCGCTGGCCCCCACGGTACCGGTGGCGCCGGGGCGGTTTTCCACCACAAAGGGCTGGCCCAGCTGCTGGCTCATATGCTGGGCCAGGGTGCGGGCCACGGTATCCGTGGAGCCTCCTGCAGGAAAGGGCACGACCAAGGTCACGGCTCTTTCGGGCCAGGTGGCCGCATGCCCGGTGAGTGCCAGCAAGGCGGCCCCAATCAGCCATATTTTTCTCATATCGTCCTCTTGGTATGGGCTGGGCGGCGATTCAGTTTTCCACCTTGCGGATCAAGGCGGCGAGCATGTCCAGCTCTTCGGGGTGCAGATCGGCCAGGGGGGCGCGTACCGGCCCAGCGTCATGCCCCACCAGCTTGGCGCCGGCTTTGACAATGGAGACGGCATAGCCTTCGCTGCGATTGCGAATCTGCAGATAGGGCATGAAGAAATCCTTGAGCAACTGCTGCTGCGTGGCGTGGTCGTCGTTCTTCACCGCCGCGTAAAAGCGCATGGCAGTGCGGGGGATGAAGTTGAAGACGGCGGAGGAATACACCGGTGTGCCCAATGCCTTGTAGGCAGCGGCATAGACCTCGGCCGTGGGCAGGCCACCCAGATAGGCCAGTCGATCGCCCATGGTCAGGTACATGGCGGTCATGGCTTCGATGTCGCCCACACCGTCCTTGAAGCCCACCAGATTTGGGTTGCGCTCGCACAGGCGGGCCACGGTCTCGGGCTTGAAGCGGCTGACCCCACGGTTGTAGATGATGACGCCGAACTGCACGCTGCGGCACACGGCTTCCACATGGGCTGCCAGGCCTTCCTGGCTGGCTTCGGTCATGTAGTGGGGCATCAGCAAAATGCCGTGGGCACCGGCCTGCTCTGCCGCCTGTGCGCACTGGATGGCAAAGCGCGTGGGGCCACCCGCGCCGGCAATGATGGGCACCTTGCCCTTGCAGGTCTCCACCGCGGTCTGGATGATCTGGGGGTACTCCTCGGCGGTCAGCGAGAAAAACTCCCCTGTGCCGCCGGCGGCAAACAGGGCGCTGGCGCCATAGGGAGCCAGCCACTCTAGGCGCTGGGCGTATCCCTTGGGGTTGAAGTGGCCTTGGGCGTCAAAGTCCGTCACCGGGAACGACAGCAAACCGGAACACATCACACGCTTGACTTCTTGGGGGCTCATGCAAATCCTTGAATGAAAAGGGACAGAAAACAGCGGCAAGCGCCAGCCATGCCGAAAAGGGCTTGGGGCTTGTTTTGAGATCAGTCATCATACAAGTTGAGTTGCACAGATGCGGTGCAAAAAAGCTAGGGGAAACACGAGGCTGTGTGTCACCTTGTTGCAGCGTGCGTGCTGCTGCGGCCTTGTGAGGAGGCTTTGGGTGTGCGCTAAAAGGGCGCTGCACCATGGCGGCGCAGCGTGGTCGAGTAGGGTGTTCAGGCGGTGTTGTTGTCGCCGGCTTGTCGAGCCTGACGCAGGCGTTCACGCGAATTCGTCAAATGAATGCGCATGGCGGCGCGGGCCGAGTCGGCGTCCTGGCGTTCGATGGCGAAATAAATCTCTTCATGCTCGCGGTGCACGCGGCGCAAATAGTCGGGGTCGTGTGCGGGCTTGTCTATGGAGGCGATGCGATTGCGCGGAATCAGCATGCTGCCGAAGTGCTGCAAGATGTCCTGGAAGTAGCGGTTGCCCGTGGCCTGGGCAATGCTGAGGTGAAACGCCAGGTCGTGGCTGGCGGTCTCCAGGCCTTGGGTGAAGTTGTGCTCAAAACCCTGCAGCGCCTCTCGCATGGACTGCAGGTGCTCACTTTTTCTTCTTTGTGCTGCCAGGCTGGCGGCTTCGGTTTCCAGGCTGATGCGCAGCTCCAGCACGGCCAGCACATCCATGGCCTCGTACAGCTCGTGGGCGCTGAGTACCAGGCTGGCCGTGGCGGGTGCCGGCAGCACAAAAGTGCCTATGCCGTGGCGGGTTTCGACCAGGCCTGCGGCCTGCAGCTTGGACAGGGCCTCGCGCACCACGGTGCGGCTGACGTCATAGCTGCGCACCAGGTCTGACTCGGTGGGCAGCTTGTCGCCTTCCTTGAGTTGACCTTGGCGAATCTTGGCTTCGAACTCTTCGGACAGCAGATTGGCAAGACTGCGGCTGCCGCGACCGGAGCGGCTGCGCAATGCGCTGCCTTCGGTGGCTGCGGCAGATTGGGGTAACTCCGAGGGGGGCGGGCTGATGGTCATGATAATAATTGCGCTGTGTTGTATGACAACGTATCACTATACGTACATTTCATATGTTTGCAAGATACAAATTTCACCGATTATTGTTGACGGGGGCTGCGGGGGGCCTGGGCCGGGTGTTGCGCCTGCGTCTGCGCCCGTTTGCCGAGGTGGTGAGGTTGTCGGATGTGGCCGAGATGGCTGCTGCCGAAGGCAGCTTTGAAGAGGTCATGGCCTGTGACCTGGCAGACAAGAATGCGGTGCATGCGCTGGTGGAGGGCTGTGACGCCATTGTCCACATGGGCGGTATCTCGGTGGAGCGACCTTTTGAGGAGGTGCTGCAGGCCAATATCGCCGGCGTGGTGAATGTGTATGAGGCTGCGCGCCGCCATGGTGTGCAGCGTGTGGTGTTTGCCAGCTCCAACCATGTGACCGGTTTTTACAAGCAGACCGAAAAGCTCGACGCCCATGTGCGCCGCCGCCCCGACAGCTTTTACGGTCTGTCCAAATCCTTTGGCGAAGACGTTGCCAGCTTTTACTTTGACCGCTACGGCATAGAGACCGTGAGCATGCGCATAGGCACATCGGTGCCTGCGCCCAGCGACCGCCGCATGCTGAGCACCTGGCTGAGCTACGACGATCTGGTGCAGCTCATAGGCAGGGGCTTGTTCACCCCGAATGTGGGCCACACCGTGGTGTATGGCGCCTCGGCCAACCGTGACGGCTGGTGGGACAACCACGCGGCAGCCCACCTGGGCTATATGCCCCAGGACAGCTCCGAGCCTTGGCGCAGCCAGGTCGAAGCCCTGACTGCTCCAGCTGCCAACGCACCGATTGCGCTCTACCAGGGCGGTGTCTTCACGGCTTGCGGCCCGTTCGGTGACGAGAGCGGAGCCACCGCATGAACCGCGTGGAGCTGGTGCTCGATGTGCGCAATGCCACTGGTGAAAGCCCGGTCTGGCAGGAGGCGGAACAGGCACTGTATTGGGCCGATATTCCCTATGGCGTGCTGCACCGCTGGCAGGCGGAACGCTCCCAGCATATGCGCTGGAAGCTGCCCCAGATGCTGGCCTGCATGGCTCCTTACCAGGGTGACGCTCGGCGCTGGATTGCGGGCCTGGAAGACGGTCTGTACGAGGTGACGCTGGACGAAGGCTATGGCAGTGCCTTTGTGCAGCCCCTGGCCAAGGTGGAGCACCCCGTACCGGACATGCGCTTTAACGACGGCCGCTGCGATCGCCAGGGCCGCTTTATTGCCGGAACCATGGTGATGGACATGGCCGCAGCTCTGCCTATGGGCCAGGTGTACCGGCTGGGCATGCCCGAGCAGCAAACAGGGCAGGCCTGCAATCTGCAGCTGGGGCCCTTGCTGACCCCCAACGGCCTGGCCTTCAGCCCGGATGGCAAAACCATGTACCTGTCGGACTCGCATCCGCTGTCGCAAACCATCTGGGCTTTTGATTACGACACCGACACCGGCACGCCCAGCAGGCGCCGCGTGTGGGTCGATATGCAGCCCCTGCCTGGCCGCCCCGATGGGGCCGCCATGGATGTGGATGGCGGCTACTGGATTTGTGCCAACGACGCCGGCCTGGTGCACCGCTTCACGCCGGATGGAAAGCTGGACCGCTCCCTGTCCGTACCCGTCAAAAAACCGGCCATGTGTGCTTTCGGCGGGCGTGGTCTGGACACCTTGTTCGTCACCTCCATCCGCCCCAAGGGCGTGGACCTGACGGACCAGCCCCTGGCGGGCGGCGTGTTTGCACTGCGGCCCGGTGTGCAAGGCCTGGCCGAGACCGCTTTCAGAGAGGGATGAAGAAAAAAACAAGCAGGCCCAGCGAGGGCGCATGGCCTGCATCCCCCCTTATCCACCTCCAAAGGTAGAACCATGCGATTCAAGAAATTATGGGCGGCCATGGCCGCCGGATTGCTGGCCATGTCGGTTGGCGCAACGGAATTCCGCGCCTCCGACATCCAGCCCGAAGACTATCCCACCGTGCTTGCCATCAAGTTCATGGGCGAGCGCTTGAAGGCCCTGTCGGGCGGCAAGCACAGCATCCGTGTGTACCCCAGCGGTTCATTGGGTGGAGAAAAGGAAACCATAGAGCAAACCAAGATCGGCGCGCTGGCCATGGTGCGCGTGAATGTGGGCGCCATGAACAATGTGTGCAGCGAAACCATTGTGCCCACCATGCCGTTTCTGTTCCGCTCCAAGGAGCATATGCACAAGGTGCTGGACGGTGCCGTGGGTGACGAGATCTTGAAGGCCTGTGAAAAGCAGGGGCTGGTGGGCCTGGCTTTTTATGACAGCGGTGCGCGCTCCATCTTTACCGCCAAAAAACCGGTGCGCAGCTTTGCCGACATGAAGGGTATGAAGGTGCGTGTGCAGCAGTCCGATCTGTGGGTGAGCATGCTTGAAGCCATGGGTGCCAACGCCACCCCCATGCCCATGGGCGAGGTCTACACCGGCCTCAAGACCAGCCTCATCGATGCGGCAGAAAACAACTACCCCACTTACGAAAGCTCGCGCGCTTTCGAGGTGGCCAAGTACTTCAGCAAGACCGAGCATTCCATGGCCCCGGAAATCGTGCTGTTCAGCAAGCGCAGCTTCGACAAGCTCTCGCCGCAGGAGCAGGCCTGGATACGCCAGGCGGCCAAGGAATCCGTGCCTTATATGCGCCGCCTGTGGGCCGAGCGCGAGGCCCAGTCGCTGGCGCTGGTGAAGGCCGGGGGTGCCGAGATCATCGAAATCGACAAGGCCCCGTTCCAGGCGGCCATGCGCCCGGTCTACGACAAGTTCATCACCGATGCCAAGTTGAAGGACCTGGTCAAGCGGGTGCAGGACACCCAGTAAGCCGCAGCGGTTGCGGTGCACATGCCCCGCACCTGTTTCCAGGGTGGTAGGGTGATTTAAAAATGATAGCTGTTTGTGCTGATGAATAAAGCGTTTGCAGCATTTCTGGACCCAAGATGTATACCAAGATAAGTAAGGCCTTGTCAGCGCTGTGTCTGTGGTTGGGTGTGGCGGGCCTGATGGGCTTGATTGCCGCCGTGAGCTGGTTGGTGTTTGGCCGTTATGTGCTCAACAGCACACCCACCTGGGCCGAAAGCCTGGCCCTGCTGATGGTGTTGTACGTGACCATGTTTGGCGTGGCCGTGGGCGTGCGCAATTCCAGCCACATCGGGCTGGAGTCTTTTCTGGTGCTGGCACCCGACTGGCTGCGCAAGCGCATGGAGTATCTGATCCATCTGCTGGTGCTGCTCTTCGGCGCTGCCATGGCCGTGAGCTGCGCATCGCTGGCGGAATCGGTATGGGCTTATCGCCTGCCCACGCTGGGCATTTCCGAGGGCTGGAAATACATCCCCGCGGTGATTTGCGGCAGCCTGATGGTGCTGTTTTCCATAGAACACATCCTGGCGCTGGCGCACGGGCGTGAGATCGAAGCCATCTGAGGACGACACACCATGACTGTTGCATTGCTGATTCTGTGCGTCTCTTTCACCTTGCTGCTGCTGCTGGGCGTGCCCGTGGCTTTTTCTATAGGCCTGTCATCGCTGGCCACCTTGCTCTATGAGGGCCTGCCGCTGGAGGTGGGCTTTCAGCAGATGACCTCGGGCATGAGCGTGTTCTCTTTTCTGGCCATTCCCTTTTTCATCTTTGCCGGTGAGCTGATGCTGCATGGCGGGATTGCCGACCGCATCGTCAACTTCGCACGCTCGATGATTGGCCATGTCCGCGGCGGCCTGGGCATGTCCAACGTGGTGGCCTGCACCCTGTTTGGTGGCGTGTCGGGCTCGCCGGTGGCCGATGTATCGGCCATGGGCGCGGTGATGATTCCCATGATGAAAAAAGAGGGCTACCACGCCGACTACGCCGTCAATGTGACCACGCATGCGGCCCTGGTCGGGGCGCTGATGCCCACCAGCCACAACATCATCATTTACGCCCTGGCTGCTGGCGGCAAGGTGTCGATTGCGGCGCTGATTCTGGCCTGTCTGATCCCCGCCCTGCTGCTGACCGTGGCCAATCTGGCTGCGGCCTATCTGGTGGCGCGCCGCCGTGGTTACCCGGCCGGCAGCTTTCCGGGCTGGAGCATCGTGGGGCGCAGCTTTGCGGCGGCGCTGCCGGGGCTTTTTGTGGTGGTGCTCATCCTGGGCGGGATTTTGTCGGGGGTGTTCACGGCCTCGGAGTCGGCGGCCGTGGCCGTGCTCTATGCCTTGGTGCTGACGGCGTTTTTGTACCGCACGCTGAGCTGGAAGCACTTCATCCAGGCCGCAGCCAAGGCGGTGCGCAACACCGGCATCATCTTGCTGCTCATCGGCATCTCCAGCAGCTTTGGTTATTTGATCAGCCTGTATGGCGTGGCCGAGCTGACCGGCCAGATGCTGTCGCAGATCAGCTCCACGCCGTGGGTGATTTTTCTGCTGATCAACATCATCTTGTTCGTGCTGGGCACGTTTCTCGACATGGCCGCCACCATCTTGCTGTGCACGCCCATCTTTTTGCCGATTGCGCAGCACTACGGCATGAGCTCGGTGCAGTTCGGCGTGGTCATGCTCATCAACTGCGCCCTGGGGCTGAACACCCCGCCGGTGGGCAGCACGCAGTTCATAGGCTGCGCCATTGGCGAGGTGTCGGTGGGCAAGGTGATGCGCACCATCTGGCCTTTCTATGGAGCGCTGATCTTCGCCCTGGCCCTGGTGACCTTTGTGCCCGCATTTGCCAGCTGGTTGCCGGACTGGTTTATGGCGGCCTAGGGCAGCGAATTCTGCGGTTGGCAGGAGTTGCCCACTCCTGCTTTGGGGCTGCGGATCGCAGCCCCTTTTTTCATCTGCGCGCACCGCAGTCGCTGCCTAGGGTTGACCCGCAAGCCCCTGTGACGGGCACGGCCGGGCTGTCATCTGGGTTACGCAAAAGAATGGGTGTTTGCCCTGTGTGTTCTGCTGTGCAGAACAGTCTTCTTGTTGCTGGCGGCCTCCTTGGCCGAGTATGGACGCCGTTCGGTGCCCTTCACGGCGCCGGTGGCCTATACAACAAGGAGTGCAAATATGCGCGGAGACAGCAAGCGCCCGGTCCGCAGAGCTGCGGCAGGCCGTGGGCAGGGAGGTCGTTGAGATGGACGCCTTTCTGCAACAAGTGCTCAATGGCCTGACCCTGGGCGGTATCTACGGCCTGGTGGCCCTGGGGCTGACCCTGGTGTATGGCATCTTGCATGTGCCCAACTTCGCGCATGGCGGCTTTTACATGATTGGTGCCTTTGTGGCCCTGCATGCCATGGTGGCCTGGAGCTGGGGCTACTGGGCGGCCATGCTGATGGCTGCGGTGACGGTGGCCGTGCTGGGAATGCTCAGCGAGCGCGTGGTGTTCAACCCATTGCGCAATGCCTCGCCGCTGCATCCCAAGATTGCTTCCATCGGCCTGCTGCTGTTTTTGGAGGCCGGGGCCCAGGTGCTGTGGGGCGCTGACTTCCAGCGCATGCCCACGCCCTACACCAGCATTGTGGAAATGGGCGGCATCACCGTGCCGCTGCAGCGTCTGCTGATTGTGGTGGCGGCGTTTGCGCTGATGGTGGCGCTGCACCTGTTTTTGACGCGCACCACCACGGGCTCGACCATCATCGCCATGGCCCAGAACCGTGAAGGCGCATCCATGGTGGGCATAGATGCCAACCGCGTGGCCATGATGACGTTTGCCATCTCCGGTGCCCTGGCGGCCGTGGCGGCGGCGCTGTATGCGCCCATCAACCTGGTCTATCCGGCCATGGGCCATCTGGTCATCACCAAGGCCTTTGTGATCATCATCCTGGGCGGCATGGGCAGCATTCCCGGCGCCGTGGCCGGGGGGCTGATCCTGGGCTTTGCCGAGAGCTTTGGCGCCTACTACCTCTCCACCGACTACAAGGACATCATTGCCTTTGTGCTGCTGGTGGTGATTCTGTCCCTGCGTCCTCAGGGCCTGTTTGCACCCAGGGGGCGCGTATGAAGAGCTTTATCGACAGCAAACTGGCCTGGGCATTGCTGCTGGCCGCAGGGCTTGCCTTTCCCTGGCTGGCCGGCAACGACTACCACCTCACGGTGATGAGCACGGCCTATATCTTTGCCATTGCCACGCTGGGGCTGAACCTGATCACGGGCTATACCGGCCAGCTCAATCTGGCCCATGCCGGTTTCATGGCCGTGGGTGCCTACACCGTGGGCATTCTCACGGTGGACCATGGCTGGACCTTCTGGGCCGGCCTGGCCATGTCCGGCCTGGTGTGCGTGGTGCTGGGCTATGTGATCGGCATCATCTCGCTGCGGCTCAAGGGCCACTACTTCTCGATCTTCACGCTGTGCGTGGGCTACATCATGTTTTTGCTGATCGAGAAATGGGAAGACCTGACCCACGGCACCGTGGGCATCATGGGCATCCCCGAGCCCGAGGCCATTGGTGCGCTGACCTTCGACACACCGCTGCGCATGTACTACTTTGTGCTGTTCTTTCTGGTGCTGCTGGTGTGGGTGATGCGCCGCATCGTCAAGTCGCTGCTGGGGCGGACCTTCATCGCCATCCGCAACAGCGACGAGCTGGCTGAGGCCCTGGGCATCAATCTGATGCGCAACAAGGTGCTGGCCTTCATGCTCAGCGTGTTCTATGCCGGTATTGCCGGTGGCCTGTACGCGGGCTTTGTGCGCTTCATTGGCCCCGATATGGCCGGCGTGCACCACACCTTTGACATGATGATTTTTGCCATGGTGGGCGGCCTGGGCACGGTGTTCGGCCCGCTCTTGGGCTCCATCGGCATGCCCTGGATCACACAGTACCTGCAGTTTCTGCAGGAGTACCGCTTTATCGTGTTCGGCCCCATCTTGGTGATGCTGGTGATCTTCATGCCCTATGGCGTGGTGGGTAGCTTCACAGCCTGGCGCGCGCGCCGGGCCGCCAAGCAATCCCAACAGGCCAAACAGCCCCAGGTGGACAAGAAGGGAGCACGCCATGCTGAAAATTGAGCACCTGACCAAGAAGTTCGGCGGCCTGGCAGCGGTGAACGACGTCAGCACCACCATAGAGGCCGGCAAGGTCAACGCCATCATCGGCCCCAACGGGGCGGGCAAGACGACGTTTTTCAACCTCATCAGCTCCACCCACCAGCCCACCAGCGGCACCATCACCTTCAACGGGCAGGATGTGACCTCGCTGCGCCCCGACCAGGTGGCAAAACTGGGCATTGCCCGCACCTTTCAGACCACGGCGCTGTTCGACCGCGCCACGGTGCTGGACAACCTCATCGTGGGCCACAGACTGCGCACACAGTCCGGCCTGTGGGATGTGCTGCGCGGCTCCAGCCGCTTGCGCGAGGAAGAGCGCGTGTGCCGCGAAAAAGCCCGCGATGCCCTGGATTTTGTCGGCCTCTCTCACATCGCACAGCGTGTGGCGGGCGACATCTCGCAAGAGGAGCGCAAGCGCGTGGCCTTTGCGCTGGCCCTGGCCACCGACCCCAAGCTGATGCTGCTGGACGAGCCCGCCGGCGGCGTGAACCCCGAGGAAACCGAGGGCCTGGCGGAACTGATCCGCAAGCTGGTGCGCCATGGCATCACGGTGGCTCTGATCGAACACAAGATGGGCATGATCATGAGCCTGGCCGACAAGATTCTGGTGCTGAGCTATGGCGAAAAAATCGCCGAAGGCACGCCCGAGGAAGTGCGCCGCAACCCGGCCGTGATCGATGCCTACCTGGGGAGCGAGCATGCTGAAATTTGAGAACCTGTCGCTGAAATACGGCAGCTTTCTGGCCCTGGATCAGGTCAATCTGCACGCCAAACAGGGCGAGCTGGTGGTGCTGCTGGGCGCCAATGGCGCGGGCAAGAGCTCCATGTTCCTCACGGCCAGCGGCATCCACAAGGCGGCCGGTGGCTCCATCACCTGGCAAGGTCAGGAGCTGCTGGGCAAAAAGCCATCTGCCATCGTGCAGTCCGGCCTGGTGCAATGCCCTGAGGGGCGCAAGCTGTTTGCGCAAATGAGTGTGCGCAGCAACCTGGAGCTGGGCGCCTATGTGCACCGCAGCGACCCGGGGCCCAGCCAGAAGACGCTGGAAGAGGTGCTCACCCTGTTCCCGATTCTGCGCGAGAAGCAGCACGACCCTGCGGGCTCGCTCTCGGGCGGCCAGCAGCAGATGGTGGCCATAGGCCGCGCCATGATGGGCAGGCCCAAGGTGTTGCTGCTCGACGAGCCCTCGCTGGGCCTGGCGCCGCTGGTGATCAAGCAGATGTTCGAGGTCATCCAACGCATCAACCAGGCCGGCACCACGGTGCTGCTGGCCGAGCAAAACGCCTATGCGGCGCTGAAGATTGCCCACCGCGCCTATGTGCTGGAAAGCGGCCGCATTGTGCGCGAAGGCCTGCCGGCCGAGCTGCTGGCGGATGACTTTATTCGTAAGGCCTACATCGGCGCATAGATATGAAGCACCCCCTGAGGCGCTGCGCGCCTTCCCCCTCTCTTCGCGCTACGCGCGGGAGGGGGACGACACCGGCGCGGCGGGGCGGCCCTTGCGCGGTGTCCTGGCGGAGGGGGCCTCGGTATGCGGCACAGGGCTGCGCGGCACCCTGAGGGTGCACGCCTTGTCTGGTGTCGTGCGTTTTTTGTGCATTCCTATACCAACCAAGGAGACAACCATGCATGCTTTTTCTCGATTCAATCGCCGTCAGCTGACGGCGCTGGCCCTGGCTTGTGCGGCGGTGGCTGCTGGCCCTGCCATGGCGCAGGAGGTGGTCAAGATTGGCTATTCCGGCCCACTGTCGGGTGGTGCGGCGCAGTATGGAAAGAATGCGCTGGATGGCATGCAGATGGCGGTGGCCGAGATCAATGCCAGCAACCCGGAGATTGCGGGCAAAAAGGTCAAGTTCGAGATCGTGCCGCTGGACGATAAGTACAACCCTTCGGAGACCGCCATCAACGCCCAGCGTCTGGTGCAGCAGCACAAGACGGCGGCCATTCTGGTGCCGCATTCGGGCGGTATTTATGCGCTGCAGGCCATCAACGAACGCAGCGGTTTTATCGTGCTGGCTTATAGCTCGGTGCCGCAAATCACCGACCGTGGCAACAAGCTGACGCTGCGCATTCCACCGGTGTTCACCAGCTATATCGAGCCCTTCTCCAAGTACGAGATGCAGCGCTATGGCAAAAAAGTGGCCATGGTGGGTGCAGACCATGACTACGCCAAGGCCTGGGCCGCGGCCTTCAAGCCCGGCTGGGAAAAGCTGGGCGGCACCGTGGTGGCCGAAAACCCCATGAGCTACAACCGCGCTACCGATTTCTATAGCGGCGTGAGCAAGGCCTTGGCGGCCAAGCCCGATGTGATGTTTGTGGGCGGTGCCTCCGAGCCAACGGCCCTGGTGGTCAAGCAGGCGCGGGAGCTGGGCTTCAAGGGCGGCTTCATCATCATGGACCAGGCCAAGCTCGACGAGATGGCGCGCGTGGTCGGCGGCTATGCCAGCTTGGAAGGCTCCATCGGCGTGATGCCCGTGTCCGAAGACAGCAAGCCCGCCAACCAGGCCTTTGTGCAGCGCTTTGGCAAGATGTATCCCAACCGCGTGCCGGGCTCGGAAGCGCAGTGGAACTACACCGCCGTGCACGCCACGGCCAAGGCTATGCAGCTGGCCGGCACCTATAGCGATGCCAAGGCCATCCACACCAAGCTGGATGCCGCCTACAAGGCCCTGGCCCCCGATGTGAACCCCGGCGGCGTGCTGGGCGTGGACGCACAAGGCGGCACCCTGACCCACGAACGCGGCGCTGCGGTCAAGGATGGCAAGGTGGAGGCGATTTCCACCGGTAATTGACCCGGCTTCTCCCGGGTTTCAGCTCCCCCAAACGCAGCCTTGGCTGCGTTTTTTCTTGGGTGAAGCGCTACGCAAAACAGGAACTGTTGGTGCAGATGCAGCAAGGATTGCAAAGGCTTTTATGACTAGGTTGCAAGCCACATCAGCAGACCAAGCTCCTGAATCGGGAGTGCCGTGGCAAGCGTCTGGGGGCTGCTGCCCCTCACCCCCACCCTCTCCCCGCAGGGGCGAGGGAGTAAGTCCATAGATGCCGCACAGCCTACGCCGGCCGCGCGGCCCCGCAGCGATGCGAGAGCGAAGGAGGACACGATGTGCTCATGGGAGGAGCTTGTATATCACTCCACCTCACACCAGACCCCGGTGCATAAGACCGGCGTGGCTTAGCCCAGAGACACCGCGCAAGGGCCGCCCCGCCGCGCTGGCAGCGTCCCCCTGCCCGCGAGCGCAGCTCGCGAAGAGCGGGGGGAAGGCGCGTAGCGCCTCAGGGGGTGTCCTCAAATCAAACTCGACCCACCGTCCAATACCAAGGCCTGGCCCGTCATATGGCGCGAGGCGTCGGAGGCCAGATAGGCCACGGTGCCTTTCAAGTCCTCTTCATTGCCGATGCGGCGCAGCGGCGCGCGGGCGATGAGGGCGTCGCCCAGTTTGTCGATCAGGCCATTGGCCAGCTTGCTAGGGAAAAAGCCCGGGCAGATGGAGTTCACACGTATGCCATAAGGCCCCCATTCCGAGGCCAGCACGCGTGCCAGATGCACGGCTGCGGCCTTGGAGGTGTTGTAGGCCACGGTGTTCATGCCGGTGGGCGTGCCCTTGAAGGCGGCCACCGAGGCGGTGATGATCACATTGCCATGTCCCTGGGGAATCATCACGCGTTTGCCCACTTCGCGGGTCAGGAAGAACGGGGCGTTGACGTTCAGGTTCATCACCTTGTTCCAGGCCTCGTCGGGGTAGTCCTCGGCCTTGGCACCCCAGGTGGCGCCGGCGTTGTTGATCAGAATGTCTATGCCTTTGCAGCGCGCCAGCACATCGTCCACCAGGCCGGGAATGCGGTCGAATTGCTGCAGGTCGTTGGCGAAGGTTTCCACCTGGTAACCCAGGCCCTGCAAATGTGCGCGGGCCTGTTCCAGCTCGTCGGCCTTGCGGGCGGTGATGGCCAGCTTGGCGCCCATTTCGCCCAGGGCCTCGGCCATTTGCAGGCCCAGGCCGCGCGAGCCGCCGGTGATCAGGGCCGTCTTGCCCGTCAGGTCAAACAATGCTTTCACGCTCATGTGCAGCTCTCCTTGGAGGAAGGGGGGTGGGACGCAGAAATGCGAAAGCCCATGCTAGGGCGCAGGCCGGTGCGGCGCTGTCTTCTAAGTAACTGAGCGTCCCGCGTGTGACGGGGAGCGAAGACGTCAGGCCCGGTAAATGGCTTGTTGCAGCCGTTGCACCAGACGCAGCAGCTCGGGCTGGGCGCGTTGCAGCAGCATCTCGGGCGAGACCAGGCGGGATGGGCCGCCGCAGCTGATGGCCATCAGCGGCAACCCACGGCCGGGCTGAAAGGCCAGGGCAATCGCATTCACATGGGGCTGCCAGTCGCCGAAAGAACAGCTCAGCCAGGGCTGGACCCGGTCATGGGGTGTGGGCCACAGCGGCAGCTGGGCCTGGGCCACGGCCCATTGCTCGGGGGCATGGGCCTGCAGATAGTCCAGGGCCTGCTGCCGGTCGGCCACCGTGGCAGCGGCCAGCCAGGCCCGGCCCATGGCCGTGGTGGCCAGGGGCAGGCGCGTGCCCATGTCCAGGTTGGAGACTATGGGCTGGGGGCAGGGGCAATGCTCGATGTAGAGCATGTTGTGCCGGTCGCGCGTGCCCAAGGCGATCTCGGCCTGGGCCAGCTCGGCCAGGCGCTGCATCAGCGGCCGCGCAATCTGGCGCACATCCAGGCCGGTGAGCATGGCGCTGCCCAGGGCCAGCGTGGCCGTGCCCAGGCGGTATTTGCCGGCATCGGGCACATGGATGAGATAGCCCAGCTGGGTCAGCGTGCGGGTCAGCCGCGACACCGTGGATTTGGGCAGGCTGCAGCGCTGGGCAATCTCCTGGTTGCCCAGCAGCTTTTCGCCGGAGCGAAAGCAGGACAGCACGTCCAGCCCGCGCGCCAGCGCCGTCACAAAGTGGCGGTCTTGCGCAGGAGGCGGCAGCGGTGTGTCGGGAGGCGTGCGAGCGGGCATGGGGCCACGATAGGCCATGGCCGCCTGCCTGGCTGTCGCCTGTGCTCCGGTTACCAAATGCGGGGCATCGGCGCGCATGAAAAAGGCCTGCGCGCGGCAGGCCTTGGTGTGGAGCGTATGGG
The DNA here is from genome assembly GCA_031277855.1 of Acidovorax sp. Taxonomy (GTDB): domain Bacteria; phylum Pseudomonadota; class Gammaproteobacteria; order Burkholderiales; family Burkholderiaceae_C; genus Comamonas. The sequence continues at coordinate 61,278 of JAITLO010000038.1, read as the reverse complement.
GAGACGGTGCGCTTACTTTTCCACAAAAGCGCGTTCGATGACGAAGTCGCCCGGGGTGCTGGTATTGCCTTCCTTGAAGCCACGCTCCTCCAGCATTTCCTTCAGTTCGGCCAGCATGGCGGGGCTGCCGCAGAGCATCACGCGGTCGGTTTCCGGGTTCAGCGCGGGCAGGCCCAGGCATTGGGGGAAGGTGCCGGCATTGATCATGTCCGAGATGCGCCCCTGGTTGCGGAAGGGCTCGCGCGTCACGGTGGGGAAGTAGTGCAGCTTGCCGGCCACGATCTCGCCCAGGAATTCGTGCGCGGGCAGTTCTTTTTCGAACAGCTCCTGGTAGGCCAGTTCCTTGACCTCGCGCACGCCGTGCACCACGACCACGTTGTCAAAACGCTCGTAGGTTTCGGGGTCGCGGGCCACGGCCAGCCAGGGTGCCATGCCGGTGCCTGTGCCCAGCAAATACAGGTTTTTGCCGGGCAGCAGATAGTCGATCAGCAGCGTGCCCGTGGGCTTTTTGCCGACGATGATGGTGTCGCCCACCTGGATGTTCTGCAGCTTGGAGGTCAGGGGGCCATCGGGCACCTTGATGGACAAAAACTCCAGATGCTCCTCGTAATTGGGGCTGGCAATGGAGTAGGCGCGCAGCAGCGGCTTGCCGTCCACCTTCAGGCCAATCATGGTGAAGTGGCCGTTGGAAAAGCGCAGCGCGGTGTCGCGGGTGGTGGTGAAGGAGAAAAGGCGGTCGGTCCAGTGGTGCACGGACAGCACGCGTTCTTCAAGAAAAGCACTCATGTTGGCAATGAAGAGTCAGACAGAAAGAGGCAAAGCGGCGGGCAGGCCGCGCCGGTGCAAAGCCGCGTTCGGTGGCGAGAAGCACCTGGCTGCAATGCCCCCAGGTCTACGCAAGAGGGCGGTGCAGCGTGCTCCATGGCGGCCGTGCGGTCCATGTTGTGATGGCGGTATTGTCCGGCAATTGGCTGGCTAACGGTACATTTCAGGGCCTAGCCTTGATATGGATTAGTGATAAGGAGAATGACAATGCCTGTTTTCCCTCTGGTAAACCGCCTGCACAAGGCCTTGCCGCTGTGCCTGCTGGCGGCGGCGCCAGCCTGGTCCCAAGGCGTGCTCAAGATCGGTGAGATCAACAGCTATAAGGCCATGCCGGCCTTTCTGGAGCCCTACAAAAAAGGCATGGAGCTGGCTGTGGCCCAGGTCAATGCCAGCGGCGGCCTGCTGGGCAAGCAGGTGCAACTGGTGGTGCGCGACGACAACGGCAACCCCGGCGACGCCGTGCGCGCGGCCGAGGAGCTCTACACCCGCGAGAAAATCGATGTGCTCACCGGCAGCTTTTTGTCGCCCGTGGGCATGGCACTGACCGATTACGCCGGGCAGAAAAAGCGCTTTTTCCTGGCCAGCGAAACCCTGACCGACAAAGTGGTCTGGGCCAATGGCAACCGCTACACCTTCCGCCTGCGCGGCTCCACCTATATGCAGACGGCCATGCTGGTGGAAGAGGCGCTGAAGCTGAAGAAAAAGCGCTGGGCCATCGTCTACCCGAACTACGAATACGGCCAGTCGGCCGTGGCCACCTTCAAGACGCTGATGAAGCAGGCCCAGCCCGACATCGAGTTTGTGGCCGAACAAGCCCCGGCACTGGGCAAGATCGACGCCGGCTCGGTGGTGCAGGCCCTGGCCGATGCCAAGCCCGACGCCATCTTCAACGTGCTGTTCTCGGTGGACCTGGGCAAGTTTGTGCGCGAGGGCAATACCCGCGGCCTGTTCAAGGACCGCCAGGTCGTGGGTCTGCTTTCGGGCGAGCCCGAGTACCTGGACGCCCTGCGGGGCGAGGCGCCCGAGGGCTGGATCGTCACCGGCTACCCCTGGTATGGCATCAAGACTGCCGAGCATGAGGCCTTTCTCAAGGCCTACCAGGGCCGCTACAAGGACTACCCGCGCCTGGGCACCATCGTGGGCTACAACGCCATACAGTCGCTGGCCGCAGGCATCAAAAAGGCCGGCAGCACCGACACCGAAAAGCTGATCGCCGCCTTCCGCGGCCTGCCCGTGGCCACCCCCTGGGGCACCATCACCTACCGCGCCCAGGACCACCAGTCCACCATGGGCGCCTTTGTAGGCAAGACCACCTTCAGCAAGGAAATGAACCGCGGCGTGATGACGGACTTCCGCTATGCCGATGGCAAGGACTACCAGCCTTCGGATGCTGAGGTGAAGAAGCTGCGCACTGCAGCGCCCTGAGCGAATCCTCCGCCACCGCCAAGGTGGCGGCTTCGGCCTCAGAAATAACTGCGCAGGCCCACGGTCAGCATGCCGCCCTTGGCGTTTTTCGAGAGCTTGCCGAAGTGGTCGTAATCGGCCGTCAGCGAGAAGTTCTGGTGGAAGCGGTATTCCGCACCAAAACCCACCATGGCACCGGTGGCACTGCCGTCCACACGCTGGTGGGCAGGCACCAGGGCTTCACGGCCCGAGACCTTGCCGCGTGCCACGCCCAGCCGGGCATGGAGGGCAAAAGCCTCATTCAGCGGCAGGCGCGCCGTGGCGGCCGCGTAAAAGGCCTGGCCTGTGGCACTTTGCTGGGTGGCGCCGTTCAGGCCCTGGGTCCACTGGTTGATGCGGCCCAGGCGCGCATAACCGGCTTCCACGCCGAAATGCTCGGTCAGGCGGTAGCCGCCGTAGAGCTTGAAGGCCGCAGCGACTTTATCTTCCTTATCACGCCCAGCCGGCGTAGCTGCTTTGGTGGAGTCCAGGCGCATGCCGGAGCCGCCGAGGCTGCCGCCCAGGTAAAAGTTGGAAGAGGGCGCGAGTTCGGTCGCCATGGCAGAGCCCATGGCAGTACCCAGCAGCAGGCAGGCGAGGGTGAGGGGCAGGCGTTTTTTCATGTGAGAGATTCCTGGAAAGAGAAAAGACAAGGCCATCGGCCGGTGGCTGGGGATTCAGCCCATTGGCCGTGGCCTGTGCAGTCTCGGCAGGCAGGCTGAAGAGCGCCTGTGCGTTGGCTGAACATTGGATGAAGGCCTGCGCTGCACCCGATGTTTAGGCTTTCTTCACACGGGCCGGGTAGATTGCGCCCCATGAAGATATTGCTGGTGGAAGACGATCTCGATCTGGGCAACGGCATTCGCGTGGCCTTGCAGGACGGTGGCATGGACGTGGTCTGGGTGCGCCGCCTGGACGATGCCTTGCGCAGCCTGCACCAGGGGCATTGCGACCTGGTGTTGTTGGACCTGGGCCTGCCCGATGGTGATGGCATGGCCTTGCTGGCGCAGCTGCGCAGAGCGCATCGCCTGCCGGTGCTGATCCTGAGCGCCCGCGACACCTTGGAGGACCGACTGCGCGGTCTGGATGGCGGGGCAGACGACTATCTGGTCAAGCCTTTTGTACTGGCCGAGCTGCTGTCCCGTGTGCGTGCCCTGGTGCGCCGCAGTTACGGGGCGGAAGACGGCATGCTGGAGGTGCGCGGACTGTCGCTCAACGAGCTCACCCGCCGGGTGCGGGTACGTGGTGCCATGGCCGATCTGTCGCCCTGCGAGTTCGCGTTGCTGAGCCTGTTGCTCAAGCGGGTGGACCGGGTGGTCACCCGGCGCTTTCTGGAAGAGCAGGTCTTGCCCGGTGGCCAGGCCAATGAGAGCAACTCGCTGGATGTGCATATCTCTAAGCTGCGGCGCAAGATTGGCGAGGGCTATATCCGCACCGTGCGCGGCGTAGGCTATGTGATTGACCGGCAAGACAGCACCGCGCAGGAGGGTGCATGAGCGCACAGACCACACCATCTGCCAGGCTGGTGGCGCGTTGCTGGGCATGGTGTGCCCAGCCCACCCTGGTACGGCGCCTGTTGCTGGGCCAGGCGCTGACGCTGAGCCTGCTGTGGGTGGCGGTGGTCGTGGCGGTGTTGTCGGACACCTTCAGCGAAGAGCTGTTCCAGACCCGCCCCACGTATGACGCCATCATCCAGGTGACGGACAGCCTGGCCGACCAGCCGGACAAGCAATGGGCCAGTCTGCGCACCATCGAGGCCGCGCTGCGCGACAGCTACAGCGATCATGACGACCCCGAGATGGCGCCCAGCATCATGGTCTGGAAAGGCGATCGCCTGGTGTACAAAACCGTGCAGGTGCCCGACAGCCTGGCCAATACGGCGCCAGGCCTGGTGGAAAAGCTGGAGTCCCAAGGCCGCCACTGGTATATGCGCACCCAGCAGTCCGCCCACTCCGACACCCGCGTCGCCTTGCTGATGCCCACGGGCATCTGGCCCGTGTTTCTGACCTTCAATTCGCGCGGCTATTTCATGCTGCCCTTGATTGTCAGCGCGCCGTTTCTGCTGCTGCCGGCCTGGCTGTCGATACGGCTGGCGCTGCGGCCCTGGCGCAGGCTGGGGCAGGAGATTGCAGCCCGCGGCCCGCACGATCTTTCGCCGCTGGGTTTTGCCCCACGCCATGCCGAGCTGCGCCCACTGGTGGACAACATCAATGCGCTGATGCAGCGCCTGCGCGAGAGCGGAGAGCGCGAGCGGCGCTTTATTGCCGATGCCGCACACGAGTTGCGCACGCCGATTGCGGCCATGCGGGTCAATGTCGAAGCACTGCAGACCCAGCGCAGTTTGAACGAGCGCCAGAGCGAGCTGCTCAGCGGTGTGCTGCGCAGCAGCGACCGTGCGACCCGCCTGGTAGGGCAGCTGTTGCGCCTGATGCGCAGCAATGCCGAGACCCCCGTGGCCATACAGCAGCCGCTGCAGTTCGATGCGCTGGTGCAGGAGCGCCTGGCCGAGATGGCGGCGCTGGCACAGGCCCGCAAGGTGGAGCTGGAGCTGTTGGTGCAAACGCAGCAGGCAGGTGCAGCGCTGTTGGTGCGGGGCGAGCGCGAGGACCTGATGTCTCTGGTCGACAACCTGATCGATAACGCCACCAAATACAGCCCGCAGGGCGAAGCCGTGCAGGTCGAGCTGGGCCGCAATGGGGACTGGGCCGTGCTCACGGTTAGCGACCGTGGGCCCGGTATTGCCCCGGCTCTGCGCGAGCGGGTGTTTGACCGCTTCTACCGCAGCCCGGACCAGACCCAGACCGGCAGCGGCCTGGGCCTGGCCATCGTCAAGGCAGTGGTCGAGAAAAACCGGGGCCGGGTGGTGCTGGAGGACGCACCAGGCAGCACCAGTGGCCTGCAGGTGAGGGTGTACCTGCCTCTGGCATAAACCCGCCGCCCTGCGGCACACAGGGCTTGCACTGCGCGCTGCGGGCCGCAGCCGGCTTGGGCACAATAAGCGCCTTCGGCGTACAGCCACCCCGCACGGGTGGCTTTTTCCCATCCGCAAGAGAGGTTCACGTGCTTTTACGCAAGGCGGCCGCATGAGTGCATCCGGCCTGCTGGCCCAGTTGCTCAACGGCCTGGCCAGCGCATCGTCGCTGTTTCTGGTGTCGGTGGGGCTGTCGCTGATTTTTGGCGTCACCCGCACCATCAACTTTGCCCATGGCTCGTTCTACATGCTGGGGGCTTTTATGGCCTTCACCAGCGTGGAGCAGCTGGCGCCGGTGCTGGGTTTCTGGTCCGCCCTGCTGCTGGCGCCGCTGGCCTGCGGCCTGCTGGGCGCGCTGGTGGAAATGCTGCTGCTGCGCCGCATCTATGCCGCGCCCGAGCTGTTCCAGCTGCTGGCCACGTTTGCGCTGGTGCTGGTCATCAAGGATGCGGCCCTGTGGCTGTGGGGGCCGGAGGAGCTGTTCGGCCCGCGCGCGGCAGGCTTTGAGGGGGCGGTGAACATCTTGGGCCGCCAGTTCCCCAGCTACGACCTGTTGCTGGTGGCTGTGGGCCCGCTGGTGCTGTTGCTGTTGACGCTGCTGCTGTCCAAAACCCGCTTTGGCGTGCTGGTGCGCGCCGCCACCCAGGACCGCGAAATGGTGGGCGCCCTGGGCGTGAACCAGGCCTGGCTGTTCACCGCGGTGTTTGCCCTGGGCACCTTGCTGGCCGGCCTGGGCGGGGCGCTGCAGCTGCCGCGTGAACCCGCCAGCCTGGAGATGGACATGCTCTCCATAGGCAGCGCCTTTGTGGTGGTGGTGGTGGGCGGCATGGGCAGCATTCCCGGCGCCTTTCTGGCCGCGCTGCTGGTGGCCGAGCTCAAGGCGCTGTGCATCTGGCTGGGCGTGCAGGAGGTGGCGGGCGTGGAGATTTCGTTTTCCAAGCTCACGCTGGTGGTGGAGTTTTTGGTCATGGCCGCTGTGCTGGTCTGGCGCCCCTGGGGCCTGCTGGGCAAGCCCCAGTCCCTGGCGCGCAGCAGCGAGGCCGAGCAGCCGCTGCGTGCCGCAGGCCATGGTGCTACGGCGGCCTGGCTGGGCCTGCTGGCGGGCCTGGTGCTGCTGCCTTTGGTGATGGGCGAGGCTGGCAGCTATGCCAGCGTGCTGCTGACCGACATCTTTGTGGCTGCGCTGTTTGCCGCCAGCCTGCACTTCATACTCGGCCCCGGCGGCATGCATTCCTTTGGCCATGCGGCCTATTTCGGCCTGGGAGCCTATGGCGCAGCCCTGTTGGTGCGTCTGGCAGATCTGCCCATGGAAGCGGCCCTGCTGCTGGGCCCGCTGCTGGCCGTGGCCGGCGCGCTGCTCTATGGCTGGTTTTGCGTGCGGCTGTCGGGCGTGTACCTGACCATGCTGACCCTGGCCTTTGCCCAGATCAGCTGGGCCATTGTTTTTCAATGGGACGGCCTCACCGGCGGCAGCAACGGCCTCACCGGCGTCTGGCCGCCGGAATGGGCATCGAGCGGTGCGGCCTTTTACTGGCTGGCGCTGGCCTTGTGCGCGGCCGGCATTTACCTGCTACGCCGCCTGCTTTTCTCGCCGCTGGGCTATGCCTTGCGCGCCTCCCGTGATTCGGCGCTGCGTGCCGACGCCATCGGTATCGACGTGCGCCGCGTGCAGTGGACGGCACTGGTGATTGCCGCCCTGTTCGCCGGCCTGGCCGGGGCGCTGTTTGCCTTCAGCAAGGGCGGTGTGGCGCCGGATGCCATGGCGGTCACCAAGTCGGTGGATGGCCTGGTGATGGTGCTGCTGGGCGGGGTGCAAACCCTGGCCGGCCCCGTGGTGGGCGCGGCGGCCTTCACCTGGCTGCACGACACCGTGGCGCGCAACACCGAATACTGGCGCGCTCTGCTGGGGGCCACCATGCTGCTGCTGGTGCTGCTTTTCCCGCAGGGGATTGCCGGTTTTGCGCAGCAGCTGCGGGCGCTGATAGCTCCCCAAAAACGAGCGGAGGGCCGACCATGACGCTGCTGCAAGTCGATGCCATCAGCAAGGCATTTGGCGGGGTGCAGGCCGTGCAGAACATGTCATTCAGCCTGCAGGCCGGCGAGCTGCTGGCGCTGATAGGGCCGAATGGCGCGGGCAAGAGCACCACCTTCAACATGGTGGGCGGGCAGCTGGTGCCCGACAGCGGCCGCGTGCTGCTGGCGGGCCAGGACATCACCGGCCTGGCGCCGCGCGCCATCTGGCGGCGCGGTGTGGGCCGTACCTTTCAGATCGCCCAGACCTTTGCTTCGCTGACCGTGGTGGAGAACGTGCAGCTGGCCCTGCTGTCCGCAGACCGGCGCATTTTTGCCTGGTGGCCGCGCGCCGCCGGCCACCGCCGTGGTGACGCCCTGGCCCTGCTGGCCCAGGTGGACATGCAGGCCCAGGCCGAGCGCCCCTGCAGCGCCCTGGCCTATGGCGATGTGAAGCGCGTGGAGCTGGCCATGGCCCTGGCCCATGACCCGCGCCTGCTGTTGATGGACGAGCCCACGGCAGGCATGGCGCCGGGCGAGCGCGTGGCGCTGATGCAGCTGACGCGCCGCATCGCCCGGGAGCGCAGCATGGGCGTGCTGTTCACCGAGCACAGCATGGACGTGGTCTTTGGCCAGGCCGACCGCGTGGCCGTGCTGGTGCGCGGCCAGCTGCTGGCCCAAGGCACGCCCCAGCAAATGCGGGATGACCCGCGCGTGCAGCAGGCTTATCTGGGCACGGGATTGGTGCTGGAAAATGAGACGACACCCCCCTGAGGCGCGTTGCGCCTTCCCCCCGCTCTCGCATCGCTTCGCGATGCGGGCAGGGAGACGCTGCCAGCGCGGCGGGGCGGCCCTTGCGCGGCAGCCCTGGCAGAGCCGACGACAGTTTCAAAGGTGGTGGGTGGCGTACAGCGCAACAGATGATTGAAATGCAAGAAAACCATAGCGGCGATAGCGCTTCCAGCAAGTTTGAAACGCCGAAAACACCTGAAGTGCCGCTGCTGCAGGTGGAACAGCTGAACGCCTGGTATGGCGCGGCGCATATCCTGCATGGCGTCAGCCTGAATGTGGGCAGAGGTGAGGTGGTGGCGCTGATGGGGCGCAATGGTGCGGGCAAATCCACCACGCTCAAAAGCATTGCCGCCCTGGTGCCGCGCCGCGATGGAAAAGTTTTTTTCATGGGCGTAGACATCAGCCGCCAGGCCTCGCACCAGATCGCCCGCCGCGGCCTGGGCTATGTGCCCGAAGACCGCCGCATCTTCACCGAGCTGACGGTGAGCGAAAACCTGGAAGTGGGCCGCCAGGCCGCGCGCCACTGGCCCGATGGCGCGGCCCTGCCGCTGTGGACGTCTGAAAAACTTTTTTCACTTTTCCCTAATCTGGGCGAAATGCCGGACCGACCGGGCGGCCGCATGAGTGGCGGCGAGCAGCAAATGCTCTCCGTGGCCCGCACGCTGATGGGCCAGCCCTATCTGCTGCTGCTGGATGAACCCTCGGAAGGCGTGGCCCCCGTGATCGTGGAGCAAATGGCGCGCACTATTCTTGCCCTCAAGGCCCAGGGCCTGGGGATCTTGCTCAGCGAGCAAAACCTGGGCTTTGCCCAGGTGGTAGCCGACAGGGCCTATGTGCTGGAAAAAGGCCAGATCGTGCACCAGGGGCCCATGGCCCAGCTGGCGGGCGATGCGGCCGTGCGCCAACAGTATCTGGGCGTGTAGCGGCAGCCCACCCGGAGCACAGAGCACCGAGGTCAGGCAAAGGCCGTGGCCGCCAGATGCGGGTGGCGCGCCATGCCTTGCAGCCATTGACACAGCTGCGGATGCTGGTTGGCGGTGATGCAGCCGGGCAGGCGGAAGTTCACATACTCGGCGGCCACGGCCACCACCAGCTGGTCCAGCGTGCAGCGATCGCCCAGCGGGGCGGGCAGGGATTGCTCCAGCCAGGCCAGGTCGCGCTGCAGGGCGGCCAGGCGGCGCTGGCCCATGAGCGTGCTGTCGGCAGCCGCATCGTGCTTGCGCGCAATCATGGTGTTGAAGGCCGCCTCCATCAGCCCATAGCCCACGCTGGCCCGGGCCAAGGTGGTGGCCATGGTGCGGGCGGGCAGCAGCGGCGCAGCGTGGTCACCCTCGACCACCTGGGCGTCCAGGTATTGCGCAATCAGCAACGACTCGGACAGGGCATGGCCGTCCGCCGTGACCAGCACCGGAATGCGGCCCTGGGGGTGTACGGCCAGCAGGGCGGGGTCATTCGCCCAGGGATCGCACCAGACCAGCTCCACATCCAGCCCTTTTTCCAAGGCAATGACGCGCGCCAGGCGCGCAAAAGGGGAGGTCGCATTGAGAAACAAACGCATGAGAAACCTTATGAAGACTTACGCAAACCAGGATGGAGCATGGCTTGTGCCCTAAGGCGAAGCACTTGCCTGAACCGAATTTGCGTAAGCCGTGCTTATTCAAAAAAAGAGCAGCTGATGCTTATGCAGACTGGGTTTGCACAGCTTCGGCCTTGGAGAACAGCACCAACAGCACCCCCAGGGACAGGGCCGCACAGCCCAGCGCAAACAGCGGGCGGTAGCTGCCGGTGTAGGTATAGAGAAAGGCCATGGAATAGCCGGACAGGGCCTGCAGCAAGGCAAAGGCGGCGGTGGCGTAACCCCACATCTGCTTGTGCCGGCCCGGGCCTATCAGCTGCATCAGATAGCCCGAGGTGATGGCGGCCAGGCCGGGTGACAGTGCACCCACCAGAAAGCCCGAGACCGCATGGCTGCCAAAGCTGGCCCAGAGCAGGGGCATGCCAATGGCCGTGGCCTTGATGGCATAGGCCCCGCAGGTGGTGCCCCACCAGCCCCAGCGCGTGGCGCAGTAGGCGGCGCACAGTGGCCCGGCAATGGCGCCCAGGCCAAAAAACGCCCATTGCGTGGCGGCATAGGCCGCACCCCGCTGCAGCTCGCGGTCCAGATAGTCCACCCAGAACACGGTGTGGGGCACAAAGCCAAAGGCATCGGTGCCGTAGGCCAGCATCACCAGCACCACGGCGGCGGTCCACAGCGGTGCGCTGGGCATTGAGGTGGCCAATGGGGTGGCGCTGGGCTGTATGACCACCGGCGCCGGTGCCTGAATCTGCCGTGCGCTGCGCCAGCCCACGGCCAGGGCCAGCAGGCACAGCACGGTCAGCGCCCACCACACGGCGCCCAGGCTGTAGCGGGCAAACACCGGCCCCAGCGTGGCGGCCAGCAGCGCGCCCACGCCAATGCCGCAAAACATCAGCGGGCCCAGGGCGGCACGCCGCGCCGGTGCCACGGCTGCCATGGCGACCGAGGGGCCCAACACCATCAAGGTGGCACCGGCCACGCCAGACACCAGGCGCCAGACAAAGAACACCGCCATGGGCTGGGGCTGGCTGCAGCCCGCAAAGCTCAGCGCCACGGCAGCCCAGCAGACCACCAGCACGCGCACGGCGCCCAGGCGCTCGGCCAGCGGAGCGGCAGCCAGGGCGCCGATCAGATAGCCCAGCAGATTGGCCGCGCCCAGATAGGCCACCTGCTCGCCGCTGAACCAGCCGGCATGGACCATTTGCGGCATCAGCGCGGTATAGGCAAAGCGGGCCAGGCCCACGCCGCTGAGCGTGGCCATGAAGCCGGTGAGAAACAGGGGCAGTTCGTTGCGGTGGAGCACGGTGGGTAGACAGAGCCTGGGAAGAGGCCACAGCCTAAGCGGGGGTAGTCATCATGTCCAATGATTCAAAGTGATAATCTAAATCGTTTTTCAAGATACCGGCGAGGCAGCCCATGCAACTCAAATCCCTGCGCATCTTCGAGGCGGTATGCGACAGCGGCAGCTTTGGTGCGGCGGCCCAGCGCCTGCACACCGTGCAGTCGAATGTGACGGCCCACATCAAAAAGCTGGAAGACGAGGTGGGCGTGCAACTGCTGGAGCGCGCCGCGCCGGTGTTCGCCACCCCGGCAGGCCGTGTGCTGCGCCGCTATGCCCAGCAGATGTTGCAGGCCCACGACGCGGCCCTGGTCGCGCTGCAGGGCCGCCAGGCCGCCCCCGGGGCCTTGCGCATAGGCAGCATGGAAACCACGGCCGCGCTGCGCCTGCCGCCGCTGCTGGCCCAGCTGATGCAGCGCCACCCCGGCATGCAGCTGGAGCTGCGCACCGGCCCCACGGCCAGCCAGCTCAGCGAGTTGTTGGCTGGCCAGGTGGACTGTGCCTTTGTCTCGGGCATGCCGCCTCAGCCCCAGCTGTCAGGCTGGCCGGTGTTCAGGGAAGAGCTGGTGCTGGTCAGCGCCCAGGCGCTGGCGGCCTTTCCCACGCCGCTGGCACTGTGCAGCACGCCGTTTCTGGCCTTTCGCCAGGGCTGCAGCTACCGCCAGCGCATCGAGCTGCTGCTGGCCAACCAGGGCATCACGGCGGTGCAAATCATGGAGTTGGGCACGCTGGATGCGATTCTGGGCTGCGTGGCCGCCGGCATGGGCTATGCACTGCTGCCCCAGGCCGTGGTGGCCTCCCAGCAGCACCGCTTTGGCGTGCACTGGTGCCCGCTGCCCCCGCATTTGCAGCCCAATATCGCCCGGGTGGACACCTGCTTTGTGACCGGCCCGCAAAGCGGCTGGTCACCCGCGCTGCGGGCCCTGGCCCTGCTGCTGGGCGTGGTGTCGGATGTGCAGAAAAAAGAGAGTGCCCCGCTGGAGGCAGCCGAGTTTCTGACCTGAAAGCAGGGGCCGGGAGTCAGTGGCCTAGCAGCCCCCGCCGGTATTGCAGCGCCTCGGCCACATGGGGTGCCTGCACTTCGGCACTGCCCGCCAGATCGGCAATGGTGCGCGCCACTTTCAGTGCCCTGTGGGTGGCACGGGCCGACCAGGCCAGGCGTTCGGCGGCCTTGTGCACCAGGGCCTGGGCGGCGTCATCGAGCTGCACATGGTGCTGCAGCGTACTGGGCTGCAGCCATTGGTTGGCATGACCTTGCCTGTCCATGGCGCGCTGGCGGGCCTGGATGACGCGAGCCTGCACGCTGGCGCTGGATTCGCTGTGCACGGGCTGCAGCAGCTCGGCAGGTGGCAGGGCAGGGACTTCCACCTGCAGGTCGATGCGGTCCAGCAGCGGGCCGCTGAGTCTGGCCTGGTAGCGCGCGACCTGGTCGGGTGTGCAGCGGCAGCGGCTGCTGCCCCGCAGGCCGCAGGGGCAGGGGTTCATGGCGGCCACCAGCTGAAAACGTGCAGGAAACTCGGCATGCTGGGCGGCGCGGGCAATCTGTATGCGGCCGGTCTCCAGCGGCTGGCGCAAGGCCTCCAGCGCGCTGCGGGCGAACTCGGGGAATTCATCCAAAAACAAAATGCCCTGGTGCGCCCGTGAAATCGCGCCCGGCCGGGGCGGTGAGCCGCCGCCCACCAGGGCCACGGCACTGGCGGTGTGATGGGGCGCAGCCGTATGGCGCTGGCCCCAGGTGGCGGGGTCGAAGTCACCGGTCAGGCTGGCAATGGCAGCCGCTTCCAGCGCCTCTTGCGCGGTCAGCGGGGGCAGCAGGCCGGCCAGGCGCTGGGCCAGCATGGATTTGCCGCTGCCCGGAGGGCCTATCAGCAGCAGCCCATGTGCGCCAGCCGCTGCAATCTCCAGTGCACGTTTGGCGGCTGCCTGACCTTGCACCTCGGCCAGATCGGCAGGGGCGGGCGCTGGTGCACCAGGCTGGGGGATGGCCTGGTGCAAAGGCTCTGCCCCCTGGGGTAGCAGGGCGCGCACCACTTCCAGCAAATGGGCTGCGCCATACACGGTGCTGCCGGGCACCAAGGCGGCCTCGCTAGCGCTTTCCTGGGGGAGTACCAAAGGCAGGGCATCGCCTTGCAGTTGCAGGGCCAAGGCGGTGGCCAGGGCACCGCGCACGGGGCGCAGCGCGCCGGACAGCGACAGCTCGCCGGCAAATTCATAGCGGGCCAGTTGCGCCGCATCGATTTGCCCGCTGGCCGCCAGAATGCCCAGGGCAATCGGCAGGTCAAAGCGGCCAGAGTCCTTGGGCAGATCGGCCGGTGCCAGGTTGACGGTGATGCGCCGGCTGTGCGGGAACTCCAGCCCCGCATTGACGATGGCGCTGCGCACGCGCTCGCGTGCTTCCTTGACCTCGGTATCTGCCAGGCCGACCAGGGTCAGGCAGGGCAGGCCGTTGGCCAGATGGACTTCCACCGTCACGCGCGGTGCATGCAGGCCCAGCAGAGCGCGGCTGGGAACCAGGGCCAGACCCATGGACAACCTCTTTGGTGCGGCCGTCACGGCGCGGCCACATCCAGTATGGCCTGCCAGCGGGTATGCACCGTAATGATGCGACAGCCGTGCACATGTCTCGGGCAGAGCGCTGGTGCTGGTGCCATCGGCCACTTTGCACCGGCTTGGTGCGATGCAGATGGGGGCAAGGCCCTGGAAGCCGGCGGCACAGCGCCAACAAGCTGGCACGGTCCATGCTTAAACAGAACTCCCATCTACCACCTAAGCGGAGAACCTGTATGAAAAGCGTGTGCTGCAAGACCCTGGCTTTGACAGCGCTGGTCGCTGCGCCCCTGTGGGCCCAGGCGGAATTGACCGCCAATATCGCTTTGACGAGCAATTACAAATTCCGGGGCCAGGATCAGGACCAGAAGCGGACCAGCGCGGTCAAGCCGGCTTTGCAAGGCGGCTTCGACTACAGCTTCGGGGACAGCGGCTTCTATGTCGGCAACTGGAATTCCTCGGTCAACTGGCTGGACAACAACTCGCTGGAAACAGACTTCTATGGCGGCTACAAATTCAAGGCCGCAGGCGTGGACTGGGACGTGGGCGCACTGAGCTATGTGTACTGGGGCAACAGCGCTGGCAACACCACCGAGTTGTATGGCGCTGCCAGCTACGGCCCGTTCACGGCCAAGTATTCGCACACCGTCTCCAAGGACTACTTCGGCATGGGCAAGGCCTCGGGAGTTGATGGTGCCCGTGGTCGCAACACCGGCTATTTGCAGTTCGCGTACAGCCAGGAAGTGGTGAAAAGCCTGACGTTCAAGGCCTCTGTGGGCTACACCAATCTGGCGAGCGACATCAAAACCGAGAAAACGCCGAATTTCATGGACTACAGCATAGGCGCCGCCTACGACTTCGGTGGCGGTTTGAGCCTGACCGGGGCGGTGGTCGGCGCCAACAAAAAAGCGGCCTATGGCGATATCAACAAGGCCCGCCTGATCCTGACGCTGGCCAAGACGCTGTGAACCCCAAGGAGCTTTCGTTATGAAAATGATTTCCGCCATCATCAAACCCTTCAAGCTCGATGAGGTGCGCGAAGCGCTCTCTCAGATCGGAGTGCAGGGCATCACCGTGACCGAGGTGAAAGGCTTTGGCCGGCAAAAAGGCCATACCGAGCTGTACCGCGGTGCCGAGTATGTGGTTGATTTTTTGCCCAAGGTGAAGGTCGAGGCTGCCGTCAGCGACGAGGTGCTGGACCAGGCGCTGGAGGCCATTGAAAACGCCGCCCGCACCGGCAAGATTGGCGACGGCAAGGTCTTTGTCTACGACCTGGAGCAGGTGGTGCGCATTCGTACCGGCGAGACCGGCAAGGACGCGCTGTGAACTCCAACCTAAAGCGAGAAACCGATATGAAAAAAACACTTCCTGCACTCTCGCTGGGGCTGGGCCTGCTGGCCGCCGCGGCCGGTGCCTGGGCCCAGGAAGCGGCGCCCGCCGTGACTGCGGCTGTTGATGCGGTAGCGCCTGTTGTGGAAGCCGCTGCACCTGTGGTTGCGGCTGCCGAAGCGGCGCCCACGCTCAGCGCTGGCGACACGGCCTGGATGCTGACCTCCACCATGCTGGTGATTCTGATGGTCATCCCCGGCCTGGCGCTGTTCTACGGCGGTCTGGTGCGCTCCAAGAACATGCTGTCCGTGCTGGCACAGGTGTTTGTGATCTTTTCGCTGATCACCGTGCTGTGGGGCATTTACGGTTTCTCGCTGGCCTTTGGCGGTGAGGGCATGTTCTTTGGCGGCTTTGACAAGCTGTTCCTGGCGGGGATGGCACCGGACAGTTTGTCGTCCGCGCTGAAGACCATTCCCGAATATGTGTTCGTGGCCTTCCAGTCCACCTTTGCGGCCATCACCGTGGCGCTGCTCGTGGGCGCGTTCGCCGAGCGCATCAAGTTCGCGGCCGTGCTGCTGTTCTCGGTGCTGTGGTTCACCTTCAGCTACATCCCCATGGCCCATATGGTCTGGGGCGGTGGCCTGCTGGCGGCCGATGGCGCGCTGGACTTTGCCGGCGGCACCGTGGTGCACATCAACGCCGCCGTGGCCGGCCTGGTGGGCGCCTATATGGTGGGCAAGCGCATAGGCTTCGGCAAGGAAGCCCTGCCGCCCCACAGCCTGACGCTGACCATGGTGGGCGCTTCCCTGCTGTGGGTGGGCTGGTTCGGCTTCAACGCCGGCTCTGCCGGTGCGGCCAACGGCATTGCCGGTCTGGCCTTCATCAACACCATCTTTGCCACCGCTGCTGCCGCACTGTCCTGGATCGTGGCCGAGGCGCTGCACAAGGGCAAGGCCTCCATGCTGGGCGCAGCCTCGGGTGCCGTGGCAGGCCTGGTGACCATCACCCCGGCTGCGGGCTTTGTGGGACCCATGGGCTCCATCGTCATGGGCCTGATCGCCGGCCCGCTGTGCCTGTGGGGCGTGTCGGGACTGAAGCGTTTGCTGAAGGTGGACGACACCTGCGACGTGTTCGGCGTGCACGGTGTAGGCGGCATCTTGGGTGCCATCCTGACCGGTGTGTTCTGCGCCTCCAGCCTGGGAGGTGTGGAGCCCGCCAACTACGACATGGCCCACCAAGTGTGGGTGCAGTTCAAGAGCGTGCTGGTGACCCTGGTGCTGTCGGGTGTGGTGGCGGCCGTGGCCTTTGCCATCTGCAAGTACACCGTGGGCCTGCGTGTTTCGGAAGAGGCCGAGCGCGAAGGCCTGGACATCACCAGCCACGGCGAGTCCGCCTACCAGCGCTGAGCTCGGGATCGGTCGGGCCATGGCCCGATCGGCCCGACAGCGCCTGCAATCCGCAGTCCACAGCCCGCCTTTGGCGGGCTTTTTTTGCGCCGGTAAAGCTCTGCTTTTGAGAGCTGTTTGCGAAGCATCCACAAGCATTGCGGCGCAAACCATGGGAGTGTGGCCAAGCGGCTTCACAGCGGCTGTTCAAAAAAATCACAAGCACCGCGGCGGAGCCCAGCAGGGGTAGCCGCTACCATCACAGCCCATGGAACCAGCATTGAGCCAGATCATCGAGCGCGTGCGCGCTGCCGTGTCCGACCAGCAAGCACTGCGTATCCAGGGCGGAGGAAGCAAAAGCTTTCTGGGCCACGCCCTGCGTGGCGAGCTGCTGGATATGCGTGCCTTGCAAGGCATTGTCGAATATGAACCCAGCGAGCTGGTGGTGACGGTGCGCGCCGGCACGCCGCTGGCGCAGCTGGAGCAGGCGCTCGCAGCGCAGGGCCAGTGCCTGGCTTTTGAGCCGCCGCACTTTGCCGTGCAAGGCCGGGAGGCCACGGTGGGCGGCATGGTGGCTGCAGGCCTGTCCGGCCCGGCCCGCGCCAGCGTGGGCGCGGTACGTGACTATGTGCTGGGCATAGAAATCATCAACGGCAGGGCCGAGCAGCTGCGCTTTGGCGGCCAGGTGATGAAGAACGTGGCGGGCTATGACGTCTCGCGCCTGATGGCGGGTAGCTGGGGTAGCTTGGGCGTGATCACCGAGGTCAGCCTGAAGGTGCTGCCCGTGGCGCCGGCCGAGGCCACGCTGCGCTTTGACGGCATCAGCCAGGCGGAGGCACTCACGCAGCTGAATCGCTGGGGCGGCCAGCCCCTACCGCTGAATGCCAGCTGCTGGGTGCAAGACCAAGATACCAACACCTTGTATGTGCGCTTGCGTGGTGCGGCAGCGGCCGTGGATGCGGCCTGTCGCAGCATGGGCGGCTCGCGCCTGGAGGGTGCCAGCGCTGCCGCTGACTGGGCTGCCTGCCGCGAGCAGCAATTGCCCTGGTTCACGCAGCGTGCCCAAGACCACTGCCTGTGGCGGCTTTCCGTGCCGCAGACCGCACCGGTGCTGGCCTTGCCTGCAGGCATTGCCGCCCCGCTGGTGGAGTGGCATGGCGGCCTGCGCTGGGTGCAGGCACCGCGCGGTGCCGGCCCGGCCTTGCAGGCCCTGGCCCGCTCCGTGGGTGGAGATGCACTGCTTTTCAGAGCAGAAGACGCAGACACCATCAGCGGTGCACCGCTTTTTGACCCGCAGAACGCCGCCGTGCAACGCATTCACCGGCAGTTACAACAGGCCTTTGACCCGGCCGGCATCTTCAACCCCGGGCGCGCCATGGGCGCGGCCGGCGCTTAAGGCAGTGCGCAGGCTGCTGCTGCTCACCACCCGCCAGCGCACCGGAGCCTCCAACCGGGCGCTGGGCTATCTGATGGCCTTCAACGCCGGGGCCATCAACGCCGGCGGCTTTTTGGTGCTGCACCTCTACACCTCCCACATGACGGGCTTTCTGTCCATGCTGGCCGACAACCTGGTGCTGGGCAACACGGCCTTGGTGCTGGCGGCCCTGGGGGCATTGCTGTCTTTTCTGTGCGGGGCCACAGTGTCGGCCCTGCTGGTCAACCGGGCGCACCAGCTGCATCTGCGCAGTATTTATGCCTTGCCCTTGCTGCTGGAGTCCGGGCTGATGCTGGTCTTTGGTCTGCTGGGCGCGGTCACGCTGGTGTGGCACACGCCCTTTACCGTACCGCTGACGGTGCTGCTGGTGGCTTTCACCATGGGCGTGCAAAACGCCACGCTGACCAAGATGTCCAGCGCCACCATACGCACCACGCACATGACGGGCGTGCTGACCGACCTGGGCATAGAGCTGGGCAAGATGCTGTTCTGGAACCGTGTGGGCCGGCAGGATCCGCACTATGTGCAGGCCAACTGGGCGCGCGTACGCCTGTTTGCCGGCCTGCTGTGCATGTTTGTGGGCGGCGGCATTGCCGGGGCCCTGGGCTTCAAGCACCTGGGCTTTATCTGTGTGCTGCCCCTGGCACTGCTGCTGCTGGCAGTGTCGCTTCCACCCCTGTGGGCCGACTGGCGCTATGGCCGTCTTTCGCCCGCAGACCCCGACCTGAATGAGACCGGGCATTGAACCCGGCCGTGACCACGAGACCACTCCATGCAGACCAATCTTGCCCCCGAATACTGCAGCACGCCCGAAGGCCAGGAGGCCGAGGCCATTTTGCGCAAATGCGTGCACTGCGGCTTTTGCACCGCCACCTGCCCCACCTACCAGCAGCTGGGCGACGAGCTCGATGGTCCGCGCGGCCGCATCTACCTGATCAAGCAGGTGCTGGAAGGTGCCACGCCCACCCGTGCCACGCAGCAGCATTTGGACCGCTGCCTGACCTGTCGCAACTGCGAATCCACCTGCCCCAGCGGCGTGCAATACGGCCATCTGGTGGACATAGGCCGCAAGGTGGTGGACGAGAAAGTGGCGCGCCCGCTGGGCGAGCGCGTCAAGCGCTGGGCGCTGAAAGAGGGCATCAGCTCGCCGCTGTTTGCACCCGCCATGAAGCTGGGCCAGGCCGTGCGCCCGCTGCTGCCCGAGGCCCTTCAGGCCAAGGTGCCGCCCAAGAGCGAGCATGGTGTCTGGCCCACGCGTGAACATGTGCGCAAGGTGCTGCTGCTGGCCGGCTGTGTCCAGCCCTCCATGCTGCCCAATATCAACTACGCCACGGCGCGGGTGCTGGATGCCGTGGGCATTCAGACCGTGATTGCCGACAAGGCTGGCTGCTGTGGCGCAGTCAAGTTCCACCTCAACGACCAGGACAGTGCGCGAGACCAGATGCGCGCCAATATCGATGCCTGGTGGCCCATGGTGGAGGCCGGGCAGGTGGAGGCCATTGTCAGCAATGCCTCGGGCTGTGGTGCCATGGTCAAGGACTATGCCCATGCGCTGCGCGGCGATACCGCCTACGCCGCCAAGGCCGAGCGCGTCAGCGCCCTGGCGCGCGATCTGAGCGAGCTGCTGCCGGCCCTGCTGCCCGAGCTGGCCGACAAGCTGGCCGGCCGCGCCCGGGTGCCCCCGCAGCCCATGGCCTACCACCCGCCCTGCACGCTGCAGCATGCGCAAAAGCTCAAGGGCGTGGTCGAGGCCAATCTGGGCAAGCTGGGTTTTCAGCTGCGCACGGCGCGCACCGAGTCGCATCTGTGCTGTGGCTCGGCTGGCACCTACTCCATCTTGCAGTCCGACCTTTCCCAGCAGCTGCGCACACGCAAGCTGCATGCGCTGGACGAGGCCTTTGAAGGCGATGCGCCGGCGGCCATCTTGTCGGCCAATATCGGCTGCATTACCCATTTGCAGGCCGGCACTTCGGTGCCCGTGAAGCATTGGGTGGAAATACTCGACCAGGCCTTGTGCTGAAGCGGTACCCCCGCGCTGTAGCCAAGCTCCGCCGTCGCTGCTACCCGCTGCCGCGCCAATGCTGGCATGATGGCGGGCTTGTTTTTTGTCGCCAATGGCCTGCCCATGACCGAAGCCCAGTCCTCTCTTTCTGAAACCCCGGCCACCGACGCCGTTGCCGCGCAGCCCGTATCCGCCGTACAGGCTGTACAGGCCGAAGCAGGCGCCCGTCGCCGCAACCGGCGTGGCGGACGGGGACGTGCCGCTGCGCCGGCCGGCCCTGCCGCAGCCCAGCCTGCAGCCAATGCCCGCCCCGCGCGCGTACCCCATCCGGTGCTGCTGCAGCTGGCCCAGCAATACCCGGCGCTGTTCGGTGACAGCCCCAAGCCGCTCAAGCGCGGCATTTTTCAGGACCTGCAAGCTGCATTGGGCGAAGCGCTGGAAAAAGACGGTTTGAAGCAGGCGCTGGCGCTGCACACCCGCTCCACCCGCTATCTGAATGCCGTGGCCTCCGGCATGGCCCGCCATGATCTGCAAGGTGCGGAAGTGGAAGCCATGGCGCCCGAGCATGTGCTGCACGCGTTGATGGAAGTCTTCCGTCGCAAAAAGCCGCGCGATGGCGAAGATCTGCAGGCCAAGCTGGCCCGTCGCATCGGCCAGGCTTTTGTGGCCAGCGGCCTGAACCGCGATGCCTACCTGGAAAAAGTGCAGCTGCGTGACCCCGCTGCACAGGCCGTGGTAGAAGCCGCCTTGGCCGAAGTGGCCGCGCAAGACGCCCGCGCCGAGGCCGTGCTGCGTGCTTTTGAGGGCAGTGGTGCGGACAGCGTGGAGGCGTTTGCCGATATGTATGGCATGAATGTTCACCAAGTTCAGCGTCAGCTCCAACGCGCCAAACAGCTGAAAGCCTGATTGCGGCTTTTTTGGTGGGTGACCCGTTGTGGGGCTGGGGCTAGCGCCAGCTGGGCCTGTTCAGGCCCGCCCCGGCAAACCAATCCCCTGCGCTCAGGCGGCTGCAGGTGCTTGCGCCAGCGCCTGGGCAATATCTTCGCCCAGCGTCACCGGCGCATCTTGGGGCGCATAGCGGCGCAGCACATGGCCGTCGCGGCCGACCAGGAATTTGGTGAAGTTCCACTTGATAGCCTTGCTGCCCAGCAGGCCGGGGGCTTGCTCCTTCAGCCAGGTGAACAGCGGGGCTGCGGCGTCGCCGTTGACCTCGACCTTGGCCATCATCGGGAATTCCACGCCGTAGTTCTTCTGGCAGAAGGCGGCGATATCGCTGTTGTGCGCCGGGTCCTGGTGGCCGAACTGGTTGCAGGGAAAGCCCAGCACCACAAAGCCCTGGGCAGCAAAGCGTTCGTACAGCTGCTGCAGGCCGCCGAGCTGGGGCGTGAAGCCGCAGGCACTGGCCGTGTTGACCACCAGTACCACCTGGCCTGCGTACTGGGACAGGTCCAGCTCATCGCCGGCGATATTGCGTACCTGGAAATCATGGAGTGTGGTCATGCTGCCTCCTGGTTGAGCCGGGCCACGGTGGCGGCCCCATGAGCGAGGCGCCATCTTGCCATGCACTGCCAAGCCACTTCAAGCCTTGCGGCGGCGCCCCTGCAGGGCGGCCAGCAGGGCTCCGCTGATGATGAGCGCCCCGCCCAGCAGCATGCGCGGGGTCAGCTCGGTCGCGCCCAGCAGCCAGGCCGAAAGCGTGGCAAACAGCACTTCGGACAGCATGACCAGCGATGTGGTGGCCGTGGGCAAGCGGGCCGCACCGTATTGCAGCGCCCAGTTGCCCACCGACACCAGCATGGCCATGCCCACGGCGCACAGCACCCAGCTGGTCTGCAGCGCAGGCAGACCGTGCAGCATGCCCAGCTTGTAGCCCACCGTGGCGGTCGCCAGGCCCATGAGGGTGCAGCCCAGAAACATGGCCAGCATGCGCGAGGTGCCGGGCACATCGTTGGTACGGCGCAGGATGACATTGGTGGCGGCAAAGCAGAACCCGCCAAACAGCGCCAGGTAGTCGGGCAGGGCGATGTCGGCCGTCAGGCTGTGCCAGCTGGCGCCGGCGGGCACGATGACCAGGGCCATGCCGCCAAAGGCCAGGGCCAGGCGCAGCAGACCCTGGGGCGTGGGGCGTTCGCCCAGAAAGCGCCAGGCCAGCAGCACGGCCCAGGCGGGCATGAGATAGAACAGCAAGATCACCCGCACCACATCGCCGGTGGAGCTGGCGGTGTTGAAGGCTACATTCGTCAGCCCGGACGACAACGCCAGCAGCCACAGCGCCGGTTGGGCCAGCAGCACCTTCCAGGCCCGCGGCACCAGCAGCGTGGTGCCCAGCACCAGGGCGCCATAGATCAACGAGGTGGCCCAGGGCGCGGCCAGGCCGGCTGCATGCATGGTCTTGAAGGGCCACCAGGACAGGCCCCAGACCATGGCATTGAACAGCAAAGCGAAATAGGGTGCAGAGGGAGACATGGCTAAAAACGAAACCGGCGCAGGTGGTGCCTGCGCCGGGTGCTATGAAAACAAAGGAAGAAGGCGAGGCGGGAGTCAGTGGTGATCGTGGCGGGCAATGGTCAGCAGCCGGCGCACTTCGCCGCCATGATGGCGGCAGTTGTACACGTACCAGCGGCCGATCAACCACATGGTGACGGCCACGATCAGGCCAAAGCCGGTGATGGCGCCATAGGCCGAGACGCCCAGCATGGTGGCCAATGCATACAGCCCGCCCAGGCCCAGTATGCAGGCCTGCTCGTTGAAATTCTGCACCGCAATCGAGCGGCCTGCGCCCATGAGGTCATGGCCGCGGTGCTGCAGCAGGGCATTCATGGGCACCACCAGAAAACCGCCCAGAGCCCCCAGCAGCACCAGGAAGGGGATCGCAATCCACAGATGGCCGATGAAATTCATGCAGATCACCAGCAGGCCCATGGCAATGCCCATGGGAATCACCCGTGTGGCGTGCTGCAGGCGCATGCGCATGGAGGCCAGCACCGCGCCGGCAGCCGTACCTATGGCCACCACGCCCACCAGGGCAGAGGCCTGGGTGGTGCCATAGCCCAGGGCCACGGCAGCCCAGGCCAGCACGATGTAGCGCAGATTGCCGGACACGCCCCAGAACAAGGTGGTGGTAGACAGCGAGATCTGGCCTAACTTATCGCGCCACAGGCGGCGGTTGCAGTCCCAGAAATCCGGCAGCAGCGCCAGCGTGGCGCCCACCAGGCTTTGCCCGGGGTGCTGGCGCATGGGCACCAGGGCTGCCGAGGTGCGGGGGATGCGCAGATTGAATGCAGCGGCCAGGGCGTAGACAAAGATCAGCAGGGCAATGGCTGCCTCGGCAGGGTTGTCCACAAAGGGCAGGTTCAGTGCCACCAGATGGGGGGCCACCATGGGGCCCACCAACTGGCCGCCCAGCAGCACACCCAAAATAATGGAGGTGATGGTCAGCCCCTCGATCCAGCCATTGGCCTTGACCAGCTGAGAGGGCGGCAACAACTCGGTGAGGATGCCGTATTTGGCGGGTGAGTACGCGGCGGCGCCCAGGCCCACCACGGCATAGGCCAGCAGCGGGTGGTGGCCTATCAGCATCATCAGACAACCTGCCACCTTGATGGCATTGCTGATGAACATCACCCGGCCCTTGGGCAAGGCGTCGGCAAAAGCGCCCACAAAGGGCGCCAAGATCACATAGAACAGGGCGAACATGGGCACCAGGGCCGCACGTTGCCATTCGGGGGCGCCGGAGGTGCGTAGCAGCTCGACCGCGGTGACAAACAAGGCATTGTCGGCCAGCGAGCTGAAGAACTGCGCCGACATGATGGTGTAGAAACCGCGCTTCATGGAGAGGGAGATCGCTATTAGAAGAGCTAATGACAGCGCTATTCTGAACCTGGGGGCAAAGTGACTGGCGGTTATATCACGCAGCCCTGCGCAGGGAGTGCCAGAATTCTGTACTTCTTTTCCCTAGCTCTGACTTCTGCCATGCCACGTCCCATACAGGCCACCATCCACTCGCAAGCCCTGCGCCACAACCTGGAGCGCGCACGCCAGGCCGCTCCCGATGCGCGTTTGTGGGCGGTGGTCAAGGCCAATGCCTACGGCCATGGCATAGAGCATGTGTTCGAAGGCTTGCGCGCCACCGACGGCTTTGCCCTGCTGGAGCTGTCCGAGGCCGAGCGCCTGCGCCGCCTGGGCTGGCGCGGCCCGATTCTGCTGCTGGAAGGGGTATTCGAGGCCCGGGACCTGGAGCTGTGCTCGCGCCTGGGTGTGTGGCATTCGGTGCACTGCGACCAGCAGATCGACTGGCTGGCCGCCCATAAAACGCAGATGCCCCACCGCGTGTTCTTGAAAATGAACAGCGGCATGAACCGCCTGGGCTTCACCCCCGAGCGCTTTCGCAGCGCCTATGCCCGGCTGAATGCGCTGACGCAGGTGGAGGAAATCTCCTTCATCACCCACTTCAGCGACGCCGACGGCCCACGCGGTATAGAGCACCAGCTGGGCGTTTTCCTGCACGCCACCCAAGACCTGCCGGGCGAGCGCAGCGTGTGCAACAGTGCCGCCACCTTGCTGCATGGCATGGAGGCCCGCACGCGCAACGACTGGGTACGCCCCGGCATCGTGCTGTATGGCAGCGCACCCGATTACCCCACCCACAGCGCTGCGGATTGGGGGCTGCAGCCCACCATGACCTTGTCCACCCAGGTGATCGGTGTGCAGCAACTGGCAGCAGGCGACACCGTGGGCTATGGCTCCACCTTTACCGCCGACGGCCCCATGCGCACCGGCATCGTGGCCTGCGGCTATGCAGATGGCTATCCGCGCCACTGCGGCACCGGCACGCCGGTGCTGGTGAACGGCGTGCGCACCCGGGTGCTGGGCCGCGTCAGCATGGACATGCTGAATGTGGATCTGACCCCTGTGCCCGACGCCGGCATAGGCAGCGAGGTCACGCTGTGG
This sequence comes from Acidovorax sp., assembly GCA_031277855.1. Taxonomy (GTDB): domain Bacteria; phylum Pseudomonadota; class Gammaproteobacteria; order Burkholderiales; family Burkholderiaceae_C; genus Comamonas. The sequence goes on along the minus strand of JAITLO010000038.1, from coordinate 36,674 downwards.
GGCGTGGCCGGCAATGGAGCCCAGCTGCCCATCGATGAAGTGGCTGCAGCCGCAGGCACCGTGGGCTATGAGCTGATGTGTGCGGTGGCGCCGCGGGTACCTTTTACATGCACCCCCTGAGGCGCTGACGCGCCTTCCCCCTCTCTCTCGCTGCGCGAGGGAGGGGGACGATACCGGCCCTGCGGGGCGGCCCTTGCGCGGTGTCTCTGGCCTGGGCGTGCCAGTTTTGTACGTTGCGCACCTTGACCTGCTCCCTCGCCCGCTTGCGGGAGAGGGTGGGGGTGAGGGTTCGCTGCACACAGCAGCGTAGTCGCTTTACGCCTCTTCCAGCTGCGCCGCGAGGAGACTTTGAACACGTTCTCAGCTGGGAACAGGGGTAGACAGTCTCGCGGCGACTGGTCAGTCGTGTAGCGGGTTGGGGTGCTCGCAGATATCGGGGGTGCTGCCGTCTGCGCGGCGGGGCAGGGGCAAGGCCAGCAGCTGGGCATGCATCTGGCGCAGGCTGGCCAGCGTGTCATGCTGTTGCACGGCAGGCATGCTCTGCAGCATCTGCTCACCCAGCGCGTTGCGGTGGTTGCGCAAGGCGGTGTAGGCCGCATCGCCCTGGGTGCTCAGGCGCAGGCAGCGGCTGCGCTTGTCTTGCGGATGGGGTACGCGCTCCAGCCATTGGGCGGTTTCCATTTGCTGCAGCATGCGTGCCACCTGGGCCTTGTCGGCGCCGGTATAGGCCACCAGGTCTTTGTGGGTGCACAGCGGGTGGCGGCCCACGTAGAGCAGCAGTTTCAGCTCATTGGGCGTCAGCGGCAGAGGCAAGGGCTGGGCCTCCAGGATGGCGCGCATCTGGCGGCGGTAGGCCAGTGTCAGGTCATGCAAGGTGTCCAGCACGGCAGAGGGCAAGGGGGTGTTTTCCATCGGGCTTTTTTACGCGGGGTTGGCGTATGGGAATGTTGTTGACAAAGTCAATCACATTCGGATATCTTGTTGACTAAATCAACATTCTAAGCAGGAGCGCGCATGGACGCCACCCCTACCACCACCTCCGACCAGGCCTCTACCGCGCTGCGTGTGCAGCGTGTACGCCATGAATTTGCCGCCCGCCATATGCAGCTGCTGGCGCGTGAACGCCTCAGCCCTGGCTTTGTGCGCATTATTTTGGGCGCTGCCGACCTCGGTAGCTTTCGCAGCGATGGCTTTGACGACCATGTCAAATTGCTGCTGGCAGGCCCAGGCCAGCAGCGCCCCGGCCTGCCCGAGCTGGTGGATGGCAAGCCGCATTTCAACGGCGAACGCCCCGTGGCGCGCGATTACACCCCGGTGCGCTGGGATACCGAGCAAGGTCTGCTGGTGCTGGAGTTCGCCATCCACGACACCGGCCCGGCCGCCCAATGGGCACGCACTGCGCCCATGGGCCACTGGGTGGGCGTGGCCGGCCCGCGTGGCAGCCTGGTGATTCCCAAGGGCTATGCCTGGCATTGGCTGCTGGGCGACGACAGCGCCCTGCCCGCCATCGAGCGTCGCCTGGCCGAGCTACCTGCAGAGGCCCGGGTTACCGTGCGCATGAAACTGTCAGCGGTGGACCGCCGGCCGCTGTATAGCCCCGCCCAGATGGACTTGCAATGGGTGGACGACCTGGCCGAGGCCGCCGCCGCCTTGCCACTGCCTCCAGCCGAGGGCTATATCTGGGCCGCCGGCGAACACAGCGAGATGGCTGCCCTCCGCAGCGTGCTCAAGGACAAAGGCGCGTCCCCCAAGCATATGCGCATCGCCGCCTACTGGAAGCGCGGCGACGCGGCCCACCACGCGGAGTTGGTGGAGGAGGCGTAAGCGCAGGCGGAAGCTGCTGCACTGCTGTGTGTGGCTGCCCCGCAACCGAACCCTCACCCCAACCCTCTCCCGCAAGCGGGAGAGGGCGAAATGCCGGGGCCGGGCCCCATCCCCACCTTCCCCCGAACACCCAAGCCAACAGCACCCTGTCGCATGCAGAGCCCTATTCGCCAGGGCTGCCGCGCAAGGGCCGCCCCGCCGCGCTGGCAGCGTCCCCCTGCCCGCATCGCATCGCGATGCGAGAGCGGGGGGAAGGCGCCGAAGGCGACTCAGGGGGGTGTCTCAATCATGCATCGCAGCCCGCACCGCCGGCCGCTGCAGCATGCGCTGGTAATGCTCGGTCACGCGCGGGAAATGCGCCATGTCCACACCGTCGCCGGCCAGCCAGCTGCTGATGGTGAACAGATAGCCATCGGCCACGGTGTATTGCTCTCCCATGACCCAGGGGCCGTGGCCCAGCCAGTGTTCTTCGATCAGGGCAAAGCAGTCCGCCATATTGCTGGCCACCTTGGCCTGCATGGCGGCGATGGCGTGCTCGTCATCGGCCCAGCGGCTGCCACGCTTGCGGTGGGCGTGGGCCACGTGCACGGTGCTGGCCAGATAGCCGTGAAAGCTTTGCATGCGGGCAAACTGCACCGGGTCGCTGGGCGCCAGATGGGCGCTGGCAAAGCGCTGGGCGATATAGGGCAGCAGGGCCACGGCCTCGGTCAGCACCGTGCCGTCTTCCACGCGCAAGGCGGGCACGCGGCCCAGCGGGTTCAGCGCCAGGTACTCGGCGCTGCGCTGGGCGCCCTGGGCAAAGTCCACATACTGCAGCTGGTAGTCGGCGCCGGCCTCGTTCAGCGCAATACGGGTGGCCAGGGCGCAGGTGCCGGGGGCATAAAACAGGGTGAGATGGGACATACAGAACCTGGGCGGAGCAAAAGAAAGACGCCAGCATAACGGGCACGATCGGCCACTGCAAAGACAGGTGCACGGGCCGTATACACCGCGGACGTCGTATGTTTTTACGACATGAAGTGCCGTAAAACGCAAGCAGGGCTTGCACAAGCTGCTCTTGTTTTGCGGGCATGCGATGGCACGGCGCGAGGCGCGGGCTGCGGCCGCTATAGTCCCAGCCCATGGCCAAGGACAAAACCATCTACACCTGCAACGCATGCGGCGGCACCACGCCGCGCTGGCTGGGCAAATGCCCCAGCTGCGGGGCCTGGAACAGCCTGATCGAAAGCGTGCCCGAGGCTGCATCCGGCGGCAAAAACCGCTTGAGCGCCCCCCAGGGCTATGCCGGCCTGGCCAATGCCCAGCCGGTGACGCCGCTGTCCGCCATCGAGGCGCAGGACGTGGCGCGCACGCCCAGCGGCATCGAGGAGCTGGACCGCGTGCTGGGCGGCGGTGTGGTCGAGGGTGGTGTGGTGCTGATCGGGGGCGACCCCGGTATTGGCAAGTCCACCTTGCTGCTGCAGGCCATGGACGCGCTGCAGCGTGCCGGCCTGCCCACGCTGTATGTGACCGGCGAGGAAAGCGGCGCACAGGTGGCCATGCGCTCGCGGCGCCTGGGCATTGATGGCAGCCAGGTGAATCTGCTGGCCGAAATCCAGCTGGAGAAGATCCTGGCCACGGTGGAGGCCACACAGCCCTCTGTGGTGGTGATCGACTCCATACAGACCGTGTATTCCGACCAGCTCACCAGCGCGCCGGGCTCGGTGGCACAGGTGCGTGAATGCGCGGCGCATTTGACGCGCATGGCCAAGAGCACCGGCGTGACGGTGATCTTGGTCGGCCATGTGACCAAGGAAGGGGCTCTTGCCGGCCCGCGCGTGCTGGAGCATATGGTGGACACGGTGCTGTACTTCGAGGGCGATACCCACAGCCCGCACCGCTTGATTCGTGCCATCAAAAACCGCTTTGGTGCGGTGAACGAGATTGGCGTGTTCGCCATGACGGAGAAGGGGCTCAAGGGCGTGTCCAATCCCAGCGCCATCTTTCTCTCCCAGCACACAGAACCTGTGCCCGGCAGTTGCGTGCTGGTCACGCTGGAGGGCACGCGCCCGCTGCTGGTGGAGATTCAGGCCCTGGTCGATGGCGCAGGCCCCGCGCCGCGGCGCCTGTCCGTGGGCCTGGACAAGGACCGGCTGGCCATGCTGCTGGCCGTGCTCAACCGCCATGCCGGCGTGGCCTGTGCCGACCAGGATGTCTTCGTCAACGCCGTGGGCGGTGTGCGCATTGGCGAGCCTGCGGCCGACCTGGCGGTGATGCTGTCCATCACCAGCAGCCTGCGCGGCAAGGCCTTGCCCAAGGGTTTTATTGCCTTTGGCGAGGTGGGTCTGGCCGGCGAGGTGCGTCCCGCGCCGCGCGGCCAGGACCGGCTCAAAGAGGCCGCCAAGCTGGGCTTTACGGTGGCCGTGGTGCCCAAGGCCAATGCGCCCAAAAAGGCCATTGCCGGCCTCACCATCCACGCCGTGGAGCGGGTGGATGAGGCCATGCAGATTGTGCGTGGGCTGGAGTGATCTGAAAAAAGCAGAGCGTCTATAGTGCTTGTGGCTTGAATATCAAGCACAAATGCATGGTAAAACCAATGCAGGCATGCACTGGATGCTCTGCTTTTTTGCGCAGTGTGGCCCAGGATGCCAAAGCCCCCGCAGGGGTACGCACTGCCCGCAACCGCTGGTCATTCCCCCTGTTGGACAATAGGGCGATGAATCTCCGCAAGTTTGTTGTGCCAGTGGGCCTGGCCATTCTGTTTTACGCCGCCTACCAATCCTATGGCTGGATGGGGGTGGCGGCCGTGGGCGGCGCCACCTTGATGACGCTGCTGCTGCACTTCACCCGGCTGATGACCATCATGCGCCGCGCCTCCCAGCGGCCCATAGGCTATGTGGGCAGCGCCATCATGCTCAACATCAAGCTCAAGCCCAAGGTCACGCTGATGCATGTGATCGCCATGACGCGCTCCCTGGGCCTGCGCATGTCCGAAGAGGGCCAGGAGCCGGAAATCTACCGCTGGACCGATGGTACGGACTCCCATGTGACCTGCGAATTTGTCGGCGGCCGGCTGATGAAGTGGACGCTGCAACGCCCCCAGCCTGCCCAGGCCGAGTCGGCGCCCGAGGCGGGCGAACCCGCAGCCCTGCCACCCGCTGCGCCGTAAACCGGTTTGCAGGCCTTGCCTGGAGCAGAGGGGGCAGCCGCCCTAGAATGGTGCTTTTGCCCGCAAGCCCTTTTCTTTTGAAGCAGGAGTGGTATGAGCCCCGTAGTTCCCTCGATGTCCGACCGTGACGGCAAGATCTGGATGGATGGCCAGTTGGTGGAGTGGCGCGACGCCAAGGTCCACGTGCTGACCCATACGCTGCACTATGGCTGCGGCGCGTTTGAGGGCGTGCGTGCCTACGAGACCGCACAAGGGCCTGCCATCTTCCGCCTGCAAGACCACACCCAGCGCCTGTTCAACAGCGCCAAGATCCTGCGCATGCAAATCCCCTTCACCCAGGACCAGGTCAACCAGGCCCAGGTGGATGTGGTCAAGGCCAATGGCCTGAAGTCCTGCTATCTGCGCCCGCTGACCTGGATTGGCGACCGCAAGCTGGGCGTTTCCCCCAAGGGCAACAGCATCCACCTGATGGTGGCGGCCTGGGCCTGGGGCGCCTACCTGGGCGAAGAAGGCATGCAGCGCGGCATCCGCGTGCGCGTGTCCAGCTACACCCGCCACCATGTGAACATCACCATGAGCCAGGCCAAGGCGGTGAGCAACTACACCAACTCCATCCTGGCCAATACCGAAGCCCTGGACGATGGCTACGACGAAGCCATCTTGCTGGACGCAGCCGGCTTCGTCTCCGAAGGCTCGGGCGAGAACATCTTTGTGGTCAAGGACGGCGTGGTCTACACGCCCGATCTGTCCGCCGGCGCACTGAATGGCATCACCCGCAACACCGTGTTCCACATCTGCAAGGATCTGGGCCTGGAAGTGGTGCAAAAGCGCATCACGCGCGACGAGTTGTATATCGCCGATGAGGTCTTCTTCACCGGCACGGCCGCCGAAGTGACCCCCATCCGCGAGGTGGACCGCCTGCAAATCGGCGAAGGCCGCCGCGGCCCCATCACCGAGAAGATCCAGACCGCCTTCTTTGACATCGTCAACGGCCGCAATCCCAAGTACGCGCACTGGTTGACGAAGGTGTAACCCCTGAGGCGCTGCGCGCCTTCCCCCAAGGGGGACGACGGCCTTTGCTGCGGGGCGGCCCTTGCTGGCCGTCACTGGTGAAGGCAGTGACGCTGCCCCACGCATTCACTTGATACGAAAGAGAAAAGAAAATGAGCACCAACGCCGTCATCGAACTGGCTGCCAAGGACCTGAACGCCCAAGGTGGCGTCTACTGCCCCAGCCCCAAGGCCGATATGAAGCTGTGGAACAACCACCCCAAGGTCTATCTGGACGTGGCCCACACCGGTGAAGCCAAGTGCCCCTACTGCGGCACCATCTACCGCCTGAAGGCGGGCGAGGTGTTTGCCGGTGGGCATTGAGCACGGATGACTCAATCAGCAGGGCTTTCAGGCCCTGTTTTTGATGGAGTGAGGCAATCAGCGCAGTGGCAGCTGCGTTGAAAGATGGCGGGCATTGCCTTGTGTCAGCCGCCATTTCATACACAGCTTGCGCCAACGCACGGTCCAGCTGGGTGATGGTTTACGCCCGATGATGCTGGTGTCCAAACTGGTGTCGTCCAGTAGCACCGGTGGTGGCTGTACCCCCAGAATCTGCATATCGTTTTCCCACCAAAAGCGCAGATCGATATCGATGGGGCGCCCAAAGGGAATGCGAGATTTCAGCAATTTCTCAGCGCCGTTGCGGCTGATGACATAGCCCGCTGTGAAGCTGGGGACGCGCCGGTATTGAATCAGCTGGTGGGTGGGCGTCAGTGCAACGGCGCTGCGCACCTTCTCATGCTCGCGTCCCATGAGTTTGACCATATCCCATGCATGGGGCATGGCGGTAATGGCATCGATGACTTGCGCAAATGCGTCATCCAGTCGCACATCATCTTCCAGGACCACCATGGCAGGAGCATCGCTGTCCAGCAGGCGGCGCCAGGCCGCAATATGGCTGGCATAACAGCCTTTTTCTCCGTCTACGAGCGGCTTGTAATACTGCTGGGCATTGAGCGCCTCGTCATAGAGGGCCTGCTGTTGTTTCGTGTCTAGCAATTTCCACCAGATGGCGGGCAAACGCTGTCCGGAGACCTGAAGGCGCGCCAGTTCATGCTCGAGCCGGCTGCGGCGCTCGGCATCTTTGTCGAGGTTGATAAAGACCAGAGGAATCATAAGAAAGTGGATTACCGCGTCCAGCGTTGCCACCAATGGCGCGCTTGGGCTTTGGGGGCAGCTTCGAGCTGTTGGGTGAGTTCCAGATAATGGGTGAATTGCAGCGCCCGGTCAGCAAGCACGTCGTCTGCGACGGCAGATAGCAACTGGTCGTAAGACGGCTTTCGCGACTCAAAAAGGTGAAAGAAATCGCACTCACCATAGAAGGTGCCAATGCCAAAAACCCCTTTATTTGCAAGTGCCCACTTTGGTTGTAGGCATGCGGTAGGTTGGCTCATGAGCACTTCTGCATGGTGCTGGTGTGCCAGCACGGTCATGACTTCGGCAGCATCATGGAGTTTGCTGGCTAGCAGGTCAGGCTGGCCCACCTGCTCCCATAAGCTTTTGCGAAAAGCCATAAACATCGGGCCTGCGTAAATCTCGTTGCCGGGCTTGTGATTGGAAAATTGCGCCAAACCAAAAAGTCCACCAGATTGCGCATGGGCGACGGCGCGCAGGTATGCTTGCCGGTTCAGCGGAAATGCATCGATGTCACAAATCACAATGACGTCATCACTGCTGCTTTGCGCCAGGACTTCGTTCATCCAGCGGCCATGGGGTTTCTTGTCTGCCAAATCCTGTTGCAATGGAATGCCCAGATGCGCAAAAACGGCTTTTTGCTTTTCAAGAATGCGCGCTGGAATGTTGTCCCAGTGCATGGTGCGAACAATAGGTTGTGACATGGTGGTGGGCTGCGAGGTGATGGCATCGTGCTCAATGCCTTGGCGATGCATGGGTAATTGTAGGGACCAGTGTGCGGTCCCGTGGGAGTAGTAAAGAAATGCGTGAGGATCTCCAGTCCAAGCTTCAGCTCGCAGCGAACTGGACTTTGGTGTCGGTGTTTTTGTTTTTTCCAGTGGTCTTTGCGCTTGGCAATGTGCTGATTGCACTGGCACTGGTGCTGTCGCTGCTGGCGGGGAACTACCGGGCTCGCTGGGACGCCATCAAAGGCGTACCTGTGGTGTGGTGGGCTCTGGGCTTGTATGCCATGGTTTTGTTGGGTGTCACTTACAGCCCGGCGCCATCTGCCGATGTGCAACTGCATCTGAGCAAATACAGCAAGCTGCTTTGGATACCAGTTCTGTTATCGCTATTGCCAGAGGCGCAATGGCGCAGGCGTTGCCTATGGGCCTTCATGGCAGCAATGGGTTTCATCATGCTGTCGGCATTCGCCAATGTGTTCTGGCAATTGCCATGGTCACGCACCCAAGAGATTGGCTGGGGTAAGGACCACACGGTGATTGGTGACTACATCACACAGAACATCATGATGACCTTTTTTGTGGTCGCTGCGATGGATTTAGGACGACGAACCCAATCCCTGTGGCAACGTTACGCATGGTGGATTGCTGCGCTGATGGGCGCCGTGGTGGTCACACAGCTCTCCCAAGGCCGCACAGGCTATGTGTTGCTGATTTTGTCGGTGGGGACCTATATCTTCTGGTCCTTGCAAGGGCGCCGGCGCTGGTTGACGTTGCTGAGCTTGAGCGCCGTATTGGTGGTGGCGTTGGCAAGTTCACAAACGGTGCGTCAGCGCATTGATCTTGCGATCACCGAGGCCGCTGCCAGCGACACCATGGAGATCACCAGCATCGGAGGCCGGGTCAACTTCTGGAAGCACACATGGACGCTGGTGACGGAGAAACCGCTGCAAGGCTGGGGAACGGGCAGCTACCACAGTGTCTGGTGCGAATATGTGACCCAACCTGGTTGGTGCCAGTTCGGCAGCTGGCATCCACACAATCAATACCTGTTCTTCTGGATGGAGAACGGTTTGTTGGGGCTTGTTCTTTTTGTGCTGCTGGCGACGGCAACCATTTGGGCTGCTCGTAAAGCGCCCGTCAAGGACAGGGCAATTTTGTGGGCGTTTGCAGCGATTCTTGCCGGCAACAGCTTGATTAACTCGCCATTGTTCAGCGGTCGGGAGAGCCACTTTTTTGTCTTGATGCTGATTCTGCTGTGCGCCCAGGCAAAGTTTGGGCCCCAGGAAAAGGCCGAGCAACCAGAAGGTGCTGCGGCTGGGTCTTAGTCAAACTGACGGCACCAATGGAGCATGTCGTGCGGCTGCAGCAAGGCGGCCTCCAGGGCCGGCAGCGGCTGCTTGATCCAGGTGCCCAATTGTGAAACTGCTTCGGGCGCGATGAATACGCGATCGGGGGAGAACCAGGTGTCTTGTGCTGCCGACGCGCGTGTGGTCAGCAGCTTTTTGCCAAAAAAAGCTGCTTCCAGGCTGCGCACGGTGGGCCCGCTTTGATGGGGTTGTGCAACCTCGACCAGGCAATGTGCGCGGTTGATGAGTGCAAGATTCTCGGCATAGGAAATACTGCTGCTGGCTAGCAGTGACTTTTCGGCGGCAGAGTAGGTTCGGCCTTTGTCCGGCGTCACATGAAAATGCGTACGCAACCCCGCTTGTTGGGCCGCATGCAAAATCCCTTGGAGTGTGGGCAGACGACCTTTGTCCTGGCCGACGAAGTACAGATCAATGTCGGGGCTGACCTGGGTCTGGATGTAAGGTGCCACATCGCGATACACCTGTGGTACCAGCGTCAGGTCATGTCGCCGTGCATCTTCTGGGTCAAAGGTGTAGACCTTCATACCCAGGCTTTTGAGCGCTCGGATATGCAGCAAACGCAAAGCAGCGTTTTGTTGGTAGTCCTGCACGGGGTTCCAGGTGAAGATGGAGCAGCGCCGGGCACGAATAAAGCGGCGCAATATGCGCAGCTCTTTGAGGTTCTCGATTCCAAAGATCAATACGCTGTCGGTGGGTGCAATCGCTTGCAGTTGCTTGAGATAGTCTGGCGCAAAGTACAGCGATTGATCGGCTTGCAGCGGCAGGTAGGACTCCACGAGCTTGGCCAGCGATTTCAAGGCCCCGCGACGGCGGCTGTCGTGGGCTAACACTCGTACAGAAGCGGTATCTCGCAGCCGCTCCATGACAAAGTCTGTGAGAAAAAATCGGGTGTTTGCAATGATGTGCAGCATGGCTGCGCACTATAGCGACCCAGGCAATACAAACCGGGACGAAAGCCCAAGGGTCAGCATTGGCCCACCGGCAGCCTGAGCTCAAAACACGCCCCCTCTGCCCCATCCAGGCGGGCCGTGGCGCACACCGTGCCGCCGTGCTGCTCGGCAATCGAGCGCACCAGGGACAGGCCCAGGCCGACGCCGCCCGAGCGTTCGCTGGCGCCGGGCAGGCGGTAGAACTTCTCGAAGATGCGCTCGCGCTGGTCGGCAGGGACGCCGGGGCCGTGGTCTTGCACACGGATCAGCGCCATATTGCCGTCACGCGCCAGCGTCAGCGTGATGTCGCCGTGGCTGTAGCGGCGGGCGTTTTCCAGCAGATTGCGCACGGCGCGGCGCAGCAGCTTGGCCACGCCTTGCACCTCCAGCGCATCGATGTCCTGCAGATCCAGCTCGGCATCCACGCGGGCGCATTCCTCGGCGGCCAGACCAATCAGGTCCACCGATTCGGAGGTGCCCACATCGGCCTCCTTGGTCTCCAGCCGGCTGGCGAGAAGGATTTCGTCCACCAGTTGGTCCAGCTCGTTGATATTGCGCAGGATCTCGGACTTGGCCGCTGCCGAGGGCTGGCCTGTCCCCATGAGCTCCAGGCCCATGCGGATGCGCGTCAGCGGCGAGCGCAGTTCATGCGAGGCATTGGCCAGCAGCGTTTTGTGCGAGGTGACCAGGGTTTCGATGCGGCTGGCGGCGGCGTTGAACTGGCGGGCCAGATCGGCCACCTCGTCGTTGCCCTTGGTGGGCACGCGTACCGATAGATCGCCCTCGCCAAAGCGTTGTACGCCGCGCTGCAGATTCTCCAGGCGCTTGAGCAGGCGGCGGATGATGGGGAACACCCCCACGGCCACGGCCACGCCAACCAGGCCCAGCATCCACAAAAAGCCAAAGGGCGGGCGCAGCCAGAAGGCCGTGTAGCCGCTGGGCGGGTGGTGCTCGCCCCGACCACCGCGTTCCCCCCGGTCTCCTCTTTCGCCCCGACCTCCACCGCGCTCTCCCCGGCCGCTACCGCGTTCACCCGAGTCCATACGGTCGGTGCGCGGGGCCAGGTGCAACTGCCAGAGCTCGCCATCGGGGGTCAGCACATCAAACAACACACCCTCTTGCGGCGGCATGGGCGCACGCGTGGCGCTGCCGCGTGCAATCACCTTGCCCACGCTGTCGGTCAGCAGCAACTCTCGGGCGGGTGGATTGGCCTGGGTCTGGGCATTGAGCTCGCTGGCCTCTTTCCAGGCCCAGCCTACCAACAGAGTCAGAATGGCCACGCCCAGCACCACCGCCAGCCAGATGCGCAGGTACAGACGCCGGGAAAAAGCCTGGAACATGTGAGGCGCTCCTATAGGTGCTGCATGGCGCTGGGCTGGGCCGCAGCCCCCTCACCCCCACCCTCTCCCCAGAGGGGCGAGGAAGAAAAACCGCAGGCACAGCGTGCAAAACTGGCGCAGCCCAAGCCAGGGCACCGCGCAAGGGCCGCCCCGCCGCGCTGGTGCCGTCCCCCTCCGGCGCGTAGCGCCAGAGAGGGGGAAGACGCGAAGCGGCTCAGGGGGTGTCGCATGTCAATCCTGCTGCTTGGCGAAGACATACCCCACGCCCCGCACTGTCAGAATGCGTTTGGGTGCCTTGGGGTCTGCCTCGATGGCCGCGCGTATGCGGCCCATGTGCACGTCGATGGAGCGGTCAAAGGCCTCGAGTTCGCGGCCGCGTACGGCTTCCATGATCTGGTCGCGCGTGAGCACGCGGCCTGCGCGTTCGGCCAGGGCCACCAGCAGGTCGAACTGGTAGCTGGTCAGCTCGCTGGGCTGGCCGGCCACGGTGACGGTGCGGGCGTCACGGTCGATTTCCAGCGAACCAAAGCGCAGCACCGGTGTGGTCTGCGCCGCAGGCGTGTTTTCACTGCCGCGGCGGCGCAATATGGCGCGTATGCGTGCCAGCAGCTCGCGTGGCTCGAAGGGCTTGGGCAGGTAGTCGTCGGCCCCCATTTCCAGGCCTATCACCCGGTCCATGGGATCGCCCTTGGCAGTCAGCATCAGCACCGGCACCTGGGCGGCGCTGCCGGGCAGGGCGCGCAGGCGGCGGCAGACTTCCAGGCCATCCATGTCGGGCAGCATCAGGTCCAGAATCACCAGATCGGGCAGCTCGGCCGGATCGCTGGGCTGCAGTCTTTGCAGGCCGCTGGTGGCATCGGCGCAGTGGATGACAGCCAGGCTGTTCTGGCCCAGATACTCGCTGACCATTTGGGCCAGGCGGGCATCGTCTTCAATCATCAGCAGTTGGTGGGTGCTCATGTGTGGGAGTGTATGCAGGGGCAGAGTGCCTAAGCCTTCAGCATGGCGGCAACGCGTGACGTAGGCTTGTCCCTCCGGTAAAGCGCAGGTAAACCCATGGCCTTTTCCAGAGCCGCCGTGCTGCTAAAAGAAGAGCATCTCATGCTTTATTCATCAGCCTTTATGTGGTGCGTGGCTGGATACGCGAGGCCAGCGTCACCAGCAGCAGCACCGGCAGGCCCAGGGCCGCAGTGCCGATAAAGAAAGAGGCATAGCCGTGGACATCCACAAAGGCGCCCGAAAACCCCGCCAGCCATTTGGGTGCCAGCATCATCATGGAGCTGAACAGCGCGTACTGCGTGGCCGAGTACTGCACATTGGTCAGGCTGGACAGGTAGGCGATAAAGGCCGCAGAGGCAATGCCACCGGCCAGGTTGTCGGCGCTGACCACCAGCGTCAAACCCAGCACATCATGGCCTCGGGTGCTGAGCCAGGCAAACAGCAGATTGCTGGAGGCCGAGAGCACGGCACCCAGCATCAACACCCGCATCACGCCGACGCGCATGGAAATCACGCCGCCAATAAAGGCGCCCAGCAGCGTCATGATGACGCCAAACACCTTGCTCACCGTGGCCACTTCGGCCTCGGTGTAGCCCATGTCCACATAAAAAGGGTTGGCCATGATGCCCATCACCACATCGCTGATGCGGTAGATGCCGATCAAGGCCAGGATCACCATGGCCTGGCCGCCATAGCGGCGCACAAAGTCGGCAAAAGGTGCGATCAGGGCCTCTTCCAGCCACTCGAGCAGATTGCGCGCCGGTGCCTGGGCTTGGGACTTGGGTTCGGGTGACAGCAGCACGGTCAGCATGCCCACCAGCATGGAGGCCGCCATGACGCAATAGGCAAGGCGCCAGGCCGAGCGTTCGTAGGCAGCATCGCCGCCGTGCAGCGCCAGGGCTACCAGCCACAGCACGCCAGCGCCGGCCCAGATCATGGCGATGCGGTAGCCCGTCTGGTAGGTGGCGGCCAGCGCAGCCTGGCGCTCGGCGTTGGCGGATTCGATGCGGTAGGCATCCAGCGCGATGTCCTGCGTGGCCGAGCCAAAGGCCACGGCCAGGGCACACCAGGCCATGCGGGCCAGGTCTTGCTGGGGGTCGGTCAAGGCCATACCCAACAGGCCGCCCACTACCAGGCATTGCGCAAACAGCAGCCAGCTGCGCCGGCGGCCCAGCAGGCGGTTCAGCAGCGGCAGCGGCAGCCTGTCCACCAGGGGGGCCCACATCCATTTGAAGGCATAGGCCAGGCCCACCCAGCTCATATAACCAATGGTGGCGCGGTCCACACCGGCCTTGCGCAGCCAGAACGACAAGGTGCCCAGCACCAGCAGCAAGGGCAGTCCGGCCGAAAAGCCCAGGGCCAGCATGCGCAGGCTGGCCGGCTCGGCATAGACGCGCAGCGTCTGCGCCCAGCTGCGGTGCGCCGGGGTGGAGGAAGAGGGCGTGGAGGAGGTGTGTGCGGGTACGGACATGGGCGAGGAGCATTATCCCGCGATGCCTGGCTGCCGCAGCGCGCGCTACCATGGCAGCTCTGTTTGGATGACCATGGCTGCCACCCGTATTCCCTCCCTCGCCACAGCGGCTGCACAGGCTGCGGGGCTGGATGCGCCCAGCAGCTCAGTGCGCTCCTACAGCGGCGAGCACCAGTCCCATGCCCATGACCATGTGCAAATCCTCTATGCGCTGCGCGGCCGCATGGAGCTGGAGCTGAACGGCCATGCCAGCTATGTGGATGCGGCCAGCGGCATGTTGATTCCGGCCGGGGCAGCCCATGGCTATCTGGCCCAGCATGGCACCCGGGTGCAGGTCATCGATGTGCCCCCCGGCCCTGGCCTGGAGCGCGGCCGGCGCTTTGCCGTGCCCGCAGCCTTGCGTGCCCCGGCCCTGGCGCTGCACCCCATCAGCGCTGCGGCACAGTTGGCCCTGGTGCTGGATGCCCCCGGCCTGCTGCAGCGCCGTGCCTTGGACCTGGCCTGGCTCACCCAGCAGGTGCAGGCCGCCCTGCATGCCGACTGGCCCACGGCCCGGCTGGCCGCGCTGTGTCATTTGAGCGTGCAGCAGTTCCATTCCCGCTTTGTGGAGCTGGTAGGCCAGCCGCCCCAGGCCTGGCTACGTGGCCTGCGCCTGGATGCGGCCCAGCAGCAGCTGGCCCAGGGGCAATTGCTGGAAACCACGGCGCTGCGCTGTGGTTACCGCAGTGCCAGTGCCTTGGCTTATGCATTGCGGCGGGAGCGGGGGGTAGGGGCCCGAGAATTACGTGCTCCCCCCTGAGCCGCTTCGCGTCTTCCCCCCAGGGGGACGACAGCCTCGCTGCGGGGCGGCCCTTGCTCGCTGTCCCTGACTGTGGGCAGCGCCAGTGAATTGACTGGGAACGCCATCTGCAAGCGCAGTAGCAGCTATTGAAGTCAGGGCAACACCCAGTGTGTTTCACTCCACCACCAGAGTCGCTCGATAGTTGCCGCGCTGGCGCAGCGGCATCATGCAAGCTATGAAATCGTCTGTTTTTTCCGCCTCTACCGTGGGCGTGGCCCTGGTGTCGTTGGCGGGTGTGTTGTGGGGCTCCAGCGGTACGGCACAGCATCTGGGGGCTGCGGGGCTGTCGCCGTTTTGGGTGGGTGCGGCCCAGCTGGGTGTGGCCAGTGTTTTTTTGCTGCTGATGCTGTGGCTGTCGGTACGTGCGCGTTCGCGGCTGCCGGTGTTGCGTCCGCGGGATGCCGGCCTGCGCTGGTCCTGGTTTGCCTGGGCATCGCTGGGCATTGGTGGCTACAGCGTGTTTTTCTATGAAGGCCTGCGCCTAGCTGGCGTGGGTGTGGGCACGGCCGTGGCCATTGGCAGCAGTCCCATCTGGGCTGGTCTGCTGCAGGCCCTGGTGCTGCGTGCGCCGCTGTCTGCACTGTGGTGGCTTGGCACCCTGGTCAGCGTGGCCGGGGGCGCGGCCATGGTGGCGGGCAAGGGCGGGAGTAGCACGGTGTCCTGGCCGGGGCTGGGCCTGTGTTTGCTGGCGGGGCTGTCGTATGCCGGCTATGCGTTGATCAACAAGCGCCTGGTCAGCCATATGGTGCCCAAGGTGGTCAATTTCTATGTGTTCACCGGTGCGGCGCTGCTGGCTGTGCCCGTGGCCTGGCTGCAGGCGGGGGCGCCGCAATGGTCGCTGTCGGCACTGCTGGTGGTGGTCTATCTGGGCCTGGTGGTCTCGGGCATCGCCCATTTGCTGTTTTCCATAGGGCTGCGCCATATCTCCGGCCCCACGGGGGTGACGCTGTCGCTGGTCGAGCCCGTGGCCGCTTTTGTGCTGGCGGTGTGGATTGTGGGCGAGCGCCAGCCGTTGACGGCCTGGCTGGGGCTGCTGGCCGTGCTGGCAGGTTTGCTGGTGGTGATAGGGGCCGAGGTGCGCAGCGCCCGGCAGCCAGTGGCTGCGGCGCCGGCTGCGGCCTAGAAAGGGATTGGGCTTTGGCGGCACAATGGTTTGTTGTTGCCGATTTCTGGAGCCCAACTGCCCTATGCCCGCTGTTTGCACTGCCCTTGAGGTGAATGGAATTCCCTCACTTGCCGCCACCTGTGACTGCCATAGACCGCGTCGCGGCTTTTTGCAGGCCTTGATTGCCGGTGCCGCCGTCGCGGGCAGCGGTGGTGCCTGGGCCCAGGTGCAGGTGGGCAGTGCTTCCGGCCTGCGCAAACTCATTCCGGCCGACGATCTGGAGCAGGCTGCGGGCCAGCAATACCAGGAGCTGCTGCAAAAAGCCAAGTCCGAGGGTGCGCTGGCCGGTGCCAACAACCCACAGCTGCAGCGGCTGCGCACCATTGCCCAGCGCATCATTCCCTACACCACGCAATGGAACCCGCGCGCCGCGCAGTGGCGCTGGGAGGTGAATTTGATCGGCAGCAAGGAAGTCAACGCTTTTTGCATGCCCGGCGGCAAGATTGCCTTCTACACCGCCATTCTGGAAAAGCTCCAGCTCAATGACGACGAAGTGGCCATGGTCATGGGCCACGAAATGGCGCATGCGCTGCGCGAGCATTCGCGCGAGCAAATGGCCAAGAACTCGGCCACCAACATCGGCCTATCGCTGGGCGCGCAGCTGCTGGGCCTGGGCGATCTGGGTAATCTGGCCGCCAAAATGGGCAGCCAGCTACTGAGCCTGCGTTTCAGCCGCAGCGATGAGAGCGAGGCCGATCTGGTGGGCCTGGAGTTGGCAGCACGCGCTGGCTACAACCCCCAGGCAGGTGTGACGCTGTGGCGCAAGATGGGCGAGGCCACGGGCGACGGCGGCATTGGCTTTTTGTCCACCCACCCCACTGGCCCGGATCGCATACGCGAGCTGGAGCGCAATATCCCCCGCGTGCAAGGCTTGTATGAGGCATCGCGGAGGCGATGACACCCCCCTGAGGCGCTGCGCGCCTTCCCCCCGCTCTTCGCGAGCGGTGCTCGCGGGCAGGGGGACGCTGCCCGCGCGGCGGGGCGGCCCTGGCATGGGCTGCGCCAGTTTCATGCGCCGAGCCCCTGGTTTTTCTCCCTCGCCCCTTTGGGGAGAGGGTGGGGGTGAGGGTCTGTCGGCCGGAGCGGGCTTTGGTTTGCATGGGGCGTTGAATCCCTCCCCACAACGGCCAGACAGCGCTTGAGGCGCGACGCGTGCCCGCTGACAGTACTGGTGTACGGCAAGGGCACGCAACAAAGCATCAAGCGCTGTATGGCCGCCTCCAAACAAGGCGGCCATACAGCGATGAAGTCTGTTTACAGCAGCTGCAGTCCGCCGGCGATGGTGGTAGAGAGCAGGGCTGCGCTGGCGCGCAAGGCCTCGGTTTCGGCCGCATCCATGGACGGCATGAAAGGCGCCGAGGCACCACGTGCACCGATCAGATGGGGCAGGGAGACGCAGGTATCGCGCACGCCCAGCAGCTCGGGCATGCAGGTGGAGACGGCAAACACCGACTGCTCATCGGCGACGATGGCCTTGACCAGGCGGGCAATGCAGCCACCGATGCCGAAGTTGGACACGCCCTTACCTTCCTTGATGCGGTAGGCCGAGGTGCGCACGTCTTCCGCAATCTGCAGCTGCATGGCCGCGTCGATGGGGCGGCCTTGCTGCGCGGCAAAAGCCGTCACCGACATACCGGCCACCCAGGCGCTGCTCCAGTTGGGCACGGAGGAGTCACCATGCTCACCCAGCACATAGGCGTGGATGGCGGGTGGTGCCACGCCCAGGTAGTCGGCCAGCCGGTCGCGAAAGCGGATGGAATCCAGCGAGCAGCCCGTGCCTATGGCTCGGCCCGGGGGCAGGCCGTAGCGGTGCACGGCGATGGCGGGCATGACGTCCACCGGGTTGGTGGCGAACAGCAGCACCGCCTCGGGCACCACCTTCAGCACCTGGCCGATGATGGTGTCCGTCATCTTCAGGTTTTGCTGCAGCAGCTCCAGCCGGGTCTGGCCGGGCTTGAGGCTGGCGCCGGCGGTGATGACCACCACCGAGGCGCCTGCCAGGTCGGCGTAATCGCCTTCGCTGACGCGGGCTGCCGTGCCAAAGGCAGCGGCGTGGCCGATGTCGGCGGCCTCACCGGCCGCGCGGGCAGCGTTCTGGTCCACCAGGGTGATCTGGCTGATGCCGGGTGTGGCCGACAGCAGATAACCCGCTGCGGCGCCGACCTGGCCGGCGCCAATGATGCCAATATGTGCGCCCATTTACAGCACTCCCATCCAGGGCCACAGCGTGGCCGACAGCAACAGAATCAGGCCCAGACCGGCCAGCGTGACCACAATGCCCACCTTGGCGAACTGTGTGGTGCTGAAGGCGTTGGTGCCGTAGCACAGCATGTTCTGCGGAGCGTTGGTGGGCAGGATGAAGCCAAACGACACCACAAAGCTCTGGATCATCACGATGCCGAAGGCGGTCTCGGTGCTGACGGGCAGGGTCTGGGTGAAGGCAATCATGATGGGGATCAGCGTGCTGGCCAGGCCGGTGGCCGAGGCAAAGCCCAAGTGCAGCACGATGCTGAACACCGACAGCGCGGCAATCACGGCCACCACGGGCAGTGCGGACAGGCCCATCTGGCCCAGCGTCTGCTGCGCCAGCCAGCCGGCGGCGCCGGTGTTGGACAGCAGATTGCCCAGCGAGATGGAGGCAGCGAACAGCACAATCGTGCCCCAGGGCACCAGCTTTTCAGCCTGGGACCAGTGCATCACACCGATCTTGGGCATCAGCAGCAGGGCAATGCCGATCTGGGTGGTGGTCGTGGTGTCAAAGGGGTGCAGCATGCCTTCGGTGGACCACATCACCAGCAGCAGGGCCGCCACGGCGATCAAACGCTTTTCAGGTGCGGTGACCGGGCCCAGCTCGGCCAGTTGCTGGCGCAGCTTGCCGGCCATGTCTTCGCCCGTGGGCACTTGGGGACGCAAGATCCACAGCGCGGCAAAGAACAGCACCACGCACATGCCGATGGTGAAGGGCAGGGCGGTGATGAACCACTGGCCCCAGGTGATGTTGTGGCCAAAGGCCTGCTGCATGAAGTTCAGGCTGATGATGTTCTGTGCAGCGCCGGTCTTCACGGCCATGTTGAAGATGGAGCAGGCACTGGCCGTCACAATCATCAAGGTGGCACCCAGCGAGCTGTTCACGGCCAGCCCCAGGGCGGCCGTGATGCCGATCATGATGGGGATCACCGCACCCACGCGGGCTGTGGCCGAGGGAATGAACAAGGCCAGCACAAAGCCGACAATCATCGCGCCCAGCACCAGGCGGGCGGGCGAGACGCCGATCTTGCTCATCACGATCAGGGCAATGCGCTTGTCCAGGCCGGTGTGCTTGAGCGCCACTGCCAGGAACAGCGCGGCCGCCACCAGCAGCACGGCGGTGGACGAAAAGCCGGTGAGCATGGTGGTCAGCGCGGTCGAAGAGGTCAGCACCTTGCCGCCCTCGGTGAGCGAGGTGCCCATCAGGCCGAGCACGGCGGCGCCGGTCAGCACCACGGCGCTGTTGGCGGGCGAGACGCATTCGCTGATCCACAGCACCACCACCAGCACCAGCAGGCCCAGGGCCACCTGGCCCGAGTCGGTCAGGCCGGCAGGTTGGGGCAGGGCCAGCACGATGCCATACAGCACCAGGCCTAGCAGCAGGTAAGCAAGTTTTCGGTTGGAATCGGGTTCCGGTTTAGAGGTGATAGGACCGGTTTCTGGTGCGGGCGTAGACGCCATAGGTGCTCCTCGCAAGAGTGGAAATCGTCAACGTGATGCAACGATGCTAGTTCTTGCGCGTACTGCCTTGCGTCAGATAAAGGATTCTTTTCCTTACAAAATTGATGCGTATCAAGCAATGTGTCGCCTACCGGACACATGCTGTAACACCCTATTCGGTATAGGCGCCAATGCCCCGGTTTCGGCCTGTGGGCGGGGTGGAGTCGCGTCGCTCAACGATCGCCCACGTAAGGGTTGGTGGCGCGCTCGCGGCCAAAGCTGCTTTCCGGGCCGTGGCCGGGAATGAACACCGTGGCATCGCCCATGGGCCACAGGCGCTGGGTGATGGAGTCGATCAGCTGCTGGTGGTTGCCCTGGGGAAAGTCGGTGCGGCCTATGCTGCCGGCAAACAGCACATCACCCACAAAGCAGCGCTCAATCTGCGGCGCGTGAAACACCACATGGCCTGGCGTGTGGCCGGGGCAGTGGCGTACGGCCAGCGTCTCCTGGCCGATCTGCACGCTATCGCCATCCTGCAGCCAGCGCGTGGGCACAAAGGGGCGCGAGGGCGGAAAGCCAAACATGGCGCCCTGCTGGGGCAGGCCATCGATCCAGAACTGGTCACCCGGGTGCGGGCCGATGATGGGCAAGTTCAGCTGCTCGGCCAGATCGGCCGTGCCGCCCGCATGGTCGATATGGGCGTGGGTGATCCAGATGGCCTTGAGCTGTAACTCCAGCCGCTCTACCTCCCACAAAATGGTTTCCAGATCACCGCCGGGGTCGATCACGGCGGCATCCCGGGTCTGGTCGCACCACACCAGGGAGCAGTTTTGCTGAAAGGCGGTAACGGGAATGGTGTGGTAGGCAAGCATGGCGTGGGAAGTGTTCTGAGATGTTCTGAGAAAAGCAGGGCCGATTGTGGCCCAGCATGCAAAAAGCCTCTGTACCTGACGATACAGAGGCTTTGTCACTAACCCATGGTGTCGCCCACGAAGGGGCTCGGAACTGGCGCGCTCTCAGTCAGGGACAGCGAGCAAGGGCCGCCCCGCAGCGAAGCTGTCGTCCCCCCTGGGGGGAAGGCGCCGCAGGCGACTCAGGGGGGGTTAGCTCAACTTCACCGTACCCTTCATGATGCTGTAGTGGCCGGGGAAGGAGCAGAAGAAGCTGTAGTCGGTACCAGCCTTGAGCTTGGCCACATCGATGTCGAAGGTGGTGGACTCGCCGCCGCCAATCATCTTGCTGTGGGCAATCACGCGGGCGTCGCCGGCCTTCACGTAGTCGGCAGCAGCGGTGGCCTTCAGGCCGTCGGCGGCCACGGCAGCCATGTCGGCGGTGGCAGCCACCACAATGTTGTGGCCCATGGAAGTCTTGGGCATCTTGCCCACGTGCTTCAGCGTCACGGTGAACTTCTTGCAGGACTTGGGCACGTCGATGTTCTTGGTGTTGTACTGCATCGCGTCATTGGATTCCACGGTCAGCGCGCAGTCAGCGGCCATGGCAGGGGCTGCAATAGCGCCGGCAGCACACAGGGCCATGGTCATTAGAATCTTCTTCATGTGCGGAAACTCCTTCACAAGGTGATGTCAAAAAACGAATCAGGGAATGCAGGCCTACAGCTTAGCTGCATTTCTGTTTCAAGATTTTTCTGAAAATTCAGCCAAATCAGAATAGGTACAGATATCAACAGCGGGGGCAATGCCGGTGCTGGCTTGCCAAAGACAGGCTTCTGTGGGTGCAATTTTGCAGGCCAGGTGGGTGGGGGAATTCTTTTGAATTCAATGGCTTGCGATTGCGGTGCGGGTGGGTGTCTCGGGGTAAACACCGGGTTGTGGGCCGCAAGCGGTCACGGAGGCCGTTTATCCCCGGCACCAAAGCTTGTGTTGCATCAAGCTTTGGGCAGGGGGGCAAGGCGCGGCGGGGGCTTGTGCTATTGAAAAGTGAGCTATTTCTGCCGTGAATTCGCCAACTTCAGCAGGGTGTAAGGCTGAAACTGGCGAAACATCAGCAGCCGCTGCTCTGGTTTTTGCAAGCGCCGCGCTGCGGCATCAGCCCAGCTTCAGGTCGTAGCCAATGGTGATGGGGGCGTGGTCCGAGAATTTTTCGCCCTTGTAGATGGACTCCGTGCGCGCCAGCGCGGCCAGGGCCGGGGTGGCCAGGTGGTAGTCCAGCCGCCACCCCACATTGTTGGCATAGGCCTGGCCGCGGTTGCTCCACCATGTGTAGCAGGCGTCGGTGGTGTCGGGCTGCAGTTGGCGGTAAACGTCCACAATGCCGCCGGTGGGCGCCACCGGGTCCAGGGCCATGTCCATCCAGGCGCGCTCCTCGGGGGTGAAGCCGCTGTTCTTCTGGTTGCCGCGCCAGTTCTTCAGGTCTTCTTTGCGGTGGGCAATGTTGATGTCGCCGCACAGAATGAACTCGCGCTCGCCCTTCATGCGCATCAGGTGGGCATGCATCTCGGCCAGAAAGCGGAACTTGGCGCCCTGGCGTTCCTCGCCCGAGCTGCCGCTGGGAAAGTAGGCGCTGATGATGGACAGCTTGCGCGACGGCGTGTCAAAGCGCGCCTCCACGTAGCGGCCCTCGGGGTCGAACTCGGCCGAGCCCAGGCCCACGATCACATCCGACGGTGCATAGCGGGTGTACACCCCCACGCCGGAATAGCCTTTTTTCTCGGCAAAGTGGAAGTAGCCGGTCAGGCCGGCCAACTGCTCGAAGCGACCCTGAATATCTGCAGCCTGCGCCTTGATTTCCTGTACGCAAATACAATCCGGGCCGGTCGCCGCAACCCAGGCTTCCACCCCTTTGGATGTGGCGGAACGGATGCCGTTGAGGTTGAGGCTGGTTAATTTGAACAAGGAAGAGTCCATGGTAGTCAGTGGCACACAGCAACAGGATCAAGATCGTCTGGCACAGGAATTTGTGCAGTTTGCCGTGGACGCAGGGGTGCTGCGCTTTGGTGAATTCAAGACCAAGGCCGGGCGCATGAGCCCGTACTTCTTTAACGCGGGTCTGTTCGATGACGGCGCCAAGATGGGGCGCCTGGCGGAATTCTATGCAAAAGCCATTATGGCCAGTGGCATGGAATTCGACATGGTCTTTGGCCCGGCCTACAAGGGCATTCCGTTGGCCGCCACCGTGGCCGTGGAGCTGGCCCGCCTGGGCCGCAACATGCCCTTTGCCTACAACCGCAAGGAAGCCAAGGACCACGGCGAAGGCGGCACCCTGGTGGGCGCCCCGCTCAAGGGCCGCGTGCTGATCATCGATGACGTGATGAGCGCCGGCACCGCAGCGCGTGAATCCATCGCACTGATCCGCGCCGCCGGCGCCACCCCCCATGCCGTGGCCATTGCCCTGGACCGCCAGGAAAAAGCCACAGAAAACGGCCAGGATGTGGACCACAGCGCCGTGCAATATGTGCGCAACCAGCTGGGGCTGCAGGTGGCCACCATCGCCACGCTGGCCGACCTGCTGCAATACCTGCAGGCCCAGGGCGCGGGCGGCGAGATGCAGCAACACCACGAGCGCGTGCTGGCCTATCGCCAGCGCTATGGAGTGGACGACAAGGCCTGAGCCTTTTTCTCTGAGCCCTACAGCCTCGGTATCACTCCCTCGCCCGCTTGCGGGAGAGGGTAGGGGTGAGGCCGCAGCACCTTAATCCCTTGGCCGCCGCGGTGCGGCCTTTTGCATAAACCGCAGCGCCCAGCACACTGCCAGGGCCGCAGCCCAGGCCACGGCGCCTATGAACAAGGGCAGGGACCACAGCGAATCGCCATGCACGGCCATCTGCCAGGCCGGGTCGCTGGTCTGCAGCCAGGGGCGGTAGCCGGTCCACAGCCCATAGGCCAGCCACAGCAGGGCGGCAGCCGTATAGCCCAGGGCGAAGGCCTGGGCGCTGTGGGACTGCCCATGGTCAGGGGGCAACTGGCGCCGGGCGCGCCAGACACGCCAGAGGCTGGCGGCCACCAGCAAGGCAGCGGCCAGCACGGACAGGGCCAGCGGGCCCCAAAAACTTGGCAAGGCAGTCATGGGGCAGGACGATAGCGCATGGCGCGCAGCCCCATGGGGAAAGCGCTTTAGAACACGTTCTTAGCCGGCGATGGCTGCCTGGCGGTGCTCGCTGGTGATGCGTTGCACCAGGGTGGCCAGCACCTGGTCGGCCTGCTCGCAAGCCACCTGGCAGGTGCCTGCGGCCAGGTGACCGCCGCCGCCGTATTCCAGCATCAGCTCGCCCACATTGGTGGTGCAGCCACGGTCCAGAATCGACTTGCCGGTAGCCAGCACGGTGTTGGCCTTGCCCCGGCCCCACATCACGTGGATGGAGATATTGCACTGCGGGTACAGCGCATAGACCATGAAGCGGTTGGTAGCCCAGATGGGCTCTTCGTCGCGCAGGTCCAGCACCACCAGGTTGTCGTGCACGGTGGCGCAGCGCTGGATCTGGGCCTTGGCGCGTTCGGTCTGCTCAAAGTACAGGGTCACGCGCTCTTGCACATCGGGCAGCTTGAGCACCTGGTCCACAGGCAGGTCGCGG
This sequence comes from Acidovorax sp., assembly GCA_031277855.1. GTDB lineage: Bacteria > Pseudomonadota > Gammaproteobacteria > Burkholderiales > Burkholderiaceae_C > Comamonas. The sequence continues at coordinate 12,464 of JAITLO010000038.1, read as the reverse complement.
CAATGCTGGATCAGCTCCATCATCAGTGCGTAGTTGCTGAGGCGGAACTCGCGAAAGCGGCCCAGGCCGGTGCGGGCATCCATCAGATAGTTCAGCAGCGTCCAGCCCTGCGGGTCGAGGATGTCCTCCAGCGCGTACTGGGCCGAGTCGGCCTTGTCCACGGCCTCCATCAGCTCATCGGTGATGGAGGGGAAGCGCGCCTTGCCACCGTAGTGCTTGTAGACCACGCGGGCGGCCGAGGGCGCATGCGGGTCGATGATGTAGTTGCCCAGGAAGGCGCGATTGCGCACCAGCTCCGAAGCGTGGTGGTCAAACACCAGATGGGCGCCTGGCACAAAGGGCAGGTTGGTGGTGATGTCGTTGCGCGTGATGCGCACCTTGCCATCTTGCATGTCCTTGGGGTGGACAAAGGTGATCTCGTCAATCATGTCCAGCTCTTTGAAGAGCATGGCGCAGACAAGACCATCGAAATCGCTGCGGGTGACGAGGCGGTATTTCTGGCTCATGGGAGTCGGCGTAGGAAAAGAGGCGGATCGCACAGATGCGGCAGGCGCACCTGTACCGGTCAGTCGCATTTCGTCACATGATAGCGGCGCTATCTGAAGGCCACCACCGATAGGCCAACTGCGCACCAGGGATGACCCCAGGCAGTACTCTCCTGAAAAGAGAGCTGCTGAGGCTTGTGTAGCGCGCGTTTGCGCTGGTTTTGGTGCAAAAAACAGCGCCGTTGCGGTGCGTGTGGGTGGCCGTGAAGCGACGCCTTAACGTGGATTTAACGGCCGGGCCAGGCCATGCTCAGACTGCTGCCACCCACACCGTGTCGCCCCCGGCGCTGGAGGGCATGGGGCGTATGCCCAGCAAGGCGGCATGGCGTTTGAGCAGGTCTTCAAACTGCGTGGCCTCGGGGCCGGCGCCGTCTTGCAGATAGTCGCTGGCCACCTGCGATGTGGTGAAGCTGGTGCTACCGAACTTCTGGACGATGTTGCGCAGCTTGTCGAGGTTGATGGGCAAGGTGTTCACGGTCATATCTCCGGCAAGTGGGCAAAAAGCGGTCTGCGTGCAGGCCATGCAGCCAATGTGCATGAGGGCGGCAGGTGGCGCAAGAGGGCCGGGCTAGGCCCAAACAGCAATGGTGCGCTGGCGCAAAAAAAGGCAGCCCGCCTCCAGCAGGGCCTGCCCCAACTGTGGCCAAAGTGCTGCAAACGCCGCAAAAGTCCAAGGATCGGGGCCGTGCAACTGCGGCCACTCCGGCACGGCCTGGCATCTGCCCGTATCATCGGGCGCTTTTTTCGCCGGCTTGCCCATTTTCGGGGCGCTTTCCTCATGCCACCACTTTCGCCCCAGGGCTGCCACATGCTGGCCGCCATCACCATCCCTCCCAGTGCTGCGGCACTGCGCCCCGCTGCGCGCCTGCGCGTGGCGGTGGGATGGCTCTGCGCGGTGGTGTGAGATGAAAGCACAGACCCTGCTGCGGCAAGCCTCGCACCCCTCTTCGCTGTAAAAAGGACGGAATTCACATGCAGGCTGCAGACGTACAGAAGACGGCCCAGTTGCAAAAAACACTGGTGCTGTGGCAGGTCATCATCATCGGGCTGGCTTATATCCAGCCCATGACGCTGCTGGACACCTTTGGCATGGTGTCGCGCGACAGTCTGCAGCATGTGCCCACCGCCTACCTGGTGGCCCTGGGGGCGGTGTTGCTGACCTCCATCAGCTATGGCCACATGATTCGCAAATACCCGTCCTCGGGTTCGGCCTACACCTATGTGCAAAAGTCCATCCACCCCAATGCGGGCTTTATGGTGGGCTGGTCTTCGCTGCTGGACTATTTGCTCTCGCCCATGGTCAACATCCTGCTGGCCAACATCTATCTGCGCGACATGTTCCCCGATGTGAACCATTGGGTCTGGGTCATTGGTCTGTCGCTGATGATGGTGGCCGTGAACCTGCGCGGCGTGCGCTTTGTGGCCAATTTCAACAGCCTGATCGTGCTGCTGCAGATGCTGGTGATCGGCTTTTTCACCTACCTGATCTACACCAAGCTGGCGGTGGGGCAGAACGCTCTGGGCGACATGGCCCAGCAGCCCGGCGCCCATGGCCTGTGGAGTTTTTCGCCCTTCTGGAGCCCCGATGCCGATGTGGGCAAGCTCATCACCGGTGCCACGATTTTGTGCTTTTCCTTCACCGGCTTTGACTCGCTGAGCTCGCTGGCCGAAGAAACCAAGGACACCAAGCGCACCCTGCCGCGCGCCATCTTCTTGACGGCACTGATCTCGGGCCTGATCTTTGTGTTCGCCACTTATTTCATGCAGCTGTACTTCCCGGGCGCACCCACGCAGTACTTCAAGCAGGTGGACGAAACCCAGCCCGAAATCCTGCTGCTGGTGGGCGGGGCCTTCTTCCAGTCCGTGGTGCTGAGCTTTGCCATCATCACCGTGATGGCCTCGGGCATCTCGGCCCATGCCGGCGTCTCGCGCCTGATGTATGTGATGGGCCGTGACGGCGTGTTGCCCAAGAAGTTCTTCGGCCATATCCAGCCCAAGAGCCATACCCCTTCCTACAACATCTGGCTGGCAGGCGTGATTTGCCTGAGCGCGGGTTTTTTCAGCCTGGAGTTCGTGGTGGCGCTGATCAGCTTTGGCGCGTTGACGGCGTTCAGCTTCGTCAATCTGTCGGTGATCTGCAGCTATGGTTTCCGTGATGGCCGTCTGAAGACGCCGCGTGACATCCTGCGCTTTTTTGTGCTGCCGCTGCTGGGCTTTGCCTCCATTGGCGCGCTGTGGCTGGAGGTGGAAGAAACCTCGCTCAAGGCCGGCGTGGTCTGGGCGGCGGTGGGCCTGGTCTATCTGGCCTGGCTGACCAAGGGATTCAAGCGTTCAGCCCCGCAGCTGCACGAGGAAATTGAGTAAACACCTGCTGCAAAAAGCCCGCCCCGTGCGGGCTTTTTGCTGTCTGCGGTGGCGATCAGGGGCGCGAAAGCAAAGGTGTTATGCTGCGCTGCAACATATTTGTACAGCCTAGCTGTCCCTGCATGCCTATCAGCGACTGGTCTTTTTTCGCGGTGATCGCCACCATCTTGCTCACGCCCGGCCCTACCAACACCTTGTTGGCGGCAGCGGGTATCCGCTCGGGCCTGCGCAGCTCATGGCAGTTGATTCCGGCCGAGTGCCTGGGCTATCTGATCGCCACCACCGTCTGGGGCGCGCTGCTGCAAATGGTGGTGCGCGAGTCGCCCTGGCTGGTGCAAGTGATACAGCTGGTCAGCGGCCTGTATATCGGCAAGCTGGGCTGGGAGCTGTGGGTTTATGCCAGCCTGCAGCCGGGCAACAGCCATGTGCCCGCCATTGGCCGGCGCCAGCTGCTGGTGGCCACCTTGCTCAATCCCAAGGCCGTGATTTTTGCGCTGGCGCTGTTCCCGGCACAGACCTGGATGAGTGCCAGCAACTATGCCTGCGTCATGGGCGGCTTCTCCCTGCTGGTGGTCAGCATAGGCACGCTGTGGATCGCCTTCGGCGCCGTGCTGCTGGGCGGGCGCATTGCCTGGCTGCAACCCCGCCACTTTCAGCGCGTGGCCGCCGTGGTGCTGTGGGGGTTTGCTGCCTGGCTGCTCCTCAAGGCTGCAGGGGCTTGAAGTAATCTTCCCCCTGAGTCGCCTTCGGCGCCTTCCCCCAGGGGACGACAGCCTCGCTGCGGGGCGGCCCTTGCTCGCTGTCTCTGGCGAAAGGGGTCTCGGTAAGCAAAGGGGATATCACCACGTTGCCTGACTAGCGATCCTGGCTTATCCCCCACCACCAAGAACACATTGCAGCCACTTCTCTCCACAGAGCAAGGGCGCATGCAAGCTGCGCAGCGCTTAAAACTGGCGCGGCCCAACTAGGGCTGCCGCGCAAGGGCCGCCCCGCCGCGCTGGCAGCGTCCCCCTGCCCGCATCGCTTGCGCGATGCGAAGAGCGGGGGGAAGGCGCGCAGCGCCTCAGGGGGGTGTTCCTTGACTCAAGGCCGTTCCCGGGTTTGCGGCAAGCGCAGTTCCATGGGCTCATAGCGCCGCAACCGCAGTTGCTGGTGGGCCAGCAGGTCGGTGGGCATGCCCTCGATCTGGGCGCTGGCGGTTTTGAACACCACCACCACCTCGGGGCCGCAGGCATGGGGGCTGATCCAGCGGGCCGTGGCAAAGCGGTTGTTGCGGTCCACGCCCATGTCATCGGGCTCCAGCGTAAAGCGTGCCAGTACCTGGCCCTGGCGGTCCTTGGCAATGGCCTGCACCCGCACGGCGCGGAAGCTGTGCGGGCCGGCATCAAAGATGAAGCTGGCCTCGCAGCGCTGGGAGCTGAGCCGCAAGGTGCCGTAATGCCAGGCATCCAGCACCGGGCCTGCGGCCTGCACAGGCCAGCAGGCCAGTGCCAGCATGGCTGCGCAGATGCTATGGGAGTAGGAGCGCATCTTGCGCATGGGGTGAGCCTTAGGCGGTGGTTTTGCTCAAATGGCCCACGGGGCCTGCACTCAGAATCTCGTGCAGCGGCTTGCGTGGCGTGGGGGTCTCGCGGGAGGCCAGGTCTTCGGGCAGAGTGGCGGCATCACCACGGCGGCCCACGGCGACCAGGGCCTGCACCTGCATATGGGCGGGCAGCCGCAGCACCTGGCGTGCCGCTTCGGCTTCGATGCCGGCCATGGCATGGCTGGCCAGGCCCATGGCATGGGCTTGCAGCGCCATAAAGCCCCAGGCGCAGCCGCTGTCAAAAGCGTGCATGCCGGCCGAGGTGTCCGACAGCACCACGATCAGTGCACCGGCGTTCAGGCACCAGCGGCGGTTGAATTCGTTGGGGATGGTGGAAAACGCTGCCCAGTGCGCATCGCCACGCAGTGCATAGGCAAAGTGCCAGGGCTGGAGATTGCTGGCCGAGGGGGCCCAGCGTGCGGCCTCCACCACCTGCTCGACCTGGGTGGTGGTCAAGGGCTCGGGCACAAAGGCGCGCGGCGAGCTGCGCTCCAGAAACTGCGGGGCGATGGCGACGGTGGCAATGCGGGAAGTGGTCATGGCTCGGTGATCTGAAATAAAAAAACCGCGCCGGCCCGGTTGGGCCAGGCGCGGTCTGCCTGCATTGTGGCGTAAGACACTGTTCTTACGCCATGGCTTGCCGGGTTTACTCGGCGCGCTGCGGGCGCTCGCTCATCACGCGCAGATGGCGCTCCATGCGGATGAAGACCACCACCATCACCACGAGCACCAGCAAGGACATCAACATGCTCCAGAAGGCGGTTTCGGCGGCCTTGTTGTAGAGGTTGAGCAAGCTGGTGTCACCGTCTTCGCTGTTGTCGCCACGCAGCACGCGCGCGGCCTGGTCGAAGGTGATGGTGTAGTTGGTCAGCACCATGCTCATCAGGCTGGAGGCGGCTTGCTGCTGCAGCTGGGGGGCCAGCTCGGCATTGCCAAACACCTGTTGCAGCGCGGCGGGCAGGCCTTGCACATAGGCCGCATAGGCACCCGCGCCATGCTCGGACTCGGCCATTTGGGCACGCTCGTGGATGGCGTAGGCCACTTCCAGCGGCTCGCTGAAGTAGCCGTTTTCCTCGTCGTCGCTGTCATCGCTGGGCAGGTAGGCGGCGCGGCCGTTTTCCAGCTCTTCCTTGAGCATGCGCTGCACCAAGGTGGCGTCGGGCATGTCCTTGCCTTGCAGCAGCACATTCAGCGGTGCCAGGCCACGGCCGCCGTTTTCCTGTTCCACGCGCTCGCGCTGGGCAGGGTTTTGGTTGATGAAGGCGCGGATGATCTGGTCGGCCTGTAAAAAGCTGGGGCGCAGCTGCGGGTCGCTCAAACGCTTGGCCAGCGGGATTTGGCTGCCGCCCAGGTCGCGGCCGGTTTCGGCCACCACATAGGCCAGATCCAGCTTGGCGTCCTTCCAGTTCAGCGCAGCGGGTTCAGACAGGGCCGAGCTGCTGGACTTGTTGCCCCGCACGCTGTCCCAGACCCACAGTGCCAGGGCCACCAACACCACCAGCGAAAACACCAGCAACACCATCCGCACGACCTGCACCAGCAGGTCTTCTATGCGCCGCAAAAACGTGAACATGCGTTTCCCATCCCTCTGAAATATGAATTTGTGGAATGCGTTTGCTATGAAAAACAAAGCACCATAAAGGCGCGGATTCTATGTGTGGCGGCTTTTTGATGATGTTAAAAAAAGCATCTGTTCTGTATGAGGGTGCTTACTTTTCAATGGAGTCATTGGTGGCTTGGTGTGGATGAATGGTCTCGCCCGCGCGGCGGGCAGATTGCACACACCGGCTGTGGCGAAATAGGCAACAGGCTCTAATGGGGTTTTCACGGATCGGAGCAATGCCCCCATGGCCAAGACATCGCTGGACAAATCGAAGATCAAGTTTTTGCTGCTGGAGGGCATTCACCCCTCTGCGCTGAAGGTGCTGCACGACGCGGGCTACACCAACGTGGAAGCCCTGTCCGGCGCGCTGGAGGGCGAGGAGTTGAAGGCAAAGATTGCCGATGCGCACTTCGTGGGCATTCGCTCGCGCACCCAGCTCACGGCCGAGGTGTTTGCCGCAGCCAACAAGCTGGTGGCCGTGGGCTGTTTTTGCATTGGCACCAACCAGGTCGACCTGAATGCCGCCCGCGAGCGCGGCGTGGTGGTGTTCAACGCACCGTTTTCCAACACCCGCTCGGTGGCCGAGCTGGTGTTGGCCGAGGCCATCTTGCTGCTGCGGGGCATTCCCGAGAAGAACGCCGTGGCCCACCGCGGTGGCTGGAAGAAGAGCGCCGAGAACTCCTATGAGATCCGTGGCAAGACCCTGGGCATCGTGGGCTATGGCTCCATCGGCACCCAATTGTCGGTGCTGGCCGAAGGCCTGGGCATGCAGGTCATCTTTCACGACGTGGTCACCAAGCTGCCACTGGGCAATGCGCGCCAGGTCAGCCTGAACGAGTTGCTGGCCCAGGCCGATATCGTCACCCTGCATGTGCCAGAGCTGGCCTCCACCCACGGCATGCTGGGCGCGGCGCAGATTGCCGCCATGAAGCAGGGCAGCATCTTGATCAATGCCTCGCGCGGCACCGTGGTCGACCTCGATGCCCTGGCCCAGGCCCTGAAAAATCAGCAATTGCTGGGTGCGGCCATTGACGTGTTCCCGGTCGAGCCCAAGAGCAACAAGGACGAATTCCAGTCGCCGCTGCGTGGCATGGACAACGTCATCCTCACCCCCCATATCGGCGGCTCCACCATGGAGGCCCAGGCCAATATCGGCCTGGAAGTGGCGGAAAAGCTGGTGCGCTACAGCGACAACGGTAGCACCATCTCGGCCGTGAACTTCCCCGAAGTGGCGCTGCCAGAGCACCCGGGAAACAACCGCATACTGCATGTGCACCAGAACCGCCCCGGCGTGCTGATGGCCATCAACCAGGTGTTTGCCGATCACGGCATCAACGTGGCCGGTCAGTATTTGCGCACCGATGAGAAGGTGGGTTATGTGGTGATTGATATCGATGCGCAGTCGTCGGCGCTGGCGCTGGAGAAGTTGGCGCAAGTGCCCGGCACCATCCGCTGCCGCGTGCTGTTTTAACTTGGGCCTGACGGCTTGGGCTTGTAGGCTGTGATCCGTGCGAAGGCGGCCATACAGCGCTTCATGCTTTGTTGTATGCCCTTGCCGTACAGGCGTACTGTCAGCGGGCACACGCCGCGCCTGAAGCGCTGTCTGGCCGTTGTGGGGTGGGCTTCAGCGCCCGCTGGACTTTTGAAGCCCGCTCCTGCCGGCATCACGCCTTCCTTGCTGTGCGCTCTCTCTACTTGCTGGATTGAAAGGACTGCTTCATGACCTTGCCTGCCGACACCTCACAGCCTTTGCAGGCTGCCTGCCATTGCGGTGGTGTGCGCTTTACCGTGCTGTTGACGGATGGGCTGAACACGGCCCGGCGCTGCAATTGTTCGTACTGCCGCATGCGCGGGGCCGTGGCGGTATCGGCCAATCTGGCGGACATCACGGTTACGGCGGGGAAGGAGTTGCTGACGCGCTACCAGTTCAACACCGGCCAGGCCCAGCATTTTTTCTGCAGCCGCTGCGGCATCTACACCTTCCACCAGCGCCGCTCCGTTCCCACCCAGTACGGCGTCAACCTGGCGTGCATAGAGGGCGTCAGCCCGTTTGATCTGGCGGAAGTGGCGGTGCTGGAGGGGGCCTCTCACCCCAAAGACCGTGGTGGCCAGTCGCTGGTGGCAGGCTGGCTGCGCTACGAGGCCAACCCCGACAACCTGTAGCGCTGAGCGCGAATACAAAAAAGCCTGCTGGCGTTGCCAGCAGGCTTTTTAATGTGGTGCCCATGGGCAGGATCGAACTGCCGACCTCTCCCTTACCAAGGGAGTGCTCTACCACTGAGCCACATGGGCGAAGCCTGCGATTATAGCCCGCTTCGGCACCACCTTGCAGCAGCCCTGCCGGCACCCGGGCCAGGGTAGGTCGCCGGGCCATTGCTGCAGACATATGTCACTAGCTGCGATGGGTCAGTGCGTGGATGCAGATGGCTGCTATACCATCCCACCCTCTGTGCTTGCACCGTGGTGCACAAGGCCTGGCTGGCATGTATGCGGCCAGGCCTTGTGCATCCGCCACCCGATTCAGCCTATGTCTCAACACCCTGCTCCTGTGCGTGAATTCACGCTGCGGGGCGTCCTTCTGGGCGCCCTCATCACCCTGGCCTTCACGGCCGCCAATGTCTATTTGGGGCTCAAGGTCGGCCTCACCTTTGCCTCGTCCATTCCGGCAGCGGTGATTTCCATGGCCTTGCTCTACCGCTTCAAGGATTCCAACATCCTGGAAAACAATCTGGTGCAGAGCCAGGCCTCGGCCGCCGGCACGCTGTCGTCGGTGATTTTTGTACTGCCCGGCCTGTTGATGCTGGGCCTGTGGACGGGCTTCCCGTTCTGGCAGACCGCACTGATCTGCGCCGCCGGCGGCACGCTGGGTGTGCTCTACACCGTGCCGCTGCGCCGCGTGATGGTGGTGCAGTCACCCCATTTGCCCTATCCCGAAGGTGTGGCCGCCGCCGAGGTGCTGCGTGTGGGCGAGGCCCAGCGTCAGCAAACTCAAAGTGGCCAAGGTGGCTCGGCCCGCAGCGGTCTGCGCGAGCTGGGCTGGGGTACGGGTCTGGCCGCGCTGTTCGGCCTGTTCAGCAGCGGTTTTCGGGTGTTGGGCGATGCCATCAATCTGTGGCTGCCCGTGGGCCATACAGCGTTTCGCGTGGCGGCGGGTTTTTCGCCCGCTTTGCTGGCCGCTGGCTATTTGATGGGGGCCGCCGCCGGCGTGGCCATGTTGGTGGGCGTGGTGCTGTGTTGGGGCATTGTGGTGCCCTGGCTCACGGCGCAGGCGGTGCCAGAGGTGGGCCAAGCGGTGACCGCAGTGGCCATGCAGCTGTGGGGCAGCAAGGTGCGCTTTATGGGCGCTGGCGTGATCGGTATCTCCGCACTGTGGACCGTGGTCACACTGGCACGCCCGATTCTGCAGGCCATGCGCCACCAGCCCGCGCGTTCTGGCGAGACTGCTGCCGCGCCCGCAGGCGATACCGACCGTGACATGCCCCGCAGCTGGATGCTGATCGTCGGCACCGCCGCGCTGGCCGTGCTGTTTGGCGTGGTGAATTACTTTGTGGCCCTGCACATGCCCGAGTTGTCGGGCGGTGCGCGCTATGCCTTGGCTGCGCTGTGCGTGGCCTTTGCGGCGGTGTTCGGCTTTCTGGTGGCGGCGGCCTGCGGCTATATGGCCGGCCTGGTGGGCTCTTCGGCCAGCCCCATTTCGGGCATTGGCATCATCGCCACGGTGTTGATGGGGCTGTCGCTGCTGGCGCTGCACGCGCTGGTGCCGGCTTTTGAGAACAGCGTCACCGGCAAGCTGGGCGTGGCCCTGGTGCTGTTTTTGGTGGCATCCATACTGGCCATGGCCGCCATTTCCAACGACAACCTGCAAGACCTCAAGACCGGCTACCTGGTGGGTGCCACGCCCTGGCGCCAGCAGGTGGTGCTGATCATTGGCTGTGTGGTGGGTGCGCTGGTGATTCCGCCGGTGCTGGAGCTGCTCTACAACGCCTACGGCTTTATTGGCGCCCTGCCGCGCGAAGGCATGGACGCCAGCCAGGCGCTGGCCGCTCCGCAGGCCACGCTGATGACGCAGATTGCCAATGGCATCTTCAAGGGCAATCTGGACTGGACCATGCTGGGCCTGGGCGTGCTGGTGGGTGTGGTCGCGATTGTGATCGACATGGCACTGCGCAAGAGCGGCCGTGGCGCCTTGCCACCGCTGGCCGTGGGCCTGGGCCTGTACCTGCCTCCCACCATTGGCATGACGCTGTTCCTGGGCGCCATGCTGGGCCTGGTGATCCAGCGCGGCATCCGCCGCCGCGGTGAACACAAGGGCAAGGAATGGGTGGCCGCCGCCGAAGAGCGCGGCCTGCTGCTGGCCTCGGGCCTGATCGTGGGCGAAAGCCTGGTGGGCCTGCTGCTGGCCGCGCTGATCGGCTTTAGCGGCAGCGATGCGCCGCTGGCCCTCGTGGGGGCTGATTTCATGCCCGCCATGTGGCTGGGCCTGGTGGCGTTTGTGGCGCTGTGCGCCTATTTCCGTCGTCGGGTGCTGCGCTAAATCCGCGCCTTGAGCGGCTGCAGCACTTTCCCCGTACCGGCCTGGCCGGTTGTGTAGAAAGCGCCGCAGCCGCTGTGATTCAGCGGTGCAGTGCGCAAAGAGTCAGCGCACCAGCAAGCAGTAGCGGCGCTGGGTGACGGGCTCCAGAAACTCCCCTGCAGCTGCAAAGCCCAGGCGGGCGTAAAAGGGCAGGCTCAGCGGGTTGAAGGTTTCCAGAAAGCAGGAGGCCCCGGCCGCATCAGCCCGAGCCAGCGTGGGCGCCAGCAGGCGTTGCGCCAGGCCCTGGCCGCGTGCGTCTGGGTGCACGCCCAGAATGGACAGATACCAGGCGCTCTCCAACTCGGTTGGCAGCTGACTGGCCATGGCCTCGCAAATGGCCTGATAGGCTGCAAAACCCTGGGCACCCAGCAGCGGTTGCAGCGCCGCCGTGCGTTGTGCGCCATGGCTTGCTGCACCATCGGCGTTGGGCAAGGTCCACAGCGCTGCGCCGTCGGCGCCCTGGGCCTGTACCTCGCCCACGGCCTGGGCCTCATCCCACGCCAGCTGAAAATAGCCCGCCAGCAGCTGCAGGCGCAGGGCTTCATCGCCGCCGGCCGCCACCGTCACCGCGCGGTAGAACGGGTCATCGGCCAGGGCGGCCGCCAGGGCATGGGTGGCGGGGTGGAGCATGGCTGCACCGCTCATGCTGCCGCACCCGTCAGGGCCGCTTCATCCCCCCGCGCCAACGCATCGGCCACGCTGTTTTTGTGGCGCGGTATCCATTGCACCTTCACCGCCGCAAACAGCGGCAGCAGGGCACGGGCCTGCTCGTAAACAGGGTGCAGCCGGGCAATCGGCCGGGGCTGTGCCTGGCTCAGCTGCTCGGCCAGGATGCTGCTGTCGGTATAGAGCAGCACCTGCTGCGCCTGCTGGCTGTGCAGCCACTGCAGCGCGTGGATGGCGGCCTTGGCCTCGGCCTCGTTGTTGCAGCCGGTGTGGGGCAGGGCCAGGCTGAAGCGGTGCTCGGCGCCACCGGGCCCATGGGCCACGCCGCCTATGCGCATGCGGCCGGGGTTGGGGAAGGCGCTGCCGTCGATGTAGACGGTCCAGAGGGGGGATTGCATGGGGGGAGCTTAACCATGGCCGACGCGGTGTGTGGTGCGTGGGTGAAAAAAGCTTTTCAGTGGGATGGGTGCACCCTTGCTGTGCAGGCCGTGGCGGTATCACTCCCTCGCTCGCTGGCTGGAGGGAGAGGGTTGGGGTGGCGGTTCAGCGCTTGTTTTGACAAATTCTTTTCTGTGGGCTGTGTTGGATGTTGTTGTGGATTTGTTTTTCGAGGCCGGGTCTCGCCCCGGCGGGCGACCTACCTTGTTGTTCGCCCAACAAGGTAGGCCAAAAATGCGCCCCTGCTATCCCCGACCCCAGCGCTATCGCGCCGGGGCAACCTGCGTCACCCAACACACAGGGCCTGCCGCAGAACTCTCTGCGCGCTTTCAGCGCTCCGCTCGAACAGCCGCGGCAAGTCAGTTGACGAAGCATGGCTGTCCTGCGGCAGCCATGCGGCCCTGTGTGCTGCGTGCCGCAGGCGTGTATAGAAGGAGAATAACCGCAGCGCCAGCAGCGTGACGAAGCGTCAGGTGTTTATGACTTGGAGATAAAGTTCGCCGAGGGCGCGGCCCACGCAAAGCAGGTATTCGGTTTCCGTATCCGCTTTCACCCCTTCTGCCCATGGCTCGGCGCGCAGAGCCCGGGGCGGGCAGCTGTGCCGCAGGACACAGCTGCTTCGTCATCTGACTCGCCGCGGTTGTTCGAGTGAAGCGGCCATGCCGCGCAACGAGTTCTGCGGCGCCGCCC
>JAITLO010000003.1 GCA_031277855.1 Acidovorax sp. | reverse complement strand
ATCCCACATCAGGGCCTTCTGAGCTTCGGTGTAGTAAATCCGCGGTCTTTGCTTCATGCCAACACTCCTTCCGCCAGAGGCGGTCATTGTGTTGCATTGACCAGTTGAATCCACAAGCGATTACAGTCCACCACATTCGCCAAGTGACCGTCTGAAACCTGTTGTAAAGCAGTCCTACAAGAATCTAGAAGTGATCGTTTTCGTCAGAAATGGCTCTAGGAAAGGCATGTCCGCTGTAGCGAACTTAAAATTCAAAAACGAGAAGCAGGCAGACATGGAAAAAAGACCATATTTCAAACTTGGCATTGACGCGCTAGGAGCGCTGTACCAGCAAAACAAAGGGGATGAGGCGTTACTAAAAAGCTTGGCAGCCGAGCTTGTACACCGTGACCGTCCAAAAGCAAAGGCGCTGCAGCGACAAGTCGCGCAGCGCTTAGCAGCACTCTCCTCCGGTGGATCGCAGCCCATTAAACCGCCGCCACCTGTCCAGCCTCCGGTGACCCCACCACCTCCGCCGCCTGTTTCAGAGCAGTCGGAGTATCCATCTCGGATTAGCGTTGAGTGCGGAAAATGCGGTACGGTTAATTTTATTTCTACGCTGGAAAGCGTTACGCAGCATCTTTCATGCTGCTCCTGCAAAACAAATTATGAAGCCGTCTTCAAATATGGTGTCTTGCGCACGAAATTTGATACAAGCCCAGTGAAGCCCACCTCATACAGTCCCACGGTTATATTGGTGGTGTTGATTGCGATCATCGTAATCATCGGCTTGTTTGCGACTAAGTAGGGTTAAGAATGAATAAAATAGCTTCCCGTTTTTTAGGCTTTGTAGATTACGCCATTCAGACGGCCTTAATGCGCAGCACTCCCGCCAAGAATATCTCTCAGCACAAAGAGTTTGCAAAGCTGGAAAACCAATTCACTGACCTTCCTGGTGTGTCGGTGAATCCTGTCAATGCTGGTAGCGAGGATGAAATCTGGCTGTCCGTGGCCCGCCTGTACGAAACAGAGCCACCTGTCGCTCAAGATTCGCACTTGGCTGCATGGCTGAAGGTCTCGCGCAATCCAGCTAAAGCACCGACCCTTCTGGAAATCCAAGAAGAGAAGTACCTGATCGAGAGGGGCTTGCTGCCAGCGCCACCACCGAAAGAGCCTCAAGAGCCCAGCGGGGCCGTAGTGTCCGAGTTCAAGCCCATGAAGCTGGCTGCTTACGAAAAGCACCTGACTGACACTGGCCAAGACTCACTGGCCCAGCGCCTCAAGAGCTACCTTAAGGTGTGGAATGCTTGGGCAACAAAGGAAAAGGAGATTCGCAAGAGCGTTGCCCTCTACAAAGAGCTGTTCTTGCTGTCCCAAACCCTCCAAGGCAATCTGCTGGACACGCCTCTTGAGCTTGTCTGGGGTATCGGCATGGCGGTACAGCAGCTTGAAGCTGGCAACATCGCCTATCCCTTGATCACGCAGTACGTTGAGCTCCGCCTCAATGAGGAAACCATGGCCATGGAGGTCATTCCAAGTGGCCCCACGCCTGCGCTGAGCCTTGAGTTGTTTGCTTCGCTGGACAATCCTGGCGTGGTCGCATTGGAAGAGGCAGGCAAGAAGTTCTTTGCAACTGGTACTGACATCAACCCAGACAGCCCTGCGACATTCGAGTCACTACTGCGCAAGGCCACGACGCTGCTGGATGCCTCCGGCGTGTACGTCCCGGACTTACCCGGTGAGAAAACCCGCAACCTGCCCAAGCCTGCTGAGCACCTTGCCGTGACGGATACATGGGTCATCATGGCCCGCCCGCGCACTGCCAACTTGATGATTCAGGATCTTGAGCGGTTTGCCACGGCCGTCAAGGACGGTACTGCCCCTGACACCTTACCCAGCGCGTTGAGTGCACTGTTTACCGATCCCTCTAGCGAATTGATCGATGTGGAGTTACCACCTTACCGTGGCCTGACCTCCGTGGCCGGTAGCAGTCGAGATGGTGGTGATAGCTCTCCCAAGCCTGCAGAGTTGTACTTCCCCAAGGCGTACAACGACGAGCAAGTCCAAATCATTCAGATGCTGGATGTGCATAACGGCGTGGTGGTCCAAGGCCCGCCTGGCACTGGCAAGACCCACACGATCGCTAACGTGATCTGTCACTACTTGGCCAGCGGCAAGCGAGTGCTTGTGACTTCCATGAAGGACCCGGCCTTGGCCGTCCTGCAAGAGAAGTTGCCAGAGGTCATTCGCCCCTTGGCCATTAGCCTGCTGACCAGTGAAGCGGACGGCATGAGGCAGTTCGACCACGCCATCAGCACGATTGCCGCCGAGCTGACCCGCATTGATCGTAACCAGTACCGCCGCGACATTGAAACCACCGACGCAGAGATCGATTCCACGCACGCGAAGTTAGCCAAGCTTGATGGCGACATCGCAATCTGGGCTCGCCTGAATTTGGATCCAGTGACGCTGGACGATGAGAAGCTGACGCCTGTGCAGGTGGCCGAGCAGGTTTCCAAGTTCGGCACCGATGCAGACTGGTTCCCAGATGCCCTAGATATTGATACAGCGTACGCACCTGTTTTTGGCACCAACGCCGTCATAGCTCTACGCGCCGCCCGTGTGCGGCTTGGGGACGACATCGCCTACTTGGGAGCAAAGCTGCCGGAGACCTCTAGTCTGCCCGACTCTGCCCGCCTGTATCAAGCCCATCAGGACTTGCAGCACTACGAAGAGCTCAAGAAGATGGAGGACTCACGCGCACTGCCTCGTTTGGCGGTGACCGCCGAGTCGATGGCCAAGGCTGCCGATCTGATCGAAGCCTTGCGCGACCTCCATGAAAAGCTGACTGAGATAGAGGCTGATCCAAAGCCGTGGGCTCACAACCTTCAGGCATATCTGCGCAAACATAGTCGCTCTGAGGTCTTGGACATTCTGATGTCCTTGAAGAAGGACATTCAAGGCGCGGTCACCGTTCGCAAGCAATTTCTGGCCCGACCTATCGAAGGCTTCGAGCCATTGCTGACTGACCCTGAGCTGATGAGCGCGATTGACAACCTCACCATGGGCAAGAAGCCGTTCGGCCTCTCTGGCTTGTTTGGTAAGAACGACGCAAAGCGTAAGCTCGATGAGGTCACCGTCACTGGGGTGAAGCCATCCACGGGTGAAGAGTGGACACACGTCAAGGAATATCTCCTGTTCCTGCAAGGCACCAAGAAGCTCATTAGCCGCTGGAATTCGTTGGCTCAGGAGATCTCCCTGCCTCAGGTGGACAACTTCGCGGCCATCGAGCGGGCCGATCAATACATCGACTTGCTGCAGCACTGCATCGGTGCAGAGAAAGCTGCAAACACAGCCATCGTCGAGCTGATCCCCACGTGGAGCAAAGCAGGCCAGCTCCCGCTTACGGCTGATATGGCCAAGGAAGCTTCGGGCATCTTGCAGCAGCACATGCTCAAGCACCGCCTCTCTGACACATGGAAGGTCAAGGAAGAGCTGATCAACACTCTCAAGGGCTGCGCTGGTGACATTTCGGACAAGCTATACAGCTTTGCGACCAAAGAGTTTGGCTCGACAAGCCTTCCCGAAACTGTGCTCCCCACACGCTGGGCACAACTGACACAAGAGCTTGAGACAGCATACGCGCTGGTACCTGACTTGAGGGTGGTCCAAGAGGTGACTGCAGCTATCGAGGCGCAAGGTGCTCCCTTGTGGGCGGACATGCTGCGTACCGCCCCCGCTGACCAAACCTATGACGCGCTGATCCCGGACAACTGGGCTGCGGTATGGCGTATCCGCCGCTTGGCCACCTGCGTATCCAAAATGGACGGCCGCGCTGAACTCAAGCGCCTGACCAAGCTGCGCGGTGATCTCGAACACGATCTCGCCAGCCTGTACCAGAAAGCCGTCACCACCCGTACATGGCTGCGCTTGAAGGAAAACGTGACCCCTGATGTGGCCGTTGCGCTGGAAGCCTACCGAACCTCTATCAAGAAGATCGGCAAGGGCACAGGCGTAAGAGCTGGCCGCTTCCGAAAAGATGCCCGTGAGGCTGCCGAGAAGGCCAACAAGGCGATTCCTTGCTGGATCATGCCTCACTTCCGTATTTCGGAGTCCTTGCCAGCGACCTTCGGCGACTTTGACCTCGTGATCATTGACGAGGCATCTCAGTCTGATCTCACCGCGCTGCCCGCCATCATGCGGGCCAAGAAGATTTTGGTCGTAGGTGACGACAAGCAGGTATCTCCTGACGGGATTGGCTTGGTCGAAGAGAAGATCAAGGCGCTTCGCCATCGCTTCTTGGGTGATCAGGTGAGTCTGTTTGCACCGCAGATGACGCCTGACCGTTCGGTGTACGACCTCTTTAAGGTGGTCTTCTCCAGTAGCTGCGTGATGCTGCGCGAGCACTTCCGCTGTGTGGCACCAATCATTGAATACTCCAAGCGGGAGTTCTACAAGCACGAGCTGCGTCCCCTGCGCATGCCACGCCAGTCCGAACGCCTTGACCCACCACTGGTGGATGTGTACGTCCCGCACGGGGGAAAGCGCGGCGACTTGAACTTGGCCGAAGCCGATTACATCATCAATGAGATCCGATCCATCGTTGAGAACCCAGCGCTGATGGGGCGCACTATTGGTGTTGTATCTCTGATTGGCAACAAGCAGGCCCTGCTCATCATGCAGCGCGTGACAGAAGAGCTGGGCGAGGATGTGGTCACCAAATTCAAGATCACATGCGGCGACGCTCGAACCTTCCAAGGCAAAGAGCGCGACATCATGTTCTTGTCGATGATCGCGTCACCCGGCGATGCCCACCCGCAAACTCAGGTGAGTGCCGAGCAACGTTTCAACGTGGCGGCATCTCGTGCACGTGACCGAATGTACCTCGTTCGCAGTGTGCGCTTGGAGGATCTGCGCCCGGCAGATACCCTGCGCACCAAACTCATTCAACACTTCCAGGCCCCGTTTTTACAAAATGAGCAGGACTTGAGTTCCAACCGTGAGAAATGTGAGTCACCGTTCGAGCGTGAGGTCTATGACATCCTGGTCGAAAAAGGCTACCGCGTGATCCCGCAGGTGCCTGTTGGCCAGTTCCGCATCGACATGGTGGTTGAGGGTGACAACGACAACCGCTTGGCCATTGAGTGCGACGGCGACCGATACCATGGCCCTGACCAGTGGGATAACGACATGCGCAGGCAGCGCATTCTGGAGCGTGCGGGTTGGACCTTCTGGCGTTCGTTCGCATCCACCTTTGTGACTCATCGCGAGCAGGTTGTAGCAGACCTCATTGACACACTCACACGCCTGGGCATCACACCGGTCACAGGGGAGCAGGAAGTAAACAGCATCCACACTGAATACCGCGAAGTCCCTTCACCGAAAGCTCAACTTGATGAAGATTTACTCGAGGAAATGGATGAACTCGAAAATCTCAGTGAGGCGACCTAAGCAAGTGGCCTAAACACTGGGGTGTGAGCGAAATTCAAGCAAGTGTTCGCAATGACTGCTTTGTATATCAGCAGTCATTCGCGTCTCTTGTTCTGAACGGCTGCATCCAGCCTGAAGCTGTCCTCGGATTTCTATGCCGGTTTTACAGCGATTGCCGTCATTGATACAGCCAAGTCCAGCAACCACCTCATGACACTCCTCGGCCGCTCAAGCCTGTGAGCAGGATCTCTGCGGGGGCGCGCGCTCATACCTTGGCGAGGAAGGCCGCCGCATCACCCGCTTCACACTTCCAGTCTGCGAAGACCCCAACTAGATTGCATTCCACGCAGTGGCAAGCGATGTAGTACCAGCGCACGTCATGTGTGCCTTCGTACACGGAGACGCCGGACATCAGCTCGAACACCTCGTTCTCGCACACGCACTCGTGCACTTCGGGGGCTGCCTCTTCAACGTAGTCCGCGCTGTCACCCATCAGGTGTTTCTGCCCGCAGTCGGTGCAGATGCGGATTGCCACGCCGGCTTCTTCATCAGTCTGCAGCGCAAAAGTCCGGCACCCGCAATTGCATTTGGACGAGGCAAACCGGACGGCCTCATGGCGATTCGCAACGCTGTAGCTGCGCAGCTCGGCTTGGGTGTCGCCGGACGTTGTCCCGTACCAGAACTCGTCCTTCTTCGTCAGTGCCATTGATGCTGTTCCATTCTTCAAGGTGGGCTTCCCGGCAGAGCTGACGCCAGGCTTGCCCCAGATCATCTGGATTTTGCCTGAAGGCACAGTGAATCGTCGTCAAGGGGGCGGGGCGGGGTGGTCTCCGACAAGAGCTGCGGAAATCCTTGAATGCCGATTCTTGGAGATTGCAGCCAGAGTCCATCAAGTTCAGCTGTTGATTGCAGCCGACATTCGGTGTTGAAGCACCTACGTCAGCTCTCAGACTGCAGAAGTCTAGTGGCTGCGGCATCCTCATTGGCTCCATCTACAAAGCTTGAGAGATGCCGCATCTTGTGGACTTTCTCGATCGAGGAGAGGCGGTGCTATTCAGTCCAGCTTGAGCATCTTGAGCAAATTTTCCTCGTTGCGAAAACTGGCGATCGCAAACTCCGTGTACTCCTTGGGACCGAAGTAGTGGCTGCGCGCTGAGTAGTTGGCTAGAACCTTTTGGAATTCCGGGTCCTGCTGGGCATTTCTGATCGCTGTATCGAGCTTGTTCACGATGTCAGATGGCAGATTTTTAGGGCCTGATATACCCACGGGCGAGGGCATGTCAAAACCATAGCCTGCATCGTGCAGTGTAGGTATGGTTTTGAAGTCACCCGCTTTCTCATTCGCAGCGATCGCCAGGGCCCGCAGTTTTCCCGAGCTCAAGTACGGGACAATGGTGTTGGAGGCCACGATGGAGTCGATGTGTCCGGCCATGAGTGCATTGATCGACTCGGTATCACCTTTGAATGGGATGTGGTTGAAGTCAGCGCCGGACTTCTTGGAGAGCATGGCCATGGTGATGTGATGAGCTGCATATTTGCCAGGTGTGCCATAGCTCACGCTGCCGGGCTTGCTCTTGGCCTGGTTCACCAGATCTGCAAGACTCTTATAGGGGGAGGATGCATTGACCGCGACGATGAAGTCGTAGGTCATATAGGTGGCGATGTAGGTCACATCGTCTATGGGGTGGTAGTTGGTCTTTTGTATATAGGGTTGGCGAAAGATTGAGATGGGCGTCAGCGCCAGCCGGTAACCGTCGGGCTTGGCGCTCTTCATATCCACCACACCCATGGATCCAGCGACGCCAGGCTTGTTCTCTATCACCACAGGTTGCTTGAGCTGGGCCGAAATACTTCTGCCCATGGCTCTTGCAATCACATCGGTCACACCTCCTGCTGAGAATGGCACGATCAGGGTGATAGGCCGGTTGGGGTAGTCGCTGGCCTGTGCTGCACCTGTCGCCAGAACAGTGATGGCGAGTGCTCCGAGCTGAATCTTTCGAATCATTATTGTCTCCTGAATATTGAATTACTGACCCTTGAACTGGGCAGGACGCTTTTCCATGAAAGAGCGCATACCCTCTTTGAAATCCTGGGTCCTGGCCAGTTGGACGAACTGCAAAAACACATGGTGCACATGATCGTCAAAGCGTTCGGACAAGCCCATGCGCATGAGGCGCTTGGAGCTTTGTACGGCCAGAGGTGCATTGGCACAGATGTCGTCGACCACGGACATGGCCTGTTCCTTTTCCTCTTCGTTGGAAAAACCGTAGTCCGCCAGCCCCAGCTCCAGGCTTTGCTGCAGATCGAGGTTTTTTCCTGTGAAGATCACCTGGGCGGCCTTGGACCAACCCAGCATGCGCGGCAGATACCAGGTGCCACCGGACTCGGGCACTACACCACGCTTGACAAAGGCAGGGGACAGCTTGGCTTCATGGTTCATGATGCGAATGTCGCAGCCCAGGGCTAAATCCATGCCATAGCCTGCAGCCGAGCCGTTGAGCAGGCAGATGCAGGGCTTGTCTAAGTTGTGCAGCACCGTGGGCGGCGCAATCCTCAGATCGAGATTGACTTTCACACTGCTGTTGGACTCCTCTGAGCCTATGCTGTTGCCATTCAGGGCATCCTGAATGTCCAGCCCAACACAAAAGGCCTTGCCAGCGCCAGTCAGCACGATAGCGCGCACCTGTGGGTCCTGATTGGCTTGCAACAGGCGCTGACCTAGGGTGTCCAGCATGGTGCGTGTAATCGCATTGAGCCGTTCGGGCCGGTTGAGCGTAATCGTGGCCACATGTCCATCGACTGCGTAGAGAACTTCGTTATTTGCCATGGTGATTCAAAGTGATGTTGGGAGAGGGCAGGGCGCGCGCAGTCCTGCGTTGCGTCAGCACCGCAGAAAAAAGCAGCGTTGATAGAGAGCTGTGTTAGTCCAGGCGAATGCCGCCTATGGCATTGATGGTTTCGCCCCAGCGCTTGTAGTCAGCGTTCACGATGTCCGAGAACTGGGCTCCCTGAATGCCCGAGTACTGGTAGCCCAGCATGGCCATAGAGGCCCTGTACTGCACGGGCTCGGTTGCCTGGATAATCGCCTGCGACAGCTTTTCGGCCATGGCCGGGGGAATGTTTTTGGGAGCAAAGACCCCCAGCCAACCCATCATCTTGCTCACCGAGCCATAGCCCTGCTCGGCAAACGTGGGGACATCGGGCAGTAGGCTGTTGCGCTTGTCGCCGGTGACAGCCAGAACCCTGAGCTTGGGCGGATCGCCAATAAACGGCGTGAGCGAGCCCACGTCGGTGATCGTGGCATCCAAGTGTCCGCCTATGACATCTGGACTCGCCGATTGTTTGTATGGAACATGGCGCAGCTTGATTTTGCCCGCTCGCATGAATTCCTCGCCCAGCAAATGTGCGGCTGTACCGTTCCCAAAGGAACCGAAGGAGACCAGCTCGGGGTTTTTTCGCGCCTCGCCCACATAGCTGTCGAGGCTGGAGAACCTGCCGGATGTAGAGACTGCCAGGGCGAGGGAGGTGCGGCCTATCTGAACCAGAGGCCTGAAGTCGCGCACGGGGTCATAGGGAATCTTGGAATAGGTCTGGGGCGTGATGACGACGAAAGAGGAGATGGCCATGTACAGGCTGCTGCCGTCGGCCGGGGAGCGCAGCACCTCCTGCCCGCCAATGAAGCCCGAGAAGCCGGGCTTGTTCTCCACGATCACGGGGATCCCTAGCGACTTGCCCAGGTTCTCCGAAATTTTCCTGGCTAGCACATCGGGTGCCGAGCCCGCCGGTAGGGGCACGACGATGCGCAGGCTTTTGAGCTTGGGGACTTGGGAGCTGTCCTTGGCCGTGACGGAAAGACACAGGGCGCCGGCCGCAGAGAGCAGGGCCAGATTGCGCACGATTTTGACGACGGGCATTCTTGTCTCCTTGTTATTTATCGCGCAGCTTGGGCGAGTTATCCCTCGGTCTGCATGGCCTGGGGCAGACGCTTGCCCACGAGCTCGTTAGCCTCGCTGAGAATGCGCGTCATGAGCTCCTGAACCGTGGGGATGTCATGTATCAGACCCGCGACCAGGCCGCAGGACCAGGCGCCAACCTCCACATCGCCATCCACCATGACCTTGGGATAAACGCCGCCGACTTCGTCCAGGATGTCGTTGAAGGTGATTGCCGTACCCAGTTCTTTTTCCTTTTGCAGCAGGCGCTCCACGCCCTTGTTGACCAGCACGCGCTCGGTGTTGCGCAGCGGCTTCATGACCAGGCGCGTGTCGAGTTCCGTGGCCTTCAAGATGGCTTGCTTGACGTTCTCGTGCACCGGAGCTTCCTTGGTAGCCAGAAAACGGGTTCCCATGTTGATGCCGTCCGCACCCAGGGCCAGGGCGGCGATGAGGGAGCGGCCGTCGGCCATGCCACCCGAAGCAATGAAGGGCACGCGCAACTGCTCGGCCGCCAGGGGCAGCAGGATGAAGTTGGGAATATCGTCCTCGCCCGGGTGGCCGCCGCATTCAAAGCCGTCCACGCTGATGGCATCGCAGCCAATACTCTGCGCCTTGAGCGCATGCCGTATGGAGGTGCACTTGTGCATGACCTTGATGCCGGCCTCCTTGAGCATGGGCAGCCACTGTGCGGGGTTGTTGCCCGCAGTCTCGACGACCTTGATGCCGCCGTCGATGATGGAGCGTATATAGCCCGCATAGTCGGGCGGAGTGCGCGCGGGCAAAAAGGTGAGGTTCACGCCAAAGGGCTTGTCCGTCATGCTGCGGCAGCGGGCGATTTCTTCGGCCAGGGCTGCAGGCGAAGGCTGGGTCAGAGCCGTCAAAAGGCCCAGGCCGCCGGCATTGGAGACGGCCGAGGAAAGCTCGGCCAGGCCGACATAGTGCATGCCTCCCTGGATAATGGGGTACTCGATGCCGAACAGTTCTGTAATGCGTGTCTTCATGGTAGATAAATGCGGGATGCGGGAATTTGTTTTTGAAAAGGCTGAGGGGGCTCTGCCAATTGGAAAATTGGGACTAGGTTTTCGGAGGGAGGGGCTACTTTGGTGCGAGCTGGTCTTTGAACGGGGCTAGCTTTTCGCCCATGTTCTTGGCCAGCGCATTGAGGCCTGAGAGCGGGCGCATCATGACCTCGAATTCCTCGATCTTTCCCTCGGTATCAAAGCGCAGAAAATCGATGCCTTTGACCTTCTTTTCATCTACGCTGGCGCTGAACTCCAGCACCACGCTCATTCCGTCTTCGGTGAACAGCGTGCGGTGGTACTCGAAGTCTTTGAAGACCGTATTTACGGTCTTGAGGACCAGCTTGATAGCGGCTCGTCCGGGGTAGGGGTTGTGGGCGACGGGTGAGCGAAAGACGATGTGGTCCGAGAGGATAGGATCGAGTTCTTCCATGGCATTGCGCGCCAAAATGGCATGCCAGGTTTTCAAGCTGTTCTGAATTTTTTGTTGGGTATTCATGAGTGTCTCCTGGAGGGGGAAGGATGGGTGCTATGCCTTGGGGTCTAAAGAAGCCAGGGTCTGCAGGCACTCATCGCACCATTCGATATAGGCTTTTTCACGACGTATGCCTGCGTCTAGCACCATTTTTTTGATGAGCTGGCTTCGGTCCATGGGTTCGGAAAATGTCTTTTTTCCTATCTGTTCATAGGTCTTGAGCTTTTCTTGGTGATGCTGCTTTTTTTCGAGAATGATTCGCTCAGGGCAGAGCTCATCAAAATTTGACAGCGCGCGAATCTTCACGAGGAATGGGTCCCGGATTACGGAGTGGTTCTTGTCGTCCTCAATCCATTGCTTGAGCAACTCCCTTCCCTTGGGCTGGATCCTGTAGATAAAGCTGCTCGATTTCTGAGATGAGACTTCCGAACTCACGAGTTCGTTGGTTTCGAGCTGTTTGAGTTCGCGGTAGATTTGCTGATGGGTGCAGTTCCAGAAATATCCAATGGACTTGTCAAAGCGCTTGAGCAGATCGGCGCCCGTGCTGGGTTCCTCTGTTAAAGCGGTCAGAATGGCGTAGGCAAGAGACATATGGGGTTCAATGGGCTTGTGTGTCTTCTGGGTTGGCAGCTTCTTGCAGCTGGCGCCAGAGAATTTTTCCAGAGCCCGATTTGGGAAGGGCTTCGATGAATTCAATGTATTTAGGCACTTTGTAGGCTGCCATATGGTCCCGTGCCCAGTCGCGAATTTCCTCAGCTGTGGTCGTTCCAGCGGCCGTAGGTTTGAGCACAATGATGGCCTTTGCAGACTCGCCTCGGTAAGCGTCCTTGATGGCAATGACGCAGACTTCCTTGATCTTTTCGTTCTTGTAAAACAGTGACTCGACCTCGGTAGGCCAGACTTTGAAACCGCTGGAATTGATCATGCGTTTGGAGCGGTCAGTGAGGAAGAAGTAGCCGTCCTCGTCGAAGTAACCTATGTCGCCGGTCTTGAAAAATCGCCTCCCACCTATGCTGACGAAGCTGTCCTCATAGTCCTTGAGCTTGTTCCAGTAGCCCTTGAACACGGTGGGAGAGTCGATCACGATTTCGCCGATTTCATTCGCGTTCAGAGGCTGTTGGCTGTCTTGATCCATGACCAGTGAAGTTACTCCTGAGATCGGAATCCCCAGGCATTGGTGCTTGGGGCGTTGTGGCGGATTCACATGGGTGGAGGCTACGGTCTCGGTTAGGCCATAGCCTTCAACGAAGTTCAGGTCGAATTCGTTGAACAGCCGGTCGGCCAGGGCTTTGGGCATGCCGGTGCCGCCGCCGCTGATGTATCTGAGCCGCTGAAAGCCAAAGTCCTTGTAGGAGTCGTCACCCATGATGTCGGCCACCATGGTGGGAATGCAGGTCCAGTGCGTGACGCCATATTTTTTGATGAGACTTGATGCCAGCCGCTTGTCCCAACGGTTGATGAGCAAGGTCGTCGTGCCAATGAATACATTCACCAGAACGTAGTAAAGCAGTCCGGTGATGTGGAACATGGGCACCGAGGCCAGGCTGATCACGCCAGCCGTAGTGTTGTTCCAGTAGCCCAGGATGGCATTGCCCATCAGGCTACGGTGGGTGTGCATGCAGCCCTTGGGAAAGCCCGTGGTTCCCGAGGTGTAAGCAATCAGTGCCAGGTCGTCGGCCATAGCCTCTTCGGGATCGGGCCTGGCCTGCAGGCCTTCATCAAGCATGTTCATGAGCTGCAGATCGGCCAGCTCCTGCTGCGGCCGGGCATGCAGCCAGTCATAGACCTCGGCGCTTGGCCTCTCATCCTCGGCCAGCTCGTCCCTGGCCGCCATGAAGCTCGCATAGCTGCAGCACACGAGTTCCAGCGCATGACCTGCCTGGGCACTGTCTTGCTGGGCCTGGCGGGCAATGGGTTGCAGATCGGTAGCGCAAAACACCAGCTTGCTGCCTGAGTCCTTCACGAAGTAGGCAAGTTCCTCGGCCTTGCACATGGGGTTGACGGGCACGACCACGCCGCCTAGGCGCAGCACTGCATAAAAGATCAGCGCAAAGGCAGGGCTGTTTTGCATGTACAGGCAGAACCGGTCACCCTTTTCAAAACCCCTGGCACGCAGATTTCGCGACAGCTGCATGGCCTGAGCATGCAACTGTTCGTAGCTCATGGGCTTACCGAAGAACACATAGGCCGGCTTGTTTGGGTAGCGTCTGGCAGAGATTTCCAGGTTCAGCCACAGCGAGCCCTCGGGGACTGGAATTTGGGGTGGCAAGGCTCTTGGCCAGAATCTGTTTTGTGTTGTTGGATCTGTATTTTTCATGAGAGTATGAATGGAGTTGCGCAACAAGTTGCATATATTGTGCTGGCTTGTGCAACTTGTTGCATTAGGGTTTGCTCGGGATCACCTGGCTCCCTAACGTGGAGCCCTAATCTGTGTTGAGAAGCTGGAAAGAATCCAAGAAGTAGCAAGCAAGTGCTAGCACAGGACATGCTGCGGTGGTGTATGCCGAAGTGGAGGAAATATGGTCTCGCCGTTCGTTGGGAGGCGCAGTCTTCCCCATGCACGGTATAGTGGGTGGGCAACTACAGGGTGTGGCCCGTCATATGTGCGGGCGTCACGCTCTATGTCATAGACATCAGTGCCAGGAAGTGATTTGTAGTTGCTATCTGCACGAGCGAAAAGCACGGCAACGGTTTGCATTCTTGGCTCCAGAAAAGACAAAGCCCGCGCGGCTTGGGCCGGGCGGGCTGGTTGTAGGTAATTAAATCGGCTAGGAAGCGCTTTAATTAGTCATATACAAAGGTCACAATTGCTGCGGCTTGCATCCCTCCTGCTTTGACACCATTAGCACCTATATAAGGAAGCCGTACATATTGTGCCGTAATGGGGATGTAAAGCGATGAATTGTCGCTCATTGCCGGGCCTTCAAGGATGGGTGATCGTAATGGAGGTGTCGAACCCACAGGGGCAGGTCCCATTTTTATGGGGTCTTGGTCTTCATCATAATAAAGACGAACACCAACGGTTTCATTTGTTGAATATAAGTAATTATTTTCTGCTGAGGTGGCTCTTGCATCTGTGAAGTAAGCCTGAATAACTGTTCCTTTGGCGCAATTATTACCTATCAGCCTGAATTTTATCTCCCCTGGTATACCTTGCTCTCTGTTACTCCCGAAAGCAGCAAGTTGTGATGCGTTGATTGGACTCATTTTTGCTGTGAATCCAATTTGTGCTGAAGCACAGGTTGGCTTTGCAGGCTCGGGAAGCTCTGGAACATTTAGTTCGCTGGTAACGGCAGTCAGGAGGTTTATGAAACCTTGGACACATAATTGCGGTATATCACCAGCTCTTTCTGTGGAGGTAGAAGCAATAGACTGTGTGGTATCTGTGATTGTTAGCTTTCCTCCTTTGTATTTTTCTTTATCTATAACTACAATTTCGTAGTTGTAGAAAAATACGATTGAGAAGCTGGAAGAGTATGATGCCTTAAATATTTCTTGCCAATATCTTCTAGTAAGAATAGTTCCATATGGGACTTGTTTCGTGACATTTATTCCTGCAGGTGCGCTATATCCAGCCCATTTGACCCGAACACCGACTCCAGGAGTTTTTTCCATGGGGATTGCATTGTATATATTATCTGATACGTTGGGGCTACCAGCCATAATTAATGGACGGGTCTGTGGAGTTGGCATCCTGTAGATAACAGATGCAGTTGTTGATCCAATTACCTGCCCATTGGTGAAATTACTACCTGGAGGGCTCATCTTCCAGCTACTTGATTGCATCGTTCCATCTTTGTAGCAATATGATTGAGCGTGGGCTGTTTTTATATTTAATAATAAAATTATGAACGCTAATAGCGTAAATAAATATAGATGCGAATTTTTCGCTTTAACTCCAGATTTAATAAAAACTATCAGCATGAATTTGATTATAGGTATTGATTGATTTAATAATTTAGGAATATTCTTATTTTGAAGGTCAATGATTAATATAAAAGTGAGTACTTGCATCCAAATGTTGAATGAAATAAAAAGCCCCTGGAGCTCGCACATCCAGGGGCTTGGGGCACCGCCTAGACTTGGCGCGTACTCCGATGTTTGATTTATCGACTGTGCGCCGCTGATCTTTAGGCCGCCGTGATAAGAAAGGCCTCACGGGCCAAGCCGCGAATCCAGACCGGCTCCTTGCCGCGCCCAGTCCAGGCGTCCCCGGTTTCCGGGTTGCGCTCACCTTGGCGTAGCCGTTGTAGGTGGACGGGGACATTTGCCCGTTCTGTACCTGGCGCTCGTAGATCTCCAGCTGGTTCTGCAGCAGCCTGCGCATCAGGCCCGATTTTTTCTTGCTGACGCCAGCCCTGGGGCTGTCGGGGAAGAAGTCGGCGTAATCAAAATCGCCGGCCTTGATCTTGTCGCGAATGTCTTCGCGCAAAACGGCTGCGCGCTGAATGCTGGATTTGTTCACCGGGCCAGGGGGGAGCATCTCGCGGCACTCCTTGCCCTGGTAGGAGAAAGCAATTTGAATCCGGTCGCCGGTGACAAATTGGCGGATGGTTATGCCGGGTGGTGTTTCGAGCTTTGGTCTTTTATCCATTGGTCTGCTGCCTTGATGTTGACGTAGAGACGGCGGGAAACGACAGCAACCTGCTGGCCGATTTTCCAAGTGCCGGTTTTCTTCCGCTGCTTGACGGTTTCGCGGATGACGCCTGTCATTTCCTCGTACTTGCTCGCCAGAACCCATTCGGGGGCACTGGCGGCGGCGGGATTCTCGTGGGTGGGGTTGCCCGGTGGGCTGCTTGGTCTTGCTGCTCCGAATAAAAAGCCCCGCACGGTGACGGGGCTGGATGTGTTGGAGGGATGGATCAGTGCGCGGGACAGCTCATCTGGGTTTGCGCTCCAGGGAGCAGGGCCAGTTTTTGTGAGCAGTCACTACAAACATGACACGCATGGAAAAGGCGGGAGCCTGAGGCCGGTTTTTTCTTGCTGCATTGAATGCAATCGATGGTATCGGCGAGGTCTTGAAGTCGCATGGGGGCTCTGCCTTTTTTGGGACTGCGCATGGTTCTCCTTGCTTGGGTTGGCTCGCTACAACGGTGACGCAAAGTTGTTACGAGACTGTGACCTGGGTGCTGGGTCTGGTGGTGGCCACTGAGCGATCCAGAAATAGAAAGGCCCGCAGTGGGCAGGCCTGGACGACGTGTATTGCGCGCGTGGACAGGGAAGTCGGTTGCTGCATAGCAAAACGTGAAAAATCCAAGAACGCTCAACAGTCGGCATGGGCCGTGCTGCGGCGCATTTGTGTGGGGATGTCTGGACCCTGCTTGATCCATATATTGGCCGCGAGCATAAGTTTGTATTCGTTCGGTTTTCCGAATATTTAGGGATTCTTGCGGGTCGGGAAACCGTCTGTCTTCATGCAAGAAAGTTAGCAACGCATAAACAAATCAGTGGCTTAGCGCGATGTGAGTGGCTGGCACGGCGTTTGCAAAAGCGCATGCACGCCAGCGGCCACAAGTCGGCTGGCATGTGAAGCCGGGAGACACGCCGGCACCTGGCAAGTGGCCTGGCCGCTTTTGCGAGGTGTGGTGTGGTGGGCAGGACCCGCCGATGTGCTTTCCAGTTCGACAACTACACGACGATAGACTCGCATGAAACTCAACCGTTTGACCTCGATGGTCCTGGTCGCTTTGGTGGCCGGCGTCTTGGTGGGCTATGTTTGCCAC
Organism: Acidovorax sp.; assembly: GCA_031277855.1. Classification (GTDB taxonomy): domain Bacteria; phylum Pseudomonadota; class Gammaproteobacteria; order Burkholderiales; family Burkholderiaceae_C; genus Comamonas. The sequence continues at coordinate 26,122 of JAITLO010000003.1, read as the reverse complement.
CGCCTGGTACCAGACAGTGAGGCTGCCCACGATCTGGCTGGCTATTTCACACTGCTGGCCGATATTTTTCTGCGCATGATCAAGATGATCATTGCGCCTCTGGTGTTTTCCACCTTGGTGGTGGGCCTGGCCAATATGGGTGATGCCAAGACCGTGGGCCGCATAGGCAGCCGTGCCTTGGGCTGGTTCATCATGGCCTCGTTCTGCTCGCTGGCCATCGGCTTGGTGCTGGCCAATGTGCTGCAGCCCGGTCACAACCTGGGCGTGCCGCTGCCGCAGAGCACCGAGACCCTGGGCCTGCAGACCTCTTCGCTGAATCTGAAGAACTTCATCACCCATGTCTTCCCCAAGAACTTCTTTGAAGCCATGGCGACCAATGAGGTGCTGCAGATTCTGGTGTTTGCGTTGTTCTTCGGCATTGCGCTGGGCCAGTTGCACCACCAATCTGCACGCTCCCTGGTCAACACCATGGACGAAGTGGTGCATGTGATGCTCAAGGTCACCGACTATGTGATGCGCTTCGCACCTGTGGGTGTGTTTGGCGCTGTGGCTGGAGCCATCACCGTCGAAGGCCTGGGCATGTTGTCGGTGTTCGGCAAGTTCATGCTGAGCTTTTATGCGGCACTTGCCGTGCTGTGGATGCTGCTGGTGGGTGCAGGCTATCTGGTGTTGGGCAAGGATGTGTTCCGCCTGATCAAGCTGATCCGTGGTCCGCTGCTGGTGGGCTTTTCCACGGCCAGCAGTGAATCGACCTACCCCAAGCTGATGGAGCAGCTCGAGCGCTTTGGCATCAAGCCGCGCGTAACGGCTTTTGTGCTGCCCCTGGGCTACTCGTTCAACCTTGACGGCTCGATGATCTACACCACCTTCTTGGCGATCTTTATTGCCCAGGCCTATGGCATCGAGATGTCGCTGGCCTCGCAGATCACCATGCTGCTGGTGCTGATGGTCTCCAGCAAGGGTATTGCCGGTGTGCCGCGCGCTTCGCTGGTGGTGGTGGCCGCCGTGCTACCCATGTTCAACCTGCCCGAGGCTGGCATCTTGCTGATTCTGGGTATCGACCATTTCCTGGACATGGGCCGCACTTTCACCAATGTGCTGGGCAATGCGATTGCCACCGCCGTGGTGGCCAAGTGGGAAGGTGCCGTCGACCCCAATGCCGTGTTGACGGATGACGACGACGAGGCCGTGCTCACACAGGCTGCGCCCATACAGCCTGCTGTTGTTGCTGCAGCCGAGCCTGTTGCACCTGGCCTGTCTGTGCAGATGGCCAGCGAGGCCACACCCGGCCAGCGTCAGCCGTCTTGAGTGCGCGTGCCTGAGTCCTTGCAGCCCGCCACCGCAGCGCACGAGGCAGTGCCTGAGCCTGCCGTGTCGCTGCTAGCATTGCTTGTGGCACAAGAAACACCTCCTTCTCCTTCCTGGCACCGCCGGTTGCGCCGCCTGCTGCTTACCGTGCTGGTCCTTGGCCTGATGGCACTCAGCGGCCTGGCGGCCTACCAACTGGCCCAGCGCATGGGTCTGGCCGAGGTGCGGGCCACCGGCATGCACCGGCTGGATCTGTATGCAGCCAGCCTGCAGCGCGAAATTGGCAAATACGCTTTTCTGCCCGGCGTGCTGGAGCTGGAGTCCGATGTGCAAGGCCTGCTGGCCCCGGCCAGTGATGAGGCAGCACGTGCCAGCTATGCGGTCAAGGTCAACAGCTATTTGGAGCAGCTCAACGAGCGTGCTGGGACGCTGGCGGCCTATGTGATCAATACCCAGGGCAGGGTGGTGGCAGCCAGCAACTGGCGGCGGGCCGACGGTTATCTGGGGGAGGACCTGTCTTTTCGTCCCTATTTTCTGGATGCCATGCGCAATGGCAGCGGCCGGGTCTTTGGCATAGGCACCACACGTGGTGAGCCCGGTTATTACCTGGCCTCGGCTCTGAGCGACAACCAGCAAACCCTGGGTGTGGCCGTCATCAAGGTCAGCCTAGACCAGCTGGAGCAATCCTGGGCCACGGTGGAGGCGCCGGTGCTGGTCAGCGACGAGCATGGGGTGGCCATTCTCAGTTCGGTGTCGGACTGGAAATTCAGCACCCTGCGCCCGTTGGACGATGCAGCACGCGCTGCCTTCGAGCAATCGCAGCAGTACAGCCGCCGAGCGCTGCAACCTCTGGGCCTGCAAATTGTGCGGGAGCTGGGCAATGGCGCACGCCTGGTGCGCCTGGCCCGCAACGGCCAGGAAATGGCCACCATATTCCCCGTCAGCGGCCAGTTTCTGGCGCAGTCGCGCCTGCTGCCCGGCACGCCGTGGACGCTGACCGTGCTCTCCCATTTGGAGCAGGTGGAGCAAGTGGCACAAAGCCGCGCGCTGGCTGCGGCCATTGCGGCGGCGTTTTTGTCGCTGCTGGCCTTGATGCTCAACGAGCGCCGCCGCCACCTGCGTGATCGCCTGGCTGCCCGTGAGGCGCTGCAAGCGGCCAACGATGTGCTGGAGCGCAAGGTGGCACGGCGTACGGCCGATCTGTCTGCTGCCAACCAGCAGTTGCAAGACGAAGTGGCCGAGCGCATACGCACCGAAGCCACCTTGCGCGCCGCCCAGGACGAGCTGGTGCAGGCCGGCAAGCTGGCGGTAATAGGGCAGCTTTCTACCGGCATTGCCCATGAGCTCAACCAGCCGCTGACGGCGCTGCGCACCCTCTCGGGCAACAGCCTGAAGTTTCTGGAGCGCGGCGACACCGCCACCACCCGGGTCAATCTGGAGCGCATGTCCCAACTGGCCGATCGCATGGGCCACATCACCGGCCAGCTGCGCAACTTTGCCCGTAAATCCAGTGGTGAGCGCCAGCGTGTGCCTTTGGGCCAGGCGCTGGACAACGCGCTGTCCGTGCTGGAGGCCCGGGTCCAGCGCGGCGGTGTGCAACTGCGCTTTGACATGGCCAGGCCCGAACCCGTGGCCTGGTGCGATGGCAACCGCATCGAGCAGGTGCTGGTCAATCTGATCCACAACGCCCTGGACGCCATGGAGGGCATGGAGCACCCCTGCCTGGAGCTGCATTGCCGCACCCAAGGCCATCAGGTGCTGCTGTGTGTGCGTGACCATGGCCCCGGCCTGAGCGATGCCGTACAGGCCCATTTGTTCGAGCCTTTCTTCACCACCAAGGATCCCGGCGTGGGCCTGGGCTTAGGCCTGCCGCTGTCGGCGGGCATTGTGCGTGACTGCGGCGGCAGCCTCTCCGGCGCGAACCACCCCCAGGGCGGAGCTATCTTCACGCTGGTGTTGCCTCTGGCGCCTGCCACGCCGCACACACCAGATAATGAGCACCATGAGTGAAGCCTCTATGCCCGACGTTTCCAGCAGCCTGGCGCTGCGCGTGCTGATCATCGAGGATGACCCGGACATCGTGTTCGGTTGCGAGCAGGCGCTGCAGCTCGAAGGCATTGCCTGCGAGAGCGTAGGCAGTGCAGAGGCCGGCCGCAAGCGGCTGACGCCGGACTACCCCGGTATTGTGGTCAGCGACATCCGCTTGCCCAAGCAGGATGGCATGGCGCTGCTGCGCGATCTGATGGCCTTGGATGCCGAGTTGCCTGTGGTGCTGATCACCGGCCATGGCGATATCTCCATGGCCGTGCAGGCCATGAAGGATGGTGCACACGACTTTATCCAAAAGCCTTTTGCCCCCGAACAACTGGTGAGCGTGGTGCGCCGCGCGCTGGAGCGTCGTCGCCTGGTGCTGGAGGTCCGCCAGCTGCGTCAGCAGCTGCAGCACAGAGACAGCCTGGAGCAGCAACTGATAGGCCGTGCGCCGAATATGCAACAGCTGCGCCAGACCCTGTTGGGCCTGGCCAGCAGCGCGGCCGATGTACTGATCCATGGCGAGACCGGCACCGGCAAGGAGCTGGTCGCGCGCTGTCTGCACGAGGCCAGCGGCCGCCAGGGTGGCAATTTTGTGGCAGTGAACTGTGGAGGCCTGCCCGACACCTTGTTTGACAGCGAAATGTTTGGCAGCGAGGCCGGGGCCTATACCGGAGCGGGCAAGCGGCGTATCGGCAAGATCGAACATGCCAGCGGTGGCACCTTGTTTCTGGACGAGATCGAGAGCATGCCCATGGCCATGCAGATCAAGCTGCTGCGTGTGCTGCAAGAGAGGGTGGTGGAGCGCCTGGGCTCCAACCAGCTCATTCCCATCGACTGCCGCGTGGTGGCGGCCACCAAGGTGGACCTGCTGGAGCTCAGCCGCCAGGGCTTGTTCCGCGCCGATCTCTACTACCGTCTGAACGTGGCCACGCTGGCCCTGCCACCGCTGCGCGAGCGCCGTGAAGATATACCGCTGCTGTTTGAACACTTTGCTCTGCAGGCCGCCGCCCGCCACCAGCGCCCAGTGCCTGAGCTCACGGCTGGTCGCATGCAGCAGCTCATGGGCTATGACTGGCCTGGCAATGTGCGCGAGCTGCGCAACGCGGCGGAACGCCTGGTGCTGGGCATCGAAGCGGGTGGCCCACCCTTTGGCACTGCCGGCAGCGATGCTGATGCCCAGCCTCTGGCACAAAGCGTGGAGTCCTTTGAGCGCGCCTTGATCGCCGATGCCTTACGCCGCCACGGTGGCAATCTCACCCGCACCGCCGAGTCGCTGGCCGTGGCCAAGACCACGCTGCACGACAAGGTGCGTAAATACGGGTTGGAGCGATAGCTTTTGAGGGCGTGACATGACAGCGCAGGCCTGGAGTACGCATGATGTTGCGTATTCCAGGCCATGCTTTATCTCAGCGCTTGTTGGTTGCCACTACGGGGGGAGTGGCTCTGAGAGAGGGCTTGAAGCCCTGTTCCCCACCGGCTTCAACGCGGGCGTGTGCTCCGTCTTGCAGCAGCGCATGGGGCAAGGTAAATCCCTTGAACAATGGCTGGGTGAAGGGGGTGTTGGCTTTTTCCGTGCTGAGGCGGTAGCGCATACCGCCATCGGGTGCGGCAAAGCTGATGTCTACGCTGCTGCCGGCTGCGCCATTCAGGCTGGCCTGGCTGAGCAGGCGGAACAGCGACCAGGGGCCGCGATAGACCAGACCTGTGCTGCCGCCGCCGGCGTTCACCAGGGTCATACGGCTTTCGTTGCTGGATGCCAGGGTGTTGGGCCAGATCAGCGCCGTGCTGGAGGTGGCACCATGGCTGTAGGTGACGAGTTGGCCTTCCACGCTGAGCGAGCTGCTGCGCTTGTTGCTGGCCAGGCCCAGAGGCTCCACATAGAACTGCACCCCGAGCTGACCGCGGCTGTTGAAGAAGGCATCGCTGATCTTGTCGGCCGCTTCCAGCTGGCTGAGCATATCGCTGCGTATCAGATAGCCGCCACTGCGCTCGGAGTACAGCGCTTCCAGGTTGTCGCGCACAAACAGGTTCAGGTATTTGTCGCGGAATTGCTGCAAGCGGCCTTGGGGGCCGAAAAAGGCGGTGAAGTCGTCCAGGGACACCTCCTCGCGGCTGCTCGGGGCAAAGGGGTAGCGATTGGCCAGGCGTTCGCGGTAGAAGCGATAGACATCGGCATCCCAGCGTTTTTCCAGCTCGCGCAGCGCTTCCACCAGCACCACGCGGGAGGATTCTTCGGCCAGCTTGCTGACCTGGTGGTTCAGCGGCTCGGGCAGACCGGCCGCAATACGCTGCAGATTGGCAATGGGGTCGGGGCCTTTCAGCGAGAAGCGCTCCACCACCAGGCCCAGAGCGGCCTTGCCGCGGTCCGGGCTGTCGTGCACGGCACGCACCGTGTCATGCACGGCCGCGATGGCCAGCATGGTTTCGTCCAGATAAGGGGGGCGCTCGCCTTTGGCCTCCAGCAATTGGTTCAGCGGTGCAAAAGCGCGTGCAATATTGGTCACCGGCAGCGCTTCGGCCTCCAGCTTGGCGGCGGGCTTGTCGCTCGCAGCGGCGGCACTGGTGGGGGCTGCGCCATCGACCTTTTCCGCAATGGCAGCCAGCGGCTTGTTGCCCAGCTCGCTGTTGTCGCGCACGGTCTCCACCAGGCGGCGCAGCGGTGCTGCGGGGCTGGTCACACTGCCCAGCACCGTGACGGCCTGGGCCAGATCGTGAAAGTCGCGTACCTCCATGGCATTGAGGTTGGCCCGCCAGGTATCGATGTAGTCGCCGCTGTAGAGGGCGCGAATGCGATCGCTCAGCGCACGTCTGTCCGCTTCGGAGTAGTCGATATTGCGTCGCTCACCCAAGGCCCATTGGTCAATCATGGCTAGCTCGCTCAGGTCCTGGCTGTGGGGGGCGAAGTAGCCTCGGTAGCCCTTGGCGGTCAACAAGGCATCGATCTGGCCATTGATGGCAGACATCTCACCCGATGCGCTGGTGCGTGTGATTTCGGGCTTGTAGACGATGTCAAAGGCCGGCCCGATCTCGTTGCGTAGATTCAGTGGAACGCGCAAAGAGGCTCCTGCCTGCTGGCGCATGGTCATGTACACGCGCTGGGGCAGCGGAATGGTGCGCAGCTCACGCTGTACGTCGGCGACCCGGGCCTGGTATTGGGGCAGCTGCGTATCGGCGTATTGCATGGCGTAGTTCAGATGGCGCATCAGCGCCCGCTGTACGCTGTCCTCACCCGGGAAGGCCGTATGCCATTGCTGGGCCATCCAGTTTTCCACCACAGGTGGGCGGCGGTTGCTGCGGTCCTCGATTATGCGGTAGACCCGCAGGGCCGCCAGCTGCGCATCGCTGTTCGCGCTTTCACGGTCCAGCTGCGTCATCACACCACTGGCGAGGGCGGGCAAGAAGCGCTGTGACAGCAAACTCAGATAGGCCTGGTCGACCTTGGGCCCGATTTTTCGGCCCTGGTACAAGCCCAGGTCGGCCACCATGGGCCAGGCGTTGCGGTAGTCGCCATACACGGCAACGGCGCTGCTGATTTGGTCCAAGGGCAGCAAGAGGTTGCGGCCTGTGGGGTCCAGCTGGCCATCGATGGCATTGGCTCCAAAAGCCTGGCTGCGCTTGAGCACATTCAACGCCTTGTCGCGGTTGAGCGCGTAATAGTGGTACCAGCTGCCGATCAGCAGCACACTGGCCACCGAGGCCACACCAAAGCGCAGAGCCAGAGCGCGTTTTTTCTCGGCCAAGACCTTGGGGTTGTCGCCAACCAGGCCCGACTCCGGATAAATGACACGCTGGAAAAGTTGCTGGGAAAAATACACCAATGCCCGTCCACTGGGGTGCATGAAATTGACGGGCTCGAGCAGCTCGTAGGTGTGCGAGGCCTTGGCAATGAAGGCGTTGTTGAGCACGCCTTGCTGGTAGACGGAGGAGAAGAACACGCCGCGCGGCAGTGCCGGGGTGACGTAACGGTCACTGGACAGCACATCGCCCAGAAACCCCAGCAAAACAGGCCGCAGTCCCGAGAGCTGGCGGGTGAGCGAGTACAGGGCCTCACGCTGGGCCAGCTCGGGCACATCGGCCATGGCGTCAAACATGCGCTCGTTCAGCCGGGCCAGAAAATCGTCGTAATGCTTGCCCAGCTCCTCCAGCCAGGCGTCGTAGTGCTGGACGGATTCCAGCGAAAAGCTGAAGCCGAAGATTTCTTCACGCGCCGATTTGCCCAAGCGCGAGAACAGCGTTTCAAAGCCTTCGAGCAGGTCAAACTTGCTCAGCACCACATACAGCGGCGGGCGTGTACCCAGTTGACGGCTCAGCTCCGCCAAGCGCGCGCGCAGCAGTGCCGCCAGTGCCTTGCGGTCACTCGGCGTCTGGTTCACCAGGGTGACCAGGCTGACCATCAGCACCACACCATTGAGTGGTCTGCGGCTGCGATTGCGGCCCAGCCAACCGACAAAACTGTCCCACAGGCGGGCATGCAGGTCTTGCGGCAGCCCTGCCAGGCGGGACTGCAGCGCAGGCCGGAGCGTGTGCGGGGTTGGTTCTTTGCCGCTCTTGCTGGCGTCGGCGGCTTGAGCGTCTTTGTTCTCACCAATGCGTGGCTGGCTGATCAGCTCGCCCGGCGGGTCGATCAACACAGCGTCTTCGCCCATCCACCAATCGATGGAGTAGATCTTGTCCGGATCTTCTTGCATGCGCCTGCTGCCAGCCTTGAGCTCTCCGGTGAGCGAGAAACTTTGCCCGGATCGATTGACCAAGCTGGTCTTGCCCGAGTTTTCCTGTCCCAGCACCAGATACCAGGGGAGCTGATACAAGGCATTGCGGCCCTTGAAGTTGCTTTGCAGCGTGGCCAGGCTGTGGTCGAGATCACGCTCCTGCGCCTGCACATAGCGCAAGCACAGGTCTATTTTTTGTTCTTGCGCGTTGTGCTTCTCGGCCTCCAGCCGCATGGCGCGTCGGCGCAAGTGCAGCGCCCATGCCAGCAAAGGCAGCACCAACAGCACGACCGTGGTCAGCACACGTGCCGTCAGCGAGGCCAAAGGCTGGTATGTCCCCCAGCTCCATTGGGGCCCCAGCCACCAGATGGCCCCCAGTAAAAGTGCCAGGCCAAGCAGCAGCAGTGCCAGGGCCCATTGGCGCCCAAAGCGTTGCAGCTGCCGGGCATAGCGCTGCAAGCTGGACCAGATTTTCAACATGAAGATGCTCCCTATTTAATGATGGTGTTCAGCGGTGCCCGGCAGGTGCTGTGCGAGCAGGCCGAAAAGCTCTGGCTCCCACTGGGGGGCCGAGGCTTGTTGCATGGTTTGGTAGGCCCTGGTGACCAGCCCCTCGGCCAGCCAGCTCAGGCCGCGCGCGCGCAGCAGCTCGGCGGCAATCGCCATGACGTGGCAGCTGTGGCGCAGATCCGTACGGTTTTTTTGTAGTTCTTCAAGCCGGCGCAGCGTCAGCTCCACCCCTTGCGTATCCAGCAGGCTGCGCAACTCTTCGCGCAAGGCGGTGTATTCCAAACCGGTGTCGGCAGCGGCCGAGCTGCTTTCGGCACCGCTGATCCAGGCCTTGGTCTGGCCATCCACAAAGGGGCGGCCATCGGCAAACTCCAGTTCGATCAGGGCAGGTAGGCGCGTCACAAAACGCTCACAGGCCTGGCGTATGGCCTCGGCTACCAGCGGCATTTCCAGGCGCTTGGCAATGGCTGCCGACAGATAGCTGCCGTGTAGCCAATAGGGCGAAGTCGTGACGCTGCGCTCCACACGCGCCAGCAGTGTGGGGTCCACAGCGTTCATGCCCAGGGCCTGGGCATAGCCATCAGCCACATCGGCGGGAACGGCCAGAAGCTCGGTCTGGTGGCGTTTCTTGGGCGATGGTGCGTTGGTCAAATGGCCCCACAGCGCAAAGCGGCGCAGCATATAGCCCGTGGGGTCGTAACTGTCTTGCTGGTTGATGATCTCCGCGGCGCTGAGCAGGGACTTGCGGCCTTCTCTGTCGTTGCCGGTGCTGGAAATAGCGGGGCTGAAGAAGGCATCGCTGATCGCATCTGCGCGGGGCGCAGAGGCTTGCGCTGCTTCGGCCAGCTCGGGGGCCCGCAAGGCCTCGGCCTTTTGCCTGAGCAAGCCTTCCAGCTTGCTCAGCGTGGGGACATCGAGCTTGGCCGCTTCGGCGCAGCGCTGCAGCTTATCCAAGGCCTGTTGGCCGGCCTTGTAGAACTCTTCGCCATAGCCTGTGGCTTCCAGCTGAGCCAGACCTTCAGAAAGTCGTTCCAGTTGCTGGCTGAGTAGACGCCTTTTGGCCACATGGCCGCTGGCACCCGGCTTGGGATAGCTGTTGTCCCAATAGAGCTCAACCATGCCGGCCAGCACGCCGGCCGCTTCGGCCCAACCGCGCCAGCTGCGGGTGTGTACGCGGGCCGTCAGCAGGTGGCCGGCAATGCGCAGGTGTTTGCATTGGCTGGCCAGATACTGCTGTGCAGCCTGGTCCACATAAGCCCAGTCTATGTGGGCCTGTTGCAGGCTGCCGAGCTTGACCATCTCGTGATCAATGTTCTGAAAAATCTCGTCTTCTTCATTGAAAACGCCAGCAGGCAGGCTGGTATCCAGCGGAGCCAGCAGGGCTTCCAGATCGAGGGGGGCCAATGCTTTCACCAATGACAGGCCTCTCGCTGCTGGGGCATGAGCGCGGTCAGGCGGGAGACGTCAAAGACCAGACCATCGAACAGCGCGTGGTCACTTTGTATTTGCAGCTGCTGGGCCGGGCGCAGCAGCTGGCGCAGCTGTTCTATGGCCACCAGGCCACGACCTGCATCGGTCACCGTGCCATCGTCCAGCACCTGCCAGGGACGGCTTTCCGAGATGACGCGTCCATCCAGCAGCAGGCGAAGATGGACGCGGTTCACGGGCAGGGGCTCGGCGCTGAGCAGCTGCAGGCGCGAAATATTCGACAGGCAGGCGATTGCCAGGTAAGGCCGCGGTGGCGCGCCTGTGAGCGCGGGGGCAGAAATGACCACCTTGTACTGCCCAGGCAACGCGTCGGGCAGACGCGTCAGCAGCAGGCCGCTGTCATCGCTGCCACGTTGGGCCTCGTTGGTTTGCACCAGAGCGGTGATGTCTGGGGGCTTGATGGCGGGAGAGGGTTGTGCTGCGGGCTGCGGCAAGGACTGCAGAGCCTCGCTGCGCTGGGCCGGGGTGCCAGCCTGGGCATCGAAGCAGGCCAATCGCTCCAGCGGAGAGCCGATTTCGGTGCAAGGGCGTGCCGCAGCCGCAGCCACATGCTCTCCATTGCAGCCCAGCAAGACCACGGCGGACAGCAGTGGCAAACAGAAAAATCTCATGGTGTGGGGCTTTCAACAATCAAATTCAAGTCCTGGCATTTGCGCGCCAGCGTGCGCTTGGGAATGCCGAGGCTGAGCGCGGCTTCCCGGCGAGAGCCTTCGGCCTGGCGTAATCGCTCGCTGAGCATCAAGCGCTCGAAGCTGCTCATGGCCTCGCGCAGGTTGTCTGTGTGCAGCAGTTGCTCCAGTGCGGCTGCAATGCCTGCACCCGGAGGGTCTAGGGCCGCCGATGTGGTGTGCTCCAGATGGGCGAGCAGGTCGCCGCAGATGGCTTTGCCCGGAGGGGTGCGCTCGGCGGCGGTCAAAATCAGGCTGCGCAGCTCTCGTACATTGCCGGGGAAGCCATGGGCTTGCAGGCCTGCCAGGGAGGCGGCGGAGAGGCCGCAGACATTGCCCTGGCTTTCACGGTTGTACTGAAGCAGAACATGGGCAGCCAGCGCAGGAATGTCTTCCGGGCGCTCGCGCAACGGGGGAAGGCGCAGCACATGCTGGCGGATGCGAAAGTACAAATCCTCGCGGAATGCGCCATCGCGCACCAGCTCGGGCAAAGGGCGGTGGGTGGCGCAAATGAGGCGAAAGTCCGAGGCCTGCTCGCGCGTGGCGCCTACAGGGCGGAATTTCTTCTCATTGAGCAAGCGCAGCAGCCGGCCTTGCAGCTCCAGCGGCATATCGCCGATTTCATCCAGAAAGAGGGTGCCACCATCGGCATCTGCCACCAGACCGGTGCGGGACTGGGTGGCACCGGTATAGGCTCCGCGTACCGCACCAAACAGCTCGGCTTCGATCAGGTCTTTGGGAATCGCGGCGCAGTTCACGGGTACGAACTTGCCCTCGCGAGACGAGACCTGGTGGATCAGCCAGGCCGCATGGTCTTTGCCTGAACCGGTCTCGCCGGTCAGTAGCAGCGAGAGCGAGGAGTCGGCCAGGCGCAGCATTTCTTCGCGCAGCCGTTTGGCCGACGGACCCACACCGACAAAGCCCGCAGCCAGCAGACGTGCAGCCCTGGCACGGCCTTTTTCGGCGACGCGGCGCTGCTCGGAGTGGCTGAGCAGATGCATGCCCCAGCGCTGCTGCAAGCGTTGCAACAGTGCTTGGAAGAGGGCTTGCAGCTCTTTCCAGACCGGGTCTGTCCTCCAGCTGCGCAAAGCAGCACTCTGACCAGTCAGCACCAGAACACCTGCCATTTGCCCCGGCTGCCCATACAAAGGCATTGCGAGCAAAGAAGCGCTGACCGCAAAGCGTTCGCGAAGCAGATCAAACCCGGCGCCTACACCCAGCAGGTTGGAGGGGGTGTCGACCAGACAGGGCTTGGCCTGGGTCAGGCAATACACCAGTGGGTTGTCGAGCTCGGACAGTGGGATCAAGGGCGCAGGGTCTGCATCAGAAAACCCCGCATGGGCCATGGGCCGCAAGACATCCCCTGCGTGCTCGCACCAATAGCACAGGGCCTGCGCCACGCCGGCATGGCTGCCAACGGCCTGGACGAATCCCCCTGCCAGAGCTTCCAGCGAGTCGGCCTGTACCCATTCGCGTGCCAGTTGGGCGACTTGGCTTGCCACCATGCCCCCTCCTTAGTTGAGCAGAGCGTGGAAGCTGCCCTGGCTCCAGTCCAGATCCACTTGTTGGAACGGCAGGCCTTGTGCCTGGCGTTGCAGCACGGCCAGCGAGAGCGGCGGCAGCATTTCGCCGTCGATGCTTGCATCCAGCATGCGCGCACCGTTGAGGTGCCGCGCACAGCGCGCGCGCAGCTCATCGCGGGCACTGGCTGCAATGTGCAATTGGGCGTCGTAGCGCTGCGCAAGTTGCTGGTGCAGGCGCTGCAAGCGGCTGTCCACAATGTCGGCCAGCACAGACTGGTCGAGATAGCGGTAGGGAACCACCTGCATACGCGCCAGCAGCGCTGGTTTGAAGAACTGCACCAGGCGCTGGCGCAACGCTTCGGGCTCCACATCCGAGAGCGACAGATCGTCCTGGTCAAAGCCGAGGTTGGAAGTCAGAAAGAACAAGATGTTCTGGCAGTCGATGCGGCGCCCTTCTCCATCGGCAATCTCGCCCTTGTCAAAGGCCTGGTAGAAGATGTTGAGCACTTCGGGGTGGGCTTTTTCCACCTCATCGAGCAAGACCACCGAATAGGGCTGTCGGCGTATGGCCTCGGTGAGTACACCGCCTTCGCCATAGCCCACATAGCCGGGGGGGGCGCCCAACAGTCGCGAGACGGTGTGCTTTTCCTGGTACTCGGACATATTGATGGTGGTCAGAAAGCGCTCATCTCCAAACAAGGCCTCGGCAGTGGCGAGTGCGGTTTCGGTCTTGCCCACGCCGCTGGGGCCCACCAGCAAGAACGCCCCCATGGGCGTGCCAGGCCGGCGCAGATCGGCCACGGCAGTCAGCAATCTGCGGTGTATGGCCGTAAGTGCTGCGTCTTGTCCTTTAACGCGTGTTTGCAGCGTTTGCGGTAGATGCTCCAGGCGTGTGAGCTGATCGCTGTTGATGGTGGTGGCAGGGATGCCGGTCCAGTCCGCAATGACCTGGGCGATTTGCTCGGCCCCCACATCGGCATGCAAAAGGGCGCCGCTGCGCTGCAGCTGCGCCAGTTGCGCGACCTTGTCTGCCAGCTGCGCGGAGTCTGCGGGCTCACAGTCCTGGTCTTCGGCCGTGGCGCGCAAGGCGATGATGCTTTCCACCAGGTCTTTTTGCTGCTCCCAGTCCTGGTGCAGCTGTGTCATGCGTTGCTGCAGTTGCTCTCGGGTGGCATCCAGTACTTGCAGGCGTGCGCTGGCGGGCGTGCGGCCGCTGCGGCCATCTCGCTTGAGTTGCTCGGCCTCTGCGTCAAGCTGGCGGAGTTCGTTTTCCAGGGCCGCAAGGCGGCGCGGCGGTTCGGCCAGGGCCGTGGCCACACGGGCGCAGGCGGTGTCCAGCACGTCGATGGCCTTGTCGGGCAGCTGTCTGCCCGACAGATAGCGGGCCGACAGCGCAGCGGCCGCCTGGAGCGCATCGTTGCCTATATAGACCTTGTGCGCTTGCTCGTAGACCGGTCGCAGACCGCGCAAAATATGTTCGGCCGCTTCGGGACTGGGTTCCTTCAAGCTGACCAGCTGAAAGCGCCGGCTCAGGGCCGGGTCTTTTTCAAAGTATTTCTTGTACTCGGACCAAGTGGTGGCTGCAATGGTGCGGAGCTCGCCACGGGCCAGGGCAGGCTTGAGCAGGTTTGCTGCATCGCTGCCGCCGGCGGCATTCCCAGCGCCAATCAGGGTGTGGGCTTCGTCGATAAAAAGAATGATGGGCTGGGGCGAAGCCTTGACCTCATCAATGACGGCCTTCAGGCGTTTTTCAAACTCTCCCTTGACCGATGCCCCGGCTTGCAAGGCCCCCAGGTCCAACCCCCAGAGGTGGACCTGGCGCAGGGGATCGGGCACACGCGCTTGTACGATGCGCAGGGCCAGCCCTTCCACCACGGCACTTTTGCCAACACCGGCATCACCCACCACGATGGGGTTGTTCTTGCGGCGGCGCGAGAGGATGTCGACCATCAGATCGATTTCCTCGTCACGGCACAGAACGGGGTCAATACGTCCCTCGCGTGCCTGGGCTGTGAAGTCGTGGCCAAACCTGGCCAGGGCGCTGTCTTTGGCGCCCGGTGTATGGATGGTCTGGGGGCTTGTCTCTGCCGATGGGGCTTCCGCCGAGTTGCACAGCAGCGCGTTGAAGCCCTTGCGCAGCGACTCCTTGTTGATGCCATCAAGGGCATGAATGGCTGCCAGGGGCAGATAGCGGCCCGCATGGAGCAGCGCAGCCAGCAGCAGCGCTCCGCTGCGGATGTGGGCCTGCCCCAGCTCAATGGAGCCGAGCAGCCAGGCCTCTTGCATCAGCTCCACCAGCAGGGGAGAGAAGCTGGGGTATTGGCCGTGCCCCCCGTCGCCATCGGGAAACGCGGTGGACAAAGCCTGCCGCAGCGTATCGACCTCGATACCTGCCTCGCGCAGCACGATGCGTACATCGCACAGTGGCTGGTCCAAGAGCTTGAACAGCAAATGGGGCACCGTCACCTCGGCGCCGCGCTGTCCTATACAGAGGCTTCCCGCTTCTTCTAATGCATGTCGGCATGGTGAATTAAGGCGTTCAAGAAGCGCAGAGAGATCGATGGTGATCATATAGGGGCAGCGGTTATCTGGATTCGGATATCGATTGGCGTCAAGCCATCAATAAATATCAAAGCTTGCGAAACAAAACGAACAAATACGCAAAAAAAGTGCGCCTGGTATTCAAGCGCACAGCATATATATGAGGTTTTGAATTGAGTAAAACCTAAGCAATATTGAAAATCTTTAGGAAAATTCCTAAATCATGTGTGCATTCACTTGCCACGTAATGCTTATGTCAGCTTTGGGAGATTAGGAAAATTCCTAAAGATCGTTTTTCAAACTATTGTTTAATTCGCATCTTTCCGGGTTCGGCACTCTTTTAATAGAGTTGTGCAGAAAAAATACCGAATTCAGGAATATGTGACGCTGAAATATCAGCGCTCGGCGTGGTAATTCGTCGGGCGTTTTTTATTCACTTTCGGGGATTGGAAATTTCTATGGATTTTTCAATTGCCAAAAGAAAATTATTAATCTAGAAGGAGTAACGCACATGGCAAAGCAAGGCTCGGTCGCACCGAAGGAGCGCATCAGTATTCGCTATGTCCCGGCAACGGGCGGGGAGCAGGAAGAGGTCGAGCTGCCGTTGAAGATGCTGGTGACAGGTGACTTCAAGGGGCACGAAGAAGAGACCGCATTGGAAGACCGCACGGCCGTCAACATCAACAAGGACAACTTCAACAAGGTGATGTCCGAGTTCGGTCTGCAACTGGCCATGGATGTGCCTGCCAGACTGGAAGAGGGGGGCGACAACGACACCTTGAGGGTGGATCTGAAGTTCGGCGCTATCGAAGACTTCAACCCCGATGCCATTGCCCGCCAGGTGCCCGAGCTGAACAAGCTGCTGGAGCTGCGTGAGGCGCTGGTGGCGCTCAAGGGCCCCATGGGCAACATCCCCGCCTTTCGCAAACAGATGCAGGCCATGTTGGGTGATGAGGCATCGCGCAGCCGGCTGGCCAAGGAGCTGGAGCAACTGCTGGAGCCCGGCAAGGCTTGAGCGCAGGTTCCCAGTATTCACAGGAGATAACGATGACGAAAGCACAAGCCGCAGCAGCCACCAAGCAAGCACCGGCGCAACAAGAAGGTCTGCTGGCCCAGATCATGGAGCAAACGCGCCTCAAGCCGGCTCAAGAAGGCTATGCGGTGGCCGAGCGCGGTGTGGCGGCCTTTATTGCGGAGATGCTCAAAAGCGATAACCGCGAGCAACCGGTGAACAAGCAGCTGATCGACCAGATGCTCACGGAGATCGACGCCAAGCTCAGCAAGCAGATGGACGCGATTCTTCACCAAAGCGCGCTGCAGGAGCTGGAATCCGCATGGCGTGGGCTCAAGCTGCTGGTGGATCGCACCGACTTCCGGGAAAACATTCTGGTGGAGGTGCTGCACGCTACCAAGAGCGAGCTGCTGGACGACTTTGAAAGCGCTGCCGACATCACGCGCAGCGGCTTTTACAAACATGTCTACACCTCCGGCTACGGCCAGTTCGGCGGCAAGCCGATTGGCTGCATGGTCAGCAACTACACCTTCGGCCCTTCGGCTCCCGATATCAAGCTGCTCAACTACGTGGCCTCGGTGGGCGCCATGGCACATGCCCCTTTCCTGGGTGCTGCCGGGCCCGAGATGCTCAATCTGGACTCTTTCCAGGACATTCCCAACCTCAAGGAAGTCAAAGACATTTTTGAGGGGCCGCGATTTGCCAAATGGCGTGGCCTGCGCGAATCGGAAGATGCGCGCTATCTGGGGCTGACCATGCCGCGTTTCTTGCTGCGCCAGCCCTATGACCCGCTGGAAAATCCGGTGCGCAGCTTTGCCTATCGCGAAACCATCGATGGGCAGCACGCCAACTACCTGTGGGGCAACACCTCCTACCTGCTGGCCAGCCGCATCACCGACAGCTTTGCCAAATACCGCTGGTGCCCGAACATCATCGGCCCGCTGTCTGGCGGCACGGTGGACGATTTGCCGCTGCACCTGTATGAGTCGCTGGGCCAGTTGCAGGCCAAGATCCCGACTGAGGTGCTGATCTCTGACCGCAAGGAGTACGAGCTGTCCAGCGAGGGCTTTATTCCGCTGACCATGCGCAAGGACAGCGACAACGCAGCCTTCTTCTCTGCCAACTCGGTGCAAAAGCCCAAGGTCTTCCAGAACACGCCCGAAGGCCAGGCCGCACAGACCAACTACATGCTGGGCACGCAACTGCCCTATATGTTCATTCCCAACCGCCTGGCCCACTACATCAAGGTGCTGCAGCGCGAGCAGATCGGCAGCTGGAAAGAACGGCAAGACCTGGAGCGCGAGCTCAACAACTGGCTGCGTCAGTACATTGCCGACCAGGAAAGCCCCAGTGCCGACGTGCGCAGCCGTCGTCCGCTGCGCGCGGCCCAGGTGGTGGTGCAGGATGTCTCCGGCAACCCCGGCTGGTACCAGGTGTCTCTGTCCCTGCGCCCGCACTTCAAGTACATGGGCGCGGCTTTCAACCTGTCGCTGGTTGGCCGTCTGGACAAGGAATGACGGAGCGCTGACGCGTGCCGCGATCGCCAGGCAAGGGAAGCCTGTTCGAACGCCTTGACCCCGACCTGCCGCCCCGGCGCTTGCGCACGCGGCAGGACCAGGCGGTGGAGCGTGTACAGGCCATCAAGTCCCACCTTGCCCATCTGCTCAACAGCCGCCAGGGTGGTTCGCAAAGCTGCCCTGGGTTTGGTTTGCAGGACTTGAACGACGCGGCGGCCAGCCAGGTGGATCTGCGCAACCAGGTCTGCCTGGATATCCGCGCCGTCATCGAAACCTATGAGCCACGGGTGCAGGTGCAGGACATCTATCCGCTCAATGCCCTGGGCCAGCCCCATGGCCTGCAATTTCGGCTGCATTGCTTGGTGTGGATGCAGGACGTCTCCGAGCAGGTGGAGATTGATCTGCTGGTTCAGCAGCAAAGCCGCCGAATCAATGTGACCTAGGGTGAGGTCGAGCCCGCCCGCGCTGTGCGCGTGGCGCGGGCTCCGCCTTGTCCCAACTCCAGAAGAGAAAATTTGATGCCGCTGAAGCGAAAGTTCCGGGAAGAGCTGGACTATATGCACCGCCTCGGCCGTGTGTTTGCGCGCAACAACCCCCAGCTGGCACGCTACCTGGGAGATGAGGCGACCGACCCGGATGTGGAGCGCCTGATGGAGGGCTTTGCCTTTTTGACGGCCAAGCTGCGCCTGAAGATCGACGACGACCTGCCGGAGTTGACCCACCCCTTGCTGCAATTGCTGTGGCCCAACTATTTACGGCCGCTGCCCAGCGTTACCGTGATGCAGTTCCAGCCTATGGACAGGTCCATCACCCAGCGCCATGTGATCGCCAAGGGCACACGCACCCTGGCCCAGGAGGTGGATGGCATCCAGTGTGAATACCGCAGCTGCGCGGATGTGAGCATCTACCCGCTGCGCATTGAGGAAGTCAGCGATGCGCACTCTCTGGAAAAGTCGACCGTGCGTGTGGAGTTGTCCATGCTGGGACAGAACCCGCCCAGCACCTATGACTGTGATCAGCTGGACTTCTACCTCAGTGGCAGCGACTACACCGCCTTGACGCTGTACCTGTGGCTGTCCAAATATTTGGGCGAGATCCGCATGGAGTGCGCAGGGCGTGTCAGCCTGATCAGCCCTCAGCAGATCAGCTTTCCCGGCTTTACCGCCGATGAGGCCTTGCTGCCTTACCCCAAAAACTCCCTGGATGGCTATCGGATCCTGCAGGAGTATTTTCTTTTTCCGCGCAGATTCCTGTTTTTCAGCCTGCGCGGGCTGCGCGCCCTGTGGCCCAACGAGTGCACGGAGCGCGCGCGCATCGAGTTTCACTTCACCCGCCCCATGCCCGAGGATGTGCGCGTGCGCACCGATGACCTGGCGCTGTATTGCGCCCCTGCGGTCAATCTGTTCGAGCATGAGGCCGACCCGGTGCGCATGACCGGCAAGGTGGTGGACCACCGGCTGGTGCCGGCTGGCCAGCGGCCACAGGCCTATGAAATCTTCAGCATCGACAAGGTCGATGGCTGGAAAAACGAGGGCGGCGGCCAGGGGGGCGAGTGGCTGCGCACCTACCAGCCTTTTGAGTCGCTGCGCCACCAGATCGACCATGAGCGTGGCAAGACCACCTTGTACTACCGCACCCGTATCGATCCATCGCTGGTCGCTGGCGGTGTGGAGCACCGGGTGTCTTTTGTGCGCAGTGACGAGCAGGCCTATATAGGCCGCGATGAGACGGTTTCGCTGGCGCTGACCTGCACCAACCGCGATCTGCCCCTGGCCTTGGGGGTAGGGGATGTGTGCATACGCACCTCGGACACCCCCACTTTTGTCAGCTGCCGCAACCTGACAACCCCCACGCCCTCATACCGGCCGGTGCTGGATGGCAATCTGCAATGGCGCTTGATCTCCAATCTCTCGCCCACCTATCTTTCCTTGCTGTCGGCCGAGCCGTTGAAGGCCGTCATCAGCGCCTACGACTTCACCATCCACCACGACATACAGCGCCGACGCACCCTGCAAAAACGCCTGGATGCCTTGAAGGAGGTCGTCACCACGCCGGTGGACCGGATGTTCCGAGCCTTGCCCATACGCGGCATACGCAGCGTCATCCGGCTGGACCAGGACGGATTTTCCTGCGAGGGCGATCTATACCTGTTCGGCACCGTGCTCAGCCACTTTCTGGCGCTGTACAGCAGCATTTCATCCTTTCACGTGCTGGAAGGGATCAACACCACCACCCAGGAGCACTACGCATGGCCCATGCGCAGCGGAACCCAGGCGTTGATCTGAGCGACACGTTGCTCGAGGAGGCAAGCGGGCATGATTTCTTCTGCCTGCTCGAGCGCCTGTACGCGCTGCATGGTGACGACCTGGAGGATGCCGAAAGCTTTGAGCCTGAGCGCCAGCGCATACGTTTGAGCAACTATGCTGGCATGGGTTTTCCGGCCGCCGATGTGTCGTTGGCGCAGCGGCTGGAGCAGGGCGCGCCGCACCAATACCTGGTGCAGGCCACATTTTTTGGCATGCACGGGCCCGACTCGCCCTTGCCCTCGCACTTTGTCGAGCGGCTGGCTTATGAGGCCGGGCAGGGCGTGGGCATACGCCCCGCTTTTTTCGACTTCTTCAACCACCGTCTGTTGACGCTGCTGCACCAGGCCTGGCGCAAGTACCGCCACTACATCCGCTTTCAGCCCGGCGCCAGCGACCCGCTGTCGCAAAGGCTGTTTGCCCTGATAGGCCTGGAGAACTCGGCCATTCGCGGAGCGACCCCGATTGCCTGGAGCCGCTTGCTGAGCTTTGCAGGCTCGGTGGTGCACCGCAGCCGCTCACCCGCCATGGTGGCAGGCCTGATTGCCCACTGTTTCGACCTGCAGGAGGTAGAGATCCGTGACTTTGAGCTGCGCCACACCGATATTGCTCCCAGCGACCAGGTGCAGCTGGGCAGCTTGAATGGCCAACTGGGCGAGAGCTTTCGGGTGGGCAGCAGCGTGCGCACGCGCCACTGCAAGTTCACCATCGTCATCACCGGTCTGAGCCAGCAGCGCTTTCGTGAGTTCCTGCCCCATGGCGAGAACTTTGAGCGCCTGCGCCAACTGGTCGCCTTTTTGCTGCGCGACCAGACGCCCTGCGATCTCGAGCTGGGATTGCAGGAGCAAGAAATCCCTTTCTTCAACCTTGCGGCGGATGCCGGCTCCGAGCTGGGCTGGACCAGCTTTCTGGAACAGCCCGCGTTGCGCAGGCCTCCCCGCGTTCGACTGACGGTGTGCTCATGAACACGGCTTCTACTGAACCCAGCCTGGTGCTGGTCATTGACAACCCCGAGGCCTTGCAGCACGGCACGGCCCCTAGGCACAGCTTTACGCCGGCAGGTGGAAGCATTGGTGCGCAAGACGCGGATTGGCTGCTGCGTGACCGTGCCGGCCGCATACAGCCGCTGCACTGCGAAATCCGGTTTGAAGACGGTGGCTACTTTGTCATCGACCGCAGTGGCCAGACTTTGCTGAACGGGCAAACCAGACCTTTGGGCCAAAGCGCCAGTGCGCGCTTGCGCAATGCCGACATATTGCACCTGGGGCCTTATCGCATCTCCGTGCATTTGGGGGAGGAGGCGCATCGCCTGCCCGATGCATCCCGTGTTCTGGCTCAGCACGGCGTGGAGGAGCTGCTCCATCGTCCGGATGACTACCAGGACGCGCTGCCCATTGCTGCCGATGCCGATGTCCTCCAGCCCGCAGCGCCCAGCCCGGACTGGGCCGCATTTCAGACTTTGGCCGAGCCGCTGTCGCCGCAGGGAGAACTCGATCCTTTAAGGGCGCTGGATCTGGCCGGGCAATGGAGTGCATCGGCCAGGCCGGACGTCAACAGCCTTGCCGGCCATGGGGCAGCGCCGCTGGCAGCCCAGGCCGATATGGCCGCCACCTCGCTGGAAGCCGTGTACGGCCACCCGCTTTATGTCTCAGGAGAAACCGCTATGTCAGGGAAAAACCATCATTCGACCGCGACACAGGAATGGCTGCAGGCCCAGCAAACGCATGGCGGCAACCCTGCCAGCCTGGTCGCTCCCTTGGTAGAGGGGCTGGGGGCCCAGGTCGGCGCGCTGGATGCGGCGCGGGCCCATGACTTGCTCCATGAAGCAGGCCAATGCCTGGCGGCCGCCATCCGTGGTCTGGCGGCCGTACACGCCACAGAGCTTGGCGCCCCTGGCGCGCGTGCTTCGGCCGCTAGAACGCTGCAACCCATTGAGGACAACCCCTTGCGCCTGGGCCAGGGCTTTGACGATACGGTGCGAGCCATGTTCTCTGCTGAGCGCAGCCTGGTCCACCTCTCGCCCTCGGCCGCCATCGAAGAGTCGCTCCAGCAGATCCAGCTGCAGCAAAGGGCGAGCGGTAAAGCGATTGCGGCGGGGCTGACGGCCTTGCTGGCGGCGTTTTCGCCTCAACAGCTGGAGCGCCGCTTCAGCCGCTATGTGCCTGCCCACCAACGCCAGCAGACCAGCGACGGCTGGGCCTGGGAGATGTATGGCCACTACTACAACGAGATGATCTCCGGCCGCCAGCGTGGATTCGACAAGCTGTTCTGGGAGGTGTTCGAGCAGGCCTATGACCAGGCGCTGCGTGCGGAGGAACAATGAGGGCACGCATGACGCTGGCATGCGCGGCATTGCTGCTTTCGGGCTGCAGCACCGTTGGCAATCTGTTGTCCAAAACCGGGCAGGTGTGGATGAACCCGTCCATTCCCGTCGGTGAACCGCAGGACAGGCCCACGCAGATTGCGCTCAGCCTTTATGCCGCGCATGACGTTAACCCCAACCCTGTCAGTGCAGCGACGGCCACAGAAACTGCGGAGGCTGCCGAGCAGCAAGACGTGAGCGGTTCGTACACGGTGAACCTGAGTAGTCCAAGCAAGGGAGAGCTGATCGACACGCTGCAGACCCTGCTGCAAGGCTTGCAGACCGAAGAGGGGTCTGCAGCAGGTTCGCCGCAGCCCCGTGTCGGCAGCCAGGCTGCTCGCTCGGCGCGTGCGGCCCATAACCCAGCCGATGTCCCGTTGGATCTGGGCCAGTATCGCCAGGGGGCCAGCCTGCCTGCGGCAAAACCCGAGTCCCCGCCCATGTCCGCGTTTTCCACGCCGGCTTTCTTTCGGGTGATTCAGCTCAAGGATGACTCCATGCTGGAGAGTGCAGACATCGAGCTGGTGCGCAAGGACCCGAAAAAAGCCCTGGGCAGCACCTTTGTGAGTGCTGACGACTACGTGCTGGCGCCTGGTCAGTTCAAGTTCATTGAATTCAGCCCGGTCGAGGCCAAGACGCGCTATCTGGCCGTGGTGGCCGATTTCCATGACCCCCACGCCGCGCGGTGGTACGACGTTTTTCGCATCGAGTCGCGCGGACGCAAATACGCCTTGCTGGTGACCTTGCAAGACACCCGCGTGGCCATCACCGATGAAGCCTATCGCCCCGGGCACGGCGCTCACAGCGCTCGCGGGGCCGCCATTCCAACCCCATCAAAGCCATGACCACTCGCAACCCCGTAGTCTGGAGCGAAGGACTGTTTGTCAAGCCGCAGCACTTCCAGCAAACCAATCGTTATCTGGAGCATTACGTCAACGCCCGTGTGGGCAGCAGGTACTGCTATGGTTTTTCCGAACTGGAGCTGAACCAGGACTTTCTGGCCTTTGGCAAGATTGCCATCGTGCGGGCCAGCGGCATCATGCCCGATGGCACGGCCTTCGATATCCCGCATGACCAACCGCCCCCGGAGCCGCTGTCCATTAGCGATGCCACGGCCACCAACCAGGTCGTGTATTTGACGCTGCCCCTGCGTTCCGACGGCGTGAACGAGGTGCGCTGGCCCGAAACCTATGGCAATGCACGCTATGTGCTGCGCTCCGAAGAGGTGCGCGACACCCACAGCGAGCAGGGCAGCCATGTGCCCGTGGGCCTGGCCGTGCCCCATTTGCAGCTGGCGCTGGAGCGCGAAGACCGCAGTGCGTTTACCGGGCTGGCTCTGGGCCGGATTCTCGACCGCCGCCCCGATGGCAGCGTGCTCATGGACCAAGGTTTCTACATCACCGGCATTCACCTGCGCGCCATTCGCCAACTGGCGCACTTCATGGAAGAAATTGCCACCTTGATGCATGAGCGCGCCAAGAGCATTGCCGAACGCATCAGCTCGCCGGGCCAGACGGGGGTGGCCGATGTCACCGACTTCAATCTGCTGCAGGCACTCAATCGCTGGCACCACCTTTTTCGCCACATGGCACGCGACCCGGATGTGCGCCCGCTGGACGCCTACCTTGCCTGCGGCCAGGCCTGCGGTGAGCTGGTGACCTTCACCGATGAAGGCCGTGTGCCACCGGAGTTTCCCGCTTACCAGCATGACAACCCCCAGGGCTGCTTTCGCCTGCTGGAAGAAACTTTGAGACGCGTGCTCAGCACGGTGCTGCAGCCCCGGGCCGTGCCCCTGCCCCTGGTCAAGCAAACCCATGGCGTGCTCACCGCACAGGTCAACGATGCCAGCCTGCTGCAAACGGCGGACTTTATCTTGGCCGTTAAGGCCCGCATGCCGCTGGAGCAGATGCGCCAGCTGTTTGTGCAGCAGACCAAGGTGGCATCCATGCAGACCCTGCTGGAGCTCATCCGCCTGCAGCTGCCCGGCATCCCCTTGATACCGCTGCCGGTCGCACCCCGCCACCTGCCGTTTCATGCTGGCTTTACCTACTTCCAGCTGGACCGCACGCACGGCAACTGGGCCAAGCTGATGCAAAAGGGGGCCACCGGTTTCGGCCTGCACATCACCGGCGACTTCCCGGAACTGGAGCTGCAGTTCTGGGCCATTCGGAGTCAATGACATGACCACTATCCAAATCGGGAACGACCGCATAGACCCTTCGCAGCAGACCTCGGCACCTCCCACCGATCAGGGCGGCGAGAGCCAGTCAGAAGCCCAGCACCAGGCCAAGCCGCCCGCTGACTTTCTGCGGACGCAGCCTGCCCAGCATATCGGTGACAAGGGCAGCATGCTGTATGAGACGGTGTTTCGCATCGACCATGACGATGACCTGAGCTTTCAGCTGCGAGGCCATAGCCTGAATCCGCTGGTGGATGCGGCCCAGCCCTTGCTGGGCCTGGTCATCCGCCTGCGGCGGCTGGAGAAATGCGAGAGCATCTCCAAGCTCTACGCCAGCGTGCGCGACCAGATCACGGCGCTGTCCGAAGAGGTGCGGCAACTGGGGTATGACGGCGCCACCCAACTGGCCTATCGCTATGCCCTGTGCAGCTTTATCGACGAAGCCGTCATGGCCACTGCCTGGGGCAATAGCTCGGTGTGGCGAGAACGCTCACTGCTCAGCTACCACCACAACGAGACCTGGGGGGGCGAGAAATTCTTCACCGTGCTGGCCCGCATGCAAATGGATGCCGAGAAATACAAGGACGTGCTGGAGTTCAAGTACCTGTGTCTGTGCCTGGGATTTCAGGGCAAGTACGGCCAGCAGCACAACCACAAGGACTCGCTCAACACCGTCATCGGCAAGCTCCACCATGTGCTGCGCCCGCTGCGCGGTGATGCTCCCGAGCAGCTGACCGAAATTCCCCAGAACGTGGTGGCGCGCAGCTACCGCATGGGCCGCCAGTGGCCACTGTGGACGCCCTGGGTGGTGCTGTGCGTGGTGTTGCTCGTGGCCTATCTCATCTTCTCGTTCAAGTTGGCCGGCACAACCGATCTGGTGCTGCAGTCGCTGGACAACATCCTCAAGCCTTGAGGACGGGAAACCCATTTCAAGTCATACCGAGGAGGTGATGGATGTCCAGAGGCGCCATACGTTGGGGCGATTCCCATTCCGGCGGCGGAACAATGGTTGAAGCCAGCGGTTTTCCCATTGATGGCAAGCCCCAGTGCCTGCTGGGCGACCACGCACGTTGCCCCAAGCACAAAGGCACTTACCCGCTGGTGTCGGGCGGAGACGGTGGGGCGGTGCACAACGGCCGGCCCCTGGTGTTTGAGCCCGCCCAGCTGGTCTGCGGTTGCACGGTGTATTCCTCCTGCGGGGGGCAGTTCTCCAGAACCTGATCCGCTCGTTTTTTCTTTCTCTTTGCAAGCGGCCCCGCTATGGGGCAGCAAGGATTTTCCATGGCTATTCAATCCGATCTGCGTTTCAGCTTCACCGTGGGTGAGCTTTCTTTCGAGGTGGTGGAGTTCACGCTGCACGAGGGCCTGTCCGAGTCCTTTGCGCTGCACCTGGATCTGGCCAGCCACAACCCCGCCATCGACTTTGCCAAGGTGCTGGACTGCGATGGCCTGTTCACCATCTGGCAAGGCGACCAGGCCGTGCGCCATGTGCATGGCGTGATTTCGTCCTTTGTGCAGGGCGACACCGGCTTTCGGCGCACGCGCTACGCCGCCGTGGTCGAGCCCCGCCTGGCACGGTTGCGGCTCTCCTCGGACTGGCGCATTTTTCAGACGCTGAGCGTGCCCGAGATCGCCAAGGCCGTGCTCCAGCCCCACGGTGTGACGCTGGACTACGCCCAGCACATCACCAACGAACACCTGGTGCGCGAATACTGCGTGCAGGCCGGCGACAGCGACTACGACTTTGTCGAACGCATTCTGCGTGAAGAAGGCTTTTTTCATGCCTTTCAGCACACGGCCCAGGGCCACAAGCTCATCCACTGCGACCGCCTGTTTATCTACGACCGGCTGCAGGGCGAGCCCGTGCGCTACAACCCCGCTGCAGGTGGCGACCAGCCCCAGCCCGCGCTGCGCCGCTTTGTCTATACCGAGAACGTGCGCACCGCCCGCCAGGTGCAGCGCGACTAC